>CAWIUB010000001.1:0-184985 GCA_963839175.1 uncultured Actinomycetota bacterium
CGCCGGCGCGTTTCTCCAGAGGTTGAAGAGAGCGCGCGGCTCGCCTACGTACTCCTCGCCGCGGCCGCCTGCGGGACGACGGCCGGTTCCGACGCCGTGATCGCTGCGCACCCGGTCGCCCAGGCGATCTCAGCGCCTCCCGCTGCGTTGCGGGTGGGCGCACACGGCGGCGGCGCCAGCGCCCCGGTTCGAGGCGCTCCTCGTCCTCGAGGGCGGACGTCGTCGCCGGCGACGACGTCCGAGTCGTCGAGCCGCACTGTGTCCGGGCGGCCTCCACATGTGCGCCGACACGGTGCGCACGCCCGCGCGGCGCCGACGAGTGTCACCTGACGCACGCGCGCTGGACACCCGAGCGCGAGACGTCGTTCCTGGTCACGCTCGCCGACCGCACGGGCCGCTGCGGCTCCGTCCGCGAAGCCGTCGAATCGGCCTCCTGAGCCTCGTACACTGCGTCTACCGGGGCCGGTAGCTCAGTTGGTAGAGCAGGGGACTTTTAATCCCAAGGTCGCAGGTTCGATCCCTGTGGACGCCCGAGAGCGAAGACCTCTTCGAGATCACCCTCGCCGGCCGCACCGCCCGCTGCAGCTCGATCCGCGCGGCCGTCAACTCGCTCCAGTAGCGCCGTAGACTTCGTGCGGGGGCCGGTAGCTCAGTTGGTAGAGCAGGGGACTTTTAATCCTCAGGCCGTGGGTTCGACTCCCACCCGGCCCATAGAAACTCCCTGCAAAAAGCCTATCTGTGGCCGTATCTGCGCTCCACCTGTCAGTGGGATTTCGGGCAGTGCTCGTCGGCGTGAGTCAGCCGATAGGCGACGAGAAAGTCCCTGCTAACAGGACATTTCCCTCCGGCTGGCCCGAGCCACGGCACCGGTGAGCGTACGAGACGACGTAAACCCCGAGCGCCAGCTCAACCAGAACCCGCTCATTTCGACGAGAATCGAACCGTGCACGCAGGCCCCGCGACACGGCGGACATCGGCACGGGCGGCCGAGCGAAATTCCCCCGTCGACGCGGTGGCCGCGCCCGTCCTCGCCCGTCCGGTGCCTTCGTTCGCTAGGAGGCGGCAGCGAGGAGTGATTGCCGAGCGGATGTTCCAGGCCGCCATCGCCACCGTCTAGACTCATTTTGGTGCCGGCGCTTCGGGACGACGTGATTCGTCTCCGTGATGGCCGTAGGCTGGCCTACGCCGAATGGGGCGAGAGGGGAGGCGCCACGGTCTTCTTCTTTCACGGTACACCTCACTCGAGGGGCTTCTGTCCCGACGAGACCGTCACAGCCTCCTCAAAGGTGCGTCTCGTCACCGTCGACCGTCCTGGGATCGGAGGGTCGGACGTTCTCCCTCGCCGCACGTTTGCTGCCTGGCCGAACGACGTGGTCGAGCTCGCTGACGCTCTCGGGGTCGAGACGTTCGGCGTCGTCGGCTGGTCGGCGGGCGGGCCGTACGCAGCCGCGTGCGCAGCGCTGATCCCTGCGAGGCTCACGGGCGTCGGCATCGCCTGCAGCCGCCACCTGTCCCAGTTCAACGTTGCCGAAAACCCGGTTGCCTACAAGGATCTGGACGCCGACGACCGCGGCATGTTGCAGCTCGCCCGGCGGGATCCGGACGCTGCCGCACGTCGTGCGGCGGACGAGGAACGAGAGTGGGTGCACGAGCTCGAGAAGCGCCCGGAGATGCTCCTCGACGACTACGAGATCCCCGATGGCGACCGGTGGTTCTTCGACGACGAGCACCGCCGACAAGCCTTCTTCGCTGCGGTGCGCGAAAGCGTGCGACAGGGAGCGGAAGCGTTCGCGTGGGAGTCAATCGGCGCCTGGCTGCCTTGGGGCTTTCGCGTCGCGGACATCGCAACCGAGGTTCACGTGTGGCATGGCGAACAGGACACCATCGTCGCGAGGCGTCACATCGACTTCATCGTCGAGACGCTGCCCAAGCCTCGGCTCGTCGTCTGGAGCGACTCGGGCCACCAGGGGGTCGTCCGCCACTGGGGCGAGATCCTGGCAGCGGTCGCCAAGAGTTAGGTCTTGGTGGCGCGAGTACTGGGTTTCTCGCCACGTCGCTGCGCAAGGCAAGGTTCAGCAGCAGCATGCCCGAGCCAGCTCGGGCTAGACGACGCCGATGCTTCCGTTGAGGTACGTGATGACGGCGAGGACGCGGCGGTGGCCGGTGTCGTCGGGGAAGAGCCCGAGTTTGGTGAAGATGCGGTGGACGTGCGTCTCTACGGTTTTCGGCGCGAGGTAGAGACGCTCGGCGATGCCCTGGTTGGAGCGTCCCTCGGCCATCAGGGCGAGAACGTCCAGCTCACGTGCGGTGAGCTCGGTGAGACGGTCGTGCTCGCGGCGGCGGCCGAGGAGCCGCGAGATGAGCTCCTGGTCGATCGCCGAGCCCCCGGTACCGATCCGGCGTACCGCGTCGCAGAAGTCGCGAAGGTCCGAGACGCGATCTTTGAGGAGGTACCCGACGCCTCCGGGCTCGGCGAGCAGTTCGAGCGCGTGGTGGGTCTCGACGTGCTGCGAGAGCACGAGGACGCCGACGCCGGAATCGGTCGCGCGGATGCGTCGGGCGGCGTCGAGCCCTTCGGTTGTCTGCGTGGGCGGCATGCGGATATCGATGATCGCGACGTCCGGCCGGTGCCGTGCGACCGCGGCGAGGAGCGCGTCCCCGTTGGTCGCCGTGGCGGCGACCTCGAAGCCGTTCTCCGTCAGCAGGCGAGAGAGGCCTTCGCGGAAGAGAAGCGAGTCGTCCGCAACGACTACGCGCATGGGAGCGTCGCCTCGATTCGCGTGCCGACGCCGGTGCAGGTGTCGATCTGGAGGACGCCGCCGAGCGCCGAGATTCGGTCGGCGAGGCCGCGCAAGCCGGTACCGCCGTTCAGGTCGGCGCCGCCGGCACCATCGTCGCTGACAGTGACCACGAGGGTGTCGGAGCGCAGATCGGCTTCGATCTCGGCGTGCGAGGCGGACGCGTGCTTGGCGACGTTTGCAAGCGCCTCGGCGACGACGAAGTACGCGGCCACCTCGACCGGCTGCGGTAGGCGCCCGTCGAGCCTCGCTTTCACGCGGGTCGGCACGGGAGCACGCTCCGCCAGTGACTGGAGCGCGGGCCCGAGACCTGCTTCCGTGAGGATCGACGGGTGAAGGCCGCGGCCGAGCTCGCGCAGCTCAGTCAGCGCGGCGGCCGCGTCGGCGGCCGCTTCCGCGAGTGATGCTTCGAGTTCTTGCCGCGCCCCCGCCGCTGCCTGCGCACGCGCGAGAGCGAGTTCGAGGGAGAGCGTGACGAGTCGTTGTTGAGCGCCGTCGTGGAGGTTGCGTTCGATCCGGCGGCGCTCGGCATCGGCAGCCGCGACGATTCGCGCGCGCGATGCGCATACCTCCTCGAGCTGCGCACGGATCTCGGCCTGGAGACGCTCGTTCTGAAGCGCCAGCCTCGCCGCCGCGCCGACGGCGTCGACAAGCGGTTGGCGCTCGCGTAGCGCGCGGTCGTGGAGCAGCACCGCGATCCGCGCCGATCCGTCCTCGACGAATGTCGTCGTCCTCTCCGGATCATCACCGGGAAGCTCGACAGGCGCCCCGTCCTCGTCGACGAACCCAATGCCGTCGGGAACGCTGAACGCCAGGCCCAGCGACGGATCCCCGAGCGCGTGCGCGAGCAGCTCGCGAAGTTCGCCGCGGCGGAGCGGGCCACGAAGAGCGAGCACGAGCCGCGCGACCGACGACTCCGCCAGCCGCGAGCGCAGCAGTCCGACAAGGAAGGTGAGCGGGACGAGCAGCACTGCGGCCTTCTGCGCGTCGACGACGAGCTGGTGCGAGGCGTCGCCCTGCCGCGCCGCCGCGCCGCTGATGCCCTGGAGCACGAACGCCGCCGCGACGAAGGCGGTGCCGATCCAGAGCGGGGCGAGGTCGCGTCGCGCGAACGCTCCGGCCTGCAGGAACCTGCGAACGACGAGCGCGAGGACGAGCGCCGCGAAGGTCGCGGCGGCGACGTTCGCAGACGCGTCCGCGCCCTCGTAGACGGAGCGGCTCGGGATCATCGCGAGCGCGCCCGACGTGCACGCGCCGCAGCCGTACAGGCGAGGCGGGTCGAAGGTCAGCGCGACAACGGCTCCCTGGCAGAGGGTCCAGAGGTAGACCGCCGCGACGACGGCGCGCTCGCTCCGCCGCGTCAGCCGTCCGTCCGGATACGCCAGGACGAGGTGGGCGAGGAACGCCGCGCTGAGCGTCTGGTAGGCGGTTGCCAACGAGACGAGCACAGGCGAGCTCGCGTTGCCGAAGTTGCCGATGAACCACGCCAGGCCGAAGGCGACCAGCAGCCAGCCGACACGGTTGCGCGTGCGACGTGCGAGCGCGACAACGCCCGCGCCGATGTACGTCCACCCGACGGCAAGGTCCAGCCAGTGGTTCTCGTGCGTGTGCGCCCGGACGCTGAAGTACTCGCCGCAGACACCTGCCCCGATCCCGGCGACCGCCACGAGCACCAGAGCCGGCCGCCAGTTCATGCTCTTGCCAGCAGCTCCCGCAAGGCAGAAGCCGACAGCTCGGTCTTCGGGACGAACGCGATCGCGTCACTCGAATCGATCCGGTCGCCATAGTCGGACGCCTCGCGCGACGACGTCAACACCACGGGGCAGGGATGCTCCAGAGCCCAGAGCGACCGCGCAACCTCGATCCCGTCGCGGTCGGGAAGCTGGATATCGAGCAGCACGACGTCCGGCCGCAGGCGCTCGGCGTCGCGCACGGCGTCGGCACCCGTCGCGGCCTCGGCGACGACGAAGCCGCCGCGCTCGAGAAGCCTGCGCGCAAGTCGGCGAAACCCCGGATGGTCGTCCACCACCAGAACGAGCTCGCAACGCACAGCACAATCCTCGCACGGCGAAGAGGCGTTTTCGACCACGTCGACCCGGACGTCGAACGAGGGTCTGCCTGTACGCCGACCGCGGGTTGGCATGGTCGAAACGACGCGTCGTCGGCTCTACCGTCGCTGCGGATGACGTACACGTTCGCATCCCGAGCCCGCCCGATCGAGGCGGAGACCACGGACGGAGATCGCGCCTGGGCACGTCTCGGCCGCTTCGCCGGCTACACCGCCGGGTTCTGCCTCCTGGCAGGAACCCTGCTCTTCCTCCTCGACGCGACCCACGTCCTCGCGGCGGAGCCCCGCTACCAAGCAACGGAAGCCGGTCCGTTGCGCGACGAAGCGAACTGGTGGCTCGCCTACTTCGCCCGCCAGCATCGCATCCTCTGGGACGTGATCACCCGCGACACGCTCCTCTGCATCGCCTTTCTGGCGCTCATGGTCGTCGCTCTCGCTGTCAGGCGCCTCGTCCGCGGCGACCGTCCGGAAGCACAGTTGCTGACGACGTTCATGGCCGTCGGCGGCGTGCTCGCCATGGTCAACGCCCTTCTCTACCTCGGCGCGACCAACTACTGGCGCATGACCGATTGGAGCGCAGATACCCCGATCAGACTCGTCGCCGTCGGGCGATCGTCGGCCGCCGTCGAGGCGCTCACCCAGTGGCCGGAAGCTGCGGGGTTCGTGGTGCTCGCCGCAGCCCTCGCATGCCTCGGCGGCCTGGCTGGGCCGGCGACGGGAGGCGCAGTGCCGGTCCGAATCGCGCCGATCGCCTACCTCGAAGCAGTGCTCCTCCTGGCAATCGCGATCGCCGGCGTCGCGCACGCCGATACCGCATACGACGTCCTCAGCCTGGTCACCGGCGCCGTGGTCGGCCCGATCGTCGCAGGCTGGCTCGGAATCGCCCTCGGCAAGACCGCAGTCGAGGGACCCGCGACCACTCTCGGCACCCGACCGCCGGCGCACGGAGATGCCTGACACGCAACACGGTCCCGTCAGAGGCATCGGCCGCCGGAGAGGCGGCGTCGCCTTCTGGGGCCTGGCGCGCGGCCGGTCGGCGTCACGCCGCGCATCGGCGGCCGAGGGGCACAGCCGCCGGTCCGGCCGGCGTCGGTGCGCGCCGTTCGGCCACGCGGGAATCATGATCGCCGTGCTCTCGGCAGCAGCGGTGGTAGGGATCGTCACAGCAAGCTGCGGCGAAAGCCGCCCGACGACGCAAGCCTCGCCGTGCGGCGACGGGAGCCACCCGCATGTCGTCCATGCATCGGTCGTCCGCATCGACGCCGACTCCGGCTGCATCAAGGCCGTCGTCCGGGTCGGGGCGGATCCGCTCCTCCTCGCGGTCGCCGCAGGTCACGTCTGGACGCTCGACTTCGGCGAGGGGACGCTATCGCGAATCGATCCCGCCACGAACGCGGCCGTGCACGTCGACATCGGCGAGGCAGCGGGAATGGCGTCGGACGGCGACGACGTCTGGCTGGCCGCCAATGAGAACACGCTCGTCCGACTGGACGGAGTCACGGGAGCTCGCAAACGCGTGCTCGCGCTCGCCGACAGGAAGCTGTTCGAGCTCCGCGACGCCGGATTCCTCACGATCGCAGCCGGCTCGATCTGGTTGACGATCCCCGTCCTCCGCAACTCTCTCGCCGACCAGACGCTCTGGAGAGTCGACCCGCAGACCGGAGCAATAGAGGCGCGAGCACCACTCCGCGCCAACCCCGTCTCGCTCGCCGCCGACGACCGCTACGTCTGGGTCGCGAACATCGACGGCGACCGGGTCACCCGCCTCGACGTCCGGACGAACCAGGCGAGGCAAGTCAGGACGAGCGTCGGGCCCGCGGGCGTCGCCACCTGCGCGGGGTCGCTGTGGCTGACGCACTACGTCCCCGAGGTCTGGCGGATCGACCCGGCGACAGCACGCGTCCAGGCGAAGATCCACCTCCAGACGGCCACCACGCGTGGAATCGGCTGCGGCGGCGGCAGCATCTGGGTCTCGACCGAGTCGAGCCTTCTCGAGCTGGATCCGCGATCGAACCGCGTCACTCGGACGATCGACCTGATCGAGCCGGAGCTCGAAACCGGGCCGACGTCCATTGCCTACCTGAACGGCGACATTTGGGTCTCGGTCGAGTGACGGTGGTCTGCCGCGGTGGCAGGGTGCCGGCGTTCAACGCTGGATCGGCATCAGCCTCCACGCCATCGTGCGGCGCTGCGTGAATAGTGGTCTGCCGTCCGTCGCCGTCGAACGGCGAGCGACGGCAGCGGACGTTCGTTGGGAACGCCGCTTCGACGGCGGCGAGAACCACCGCGCAGGCCGTTCGAGCCGCCGCTTACGGGCGGTGTCAAAGCCGTCCTCGTGGCGTTGGATCCCAGCCCCATCGACGGTCGGTGCTGCCGCCCCGAAGCGCATCGTGCTGCCTCGATTGGCGATAGGTGCGCGTACGGCGCGCGTAAAGGTTGGTCTCCAACAACCTCTATCTTTCGCAGTTTGTCGCAGTCGGCAACCGACGTATTTGCAGCGCTTTTCAGTTTCCTGCAGCTCGCGGCGCCTGGTTCGGCTGGACTTTTAATCCCAAGGTCGCAGGTTCGATCCCTGCCCGGCCCATGAGGTTCGAGACGACGCGAGTTCACCCGAGGCGTCGCCCCGACACCATGCAGCCGCTCCGAGAACTCATACGCCTTCGGAGGACATCGCGAATCCCAAGGTCAATCGTTGCGAAACGCCTCTGAAGATGCGGCCACGGGGCCCTGGATACTCGTTCGATCAACACGCCGTCAACAACGGGTTCGTTGCAGTCACAAGTCGCGCGCGACGGCTGAACGCCAGCCAGACACAGCCGTACACTGAGCAGCATGACCTCAACGAGGACACGGATGCTCGGCCCGGCGTCGCGGCCCGTGGCTGTCCCCGCCGACTTCGACGATGCTTCGCCAGCCAGGGCGAGCGGTGTGATCGAGCTTCCCCTCCACATTCGCTGGAGCGGCCCTGCTGTCACATATGACCTCGACGACCGCGCAGATCGGGCACGCGTCTACGAGCAGGTGTTACGCGAGGGCACCGAAGCCGACGTGCGCCTCTTCATCGAGCCTGATCGTCTGCTCGAACTTTGGGACGAGCTCGTGCTGCCGCCTGCGGTTCGCGAGGCATGGGCGGCCTGGATCGAGGCGCGCCGCCCCGCTAAGTAGTGCTCACTCCGCTGCAGGAGCAGGTTGCCGCACTCATCTCCGGCCTCCCCGAGGCCGAGGGCTTCGCGCTTGCCGGCGGCGCAGCGCTGATCGCGCGCGGCGATGTTCAACGACAGACGCGCGACCTCGACTTCTTCGGACTGACGCCGGATGCCGTCGACCGACTCGTACCGGCGGTCGATCGCGCGCTGCAGGAGGCGGGGCTCGTCATACACCACGTCCAGGAGAGCTCCGGCTTCGCGCGGCTGATCGTCGAGAGCCGCGACGACAGCACGGAGCTCGACCTTGGCGCCGACGCACGGCTTTTCCCGGCCGAGCCCGCCCGGCCCGCGCCGATGCTCAGCGGCGAGGAGCTCGCGGTTGACAAGGTGCTCGCGGTTTTCGGCCGGGCCGAGGCACGCGACTTCGTCGACCTCGCCGCGGTCGAGGGTCACTACGGCCTCGATCGACTCTTCGAGCTGGCCTCGCAGAAGGATCGAGGCTTCACGCGGGAGATGTTCGCCGAGATGGCTGGACGGTTCTCCCGACTTCGTCGAGATGAGTTCGGCCTCGACTCGGCGCAATACGAGCAGCTCGAGCGCACGGTCATCGAGTGGCAAGAACGGGCACGACACCAGTGAGCCGCACCACCTCGTCGCCGGTCAAGATCATCGTCGACGTACATGAGCGGCAGAGCCCGATCGCCGACACCCTCCGCGAGCTCGGCGCAGAGGTCGAGATGGCCGCGCTTCCCGCTGGCGACTACGCCGTCGGCGCGGACACTCTCGTGGAACGCAAACGCGTCCTCGATCTCCACGCTGCCGTGCTCAAGGGTCGCCTCTGGCCGCAGCTAGGCAAGCTGCGCGCGGCCTGCGCCTTCCCTTACCTGCTCGTTGAAGGGACGGATATCGACCGTGGCCCGCTCCACCACAACGCCGTCCGCGGCGCGTGCCTCGCCGTGATCGACCAAGGGATCGCGCTCCTGCGCAGCGGCTACCAGCGCGACTCCGCGCTGTGGATCCACCGCCTCGCTGTTCGCTGCCAGCAGGTCGAGCCGGCGGCGGACCGACCCGCCTACGCACAGCGACCCCGGGCGAAGCCAGGAGACGAGACGGCCGAGGCGTTGCTCGCTGCGGTTCCGGGGATCTCGACCACGTCGGCGCGGGCGCTGCTCGAGCGGTTCGGCACCGTGGCCGGAGTCGTCGCCGCCGATCCGTCGGAGTGGCTCAGCGTCCCGGGCATCGGTCCCGAGCGCGCTCGCGCTCTCGAAGAGGCGTTCACATTGCGTCGAACTGCGGCCACCGTTCCTGAGTCCTGACGTTGTCTCGAAAGACACCAATCTGGGTCAACGTCAGGTCAACATGTGGCCTCGAACATGCCCGACGACGCGCGAGCCTATTCCGCTCACTGAAGCGCGATCTCGGAGCAGCGCGAGAGCCTCCGAGGTCGATGGCAACCCCTTTTAATCCCAAGGTCGCAGGTTCGATCCCTGCCCGGCCCATGTAAAAGACCTGCAAACGAGGAATTCCAACAGCGCGACGACCGCTCGCGACAATGGGATTCCTGGCGAGGATCGACCTCCAGGCAGACCGATCATCGACGAGAAATGCCTACTAAACGAGCACTCTTTCCGCCGGATCTGAGCGACGGCACCGGTACGCGTACGAGACGACGTAAAGCTCGCCCGGCCAGTTCAACCCCAACACGCGCATTGACGCGAATCGACCCGGGCGCCCAGGCCGGCACGCTGCAGCACTTCGCGGCGCGTTACGCCGCTTGCGTCGCCTCTCGTTCGTGCTGGCCGTGCGGTTCCCGCACCGCTGCGCTGCTCGCCCCGGAGCTCGACACGGGTGCCGGCCGGAGGACGACGGTCTCGACCGGGGCGTGGCTGAGGATCCAGGTGAGGTCTTTGAGGCTGAGGCCGCCGCGCCCGTCGGCCGGCGCGGGTGCGACGACTCGGTCGAAGCGCTCGACGTCCCAGAGCCGCCGGAGAGCGTGTGTGGGTGTTCGGCCCTTCTCGATTCGTGCGTCCACGGCGACGCCGGCGCGGACCGCCGCCTGCTCGACGGCTTCGAGCCAGGGCATCGCAACGCCCACCTCGGTGGTGAGGGGAGACTCCTCCGCGTACTCGAGCGGCATGATCAGCAGGTAGGCGGGCACCAGCGTCGCGTCCTCTGCTTTCGCGAGCCGGATCGCCGCTTCGAGAACCGACGGCTCGAGCGTGCCGCCGGTGAAAGGGACGAGGATCCGTCGTGATCCCGGTTCGGGACGACGACGGGGCCACCGGGCGCCGCCCCGCACGGCGAGTGCCGCGGCCAGCGCGAGAACGAGCACCGCGAAGCCGACCATGGCCGGGGTCACCGTGACAGCCCCTCGAGCCTGTCGCGATCCGCGCGGCTCGCGACGACGCGGATGTCGAGGCCGGGAAGCTCGCGGACCATGCGAGAGAGCAGCGAGCCGCCGAAGATCTCGCGGCGTCGTGACTCGTCGGGAGTGCCGACGAAGACGTAGGTGTAGCCGTGCTCGGCGGCGACGCGGCGGACGGTGGTGACGAGGTCGTCGCCTTCGACCTCGAGGAGCTGGGCGCCCAGGATGCCGGCGAGCCGGCGGAGAGCCGCGAGCTGCGTCGTTTCCTCGACTGTCGGCGGGTGGCCGGGCCTGCGCACCCAGAGCGCGTCCATTCCGGTGCCGAGCCGCTGCGCGGAGCGCCAGGCGCGGCGCATGATCCGCTGCGACTTCGGTTGCGGCTCGACGAGTGCGAGCACGCGCTCGCGGACGGCCTGCCGGCTGAGCGGCTCGAGCGGCTTCGAGACGCGACGGGCGCCGACGTCCTCGGCAACCTCGCGGAGGGCGAGCTCACGCAGGGCGGAGAGCTTGTCGCCGCGGAAGAAGTTGTCGAGCGCTGCCTCGACGCGGTCCGGCTTGTAGATCTTCCCGGCGCGGAGGCGTTCCTGGAGCGACTCGGGCGAGACGTCGACCAGCACGACCTCGTCGGCGAGCTCGAGGACGCGGTCGGGGAACGTCTCGCGGACGCGGACCCCGGTCAGCTCGAAGATCTCGTCGTTGAGGCTCTCGAGGTGCTGGACGTTCACGGTCGAGATCACGTCGATGCCGGCGGCGAGCACCTCGTAGATGTCCTCGTAGCGCTTCTGGTTGCGCATCCCCGGCGCGTTCGTGTGTGCCAGCTCGTCGATCAGGGCGAGCTCGGGCGCGCGGCCGATGACGGCGTCGACGTCCAGCTCCTCGAGCTCGAGGCCGCCGTGGCCGGTGTGCAGACGCGGCACGACCTCGAGTCCTTCGGCGAGCACGCTCGTTTCGGGCCGGTCGTGCGGCTCGAGATAGCCGATGACGACGTCGCGGCCCTCGTCACGGGCCTGTTGGCCCTCCTGGAGCATCCGGTAGGTCTTGCCGGCGCCGGCGGCCATGCCGAGCAGGATCCGGTAGTGGCCGAGCGCCATCGTCAGCCTCCGAGCAGGTTGTGGACGACGAGGTCGATCAGCTTGATGCCGACGAACGGGGTGACGAGGCCGCCGAGTCCGTAGACCAGGAGGTTGCGGCGGAGGATCGCGGTGGCGCCGACCGGCCGGTAGCGGACGCCCTTGAGGGCGAGCGGGACGAGCAGCGGGATGATCAGGGCGTTGAAGACGATCGCCGAGACGATCGCGCTCTGCGGTGAGCCGAGCCCCATCACGTTCAGCTGCCAGAGCGGCCCGTGGCCGGTGCCGTTCGCGTAGGTGAAGGCGAAGATCGCCGGGATGATCGCGAAGTACTTGGCGACGTCGTTCGCGATCGAGAAGGTGGTCAGGGCGCCGCGGGTCATCAGCAGCTGCTTGCCGACCTCGACGATCTCGATCAGCTTCGTCGGGTTCGAGTCGAGGTCGACCATGTTCCCGGCCTCCTTGGCGGCGGCGGTGCCGGTGTTCATGGCGACGCCGACGTCTGCCTGGGCGAGCGCGGGCGCGTCGTTCGTGCCGTCGCCGGTCATCGCGACCATCCGCCCGTTCGCCTGTTCCTCCTTGATCAGGCTCATCTTCGCCTCCGGGGTCGCCTCGGCGAGGAAGTCGTCGACTCCCGCCTCCTCGGCGATCACGGCTGCGGTGACGGGGTTGTCGCCGGTGATCATCACGGTGCGGATGCCCATACGGCGGAGCTCGTCGAAGCGCTCGCGCATGCCGCCCTTGACGATGTCCTTCAGGTGGACGACGCCGAGCGCGAAGTTGTCCTTGGCGACGACGAGCGGCGTGCCGCCCTCGCCGGCGACCTGCCGGACCAGCCGGTCGACCTCGCCGGGCGGGTCGCCGCCCTGCTCGGCGATGAAGCGCCTGATCGCGTCGGCGGCGCCCTTGCGGATCATGTTGCCGTTCAGGTCGACGCCGCTCATCCGCGTCTGCGCGGTGAAGGGGACGAAGCGGTGCTCGGGCAGGTGCTGCTCGCGAATGCCGAACCGCTCCTTGGCGAGCACGACGATCGAGCGGCCCTCCGGCGTCTCGTCGGCGAGCGAGGAGAGCTGCGCCGCCTCGGCCAGCTCGCGCTCCTCGATCCCGGTCAAGGGCAGGAACTCCGCGGCCTGCCGGTTGCCGAGCGTGATCGTGCCGGTCTTGTCGAGCAGGAGCACGTCGACGTCGCCGGCGGCCTCGACCGCGCGGCCCGACACGGCGAGCACGTTGCGCTGCACGAGCCGGTCCATGCCCGCGATCCCGATCGCCGAGAGCAGCGCCCCGATCGTCGTCGGGATCAGCGCCACCAGCAGTGCGACCAGCGTCGTCGTCGAGACGACCGTGCCGGCGTAGCGGGCCATCGGCGCCAGCGTGACGACGGCGACCAGGAAGGCGATCGTCAACCCGGCGATCAGGATGTTCAGCGCGACCTCGTTTGGCGTCTTGCGCCGCTCGGCCCCCTCGACGAGGCCGATCATCCGGTCGAGGAACGACTCGCCAGGCTCCTGCGTGACCTCGATCACGAGCCGGTCGGAGAGCAGCTTCGTGCCGCCGGTGACGGCGGAGCGGTCACCGCCCGCCTCGCGGATCACCGGCGCCGACTCGCCCGTGATCGCCGATTCGTCGACCGAGCCGACTCCCTCGATCACCTCGCCGTCGGCCGGGATGATCTCGCCCGCCTCGACGACGACGACGTCGCCGCGCCGCAGCTCGGCGGCGGGAACCCTGCGCCCGTCCGCGAGACGGGCAGCGGTCGTCGTCTTCGTCGCGCGCAGCGCCGCCGCCTGCGCCTTGCCGCGGCCCTCGGCGATCGCCTCGGCGAAGTTCGCGAGCAGCACCGTCAGCCAGAGGAAGCAGGCGACGGTGACGGTGAACCAGCCGGGATGGACGGCGATCTCCACGGTCGTGATCACGCTGCCGATCGCGACCACGAAGATGACCGGGTTGTGGACGAGCGTGCGCGGGTCGAGCTTGCGGAACGAGTCGCGCGCGGCGACGGCGACCAGCTCCGGCGAGAAGACGCTGCCGGCCTCGCGGCTCATCGGCTCTCCTGCTCGAGTTCGAGGTTGAGGTCGACGACGTTGACGCCGGGGTTTCCGAAGAGCCCCGCGACCCGCGCGTCCTGCGCCCGCCGGATCAGCTGCCGGACGCGCGCGAGCGACAGGTGCCGGACGGCCGCGACGCGGTGCGCCTGGATCTCGGCGTTGTCGTAGGAGATGTGCGGGTCGATCCCCGACCCCGAGGCGGTGACGGCGTCGACGGGGATCTGCGCGGCGGTCAGGCGCGGCAGGTAGGGCCGGTTCTCGCGCAGGTAGCGCTGCGCTCTGGCATGGACGAGCGCGAGCAGCTTCTCGCTGGTCGGCCCGAGGTTGGAGAAGCTCGTGCCGGCGGCGTCGTAGCCGGTTGCCGAGGGGCGCGGGTGGAAGGTGCCGGGCGAGGTGAAGTCCTGCGCGGCGAGGCGGGAGCCGACGACCTGGCCGCCCTGGCGGACGAGGCTGCCGTTCGCCGCGTCGGCGAAGAAGCCCTGGCCGACCCCGACCACGAGCACCGGGTAGGCGACGCCCAGCACAATCGTGCATAGGGCGGCGGCGACGAGGGCGCGAGCGAGGTTTCCGGTCATGGGTAGAGGTGAGCGGAGAGTCCGTCCGAGATCGGCCCGAGCGCGAGCGCGGGGAAGATCGTCAGACCGGCGAGGATCACGATCACGCCGACGAGCACGACGACGAAGGTCGGGCTGTCGGTGCGGAACGTGCCGCTCGAGGCCGGTACCGGCTGCTGGCGGGCCAGCGAGCCGCCGACGGCGAGCGCCGCGACCAGCGGCACGAAGCGGCCGAGGTAGAGCGCGACGCCGCCCAGGTACTCGTTCAGGTGCGTCGCGCCGTAGCCGGCGAAGGCGCTGCCGTTGTTGTTGCCCATCGAGGTGTAGGCGTAGAGCGCCTCGCTGAACCCATGCGGACCGTGGTTGAAGATCGACGTGAGCCCGGCAGGGACGACGACCGAGACGGCGGTCAGCACGAGCACCATCGCCGGCACGAAGAGGACGCCGACGACGGCGAGCTTGACCTCGCGCGACTCGATCTTCTTGCCGAGGTACTCGGGCGTCCGTCCGACCATCAGCCCGCAGATGAAGACGGCGAGCAGGACGTAGAGCAGCATCCCGTAGAGGCCGGAGCCGACACCGCCGAAGACCACCTCGCCGAGGAACATGTTCACGATCGGGACGGCGCCGCCGGCCGCGGTCAGCGAGTCGTGCGCGCTGTTGACGGAGCCGCTGGAGGCGTCGGTGGTCGCGACCGCCCAGAGCGAGCTGTCGAAGATCCCGAAGCGCTGCTCCTTGCCCTCCATGTTCGCGGTCGAGGCGACCTGCGCCTGCTGGAGCACCTGCGAGCCGTGCAGCTCCGCCGGGATCACGATCGCGACGCCGACCAGGAACATGACGAACATCGCGGCGAAGATCGCGAACCCCTGCCGGCGAGCGGCGATCATGCGTCCGAACATGAACACGGACGCCGCCGGCACGAGCAGGATCGAGAGCATCTCGAGGAAGTTCGTGATCCCGTTCGGGTTCTCGAACGGGACCGCCGAGTTCGCGTTGTAGAAGCCGCCGCCGTTCGTGCCGAGCTGCTTGATCGCCACCTGCGACGCGGCCGGGCCGCGTGCGATCGTCTGCTCGCTGCCCGCGAGTGTGTGCGCGACGTGCACCGGCCCCTGCAGGGTCTGGACGACGCCCTGGGAGACGAGCACGATCGCGAGCACGAGCGAGAGCGGCAGCAGGATGTAGGCGATCGAGCGGTAGAGATCGCGCCAGAAGTTGCCGAGACCTGCCTTCGAGCGGTTGCGGAAGCCGCGGATCATCGCCGCCAGCACCGCCATCCCGATCCCGGCCGAGACGAAGTTCTGCACCGCGAGACCGGCCATCTGGCTCAGGTACGACATCGTCTGCTCGCCCGAGTAGAACTGCCAGTTCGTGTTCGAGACGAAGCTGGCCGTCGTGTTCAGCGCGATCCCCGGATCGACTGCCGCAAGGCCGACCGGATCGAGCGCCAGGTGGCCCTGTGCGCGCAGGAGACCGTAGAGGCCGGCCGAGAAGACGAGCTCGAGCGCGAGCGTCGCCTTCGCGTACTGCTTCCAGTCCTGCTCGCCGCGGCGCCGCGGCCGAGCAGCCGCAGGAGGAGCCTGGGCAGCCGCGCGTCGCCGATAAGACTCGTCCTTGGCGCGTCGATAGATGTCGGACTCCCGAGGAGCCTCACGACGTTGCCACCATCGGTCCATGTCTGCCCGTCGAGCCTCCATTATTGCGCCGGCGTAAGAGCTATAGACTTCGATACGTTCGGCCCTTAGCCGCTCAGCCTGAGCAAACTCTTCCGCTCGCCCAGCAATTCGTTGCTGAGCGTAGTAGGTGACACTGGCTCCGAGGAGCACTCCAAGGATGCCGAAGATTCCGGTCAGCACTGCGGCGGTCACGTTTACATCCTCGGTGCAGCGAAGGCATCGCACAACGCGGCTACCTGACGATCGTGCGCGGAGAGACGAGCCGCGACGCGCGACGTCGCTCGTGCCTTCGACGGCAGCGCATGATATTCATCCATGTGCGCGTTCGGTCCTCACGCCGCACTGACCATCACACGATGGCCTCCACCGACGTGGTCGCCCACGCCGATCAAGCCGACGACTTACACCGCACGCCGGGACGCAGCCCAGATCGCTCGAGTCGCGGATCCCAGGCCTATTGGTGGATAACGCGATCATGAGGCGGACGTTTCACGTTCGTCGCCAGTCAATGTCGCCCTGCTGAGACCGACCCAGGGCTGCCTGTTCCAGCCGAATTTGCTCGGCGACGTAGGCCGATTGGCGAGCAAGCGTGCAAAATGCAAGCGCGTTAGAATCCGATGCGGCGTCGTGCAATGGTTCGTGCAATGAAAGCCTGTCAACGGATACGGCTCGCAGTCAGTGTCGAGGGCAGAAATGTGAGCCATGGTGAACACAGAGGCCCCTGACTAGGCGTCTGCCCGGCCTCCTAAGCCGGGCGACGGAGGTTCGAGTCCTCCCGGGGGCACCAGCGTTGTTTCTTGGTGCCGATGATGCAACATCTGCTGTCGGTGACGCCCGAAGCCGCCAGTTCCTTGGCGAATAGGGCGTTAGGTATCGCGGCCATCAAGCTGTCCGACGCGCGTTGGACCCGGACTCCTGGCTGTCGCGGTGTTCCGCCCCGATTGAGCCAAGCGCGAGCCGAGCCGAGGGTTGGATGTCCGGCGAAAGGAAGCTCGCGTGCCGCGCAGCCTCACCGACGCCGGGCGCCACCCGACTGCTCTACGGCACGCACGGCTCGCTACCAAGTTCGCACGACTTGTGATGACAGCCCGCGGCCGGCTCACGCCGGCTCTATGTTGGTGGCCTTCGATACTTGTGCCCGCGACGGCGTTCGCTGATGCGCCGCAGTCACGACACGCCCTGTGCTGGCAGTAGCGTCTGGATGATGGATCGCTTCAACGGCCTGGATATCCCCGAGTCGCTGGCGGACGCGCTCAAGCCCGCGACGCTGGCGCTCGTCGTCTACGACATGCAGGCCGGCATCCTCTCCCAGATCTCCGACGCTGACCGCGTGCTCGCCAACGTCCGAAAGCTCCTCGCCGCCGCGCGTCAACGCCGGATTCGCACGATCTTCACCCGCCACTACTTCATGCCCACCGAGCTCGCCGGCGTCTTCCAGCTTCGGCAAGCAAAGGTCTGGCAGCACAAGGACCGGGCAGCGGACACCCACCCATTGATCCCGCACGGCTCAGTCGGCTTCCATCTGGTCGACGGCCTCGACCCACGCCCCAGCGAGGCGGTGATTGACAAGATCACCATGTCAGCGTTCGAGGGCACGCCGCTGGACATCGTGCTGCGCGACTGCGGAGTGCGCAGCTATTTGATCGCCGGAGTAGCCACCGAAGTGGGGATAGAACCGACGGTCCGTCACTCAATCGACCTCGGCTATCTTCCCATCGTCGTGCGCGACGCATGCGGGGCCGGGGATCGATCTGCCGGCGAGCGCGCCCTGGCGAGCATCGCGTTTGCCGGCGACGCGCTCCTCGCCGACACCGACGACGTCAGCTCCATCCTCAACGCCAGGAACTGATCGCGAGGTGCGCAACGTCCCGCAGACGTCTCACGGGACGAGCACCGGGCCGCACAGGCCGCGGATCGTGCGCACAGAACACCGACGCGTCGACCCTTCAATCGTGCGGCCGCCCGCGCCGCATTCGACGAGACCCGCGCGCCCTCAGCATCGTCATCGCGCCGAGTGTGGAGCATCCCGGCCGGTGCAAGCTGCTGCCAGTTGGGCGGCTACTTGCACTCGGCAGATCCTTGTTACCGCTCTACGGCCGGTGTTAACCACCCGGCAATAACTACAGTGGTCCGGTCGGCCGTGCCGCGGCGCCAGCCCGTACCTCGATGCAGCGGCGCGGACCTTCGGAAGCCCTCGGCTATGTGCGCGGGATCGATGTGCGCGGCCAGGCACGAAGTCGGTGGGGTTCGCGCAGCTCGGACTGGTTCAGCCGATCCGCTGGGCCAGCGACACGATGATCCCCTCCGGACCGCGCACGTAGGCCATGCGCCACATGTGCTCGTACTCGCCGATGCCGCCGACCAGCCGGTAGCCGTCCGCGGCCAGCCGCTCGACGGCGGCAGGCACGTCGTCGATCTCGAAAGAAACATTGCGGAGACCCAGCTCGTTGGGCATGGCCGTGGGCGATCCGGGCCGGTGATCGGACCGGACGAAGCTCGACAGTTCGACCCGGGCACCTCCGTCCGGAGCCCGCAACATGGCGATCTCGCAGCGCGAGTCGGGGATCCCGGTGACAGTGTCGACAAACTCGCCCTCGACGAACGCCCGCCCCTCGACCTCGAGACCCAGCCCGACGAAGAACGCCGTCACGTTGTCGAGGTCGGCGACGGTGATGCCGACATGGTCAAAACGGATATGAGACATAGGATCCATCCTCCTTGTGGTCTAACACAGAAGGAGACGGAGCCGAGCGAGGCTTCTCGACGCGGCATCCAACTTTCCTGGCCGCGGGCGCATCGAGCGCTGCCTGGCCAATCCGGTCCCACCGCGCGCGTCGCGGCCCAAGCCGACATCGAGCGCCACTCGCCCATCACATTGCTCTCCCGGCCTCGACAACCATCAGACGTCGAACCGGACCACGCGGGATCCGTCGATATCGAGCAGCTTGACCGGCTCCGCGAACACGCAGATGCGTCGCTCTGGGCCTAGATCCGCTCAAGGCGCTAGCTGACGGTCAGGATGAACTCGGTGGTGACGTCGGCGCCGCGCGACCACTTGTTGAGGACGGCTTCGGCTAGCGGGAGGACGTTGCCGTGGACATGGTCGCTCCACCGCCACAACCCGATCGCAACGTCGACAAGCAGCAGAACGGCGCGCCGGTAGCACTAATTGGCTCCGGGACGCATCCTGGACGCGCAGCTTAGAGGCCGAGTTGCCAGCGGATGCTCAGGCGGACCTCCTCGCTAAAGAGGTGGTCGTGCAGGTCGGCCGGTGGCCGCAGCTTTTCCGGTTCAATGGGGTGCCCAAGTCGACGCTCGACCGGCGTCTTCGCCAGTAAGTCGTTCAAAAGGGACACTGTCGACGGAAGCAGCTTCTCGAGCAAGACCGCCGGATCGGCATGGAGTTGGTCCAGCCCGAGCATACGGAGCCCCCACGCGTTCTCACCGCCCTGCCGATGTACGGCATCCAGAATTCTCACTTCGTCGGCCTTCGGGAGGCGCATCATCGTCCCGTCGGGTTGCCCGTCCCGGCCCCCGCTGACTCTGCTGCTAGGTAGGCCCGGCCCGTGCACGGTGTTACGCAGGAGCGACAGGATGGTCAGGGTGTCGTTCGCATATTCCGTATCCAAGACCTCTGCAAGCTCCGGCGTATCCTGGCGAACAAGCTTGAGCCACTGCCTTTTCTGCCATCCGGCGGGTCCGCTGGGGCCCGAAGCATCCGGTTGGCGACCCTCGCGGCCGCGTCGAGTGCACCCATCAAGAAGATCAGACAGGTGTCCAAGCCGATCAACGCATCTTCGGCTACGTCGTTGTCTTGACGCAGGCTCATGGCGCGCAACACGTCATCGCGGCATTGGAGGGCCCGTGTCAGACGCTGGAAGACCGCACCAGCCAGGAATGTGAGGTCAGAGGGAAGCGTGTTCGGCGGCGCCTGCTTGCGGTCGATTTCCAGACAGGACGAAAACCAGCCCCATCCAGACGGAAGTAGCTCGCGCGCTCCGACCCAGTAATACAAGCCCTTGTTCATGGTCTCGGCATAGTCAGTTCGGGCGTCTTTCCTGATCACGTACTCGCCGCACGACCGAAGGTAAAGACCGACGACAGCCAACGCGTCCTCGGGCGTGACGCAACAGACACCGTCCACCAAGGGGACGGGAACATCAAGAAGATAGGCCCGCCGCGTGACGAAGATGTCCGCATGCAACGCCTGCGCGGCGGATACCGCAACGGCGTCTAGCCCGCGATGGGACGCCGCCTGTGTGGCATCCAAATTGAGGTAAGCATGGGTTCGTTGATCCGCACTTGCAAACTCAACAACGTTCCGGCGCACGCCGCCATAGGTCAAGGACTTCCCATCCGTCCATTTGAGCGAATGAGTTGCAAGATCGTTAGGGTCATCCAACGGCGTGGCCACGATCCACCACAACGCGTGCGTTCCGGCGAATCGATCGGTCATCGTCGGCGCCGTTGGTGGCGGCCCGTCATCCGAGTAGTGCCACACCGTGACTCAAGAGTGGGCGAGCAACCCAGCCAAGACGGATTCCGGAGTCCAGGTCCTTTGATGCTGTGTGAGTAGTTCCTCATCGACCATCACGCAGAGCTTCCGCAAGGTGGTTTCCGACCTGAATAACTCGGTCCAATGCCGATCGTTACGGCTTGGCCGCAGGGCTCGGACCACCTCGGGAGCGTACTAGCGCGGCACGCCAGGCAGCGGGCACTTGCAAGAGGCGACGCCGACCGTCCACGCACTGCGACGACGACATCTACATCACCGGACAGGCTCGCGCATAACGCCGCCGTCCATCTTACGTCGCCCGGCAAGTAATCGGCGATCTGTGCTCGATATTTTGGGCCGGACGTGATGTCGATCATTCAATTGGCGCCCTGTCCCAGGCGAAGTTGCTCCGCGAGGTAGGCCGACTCGCGAGCAAGCATCCAAATGCAACCGCGTTAGAGTTCTGAAACAGCGTCCGTGCAATGGGTCGTGCAATGAAAGCCTGCCAACGGGTACCGCTCACAGTCACTGTGGAGGTCAGAAGTGCAAGCCACGTTGGACACAGAGGCCCCTGACTAGGCGTCTGCCCGGCCTCCTAAGCCGGGCGTCGCAGGTTCGAATCCTGCCGGGGGCACCTCGATGTTTGCTGGCGTGCGGTGTCTTCTGGTCTACGCGTCGCCCGTCGTCGGACGGCTCGTGGAGCGGGCGCCTTCCTCCGCCATTCGACGAGTCCCTGCTCGGATGGCAACTCCACGGCTGTACACGTCTTGCGCACGTCCAGTGTACGATACGTGTATGGCCAAGGTACGCACCAACATCGAGATCGAGGACGACTACGTTCGCGTCATCATGGACCGTTACGGCGTGCACACCAAGACCGACGCCGTCGATCTTGCGCTGCGTCACCTCGCCGGGCAGCCGATGGCGCGCGAGGAAGCGCTCGCTCTGCGCGGTGCCCAGGCGATCGCGGAGATCCCAGCCGACGTGGCCCCACACGGCGCCGCGTGATACTCGCCGACACCTCGGCGTGGATCGAGTACGACCGCGCGACCGGTAGTCCTGTCGACGAGCGGATCACAACGTTGATTGCCGCGGACGGCCCGCTCGTCGTCACCGAACCGGTGATCATGGAGGTGGTGGCCGGGGCACGAAGCACGGCACGCGAGGACGACCTGCGGCGGCTGATGTTGCGCGGTGGCCTCCTGCGTTTCGACGCGGCGACTGACTTCGACGCAGCGGCGCTGATCTACCGGCGCTGTAGGCACGCAGGGATCACGCCGCGCGGGATGATCGACTGCATGATCGCGGCGGTGGCCCGGCGCCGCGGCGCTGGCCTGCTCTGTTTCGACGCTGATCTCGAACGCGTCGCGACCTTAATCGGTATCGAGCTCGACGAGGCATCCGTGCGTAGATAGCGGCTCGGCCAGCGGCCCAGCCGGATCGTCGGCAAGGCGTCGACGAACTCACGAGCGGGGCGGTCCGACCGTCGAGCACATCACCGACAAATGGCCCCGCGGAAGGCGTCTCGATCAGTAGACCTGAACGCCGTAGGCAGACAGCGCGGCAGTCACGGGCTGGAAGAACGTCGTCCGGCCCTCTTGCGGTCACCGCTCCCACCTGAGGTGAGGCCGACCGCCGCGGTGTTGTCGTCGAGCGCGCCGCCGCTATCACCGGGCTCGGCACAGACGTTGGTCTGGATGAGTCCCGGACGGTGCCGCCGCCGACGTAATGCACCGTCACGTTCAGCGCGGTGACCCTGCCGCTGTGCAGCGACTACTACTCGCACCCCCGTCCGGTCGACGAGGTGGTCGAACTCGTCGGGCTGTCCGCCAGGCGTGACGCGCGGGTCGTGAAAGATCCTTTGCGTCACGTTAAGGAGGACTGCGGGATCCCGAGCTCACCCCGGACATGGGCTGTTAGGCGGGCTCGAACTCGCGCAGCATCGCCGCTAGCGCGACTTGGTCGGGTCCAACGAACGGGTTGGTGTCCGGAGCGTCGAGGACGTTCGCGAGCAACGCCGCCGTGCTCCCCTTCGACGGCGGCAGGTGCGTACTGAAAATCCACGACGGGTCGAACTCGCGCAGCGGCATCACCGAGGCCGCGAACTTCGCCGCATCGACCGTGTGTATCCACGGACTGTCGACGCTGGCCCAGAGCAGCTGAGCGGCACGAAGCTCATCGGGCGGCGCGGCGGCGGCATTGTCGGCGGCGGCGAGATCGGCAGAGGACATCGGTGCGCCGAAGCAGTCGGAGCTGAAGCACACCCCGGAACGGTGATCGAACAGGCCGACGGTCGCCGGGTTGTCGTACAGCGGCGGCCGGAAACCGGTCAGGCTCCGGTCACCGACGTGGAGCGACTGGCCCGGGTTGAGCAGATAGACGCGCGGCATCGGCAGCGGGCGCTCCGTCGACATGATGCCGGCGCCGACGAAGGTGGTGACCACTCGCGCGTTCGGCGCGGCGTCGAGCAGGGCGAACAGGCCGCCAGTGTGGTCGCGGTCGGGGTGGGTGAGCCAGATCCAGCGCACGTCTGACGGGTCGATGACGTCGGCGAGACCCGAGACGAAGTCGCGGTCGGCCAGCCCGAGGCCGGCGTCGACCACGACTGGCTGCGCCGAGTGCAACACGAACGCGTTGACGGGCAGGAACCCAAGACCGGGTACTTCCAGGTAGTCGTTGAGGACGCTGACGTCCTTGTGGGCGCGGTAGGTTTTCATGTCTCCCCCGTTGGTATTGGAACGTGTCAGAACGGAACTTGCGTCGCGAGCAACCCGCCGCCGGGTGCGCCTCTGCCGGACAGCACGCGGCAGAAATCGACGGCGTCCATCTCGACGAGCGGCCCCCCGGTTTCGCTCGTCCAGGTGCCGCCTGCGGGTCCGGACAGCCGCAGCGTGTACGGCTGGCCGTGCCGCCGTGCCCACTCGGCTGCGACGTCGGCGACGATCACCCCGTCGTGGTCGGCGGTGAGCGCGTAGGCGGCGCCGGTCGCGCAGACGATGTCGATCCGGTGCATCCACGGATCGCGAGTGAGGATGATGTCAACCAGGTAGCCGATCGTCCAGGCCTCGTTGTGTCCTCCGACGCGTGGCAGGTCTCGCAGGGCGCGCCGACGGACGAAGCTCGGGGTCCAGCGCCGCCCGCGGGCCGCCTTCGGGGCTCGAATTGCGAACCGGTCGACGATCTGCTGGGGGTTCATCTCGGCACGCTCCTCGACCTGTACCGCGGTCAGCGCGTCGATGAACAGGCCGCCACGCGCACGGGCAGCCTTGGCCTGCCGGGATTGCTCTCGCATGGACGCCGCCATCTCGACCATGCCGAGCGCGTGCGCGGCCATGGCGCGAACGTCCCAGCCCGCGCACTCGGTCGGGCAGGTCCAGTCGTCCGGCGCCAGCGCCCGCAGCAGATCGAGGACGCGCTGATATTCCGTGGCGGCGAGCCGCATCGCGGTCGGCCGGGGCAGCGCCGCGCGACGTGGCGCCGCCTTCGCGGCTCCGGTGATGGTCATCGGGTCCTCCTCAGTCGTGGGCCAGGCACGCCCACCTCGTCGGCGTACATGTCGACGAGCCGGGGAAGCTGGCGGCGCCAGCCTTCGCCCGTCGGATCGTTGGCAAGTTGCTGGTCGACGAATCCCGCGACGATCGCAGTGTTCAAATC
Organism: uncultured Actinomycetota bacterium; assembly: GCA_963839175.1. GTDB lineage: Bacteria > Actinomycetota > Actinomycetes > Mycobacteriales > Jatrophihabitantaceae > CAWIUB01. The sequence goes on from CAWIUB010000001.1 coordinate 23,869, forward strand.
GACGTCGGCCTGGGACGTGATGCCGATCTCGGCGAGCCGCAGCCGGAACAGTGCCATCGCCTCCAGCGACGGTGCATACGCCTCGTCGGTCGGCCGGAAATCCGGGATGGTGCGCTGATTCATCAGCTGATAGCGCGCGAGGTCGGCCACGGCGAAGTCGAAGAACTGCTCGGCAAGCACCAGCAACCGCCGCCGAGGAGCCTTCGGCAGTGGCGCCTCGCGCGACAGCTCCAGCAGCCGCTGCCACGCCTGGCCGAACATCGCGTCGTAGATGGCGTTCTTCGACTCGAAGTGGGTGTACAGCGACGGCGACCGCATGCCGATCCGCTCCGCGACGGCGCGCAAGGTGAGCGCGGCAAGCCCGTCACGGTGGGCAATCTCCCAAGCCGCGTCCAGGATCTCTCGGCGCGTTGCCTCACGCCGTTCGGCTAGCCTATCGCGATTAGGCAAAGCGGTCATGGTTAGGCACTCTGCACCCCGGCGGCGCTGGTGTCAAGGGACGGACGGCGGCCGGGATCGCCGACCACGCGTACGCGCGGCCGGGCCGTGAGCGAAGCGGCGATGGCAGCCGCGCCCACGACGGTGAACGACCAGGCGAGCAGCCAGTCGCCGAACCGCAGATACGGAGTGGTTCGGCTGGCCAGCGTAACGGTCACCGCGATACTTCCGCGGTGGTGGGTATCCAGCCAGGCCAGGCGGACGCCGCGAGCGGTGAATGCCGATGAGGTGCCGGTGAGGGTGGCCTGCACGGTGGGTCGTCCGGTCTCGACGGCGCGGACGGCGGCGAGGCTGGCCTGCTGATCCGGCGCCCAGCTGCCCTGGAACGTGCTGGTTGCCGATTGGTAGACGACCAACTGCGCGCCGCCCAGGACGGCGCGGCGGCTCATGTCCGGGAACGTGACCTCGAAGCAGATCAGCGGCGCGAAGTCGACACCGGCGGCGTGCATCTGCACTAGGTGCGTGCCGCGGTGGCGGTTGACGCCGGCGGCCTTGGTGATGTCGGACAGCCACCCGAGCGCGCTGCGGAACGGGATGTACTCGCCGAACGGAACCAGCCGCATCTTCTCGTAGCTGGCCAGAATTCCCTGCGGCCCCATCAGCACGGCGGTCTTCTCGATCGAGCCGCCCGCGGTTGTGGCGTCGACGTTCACCAGCAGGTCGCTGCGCTCGGCGACGACCAGGGCCTTCAACCGGGTCTGCAGGTCGGGGCGGGCGAACAGATCGAAGCCGACGCTGCTCTCCCCCCACACGATGAGGTCGAAGCGTCCGGGTGGTAACGCCCGGGTCAGCGCTTCTTCGGTGTCGAATCGCTGCTGCGCGCCGGAGATGACGCCGGGTTGCACCAACGCCACCTGGAGCCGGCCCGGCCCGGTCGGCCGGGGCTCGGCCCAGTACCAGACTGGGCCGGCGGCCAGGATTGCCACCGCCGTCACCCCAGCTACCGCCCGCAGCAGGGGGCGCGGGGCCAGCAGCAGGGCGGTGATCGCCGTGTTGGCGGCGACGATCAAGTAGCTGACCAGCCAGACGCCGCCCAAGGACGCCGTGGCGAGCAGCGCGGGAGCGCGCCACTGGCTGGCACCGAGCAGGCCCCATGGGCCGCCGAGCGCGGACCAGGACCGGATCGCCTCGATGATCACCCAGCCGGCCGGGAGCACCACCACTGCGGCAACCAGGCGTAGCCCAGACAGCCGGGCGGAGAGCACCGCCCACACGGCCACCGACCATGGCATCCAGAACAGGCCAAGCAGCCCCGCGACGAGCAGCAGGAACGGGCCCGTGGTCGGGAGCAGCCAGTAGTGCATCGCCAGCAAGAAGCCAAACGCGCTCCACCAGCCGCGGACCGCCGCCTCACGGCCGGTGGGGGCTGCCCGCACGATCAGCAGCCAGGGCACCAGGGCCACCCAGGCCAACCACCACAACGTCGGCTGAGGGAACGACAGGACGGGCACCGCCCCGACCGCCGCGGCGCCGGCACGCCACCGCCACCGCCGAGGCACCGCGGATCGCGGCGTGGGGCCGACCGGGAAGGGCCAGGACCGAGTGATCCGAGCGAATACCAGGAACGCCGCGGCGAAGCCCGCAGCCAGCCACCACAGCAGTTGCCGCTCACGGCCAGGCTGCCACAGCGGGACCATCGCCAGGCCGGCGAGAACGAACGCCACGTTGTACAAGACGTCGTAGACGGCGAACACCCGCCCCCGCAGCCGGTCGTCGGTCGCCCGGCCGACCAGCGCGTCGGTGAGCACCTTGAGGCACTGGAACGACACGGCAGTCACGGCAAGAGCGGTGAGCAGACCGGCGAGGGTCGGGGCGTAGCCGGCGACGACGGCGGCAACCGCGGGGGGAACGAACGCGAGCGGCAGCAGCATCTGCGGCGGCCACCGGCCAGCCAGCCAGGGGGCGAGCAGCGTTCCCGCGAACGCGGCCACTCCGGTCACCGCGATCGCCAGGCCGTACCCGGACGTCGACAGCCGGTAACGGTGATCTGCCACCAGCACGAGCAGCACAAAGCCACCGCCCAGCAGGAAGCGATGCGTCCACACCGCGCTGAGCGGTCGGCGTATGTCCGCGGTGGTCGCTATCGTCTGCAGCCCGTCGCGCATCTCGCGCAGCACTCGGCGCAGGCCCGTCGCAACGCTTGTTCGGGCTCGGCCCCCGCCAACCCACGGCAGACGGAGGAAGGCCACGCTCGCGGCCAGATACCCCGCCGCGGCGGCGGCGAACCCGGCCACCACCGAGTGCGATACGAACGCCGCCGCACCAACGGCGCCAATAAACGCCGCGGTCATCCCGATGAGCCCGGAGATCGCGTTCGCCCGGACCAAATCCGACGCCGGAACGGTCCGCGGCAGGACGGCACCCTTCGCGTCCAGAACCAGGCGGGACGACGACAGCAAAAGCAGCACGCCTGCATACGCGAGCAGCTCGGAACGCGCCAGCGCCACGCCGACCGCGGCAAGCGCCAGCGCGCCGCGGCACAATGAGGTGATCACGAGGGTGCGCCGACGGTCCCAGCGGTCGATGAACACGCCTGCCAGCGGCCCGGCCACGCTGAACGGCAACAGCGTCGCGGCGAGCACGCCAGCGATCCGTCCCGGCGTCGCGCCCTGCCCGATGTCGAAGATCACCAGCTGGGCGAACGACACCTGGGCGATCCCATCGGCCAGCTGGCCGAGCCCCTGACCGGTAACCAAGATGCGCAGCGGGCCATGCAGCAGCCCGGCTGCTCCACGCCACCCAGGCCGGAAGTCGGCCCGCCGCGGCTCATCCGCACCGGCGGCCGGCTCGTTCGTCGAGCGATCGCCCGGTGAAAACGAGCCGCGCACCATGGTCGCCTAGCCTCCGACCTCAGCCGTCCTACGCCGACGGGCAGGGACCCGTCAGCAGGTGTGACGGCGCGGCGCTACCCCTCGCCTGGGGGGCGCAACCGGTCACGACAAGCCGGCCGTTGTCATACCTGAAGGTCTGCCAGTAGGTGTGGCCCTGGGCGTAGTTCGGCCGGTAGTCATTCGTGCTGCCGATGACGTCGAGGTAGCCGTCACCGTTCAGGTCGGCCGCCGACATCCCGACGGAATTCGTGGTCACCTGCGCATCGGCCGGGTGCACCAGGCGGCCGCCGCGCAGGATCACCATCTCGGCGACGCCCGCGTGCATGCCGACGCTGTCGAGCAGGTCGCAGTTCGGCTCAGGCCCGCTCGTGTTGCAGGTGAGCGAGCCGGTCCAGCCGTCGCCCTGTGGCGAGATCCACCACTGCACGGCGACACCTCGATCGAGCAGCTCGATGACCGGCCGGCTCTGGTAGTCCTGTGGATTACCCCCGAGCCACAAGGTCACCGTGTGGTGGTCGGGCAGGTCGATCGTCTGGCGCGCAACGCAGGCCCACTGGTGACAGGACGCGGGTATCGGTGCCGCAGAACGCTGCGAGCTGCCGCATCCCGCGGCTAGGGCGAGCGCGCCCGCGATCAGAATCCAGCGCAGCAGCCTGCCATCCCGCACCCCTGCGCGCGTCGACCAGGCCGCGTTCTCGGGCATTGCCGCTCCCTGTGCGGGGGCGACATCCGAGCCCCTCCACCAGTGGACGCCGATCCCGCTGAGCCCGCCACCTGGAGAGGAGAACAATAGGACGATGCGCGCTTGGGTGGTCGACCACGTTGCACCGATCGACGACGGCCCGTTGCGGCGCGTCGACCGTGACGAACCGCAGCCGGCGGTGGGACAGGTACGGCTACGGGTGATCTGTTGCGGCGTCTGCCGTACCGACCTGCATCTCGCCGAAGGCGACCTGGCGCCACGCCGACCGGCGGTCGTGCCCGGTCACGAGATCGTCGGCCGGGTCGACGCACTCGGCCCAACCGCGCATCGCTTCGCCATCGGCGATCGCATCGGCGTCGCGTGGCTGGCCACTACCGACGGGACGTGCGGATTCTGCAGGCGCGGCGACGAGAACCTGTGCGAATCACCGACGTTCACCGGATGGGATTCCGACGGCGGCTATGCGGACGCCTGTCTGGTCGACGAGCGCTACGCCTACCACCTGCCCGACTCGTTCGGCGATGAGCAGGCTGCTCCGCTGCTGTGTGCGGGCATCATCGGCTACCGGGCGCTGCGCGCGGCCGCCGTGCCGACGGGCGGACGGCTCGGCATCTACGGCTTCGGCGGCAGCGCGCACCTGACGGCACAGGTGGCACTGCACCTGGGCATGCGGGTGCACGTCCTCACCCGGGGTGAGCAGAACCGCCAACTGGCCAAGGCCCTGGGGGTCGACTCCGTCGGCGAGGCCGATGCCCAGCCGCCGGAGCCGCTCGACGGCGCGATCCTGTTCGCGCCAGCCGGCGAGCTGGTCCCGGTCGCGCTGCGTGCGCTCGACGCTGGCGGCACGCTCGCCGTCGCCGGGATCTGGCTCTCCGAGATCCCGCCGCTCGACTACGAGAGCGAGCTGTTCCATGAGCGGCGATTGCGCAGCGTCACCGCCAACACCCGCCATGACGGCGAGGAGTTCTTGCAGCTCGCGCACCGGTTCGGGGTCCGGGCAACGACCGTCGGTTATCCGATGGACCAGGCCCCGACCGCGCTGTCCGACCTCGCCCACGGCCGCTTCGGCGGAGCAGCCGTCCTGCACAACTGACGTGGGTGCTGCGCCGACCGTAGGTCCAGGCGCCTCCGGAAGCGTGGGCCGACCGTAGGTCCAGGCGCTTCCAGAAGCGTGCGCCGACCGTAGGTCCAGGCGCCTCAGGAGGCTCCGCGCCGGGAAGGCCGGCTGCGACGTAACCTGAAGAATGAGCTCGCTGCGCCGGTGGGCGGTCGTCGCTGCAGGGGTGCTCGTCCTGGTTGCCCTGCCGGCCGTCGTGAGCCGGTTGCCGACGTCGACCAGCTCGATCAGCGCCGGCCAGCTGCTCGAACGCATCCAATCCTCCGCTGGCGTCGGCTACTCGGGGTTCGCCGAGTCGTCCGGAAACCTCTCGCTGCCGGTGACCACCAGCCAGATCAGTGAGGTCAGCGATCTGCTCTCCAGCAAGACCCGGCTGCGGATCTGGTGGCGTTCCGCGGCCGACTGGCGGGTCGACGCGATCAACCTCACCGGCGAACGGGACACGCATCGCGGCGCATTGGGCACCTGGACGTGGGACTACGAGGCGAACACCGCCACCCTGGTCCTGAATGCGGTCGACGAGCCCATCCGACTGCCCCAGGCCGCCGATCTGGTGCCCGCCTCGCTCGCCCGGCGGCTGCTCGGCCAAGCCGATCCGGATGAGGTGCGACGGCTCCCTGTCGCCCGCATCGCCGGCCACGACGCGGCCGGCCTGCGTCTCACCCCAGGCGACGCGCGGTCGAGTATCGATCACGTCGACGTGTGGGCGCTGCCGGGCAGCGGGTTGCCCGTCCGGGTGACGGCATACGCCAAGGACCTGTCGGCGGCCGTGTTCACCACGTCGTTGCAGGACCTGTCGACGACGACACCCGGCGCGTCCGTGACCGCGTTCACGCCTCCAGCTGGCACACGGGTCCGCCAGCAGGAAGCTCCCGACGTGGTCGCGTTGATGGATCGGGTCGCCGACGTGCAGCCACCCGCGCAGCTGGCCGGGCTGCCCACTGACGACGCGATCGGACACCACGGGTCGGTTGGCGTCTACGGCCACGGGCTGACGGTCCTGGTGGCAATTCCGCTGCCCTGGCGGGTTGCCGGCCCGTTGGGCGATCAGCTCGGCAAGCTGGTTGGTGCGACAAAGACCCAGAACGGAGTCGGCGTGACCGTCGCCCCCGTCACCGTGTTCCTCACGAACCAGGACGCCGAAGGGCAAGGCTGGTTGCTGACCGGCACGGTCACCCCGTCGACGCTGGCCACCGCTGCCGGGCAGCTCCCCCCGATCGACGAGGTGTCGCGGTGATCGTCACGCACGGCCTCACCAAGCGGTTCGGCTCGGTACGGGCCGTCGACACGATCGACCTCGACGTGCGGCCTGGCGACATCTACGGATTCCTCGGCGCGAACGGATCGGGCAAGACCACGACGGTGCGGATGATCTTGGGCCTGGTACTGGCGACCGCAGGCAGGATCGAACTGTTCGGCCGGCCGATGCCGAGCGGCGGCAAGCAGGTGCTGCCTCGCGTGGGCGCGCTCGTCGAGGGACCCGCGGCGTACGGGCATCTCTCCGGCGCGCGCAACCTCGCGCTGCTCGACGCCAGCGGTCCCGGCGGCGAGCGGCGAACACGCCGCCGGCGCATCGCCGACGCCCTCGGCCAGGTGGGCCTGGGCGGAGTAGGACGCAAGCCGGTCAAGGCATATTCGCTCGGCATGCGGCAACGCCTGGGCCTCGCGATGGCCCTCATGCGTACGCCCGAGCTGCTCGTCCTGGACGAACCGACGAATGGCCTGGATCCGCAGGGGATTCACGAGGTCCGCGAGCTGCTGCTGCGCCTGCACACGAGCGGCACCACGATCTTCCTGTCTAGTCACTTACTGGCCGAGGTGGAGCAGATGTGTACCCGCGTCGGCGTGCTCGACAGGGGCCGGCTGGTCGTCCAGGATGATCTCGCCAGCCTGCTCGCCCCGACCGGACGCACAGTCATCCGTACGCCCGATCCCGCTGCGGCCGTCGCGGCTCTGGACGGGCGGGTGGAACACCGCGAGGGCGACCTGCTCATCGTGCGCGGCGAGAGGCCAGAGCAGCTCAACGCACGGCTCGTCGCCCACGCCGTCGCCGTCAGCGAGCTGCGCGCCGAGCGGCCCAGCCTGGAACAGGTCGTGCTCGAACGAGCCGGGCGCAGCAGCGACCGGGTGGAGCGCCGGCCATGATCGCCGTCGAACTGTCCAAGCTGCTGCGCCGTCCCCGCACCTGGTTGACACTGGCCCTGCTGGACCTGTTGCCGACGTTGGTCGCAGTGCTCGTCGCGATCACACACGTCGGGCCGCGACCGGGACAGGGGCCTGCCTTCCTGTCGGCCGTGCTCTCGGATGGTTCGCTGTTCTCGGTGGCCGCGCTGGCTATCGTGCTGCCGCTGTTCCTGCCGGTAGCGGTCGCGGTGATTGCCGGCGACAGCGTGGCCGGCGAGGCCCAGGCGGGCACGCTGCGGTACTTGCTCACCCGGCCGGTCGGGCGCACCCGGCTGCTGGTCGCCAAGCTGGTGTCGGTGTTTGTATTCGTGGCGATCGCCGTCGTCGTGGTGGCGGGCACCGGGTTCGTCGTGGGCAAGCTGCTGCTCGGCCGGGAGCCGCTGACGGCTGCCACGTCGGTGGCCAGCGTGTCCGGCACGACGCTCACGCCCGGCCAGATCGCGCTGCGCACGGTGCTGGCCATCGGCTATGTCGCGCTGTCGATGCTGGCGGTGGCCGCCATGGCCCTGCTGCTGTCGACGTTCACGGACTCGCCGCTGACCGCGAGCCTCGGCGCGCTCGCCTTCCTGATCGGCTCGTCACTGCTGCTCACCCTGGACGCCGCCCGGGCGTTGCAGCCCTACCTGCCGACGCGGTACTGGCTCTCGTTCGTCGACCTGTTCCGCGATCCCATCCTGTGGCGCGACGTCGAACGCGGGGTGGCGCTGCAGGCCGTCTATCTGCTGGTGTTCCTCGGCGCGGCCTGGGCCAACTTCATGACCAAGGACGTCAAGAGCTGAGCCGGATCAGCGTGGCGATCGTTGAGTGATCGACACGACAGGGCAACAATGACCGCAGCGCACTCACGACGAGTGCCACGGCAGAAAGCAGGGTGGTCCTCGTGGGCCTGCTCGACAAACTGAAGGGGATGCTCTCCGGTCACAAGGACCAGGCGAGCAGCGCCATCGACAAGGCCGGCGATGTCGTCGACGACAAGACCGGCGGCAAGTACGAGAGCCAGGTCGACACGGCGCAGGAAAAGGCCAAGGACATGCTCGGAGACGACGAGCAGAAGTAGTCAGGAGCTCAATCCGGCGCAGTTGGCCGCCGTGAAGGTCACCGGCGGCCCTGCGCCGAGTTCGCGGATCACCATCGCGCCGACGATCGGGTCACTCGGCAGATCGCTGTGATCCACGCGCGACGACGAACACACACTCTGCACCGAGATATCCACCGCACCGTCCAGCACGGCGGATGACGGTGGGATGACAACCCTGTCGGCGGTTGTCCAAATCGACACGAACTGCGGCCCGCTCGGCGTCTCCTCGCCGGCATTCAAGGCGGCGAGCAACGCGCTGTCCGGGGCAAGTTGCTGACAAGCCGCCGGACACGCGTCGGGCAACCACTCGGCTATCCCTGCCAGGCTCGTCCCGTGATGGGGCGAGCCCAACGTGACGACGCGGCGGGCGACTTGCGCACCGCCGTACTGGCGCACCCACAGCCGAGCCACCACCCCGCCCGCCGAGTAACCCACGATGTCGACCCAGGCCGCCTTCGTCTCGGCCCGCACCGTCGTCACCTCGCTGGCCAACGCGCGAGCCTGCTGGTTCAGATCGCCTCTGCCGTCGCCGACCGGTGTCATCGTCCGGACGTCCCGGCCCGCGGTGCGCAGCTTGCCGGCCAGGACGTCCAGCGAATTCGTCGAGCCGCCATACCCCGGGACCAAGATGATCGGGCCCGGCGTCTGCACCGCCGCTGCAGGCTGGGAGCTGCCGCTGCCGCGGGTGAGGACGATCCCGGTGAGCGTTCCCCCGACCACGAGCACCGCCGCCAGTAGGCCGAGCGCCAGCCTGCGACGGACGGGCGCCAGACTCGCGAACACCCAGCCAGTGTGCACACCTGCGCTGAGCGTGCATCCAGTATTACTCGAGGGCGCGCAGCCGCGGCAGCAGGTCCTCGGCGAATTGGGTCAAGAACCGGTTCTGGTCCGCGCCCGGCCCGTGGAACACCAGGTGGTTGAGCCCGGCGTCCAGGTACGGCTTGATCGCGGCAACGGCCTCGTCCGGGTCGGACGAGACAATCCAGCGCGACGCCACCTGGTCGATCGGCAGTTCGTCGGCAGCCCGCTCCATGTCGATCGGATCCTCCAGCCCATGCTTCTGGTCGGCCGTCAGGGCCAGCGGCGCCCAGAAATGGGGGTTCTCCAAGGCCTGCCGCGGATCACGGTCGTAGGACAGCTTGATCTCGATCATCCGGTCGAACCTCGCGGGGTCGCGCTCGGAGACGGCCAGCCCCTCGTTCACGGCCGGCAGCAGCTTGTCCGTGTAGAGCTCCATGCCCTTGCCGCTGGTGCAGATGAACCCGTCGCCGGCGCGGCCCGCGTACTTGGCCATCTGCGGGCCACCGGCCGCGAGGTAGATCGGCACCGGGTAGCGCGGCTGGTCGTACACGGTGGCGTTCGTGGTCTGGTAGAACTCGCCGTCGAAGGTGACCCGCTGCTCGGTCCACAACGTGCGGATCAGCCGCACCGCCTCGCGCAGCCGGGCGTACCGCTGTTTGAAGTCCGGCCACTGCAGCCGTGCCACCGCCACCTCGTTCAGCGCCTCGCCGGTGCCGAGCCCGAGCATGATCCGCTCGGGATACAGGCAGCCCATCGTGGCAAATGCCTGCGCGATCACCGCCGGGTTGTAGCGGAACGTCGCGGTCATGACGCTCGTGCCGATGAGCACCCGCGACGTCCGCTCGCCGACGGCGGTCATGACCGCGATCGCGAACGGGGCGTGCCCGCCGTTGTGCCGCCACGGCTGGAAGTGGTCGCTGACCGTCACGCTGTCCAGGCCCAGCTGCTCGGCCTGCACCGCGAACTCGACGAGCTCGCGTGGACCGAACTGCTCGGCGGACGCCTTGTACCCGATCTTGAGGTCCATCCCCCCATCCTGTCATCGCCGGACGCGCGCTTCGACGGAGCAGGATTCCCGCGAAACACCGGTGGTACCATATGTGGCATGGAGAAGACGACCGTATACCTGCCTGCCGATCTCAAGGCCGCCGTCAAGCGGGCGGCCCGCACGCGTGGCGTCTCCGAGGCTGAGGTCATCCGCGATTCCATCCGCGCCAGTGTTGCCAAGGACCGACCTAGGCCCACCCCCGGTATCTTCCACAGCGACGAACAGATCTCGACCCGAGTTGACGAGTTGCTCAAAGGCTTTGGCGAGCGTTGATCGTCGACACCAGTGTGCTCTTCGCCTTCTTCGACAATGGCGACCGCGAGCACGAACGGGTGCGACCGGTCGTCCTCGAAGCGGGCGAACCCCTGATCCTCTCTCCATACGTGGTTGCCGAACTTGACTACCTCGCAACGACACGTCTCGGGACAAGGGCTGAGATCGGCGCTCTGCGCGATTTGATAACCGGCGCGTGGGAGCTTGCGGATTTCGATCTGGATGACCTTCGGTCGGCGGTCAGCGTGATCGAGAAATACGCGGACCAGAACATCGGTCTGGCCGACGCGTCGATGGTGGTGCTGGCCGACCGATACGGAACGCGCACCATCGGCACGCTGGACCGCCGGCACTTCGGCGCGGTTCGTCCTTTGTCCGGCGGACGATTCCGCATCGTCCCGTGATCAGGTTAGTGCGGGTATGACCTCGCGCTCGAACAGCTCGAGGCTGGACGTGTCGTAGGCGGCGTCCACGAAATAGGTGATCGCGTACGTCATGCCGAGGCTCTCCAACTTCGTCAGCGTCTCGACGATCTGCTCGGGCGTTCCGACGAGCGGGCCGGTCCGGAACAGCTCGTCCGTCCTGGCCACCTGCCGCGCCGAGGCGAGCGGCCCGTAATGGCCATGGATCCAGGCGAACCGGTCCGCGACCTCCTTGTCCGTCGCACCGATGACGACGTTGTAGTTGGCCGAGCGCACGATCGCCTCGTAGTCGGTGCCGATGTCCTGGCAGTGCCTGGCCAGCACCTCGGACTTGTGCGCGAACACGTCCGGCGTGCCTTCGAAGTTGGTGCACTGGGCGTGCTGCGCCGCGATGCGCAACGTCTTCTGCTCGCCCCCGCCGGCGATCCACAACGGGATCCCGCCGTCTTGCACCGCCACGGGCCAGCCGATCGCGCCGTCGACCTGGTAGTACTTTCCATCGAGCGTTGCCCTGCCGGACGTCCACAGCTGCCGCATGATCTGCACGCCCTCGTCCAGCCGGCCGAGCCGCTCGCCGGCGGACGGGAAGCCGTATCCGTACGCCCTCCACTCGTGCTCGTACCACCCGCCGCCGATGCCCATCTCGACCCGGCCGCCAGAGATGACGTCGACGGTGGCGGCGACCTTGGCCAGGTAGGCGGGATTGCGGTAGCTGACGCAGGTGCACATCTGTCCAAGGCGGATCCGAGCGGTCGTCGCGGCGAGCGCGGCCATCAGCGTCCACGCCTCGTGCGTCACCTCATCCGTCGGCTGTGGCACGGTGTGGAAGTGGTCATAGACCCACACCGACTCCCACGGTCCGCTTTCGGCACGCCGAGCAACCTGCAGCATCGTCGGCCACTGCTGGGGCACCTCGATGCCAGCGAGATCCAGCCGCCAGCCCTGCGGAACGAAGAGTCCGAATCGCATGATCGCCAGCCTACGGCGACCAGTCGCTCGGCTGAACCGGGTGACCGTCCGCTCCGTGTCGATAGGTAACAGTTCCCACCCGGAGGTCTTCATGTTCAATACCCGCTTGAGGCTGGCCATCGTCGCTGTCGCGGTTTCGGCAATTGGCGTGCTCGCTGCCTGCAGCAGCAGTAGCAACAGCGGCAGCGGCAGCGGCAGCCAGACGAGTGCCGCCCCGCAGGGCGCCGGCAGCGCACCGGTGTCGGTCACCTCGTCGCCGCTGGGCTCGATCCTCGTCGACAGCCAGGGCAAGACGATCTACTTGTTCGCCCCCGATTCAGCCAACCACTCGACCTGCAACGGGACGTGTCTGCAGTACTGGCCGATCGTGTCCGCGCCGGCCACGCTGCCCACGGCGGTATCCGGGGTGACCGCCAAGCTCGGCTCGCTGACACGGTCGGACGGGTCGCATCAGCTGACGGTGGCGGGCCTGCCTGTGTACACGTACGTCGGCGACTCGGGACCGGGGACGACCAAGGGCCAGGGCCTGAACCTGTCCGGCGGATTGTGGTGGGTCGTCTCCCCCGCCGGCACGCCGGTGACCTCGAGTGCAGGCTCGAGCGGCTCGACGTCGAGCAGCTCGAGCAGTTCGAGCAGCTCGGGCGGCTACGGCAACGGGTACTGACCTGCACCGTCAGGCGCTCAGCGGGCCAGCGCTCGGGCGAGCCGCGGGAATTCGGCGGCCGTCGGCGCGGTGATCCGCAGCCCGGATACCCGGCCTGGCTGCGAGCCGGAGAACACCCGAACCGCGATCCCATCGTCGACGAGGGCTCGATGCACCGCCAACGGCTCGTCCGTCGCGACGAACCGGTAGTGCACCGGCACGCCGGTCACCACCCCCGGATGACGATCGGACAGCAGCGACTCCATCTCGGTCGCGGTCGAGAGCAGCGCAGCGCGGGTCCGTTCCACCCAGTCGCTCGACCGCAAGGCGGTGCTCGCCACCAGCGCGTCCAGGTAGGAGATGGACCAGTTCAGCCGCCGCGCGGCGATCGCCTCGCGCAGCGCGGTGTTGCGCGTCCACATCGCACCGGTGCGGGTACCGGCGATGCCGAACAGCTTGTTGGGTGAGAGCAGGACGACGACGTTGGGCAGCTCGGTGTGGATCATCGACCGTTTGGGGCCGTCGGCGGTGAAGTCGACATAGGCCTCGTCGACGATCAGGGTCGAGTCGGGATGCGCCCGGCACACCTCGGCCAGGTCGTCGGCGCCAATGTAGATGCCGAGCGGGTTGTTCGGATTGGAGCAGAAGACGTAGTCGTAGCCCCCCATGGCGACGTCCAGGCGGGCCAGCCGGGAGGTGGGCGTGTCGATGACGTCAGCGGGTTCGGACAGGTGGTTAGTGAACAATTTGATCGTGTCGGTGTAGTCAGGCGTGAGCACCGCGACACGCTCCGCAGGCAGCACGTCGGCGAACAGCCGGAAGAACTCGGTAATCCCGCGGCCGGCGATCAGCTCGTCCTCGCTCGAGCCGAGGTAGTCCGCGTACGCATCGAGCAGCAGGTGCTCCGCATCGTAGGGATGTGCCCGCAGCTTCGCCAAGTCGAGCGTCTGCAGCGCCTCGGCCACCGCAGCGGGCGGGCCGTAGCGGTTGACGCAGGTGCCGAGGTCGAGGTACGCACGGTCGGCCGACAGACCTCGCAGATCACCGCCCTGCCACAAGGTCGCGTCCTGCGACAAACTGCCCACCACGACTCCCATCACCGCACTGCCATCAGCCTCGTAGGGTAAACGACGCGCCGCCGACTCCCGCGGACCCGCGCCTAGCCATGAGCGGGCTGAGCGTCGGCGAGGGCGCGGACGACGTTGCGCCGCGTCAACGCGGCGAGCTCGGCGTCCGACCAGCCGCGGTCGATTAGTTCGGCGATCAGCGCCGGATAGCACGAGACGTCGGCCAGCCCCTTGGGCAGCGCGGAACACCCGTCGTAGTCGCCGCCGATCCCGACGTGCTCGACACCCGCGACAGTGCGGACGTGCTCGATGTGGTCGGCCACCTGACCCAGCGTCGCGACCGGCATCGGCTCGGCTGCCGCGCGGACGGCGCTGGCGGCCATGTGCGCCGACCAGTCGCGGAAATCCTCGCCGCGCGCCCGCATCCCAGCGAGCACCTCGGCGTCCCACGCGCGGCATTCCTCGCAGATGAACTGGGGCACGAACGTGACCATGCAGACGCCGCCGTTGCTACGCAGCGCCTCGAGTATGTCGTCGGGGACGTTGCGCGGGTGGTCGCAGATCGCGCGCGCGGACGAGTGGCTGAAGATCACCGGGGAGTTACTGGCGGCGAGCGCGTCGCGCATGGTGTCGGCCGACACGTGGGAGAGGTCGACAAGCATGCCGAGCGCGTTCATCTCGCGAATGACGTCGCGGCCGAAGTCGTTCAGCCCGCCGAGGGCGGGAATATCGGTAGCGGAATCGGCCCACGGCACGTTCTCGTTGTGGGTGAGCGTCAGGTAACGGACGCCCAGCGCGTGGAACATCCGCAGCACGCCCAGCGACGAGTCGATGCAGTGGCCACCCTCGGCCCCGATCAACGAGGCGATCCTTCCGACCGCGTGGGCCCGCTCGATGTCATCGGCCGTCCGGGCGAACGCCAGCAGGGACGGGTAGCGCGCGACCAGCCGATGGACAAAGTCGATCTGCTCCAACGTGGTCGTCACCGCCTGCGACCCGGCAAGGTTCGCCGGCACGTACACCGACCAGAACTGGCAGCCGACGCCACCCTCCGCCAGCCGGACGAGGTCGGTGTGGGTCTTGCCCTGGCGCACCGACACGTCGTAGTCGTCCAGCTCGCAGCCAAGCTCCCGCAGCGCATACGGCAGGTCGTTGTGCCCGTCGATCAGCGGATACTGGGCGAGCAGGTCCCGGGCCCGCTGCAGCCCACTCACACGGTCAGCGATTCGCGCGCGCGCAGGTGCCGGAACTCGGTGCCGTGCCAGCCACCCACCCGCGACACGTGCGCTTCGGTGAACTCCAGCCCGGTCTCGTTCAACAGGCCGTCGTGAATCTGGAACGCCTGCGCGGCACGGACCGACACCACGAAGTCGATCACCTCGGCCACCTTGGACCACGGCGCGTGGATCGGCACGAACAGCGTCTGCACCGGCTTGGTCGGGACAATCAACGAGTCGCCCGGATGGAAGACCGTCCCGTTCACCAGATAGCACACATTGGCCACGATCGGGACCGTCGGGTGGATCAGCGCGTGCTGGCCGCCGAAGGTCTCGATGCTGAACCCGGCCGCCTCGAACGTCTCGCCGGGCGCGGCTGCGCTGACCTGGTCGCCCAGGTCGGCCAGCGACTCGGCCACGCCGCGCGGTGCCCAAATACGCAGCTGCGGATTCGCCGCCGCGGCGGAGCGAAGCGCGCCGGCATCGAGGTGGTCTGGATGTTCGTGGGTGATCAGCACGGCGTCGGCCCCGTCGAGCGCCTCGGTCGCCTCCGACAGCACGCCGGGGTCGATCACGATGGAGCTGGTGCCGTCGTCGAACCGCACGCACGAGTGCGAGTACTTGGTCAGGCGCACCGTTCCTCCTCGACGATCTGCACGAGCCGGTCGAGCCGCCGGCGCGTCTCGTTGTCCGCCGGGGTGTACATGAGCAACCGCATGCCGTGCCGGGGTTGCAACCAGGTGTTTGTGACGTCGAAGCGCAGCATGCCGACCAGCGGGTTGCGGAACCGCTTGCCCTTGTTCTGCACGCCCGCGACCTCGTGCCGATCCCACAACGCCGCGAACTCTGGCGATGCCCTGCGCAGCCGGCGCAGGTGCGCCTTCCAGGCGGGCTCCGCGACGTGCTCGGCCATCAGCGCGCGGAATTGGGCGACCATGCGCGCGGCGACGATGTCCCAGTCAGGACACGCCTTGCGCCAGGACGGATTGGTGAACAGCAGCCACATGCAGTTGCGGTCCTCGACAGGCAGCGCGTCGAGGTCGTCGATCAGCCGCGCATAGGCGGTGTTGTAGGCGAGCAGGTCGTACTTGCCGGTCTGCACACAGGCCGGGAAGGGCATCAGCTGATCCAGCAGCGAGAGCACAGCCGGCGTGACGGGCGAGCAGTCACCCCGAGGGGCCTGCTCGGTGGATCCCGCGAGGGTGAACAGGTGAGCGCGCTCGTCCGGGTCCAGCAACAGCGTCCGGGCGACGGACTCCAGCACCTGGTCGGACACCTTGATGTCGCGACCTTGCTCGAGCCACGTGTACCAGGTGACGCCCAGGCCGGCGAGCTGGGCGACCTCCTCCCGGCGCAGACCCGGTGTCCGGCGGCGCCCGCCAAGCGGCACGCCGGCCTGGGACGGCGAGATCCGCTCCCGCCGGCTGCGCAGGAACGCCGACAGCTCCGCCCGGCGGATGGCCCCAGGATCGGGGTGCCGCAGTGCCGCTGCCTTCGGCGGGGCCGCGGCTGCCATAAGGGACGTCATGTGCTCAGCCTGCCTCATCTGGCGACAGGTTTCCAGGTACCCCTTATACCTGGATAACTGGGCTCTTGGTACCAGGCTAGCTGGCGGCGCACCGTGGATGCCATGACGACTGCATTGCGCGCCGCACCGGTCCGGACGATCCCGGCCGAGGCGTCCACCCTGAGCCAAGCGGGGCTGATCGTCCTGCTGATGGGCGCCTTCCTGCCCATCCTCGACTTCTTCATCGTCAACGTCGCCCTGCCGACGATCGACACCGATCTGCACGCGTCTGCGCCGGTCCTAGAGCTCATCGTCGCCGGCTACGGCACCGCGTACGCATTGATGCTCGTGATCGGCGGACGGCTCGGCGATGCGATCGGGCGGCGGCGGATGTTCGTCTCGGGTATGGCGGGATTCACGCTCGCCTCGTTGGTGTGCGGCATTGCACCCAACGTCGACGTGCTGATCGCCGCACGCATCGCTCAGGGCATGACCGCTGCGGCGATCGTGCCGCAGGTGCTGGCGAGCTTCCAGGCGACGCTGGAGGGGCAAGCACGCGCCCGGGCTATCGGGCTCTACGCGGCCACTGGCGGGCTCGCCGCGGCGGTCGGTCAGCTGCTCGGCGGGCTGCTCGTCAGCGCCGACATCGCCGGCCTCGGCTGGCGGCCGATCTTCCTCGTCAACGTGCCGGTGGGCCTCGTCGGCATCGCGCTGGCAGCGCGCGTGGTGCCCGAGACGCGATCGCCGGCTCCGGCCAGCGTGGACGTCCCCGGCACCACGCTGCTCGGAATCACCCTGGTGTCCCTGCTCATCCCGCTCACCGAAGGCCACGCCCTCGGCTGGCCGGTCTGGACGTGGTTGCTGCTGGCCGTCGCCCCGATCGCGGCTGCCACGGCGTTCACCGTGGAGCGTCGCATCGAGCTGGCCGGGCGGACGCCGCTGATCCCGCCGTCGCTGGTCGGCGTGCCCGCGATGCGACTCGGCCTGGCGATGGCCGTGCCGTTCTTCATGGGATTCGGCGCGTTCATGTTCGTCTTCGCGATCACGGTGCAGGACGGGCTGCGGCAAAGTGCCCTGCACGCTGGCGTCGCAATCACACCGATGGCGGTGGGTTTCTTCCTGGGTGCGCTGGCGGTCGCTCGGCTGGTCACCCGGTACGGACGGCGGGTCATCACCGCGGGCCTCGCGCTGCAGGCCGTGGGCCTCGCCACCTTGATCCCGCAGTTGCTCGGGCACTGGCCGCACCTTGACGTCCTGGCCATGACGCCCAGCCTGGCCGTCGCGGGCGTTGGGCAGTCCTTCGCGCTGGGTGGGCTGTTCCGCACGATCCTCGCCGACGTGCCACCGCGGCTGGCCGGTATCGGCAGCGGGGTGCTGGTGACCGTGCAGCAGGGGTCGCTGGCGTTGGGCGTTGCCGCCTTGGGGACGCTGTTCACCGCGCTGTCCGCGACGAGCATGCGCACGGGATTCGCTGTCGTCGTAAGCATTCAGGTGCTGATTGCGCTTGTCGTGGGCGCGGCCAGTCTGCGCCTCCCGTCGCCCGCGACTACTCCTCCTCGATGACGTGCACTGCCGCCTCTTCGGCACTGGCCGCGTCTCCCGCGCGCCCGACGTCGTAGGCGACCTCGTCCTTCTCCTCGTCCTCGTGCGCGCCCTCGTCGGGTGAAACCAGCCGGCCGGCCCGCTCTTCGGCAGTGCTGAACGTGACGTCCTCGACGGTGATGTCCGGCTCCTCCTCGGCGAGCAGCTGGTCGAGCGACTCGCCGCGTCGCTCTTCTTCGGCCGTTGTGCCGAAGCGGGTGGCCTTGGGTTCGTAGTCGGGCGGCGAGTATCCGGCGTCCAGCGGGTCTTCGGTGTTGTCGCCTGTCAACGTCTCGGACGGGTCGAGCTGATCGTTGCCCTCGAAGCTGTCGTTGTCACTCATTTAGCTCACCTCTTCGCGCAAGCGCACATGCACTCGCTGGAAGGCGCTGCAATCGCATGATTGCGCGGGGACCCCGCGATCGGCCGCTCGTTCCGCACCTGCACCCCACGAAATCGCTTCGCGATTTCGCAGGGACCCCGCACAAGCTCGGCGCTGGCGCGCCTGCGATGCTCGCTCGCTCATGCCCCAACTCAAGCACAAGTCACGCGTTCACGAAGGTGTGCTCCGCCCACCCGTTCTTGCTGTCGGGCTTGGCCGTCGTGCGGTTGACCAGCTCGGCCAGCTCGTCGCGGCTAGGGCCGTCGGGCGTCGCCGGGCGCCAGCCGCTGGCAAAGACCTCTCGAACCCGGGGCTCGATCTCGTCCAGGCTGCTCGGCAGCGCCTGCATGGACAGGTACGGCCCGACAGCTGCAAGCAGCTCCGGGTGGGCCTCGGCCGCGGCGGTGATGAGATCGGACGGCAGCCGGCGGGTGAGGTCGACGTCCTCGCCGGCCCAGCGCCGTTGCAGGTGCGTGTCGGAGTAGAGGTGATCCGCGAACCACGGCTTGATGTTGTCCCGGCACCAGTCGTCGAACGCGAGCGAACAGCTGGCGAAGTCGTGGCCGTGCACGGCAAGCAGATCGAGCAGTTGCCGGGCCTGCATCAGCGAGGTGGCCACCCCGCGGCCCAATGCCGGGTTGGTGGTGCACACCGCGTCGCCAAGGGCGATCAACCCGGGCAGCGGGACCCGGCCGGCATCGTCGAGCTGGCCTCGGTAGCTGTTGTGCAAGTGCCCGCCGGGCAGCACGTCGGTGATCGGACGGCTCCGCTGCGGGTCGGTCCAGATGGCCATCGGCGGAATGGCCCGGGTGGCCGCCTCGAATGCCGAACCGATGCGCAGCCCGGTCAGGTCGCGGTCGCTGCTGGCCCGCGCGATGAGCGTCGAGAAGACTCTGTTGTCGTGCGGAAACACGATCACCAGGTAGCCCGGATAGCCCATCACGAGCCCGGGTGGGGCGTTGGTCGGCCCCTCCTCCGCCCCGGGGCGCAGCTGGTACTGGCGCGAGACATAGGAGATACCGCAGTCGCCGCCTTCGGCCGGTCGCCGCAGCGTCCGGGTCGGCCGACCGGCTCGGCCGGACGCGTCGAGCACCAGGTCGGCCATCACCGTGCCGTCGTCCAGACGGATTCCAGTGGCACGTCCACGTTCGTGCGTCACCGCCGCGACGTGCCCGGTCAGCAGTGCCACACCCGGCTCGGCCTCGGCGACCGAACGCAGCACCCGCTCGAACAGAATCCGGCGACAGCGAAGCGCGATCACCCGGTTCGGTTGCTGTGGTGCCGAGACCGGGACCGCGCCAGCGGCGAGCAGCGCGTCCCAGGCCTCGGGGATTTCGGCCTGCAGTGCCTCGATCACCTGCCACCGGAACGAATGCGGATGATGGAACTGCATGACGCCCTTGCGCTGCCACGACCCGTGGCCGTTCGGGCCGCGGTCACGATCGACGACCGTGACGTGATGACCACGCCGGGCCAGCGCAACAGCTGTGAAAAGACCTGTCGGCCCGGCGCCGATGACGGCTACGCGCATAGTGATCCCCCCGGCATGCAAAGTGTGTTGGCAGCTACGGCAACAAGGAGCACGCCGGCCGAATGCAAATACATCCCGAACCGTTAACTCAATCCAATTCAGATGACGCCGCGGTTACCGTCGGCGTGTGTTGACGGCGTTGCGCTCGCGTGATTTCCGGCTGCTCTGGGTGAGCCAGTCGGTGAGCGTGGTCGGTGACGCGCTCGTCATCGTCGCCATCGGGCTGTTCGTCACCCGGCTGACTGACCGTTCCGCCGACGTCGCGTACGTTCTTGCCGCCTACGCAGCCCCGCTGGTGACCTTCGTTCTCGTCGGTGGCGTGGTCGCCGATCGGCTCCCGCGCCAAGCGGTGATTGTTGTGTCCGACCTGAGCCGAGCAGTACTGCATGGCATCCTGGCCCTGCTCATCGCGACCGGCACGGTGCGCATCTGGCAGATGGTCGTCATCGGATTGCTTTACGGCACGGCGGAAGCCTTCTTCCGCCCGGCATACACCGGCCTGATTCCGCAGACGGTCTCCTCCGACGACGACATCCAGGGCGCGCAAGCACTCGGTGGCGTGAGCGCCGAACTGGCCAATTTCGCCAGCCCCGCCCTGGCCACGGCCCTGGTGCTGGGGGTCGGCGGCGGCTGGGCCTTCGGGCTGGATGCAGCGACGTTTCTGGTCTCCGCGGCACTGGTGGCACGTGTGCACGCGCGTCCTCGCGGCCAGCAGAAGGCACGCGAATCGATGCTGACCGAGCTGCACGAGGGCTGGCGCGCTGTGCGTACGCGGCCCTGGGTGCTGGTCACCATCATCTGCTTCTCGGCGGCGTTACTGACCGCGCTCGCCCCGTTCTTCGTACTCGGGGCTGCGGTCGCCAAACATACCTACGGCACGGAGGCTGTGTACGGCCTGGCCAACGCAGCGTTCGGCGTCGGCACCATCACTGGCGCGATTGTCGGATCGCGCTGGCGACCCGTCTATCCGATGCGGGTCGGTGCGGCCGTCTCGGTGCTGTGGCCCGGGGCACTCGCCGTGTACGCCTTCGGCCCGCCGTTAACGGTCCTCTTCCCGTTGATGGCGGTCGCCGGCGCGGGCATCGGGCTGTTCGCCGTGCTCTGGGAGACCGCGCTGGCGCAACGGATCCCGCCGCACCTGCTATCCCGGGTGTCGGCCTGGGACTGGATGGGCTCGCTGGCGCTCTTGCCCGCCGGCTACCTGCTCTCCGGCTGGCTCAGCCAGACGGTGGGCGACGTGCGCCTGCTCGAGATCGGCGGGGCGCTCGGATCGATCGCGCTGCTGCTCACCCTGCTACCGTCCTCGACCCGCAACCTCACCCGGCTATCGGAAACCGGCCCGACGCGACCGCACGAACCGGCCGAGGCGCCTGGCGCCCTAGCAGGCCGGCCGTGACCCACTGCCGAAGGCAGCGACCGGCACGGTGCACACGCGCCACCAATAGACAGCTCGGCCACAGGCTGATCCGAGTAGCCCGGCTGCAGCTGTATGTTGGCGCAGAGGCCGCCTGTCCGAGCCGGCATGGCGCGCCGCCGCTCGTGCACGATGGTGGGATGCAGATTCGGATCGAGGGCAGCGACCTGCCCGGGCGACAGTGCGCGGGCGGTGGTGACTTTCCGGGCTACGACAACGGCAAGTGTTCCGGGCGCCTGGTGGCCCGCCTTGGGCTCACCGACGCGAAGGGCCACCCGGTGGGCGCTCGGCTCAGGCCGCCCGCGGTGCGGTGGTTGCCGGGTGAGCCCGTTGGTGCCCCGGCCGTGATCGGCAGCGGCCCGGCATCATCGGCGGGATGAAGCGCG
Organism: uncultured Actinomycetota bacterium; assembly: GCA_963839175.1. Lineage (GTDB taxonomy): Bacteria > Actinomycetota > Actinomycetes > Mycobacteriales > Jatrophihabitantaceae > CAWIUB01. Next base: position 45,521 of record CAWIUB010000001.1, read on the forward strand.
CGTTGCTGGCGCGTACGGCGTCGATACGCCGGACGGTGTCGGAGAGCATTCCCGACGACCCGCCAATCACCAACCGTCGGGTGAAGCGATCAACCGCAATAACCGCCCCGCCTGACTGCGGAACGGCGCCGCGGGACACACGTACCGGCGTGGCGTGCAGCCTGATGCGCATCAGCTAACGCTGAGAAATCCCGCAAAAAATAAGCTGATTCTCTCTCGACAGGACCTGTTCAGGTCGGGTAGACTCGTACGTATGTTCGATGACGGGTGGGTCGACCGGGAGCCACCGGCCTGGCTGGACGAGCCGGCCGGGGTGACCGGGTTCGATGCGGTCACCCGCCCCAACGACGCCGCGGCTGCACTGGCGCTCACCCAAGCGGGTGCCGGGGTGGTGGCGGCGCTGGCCGCGGTGGACCTCGCCCGGTTGGACGATGCCGGGCGGGTTGATGTGCTGGCCGCGTTGGAGCGGCAGATCGGCTGGTTGCAGGGCCTGCAGCAGCGGGTGCTGGCCGATATCGACAGGCAGACACCGTGTGGTGGCCGGCCGGGGCAGCAGCAGGACCGGAATCTGGCTCGGGAGAGCGTGGGCTGCGCGCTGCGCCTGGCGGGTCTGACCGCGCAGGCGCGGCTGGCGGTCGCCAGCGCGTTGCGGGATCGGCTGCCGGACACCCTGGCGATGTTGGAGGCCGGGGAGATCACGTACTGGCATGCCCGGGCGCTGGCCGAGGCGGTCGCGGTCCTGGACGAGACGGCGGCGGCGGTGGTGGAGGCCCGGGTGCTGCCCCGGGCCGGGCGGCAGAGCGTGGGTGAGTTCCGGGCCAGCGTGCGCCGGGCGGTGCTGGCCGCCGACCCGGCGTCGGCCGAGCAGCGGCATCAGCGGGCGTTGGGTGACCGGTGTGTGCGGCATACCCCGGCCGAGGACGGCATGGCCAGCATCTGGGCGCTGCTGCCGGCCGAGGGGGCGGCCGGGCTGATGGCCGCGGTCGAGGCGCTGGCCTCGGTCACCTCGGCGGACGACCCGCGCACCGCGGAGCAGCGCCGCGCCGACGCGCTGGTCGACCTGGGGGTGGCCGCGTTGCACGACCCGCTGCTGCCCCGGTCGCAGGGGCTGCGGCCGAACGTGCAGGTCACCATCGCGCTGTCCACGTTGCTCGGTCTGGATGAGCATCCCGCCGAACTCGGTGGGCACGGCCCGATCACCGCTGAGCTGGCCCGGCGCATGGCAGCCGATAAGACCGGCACCTGGCGGCGGCTGGTGCTCGACCCGGTGACCGGGGACCTCATCGACTACGGGCAACACACCTACCGCCCGCCCGCGGACCTACGCCGGTTCGTCATCGCCCGGGACAAGACATGTGGATTCCCGCACTGCCAGCGGCCCGCGCCCCACTGCGACCTCGACCACCGGATCCGCCACGTCGACGGCGGGCCGACCAGCCAGCAGAACATCGCACCCCTGTGCCCGCGGCATCACGCGGTCAAAGACGAACACGGCTGGCAAGTGCAGCGCGACCCGACCGGCGGCTACACCTGGACCAGCCCCACCGGCCACACCTACCACAGCCACACCCCCAGCCATCCCAACCCACCACCGCCGCAACCCGCCCAGACCGAAGACGTCGACCCAGCACCCTTCTGATCAACCAGACCGGGCAGCCTGAACCGGCTGGCTGATGAGCCGATGGTCGACGTACATGAACAGCGCGCCGACGCCGACGAGCAGCACGATCAGTCCTATCCCGTTGCGGATTACCGTCACGTAGCCGAGCTTCGTGACGTCGACGAATGGGTACGGATACCAGTCCGTCGCGGCGCCGTGCGCGAAGGTGTAGCCCACATACAGCGCCGGCCAGATCATCGACAGCAGCAGCGTGTTCTCGTCGATACGTGGGCGCGGCCCGAACAGCAACCAACCGATGACCGCCATCAGCGGGGAGACGTAGTGAAGCAGCGCGTTGGTGACCGCCGCGGCGCCGTGCAGATCGACCACGCCGCGCAGCAAGGTGGAGTAGACGATGCCGGTGACGGTGATGCCGAACAGCGCGTCGAGCCGCAGTATCCGCCAGATACGCCCGTCGCACTTCGGCCGCCAGGCGAGCGTGGCTGCGGTGAAGGCAACCAAGATGTTGGACTGCACGGTGAAGAAGCTCAGGAACCGGATGATCCGGGTCGACACCCCCGGCAACTTGCCGCTCGGCAACACCAGCACGTTGACGCCCTGGATCACCAGGACCAGTTGCCAGATGAGCCCTACCAGAACGGCGAGCGCGGTCAGCGCATGCCACCAGGATGCCGAGCGGACCAAGCGCGGTGCGGGTGCGGTCACGCGCGGATCGTAGCGATCATGGCCGCGCTATAGGCCGAGGAACTCAGCGAATGTCGGCGCGGCTAATGGCGCCGTGGCGTCCGCATCGGCCGCCGGCGGACGGGCTCGGGCAGCGGCGTGATTCCCCACGTGCCTGTCCACACCCCGCCGGGCTCGAGCACGATCAGATCTACCGCTGAATTGAACGCGTCGGGCGGGCAGGTCATCGGCTCGATCGCGATTGCCGGCTCGCCGCCGGCGACGTCGGGGGTGAAGACCTGCAAATACCGAAACGCCGAGTCGAACCAGAGCGCAAGCCTGCCGGACTTCGTGCGTACCTCCGCCGACCCGCGGCCATCAACAAGCGCCAGCCGGGTGAACCCATCGTCGAGCCGGATGCCCCGCAGCCGGCGGCCACGCCGGAAGTCGTGGGGCGTGCCGCCGACCGCCTGCTGACCGATCGGGAGCTGCGCCTCGTCGGTGACGATCCGCTCCGCCGCAGGAAGGCGCAGCGTCACGTCGTCGATCGGCTGCCCGTGCAAGGACAGGTAGGGGTGGAATCCGGCGCCGAACGGCGCCCGGCCGGCACCCGTGTTGCGTGCGACGCAGGTGACGGTGAGCCCGAGCTCGGCGTGCAGCCCGTAGGTCACCTCGACACGTATCTCGAACGGCCAGCCCTGCTGCGGCACCAGGTCGATCCCGAGCGTGACGAATGCGGGCTCGACCGCCAGCGGGGTCCAGCGCACCCAGCGAGCCAGGCCATGGATCGCGTTGCCCTTGTCCGGTTCGGTGAGCGGGAGCTGATAGACCACCGCGTCGAACGTGAATCGCCCGCCACGCAGCCGATTCGGCCATGGCACGAGCACGACTCCGGAGCACTTGGGGGCGATCTCGTCCTCCCCGTACGGCGAGGTGACGTCCACACCGCGCAGCGTGTAACGGCGCAGCGAGGCCCCGACCTCCGCGATCGTCGCCTCGTGTTCGCCCGCGCCGATCGTGTACTGCTGCCCGGACAGCGCCATCGCGTGAACCTACCGCGCTGTCGAGATCGCGCTGGAGTCGTAACGCCAGAACGGCCGCACCGCGAATCCCGCGATCAGCACGACGACTGCACACACGGCTCCCCCAACGGTCCAGGAGAACGCCGTCGAGGTCACCGCCGCCATCGCCCCGGCGCGAACGTCACCCAGCCGCGGTCCCCCTGCGACCACCGCGATGAACACGCCCTGCATCCGACCGCGCATCTCGTCTGGCGCATAGGTCTGCAGAATCGTCTGCCGGAACACCGCGCTGATCAGATCCGCGGCGCCGGCGAACGCCAACAGCACGACGACGAGCCATAGCGCGTGGGCTGAACCAGAGATCGCCACGCACGCCCCCCACCCGACGATGGCGAACGTGAGCACGACACCCTGGCGCCCCACCCGGCCGATCCACCCGCTGGCCAGCCCCGCAAGCACCGCGCCGATCGGGATCGCCGCGTACAGAAGGCCGACCGAACCGTGAAAGCGCTCCGCGGCGACCGCGGGAAACAGCGACCGTGGCATCGCCAGCACCATCGCCGCGATGTCGACCAGGAACGACATGACCAGTACCGGACGCGCCGCGATGAACCGCAGTCCATCGCCCACCGCCCGCAGGCCGGGACGCTCCACAGCATGATCGGGCGGGATAGGCGGCAGCCGCAGGGCCGTGTACAAGGCCGCGGTGAACAGCACCGCGTCGATGCCATACGCGTATGCGAACCCGTGGCTCAGACCGACCAACAGGCCGGCGAATATCGGTCCGAGAACCTGGCCGATGTTGCCGACCGTGAAGTTGAGCGTGTTGGCGGCGGGAACGAGCTCGAGCGGGACGATGCGCGGGATGATCGCGCCGCGCGTCGAGGACGCGATCGCGAACGTGGCCGACTGGACGACAACGAGCGCGAGGATCAGCCAGACCGAGCGCAAGTCCAGTAACGTCTGCCCGAGCAATGCCAGCGTGACCAGCCAGGTTGCGATCGACGACCAGAAGTACAACGTGCGGCGATCGACGGCGTCGGCGATCGCTCCCCCGTAGAGTCCGAAGATCACGATCGGCACTAGACCGGCCAGCCCGACGAAGCCCACGTACAGCGACGAGTGGGTCAGCGCGTAGACCTGAACGGGCACCGCGACCTGCGTCAGCATCGAGCCGATGAACGCGGTGCCCTGCCCGAGGAGCAGCCGGCGGTAAGCCGGGTGCACCATCGGCCGGGTGTCGACCGCGTGCCGGCCCAGCAGCCCGCGCAGCATGCGGGCCTGCTCTGGTGCCTCAGCACTGTCCGGCGCGTCGGTGACGCAGTCGGTGTCGATGCGTCGCTGGCTCACCGCGCGGCCCTTCGCGCGAGGCTGCGGGCCGCACGTCCACCGCTCCGCGCCGGCCGAAACATCACACTCGTTCGCTCACCACGTTCGCTCACCGCGCGGCCCTTCGCGCGAGGCTGCGGGCCGCACGTCCGCCGCTCCGCGCCGGCCGAAACATCACACTCGTTCGCTCAGTACGTTCGCTCACGGCGTTCACTCACGGGGCGAGGCGCTCGATGACCCACACCGTGCCGTCGAGTCGGTACCGAATCCGGTCGTGCAACCGGTCCTCCCGTCCCTGCCAGAACTCCACGGACTCGGGACGGATCAGGTAACCGCCCCAGTTCGGCGGCGCTGGCACATCCTGCCCAGCGAATCGAGCCTCGACCTCGCGTACCGCAGCCTCGAGCACGGCACGCGATGCGACGACGGCCGACTGCGCCGACGCCCAAGCGGCCAGCTGCGAACCCCTCGGGCGGGACGCGAAGTACGCCTCCGTCTCGGCCTGGCCGACCCGTTCGACCGTCCCGGTCAGCCGGGCCTGACGCTCGAGTGCGAGCCATGCGAACACGGCCGCGGCGTACGGGCGGCTCGCCAGGTCGCGCCCCTTAGCCGAGTCGTAGTTGCTGTAGAAGACGACGCCCCGCTCGTCGATCGCCTTGGCCAGGACCGTGCGGACTGACGGCCTGCCGGCCCCGTCCACGGTGGCCACCTGCATGGCGTTGGGCTCGACCACCGCGTCATTCGCGACGGCCTCGTCGAACCAGGCCCGCAACTGCTCCAGCCAGGTGGGCGCAACCATGCCTTCAGCCAGTTGCGCGCGCCGGTACGCCTGGCGCATCCCCGGCAGATCTGCCACGCGGTGATCTTCCCACCTCGCCTGTCACGTCACAGATGCCGCGGGGCACAATGACGGCGTCGGCCCACATAACACCAGCAACCGAACGGAGAACGTCGGATGTCAGGCGACTACAGCCCGGGTCTCGAGGGTGTCATCGCGTTCGAGACCGAGATCGCCGAACCGGACAAGGACGGCGGGGCGCTGCGCTATCGCGGCGTCGACATCGAGGATCTCGTCGGGCACGTCACGTTCGGCAACGTCTGGGCGCTGCTGGTCGACGGCAAGTTCGGCCCCGGACTGCCCCCCGCCGAACCGTTCCCCATCCCGGTGCACACCGGCGACGTGCGTGTCGACGTGCAGGCCGCTCTCGCCATGCTCTCGCCGATCTGGGGATACCGTCCGCTGCTGGACGTCAGCAACGACGAGGCCCGCGAGCAGCTGGCGCGCGCCTCGGTCATGGCCCTGTCGTACGTGGCGCAATCCGCACGTGGTGTCGGGATTCCGGCCATCCCTCAGTCGCGGATCGACCAATGCCGCACGATCATCGAGCGTTTCATGACGCGCTGGCGCGGCGAACCGAATCCGGAGCACACCAAGGCCGTCGATGCCTACTTCGTCTCGGCTGCGGAGCACGGCATGAACGCGTCCACGTTCACCGCTCGCGTGATCGCCTCGACCGGTGCCGACGTGGCGGCGGCGATCTCTGGCGCGGTCGGCGCCATGAGCGGCCCGCTGCACGGCGGCGCGCCAGCCCGGGTGCTGCCGATGATCGAACAGGTCGAGAAGACGGGTGATGCTCGCAAGGTGGTCTCGGGCGTACTCGATCGGCAGGACCGGCTGATGGGCTTCGGCCACCGGGTGTACCGCGCCGAGGATCCGCGCGCCAGAGTGCTGCGCCGCACCTGCAAGGAGCTCGACGCGCCGCGGTACGAGGCGGCAGCCGCGCTGGAGCAGGCGGCGCTAGTCGAGCTGCGCGACCGTCGTCCGGATCGCCCCATCGAGACGAACGTGGAGTTCTGGGCGGCCGTCATCCTCGACTTCGCCGAGGTGCCACCGCACATGATGCCCGCCATGTTCACCTGTGCCCGAACCGGCGGCTGGTGCGCGCACATCTTGGAGCAGAAGAGGACCGGACGCCTGGTGCGCCCGTCCGCACGCTACATCGGGCCTGAGCCGCGCAAGCCGTCCGACGTCGCGGGATGGGGCGACATCGCGCATATGGTCTGACGCGTCGAGCGCAGCGCGGGGTAGGAGGAACTCGTGTCGGATACGGACATCGTCCGCGCATCCTTCGACACGTATATCGCTCAGGACCGAGCAGCGGCCGAGCGGCTGCTCGCAGAGGACTTCGTGTTCACCAGCCCACAGGACGACCACATCGACAGGACCGCGTACCTCGAACGATGCTTCCCCACGGCCGATCGCTTCGCTTCCCAGGAGATCTTGCAGCTCGTTAGCGCCGGCGCAGCCGGCGTCTTCGTCCTGTACGAGTATGAGCTGACGACCGGAGGACGTCACCGCAATGCCGAGTTCATTACCGTCCGCGACGGTCAGCTCGTCGAGACTCAGGTGTTCTTCGGGGGGTGGTACGACAGGGCGACAACCGACGGTTGACGATCCCGGTTCGTCAACCTAGAGTTGACGTGTGGACGCACAGCCGGTGCGACTGGACGACCTGATCGCCCACGTCCGCGAGAAGCATCCCGAAGCCGACGCACCGCAGCACCTCGCGGACGCGGTGGAGATGTCGACCCATCTCGGCGAGGTCGCCGACCACCTTATCGGTCACTTCGTCGACCAGGCCCGCCGTTCCGGGGCGTCCTGGAGCGAGATCGGCCAGTACATGGGGGTGACCAAGCAAGCGGCGCAGAAGCGCTTTGTCCCTAAGGAATCCGAACACCTCGACATCCCGACATCACGCCTGTTCAGCCGGTTCACCCAGCGAGCTCGCAACGTGGTGAAGCAGGCCAAGGTGGCGGCGGAGCAACTAGGGCATGACCAGATCGGAAACGAGCACGTCGTCCTGGGTCTGGTCAGTGAGCCCGAAGGCCTTGCTGCAAAGGCGATCGTGGCCTTAGGCGCGCCGCTCGACCAGGTTCGCGGGGTCACGGTCGCCGTACTCGGTCCGGCCGGCAAATCCCCGCCGAATCGTGTGCGCTTCAGCCGCGGGGCCAAGAAGACGCTCGAGCTGGCGCTGCGCGAAGCCCTGCACCTAGGTCACAACTACATCGGCACCGAGCACATCCTGCTGGGGCTGCTGCGCAACGAAGACGAGCTCGCCGCCGAGCTGCTAAGTGGTCTCGGCGTGACTCGGGACCGGGCCGAAGAGTGGCTGCGCGTCGAACTTGCTACCATGCAGGCAACAGCCAAGACCCAGAGTCAGGACTGATCTCACCACGTCGAGAGTCCGATCAGGTCCGCCGTGACAAGATCGCGACTCTAAGCCTGCCGCTGTGATCTTGCGGGTTGATTGCGCAGCACATAGGAAGGCGATCGCCACCCGCGGGGGGTCGGGTGGCGATCGCCTGCGCCCTTCGCTGACGCGAAGTGCTGACATCAATAGTGACACAGCCAAGTTGTTCTCCGCGTAAAGGCTGCCGCCTTCTTTCCAATTTCTCAGACAGCTGGATTATCGCCTCGACGCAGGATGCGAACATTGCTCGGGTGAGCACACCGATCTCGATCCCCGCCTCGCTTCGGCCCGCCGATGGCCGCTTCGGATCCGGGCCGTCGAAGGTGCCTCAGGCGGCGCTCGAGTCGCTTGCCGCCACTGGGACGACACTGCTAGGCACCAGCCACCGGCAGGGCCCCGTTCGATCGCTCGTCGGGCGGATCCGGGACGGGCTGCGCGAGCTACTCACGCTTCCGGACGGGTACGAGGTGGTGCTCGGCAATGGTGGTTCGACGGCGTTCTGGGACGCGGCGGCGATCGGTCTGATCGACGCTCGCGCGCAGCATGTCGTGTGCGGCGAGTTCTCGGCCAAATTCGCGGTGGTCACCCGGCAAGCGCCGTTCCTTGGCGAGCAGTCGGTCCGCCGGGCCGAACCGGGAAGCGGCGCAGCACCCGTGGCCGAGGCGGGCATCGATGCCTACGCGTGGCCGCACAACGAGACCTCCACCGGGGTGGCGCTGCCCGTACGCCGGGTCGCCGGCGGTGACGCCCTGATGCTGATCGACGCCACCTCGGCGGCTGGCGGGATGGCCGTCGACGTCGCCGAGGCGGATACCTACTACTTCGCGCCGCAGAAGTCTTTCGCGTCGGACGGCGGGCTGTGGCTCGCCGCGCTCTCCCCCGCCGCAATCGAGCGCGCCGGACGGATCAAAGCGTCGGGCCGCTGGATCCCGGCGTCCCTCGACCTGACCATCGCCCTCGACAACAGCCGCCGGAACCAGACGTACAACACGCCGGCGATCGGAACGCTCTTCCTGCTGGCACATCAGCTTGACTGGCTGCTCGGGCACGGCGGCCTGGACTGGGCGGCCAAGCGCACGGGCGACTCGTCGCAGCGGCTGTATGCCTGGGCCGAGGCATCCCCATACGCCACGCCGTTCGTTGCCGACCCGGGGCTGCGCAGCCCGGTGGTCGGCACGATCGACTTCGTCGGCGTCGACGCCGCGGCTGTCGCCGCGACGCTGCGCGCCAACGGCATCGTCGACACCGAGCCGTACCGGGCGCTGGGCCGCAACCAACTGCGCATCGGCATGTACCCGGCGGTCGATCCAGACGATGTCGAGGCACTCACCCGCTGCATCGACCACATCGTCGAACGGCTGTAGCCGGCAACGCAAAGTCCCCCGGCGTGTGCTGCCGGGATTGCCGGCCCGTGCTCCGTATGGTCGTGCGCATGCGCGAGCTTCGCTACGTCGGGCCCGGGTCCGACGGCGATCATGTGGTCGTCGCGACCGTCGACGGCGACGAGAAGTTCAGCCTGATCCTCGATGACGACCTGCGAGCCAGGACCCCCGCCGCGGCGGCAGAGACGGCGGATGCCGCGACAATCAGCCCCCGTGAGATCCAGACGCGGGTGCGCGCCGGCGAGACCCCGCAAGCGTTGGCCAGCGAGGCCGACCTGCCTGTCGAGAAGATCCTCGTGTTTGCCGGCCCCGTCCTGGACGAGCGCGAGCGCGTCATCCACGAGGCGCGGCGCGGACGGGCCAGCCGGTCGGACGGTCACCTCGTGGTGTTCGGTGAGGCGGTCGACGGGCGGTTCACCGCACACGGGATCGACCCTTCTGCCGTGCGCTGGGATGCCTGCCGCCGCGAGGACGGCCAGTGGCTGATCTCGGCGACCTGGCGTGGCGGCGACATCGACCGGACCGCGCACTGGTCCTTCGTGCTCGCCGGGCGGACGCTGACAGCGGTGGACGAGACGGCCGGCGATCTGCTCTCCGATCGGCCGATCCGGCCCATCGCGGCACCGATCCCCGACCCCACGCCCGCGGCGCGAGACGCGAAGGTCCGTCTCGACGCGGACGCCGACACCGGCCCGCTGCCGCCCGTGGTGGGTTCCCCAGCCCAGGCGGCCAGTGCAACCCGGCAACTGAGCGATGAGCGGGCCGACCAGCCGCTGCCGCTGCACTTCATGGCCGAGTCCGCCGCAGAACCCGCCATGACTGGCGCGCCACGGCGTTCCGGCGCGCGCCGGCCCGTCCCGATGGTGCAAACAACCGCGGCCGAGCAGGAGACCGACGAGCAGAAGGCGGCTCGGGCTCGCATCCCGTCGTGGGACGACATCATGCTGGGCGTGCGCCGCAAGCGAGACTAGGACTGCTTCGCGCACTGGGAAAACCGCTCGCCTGACGTCGGTGCACCGACGTAACGTGAAGCAACGTGACTACCCAGGATGCCGAACATCAAACTGGCGTCCAGGGTTCAATCCGGACGCTGCTCCGGCTGCGCCGTTGGACGCGCCCACACCGGGCCGCGATCATCGTGATGATCTTCACCGCGTCGGGCGCGATGCTCGCCCAGTCGCTGGTGCCGCTGGTGATCGGACGGGTCATCGACGGGCCGATCAGCCATCACGACACGGGTGCCATCTGGCCGCTCGCCGGTCTCGCGCTCGGCCTCGGCGTGGCCGAGGCGGTGCTGTTCTTCGTGCGCCGCTACGCGATGGCCAGCGCCGCCCTCGGCATCGAGACGGACGTCCGCCGTGACCTGTTCAGCCACCTGCAGCGGCTGCCCGTCGCATTCCACGACCGCTGGCCGTCCGGCCAGCTGCTGTCGCGGGCGACCACCGATCTCTCGACGGTCCGCCGTTTCATCGGATTCGGCTTCGTCTTCCTGATCGCGAACTCGGCCACCACCCTGGTCGTGCTCGGCCTGTTGCTGTCGATCCAGTTCTGGATCGGGCTGTTCGTCCTGGCGGCAATGACTCCGCTTGTCGTCTTTACCCGCCGCTTCGAGCTGCGCTACAGCCAGGATGCCCGCCGGGCCCAGGACCTCACCGGAGACCTGGCCACGTCCGTCGAGGAATCCGCGCTCGGTATCCGGGTGATCAAGTCCTACGGCCGACGTCCGCAGATGCTCCACTCGTTCAGCCGCGACGCCGCCGTGCTGCAAGAGGCCGAACTGACGAAGATCAACACGCTGGCCAGGTTCTGGGCGCTGCTCGAGGGACAGCCGCAGCTGATCCTCGCCGGCGTGGCGCTCGGCGGGGTGTTGGCGGTCGCGCACGGCACGCTGAGCATCGGCGAGCTGGTCGCGTTCCTCACTCTCTACCTGCGGCTGATCTGGCCGATCATCTCGCTGGGCTGGTTGCTGGCGCTCACCGAGGAGGCGGCGAGTGCGTCCCGTCGGGTGTTCGAAGTGCTCGACACGCCGCCCTCGATCGTCGACCCTCCGGCGCCGAGGCACATCACGAGCGGCTCGTCGGTCCGGTTCGAAGACGTGCGATTCCGCTACCAGGACGCGGGCGAGGACGTGCTGCGCGGCATCGATCTGACGATCCGCGAAGGCGAGACGATGGCGCTGGTCGGCGCCACCGGCTGCGGCAAGACCACCCTTACCGCCCTGGTGGCCCGGCTGCACGACGTCACTGGGGGGCGAATCACGATCGGCGGCCGCGACGTGCGTGACGTGTCACTGGACGAGTTGCGCAGCGTGGTAGCCACGGCGTTCGAAGAGGCGACCCTCTTCTCGGCGAGCGTCCGCGAGAACCTCACGCTCGGCCGCCCGAGCGTCACCGACGCCGACGTCACCGAGGCAATCGAGGTCGCGCAGGCGGGCTTCGTCGACCAGCTGCCGTTCGGGCTCGACACCCGCATCGGCGAGCAGGGGCTGTCGCTGTCCGGTGGGCAGCGACAGCGACTGGCCCTGGCGCGAGCGGTGCTCGGGCGGCCCCGTGTGCTCGTGCTCGATGACCCGCTCTCGGCCCTGGACGTGCAGACCGAGGCACAGGTCGAGGCGGCGCTGCGCCGGGTGCTTGGCACCACGACGGCGCTGGTCGTGGCGCACCGTCCGTCGACCGTGCTGCTGGCCGACCGGGTGGCGCTCATGGCCGACGGGCGGATCGCCGCGGTCGGCACGCACAGCGAGCTGCTCACTACGGTGCCCAAGTACCGGGATCTGCTGGCGCAGACGTCCGAGCTGGAGCCCGTGCCGTGAGCGAGCAAAGCAGGGTCCGGTGAGCGAATCTGTCGACCTGATGCAGGAGGAGGACTGGCGCGGCAAGCTGACCCACGACGCCGCGGCGGCGCAGCAGGACGACGACCAGGTCGTGCCGATTGGTCGGCCGAGGCTACGTCGCGAAGCGCGGGCCCTGCTGCGGGACCTGGTGCGCCCGCATCGCAGAGCGATCGTGGGCGTCCTGGCGATCGCCGTCGTCCAGACGCTGGCCACCATGGCCGGCCCGTGGCTGATCGGCGTCGCGATCGACCGGTCGCTGCCCGATGCCACGCGTGGCGACTACATGTCGATCATCACGATCACCGCTGGCCTGGCGGCGTCGGCACTGCTCTCCGGCTGGCTCCGGGCAGTATTCGTCCGGCGCAGTGGGCGCATCGGGCAGGCGATCCTTTTCGACCTGCGGCGGCGCACCTTCGACCACGTGCAGGCCCTGTCGGTCTCCTTCCACGAGCGGTTCACCTCCGGACGCGTGATCAGCCGGCTGACGTCCGACGTGGACACGCTCACCGAGCTGCTCGACTCGGGCCTGGACGGGCTGCTCACCGCGATGCTCAACATCACCGCGATCACGGTGATCCTGCTCGTCCTGGACCCGCCGCTGGCCGGCATCGCGCTCGCCTCATTGGTGCCGCTGTGGCTGCTTTACCGGTGGTTCGCCTCCCGGGCCAGTGCGGCCTTCCGGCGCACCCGGGAGACCGTGGCCACGCTGATCGTCAACTTCGTCGAGACATTCAACGGCATACGTGCGGTGCAGGCGTTCCGCCGCGAGAGCCGCAACGACCGGCTCTTCGGCGCCCTGAACGCGGACTACCGCGACGCGAACGCCGTCGCGTTCCGGCTGCACGCGGTGTTCATCCCCGGTACCGCGCTGATCGGCAACGTCGCCACGGTGGCCGTCCTGCTGGTCGGTGGCTACCGGGTCGCGGCAGGTGGTCTCGAACTCGGCGTGCTGACCGCGTTCCTGCTGTATCTGCGGCAGTTCTACGACCCGATGGAGGACGTCGCGGTCTTCTACAACTCGCTGCAGTCGGCCACGGCGGCACTGGAGAAGATCGCGGCCGTGCTCGCCGAACCGCCCGCCGTGCCCGAGCCATCCGCGCCAGCGGCGGTCGCCCGGCCGCCCCGCGGACGGGTCGAGCTGTCGCGAGTCGAGTTCGGCTATCGCACCGACCGGTCGGTGCTGCGCGAAATGGACCTGGTCATCCCGGCCGGTCAGACCGTGGCACTCGTCGGCGAGACCGGCGCCGGCAAGTCGACGATCGCGAAGCTGATCTCCCGGTTCTACGATCCGACCACCGGCTCCGTCCGCCTCGACGGCGTCGACCTGCGCGACATCGCCGAGGCCGATCTGCGCGAGGCGATCGTGATGATCACGCAGGACGGCTTCTTGTTCTCGGGATCGGTCGCCGACAACATCGGGTTCGGCCGTCCCGGCGCGACGCGCCACGAGGTCATCACCGCGGCCCGCTCCGTCGGCGCGCACGAGTTCATCAGCCGGCTGCCCGACGGGTACGACACCGACGTGCGCAAGCGCGGCGGACGGCTGTCTGCCGGGCAACGCCAGCTGGTGGCGTTCGCGCGCGCGTTTCTGGCGGACCCCGCCGTGCTGATCCTCGATGAAGCGACGTCCTCGCTGGATGTCCCGACCGAGCGGGCCGTCCAGCGCGCGCTGCGCACGGTGCTGCGCGACCGCACCGCGCTGATCATCGCGCACCGGCTGTCGACGGTCGAGATCGCCGACCGGGTGCTGGTCCTCGACGCCGGCCGGGTGGTGGAGGATGGATCGCCGGCCTCGCTGATCGCCTCCGGCGCCGGCGAGTTCGCAGCCCTGCACGAGTCCTGGAGGGATTCGCTCGTATGAGCGTGACGCGTGAGCACAGCTACGCGCTGGATCTGGTCTGGACGGGCAATACCGGCTCCGGCACGTCCGGCTATCGCGACTACCGGCGCGAGTACGTGATCACAGCAGACGGCAAGCCATCGCTGACCGGCTCGGCCGACCGCGCGTTCTTCGGCGACCCCGCCCTGCACAACCCGGAGGACCTGCTGGTGGCCGCGCTGTCGAGCTGTCACCTGCTTTCCTACCTGGCCCTAGCGGCCCGGGCGGGCATCGTCGTGACCTCCTACCGCGACCACGCCGAGGGGATGATGGCCGAGAACGGCTGGGGCGGCGGGCGGTTCACCAAGGTCGTGCTGCGCCCGGACGTGGTGGTGGCCGAGGCCGCCGACGTCGGGCGGGCCACCGAGCTGCACGAGGACGCTGCGAAGGCCTGTTTCGTCGCCGCGTCGGTGAACTTCCCGGTCGAGCACGAGCCCGTGGTGCGCACCTGATAGCGATGGGGCCGTGACCGGTCCGGCAGACACCGTCATCGCCATGGACGTCGGGGGCACCGCCATCAAGGCCGCCCTGCTCACCCGCGACGGCTCCGTGAGGCGCTCGACGACGGTGGCTACCGGTGCCGCGCCTCTCGACACGATGATGGCGGTTGCCACGTCGCTGGCCGAGCGGAGCACCGGAGCAAGGCCGCTGGCCGCGGGCGTCGCGGTGCCCGGTGTGGTCGACGAGGCCGCGGGGATCGCGGTGAGCTCCGCGAACCTGGGCTGGCGGGACGTGCCACTGCGTGAGCTACTGGCCGAGCGGCTGCGGTTGCCGGTTGTGATCGGGCATGACGTCCGGGCCGGTGCCCTGGCCGAGGCGCGGCTCGGCGCGGGCCGGGGCTGCCCGGTGTTCAGCTTCGTCGCAGTTGGGACGGGCATCGCCGCGGCCGTGGTGATCGACGGCACGGTGCTGCGCGGCGCGCACGGCGCAGCCGGCGAGCTCGGCCACCTGATCGTTCGCCCCGACGGCCTGGAATGCGTCTGCGGCCAGCGTGGCTGCGTCGAGACCGTGGCGTCGGCATCCGCGATCGCTCGGCGCTATGAGCAAAGCGGCGGCGACCCGGTGAGCGCGGAGCGGATCGCCGCCCGGGCCGCCGACAGCGAACCGCTCGCGGCCGAGGTCTGGACGGAGGCGGTAGCGGCCCTGGCTGACGGGCTGGTTGCCAACCAGGCGCTGTTCGACCCCGAGGTGGTCGCCATCGGCGGTGGGTTGGCCCGAGCGGGCGAGCAGCTGTTCGCCCCGCTGCGCGGTGCAGTCCGCGTGCGCCTGACGTTCCATGCGATGCCGCAGATCGTCCCGGCACAGCTGAGCTATCTGGCCGGTTGTCAGGGCGCCGGGCTGCTCGCGTTCGATGCCCTGCCCGGCTGAGGTGCGCTCACGTCAGGGCGGCGAACGCAACCGCCGCGGCGGTTGCCACGTTCAGTGAGTCGACATCGCCGGCCATCGGGATCCGCACCTGTTCGTCACATCGGGCGAGGGCAGCGTCGGTCAAGCCCGGGCCTTCGGCGCCGAGCAGCGCCGCCCAGCGCGGCGGCACCGCTACCGATCGCAATGGGACGGCGTCCGCGCGCGGCGTCAGGGCCAGCAGCCGGAAGCCAGCGCGCCGCACGGTGTCCAGCGAGGCCGGCCAGCCGCCCGCCAGCACGGCGAACGGCAGCCGCAGCACGTGACCCATCGATACCCGCACGCTGCGCCGATAGAGCGGGTCGGCGCAGTGCGGGTCGAGCAGCACGCCCTCGATGCCGAACGCCGCCGCGTTGCGAAACAGCGCCCCGAGGTTCTCGAAGTCGTTGAGCCCTTCCAGCACGGCGAGGCGGCGGGCCGACGAGAGCAGGCGCGGCAGGTCGCCGGGCGCGGCCCGATCGGCCGATGCGAGCACCCCACGGGTGACGCGGAATCCCACCACGTCGGACAACAGCCACTTGTCGACGACGAGCACCGGCACGTCGAGCGGGTCGAGCACCGGTCGCAGGGCAGCGATTCGCGCCTCGACCCCGACAACCGCACGCACCGGATACCGCGAGGCGATGAGCCGTTCGACGACATTGACGCCCTCGGCGATCACCACGCCACGGCGGTCCGGGCGCACGTCGGCGTCGGAGAGGTCGCGGAAGTCGTCGAGTCGGGGGTCGTGGACGTCGGTCAGCAGCTCGGGAATCAGAGCAGCAGCCCAGATTCGCTCAGCTGGTGCTCGACCCGGATCCGTTCGAGCTCGCGCCGAGTATCGGGCAGCTTGGCCAGGCAGGTCTGGATACCGAGCTGCGAGCAGGCGATTGCCAGTAGCTCGTCGTAGGCGCGGTGCAATCCCGCGACCCGGACGTAGGAGGTGCCTGGCGGGAGCGTCGCGATCATTTCCCGGACCCGCCGCAGGTCAGCAGCGACTCGCTCGAACGGCGGGCACCGGACGGTGGCTGCCACCGGGTCGACGACCGAGTCGAGCTCTGCGTTCCACAGACGCAGGTCGCGACGGTGTGAGAAGAGTCCCACCACGTCACGGTAAGCGATACGTCAATGCCTCCGCACGTGCCTGCTCGCGCATCTCGTCTAGCCGCCCGGCAATTTGCGTCAGCCCCATGCCGCGCCGCCGGGCGAAGACCAATCCGAGCACGACCGCTGCGGCAGCCGATACGACGCCGCCGCCGATCATGCCCCAGCGCGGGCCGAGGGTGCCGGCCAGCCAGCCGACGATGGGCGCGCCGAGCGGCGTGCCGCCCATGAAACAGATCAGGTACAGCGCCATGACCCGCCCGCGCATTGTCGGCGCGACGCCGAGCTGCACGGAGGTGTTCGCCGCCGTGGTCAAGGTGAGCATCGCGAACCCGGCGGGCACGAGCAGCACCGCCGTGGCCCAGAACCCGGGCATGACGCCGGCGAGGACTTCGCAGACCCCGAACGCTATCGCGGCCAGGATGAGGAACGCCATCGTCGGTCGCCGGGTACGCCGGGTGGCGAGGATCGCTCCGGCACACGCGCCGACCGCGAGCGACGTTGACAACAGCCCGTAGCCGCTCGCGTCGCGGTGGAAGACCTGTTTGGCCAGCAGCGCCGTGGTGATCTGGAAGTTCAACCCGAACGTGCCGACGACGAAGATCAGGATCATCGTCAGCAACAGGTCGGCACGCCGCCGGACGTACCGCAGCCCATCGCGCAGCTGGCCCTTGACCCGGTCCAGTTGGGGCGACGGATGCAGCTCGGCCGTCCGCATCAGCGCCAGCGCGGTCAAGACAGCCATGCTCGAGGCCGCATTGGCGACGAACGCCCACCCAGTGCCGACCGCGGTGATCAGGATGCCGGCCGCCGCCGGGCCGAGGATTCGCCCAGTGTTGAAGATCGTCGAGTTGATGCCGACCGCGTTGGGCAGATCCTCCTTGCCCACCATCTCCACCACGAACGACTGGCGCACCGGCGAGTCGACGGCTGCCACCACTCCGAGCGCGGAGGCGAGCAGCAGCACGTGCCAGTACTGCACGACCCCGCCGAGGTCCAGCACGCCCATCACCAGCGCGATGAGAGCCAAGCCCGTCTGGGTAGCCAGGAGCAGCCGGCGCTTGTCCCCGCGGTCGGCCAGCACGCCGCCCCACATGCCGAACAGCAGCGACGGGCCGAACTGCAGCGCGGTGACGATCCCGAGCGCGGTGCCCGAGTTGGTGAGTTGGAGGACCAGCCAGTCCTGAGCGACTCGCTGCATCCAGGTCCCAGTGAGCGAAATCAGCTGACCAGAGGCGTAGAGGCGGTAGTTGCGCACCCGCAACGAGCGGAACATGCCCCCGTGCGTGGCAGGCGGGGTAGGCCGCGGTCGAGCTATGGTGTCGGGTTCGCGGACCGCCGTCACTGCTCTGCCAGCTTGTCGAGCACCGGGATGATCTCGCGCAGCTGTGCCCGCTCCTCAGCGCTCAGGTCGGCCAGCCGGCGGGACAGCCACGCGTCTCGCGCGCGCCGCTCGGAGTCGAGCAGCTCAACCCCGGCGTCGGTCAGCGCGATCACCGCTTGGCGCTTGTCGGACGGGTGCGGTGCCCGTCGCACCAGCCCGTGCTGTTCGAGGCTGGCCAGCACCTTGGTCATCGACGGGGGCTGCACGCGTTCGTAAGCGGCCAGATCGCCGGCGCTCATCGGGCCACGCTTGTGCAGCGTCCCCATCGCCGAGAGCTGGGTCAGCGTCACGGACATATCGACGCGCTGGTTGCGGACGATGCGGGTCAGCCGCAGCAACGAGGGTCTCAGCAGCGCGGCAAGCTCGGCTGCGGGGGAACGGGTCGCCGAGGGCATACTCTTTAGTTTAGCTAACGTTCTGCCTGAGCGCCACCAACCATCGTGATGATCTCGGCTGACTGTGCGCAATCACGCACAGCGAACCGAGATCATCACCAGGAGTGGCGATAGCCTGGGTGGGTGGACCACAGGCCGGGCCAGCGCTCGGCGCAGCCGATGCAGGTGGATTCCGGGCGCATCGTGCTGATCGGCACCGGGCTGTGGCTCATCGCGCTGATCGCCCTGCTGCCGTTCTGGGACTGGCTCGGCCGGCACGACCACCGGATCTGGCTGTGGACCTGCGCCGCGGGCGTGGCACTGGGCGTGATCGGCAGCCTGCTGGTGCGCAAGCACCGCTTCGAGGGCCGGACGCGCTAGGGCCGCTCGAACACCACGCCGTCGTCGTAGATCTCCCCGACTGGTTCAGCAAGCGGCGGTGCGTCGACGACGGCCTCCGAATGAGCGCCACAGCCGTAATCGGCGGTGACGACCTGGCCGTCCGATACGGTGATCTCGTTGCCACAGACGCCGAACGCCGCGCGCAGCGAACCCGCGAGTGGCAGGTAGAAGCCGCACGTCCCGCAGCGCGCTGGGGCGTTGCGGGCCATGGCGGTGCGAGGGCCGCGGTCGCCCGCGTTCCAGCGATCGGCGGCGTCCAGCCGGGCTTCGCGGGAGAGCACATGAACGCGCCCCAGACCCAGTTCGAAGGCAACCTCCTCGACGGCGGGGTCGTCGGAGTAGACATAGGACGGAACGAGCCGCGGGTCGTCGGCGATCACCGGAACCAAATCGCCCGGGCTCAGATCGCCGGGACGCAACCGTTCGCTCCACGGCACCCAGGGCGGCGCGAGCAGCGCGCCGTCGCCGGGCAACAGCACGACCTCGTCGACCGTCACCGTCTTGGCTCGCGGCGCCCGGGCCACCGTGACCGCCCAGTACCAGCCGACGTAGCCGGGCACGGTCGCGGCGAAGGCGTGGGTCGCCACCCGCTCGGCCTCGGCGCGGACGTCCAGGTGCTGGCCTACCGTGTCGCCGCCGGACTCGACCGCGGCGGCGCGCGCCAGGTCTGCGGCGGCCGCGCAGGCGGCGTCGAGCTTGCCGCCGGACACTGTGCTGCTCACCGCACCGCTGCTCACAGGACCATTGTGCCCGGTCCCGGCCACTGCGTTGCCGCCGTGTCGTCTCGGTGCGGCAGGATATGAACGTGGCACGCAAGACTCCGGGAGACAGCGGCCGGCCGGGCCGCTTCGCCAAGTCCGGCCATACGTCTCATCGGCCTCGCATGCCGTATTACCCGCCCCCGCCCACGGCGCAGCAGCCGCCGCAGCCAGCACCGCCTCCGGCAATCCCCCCGGCGTACCCGGCCGCCGCGCCCCCACCCGATGGATTCCCCCAGCCCAGCTACCACGACACCCGGCCGTACGAGCAGCCGGCCCGGGGTGTGGTCGCCCGCGGCAACCAGCTGGCCAAGAACGTCACCCGCAAGGTCATCGACGCGAGCAAGGCCGACGGCGCGGACGAGTCGGGGCTCACCGCGCTGATCTGGAACCAAGTGCTGTCCTACGGCACCGACGCGATGATCACGGTGGCACTGGCAGGCACGGTGTTCTTCGGCGCCTCGCCGCATGCGCAGCGTGGCAACGTGCTGCTCTACCTGCTCGTCACCATGGCCCCGTTCGCGATCGTCGCGCCTGTCATCGGACCGGCCCTGGACCGCCTGCAGCACGGACGTCGTTACGCCATGGCCGCCACCGCGATCGGACGTGGGGTGCTCGCGCTCCTCATGGCCGCCCACCCGACGGACCTGCTCGTGCTGTATCCCTGCGCGCTGGGCTCGCTGGTGCTCTCCAAGGCCTACAGCGTCATCCGTGCGGCGGCGGCGCCTCGACTGGTACCTGCGGGCATGACCCTGGTCGAGGCCAACGCCCGGCTGTCTATTTTCGGCCTTGGCTCGGCGTTGATCGGCGGTGGCGTGGTGGCTGCCGTCATCAAGGTCAGTGGGTCGTACACCGCTGGCCTGGTAGTCACCGCCGTTGCATTCGGGGTCTGCGCCTTCTTCGCGTTCCGGCTGCCCAAGCACGTCGACTCGGCCGCGCCCGCTCCGCGCCATCCGCAAGAGCCAGCGCGCCAGGCCGGACAGCAGCCGACGCCCAGAGTCGCGCGCATCCAGCGGCTGCAGGCGTGGGCCAAGCGGGGTTTCGAGGCGCAGGTGGTCACCTCGCTGCAAGGCGAGTCCACCCTGCGGTATCTCTCCGGCCTGCTGACGATCTACCTGGCCTTCTACGTCGAGTCGACGTGGCGCGGCTGGACGGCGGCCTTCGCACTAGGCGCGGTCGTCGTAGCCGCGGGAGCCGGCAACTTCGCCGGCACGGCCATCGGAACCCGGCTCAAACTCGCCCATCCCGAGGCGCTGATCCTGATCTGCTGTGGCATAGCGGCGGCGTGCTGCCTGCTCGTGGCGCTGCTGTTCTCCATCACGTTCGCCGTCCTCGGGATGTTCGTCAGCGCGGTCACTAACTCGATCTCGAAAATCTCCCTGGATGCGGTGATCCAGCGCGACGTGATCGAGAGCTTGCGGAGCAGTGCCTTCGGCCGGTCCGAGACGTTCCTGCAGCTCGCCTGGGTGCTCGGCGCGGCGATCGGCGTGCTGCTGCCGTCGGACAATGGCCCGCTGGGCTTCTGGGTGGCTGGCGGTGTCGTCGGTCTGGTGTCTGTCGTGCTGCTGCTGCGCAACCGGGCGTTGCGGCGGGCCGCGTCGCGCGGCGGGCGATCCGTCGCCCCGGGTGGCCTGCCCGCCCAGCCGGCACCCGATCCGCACCACCCGTAGCAGTCGGATGACCCCTCCGTTGCTGGTCGTCACGGCGGTGCCGGCGGAGCAGGCCGCGTGCCCGGCCCTGCCCGGCACGGATCTGATCGTCGGCGGGGTGGGCCCGGCTGCCGCCGCAGCGTCGACCGCGCGGGCCTTGGCGGGGGCGGACTACGACCTGGTGCTGTCGGCCGGTATCGGCGGCGGATATCCGCCGGTCGGGGTGGGCGACATCGTGGTCGCCGACTCGATCGTCTTCGCCGACCTGGGCGCCGAGACGGCCGACGGCTTCGCGGCCGTCTCCGAACTCGGCTTAGCCGACGAACGGTTCGCGGTGGAACCGCGGGTCTGCGCGGAGCTCGCGCGCCGAACGGGTGGGCGGGTTGGCACCATCCTGACCGTCGCGACCGTCACCGGAACGGCGGCGACCGCCAGCGCCCGCTTGGCCCGCTACCCGAGTGCGGTGGCGGAGACGATGGAAGGTGCCGGCGTAGCCGAAGCGGCGCGCCGGGCCGGCGTGCCGTGCGGCGAGCTGCGGGCGGTCAGCAACCTGGTCGGCCCCCGCGATCGCCCGTCATGGCAGATCGCCGAGGCGCTGCAGGTATTGGGCACCGCGATCGGCAGCTTGGCCGGTGCAGACTGGACGACGTGACGCCGCTGCGCCTCGCATTCTCGCCCTGTCCCAACGACACGTTCGTCTTCCATGCCTGGACGCACGGACTGATCCCCGGCGCCCCGCCCGTCCAGGTGACCTACGCCGACATCGACGTGACGAACACGGCGGCCGAGCGGGGCGAGTTCGACGTGGTCAAGGTGTCCTACGCCGCGCTGCCCTGGCTGCTCGGCCGCTACACACTGCTGCCGTGCGGGGGGGCCCTCGGGCTCGGCTGCGGGCCGCTCGTGCTGACCAGGGGCGACCTGACGGCGGATCTCACCGGCCGTACCGTCGCCGTCCCCAGCGAGCGGTCGACCGCGTACCTGCTCATGCGCCTGTGGGCGGCGGGGCAATCCCCTGGCCGCATCGACGTGCTGCCGTTCGCCTCGATCATGCCGGCCGTCCGCGACGGCAGGTACGACGCCGGACTGGTCATCCACGAGGCGAGATTCACCTATCCCGACTACGGACTGCGTGTGGTGGTCGATCTCGGCGCCTGGTGGGAGGGCGACACCGGGCTGCCCATCCCACTGGGCGCGATCCTGGCGCGACGCGGCCTGGACGCAGCTTCGCTGGCCGCGACGGTGCGGGCGTCCGTCGAGCAGGCCTGGCGCGACCCTGAGGCGTCCGCGGACTACGTCGCCGAGCATGCCGCCGAGATGTCGCCCGAGGTGCAGAAACAGCACATCGCCCTGTACGTCAACGAGTTCACCCGCGACCTGGGCGACGAGGGCTACGCCGCCGTGTCAGCCCTCCTCGACCGCGCGTATGCGGCCGGGTTGACCCCGTCGTCGCCGCGGCTGCGCTGACAAGCAAACTCAGGCGTCGAGGTTGTCGGCCACGGCGCGAAGCACCGACGCCACCTTGCGCGCCTCGCCACGCTCCGGATAACGGCCGCGGCGCAGGGAGTTCGACACCCCGTCAAGCAATTTGATCAGGTCCTCCACGATCGGGGTCATCTCGTCGGGGGGTTTGCGCGTGGCGCGCACCACGGACGGCATCGGCTCGAGCACCCGGACGGACAGCGCCTGGCTGCCCTTGCGCCCCTGGACGATGCCGAACTCGACGCGCTGGCCGGGCTTGAGCTCGGTGACCCCCGCGGGCAGGGCGTCGCGATGCACGAAGACGTCGTCGCCCTCGTCATCGGACAGGAAGCCGAAGCCCTTGTCCGCGTTGAACCACTTCACCTTGCCGGTAGGCACCGGACGCTCCCTAGTTCGTCGAACTTGCACTGGTAGGCACCGACACAAGCGAAGGCACCGCACCGCGGTGCCTTCGATGCCTAGGTTACTGGCCCGCGCCGGTCATTGCGCAAGAATTCTGCTGCCTGCACCGAGCATGGCAGACTGGTAAGTCCGCATGTCACCGTTCGAAGGGTGCCCAGATGGCGAGCACGACGTCGAATCTCCCCGAGCCGTACCGGGCTACGCGTCTGGACGGGCAGCCGCAGATCATCGCGGATTTCCACGTCGACGAGCTCGCGGGCGACATAGCGGGACCGTTCTCGCCGTTCGGCCAGGACGTCGAGTTCCCGTTGCCCCTCGACCACATCGCCTACACGCACCCTGGTCCGGCCGATCGACCCCACCTCGCCGGCGATTGAGCCTTGACCAGTAGGGCCGCCCGCTCCGCCGAGAGCGAACCTCCGGCCACGCTGACCGGGTGGCTACGCCGGCGCAGCGACACCGAGCTCGCCGAGCTGCTGCGCCGCCGCCCCGATCTGGCCCTGCCCGCGCCGGGCGACCTGGCCGCGCTCGCCAGCCGGATCGGCGTCCGCACGTCCGTGCAGCGGGTCGTCGACGGCCTCGCGGCCTACCCGCTGCGCGTCCTGGAGGCGGTGGTGCTCGCCGCGGAGGACGATCGGCCACTGCCGATCGCCGCGCTGACAGCGCTGCTACCGGACGTGCCGCTGGGGCCTGCTCTTGACGAGTTGCGTGCCGTCGCCCTGATCTGGGGTGACGACGACGCGCTGCACCTGCTGGGCGGAGCGCGTGAGGCGATCGGCCCGTACCCGGCCGGACTCGGCCGGCCCGCTGCGCTGCTGCTGCGCAGCGTGTCCGACGTGACGATCGCCGGTGTGCTGCGGCGGCTCGGGCTCCCGCCGAGCACCCAGCCACGAGCCGGAGCGGCCGTCGCCGACGTACTGCGCACCCCGGTCATGCTCGCCCGGCTGCTGGCCGACGTGACGCCTGCCGAACGGGACGTGCTAGATCGGCTGGCGGCCGGCCCGCCCATCGGGACCGTGCGCGACGCGCTGGGTTCAGCCGAGCCCACGTCGCCCCCGGACCAGCTGATCGGCCGCGGGCTGCTCGTACCGATCGACCCGCAGACCGTCGAACTGCCGCGCGAGGTGGGGCTGGCAGTGCGCGGCGCCCACCCGCTCGGCGAGATCAGTCCCGCACCGCCACCGATCGACCTGGTCGAACGGCCGTCTGCGGAGCTCGACCGGCTCGGCACGACCGCGGTCCTCGAGGCACTGCACCTGGTCGAGTCGCTGTCGCAGGAATGGACGCGTCGGCCGCCTGCCCTGCTGCGCACCGGCGGCGTCGGCGTCCGGGAGTTGCGGCGCACCGCTCGCGCGATGGACGTGGACGAGGCGAGTGCCGCGCTGCTGATCGAGGTCGCCGCCGCCGCCGGGCTGCTGGGGGCGACACCCGGACCGGCGCCGGTCTACCTGCCGACGCCGGACTACGACGAGTGGCTGCGGCGGGAGCCTGCCAGACAGTGGACCGCACTGAGCGCGGCCTGGCTTGCGATGAGCCGTCAGCCGAGCCTCGTCGGCCTGCGCGACGACCGGGACCGGCTGATCACCGTGCTCGGCCCGGACACTGAGCGAGGCACCGCCCCGGCCCTGCGCGCGCAGGTGCTGGCCGTCCTTGCCGGCCTGCCACCCGGCAGCTCGCCGGCCGGGCCGGCCGACGTGCTCACCCGGATGAGCTGGCAGGCGCCGCGCCGGGCCGCCGGGCAGCGCAACGCCGCTGCGGCGGTGCTCGCCGAGGCGACACTGCTCGGCGTGACAGCGGCCGGCGGGCTGACCGGCTACGCCCGAGCGTTGCTCGCCGGTTCGACGCATTCCCACGGCGCCGCGGAAGACGCCCTCACCGAAAGCCTGCCCGACCCCGTCGGGCATTTCCTGGTCCAGCTCGACCTGACCGTGGTCGTGCCCGGACCCCCTGAGCCGGACCTCGCCCGCGAGCTGACGCTCACCGCGGACCTCGAGTCGACGGGGGGCGGCTACGTGTACCGGGTCACCGAGGCATCGGTGCGCCGCGCGCTGGACGCCGGTCGCAGCGGCGCCGAGCTGACCGAGCTGTTCACCACCCGCTCCCGCACTCCCGTGCCGCAGGCGTTGAGCTATCTGATCGACGACGCCGCCCGGCGGCACGGCCTGCTGCGTTCCGGTGTGGCGTCCGCGTACCTGCGCTGCGACGACGAGGCATTGCTGTCGCGCGTCGTGGCGGAGCGGGCCACCGAACCGCTAGGGCTGCGCCGCATCGCTGCGACGGTCGTGGTGTCCACGGCCCCGGTCGCCCGCATCGTCGAGGTATTGCGTGACGCGGGCTACGCGCCGGCAGCGGAGTCTCCCGACGGCGGCATCGTCTCGCTGGACGGGGACGCTCCCCGGGCACCCTCCCGCCCGCTGTCGCGGCTTTCGCGTGCCCGGGGCGCCGGCGAGTCCCCGGCCCACCTGGCCGAGCTGGTCCGGCGGATGCGGGCCGGCGATCAGCTCTCCGAAGTGCGCAGCCGGGTACGTCCGACCGCCCAGCGGATACCGGGCGTGACCACCGCTGCCACGCTCGGCCTGCTGCGGGGCGCGATCCGGTCCGGCGCTGCGGTCTGGCTCGGCTACGTCGACAGCCACGGCACCGCCTCGCAGCACACGATCGAGCCGATCTCGATGGCCGGTGGCATGCTGCGCGGCCACGACGTGGCGACGGGGAGACTGGAGTCGTTCGCACTGCACCACATCACCGCTGTGAGCCTGGTCGACGACCGCCCGGCCGGGGGAACACCCGAGTGACCCTCCGACGTTTGACAGCCGACATGGTGACCAACATATGAGCGACGGCCCGCTGATCGTCCAGTCCGACAAGACCCTGCTCCTCGAAGTCGATCATCCATTGGCGCCCGACGCGCGAGCCGCCATCGCGCCGTTCGCCGAGCTGGAACGCTCGCCGGAGCACGTCCACACCTACCGGCTCACCCCGCTGGGGCTGTGGAATGCCCGCGCCGCCGGGCACGACGCGGAGCAGGTGGTCGACGCGCTGGTGCGCTACAGCCGCTACGCGGTGCCGCACGCCCTGCTGGTCGACGTCGCCGACACGATGGACCGCTACGGACGGCTGCAGCTGGTCAAGCACCCGACCCACGGGCTCGTCCTGATATCGCTGGACCGCGCGGTGCTAGAAGAGGTGCTGCGACAGAAGAAGATCGCGCCGATGCTCGGCGAGCGCATCGACGACGACACCGTGCTGGTCCACCCGTCCGAACGGGGGCGGCTCAAGCAGGCGCTGCTCAAGGTGGGCTGGCCTGCTGAGGACCAAGCCGGCTACGTCGACGGCGAGGCGCACCCGATCGAGCTGCGGCAGGACGGCTGGCAGCTGCGCGACTATCAGCGGCAGGCCGCCGACTCGTTCTGGGCCGGTGGCTCGGGAGTCGTCGTGCTGCCGTGCGGCGCGGGCAAGACGCTGGTCGGCGCCGCGGCGATGGCCGAGGCTAAGGCCACCACGCTGATCCTGGTCACGAACACCGTGGCCGGACGGCAGTGGAAGCGGGAACTTCTCGCCCGCACGTCGCTCACCGAGGACGAGATCGGCGAGTATTCCGGAGAACGTAAGGAGATCCGTCCCGTTACGATCGCCACGTACCAGATCATGACGACCCGCCGCAAGGGCGAGTACCGGCACCTGGAGTTGTTCGACTCGCGCGACTGGGGCCTGATCGTCTACGACGAGGTGCACCTGCTCCCCGCGCCGATCTTCCGGCTCACCGCCGACCTGCAGTCCCGCCGGCGGCTCGGGCTCACCGCGACGCTGATCCGGGAGGACGGCCGGGAGGGTGACGTGTTCAGCCTGATCGGCCCGAAGCGGTACGACGCGCCGTGGAAGGACATCGAGAACCAGGGCTGGATCGCTCCGGCCGACTGCACCGAGGTGCGGGTGACGCTCACCGATGCCGAACGAATGTCGTATGCGACGGCCGAGCCCGAGGACCGCTACAAGATCGCCGCCACGGCCCGGACGAAGTTGCCGGTCATCGAGCGGATCGTCGACAGGCACCCCGACGACCAGATCCTCGTCATAGGCGCGTACCTAGAACAGCTCGGCGACATCGCCGATCACCTCGGCGGCATCCCGATCATCCAGGGCTCCACCACGAACCGAGAGCGCGAACGGCTCTACGACTCCTTCCGCGCGGGTGACACGCGGGTGTTGGTGGTGAGCAAGGTGGCCAACTTCGCCATCGACCTGCCCGAGGCCGCGGTGGCGGTGCAGATCTCCGGGACGTTCGGCTCGCGGCAGGAGGAGGCGCAGCGGCTCGGCCGGGTGCTGCGCCCCAAGCACGACGGCCGGCAGGCGCATTTCTACACGGTGGTCGCCCGGGACACGCTCGACGCCGACTACGCCGCGCACCGGCAGCGGTTCCTGGCCGAGCAGGGGTACGGATACACGATCATTGACGCAGACGACCTGCTGCGCCCGATCTAGCAGGTCAGTCGGCCCGCGCCGCGTTCGGCTGAACGCGCTCGTGTACGACGGGGTCCTTCCAGCTCACTTCGTCCGGTCCGAGCAAATCCACGGGATCGAGCTGCTGTACTCGCCAGCGGACGAACGGCCCAAGGGTCTGTACGGATGTCGAAACCCCGAACATCGGCGGCATCTCGAGCGCAGATCGCATGCCCACGACCGCCTCGCTCAGCGGAACGTCGGTGCATACATCACCCGCAGATTCCATCTCGTCCAGCGCCGGATAGAAGCCAGACCACTGCAGGATCTCCCGATGGAGGTCCTGGCCGGTCATCAGGCAGTAGCGGTGCAGGCCGTCGTCGAGCTCGACCAGCCATACGAGTTGGCCACGGTAGGTGTCATACGTGCGGCCCGGCCCGTAGGAACGGCAGAGCCGATGTGGTCCAGCCAGTCCTCGCGGCCGAGATCCTGGCGCATCGCCGCGGATCGGCGGGCCAGGTCGACGCGACGCGCCCCGGTGGTCACCTGCGATGCGGCGAGCAGCAGGCCACAACGGCTCGGTGACGGATAGATGTCGATCAGCGCGACCATGGCCGACCAGTCGTGGTCGTAACGCGTCATCGTCGCGACCATGTCGCAGGACACGGACTCGGCGCACCGCGCTCGCTCTTCGCTGCGGACGTTGTCCAACGCGTCGAGCCACTCGTGCAGCTGCAAGCGCAGGACGTCCTCGGCGGATAGCTTGTCTTCGTGGCGTCTGGTCACGGCGGGCAACCGTATGGGATGTGACCCTGGCTCGGGGGCCGTTGTCGCATCTGTGGATAGCACCTGGCCCTGTGGACAGATCGCCACCGGATGTGAGCGTGTTCGTCTACCCTGCCGCTGTGCTCGTTCGGGACGTGGCGCCTGGCGACCGGGCTCGGGAGCGGCTGACTCGCCTCGGCGCTGAGGCATCGTCGGATCGCGAGCTCTTTGCCGTCCTGCTCGGAACCGGCGGTGCGGTCGGGATCAGCTCGCTCGGGTTGGCGGAGCGGCTGTTGGCGGAGTTCGGCGGAGTGTCGTCGCTCGCGCGGGCTCATCCCACCGACCTGTGCCGCATCCGCGGGGTTGGCCCCGCGAAGGCGGCGACGCTGGGTGCCGCGTTCGAGCTGGCACGACGGATTCACGCGCCGGACGAGCGGCAATTCCTCGCGTCGTCGTCGGCGATCGCGGCGGCCGCGCGACCGTGGCTCGTGGCGCGTTCACGTGAACGCGCCGTCGTGCTGTCGTGCGACAACCGGCTGCGGCTTCTCGGCGTAGACATCGTTAGCGAGGGCGCTGCCGACTCGGCGCCGCTGCCAGTGCGTGAAGTCCTCGCAGCTGTGCTGCGTCGCGACGGTGTCTCTTTCGCGGTGGCGCACAACCACCCTGGCGGCGACCCGACGCCGAGCCGCGCAGACATCGGTGCCACGGAACGGGTGTGCGCAGCAGCCGAGCAGGTCGGCCTGCGCTTCCTCGATCACGTCGTGATCGCGGGCGCGGACTGGCGCTCGATCACACCCGCCCGCTGAACACCTCGTTTAAGATCGACGGAACAATTGCGGCCCGCAGCTTGGCTCTCGTTCCCTGCGCGTCGCTTAGTTCGCCAAGTCGCCAGGCTGCACTCGCGAACTGAAGCTGATCAACTAGCGGCGGTACTGGGATGTCGAGCTGCTCGAACCGTTCTATTGCCAGCGTGCGATTGCGGTCCGCCGACCCTGGCGACGCCGCGCCCAGAAGTGCCAGCCCCGCGTCGCTCAACAGATACGCACAAACAAAGCGCAGGTCGATCTCCACGTTCTTGCGCGGCACGTACGGCAAGAACCGATTTGACGCGATGCGCCCTTCGTCGCCTGCATCACTCAACGCAATCGCGCCTTCCCACGCCTTGATATTGCTCACTATTAATGCCCCAACGGGAAACCTAAAGAACCGCAGTTTGCTCAGCTGGTTTCCCGGCAAGGCTGGGTACCGGATGAGACCTCGCCCGAACGATCGGATCCCGACCTGCCGATACACCCGGGAGTACTCGACGGCGATAGGTTCACGCTGGAGCTCAAGGACATCGACGATTCGCCTTGTCGGTGCGCCGTCGCAGAGCCGATCGATGAGGACGCGGCGCAGGCGATCAGCACGCAGTCGGCTGGCGCCGGTCAGCGTCTGAACAGATCGCAGGAGGTCGCCTACCGACGTCAAAAGCGCCCCGATGCGGCGCTGCTCGTCAAGCGGCGGCAGCGGGATCCGTGTCCGGAGCATCTGACCGGGGCTAACGCGCTCACGTCGCGCTCCTATCCCGGTCGTAGTCGCCGCAATCCGCTGGACGAAGCCTTCCCAACGAATGACGGCCTGGAGATACAAGGGATCTATGCGACTCCGATCGATGTTGAAGGTCGGGAACTCGCTCGATACGTGGAGCCCCTCGTGCTCCTGGTCTGCGATGGCAAGTGCACCTTCCCATGCCTTGAGCTTGCTGTAGACGAACCTGCCGGCTTGAACTCGGCGGAGCTGGTTGTACTTGGTCTCAGCTCCAAGGATGGGCTGGCGCTCGAAAAGCCCACGGCCAAACGAATACACGCCACCTACGCGATAGACCGTGCCGGCTTCGACATTGACGGCGTCCGCTGCCTCGCTGAGCAGCTCGCCAAGCCGCACCTGCGGCGATTTACTCACTTGCCGTCTCCGACGATCGTGGCAAGCTCGTCCAGGAGCAGCATGATCTGCTTCTCGTTGTCGATCAGCTCCGCGACTAGCTCGGCCGGTGGACGGTGCGCCAGGTCGTTCGCCGCGTTCGGGTTGCGCAGGTCGAGGTTGTACCTGGATTCGACGATCGAGTCGAGGTCAGCGGCCCACGCGTGCTGGCCCTCGACCCGTCCCTCGCGGGATGGACCGCCCCACCACGCCTGGCAATCGCCGAATTCCTCGAACTGCATCGGGCGCGTCTTCGAGTACCGCTTGCGACCCTCCGGCGGCGCGATCTCGTAGAACCACGTCTGCTTCGTCGGCCCGGTCTTGTCGAAGAACAGCAGGTTGGACGGGATCGGCGTGTACGGCGCGAACACCCCTTCAGGAAGCCGCACGACCGTGTGCAGGTCGGCCTCGGACAGTAACCGCTTCTTGATGCGGGCCGGCGTCTGACCCGTGTCGAACAGCACGCTGTTCGGCACAACGATCCCGCAGCGCCCGCCAGGCTTGAGCTTGTCCAGCACTGCGACGAGAAACAGCCACGCCGTCTCCCTGGTGCGCTCCCCCGCCGGGAACGCGTTGATCACCTCACGCTCCTCGGCGCCGCCGAATGGCGGGGTCGTCAGCACAACGTCGGCTTGCGACGCCCGCGAACGATCACGACGCAGCGCGGTGAGCGCGTTCTCGCGGGTGAGGTTCGGCAGGTCGATGCCGTGCAGCAGCAGGTTCATCGTCGCGAGCAGGTACGGCAGCGACTTCTTCTCGATGCCGCGCAGGTCGTCATGCAGCCTGCGACGATCCTGAACCCGCCGCACCGACGGCTTCATCCGCTCTGCCGCCTCGACCAGAAAGCCACCAGTGCCCGCGGCCGGGTCCAGCACCACCTCGCCGAGCCGGGGCGCCACCTGCCCGACCATGAACCTGATGACGGGACGCGGCGTGTAGAACTCCCCGGAATCTCCTGCCGCGTCACGGATCTCGCGCAGCATCGACTCGTAGAGGAACCCCATGGTGTGGATGTCGTCGGACGACGTGAAGGTGATGCCGTCGAGCAGGTTCACCAGGTCGCGCAGCAGGTAACCGGACCGCATCCGGTTCTCCAGCCCCTCGAACACGTCGCGCAGCTCGTCGGCGACCGTGCGCCGCGTGCCCGACGACGGAAGCTCCCGCAGCTTCTTCAACAGCGTGCCGTTGAACCAGTCCAGGAACTCCGGCCCGGTGAAGCCGCGATCGCCTGCCCACTTTCGCCAGCGCAGTTCGCCCGGCAGCACCGGCTTGTATCCCGGCTCGGTTAGCGGGGGCTGTTCCTCGAGATCATCGAACGCCTTGAGGAATAGCAGCAACGCGAGCTGCGGTATCCGGTCGAGATCACCGTTCAGCCCTGGGTCGGTACGCATCACGTCACGCGCGGTCTTGATGATCGACGCGAGCCGCTGCTGTGACGTGACAGCCTGCGTTGACGTGACCTTCTTGCGTGGCGGCATCAGCTGTCCTTTCTCGTAGCGCGTTCGCGCGCGGCGTTCCAGGCGGTCGCAATCAGTCGATGCGCCGAGTCGAGGTCGTCTGGCGCTACGCCGAGATCTCGCGCCATGCGTTGGTAGGGCTCGTACCAGCTCATTGGCGGATCGGAAAGGTCCTCGGGTACGACGTGGGTCGCCCGCACAGCGAAGACCGTCTGCACGCAGGCGACCAACCGCTCGTCGCACGCGACCCCGTCATCGAGCAGCACGACCATGTCGACGAGATCTTTGACTCGGCTCGACTGTCCCGCAGCGTAGCTGCGCGTCAACGCGTGCAGCTTCTCCGCGAACTGCTGGCGCAGGTCGGTGACCACCATGACGCGTTCCGGTGCGCCAGCCGGCGCCGCGAGTCCAGGCGGGAGGGGCGCCTCGGACAGCCCGACCAGCTCCTCCGGACGGATCACGACGTCCAAACGTGTATCGACGAAGCGCTTCCCGGCGAGTCTGGCCTCGACGTGGAAGCGCCATGCCGGCCGGCGATACGCGTCCTCCGCCAGCCGGTTCGGCGGGCCGAGGACGAAGTCGAATCGATCGCCGTCGATGTCGGCGCCCAGCGCGGTTCTCAGCAGCTCATGGATCTGATCAGGATCACGGGGGTCGACGGATCCGGCGTCGCGCATCACAAGGTCAAGATCACGAGTAGCTCGCGCAAGTCCCGGCCGACGGAGTTCGAGCGCGACGCCGCCCTTCAGCGCCCAGCGGTCCGGCTCCGCCGCCGCGAGCCGATGCAGCAGACGCAGGAAGACGTGCCGGCGCCGCAGCCAGTTGAGGTCGCGCCCATCCGACTCCGCCTGCTGGCGCAGCCGGGTCTCCAGCGACTGGCGGTAGGCCGCAGCTGACTGCGGGGCCGTCACGTCTCGCGGCCGGACACGACGAGCGCTCGCTCGATCCCGAGCTCAGCGCGGGGACCGAGCCTGGCGGCCGCGTCGCGAAGCGTGCGGGGGCCCACGGTGCGGGAGTCCAGCGCGTCGACGACCGCACTAGTCAGGATCTCCTGCGCGAGCCCGGCTTCGGCGGACTCGGCGAGTGCGCGCTCAGGACGGGTCACGGTGAACCCGTCCTGCTCCTGGACATCTCGTGCTGCCAGGACCGCACGATGCAGCACCACCGCGGGGTCACGTCGCCGGAAGTCCGGCGACACCGTGAGGTGCAGCCGGTCGGGGTTGACATCGCCCAGGCCGTGGACATCGAGCGCGCTCTCGTGGCTGACAACCGCCCGGTTCCCGCTCCACAGCGTCCACCGAACGAGGTGGTCGTGCTCTTCAATGGGCCAGTCCGGAAGTCGAAACAGCGCGCGGTCGACCCGCTGCCAGTTCCCGTGGTCGACGTGGAACTTCTGCGCCTGGTAGCTGTAGCCGACCTGTCGTGCCTGCGCGGCGGTGAAATAGCCGTGCTGCACGGCCGCGGTGCGCATCAGCGACCGGCGGAGCTGCTGGCGGTCCGAGCGCACCAGAGCACCCTAGCACAACGCGAAACTCAACTAAATCTTTAGTTACACGCCCCACTGGATACCAGAACTAAGGGTCAACCTGCCTCGAAGAGGCGCCGTCCCAGTTCGTCGAGCTCGACGTGGAGGCGGTCGGCGCCGCCGAACGCGGCAGCGAGCTCGAGCACCGTAGCGTCCTCGTTCAAGGGTGGGACGGACAGCGACTCGGGGCTGAGCTGGCGCGGACCGAAGCGTTCGTACTTGTCCAGCAGCACGTCGATGATGCGGCGCGCGGCGGGCGAGAAGTGCTCCAGGAACGCCCGCTCGCGAGTGGTGAACGCTGCCCGCCGATCCCTACGGGTGCGCAACGGCGCATCGTAGGCGAGCCACAGCAGCAGGTCCAGCGGCTCCGCGTCCGGATGGCCGAGCCGTTGCGCGAGCTCGTCAGACGTCCATCCGACGGCGTCGCGCAGCTCGCCGTCGAGCTGACGGCGCCCCGCCACGGACGCCCACTGCCGGTGCAGGTCGTCCTCGCCGAACCCGAGGTCGAGAACCCGCTCGTGCGCCCAGTCCCGCAAGGTGATTGCGCGCAGCCGGAACGCGTCGCCCGGCTCGACGACGTAGACCACGTCACCCGCCAGTCGTACGTCGATGCCCCGGACGTGGTGCCGTGTCGAGGCGGCGTCTATCCTGTCGATCTCGTCGGGGTCGTCGATCACGTCTCCGGGGTGTGGCCCGAACGTCCCTCCGGTTTCGGCTTCGAAGTCGCCTGGCTCTTCCGCGACCTGCTCGTCGCCCGATTCGGGCTCCTGCTCGACCGCAGGCTTGTCGATTGCCCCGGGATTCGCGGGATCTGGGACGTCGATCTCGCGAATCGCCGGCCCATCGAACCCGGGGTCGGCGAACATCTGCGTCACGCCGCGGAAATCGACGATCGTGAAGAACTCCTTGTCGCGTTCGAGGTCAAGTCGAGTGCCGCGGCCGACCATCTGCTTGAACCGCGATCGAGACTTCACCTCGGTCAGGAACACGATGTGCTTCGCGGTCGGCACGTCCACGCCGGTCGTCAGCAGATCCGAGGTGGCGACGACCACCGGCACCGGCCGATCCTCGTCCTGGAAGTCGCCGAGCAGCACCTTGCCGGGATCACCGTCGTCCGAAGTGATCCGCACCGACCAGTTGTTGCCGTACTGCCGCTGCAGGTCGGCGTTCTGATTGCCCATCTCGCGGGCAAAGCGTGCTGCGCATGTCCAGCCGGGACCGCGTGTGCGTCCTCGACATCACGCGTGCCCTCGGGCACGTACACACCGTCGACGTACGAGTCGAGCATCACCCGGTAAACCTCGAACGGCGCGAGGAACCCGTCCTCAATGCCTTGCCGGAGGCTGTATTCGTACACCGGCTCGCCGAAGTACTCGGCAGTCTGGACGTCGGCGTCGTGCCGTGGCGTGGCGGTGAGGCCGAGCTGCACGGCGCCGGAGAAATGCTCGAGAATGCCGCGCCATACGGAGTCCTCATCCGCACTCCCGCGATGGCACTCATCGACGATGACCAGGTCGAACCAGTCGGAGTCGTACTCCTCGTACAGCTTTTGGCCGTTCGCCTGCGCGACGTCCAGCGTCTGGTACAGCGCGAAGACGATCTGGCGCGCGTAATCCGCCCGACCCTCGATGCGGCGAAACCGCGTCACCGAACATCCGGCGGAAGTACTCGTCGATCGGGTCGGTGATCAGCACGTCCCGGTCGGCGAGGTAGAGGACGCGGGGCCGTGGTGCGGTGGACTCGGCGCCACGCGGCCAGTTCGCCGACCACAGCACATGAACCAGCTGCGCCGCGAGATATGACTTGCCGGTGCCGGTTGCGAGAACGGTCAGGACCCGCCGCTGGTCGCGTGCGATTGCGGCCAAGATTCGCCGCAAGGCGACGTCCTGGTAGTAGCGCAGCAGCTTCCGGCGCTGCCGGGAGTCGACGATCGCCCGGCTGTACGGCACCGCGAAGAGACGCTGCGAGCCTGCAGTGCTCAACTCCATATCGCGGTAAAGGTCCCAGATCTCGTCCGGCGTCCGGAATCGTGCCACGTCATGCTCCGTGCCCGCGCGGAGATTGATCTCGACGATCCGGCGGCCGTTCGTTGCGTAGGCGATCGGCAGGCCCAGCAGGCTGGCGTACCGCCTGGCCTGGGCAACACCCGCGTCGACGCTTCGGCCGGCGCGCTTGGCCTCGACCACTGCAAGCGGATGCCGGGCCACGTGATGCAGGAGCGCCATGTCGGCGCGCAACGCTGCCTTGCGATGCACCATTCGGCCGGCGACGACCTGCCTGAAGTCGTTCGTGATGGGATACTCCCGCTGCCAGTCCTCATCGCTCCACCCGGAAGCGCGGAGCGCGGGCAGCACGGAACTACTGATCGTCCGCTCCTCTGGCCGGGCTGATGTCATGACCGCCTCTGTTCCGTGCCTGGACAGTATTGGGCTGTGTGACGACACGGGCGATTGGGCCGCTGCCCGGTCGCTGAACGTCGACCATCAGCGCCTGCGCCAAGGCGTTCAGCGGCCGTCGCCGGCTACCTCACCGCGGCCCAGGTCGTCAGGTGCGCCCCGAGCTACCGCGCCAGGCGCGCCGCGAGGGTGCGTGCCCGGGTGACGTAACCGCCGCCGAAGAGCACGGCGTGCACGAGCAGCGGGAACAGCTGCCAGAGCGCGATCCGGTCCCGCCAGCCGTCGGCCAGCGGCGCGATCTCCTGGTACGCCGCGACCGTTCGCTGCGGGATGTGCCCGAACAGGTCGAGCATCGCAAAGTCCACCTCGCGGTGCCCCCCGTACGCGGCCGGGTCGATCAGCCAGGGCAGGCCGTCCCGGCCAGCGAGGACGTTGCCCGACCACAGGTCGCCGTGCAACCGGGCGGGAGGCTCGCCAGGCGCCTCGACGCGGACCCGTTCGATCTCGGCCGCCATCCCCAGCCGTTCGGCCAGCGGCAGCAGCCGGTGCTCGAGATAGTAGGCATTCCAGTCGTCGCCCTCAGGTGAGGGCAGCTCGCAGCGGCCGACGAAGAACCGGCCCGGCGCGGGCAGCGACCCGAAGCGCGGTGCGCCGGCGCGGTGCACGGTGGCGAGCATCTGGCCGAGGTCCTCCTCGCCGGCCGCGGTGAGCGCGCCCGGCTCGACGCGTTGCAGCACCAGCCGCCCGGGCCGCTCCTCGAAGACCCGCGGGACGCGTGCGCCCGCCTCGGCCAGCCAGCGCAGGCCGGCTGCTTCCAGCGGCGCGGGGTCACGCTTCACATAGCTCATCGAGCAGCCGGGCGCAGGCGTCGGTGACCAGGTCCAGGACCGTCTCGAAGCCGCGGGCGCCCCCGTAGTAGGGGTCCGGAACGTCGACGTCCGCCAGTCGCCGGATCTTGTGCACGGTGCCCGGCGGCGCGAGCCTCCGCAGCTCCCGGGCGTTCTCGTCGTCCATCGCGACCAGCATGTCGAACTCGGCGAAGTCGCGAAGCGTCACCTGCCGCGCCTGGCCGGACAGCGGGATGCCGCGACGCCCCGCCGCGTCGGCAGCACGTTCATCTGGAGAGGCTCCGACGTGCCAGGCGCCGGTGCCGGCGCTGTCCACCTCGACATCGTGCCCGCAACCGCGCTCGGCGATGAGATGCCGCAGCACGCCCTCGGCCGTCGGCGAGCGGCAGATGTTGCCGAGGCACACGAACAGCACTCGGGTCGGCACAGCCTTGAACGCTAGGCGATGCGCGAGCTTCGTGGCGGCATCTTCGGCCTGCGGTTGCCGCCCGGGTTGGCGGCAGCTACGGTCCGGTAGCCCGACGCACGACCCCAGGCCGAGCGAGAACGGAAGCCCGCGTGACCCAGAACCCTCCTGGCGACCAGCCCGAGCCACTCGGGCTCGGCACGCCACCACCAGACTGGCCCCCGGCCGCCCAGCCCGTGCCATCCTGGCCGCCTCCCGCAAGCTTGCCCTACCCCCCGCCGGGAGCCTGGATGCCTTCCGGACCGCCCCCACCGCCGTACGGACCTCCCGTTGTCGGCGGGCAGTATCAGCCACCGCCCTATGGCTGGCCGGCGCCGCCGGCGCCGCCGGCACCTGCGCGCCGCCGCCGTACCTGGCTGTGGATCACGGTCGCCGTCGTAGCGCTGCTCGTGGTGGGCGGTGTGGTGGCGGCGGTCGTGACGACGAGCGGCGGCGGGACGAAGCAGAGCACGACTGGGCGGCGACTGATCGTGCCGCAGAGCTCCGGTCCGTACTCCCGACTGACCAGCTCGGAGGCCGACCGGCTTGCCGCCGCGCTGCAGACTCAGGTCAGCAGCGGTCTCAATCCGGGCGCGCAGCCTGTGTTCGCCGTCTACGGCGTCGACGGTGGGGACACACCGGTCCTGCTGTATATGGGGTTCAATGCCGACGAATTTCTCGCTGGCGGCGTCACGTTGCGCGGGTTCGTGGACGGCGTGCTGCTCGGCGCGGGCGTGAAAGACGCCGAAGACGTTCCGGCCGGCGCGCTTGGCGGGACGTTCCGCTGCGGCGTCCAGCGGTCGTTCTGCGCTTGGTCCGACGACTCCACGGGCGGCGCGCTGTTCTACTACCAGGCACCCCCCACGGGCAGCCTCGCGGCGACGGCTCTGCAGTTCCGCTCCGACGCGGAGCACTGACCCAGATCACCGAGCCCGTTCGAACCGCCGAACTGCTCGGGGACCAGGTGGCTGAGCCAGGATGATGTAGCGGTGCATATCGCGGTTCAGATCGTTGGGCTGGTCATCCTGGTCGGGCTCGTGGCCGGAGGTGGCGAGCGGCTGGGCTGGTCGCCGCCACTGCTGCTGGTCGTGGTGGGCGTGGTCATCTCGTTCATCCCCGGCATGCCGAGCTTCGAGATCAACTCCGACCTGGTGCTGTTCGGGCTGCTCCCGCCGCTGCTCTACGCGTCCGCGATCCGCACGTCGCTGGTCGACTTTCGCGCCAACCGCAGGCCGATCCTGCTGCTGTCAGTGGGAGCGGTGGCGTTCACCGCGGTCGCGGTCGGCCTGGTGGCCTGGTGGATCGCCCCCATCGCGTCGCTCGCGGCGTGCTTTGCCATCGGCGCCGTAGTCGCGCCGACGGACGCGGTCGCGGCGAGCGCGGTCGCCCGACGGGTAGGCATGCCGCGGCGCGTCGTGGCCATCCTGGAAGGCGAGAGCCTCGTCAACGACGCCACCGCGCTCGTCGCGCTGAACGTCGCGATCGCGGGGTTGACCCGGCACATCACGGTAGGTGAGGTCGCCTGGCGGTTCGTGCTGGCGGCCGTGGGCGGCGTGGTGATCGGGCTTGTCGTGGCCCTCGTACTGGCCAAGATCCGCTCGTTCATTACGGATCCGGTGCTAGACACGACGCTGTCCTTTGTCGCACCCTGGATCGCGTTCATCCCCGCCGAGGAGATCCACTCGTCCGGGGTGCTGGCGGTGGTCGTGATGGGCCTCTACCTGGGGCACCGGTCGCCGGTGCTGCAGACGGCCGCGTCCCGGATCGCCGAGAACACCAACTGGACCACGATCGCGTTCGTCCTGGAGAACGCCGTATTCGTGCTCATCGGCCTGCAGCTGCGCAGCCTCGTCGACGCGATCGACAAGACCGACCTCACGGCGTGGCAGATCGTGTCCACCTGCGTCGGGATCCTGCTTGCCACGATCCTCGCGCGCATCGTGTGGGTGTACGGCTCGGCGCTTGTGTTCCGGATCGGCTCGCCCCAGATGCGCCGGCGCGCCTGGGCCTGGAACGTGTCGGCGGTGATCTCCTGGGCCGGCATGCGCGGAGTGGTGACGCTCGCCGCGGCGTTCATCCTGCCCGAGAGCACCCCGCAGCGGGCCCTACTTCAGCTGTCCGCGTTTGCGGTAGTGGCCGGGACGCTGCTGATCCAGGGCACCACGCTGCCCTGGCTGGTCCGCCGGATGCAGCTGACCGGTCCCAACGCCGCAGAGGATGCGTTGCAGGCCGCGTCGTTGCGCAATGCGGCGACGAGCGCGGGACTCGAGCGGCTCGAGCGCGTCCGGCTGCCCGAGGACCCACCCGACGTCATCGACCAGCTGCGCGACAAGGCCGACTACCGGGCCAACCTCATGTGGGAACGACTCGGGCGCACGCAGGACGAACTGGAGACGCCATACGCCACTTACCGGCGGCTGCGGCTGCAGATGCTCGACGCCGAACGTGAGGCGATCATCGCCGCCCGCGACGAGGGCAACTACGACCACGAGGTGCTGCGCGGCGCGCTGCGCACAATCGACGTCGAGGAGGCGATGCTCGACCGTATCGACGACGCCGAGGCGCGTCTGGACGAGGAGCTGACCGCCCCCACCCGCATCCGATCAGACTGCGAGCACCTGCGCGACGCGCCGCTGGTGGCGACGCCGAATACTCCGGGCGCGTGCGAAGACTGTCTGCGCGAAGGGACGACATGGGTGCATCTGCGGCTGTGCCTGTCATGCGGACACGTCGGCTGCTGCGACTCGTCCGTGCGGCGGCACGCGACCGCGCATTTCCACCAGACCAAGCACCCGGTGATGCGCAGCATCGAGCCGGGCGAGGCCTGGCGCTGGTGCTACGTCGACGAGCAGCTCGGCTGATAGCTGGATTGTGCAACGCTGGCGGCGGGGGCGAGGGCGCAGCAGAGGGGCGAGCCCATCCGGGCCCGCCCCTCTCCGTCTTGCCTTTGGACCTAGAAGTCCATGTCACCGCCGCCGGGCATTCCGGCTCCGGCGCCGGCCTTCTCCTTCTCCGGCTTGTCGGCGACGACCGCCTCGGTGGTCAGGAACAGCGCGGCGATCGACGCGGCGTTCTGCAGCGCCGAACGGGTCACCTTGGCCGGCTCGACGATGCCCGCCTTGAACATGTCGACGTACTCGCCAGTCTGGGCGTCCAGGCCGTGGCCCACGGGCAGCGAGTTGACCTTCTCTGCGACGACGCCGCCCTCGTGACCGGCGTTGATCGCGATCTGCTTGAGCGGCGCGGTGAGCGCAACCTTGACGATGTTCGCTCCGGTGGCCTCGTCACCGATGAGGTCCAGCTTCTCGAACGCGGTGCCGACCGCGTTGGACAGGGCGACGCCGCCACCGGCCAGCAGGCCTTCCTCGACGGCCGCCTTCGCGTTGCGCACGGCGTCCTCGATGCGGTGCTTGCGCTCCTTGAGCTCGACCTCGGTCGCGGCACCGACCTTGATGACCGCAACACCGCCGGCCAGCTTCGCCAGACGCTCCTGCAGCTTCTCCCGGTCGTAGTCCGAGTCGCTCTTCTCGATCTCGGCGCGGATCTGGTTGACCCGGCCCTGGATCTGCTCCGCGTCGCCGGCACCCTCGACGATCGTCGTCTCGTCCTTGGTGGTGGTGAACTTGCGCGCCCGGCCTAGCAGGTCGAGCGTGGCGTTCTCCAGCTTCAGGCCGACGGTCTCGCTGATGACCTGACCACCGGTCAGGATCGCGATGTCGCCGAGCATCGCCTTGCGGCGGTCACCGAAGCCCGGGGCCTTGACGGCGACCGACTTGAACGTGCCACGGATCTTGTTGACGACCAGGGTGGCCAGCGCCTCGCCCTCGACGTCCTCGGCAATGATCGCCAGCGGCTTGCCGGTCTGCATGACCTTCTCGAGCAGCGGCAGCAGGTCCTTCACGTTCGAGATCTTCGACTCGACGATCAGGATGTACGGGTCATCGAGCACGGTCTCCATGCGGTCGGTGTCGGTGACGAAATATGCCGACAGGTGACCCTTGTCGAACCGCATGCCCTCGGTGAGCTCGAGCTCCAGGCCGAAGGTGTTGCTCTCCTCGACGGTGATAACGCCTTCCTTGCCGACCTTGTCCATCGCCTCGGCGATCAGTTCACCGACGCTGGTGTCCGCGGCCGAGATCGACGCGGTCGCGGCGATCTGCTCCTTGGTCTCGACGTCCTTGGCCTGGTTGCCCAGCACCTCGGACACCGACTCGACGGCCTTCTCGATGCCGCGCTTGAGCGCCATCGGGTTGGCGCCAGCCGCGACGTTGCGCAGGCCCTCCTTGACCAGGGCCTGGGCCAGCACGGTGGCCGTCGTCGTGCCGTCACCGGCGACGTCGTCAGTCTTCTTCGCTACTTCCTTGACGAGCTCCGCCCCGATCTTCTCCCACGGGTCCTCGAGCTCGATCTCCT
The DNA here is from genome assembly GCA_963839175.1 of uncultured Actinomycetota bacterium. Taxonomy (GTDB): domain Bacteria; phylum Actinomycetota; class Actinomycetes; order Mycobacteriales; family Jatrophihabitantaceae; genus CAWIUB01. The sequence goes on from CAWIUB010000001.1 coordinate 86,687, forward strand.
TGGCGATGCTCACGCCGTCGTTGGTGATCGTGGGGGCGCCCCACTTCTTCTCCAGCACGACGTTGCGGCCCTTGGGCCCGAGCGTCACCTTCACGGCGTCGGCCAGGATGTTCATGCCGCGCTCGAGACCGCGACGAGCCTCCTCGTCGAACGCGATCAACTTAGCCATACGGTGTTGTCCTCACTGCTAGGTGGGTAGGTCTTACTGGCTGTTCAGCGCCCGGCCTACGATGCCCGCGACGGACGGCGCCCTGCGGCACCTCATCTCGGCTGGTGCGTTGGCACTCAGCCTAGCCGAGTGCCAATTCGGTTTTAGCACTCGGGGTAGGCGAGTGCAAGGCCAGGTGGATCATAGGCTGCGGTGCCGTGGCCTATACCGACCTGAGCCTGCCCGAACTGCGCACGTACACCTCGTCGGTGCATGTCCCGGCCGACTTCGACGCGTTCTGGTCCGGCACGCTCGACGAGGCGCGACGGCACGACCTCGCGCCCACGTTCACTCCCGTCGACAACCGGCTCGCGGCCGTGCGGACGTACGACGTGTCGTTCGCCGGGTTCGGCGGCAGCCTGCCGCACGAGAACGTCCTCTACCCGCTTGCCGGGTATGCGGTGTTCGTGATGGACACTCGCGGGCAGGGTGGGGTTACGGCGGATCCCGACGCCGTCGGCCCCGGGTCGCCGGGATTCATGACGAGCGGGGTCTTGTCGCCGCACACGTACTTCTACCGCCGGGTCATGACGGACGCGGTCCGGGCGATCGAGACGGCCCGTAGCAGCCGGCTGGTCGATTCGTCCCGGGTAGTCGTCGCTGGTGGCAGCCAGGGCGGCGGGCTGGCGATTGCCGCCGCCGGGCTGGATGGACACGTGCTGGGCGCCATGCCCGACGTTCCGTTCCTGTGCGACTTCCCTCGCGGGGCCTGGATCGCCGACCACGAGCCCTACCTGGAGATCACCCGCTATCTCGCGGCGAACCCCGACAATGTCGAGCAGGTCATCCGGACGCTCGGGTACTTCGACGGGACGGTGTTCGCGCAGCGTGCCCGGATGCCGGCCCTATTCTCCGTGGGGCTGATGGATCCGATCTGTCCGCCGTCGACCGTCTACGCGGCATACAACGCCTGGGCCGGGGCGAAGGAAATTCGGGAGTACACATACAACGAGCATGAGGGCGGCGGCCCACGTCACGAGGTTGTGAAGCTGGATTGGCTCGCCAGCCTGGTTGGGTAACGGTCTATTCGGCGGCGACGCCGGGGTTGACCCGATGGACGAAGGGGGCCAGGGGTCGCACCGCCGGCGGCTCGGCCAGCAGGTCGGCGAACTCGAGCTGCAGGGCTCGGAAGAAGTCATGCTGGAAGTGATCGCGGACCGCCGCGCCGTCGGCGAACTCCTCCCACAGCCAGACCATTTCGGCGTCGTTGGGGTCGGCGGCCACGGCGAACAAGGTTGTGCCCGGCTCGCCGTCGAGCGTGTTGACGTAGTTGCCCAGCACCCGAAGCAACTCGTCACGCCGCCCGTCGAGCGCCGTCAACTGCAGCAGGGCGCCGAATGGCGCGGCCACCTCACTCATACCGACATGAACGTCTCGGCCGGGGTGCGCCATTCCCGTCCGCAGAGTCGAACCGGCCCGGTTCGCCTGATGCGAACCGGGCCGGCAGCCTGTGTGGTTCAGTTGACGACGCGTACGCCGTCGGCCTGCGGGCCCTTGGGACCCTGGGCGACCTCGAACTCCACCCGCTGGCCTTCGTCCAGCGAGCGGTAGCCGTCGGACTGGATGGCCGAGTAGTGGACGAAGACGTCCTGCCCGCCATCTACGGCGATGAAGCCGTAGCCCTTCTCGTTGTTGAACCACTTGACGGTGCCCTGTGCCACGTGCACTCCTTGCTCTGTGCCCTGCGGGCCGATTCCGGCGCCACCCTTCGTGAGGCCGGGGTCTTCGCTCCTCGGTCCCGCTTCACTGCAGTGCACGTGGCCTCCCGGCAAGGGCGGCGCACGTAGTACTTCGCTAGTCGAAACGCTCGTAACTACGACCAGCGCGAAACGTACACGGCACGCTCGGAAAGAGCCAGATGGCCGGCGCAAAATCGGTCGTCCCCACACGCCGACCAAACACGTGATCGTTCCGCCAGCGACGCCTCCGCCGCGATCCTCCACGGGGTTCCGCTGCTCGGGCCGGTGCCAATCGCTCCGACCTCGCCCGCAGCTCGTCCACCGCGTCCGCGGTCGTGGTTGCGGACGCGGCGCTTCATGGCGCCGTGGTCACCGCATCCGAACTGGACGCGGTGCTGATCCGCTGTTGGAACTGGCGGGCATCCGGCGGGCGATTCGCGCGATCGATCTGGCTAATGGCCCCGGGCCGCCGCGCTCCGCCGATCAGGTTCTCCCCGGAATTGGTCGCTGCTATGACGCCACAGCGCACAATCGCGGGGAAGACGTGATCGAGTGCGGCCGAAAACGTGATCGACTGCGGCTACAGCAGGCCCGCGTCGCGCATGCCCTTGAGGGTCGGCGGGATCACCGCGGTCGGACGGGCGCCGTCCGCCACCGCCTCGAGAGTCTTGAGCCCGTCGCCGGTGTTGTAGACGACGGTCTCGGCGGACGTGTCGATCGCCCCGGACGTGATGAGCTTCTGCAGCACCGCGACGGTCACCCCACCCGCGGTCTCCGCGAAGACACCTGTAGTACGCGCGAGCAGCCGGATCCCCTCGCGGATCTCGTCGTCGGTCACGTGCGCCATGGCGCCTCCGGTCGTGCGGACCGCGTCGAGCGCATATGGCCCGTCGGCCGGGTTGCCGATGTTGAGCGACTTGGCGATGCCCGTCGGCTTCATCGGCCGCACGACGTCCCAGCCGTTCTCGAACGCGGTCGCGATCGGGGAACACCCGGCGGACTGGGCGCCGAACATCCGCCAGTCAGACGACGGCACGAGTCCCGCCGCCACCAGCTCCTTGAACGCCTTGTGCACCTTGGTCAGCAGCGATCCCGATGCCATCGGCGCGACCACCTGGGCCGGTAACCGCCAGCCGAGCTGTTCGGCCACCTCGAAGCCGAGCGTCTTGGATCCCTCGGCGTAGTACGGCCGGACGTTCACATTGACGAAGCCGGTGGTCTCGAACTCGTCGGTCTCGGCCAGCTCGGAGCACAGCCGGTTGACGTCGTCGTAGGAGCCCTCGACGCCGACCACAGTGCCGCCGTAGATCGCCGACTGGACGATCTTGGCAGGCTCCAGGTCGGCCGGGATGAACACGATCGAGGCCATGCCGATCCGCGCGGCGTGCGCGGCCACAGAGTTGCCCAGGTTGCCGGTCGACGCGCATGCGATCCGCTCGAAACCGAACTCACGCGCGGCGGTGATCGCCACGGAGACGACGCGGTCCTTGAACGAGTGGGTGGGGTTGGCCGAATCGTCCTTGACCCAGACCGGCGCGGTGAAGCCCAGCTCGCCGGCCAGCCGATCGGCGCGGATGAGCGGCGTCATACCGGTGCGGGAGTCGACCCGGGTCGACGCATCCTGCCCGACGGGCAGCAGACCGGCGTACCGCCAGATCGATTGAGGCCCGGCCTCGATGTCCGAGCGGGCAACCCGGGCGAGCGCGTCGGTGTCGTAACCGATCTCGAGCGGGCCGAAGCACTCGAAGCAGGCGTGTTGAGCCCCGAGCGGGTATCGGGCGCCGCAGCTGCGACAGACCAGGGAGGTCGCCGGGGATGCTGGGATCGCAGCGCGATCGATGACGGCAGTCATGGAGTGGAGGCCTTTCTCCTCATCTTTCCCGGGACGGCGAATCGGCCAGGGACGGACTTGGCACCTGCTGCGGCGGCCTCGTCGGAACGAATCGAGTGCATCGCAGTGGTTGCCGGGGCTTCATCGGGCCGTATCCCTCTGCCCCTCTGGATGAGTTGCTTTTCAGTTGTGCGCTAAGTGTCTCATACGCTGGTGGCTGGGTTTCAGGCCAGGATCACGCTGTCCCGATGATCTCGGTGGATTCTGCGGGAAATCGCACAGCTAGCCGAGATCATCAGGGCCTTTGCCTCAGCTGTAGTCGCTGGTTAGCACCACGACGATGGGGCCGACCGGCAGCTCGGCGAACCTGGCAACCACGCGTTTGATGGCCGGGAACTGTTGCTGTAGCTGCAGCGCCGCCTGCTGCGCCCCCGCAGAGGCGGGATCGAAGTACGCGACGGTCGACAGGATGTCGTTAGTCAGCTCGTCGGTCGAGGTCACCGTCCAGCCACCAGCCCGAAAGCGGGCAGCCGCAGTGCCGGCCAGCGACGGGTTGCCGGTGCTGTCCAGCACCACCAGTGGCACCGGATGCGTCGCAGCGCTCGGGCTCGTCGAGGTCGCTGTCGGGCTGGTGCCAGACCGGCTTGCCGAAGGCATCCGGCTCGGCGACGCGCCGCCGGACGAGCGAGCGGCCGAACTGGAGACCGTCGCGCTCACCCTGCTCGCCTGACGACCCTTCGGGTTCTGCAGGGCGATGACCGCAACGACGGCGACTGCCAGGCCGAGCACCGCGAGCACCACGCCGACGATCCGATCGAGCCGCCGTCTCCTCGGCGGAACGGGGGCGTGGTGCGACACGGGTGGCAGGCTATTAGGCGCGGCTGTGCGCGCTGGGCTAGTAGTCTGTCGCTTCTAAATAGCTGGGTATAAGTGCCGAAGTTTGATGCGGGCGTCGCTGGTGGTGAACCTCCAGTCGACTTGGCGCTCGTCGGCGTTGATGGCCTCGGCCCAGGCGGCGAGTTCGGTGTCGAGGACGACGAGGTCGGCGATACGCCGGCCGAGGCATTGCTTGGTCAGGCAGGACAGTTCGATCTCGGCGATGTTGAGCCACGAGCCGTGCTTGGGTGTGTGGTGGATCTCCAGCCGGCCGGCCAGGGCGTAGGCCTTCTCGGGCGGGAATGCCTCGTAGAGGGAGGCGATCGAGTGGGTGTTGAGGTTGTCCATGACCAGGACGACCTTGTCCGCGTCGGGGTAGTCGACGTTCAGCAGATGTTCGACGCCGTGGGCCCAGTCGATGCGGGTCCGGGTGGACTCGGCGTAGGCGCGGCGCCAACCCCGCAGGGGTTCGGCCCACACGAAGATCGAGCAGGTGCCGCAGCGGATGTACTCGGAGTCCTCGCGGGCCACCCGCTCGGGCGCAGCCGGCGTGCCTGCTCTGGCGTCGGCGAGCAGTTGGAGTGGTTTCTCGTCCATGACCACGACCGGGAAGGCCGGATCGTAGGGGCGGGCATAGACGCCCAGCACATCCTCCATCGCGGCCACGAACGCCGCATTCTGCTTCGGCGGGATCGTCCAGCACGCCTTCAGGTGAGGCTTAAGCGCCCCCTTTTTAGGACCCGCCCGATCGTGGAGTGGTCTATCGGCGGCATCCCCTCGGTCAAGGCCACCCGTCTCTCCAGCAACCGCAGCGTCCACCGCTGACGCCCCGGCGGTGGCTGGCTGCACGCCAGCGCGATCACCCGGGCCTCGACGTCGCCGGTCACCTTCGGCTCCACCGGAGGCGTGGCCCGCTTCTTGCGGCCGATCACGTCCTCAACCCGCCCGGCATGCGTCGTGAACGCCTTCGCGACCAGATACACGGTGCTCTGCGACGTGCCCAGACGTTCGGGCCACCACACGCCGATCCGGCGCCGGCCCCTGCATCTCATCCAAGGCCAGCAACACCCTGGCCCGGGTGATCAACCGGGCAGACGCCGCCCCGAGGCGACCACCTTCTTCAGCTTCGCACGATCCCCAGCGGTCAAGGAGACCATGAACTCCTTCGGACGAGGCACGCCGTCAACTCCTCCTGGTCAAGTATCAACCAGAACAGCCGACCACACATAAGCATCAAATTAGATGCGACACGCCACTAGCGCTTCGTCAGACGTCGATACCGAGTCGCCGGGCCGACCGTTGCCGCTGGCGGCTGGCTCGCAGCCGGCGCAACCGCTTGACCAGCAGGGGATCGGTGGCGAGCGCCGCGGGAGTATCGATCAACGCGTTGAGCACCTGGTAGTAGCGGGTGCTGGACATGTCAAACAACTCGCGGATTGCCTGCTCCTTGGCGCCTGCGTACCTCCACCACTGGCGTTCGAATACCAGGATCTCGCGATCGCGTCGCGACAGCCCGGTGACGCCCAGGTCGTCGGCGGCGCTGTCACTTCCATCCGGCTGCATTGGAGCGGGTGCGAACTCCATGCTGCGTGCTCCTCAACTGACCTCGGTGTGATCGAATTGGCAGTCCAGCAGCGACACTTGTGCGACGTTCTCGGCTGTCGATCGCTGCGGTCAGTCAACCACGGCCTGTCTCACGAGAGCGGGATCGGCACGCTGTGGATACCCGATTCGGTTATCCACAGATCGTCCGCAGAGGCCACGGCCGAACGATCAGATGACCGATGCTGCATGGCATGTCGTTCCTGCCCGATGCCGACGCGCTCGTTCGCCTGGCCGGCCATATCAGCGGTCATGCGGATGAGATGCGGCGTCGGGCGGGCGACTTGGCCGTCGCCGCTGAACGGGTCGCATGGCAGTCCACCGCCGCCGATGCGTTTCGCGACCGCGCCCGCGACCTCGTCGCGGATCTGCGCCACGCCGCCGCGGGCGTCGATCACGCCGCCCAGTCGCTGCGCAGCCACGCGGCTAACGTCCGGCACGCCGAGTCGATCGTCAATGACGTCGCGAAGCCCCTCGGCCGCGCCGTCGCGATCGTCGAGGCGATCCTGTGACCGCACCGGTCTCCGTGCGCGGCGGAGCCGGCGGCATCGAGGCGCACTGCGACGACATGGCGGCCACCGCTCGGCTGTTCGGTCGGTGTGCGAGCGACAGCGCCGACGAGGCGCTGCGCCTGCACAGCTACCTGGTGCGCCCGGAGCTGGCGGAGACCGCGGCCTTCGACCCGGTTGGCGCTGGCCGGTTCGAGGCGCGCTTGCTCGCCGCCCTCGACGGGCCCGGCGGTGTCACGCCGCTCGCGGCGCGGTGCGCCGCCCTCGACGTGGGGTTGCGGGTGGCCGCGGACGCGTACCTGGGCGCCGACCGGCTCGCCGAGTCGCTCACCCCCACGATCGATTTCCTGCGCGACGCGCCGCATGCGGGGTGGGACGCCATGAGAACTCTGGTCTCTACCGGCGACGTGCGCGCCGCCGCGCAGCGATGGATCACCGACAACCCGCAGACGGCCGATCTGCTCTCCGGCGCGGCCGCGGGCTTCCTCAGTGCTGGATCCGTCACCCAAGGGGCGGCGCTGCTCGGCCGCGTGTACCCAGACGGGCGGGCCAAGGTGACGGCGCTCGGTCGCGACGCGACGGTCGACGCCGGCGGCCCACCCCGATCGCTGGCCGCGGTGATGAGCGGGCTGGCGCGGCGCAACGACGGCAAGCACGGTGAGGTCGACATCCGCATACTCGACACTGTCGGCACCGGCCAGCGTCGCGTGATCGTCGACGTCCCCGGCACGAAGGACTGGTCCCCAGCCAGACACAACGGCGATATCACCAGCATCGCCACGAACCTTCGCGCCTTGGCTGGCACGTCCACGTCCTACGAACGCGGGGTGTTGCAGGCCATGCGGCAGGCCGGTGTGCGGCCCACCGACGACGTCATGCTTGTCGGGCACAGCGAAGGCGGAATGGTGGCGATCAACACAGCGATCCACTCAGCAGCCTCCGGGCAGTTCCACATCAGCCACGTCGTCACCGCAGGGGCACCCATCGGCGCCGCGGCGGCCAAGGCGCCGCGGCGCGTCCAGGTGCTCGCCCTGGAGAACGAGCACGATGTCGTCCCGCACCTGGAGGACGCCGAGAACCCCGATCGGAGCAACGTCACCACAGTCGTGGTTCACCATGACCACGGCACCATCGGCGAGAACCACGACATCGCCGAGAGCTACATCCCGGGCGCGGCCGACGTCGACGCGAGCAACAACCCGTCCACACGCGCCTACCTCACCGGGTTGCGGCCGTTCCTGTCGGCCGACAACGTCACGACGCAGACCTTCCAGGTGACCCGGGAATATCCATGACGGCTGCCTGTTGCCCTGCGAACCCCTGCAGGGCACCATCGCGGCATGTACGGACTCATGCAGGACACGCCGCTATCCACCAATATGATCTTTCGGCGCGGGGAGCAATACTTCGGGTCCAGGTCGGTCGCCACCCGCACGGCCACCGGGATCGCCCACACCACGTTCGCCGAACTCGGCGTCGAGGCGCGGCGCATCGTTGGCGCCCTCGACTCACTGCGCTTGCGCGACGACGCCCGCATCGGATCGTTCGCGTGGAACACCGCGCGGCATCTCGCCCTGTACTTCGCCGTGCCCGGGTCCGGCCGGATCCTGCACACGATCAACATCCGCTACTTCCAGGACCAGGTCCTCTACAGCATCGAGCACGCCGAGGACGAGGTGGTGTTCGTCGACCGGTCGCTGCTCAGCTTGTTCAGCACCGTGATGAGCAAGATGCCGACGGTGCGGCACATCGTGGTCATGGACGACGGCGCGCCAAACGAGATCCCCGACGATCCGCGCATCGTGATGTGGGACGAGCTGGTCGGTGGCAGCTCCGAAGTCGATTTCGACGACCGGGTCACCGACGAGCGGCAAGCCGCGGCGCTGTGTTACACGACCGGCACGACGGGCAACCCGAAGGGCGTGCTCTACTCGCACCGGTCGACCTGGCTGCACGCGAACGCCGGGCTGGCCTCGTATGCCGCCGCGATCACCGATCGCGACAACGTGATGCCCGTGGTGCCGATGTTCCATGCCATGGCGTGGGGCATGCCATACACGGCGTTTGCGGCCGGAGCGACGATCACCATGCCTGGCCTGGATCTCTCGCCGCAGGCCCTCGTCTCGCTCATCGAGTCCGAGCGGGTCACCTTCGCCACGGGGGTGCCCACGATCTGGATGGGCATGCTGCCGCTGCTCAAGGACCACGACGTCTCGTCGCTGAACCGGGTGATGTGCGGTGGCTCCGCGGTGCCACGAGCGCTCTCGGAGGGCTGGCGCGCGGCCATCGGCGTGCCGATCACGCAGGGCTGGGGGATGACCGAGACGTCGCCGGTCGCTTCGATGAGCGCGCTGCGGGCCGAGTACGTCTCAGCGTCCGACGCCGAGAAAGCGGACGCACGTGCCACGGCGGGAATAGCTCTGGCCGGCCTCGAGATGCGCGTCGCCGACACCGAGACCGGAGAGATCCAGCCCTGGGACGACAAGACGACCGGCGAGGTGCAGGTGCGCGGTCCGTGGGTCGCCCGGCAGTACTACCGCACCGATGAGCCGGGTGAGCAGTTCACCGACGACGGCTGGCTGCGCACCGGCGACGTCGGGGCGATCACACCTTTGGGTTACCTGCGCCTCGTCGACCGCACGAAGGACCTGGTCAAGTCCGGCGGCGAGTGGATCAGCTCCGTCGAGGTCGAGAACGAGATCATGGGCCACCCCAAGGTCGCCGAAGCCGCGGTCATCGCGTTACCGCACCCCAAATGGATCGAGCGCCCGCTAGCGGTCGTCGTCGTCAAGCCCGGCGAGACGCTGACCCGCGAGGAGGTCCTCGACCATCTACGCGAGCGGCTGGCCGGTTGGCAAGTACCCGACGACGTCGCGTTCATCGACGAGATCCCCAAGACGAGCGTCGGCAAATTCTCCAAGAAGACCCTGCGCGCGAAGTTCGCCGACTACGTCCTGCCCACCGTGTAGCGCTGGCGCCGCCGCACACCGCGGCGATAGCATCGGACCCCGTGACTACTACCATGCCGCGGACGACCGATACGACTCGATGACCTACCGGCGCAGCGGGCGTAGCGGCGTGCAACTGCCGATGATCTCCCTGGGCCTCTGGCACAACTTCGGGCACGACCGTCCGCTCGATGCGCAGCGGGCCATCCTGCGCCGCGCGTTCGACCGCGGCGTCACGCATATGGACCTCGCCAACAATTACGGCCCGCCGTATGGGTCGGCCGAGACGAACTTCGGGCGGCTGCTGCGGGAGGATTTCGCGTCGTACCGCGACGAGCTGTTCATCTCCACCAAGGCCGGCTGGGATATGTGGCCCGGGCCGTACGGCGACCTGGGATCACGTAAGTACCTGCTCGCCAGCCTCGACCAGTCGCTGCAGCGCATGGACCTGGACTACGTTGACGTCTTCTACTCGCACCGCTACGACCCCGACACGCCGCTCGAAGAGACCATGGGCGCGCTGGACGCGGCGGTGCGCCAGGGCAAGGCGCTGTATGCAGGCATCTCGTCCTATTCGGCCGACCGCACGGCTGAGGCGGCCGCGATCCTGCGCGAGCTCGGCACCCCGCTGCTGATCCACCAGCCGTCGTACTCGCTGCTGAACCGATGGATCGAGGGTGGCCTGCTCGACACCCTGGCCGAACTCGGCGCCGGGTGCATCGCGTTCTCCCCGCTGGCGCAAGGAATGCTGACCGACAAGTACCTCGACGGGATCCCCGCCAAGTCACGAATGGCGGAGAACTCGACACTCAACCGCGATCTGCTGACCGAGCAGAACCTCGCACACATCCGGGCGCTCAACGACATCGCCAAGGCACGCGGCCAGTCCCTGGCGCAGCTTGCCCTGGCGTGGTGCCTGCGGGACGAGCGGGTGACCTCGGTGCTCGTCGGGGCGAGCAGCGTCGAGCAGCTGGACGACAGCCTCGGCGCTCTGGACCACCTCGACTTCACCGCCGACGAGCTGGCCGAGATCGATCGGCACGCCGTCGAGGGGGGCATCGACCTGTGGCGGACGAGCAGCACGTCCTGACCACAGCCGCCGTGACCACGCTGCCGGTGGCCTGCTTCGCGATCATCGGCGCGACCGCGCCGCGGCTGTCGCACCGCTACGGCGAGCACCTGCTGCTGGTCGGCCAGTCGCTGCAGGGGCTGTTGCCGCTGTCGCTCACCATGTTCGGGCTGCGCACCCGGGCGGCCCGGGCAACCGCCGCGCTGGCGGCCTTCGCCCAGGGCATCGGCTATCTGGTCGCGGGCAGCGGTCCGCTGCTGGTCGGGCTGACCGTCGGGACGTCCCGCGACTGGACGGGGATGTTCGTGCTGCTCTTCGTCGCGCTGGCCGTCTGCCTGATCGCCGGGCTGCGGGCCAGTCGGCCGCGCTACGTCGACGACGAGGTCGCGGTGAGCACGAGATGATCAGGATCGAGCCGCTGTCCGAGGCGTACGCCGAGGCCGTACTCGAGATCTACCAGGCGGGTTTGGACGACGGCGACGCATCGTTCGAGACCACCGCCCCGAGCTGGTCGGATTTCGATGCCGACCGGCGACCGGACCTGCGCTACGTCGCGATGGTCGACGGGACGGCCGTCGGCTGGGTCGCCTGTCGCGCCGTTTCGCCACGCGCCGTGTACCGCGGTGTGGTCGAGCATTCGGTGTTCGTGGCGCCCGCCTCTCGTGGATACGGCGTGGGCCGAGCCCTGCTCGAGGCGCTGGTCGACAACTGCACGGCGGCCGGCGTCTGGACCGTGCAGAGCAGCATCTTCCCCGAGAACATGACCAGCCTGGCGCTGCACCAGCGAGCCGGCTTCCGGCTAGTGGGCGTCCGCGAGCGGATCGGCCGCCATCGAGGCGTCTGGCGGGACACCATTCTGATCGAATGGGGCAATCCCGCCATCCGTTGAGCCCGGCCGCGATGCAAAGCCAGTGCACAACTTACTCACAGACTTTGACGAACTGGGCGCAGTCTCCTGGACCGTGAACGCAGCGCCACCAGGCGGTGCGAGATGCCAGGAGCCACCATGACCAACCCGTACGACGGCCCTCAATATTGGACGCCGCCCACCTACACCCGATACGACGAGGCGACGGCCGCCGCAGATCAGGCCGCCACAGATCAGGCCGCCCGGGCGCACCGCCGACGGCGGCGCATCCGGCTCAGCCTCGCCGGTGCCGCTGTGCTCACGGCTGGGTCGCTGGGCGTGAGCGCCGCCCTCGGAGCATTCGACAGCAGCTCGTCGCCGCTCGTCTCGACCGCCGACCAGGGCAACGGCTCCGCCGACACCGGCAGCTCGGGGTCGAATGGCAACGGCAACGGTGACGGGTACGGCTTCGGCTTCGGCTTCGGCTCCGGGTCCGGGTCCGGTTCGTCGGGTACCTCGACCTCCGCCACCGACGCCCAGCAGGTGGGCGTGGTCGACATCAACACCGTGCTCGGCTACCAGAGCGCGCAGGCCGCGGGAACCGGGATGATCCTCACGTCCAACGGCGAGGTCCTCACCAACAACCACGTCATCAACGGGGCAACCAAGATCTCCGTCACCGTCGTCAGCACCGGCAAGACCTACACCGCAACGGTGGTCGGCACTGACGCAACCGACGATGTCGCGGTCATCCAGCTGCAGGGCGCATCGGGTCTGACCACTGTGAAGACCGCCGATTCGGCCAAGGTCGCGGTGGGCGACAAGGTCACCGGTGTGGGCAACGCGGGCGGCACCGGCGGCACGCCGAGCGCCTCCGCAGGCACGGTCACTGGCCTCGACCAGACGATCACCGCCAGTGACGAGAGCGGCGCGAACGCCGAGACGCTCACCGGGATGATCGAGACTGACGCCGACATCCAGGCCGGCGACTCGGGTGGCCCGTTGTACAACGCCAGCGACCAGGTGATCGGCATGGACAGCGCGGCATCCGGTGGAAGCTTCAGCGCCGAGGCGTACGCGATCCCGATCGACAAGGCGCTGAGCATCGCCGATCAGATCGAGTCCGGACAGTCGAGCAGTACCGTGCACATCGGCCAGACCGCATTCCTCGGCATCGAGCTGCAGGACACCTCCGCGGCAGGCAACGGCTTCGGTGCGTCCAGCGCGGTGTCAGGTGCGACGATCGGAGGAGTCGTGTCCGGCTCACCGGCCGCGCAAGCGGGCCTGGCCGCGGGCGACACGATCACCTCGTTCGACGGCACGTCCATCGACTCCGCGTCGGCGCTGTCGACCGCGATCGCACAGCACAAGGTGGGCGACTCGGTGTCCATCGGCTGGACCGACAGCTCCGGTCAGTCGCACAGCGCGACGGTCACCCTGATCGCCGGCCCTGCGGCATGACGCGGGCCACCCGCTGCGCTGTGGGCGAACATCGGGCACCCAAGCTGGCGCAGGCGGGTTTCCAAGACATGGTCGACGATCGCGAGGCGCTCGACGCCTACTCAGCGGCGGTGGTGAGCGTGGCCGAAACGGTGCTGCCCAGTGTGGCCAGTGTGCGGGTGCGCAGCCGTCGTGGGCAGGGCGCGGGCAGCGCTAGCGTGCTGACCGCTGACGGATTCCTGCTGACCAGCGCGCACGTCGTCGAAGGCGCCGACCGAGCCGAGGTGGCGTTCAACGACGGCACGGACGTGGACGCCGACGTCATCGGCCGGGACCCGCTCTCGGACCTGGCGGTGCTGCGCGCCCGCGGAGGAACCGTGCCCGCGCCGGTGGTGCTGGGCGACGCTGCTGAGCTTCGGGTCGGTCAATTGGTGGTCGCATTGGGCAACCCGCTCGGGCTCGCCGGAAGCGTGACCGCCGGCATCGTCTCGGCGCTCGGCCGCTCGCTGCCAACTCGGTCGGGACGGGTCGTCGACGAGGTCATCCAGACCGACGCCGCCCTCAATCCCGGCAACAGCGGCGGCGCGCTGGCCGACAGCCGGGGCCGGGTCGTCGGCGTCAACACAGCGGTGGCGGGTATCGGCGTCGGGCTCGCCGTGCCGATCAACGAGACGACCCGGACTATCGTCTCGACACTCATGACGTCCGGGCGGGTACGTCGCGCGTGGCTGGGCATCGCGGGCGCACAGGCGCCGCTGCCTCCGCCGCTGGCGGCCAAGACCGGCCGGCGAAGCGGCCTGCGGGTGGCCCAGGTCGTCTCCAACAGCCCGGCGGAGCAGGCCGGGCTGCGGGTCGGCGACGTGCTGATCGCGGTTGACGGCGCGTCCATCGCCTCGAGCACCGGGCTGCAGCGCCTGATGGTCGAGGATGCCATCGGCCGCCGGCTGGAGATCACGGTCTGGCGCAACGGCGCACTCGTCGACGTCGTGGTGTTCCCCCGGGAGCTCACCGGCTGACTCGACCTGGACCCTAGGCATAGCCACCGCAGCTGTGATGGGCTACGGCGGTGTTCGAGTTAGGGACGGACGGTCCGTCAAAGATCCTCGTGGCCATCGACGGCTCGGACACGTCGTTGCGGGCCGGGGCGTATGCGAGCGGGCTAGCCAGGCGGCAGGGTGCCCGACTCATCTGCCTGTTCGTCGGGCAGATCCCGGCGCTCATGGCGGCCAGCCCTTCGGCGGCCGCAGCGGCCATCCAGATGAATCGCGCTGTTGCCGACGAGCTCCGCAAGACAATCGAGGAGGTGGCTCCTCAGCTGGGGCTGCACGCGACATTCATGGAGAGAACTGGCTCGCCGTTCGACGAGATCGTCCGAGTAGCCGACGAACTGCGGGTGGACGCGGTCGTGGTCGGCGCCTCGACCAGCGGTGGGCGGCGGCTGGTCGGCTCGATCGCCATGCGCCTGGTCAAGGCCGCCCGCTGGCCCGTGACCGTCGTGCCATGAAACCGGTCACCAGGTGCGGTGGCAGTATCCGATCGCGGCTACCCGCTACAACGACCAACTGACCAAAGGAGACATGACGATGCCTACCCGTACCGCTCGTACCGCTTGGACCGGGACCCTGCAGGAAGGCTCCGGGCAGGTCGAACTGTCCAGCTCGCATCTCGGCACGTACGAGGTGTCCTTCCCGAAGCGCGCTGCCGATGACGCCGGCGGCTTCACGAGTCCCGAGGAGCTGATCGCCGCGGCGCACTCGTCGTGTTACGCGATGCAGCTGTCCGCGTTGGTGGCACAGGCGGGCGGAACGCCGCAGGCGCTCGACGTGACGGCCGACGTGTCGCTGGGGCCGGACCCGGCCGGCTCGGCTCACCGGAATCAAGCTGACCGTGCGCGGCGAGGTCGACGGCCTGGACGCGGACGGCTTCGCGCAGGCCGCGGAGGGAGCAAAGGCAGGCTGCCCGGTGAGCAAGGCGCTGACCGGCGTCGAGATCACGCTGGATGCCGCACTCGAGAGCTAACCGTCATCCGGCAATGCCGGTGCCGGCGAAGGTGTTGCACGCCGCAGGGTCGCCGCGGTCGAAGCCGACCGTCAGCCACTGCTGGCGCTGCGCGGATGATCCGTGCGTCCAGTGCTCGGGCTGCACCTGGCCGGTGCTGGCTTGCTGCAGGAAGTCGTCGCCGACCGCCGCTGCCGCTGCGAGCGCGGATCGCAGGTCCGCAGCGGTCAGCAACCCGCGGGAGTACCGCGAGTGGGCCCAGATCCCGGCGTAGCAGTCGGCCTGCAGCTCCAGGCGCACCGACAGGTTGTTGGCCGCCGCGGGGTTCAGGTGCTGCGCGTGCGACACCGCTTGCAGGGTGCCCAGGGCGGTCTGCACATGGTGGCCGACCTCGTGAGCGACGACGAACGCCTGGCTGAACTCTCCCTTGACGCCGAAGTTGCGCTCCATCAGGTCGAAGAAGCTGGTTTCCAGGTAGACGGTGTGGTCCGCCGGACAGTAGAACGGGCCGACGTCCGCCGCACCCGGGCCGCACGCGGTCTGCACCGCACCGACAAAGATCCGCAAGGACGTCGGCGGATAGCTGCTTCGGGCAGCCGCAAACAGCTGCGCCCACATGCTTTGCGCGTCGTCGAAGACCGCGGTGAGATACGCACGCTCGCCGGTTGCCGTGTCCGGGCTGGGGAAGGACGGGTTAGCCGACGGTGTGGGTGCCTCGGCGAGCTGCCCGGCGGACGTTGCCGCCACGGTCACTGCGGCCGAGGACCGGGCGATTCGGTGGCCGGCATCGCTGACGTCGGCCGCGAGCCAGACGATCGCCACGAGTGCGGCAACGGCGAGCAGCGCGACCGCCGGCCACCATCGGCGCGTCACCGCCCCACGCTAGAGCCGCCCCTGAGCCCAACGCGCAACGCCGCGGTGACCTCGTCGACCGCCTTGAGCGTGTGGTAGATAGCCCGCTCCCGGGCCTCGTCGTCAGCCACGCGGGCGAGTATCTCGCGCGGCGGCCTGCAAGAGTGACGTTCGGCGCCAGGACGATCGCGAAAGGAACTGAGGCTGATGGTCACCGCCGACGACGTGCGACGGATCGCCGCATCGCTGCCGCAAACCGAAGAAGCGCTCGTGCGCGACCGCGTCAAGTTCCGGGTCGGCCGGATCGTCTACGTCGCGCTGTCGGCCGACGAGACGCTGATGGGCTTCGCCTTCCCTCGCGAGGAACGCGAGGCACTTATTGCGGCGGAGCCGGACACGTTCCTCATGCCGCTCCGCTCGGACGAACGCTACAACTGGGTGCGGGTCAGGTTGGCCGCGATCGACGAGGTACAGCTGCGCGAGTTGGTGGTCGATGCGTGGCGGATGGTGGTGCCGAAGCGGGTCGCGGCTGCCTATCTCGACGCGCCACCCACGACGTGAGGTCAGCGCGCCAGGGGCGCGGGCCGTCCTAGCAGGTATCCCTGCGCCTGCGAGCAGCCGAGCACGCGCAGCGCCGCCAGCTGCTCGAGCGTCTCGACGCCCTCGCCGACGGTGGTGATATGCAGCTCCTGGCACAGCGCGATGACGCTGCGCACGATGGCCGTCGCGGTCGGGTCCACCATGATCGGTGAAATGAAGCTGCGATCGATCTTCACCGTACTGACCGGCAGGTCGCGCAGCAGCGAGAGTGACGAGTAACCGGTGCCGAAGTCGTCCAGGGCGATGCGGACGCCGAGATCGGCGACCAGGTTGACCTCCTTGATCGCCTCGGTGCTCGCATCCGCCAGTGCGGTCTCGGTGATCTCGACGTGTAGCCGATCGGCAGGCAGATAGGTCTCGTCGAGCGCGCGACGGATCGCCGGCAGCAGCTGGCGGCGCCCGAGCTGGCTGGCGGACACGTTGACGGCGACCCAGCGCGACCAGCCGTCGGTGAGCGCCGAGTCGGTCGCCGCCAGGCAACTCTGGTCCAGCATCCACCAGCCGAGCGGCACGACCAGGCCGGTCTGCTCGGCCAAGGGCAGAAACGCACCGGGCTCGAGCAGGCCGCGTCGCGGGTGCTGCCATCGCACGAGCGCCTCATAGCCAACCGGGACGCTGGTGGCAAGGCTCACGATGGGCTGGAAGTACGGGACCAGACCGCGGCGGTTGTCGATCGCACGATGCAGGTCGTTCTGCAGGTCGAGCTCCTCGACCGTGGCGGTGCGGTCCTGCAGCGGGTCGTAGATCTCGACCCGTCCGCGGCCGTGTCGTTTCGCCCGCCGCAGGGCCTGCTCGGCCTCGCGCAGCACCTCGTCCGGATGGCGGTGCCGTTGCCCGCTGACCGTGATCCCGACACTCAGGCTGATGGTGTGCTGGTGCCCGCGGATGTCGAGCGGACCACGCAGCTCGCTGACGATCTGCAAAGCGAGGGACTGCAGGGATTCCGGGTCGTTCGGGTACGGGATTAGCGCGACGAACTGGTCACCGCCGATGCGGGCCACGGCCTGGGCGTGCGGGACGATCTCGCGCAGCCGGTTGGCAACCACCCGCAGCAGCTCGTCGCCTGCGTCGTGCCCCAGACTGTCGTTCACCGTCTTGAACCGGTCGATGTCGAGGATGAGGACCCCCGCCGGCGAGCCACCCGCCAGCGCCGCGCCCAGCCGGTCTTCGAGCAGGGTGCGGTTGGGCAGTTCGGTCAGTGGATCATGGGTGGCACGGTAGGCGAGATGCTCTTCGGCCACTTTGCGGTCAGTGATGTCGTTGACCTGACTGACGATGCGCAGCAGTGTGCCGTCGTCGGCGAAGATCGCGCCGACGTGCAGCAGCACGCGAGCCACCCGGCCGTCGGCGCGCACGTAGCGCTTTTCCATCTGGTAGCTGGTTCGCCTGCCGTCGAGCAATTCCGCGAACAGTTGCAGGTTGGCATCCAGGTCATCGGGATGGGTGAAGTCGGCGAATCGCAGCGTCCGTAGCTCCTCCGCCGAGTAGCCGAGCAAGGCAGCGAACGCGCCGTTGACCCTCTCGAACGTGCCGTCGGGGTTGACGATCGCAGCGCCAACCGGGCTGTGCTCGAACGCAAGTTGCCAATGTTGTTCCGCCTCGCGTCTGCGCGCCTCGACCCGGCTGCGCGCCGTCGCCTGTTCGATCGCGTGCGCCGCTTGCGTGGCGAACAGCTCGAGCACGGTGCGCTGCTCGGCGTCCGGATGCCGTCCGCTGTTTGGCTGATCGACGCTCAGGATCCCCAGCAACGATCCGTCGGAACCGAGCAGCGGAGCAAGCAACATGTCGTCTGGATGCCAAGCCGCGACGTCGGCGACGCCGGAGTCCGGCGGAACCCAGGTCGGCAACCGGGCCGGCACGGCCTGATCGCGTTCGTGGCTATAGAAGCGCAATGCGCCCCAGTGCTCGCAGGCGGCGAGCAGCTCGTGCCAGTACGAGCTTTGGGTTGCCCGGCCCAGCAGCTCGGTGTCAAGCTCCGCCGGCCCGGCGACGGCGGCGACGCGGACCATCCCCCCGGGCTCCACCAGGTTGATTGCCGCGGCACCGAACTCGACGACCTGCACAACCGCGTCGGTGATGCCCTGCAGCGTCTCGTGCAGGTCGTGGCTCGCCCCGAGCTCGCGCACGACGCCAAGCACACGTTCCACCCAGGACCGGCGGATGCCGGTCGGCCCGTCGCTGGCAAAGCTGCCTTGCACACCGGGATGGTCACACGGATAGCCGGTCAAACGCCAGCCAGCCCCAACCATCAGCGCGGCCGCACCGTCAGGCCAACTGCTCGAGCTGGCGTCGCAAGAAGTCCCGTTCGACCGCGTTCTCGGTGAGCATCAGCGCCTCCTGGTACGCCAGGCGGGCCTCGTCACGGCGATCGAGCCGTTCCAGGAACTCGGCTCGGGCGACCGCAAGGTACGGGTAACCGGCCAGTTGCGGCTCTGCGCCGAGTGGCTCGAGCGCGGCCAGACCGGCTGCCGGTCCACTCGCGAAGCCCACCGCTACCGCCCGGTTCAGCTCCACGACCGGAGACGGCCAGACTTGCACGAGCAAGTCGTAGAGCCCGACGATCTCACGCCAGTCCGTCCCGCCCCAGTCCGCCGCCCCGGCGTGGACGGCGGCAATCGCCGCTTGCAACGCGTGCCGTCCGGGCGTGCGGCGCTCTATCGCCTCCTGGACCAGCGCCATGCCCTCCGCGACGGCAGCCAGGTCCCAACGGGTGCGATCTTGTTCGGACAGCCGAAGCAGCCGTCCGTCGGCAGCGACCCGGGTCGCCCGGCGGGCGTCGGTGAGCAGGATGAGCGCGAGCAGACCGGCGACCTCGGCGTTGGCGGGCAGCAACAGGTGCAGCATGCGGGCGAGGTCCTTGGCCCGCTCGACCAGATCGCGGCGCATGAGATCGGCGCCCGACGGAGCGGTGTGCCCGGTGGTGAACAGCAGGTGCACCACGGCCAGCACCGCGTCGATGCGTTCAGGCAGATCGCCCGCCGATGGCACCCGATAGGGGATGCCTGCCGCGCTGATCTTCTTCTTGGCCCGGGTGATCCGCGCGGCCATAGTCGCCTCGCTGACCAGGAACGCGCGCGCCACGTCGCGCGTCGACAGGCCGCACATCAGCCGCAGCGTCAGGGCGACCTGCGCCTCGCGGGCGAGCGCCGGGTGGCAGCAGGTGCAGATCAGCCGCAGCCGGTCGTCGGGTATCTCGTCGCCGGCCTCGAGGTCCGGCAACGCGACGTCGTCCTCTGCCAGCATCGGCAATTTGGTGCGCAGTGTCGCCTCGCGGCGCAGTAAGTCCAGGGCCCTGCGGCGCGCGACCGTCGTGAGCCAGGCCGCCGCATTGAGCGGCAGGCCCCGGTCAGCCCAGGTGGCGAGTGCCTGTGCATACGCGTCCTGCACACACTCCTCAGCCGTATCGATGTCGCGCGTCACGCGCACCGTCGCGGCGAGGACATAGCCCCACTCGCGACGGTGCGCGTCGGCGACCGCCGCGGCAACCTCGGCCGCATTCATTTGCGCCCGCGATCGTCAGTCGAACGTCATGATGGGACGGACCTCGACGCCACCGAAGAATGTCGGGACCTGCTTGGCCAGCGCAATGGCAGCGTCCAGATCTGGCGCTTCGAGCAAGTAGTAGCCGCCAAGGGCTTCCTTGGTCTCGACGAACGGGCCGTCGGTGATCGTGAACCCGCCCGCGCCGTCCCTTCGCACGGTGGTCGCCGTCGACGTCGGCTGCAGGGCATTGCCACCGAGCAATGCCTTGCCGGCCGCTTCGCCGAACGCCGTGTGGGCCTGCAACGCCTGGTCCCAGGTCGCCTTGTCGGCGTTGGCCCAGCCGTTCTCGTCCTCGTAGAGCAGAACTAGGTACTGAGGCATGGTCCGAACCCTTTCTCCTCGGCCCGCGGCTCGGGCCGTTCATCAATCCGACGAACGAATGGTCGGGCGATCGACACCTTGGCGCTATATCCGGCGCTGCGTCTCCAGCGTAAGGACTGGCAACCATTCGCCTCGCATGGCGTCTATCTCAGTGAGGCCCGAATCGGTGGCCGGCTGGACTAGTGCGGGCGGGTGGGCGTATGAGAACGACGATGGCCGGCGATGGATCTCGGGTCGGCTCCGAGTCGGGCTCCGCAGATGCTGCTGCCGGCGTGGAGCGGATCTACCGCGCCCAGCGGCTGGTCATGGTGCGCTTGGCGCTGTTGCTGGTCGACGACCGGGAGACGGCCCAGGACGTGGTCCACGACGCGTTCCTCGCCCTGCGGCGGCGCTGGAGTTCGCTGCGCAGCGAGGACGCGGCCGTCGGTTACCTGCGCAGCTGCGTGGTGAACGGCGCCCGGTCGGTGCTCCGGCGGCGGCGCACGGCTCGCCGCCATCCGTGGTCGCGCCTCGATCTGGTGACTGCAGCGCCCGCCGACGAAGCGGTGTTGCTCGCCGAAGAGCACCAACAGGTCATCCGGGCATTGCGCACGCTGCCCAATCGACAGCGTGAGGTGATCGTGCTGCGCTACTGGTCGCAGCTCACCGAGCCGGAGATCGCCGCCACGCTCGGGATTTCGCTGGGTGCGGTGAAGTCGATGGCATCACGTGGCCGCAGCGCCATCGCGGCAGAGCTGGGAGTGACGTCATGAACAACTTCGATATCGACGATCGGATTCGTGCCGCACTCGTCGCCAAGGCAGAGCAACTCACCGAGGGCGATCTGCGCGCCGACGGGCCGCCGCGGGCGGACGAGCTGAGCACCGCGCCCGACGGCATCGGCCGCCGGCCGTGGCTCGCGCCGCTGCTCGCCGCGGCAGCGGTGGTGGCAATTGCCGCCGGCACGGCCGGCGCAGTGCTCGCGACTCGGGCTGACCACGCGCAACCCGCCCACCCGTCCGTGAGCCTGTCGCCGCAGCCGCCCGTGTCGGTGCGTCCGTCACCGACCCCACTGCCGTCCTCGCCCGCCCCCACCACGTCCCCACCGGCCGCCAGCTCGCCGGCGCCCACGTCGCCGCAGCCGACAGTGGCGCCGTTCGACCTCGGCCACCTGCCGTTGTGGCCGTTCGGCTCACGCGCCGAGGCGCTGGCCTGGGAGCAGAGCCACCGGTCCGGCGGCCATCAGCCCTGGCACCTCGACGCCGGCCAGACTGCCCTGTCGTTCACCCAGGGGTACCTGGGCTTCCAGCAGATCAACGTGGTGACCAGTACCCGCACCGACTCGGACGGCGCGCACGTCGGCGTCGGCTACCGCGACCTGAACGGTGGTGTGCACACCTCCGCCGTGTTGCGCCTGGTCCGCTTCGGACCGGAGAGCGACGCTCCCTGGGAGGTCGTGAACAGCGACGACACCACGTTCTCGTTGGAGAGCCCGCCGTACGGATCCACCATCACGTCCCCGATAACGGTTGGCGGCCATATCACTGGTGTCGACGAGAACATCCGAGTCGTCGTCCGGCAGCGCTCGTCCGCCGCCCCGCTCGGGCAGGCGTGCTGCCAGCCGGCGGGCGGCGACAACCAGCCCTGGTCGGAGTCGGTGTCCTTCACCGGAGCCACCGACGGTGTGCTGACCATCGTCGCGACAACGGGTGGGCACCTACAGCAGATCGAACGCTTCACGATCCAAGGCCTGCGCGCGTGACCATGGTCCATGTGGCCCGTCCAGGCAGCAGCCCACCTGATGATCAGTGTGGCAGCGGGCTACCGACCCGCTGCAGCAGGGCGATCGCGTCGAAAGGCGCGCGTACCTTCACGTCATTGTCGAAGTAGGCGAAGACGTCACACCCTGCCGAGACCCAGCCGCGTACCCGAGACGCCCAGCGATCCAGCGCCTCTGCTGAGTAGCCGCTCGTGTATAGCACTTTGTCGCCGTGCAGCCGCAGATACACGAAGTCCGAGGTGACGTCATCGAAGAGCGGCCATCGGCCGGCCGTGTCGGCGACGACCAGCCCGACGTCGTACTCGCGCAGCAACGCCGGGAACGCCGACACGTGATAGCTCGCATGCCGGACCTCGAGAGCATGCCGCATCGGCCGGTCCGCCTCGACACCGGTGAACGAGCGGTCGGCCAGGCGCGCTTCGTGCCGGCGGGCGATGAAGGCCGCCTCGGACGTGGTCCGCGGCAGTAGCGCGAAGAAGGCGGCCAGCCGCTGCGCGTCGAATCCCAGGTTCGGCGGCAACTGCCAGAGCACCGGTCCCAGCTTGTGGCCCAACGCGAGTACACCGGACGCGAAGAAGTTGGCGAGCGGAACCTCCACGTCGCGCAGCTTCTTCATGTGTGTGATGAAGCGTGGGCTCTTGACCGCGAAGACGAAGTCATCCGGCGTCTCGCTGCGCCAGGATCGGTAGTTGGACGGGCGTTGCAGCGCGTAGAACGAGCCGTTGATCTCGATGCTGGTCAGCCGCTCCGCCACGTAGCGCAGCTCAGCGCGCTGGGGCAGTCCCTTCGGGTAGAACACGCCGCGCCACGGCGGATAGCGCCAGCCGGAGATCCCGACGCGTACCGCTGCACGTGAGCCGGCCACCCGCCCATGCTGTCACCCGCTGGTCCTCACGGGGCGCTTGCCAAGCCGGCCGCTCCCGTGAGTTGCGGCGTCAGCCTGCCTGCAGCCTCGCCAGCAGCTCTGCCAGACGCTCGTGGGAGTCGTGCACACCTCGCTCCATGCCGGCCGCGATCATTCCGTCTCGGTCCTCGACGGACTGGAAGCTCGAAACTGTGCGGACCAGCGTCCCGCCATCGCGCTGCTCGAATGTTGCAGTGTCAAGCGAGACGTGGCCCGGCATGCCCTCGAACTCGAAGGTCTGCACCGCACCGTCCGGTGAGGGGGTGCCGTGGAACAGGCCATGGAACCCGTACTCGGTGCCTTGGGCATCTTTGTGGACGTAGCGCCACCTGCCGCCGTCGCGGACGTCGTATTGGTCGATGGTCATCGTCAGGTCACGCGGGCCCAGCCATTGCACTAACAACTCGGGCTCGGTGAACGCGCGGAACACCAGCTCACGCGGCGCGTCGAACTCGCGCGTGATGATGATCTGTGGCATGCCGCGCTCGGCGGTGATCTGTGTCTTACCCATCGCTGTTTCCCTTCGCTCGGACCGCGCCCTCGCGGTCGCCTTGCAATCCGGCGAGCAACTCGTCGAGCCGCTCGTGGCTCTCGTCCCAGAACCGCTGGTAGCGGGCCAGCCACGTGCTTACTTCCCGCAACGGCTCGGCCTCCAGGTGGCTGAGCCGGGCGGTCGCCCGGCGGGACCGGGAGATCAGGCCAGCGTTCTGCAGCACCTTCAGGTGCCGGGAGACCGCTGGCTGCGACATGGCAAACGGTGCGGCGAGTTCGCCAACCGTTGCATCGCCCTCGCGCAGCCGCGTCAAGATCGCGCGCCGGGTCGGGTCGGCGAGCGCGCCGAACACGACGGTGATTTGGTCCATTGATAACTATCCAGTTCTAAAATGGGTTGGTTATAGAATGTGGCATCGAAGTGCTGATGTCAAGCGCTGGTCATCGACCCGGCCTGGCGAAAGGGCACTCGCGAGGTGGGCGTGGAACGCGTGCCGGGTGGTCGCGATCGAGTCAGCTCGGCCATTCGTTGGCGACCATCGTCAGCACGTCGTACCTGGCCACCGACGAGCCGTCCTGCTTGGTGACGTGGGCGTCCCAACGCACTTCGCCGTGAGGTGCGTCGCCCCGAGGGGAGATCTGCTTGCAGGTAAGCGTCACGGTCAGCTCGTCGCCGGGATACACCGGCGACAGGAAGCGCAGGTTGTCGATGCCGTAATTGGCGAGGACGGGCCCCGGATCCGGATCTACGAACAGGCCAGCCGCGAACGACAGGATCAAGTAGCCGTGCGCCACCCGTCCGTCGAAGAACGGGTTGGCCCGCGCGGCTTCCTCGTCCATGTGTGCGTAGAAATTGTCACCGGTGAACGCAGCGAAGTGCTCGATGTCCTCGAGGGTGACGGTCCGGGGTCCGGCGACGACGGTGTCGCCCACCCGAAGGTCGGCCAGCGACTTGCGGAACGGGTGGGTATCGCCCGTGGTACGCGGCGACCCGGGCACCCAGTGCTTGGTGACCGCGCCCAGCAGCCGCGGGCTGGCCTGGACAGCCGTCCGCTGCATGTGGTGCAACACGCTGCGGACGCCGCCCAGCTCCTCGCCGCCGCCGGCCCGTCCCGGGCCGCCGTGCACGAGCATCGGCAACGGCGACCCGTGGCCGGTGGACTCCGGCGCGCTGTCGCGGTCGAGAACCAGCAGCCGGCCGTGCCAGGGGGCAATGCCGCGCACGACCGTCGACACGAAATCGGCGTCGGTGCTGACGATCGACCCGGCCAGGCTGCCCGCGCCACGTGCCGCGAGCGCCACCGCATCCGCTGCGTCGCCGTAGGGCATCAGGGTGCTCACCGGTCCGAACGCCTCGACCTCATGCGGCTCCGGGCGGTGCGCGTCGTCGCAGCGCAACAGTAATGGCGACACGAACGCCCCGCGCTGCGCGTCTGCCCCGACGACGTCGACATGGTCCGGATCGCCGAACACCAGCCGGCCAGCGGCAAGTAGCGCCTTGAGCGAACGGCGGACTTCCTCGCGCTGCTCCCGGCTGGCCAGGGCGCCCATCCGCACATCGGGGTTGCGTGGATCGCCAACCGTGACGCCGGCAAGCCTGGCGGCCGCGGCGTCCGCGACGTCCGCCAGCAGCGCGGATGGCACGAGCGCTCGGCGAATGGCCGTGCACTTCTGGCCAGCCTTGACGGTCATCTCGGTGATCAGCTGGTCGACGAACAGGTCGAATTCCGGGGTGCCGGCCGTAGCGTCCGGGCCGAGGATCGAGCAGTTGAGCGAGTCGGCCTCGGCGTTGAACCGCACCGCCCGCGAGACGACGGTCGGATGCCCACGGAGCTTGGCCGCGGTGGACGCGGAGCCAGTGAAGGCGACCAGGTCCTGCCCGTCCAGGTGGTCGAACAGATCCCCCACGCCGCCGCAGATCAGCTGGACCGAGCCCTCCGGCAGCACACCGGACCCCACGATCAGCTCGACCAGCCGGGCGGTCAGGTAGGCCGTCTGGCTGGCCGGCTTGATCACGCTCGGCAATCCGGCCAGCAGCGACGTGGCGAGCTTCTCCAGCGGCCCCCAGACCGGAAAGTTGAAGGCGTTGACCTGCACCGCGGCGCCGTGCATCGACGTGTAGATGTGCTGTCCAACGAACTGCCCGCCCTTGCCAAGCGGCTCGACGGGCCCGTCCAGGCAGATCGTGTCGTTCGGCAGCTCGCGCTTGCCCTTGCTGGCGTAACTGAGTAATACCCCGATGCCACCGTCGACGTCGAATCTCGCGTCGTACCTGGTCGCGCCGCTGCGTGCCGACAGCTCGTACAGCTCCTCGCGCTGCTCGCGCAGGAACGAGCCGAGCGCCTTGAGCAACACGGCGCGCTCGTGGAAGGTCAACTCCCGCACAGCGGCACCGTGAGCGCGCGCATGGTCCAGCACCCGGGCCATGTCGACACCGGCGCTGGACACCCTGGCGACC
The DNA here is from genome assembly GCA_963839175.1 of uncultured Actinomycetota bacterium. Lineage (GTDB taxonomy): Bacteria > Actinomycetota > Actinomycetes > Mycobacteriales > Jatrophihabitantaceae > CAWIUB01. Next base: position 112,623 of record CAWIUB010000001.1, read on the forward strand.
TCGTCGCCTGTAACCGCGTCGTATACCGGACCGCCCGCTTCGGACGGGGCAAACCATGATCCATAGACGTAACTGCGAAGCGCTGCCATCGGGCGACCTCTCATTTCCTGACCGTTCGGTCAGTACGTTAGCCGCTGACGAGCGTGATGTCCCGCGCGGTCGCGACCGAGGCGCAGCCCGACAGCCCCAACGTCAGGTCAAGCTCGGCGATGAGGTTGCGCAGCACGTCCCGCACACCACCCGTGCCGCCCACCGCCAATCCGTAGACCCACGGCCGCCCGATCAGCACGGCTCTCGCACCGAGAGCCAGCGCTTTGACGATGTCGGCGCCACCCCTGATGCCGCTGTCGAGCAGCACTGGCATCCGCCCTTGAGCACGATCGGGAGGTTCGTGCGGTCGCGCAACCAGGCCAAGTTGTCCCAGGTGAGGGACGGGCGCGAGTAGATGTCCAGGAAGGTCTCGACGGCAGCGAGCCGAGATCGAGGTCGCGGGTGCGCCAGCCGAGCATTGTCGTGACCAACGACTCCCAGCTCGTAGGGATCCTCGGACGGCGCCCGCTGATCCCGTCCCGATAGATCGTGCCCTGCCGGAGACGTCCGGCTCCGATCGGCTGTCCGTCGTGAGCTGTCACCGCAGCATGATCGCGCACAGCGGGATCAACCGGGCAGGGGCTCCAGGACGAACAACGGGATCTGCCGGTCGGTCTTCTTCTGGTACTCGGCGTAGTCCGGCCAGGCGGCCACCGCGCGCTGCCACCAGACCGCCTTCTCCTCGCCGGTGACCTCGCGGGCCGTCATGTCCCGGCGCACGGGCCCGTCCTGCAATTCGACCTGCGGGTGGGCCTTGAGGTTGAAGTACCAGACCGGGTTCCTTGGCGCGCCGCCGAGTGAGGCCACCACGGCGTACGTCCCGTCGTGCTCGACGCGCATCAGCGGCGTCTTGCGCAGCTTCCCGGTCTTCGCGCCCTTGCTCGTCAGGACGATGACCGGCTTGCCGTTCAGAGTCGTGCCCTGCGTACCACCGGAGCTCTCATACTTCTCCGCCTGCTCTCGCGCCCACGCCCTGGGGCTGGGCTCGTATTTACCGTCCAAAGGCATGCTTCCAGTCAACACTAGAGGTCTGCGACTACTCGGTCGGGGCGACCCAGGGGCGGGCAGCCGGTGGAACGGTGACGGTAATGGTGGCTCGCTTGCCATCGGCGTCGGTACCCGTGCGACGCGCCCAGTTCCGTTCGACGCGCATCCACTCGGGCACCCCGGCGGGCAGGTCTCGGGCCGGGATGGGCGGCAGATCGGCGTCCAGGAACGTCGTCCCGTACGGCGTGCCGGTCGCGGGCTGGTCGGGGTGCGGAGTCGCCCGCATCAGGTCGGCGAGTGCCGCGTTCCAGTTCGCCAGCAGCCGGGCAGTCGCCGCCGCGAGTGTCGTCTGCCCGCTGGCCGAGGCCGATTCCGGATAGGTGGGGTGCAGCAGGGCGGCATGGTGGCCGGCGTATCCCGCGCCGGTCGGCGTCGCCTGCCACTGGGTGAACGCCTCTGCCGCGAGGGTGCCGAGTGTGATGACCGCGCGAATGTCGTTGTGCGAGGTGATGGCGTCGACCCAACGATTGCGGTAGGCGACGATCGCGGGGTCAGCAATGTGCTTGGTGCCGCCCGCCTGTCCGTACACGCCGTACAGGAAGGTGTTGACGAGGACGTAGCTCCGCGTGAGCCCGAGCTTGGCCAGCAGTCCCTGGGTGCGCTGGCCCGCGACGCCGACCAATATCCGCCGGGTGACGGTTTCCTGCACGGCGGGATCCTGGCCGATGATCAGGACCTGCGCCGTGCCGTCAAGCCGTCCACGGTGGAAAATCGGTCCCCACTCCACCCGGAACGCCGCCGGCGGATAGACACTCGCGTCGGGATAGGACGCGGCGAGCACGTCGTACGGCGGAGGATACCCAGGGCAAAAAGGGATTGCGGCCATGGCAAGAACTCCTCCGCGTACGTCAGTGTGGTCTCTGGTCGACCAGGCTCTGCCGGATGTCCGCCGGCACATTCCGCTCAGCCTTGATCGCGTCGTAGAACCCTGGGTTGTCCACGGCGGTGAGCGGGTCGAGGCGGAGCGAAGGCAGTGGGCCTGGCTGCTGGGCGCTGCGCCGAGTCGCGGTGTGACCGCGGAAGTTCGGTCCTGTCACCTTGCCGCGGTAGATCAGGTGCGGGCGCGAGGACATGTGGTTGTCGATGACGCCGTCGACCGCCAGCCAGACGTGCCCTCGCGGGGGTGCCGCGGTCAGCCGGGCCGGCTGGGCAGGGCCGCCCAGGGCGCCCAACGCCTCTTCGAGGCGGGCGACTGCTTCGGCTGCGGACAGCGCCGCCACGGTGGGGTCGGCGGTGGCCTGGGCGAGATTGAGCAGCCGCAGCGTGCCGCCCACCGTCACGCGCTCGCCGTAGCCGAGGCCGAGCGAGTCCATGAGCGGCCGGGTGCCGGCCCGCGCAATGCCGTTGATCACCACGAGCCTGATGTCCGACTCGGTGGCCTGTACCAAGGAGTCGTATGGCTTGCCGCCGACCCCGTCGACGACGATCAGGTCGGCTCGTTTGCCTGCCTCGAGGCTGCCGAGGTGACGATCCCAGCCGAGCATGCGTGCCGGTGTCATGGTCACCATCGTGACGAGGTCGGCCGAGGTCAGAGTCGCCCCGGCCCCCTCGGCGGCCAGCTGGGCAACCTTCAGCTCGCCGAGTAGGTTCTTGCTTCCCGACGGCGACCAGTCGGACCCGAGCGCCACCGGCACGCCATGATCCAGGGCGGCGCCGAGTTCCGCCGTCTTCCCGTACAGCAGCAGGTTGGAGAACGGCGACCAGACCATGCTGCCGCCGTGATTGGCGAACACCGCGAAGTCCGCGGCGGTGAGGCCGACGCAATGGATGCCCACCAGGTTCGAGGTGATCGCCCACTTGCCCGGTGCGAACTGCAGGGCTTGGAAGTGGCGCCGGGCAGCCGCGTCCGTCCCCTCTGCCAGGTGCAGGATGATCTTCTGACGCCCGGAGATGCGGGCCAGGAAATGCTCCGCATCGTTCGCGTCCACGTCGGCGATGTGTGTCGCGGCGGGAGGAAGGTCCGGATCGGCGGTCGACTCGACGTTGCGGACGAGGCCGCGGAAGTGCTTGACGATGCCGGCGTCGGACGCCAGCGAGACGCCTTGGCTCGTCGTGGTCCCAGCGAGCAGGCATCGCAGCTCCACGTAGCGGACGATCGCGGGGACCACCTCGTCGTTGCGGCCGAGCACACTCATCGGGCCGGTGATGAGCCGGTGGTAATCAGGGGTCGACGAACCGCTCCATTGGTCCCGATCGCCGTACTGTTTCGGCACATTCCACAGCGACAGCACGTCGTAGGGCAGGTGATTGTGCAGCTCGATCAGTCCCGGGTAGATCGTTCCGCCGCTCTGCGTGAGCGGAACGGTCTCGAAGCCAGCCGGCGGCGCCACCCCGTGCGGTAACACGGCGATGATCGAAGCGTCCTGGGCGTACACCACCCCGGCGGCGAGCACCGTGCCGACTGCGTCCATGGTCACCACCCGGCCGGCTAAGGCGATGGGTGAACTGATCGCGGGATCAATCGGGACGACAGGCATGACTCCCCCTACTCACGGTGCTTCATTTGCGAATTGGAACTGAACGCGCACCGGACCGTCCAGGCGGACGATCAGTGTCGAATCGCTGGCCGACCACTTCTCCGGGACGAGGAACATCCGGTCATGTCCCTCGATGAGCAAGCGCAGATTCCGGTAGCGGTAGTGAAAGGTCTGCCCTTGCGACGCCGGCAGCGTCGTCTCCCTGACGACTCCGGGATCGGTGAGGAAGAGCCGTTCTTGGGTGTCGAGGATGACCTTGGGCAGCTTGTCGAAATGTGCCGCGGTGTAGTGCGCCTGGCCGCGACCCGTCCACTGCGCGATCGTCGCGGTGGCCCAGAAGATGTTCGCCACGATGACCACGAAGATCAAGATGCTGGCGGAGCGGCGCAGCGCCAGCATTGAGTTGTCGGCGTGCGCCCTGGCCGCTGGAGCCAGGGTCGAGGTCGGAGGAGGGGGTGGGTTCAGCAAGGTCTGGATGCGCGAGGCGTACGCAACGAGCGCGGCTCCGATGGCGAGCAGCAGCGGGGTCACCAGATTGAACAAGGCCCACTCGCGCAGGTACGGGTAGCCGATAAGCAGGGCGATCCCGGCGCTGAGCAGAACCAACCCGACGATCACCGCTCGGCGCGCGAGCCGCCGATACTGGGCGAGCTGCATCGGCCCGCGGGCGTCCGGTGCCGTAGCAGCGATTCGCCGGCGGATCTCGGCGTGCAGCAGCATGGCGCCGATGCCAAGCAGGGTGAGCACAAGAAGTGGCACGAGCAGCGGTTGCGGGCTGCGCATCACGTAGTCCTGCGTGCTGAGCCCGATCGTGTCCACATCGACGCCGAAGTACTTGTACTGTGCCGCGGACGAGACGTATCCGAAGTAGAACAGCAACGCACTGAGCACGGTGACCGGCGCGATGATCGTCGTGCCGAAGCTGACCCATCGTTCGAGCTGGCTTCCGGAGCGCTCGTCCGCCACGCGACTCAGCTCCCGGCGCTCGACTCACTCGAGCTCGACGACGATTCGCTGGAGCCCGAACTGCTCGAGACCACTCCGGGCTGCGCAGTGAATGTGATCTGGCTTCCTCCGGACCCGCTTACTGCGGCTTCGCACAACCTCTGCTCAGTGCAGTGCACGGTGCCCTTCATGACCAGCTGCACGTCAACGTCTTGCGGCGGGTCCACGACCTGGGTAACCGCCACGACGCATTGCGCGGCGGCGCCCGCAGCCCAGGTCCAGGACGTCGTGCAGGCTGGGGTGCCCGGGTTGCAGCCGTCCCCGCCGAAGGTGAAGACACCGGTCGGGTCGAGACCTATCGCGTCGACCGATATGGACACGTCGTGCGGTATCGGGTTGGTGCCGAGCCAGTTGACCTCGGCGCACTGCTGCGCCTCGCCGTCATTGCCACTATTGCCGCCGATCGGCAGGGACGCGACCGATATGGCAGGACCGCCGTTTTGGCTCGGTTGCGGTGATTCGGGTCCGGTAGTCTCGGTGGGAGGTACGAAGTCCACCTCCGTGGTGGGCGTATCGGCCGAGGTGCTGCTCGAGTCCGTCGCGCTGTCGCTGCATCCGGCAACGAGCACGGCGAGGACCACCGCGAGCGCGCATCGTGCGGCGATGTGGAGTGCGTTCATAGCGAGACCTCCGCCCTGCAGGAGACGGCGGAGAGTCCTCAGATACGGATCGTGCCTGGCCGGCTCAGCCGGTCATCCGCGCGGCGCGGCGAACGCGGTCAGCGTCGCGCTTCCGGTGCCGACGTGCGCCCACTCGACGGCAAGCTCGAAGACCGCGATCGCGCTGGTCGGGTAGGCGTCCGCCAGCGCCTGGCGTGCGGTCACGTCGCCGGCGCCGTCGTCGAGCGCTGACGCGAATCGCTCCATCGATGGGTTGTGTCCGACCAGGACGAGCGTGTCGACCTCGGCCGGCGTCGACTGGACAACCGCGAGCAGATCGTCGACGGTGTTGCGGTAGATCCGCTCGTCCAGCACAGGCGGCGCCGTTTGCCCGAGCTGCGCTGCGGCGAGCTCCCAGGTCTGCTTCGCCCGGTTCGCCGGTGACACGACGACGCGGGCCGGGACGATCCCCCACTCGGCGAGCTGGCGGCCGATCGCCGGGGCATCGCTCACGCCGCGCGCGGCGAGCGGACGTCCTGTGTCATCCCCGTTGTCTGCCGCGGCCTTGGCATGTCGCACCAGCGCGAGCCGTCGCGTCGTCATCCAGCAAGTCTGGCCCATCGAACTCGCCGACGGCAGACCCGACGAAGCTGGTGAGCGCAGATCAGGCTGAGGCGATCCGGCCAACAGCGGACCGGGCCCGCGGGAGTCGCGAGGTCAGCAGCGGCCGAACCAGCGACTCCAGCTGGCCGGATGGTGTGACGTCCAACTCGGCCGCGAGTCTGGTGCGGAAGGACCGGTACTCGCGGACAGCGTCCAGGTGATTGCCGTCGGCGATGTGGACCCGGATGAGCGCGCGGTGCGCGCTTTCCCGCAGCGGTTCGATCGCGACCGCGGCCATGGCGGCCTCCAAGGCAGGCTCGGTATCGCCGAGGGAGATCAAGTGCTCGGCCAGAACTTCCAGCGCACGCAGCCGCAGCTGGGAGAGCCGGGAACGTTCGTAGAGCACCCAGTCGTCGTACCAGCCGGGCAGCAGATCACCGCGCTGCAAGACAGGCAGCGCGCGAGCGAGGTCCAACTCTGCGGCCGGCGTCGCGTCAGGTCCGGCGACCCGGCGAACCCACGAGAGGAACTCGTGCACGTCGATGCGTGTCTCCGCGGCGAGGGTCAGCCGGGTCCGATCGTGCAGCAGCAGCCCCGGAGCCGCACGTTCGACCCGCCATACCGCCGCGCGCAGGTTGCCCATGGCGTGCGCATCCGTGCTCTCCGGCCACAAGACCCCGGCGACGTGGCTGCGCGACCGGCCGCCGTAGAGCGCGAGGACGGCAAGCATGCGCTGCTCGCGCAACCCGAGTGCGACGTCACCGTCCCGAGCACGCAACGACCAACGATCGAAGAGACGGAGCTCCCAGGACAGTGACGAGTGGATCCACTGCTCGTGTCGGCTCGGCGCCCATTGCGGGCGCCCTTCTCGCACTGTCGGCATTTGCTGCCCCCCAAACGCGGCCGTTCCGGTCCCGCACGGCTACAGTCTGTGGCTGAGCGGGCACTGGCTCGACGCATCTCACGTTTCTCGCGACGTCCTGCTATGTCAAGAGCGTTAACTGACGGGGCAGATACCTCCATAGCAGTCTTGGCATGTCAACGGCCGACCGCTCCCAGCCAGCTTCGCACCGCTTCGATCACCTTCTCCGGATCACGCACCAGAAGGAAGTCTGACGCAGCGGCGAGATCCTCCCCACCAAAGATGATTCGCGCCCGAAAGCCGCTGCCCGCCGCTGCGCCGGCGTCGTGCCACACGCGGATGACGAGCACACCGTCCCTGCCGATCTCACCCCGATTCACCAGCCGAGCCTCGCTCTCAACTGCATGGTCGTTGTAGCCGCACGTATCGCCGTGTGCGAGTGTGCGGCACCCCGCGCACCCTCGCCGGGCAGATAACGATGCGGTAACGCGCAAATAACGGGAGCCTTGGCTTACTGGTCGCGCACCGCTCTACACATCGACTCGCAGGAGGGGGGGTGACCGACATGTTCACGGAGCTAACACTCAGCGAGCTGGACGTCCAGCACGCCGAACTGCTGCCGGAGCGAGAGACGTTGTTCTTCAACTACAACTGGGCGAACGTCTACGCCTCAAACACGGCTCTGGCAGTCAACGCCTATGCGTTCTACTCGAGCGCGTACGCCGACGCGTACCAGAAGATCGTGGTTGTGCAGCACTAACCGGCGACCGATGCGTGCGGGCCCTGTGGGGCTCGCACGCATCACCAGAGGAGGTGAACCGGCGTGCAACAGCGACCGGTACTACGTGTCGACGAACTCGACGCGCAGTCCCTGGAGCTTCTCCCTGCCCGGGAGACGCTCTTCTTCGACATCAACATTGCCCCTGTGATCGGCGTGAACGTCGCCCTGGCTCTCAATGCGGCCAGTTTCGGCGCCAACGCGTCGGCGTTTGCTGGACAGCAGCTCTTCTCCTTCCAGCATTGATCCGGGGCATGGGACGGCACGGAGGTGGGCGCGCCAAGCACGGCGTGCCCACCGCCGCCGGTTCGGTGCTCCGAACGGTTCCGGAATCAGGCTGGAGATGAGCCTCGAAGCACCGCCGAAGTCCGCGGCCCGCTGGCGTCGAGCCGCGGGGCTGGACGAGCTCGGCCAGGCACAGGGATCCGGTCTGCGCGAGCCGAGCTATCTGATGAAACGAGCAGACGGCCAGGTCGTGCAGCTGTCGCAGTTGCTGCACCTCGTCGTGCACGAGGTCTCAGCTGACCGCGACGCAGCGCGCGTCGCCGAGGCGGTGAGCGCCGGATACGGCCGAAAGCTCACTGTCGAGGGGCTGACTCGGCTGACGAGCAAGCTGGAGCCGCTCGGTCTGATCGAGGATGTCGATGCGCGGCAGGCTCCCCGCAGCACCCCGCGGGCCAATCCCGTGCTGGCGCTGCGGCTGCGCGGCACGCTGCTGCCCGCGAACGCCACCCGCGCGGTCGCCCGAGTGCTGTCGCCACTGTTCTATCCCGCAGTGGTGGTTTTCGCGCTCGTCGGGCTCGTTGCCCTGGACGTTGCGCTGCTGCGGCGAGCGAACCTGGTCGACGCGCTGAACCAAGTGTTCGCGACACCAATGTTCGTGCTGGCGCTGCTGGCAATTCTCACCGGCGGCGCGCTCGTGCACGAGTTAGGCCACGCCGCAGCGTGTCACTACGGCGGTGCAAAGCCTGGCGTCGTCGGCGTCGGCGTGTATCTGGTCTTCCCGGCGTTCTTCACCAATGTCACCGACTCCTACCGGCTCGGCCGGGCGGGGCGCCTTCGAACAGATCTCGGCGGGCTCTACTTCAACGTCTGGTGCCTGCTGGTATTGGACGGTTCGTACCTGATCACAGGTAACGGACTGTTCCTGCTCGCCCTGCTGCTCATGCACGTAGAGATGCTCCAGCAGCTGATTCCGACGGTGCGCTTCGACGGCTACTTCGTCCTCGCCGATTTGGCTGGGGTACCAGATCTGTTCGCGCGGGTGCGTCCGGTGTTGCTCAGCCTGTTGCCGGGACGCCCGGCCGATCCTCGGGTTCGCGAGCTGCGCCCGAGTGCACGACGGGTCGTCACCGTGTGGGTGCTGCTTGTCGTGCCGACGCTTGCGTTCGGGTTCGGCTGGCTGCTGTACCACCTGCCCTACCTAGCTCGACACACCGGTTCCGCGATCACCGCTCAGGCCCAAGCGACGACACGTGCGTGGGACGCACACGACTTCGCCGCGGTGGCGCTTGCCGCTACCTCGGTACTTCTCCTCGCGCTTCCGGCACTCGGGTTGCTGCTGTTTGCACAGCGGCTCGCCGTGCTGGCCATCCGCGTTGTGGGGCGCACCGTTGCCACGCGGCGCCCGGGGCCGAAGAATGCGGGTAACGACGGGCCCGGGGCAAGCGACGCGCCGGCAGCCGCGCCGAGGGGAGCCGAGATGACGCCGGATACCGAGCGAGAGGCACCAGCTGCGACCACACCGCAGCCGCCGGTTGAAGCCGAGCCACCGCTCGAACCAGCTCGACCGCCCGATTCGTTGACGGCCGCGGCGTTCACGGACGAGGCGATGCTCGGTCCGCGGCACGGTCCACCGCCGGCCGGCGGGTGGCGGCGCGCGGTGTACTCCGCAACCTCGGGCGCGATAAACCCCGGCCCGAGCGTCGCAGAACGCAACCGCGCGGCGGTGCTAGCGCGGGTGACCGCTCCCATCAGTGGATCGCGGCGTGTGGTGGTGATGAGTCGCAAGGGCGGTGTAGGCAAGACGACGATCACCCTCGCGCTGGGCAGCACCTTCGCCATGATGCGCGGGGATCGCGTCGTCGCCCTGGACGCGAACCCCGACGCCGGCAACCTCGCCCGCCGGGTGGCCCGGCCCTGTCCGCGCACGATCACTGACGTGCTCAACGAGCTGGAGCTGATCTCGAGCTACTCCGATCTGCGCCGATTCACCGCGCAGGCGCCGGAATCACGCCTGGAGGTGCTCGCCTCCGATGACGATCCCCGCATCGGCCTGGCGCTGAACCGGCAGGCCTACCACCGGGTGATCGAGCTGCTCGACCACTACTACAACCTCATCGTGATCGACACCGGCACCGGCATCCTCGACAGCGCCAACCAGGGGCTACTGGCCGAGGCCGACCAGCTCGTCCTGGTCCTCAAACCTGCACTGGACGGCGCCCGCGCCGCGGCCCTCACCTTGGACTGGCTTGCCGAGCATGGCTACGGCGAACTCGTGGCGCGCGCGGTCGTCGTCATCAACGGCACCCGGAGGGGGGCAGGCATTCCGTTGGACCGCGTCTCAGACCACTTCTCGAGGCGCTGCGCCAAGGTCGTGAACGTTCCGGCGGATCGTTCCCTGGAAACCGGCGCGCAGACGTCCCTGTCCGCACTGCAGCCAGCGACACGCGACGCGTTGGTCGAGCTGGCCGCCGCGGTGGCAGATCATTTCGCGACACACGACGTCATCAGGGCGGTCGATGCAAAGAGAATCGAGGCTTGATCAGCTAGCATCGCGCCGTGAGACAGATCTCAGGCATAGTGCTGGCGGCGGTTGCGGCCGTCGTCACGGTAAGCGGCAGCAGTGTGGCCGGTGCCGACGACGGCCCGTCCCGCAGTGACGTCGAGACCGCATCGGTCGCGATTCCCGGCACGCCGGGTGCGAACGCGCAGGACGACTCGACGCGCTATCGCCGTGCGAATTCGCGCGCCGTCCGGGCTGACTCGGTAGCCACCGCGACGTCCGATTGCGACGGTTGTAGCGCCTCGGCGGTGACGCTGCAGATCGTCTACGCCCACAACGCCCGCACCCTCACCGCGGACAACGTCGCAACAGCGTGGTCCACCTGTACGAACTGCAGTGCCACGGCGCTGTCCGTGCAGGTGGTCATCAGCCGTCAGGCAGGCACGATCACCGCGGCCAACCGATCGCTCGCCCTCAATGCAGTGTGCGTGGGTTGTGAGACCACTGCGGCCGCGATCCAGATCGTCATCGTCTCGCCACATCCGCGAGAACCATCCCGGTCCGCGCTGGCCCGCAGCGAAGCCCTGCGCGACCAGCTCCAGGCCCAACTGCACCCCGCCTCCCGTGCGCACCTGGCGCAGCCAACAACTCCGACGGGACGTGCCGCGCCGCACCACGGCACCAGTCCCGCCTGCGATGACGACGACAACGGAGCAGATCCAGTCGATCCTGGCCGCGGATCTACGGGCCACCTCCGCGCGACACGACATTCAGCTGCGCGCGCAGTAGCGTGCGTCGCGCAACGTTCGATCCCGAGTTCCCGATGACCGATCCCGATGACGTCACCCTGGCCACGTATGAAACCGCGGCGCGGCGATACCTAGTACAAACCGCCTCGCCAAGTCCTCCACTCATCGCGTTCCTCGACCGGTTGGCGACATGGGTTCCCACCGGCCATGTTCTGGAACTCGGCAGCGGACCCGGCTGGGATGCGGCCTACCTCGAAGGTCGTGGGCTACGGGTTACCCGGACCGATGCCACTCTCGCGTTCGTCGAGATGATGCGCGCGGCTGGCCACGATGCCCGGCTCCCTCGACGTTCGTACGGCCGAGCTCGGTGGGCCATACGAGGCCATTCTGGCGGACGCAGTGTTGCTGCACTTGACCCGCGAGCAGTTCGCGGACGTTCTGCGGCGGGCTCGGTGTGCTGTCGTCGATGGAGGCCTGCTGGCGTTCACCCTGAAGGAGGGGTGACGGGGCGGGGTGGAGCGACGCCAAGCTTGACTTACCGCGCTACTTCACGTATTGGCGAGAGCCGGCAGTGCGCGCTGTGCTCACGCGCACCGGATGGACGGCGGCATCGCTCGATCATGTCGCGGGTCGCACAGAGCCGTGGCTGTACGTGCTCGCCCGCGCGGCGTAGCTGCGTACCGCCGCGGCGGCGTCACCACAGCTAGGGTGGACGCGCTATGACCTACGCCGCCGACCCACGCGTTGACGCCTACATCGACAGCCTCCCCACTTGGCAGCAAGCGATCTGCCGTGAGGTCCGCGATCTGGTCCACGCCGCTGATCCGGAAGTAGCAGAGACGATCAAGCGCACCCATCAGCCGTACTTCGTGTTGGAGGGAAACATCTGCGCCCTGCTGGCGGCGAAGGATCACGTGAACGTCTTTCTCTACGACGGCGGCATCGTCCCTGATCCCGAGGGAATCATCACTGCGGGACAAGACAACAAGGCCGCCCGCACCGTCGCGGTCCGCCAAGGCGAGACCATAAACGCGCCCGCCCTCACCGCGATGTTCACGCACATCATCGCCAACAATCGGGCCGGAGGCTGGCGCAAGCTGAAGCGCCAGAGTTAGTCCATGAGTCGCGGGTGTGCGCGCGTTCGAGACGCGGCGGAGCATGACGCCGCGGCATGTGCAGCGATCTACGCCCCGTACGTCACGGATACCGCGATCACGTTCGAGACCGACCCTCCACCGCCCGCGGAGATGGCCGCGCGCATCGCTGCGGCCGCGCGCACCCATGCCTGGGTCGTGCTGGAGGACGAGGGCCGGGTCGTCGGCTATGCCTACGCCCGTCCGTTCAAGTCACGCGCGGCATATCGCTGGTCGTGCGAGGTCAGCGTCTACCTCGAGCCCAGGAGGCAGCGCACCGGCGGCGGCCGCGCGCTCTATGACGCACTGTTCGCCCGTCTTGCCGAGCGTGGCTTCCGACCGCTGTCGCGGGCATGACGCTGCCGAACGAGGCGAGCGTCGGCCTGCACCGCTCGATGGGATTCGTGCCCGTCGGAACCTACCGGCGCATCGGCTGGAAGCACGGCAGGTGGCATGACGTCGCCTGGGTCCAGCGGACGATCGCCACCGGCCAGGGCCCGCCGATCGATCCCAGGTGACGAACTCGACTCGTCCAGCATCGGCTCCACGGCGAGTCCGGTAACCACTCGTCGCGTTGATCAAGAGCCACTGGCCAGGCGGTGCCGCCTGGTGCCGGGCTCTTGATCACTGGGGGACGCACCGGGTTGTACAGGCGCCGGGAGGTCTGCACCAGCTGCGGAGAGACCGCCGACGGCGCGGGGCCGGCAAGTCCTCGGACGTTGGCCTCTCGAAAGTCCCTATCGTCCTCAACCCCGGGTGCGGATACCGAAAGTATTCGCCGGACGGGTCACCTATCGAAAGGCCCGTTGACGATGTCAGCGGCCGGTCACGCCGTCGATGCGTTCGCGCAGCAGGTCGGCGTGGCCGTTGTGCCGTGCGTACTCGCCCATCATGTGCAGATAGATCATCCGCAACGAGAACGCCTCACCGCCCACGTCGACCGTCTCGTCGAAGTCCATCGCGGCGACTGCCTCGTCGGCGCGCCGCCACTCCTCCTGCAGCCGCTGGACGGCACCCTCCGCTTCCGCCGGGTCGATGTCGTCGAAGTCGGCATCCTTGCCGCGCGCCGGGTCGAACATCGGCGCGACCGGTTCAGCTGCGGCGCGCTGCCGGAACCAGACGCGCTCCACCTTGGCCAGATCACGGATCAATCCCAGCAGCGACAGGTTCGACGGCGGGAGCGGACCGCTGGGCCAGTTGCTCGCCGGTCAAGCCCGCACAGATGTTGACCAGGGTCGCGCGCTGCCACCTCAAGTAGGCCTCGAGCATGGGACGGTCGTCGCCCGTGAGCGGCCCGTCGACCGGGGCTGGGGCGGGCGCGGTCCACGTCACGATGTGCTTTACGAGCAGCGCGGATCGTGGTAGCCGGCGAGGCGCAGGAGCAGCGCGTGGAGCGTTTGCGGCTGTCGGCGTCCAGCGGGGCGAACAGCTCGTCCTCGAGCCGATCGATCCTCGACCGGAGCCGAACCAGCTCGCTGCCGTGCCTCTCGGCGGTCAGGCTGACGACGTGGCGACGGCGGTCCGTCGGATCCCGCTGCCGCTCGATCAGCCCGCGCTCCTCGAGTGCGTCGAGGATGCCGACCAGCTGGCTCGGGTCGAGCTCGAGCGCGTCGGCGATCGTCGCCTGCGTCTCGCGCGGCCTGCTCGTCGAGCAGCGGCCAGCACGCTGTAGTGGTACTGGCTGAAGCCGGCCGCCTCGAACTCCTGCGAGCGCGCGGGCCTTGAACCCCATGCCCAGCCGCACCATCAGGAAGCCGCTCTTCGCCAGCAGCTCGTCCGGTAGCGCACGGCGTGGCGACGCGTTCCTCGGCGAGTGTGACGCTCGACACGGAATGAATGTACCACCCCAGCGTTGACTCTGAAGATCGTGGAATCAGTCAACGATGGTGAGGAGCAACGATGAGAGCACGAAGTCTGGCACGCCGCGAGGTGACGCCGGGTCCGACCGCCGGCGCTGGCTGGCGCTGGCGGTGATCGTCGCGGCGCAGTTCATGGTCGTGCTGGACGTCGCGATCGTGAACGTGGCCCTGCCGTCGATCAAGACCGATCTGCAACTTCTCGCCAGGAGAGCCTGCAGTGGGTGATCACCGCCTACGCGATCTTCTTCGGCGGCGTGCTGCTGCTGGGCGGCCGGCTGGCCGACCTGCTCGGCCGGCGCCGGCTGTTCATGGCCGGACTGGCTGCTGTTCACGGTCAGCTCGCTGCTGGACGGGCTGGCCTGGTCGGAGGGCTCGCTGATCGCCTTCCGGTCGCTGCAGGGCCTCGGCGCCGCGCTGCTCTCGCCCGCGGCGCTGTCGATCCTGACCACGACGTTCCGCGAGGGCCGCGAGCGCAACCTCGCGCTCGGGATCTGGGGCGCGGCCTCGGGCAGCGGCGGGGCGGCCGGCGTGCTGCTCGGCGGCGCGCTGACCAGCGCGCTCAGCTGGTCGTGGATCTTCTTCATCAACGTGCCCGCCGGCGTCCTGGTGCTCGCCGCTGAGCCCGTTGCTGCTCGCGCGAGAGCCGCGCCGACCTCGGCCATCGGCACTTCGACTTCGCCGGCGCCGCCTCGATCACCGGCGGGCTGATGCTGCTCGTCTACGCGATGACCCGCGCGACCCAGCACGGCTGGGCCACGGCCGCGACGATCGGCCTGCTGGCCGCCTCGGCCGCGCTGATCGTCGCGTTCCTCGTGATCGAGGCCCGCTCGAAGGCGCCGCTGCTGCCGATGCGGATCTTCCGGCTGCGGACGCTCGCCGGCCTCGAACGTCAGCGGTCTGCTGATGGGCGCGGCGATCTTCTCGCAGTTCTTCCTGCTCACCCTGTACATGCAGCAGGTGCTGCACTACTCGGCGCTCAAGACCGGCGTCGCCTACATCGCGCTGACGCTGACGATCATCGGCTTCTCGGCCGTCTCGCAGGCGCTGGTCACCCGGCTCGGGATCCGCCGGGTGCTGCCCGCCGGGCTGGCGCTCGTCGGCGGCGGCGCTCGTGCTGTTCGCGCGGCTGCCGGTGCACGGCCACTACTTCGACCGACCTGCTTCCCGGCCTTCCTGATCAGCGGGCATCGGGCTGGCGCTGGCGTTCGTGCCGATGTCGATCGGCGGCCTGACCGGCGTCCGCCAGGCCGACGCCGGCATCGCCTCCGGCCTGATCAACACCACCCAGCAGATCGGCGGAGCGATCGGCGTCGCCGTCGCGACCACGGTCGCCGACGACCTTCACCAGCCGCTTCGTCGACGCCCACCCCGGAGCTCCCGCCCTCGGCGGCGCCGCACTGACGCACGGCTTCCAGATCGCCTTCTACGTCCTGGCCGCGCTGGCCGTGCTCGGAGCGGTGCTCGCGGCGCTGATGATCGAGTCGCAGCCGCGGGCACCCCAACTCGAGGCCGTCGACGAAGGCAGCCTGGCGATGGAGCCTGCAATGTGACCATCCGCGTTATCCCCGCCACCTGACAAGGTGCGCGCTCGCGCCGGTCCTTGCGGTCCACGGGCCGGCGCGAGCTTGTGCCTGCGGCGCAGGCACAGGGACGCTGCACTACAGCGGCCGATAGACGTCCCGGCGGTGCTCCACACGCAGGACGACGATTTCGTGCCGTTCCTCGTTGATTCGGTACAGCACCCGGTACGTGCCACGTCGAGCGGACCAAATACCTGCAAGATCATTCCCCAGTTGCTTTCCCACCCGATGTGGGTTGGCGATCAGGGCGATCGTGAGGAAGTCGATCAGCGCGGCGGCCACCGGCTCCGGCAGCCGGCCCTCTATGGGCGTTGGGCCGGTGGAGTCAGGAAGAGTTCATACCGATCCGGCTGCGTCCGACCCAGCGCGCGGGCGGCGTCGACACCGCGAAGGACATCTCCGCGGGCGTAGGCAGCGTCGGCGTCGCGGATGTCCGTTAACGCAGCTGGGTCGCTCAGCACGTCGATGGTCTCCTCGAGTTGGGCGAGGTCCTCGGGGCTAGATCACCACTGCGGCCGCCCGGCCGTTGCGGGTGATTATGACCCGCTCATGCTGGCGCTCGACCCGATCGACCACCTCGCTGAGGTGATCGCGGACCGCGCGAAGAGATTCGGTCGTCATGGCCACAATTGTGGCGCGCGCACCATAGTTTGTCCAACGCTCCCGCGACGGCGAGTCGCGTGGTGAGCCGCCAACGACTCACACCACTGACCGCACGCTGCACCCCGAGGGGCCGGCCCGAGGTGGGAACGGCGGACGCGGGTGGCTCGCCGTCAGGCCCCGATTCATGGCTATAGTTATGGCTATGACGGCGGCTGAGCATATGCCCCTGGCGGATGTGAAGAACCGCCTGTCCGAGGTGGTGGAGCGCCTCAAGCGCGAACGTGGTCGCGTCATAATCACCAAGCACGGACGGCCGGCCGCGGTCGTGCTCAGTATCGAGGATCTGGAGGGGCTGAGGAAACCCTGGAGGTCCTGGCCGATGCGCACCTCATGCAGCGCATCCGCAGGGCCGACGCTCAGATCGACGCGGGCCAGTCGCAGCGACTGACCAAGGAACAAGCCCTCGCTGTGGCCCATCGGAAGTGACGGGCGAGCGCTATGCCGTCGCCTGGACCCCGTCGGCACGTCGCGATCTCGCCCGAGTGCCCGAGAAGGTAGCGCCCGCCGCGGTCGAGTTCATCTATGGCTCGCTGTCGGCCAACCCGCTGCGAGTAGGGCGTGAGCTCCACCCCGAACTCGCCGGGCACCACTCTGCCAGGCGCGGCGACTATCGGATCATCTACCGCGTCGATGAGTCGGCGCGCATCGTGCATGTCGTTGCGCTAGACCACCGCGCCGACGTCTACCGTCGGCGCGACAGATGAGCCGCGCCGGCGCTCACCTCGGCGATCTGGTGGCGTGGCCTGTCGTCGAGGCTGGAAGCGCTCGACAGAGCCGGCGCCCGGATTCGAACCGGGAACCGCCCGATTACAAGGCGGACGACTTACAGGCGCTGAACTGTAACTGGCGGCAAATGCTGGCCCGAACGCTGTCATCGTTGGCACCAATGGCCGCCTGAGGCAGGAGTTCATGGACAACTCATGGACAGCCAGGCCACGGTCGACACCCCCACCGAACAGCCCGCGCAGTCTCCAGTTGGCCAATCAGAACGGACAATCGCTCCGATGGCCCGGCTTGGTCAAGGTGCGCGTACCGTGGGTAGGCCGCGCACACCACCGGGCTGCGCTTGACGCGAGCACCTTACGCAATCATGTCATCCGTACCTGGTATCATGTACATATGACACGACGCCTGTCGGTGCTGGCGCCCATCCTGCGCAGCGAGACCCAGGCACGGCTGCTCGCCGCGTTGCTGCTGCAACCTGGGCGTGAAGCCAGTATCGCCGAGCTTGCCCGTGAGGTCGGAGCCGACGCCGGAAATCTGCACGACGAGGTAGAACGCCTCGTTAAGGCCGGCATCCTCGCCGACCGCCGCGTGGGACGCACCCGCCTACTCCGCGCCACCGACAGCCCACTCGCCCGCCCGCTGGCCGATCTCCTGCTCCTCGGCTACGGGCCCAAGCCGGCGGCCGAACGTGCCTTGCGCGGTGCACCAGGCGTCGAGCAGGCATTCATCGGCGGCTCCTGGGCCGCGCGATACGAAGGGAACGCCGGCACCTTCCCGCACGATATCGACATCATCGTCGTTGGCTCACCCGACCGGGATGAGCTGACAGACGCCGTGGTGGACGCCATGCACACCATCGGGCTAGATGCCCAGGTCATCTTCCGCAGCCGAACCGCGTGGCGCCAAGCCCGCGATGCCTTTACCCGGACGGCAAAAGCCGGCCCCCTAGTGGAACTCGACCTCAGCAAGATCACATGAGCAGCTGGCCGACCGGCATCCAGACGATCAAGCGGCTGCTCGCGGCTGGCAGCCTCCAGAGGGTCTCCGCCTCCCGCCAGGCAGCGACCACCTTCCTCGACGCGGCCGCGAAACACCTCGATAGCGCCCATACCCTCGCCGAGGAAGATCCGGACGGCGCATACACCCTGCTCTACGATGCCGCACGCAAGAGCCTCGCCGCCATCCTGCAAGCCCAAGGTCTGCGAGCCACCAGCAGCGGCGGGCACTACGCGATCCAGGAAGCCATCGCCGCGCAGTTCACCAAACCACCGCCACGTGACGCCTTCCGCCCGTTCGGCCGACTCCGGCGCACCCGCAACCAGATCGAATACGACGAGATCTCCCCCATCACGGCTGACGATGTCTACGCCGACCTCCACACCGTCCGAGCCCTGAGCGCGATGGCCCAACAACTCACCCCTGAAATGCCCATCTTCATCGACTGAGAACACTGTGGTGCTCGTTGTGGCAGTGATCGAAGTCGATCGGTGTCAGGTAGTTCAGAGTGGAATGATTGCGGGTGCCGGTTGTAGCAGCACTCGACATATTCGAAGATCGCATTCGCCAGCTCGGCGCCGGTGTACCAGTGCCGCCGGTCGAGCAGCTCGGTCTGCAGGGTTACGAACAAAGCCTCCGGGACCCCGTTGTCGAGGCATACAAGACGCTGCCCATGGAGCCGAGCAGTCCGACGCTAGCAGCCGTTGCCCGAAGGCCGAGGGGGTGTCCTGCACTATCGCTGTGATGGATGCAGCCATCCACCTTGGCACCGCGGCGCGAGGTGGCCAACTCAGCGCACGAACGACCAGCTCGGCGCGGTGGTCGATGATGGGCAGATCGAGCACCCGGCGCTGAAAGCGTCCAGCACGGCCGCCGCGTATACCTTTCCTACGGCCGTAGGTGCTCGGTAATGTCCGCCGTCCGGAGCCGGTCCGGCGCGGTGACGGTGAACTGCCGGTTGACCAGGCACTGCGCTGGCACGTCTCAGCGATATGTGGCGTCGTCTCTCGGCCACGGAGACAGGTAGGCGGGGCCGGTCATCAACTCGCGGGTGTTGCGATGCAACGCGACCAAGCGCCGCAAAGGATCGCTGTAGTACGGCGCTGTCGGGATGTTGTCGGCGGACTTCCGGAGGTGAGCGGCGAAAGCCCGCCGGTTGTCGGCCTCGTATAGGTCATAGGCGTGGGGTGGCTGGCCGGGGAACCACAGGTGAGCCGATACGGCGTCGAGCCGAGCGCACAGGTCGATAAGGTCGCTCTCGCCATCGAGGTGGACCTGTGGCTCCATCGCGCACATGGCGATGAAGCTGCGTATCTCTCGCGCCGCTGGCGTGATCGTGTAGAGCAGAACGAGCTCGGATGCGTAGTGGTCGTAGCTCGGCCACGATCGGTTCCGGCCGTACGTGTCACTGCTCCGCTCCGCGAGCGGATGGACGTGGGCGGACAGGAACCGGTAGTGAACGTCTATCTGCGCGAGCGAGTCCTTCGTCTCGAACATGTTGCTGAGAAGGTTCCGTTTGATCCGGGGCCACGTCAGGTACAGCTCGTAGAGCGACCGATTCTGCTCGGCCTGCTGTGTCTGCTCCTCCTCCGTGATGAGCGGAAACCCGCGCCCGACTTCCGAGGTTCCGGGCCCGCCGTGGCGCCAGCGGATCGAATTGAGTCCGCAGGAAGTAGTAGACGCTGATCTCGGTCCTGACGCCGTTGACGTCGGGCTCGCTGAACATGCCTCTGTAGGCCACCGTCACCTGCCCCCGCTTGGTCCGGTACCAGTCGACGATGCCCTCCGCCCACTCCACGCAGGACGCGCGTTCCGCCCTTAGTTCTTCCCATCGTTGTTGGGTGACGTCGGCGAAGATCCGAACGTAGCGGCGACCACGGAAGATGAGCGTGTCGAGAAGCTGATGCTCGAGCGCGACGCGCAGCAACGCGAACGACGACGGATACGAATCATCCTGTGCCAGCCGAACGCTCGAGCGCAGGTGATCCCCGAACGCGCGAGCGCGGTCCGCCATATCGTCGTGCTGCACGTGGTGAACGTCGCCGCGGACTAATCGCTCGCGCAGCTCGCTGATCACTGTGATCGCGGTACTGGCGGCTGTGAGTAGTTCGGCATGTTCGTTCGCCGGCCACGGCACGTGATCGAGTATGTCGATCGCAAGCGGTCAAGTGCTAGGTCGCCGCCCGCCGGCCGTGTCGCGCCACGTCCAGGAGAAGGTTCAGCACCGCCGGAAGTCCACGAGCTTGCCGGGCCTCTTCGCCCGCCCGTCAGGGTCCGGAGTCGACCACACTGCCAGTATGGCGGGCCAAATTGTGGGCCAGCACCGGGAAGTCACGTGATGCGGTCAGACCGCGCTCGTCATCTCGTCCGCCTGATCGTCATCGGCATCGTCGTTGAGGCCGCCAACGGCGACAACATCGGCTCCTCCGTGTCGTCTGGCCCGGCGGCTCGAGGCGCAGCTGACTTGAGGCGCAGCTGATATGTGCAGGCCCGAGTTGTGCGCTCACACGGCCTCTTCTACCGATCTGCGGATAGTTGCCTGAGGGCCGCTGACGAGAACAGAGACGCCGATCACCGGGCCGGCGCGAGACGGGCCTTTTCGAGTTCGGGGCGCGGTGAGACTATCTCTGGATCTGGGCGGAGGAGATCGCGCATGGACGTCGCGAAGCTTGACGGACTGCAGGTGTTCGACGGCCTGTCACTGGACCAACTTGAGATGATCGCGCAGTACGCGGTCGAGGTCGACGTTCCCGAAGGCAAGGAGCTGGTGCGTGACGCCGCCCTGGCATGGGATTTTTACGTGATTGAGGAGGGAAGCGCGGAGGTTAGGCGCGGCCAAAGGACGCTCGGGACCCTAGGCGCGGGGGATTTCTTTGGCGAGGTCGGTGTCATGGCGTCCGACCGGCGACGGACCGCAAGCGTGGTGACCACGTCGCCGATGAAGGCGATCAGGTTGACGACGCACCAGTTGCGAATGATCGCGCAAGAGTCGCCCGACTTCGCAGAGCGTCTGCGCGCCGCGATTGCCGAACGCGAGCAACACCTGCTCTAGCTCGTCGCGCCGCGAGCGATGTCCGCCGGCCTGGCCCGGCGTTGTGGACTAGACGGGACGCGTGCGGTACGGGCGGTCCGGCTTCCCGGAGATCCCACGATCCTCAGCTTGCGGCACAAGGACATAACACTCCCAGCTCATGCGCATCTGCCGCGACTGCGGCGAGGAGAACCCGGACCGGGCGAGCTGCTGCCTCGCCTGCGCGGCTCCGTTCCAGGCCGGATCGGAGTTCTCGCGCGAGACGGGCCGGAACGTGACCATCGGTTGGCATTGCTGCCTGGGATTGCAGCAACCGACCCGAGTTCGTGAACAGACCCATAGACCGTCCACAGTGGACAGTCGTCGAGCACGTTGCGACTAGGTTGCGTCCGGTGGCAGACGCTCGGCGACAGCCTCCATCACCTTCAGCGCAAGCTTCGGCATGCGCAGGAGCACCGAGCGGAAATCCGCGTCCCTGATCACGAGTACCCGCACCGGATTGGTCGCGGTGACGGTCGCGGTGCGAGGCCGATCGGAGACCAGCGCGATCTCACCGAAGAAGTCGCCGGGCCGGATGGTCGCGACCTTCCTACCGTTGCGCCGGACCTCCGCCTCACCGTCGACGAGGACGAAGAACTCCCGGCCGCGCTCGCCCTGGCGCGTGAGCTCCCTCCCCTCCGGTAGGCCGACCTCGTCCGCAATCGACGCGACCTGCGCGAGCTGTGCCTTCGTGAGCGGGGCGAACAGCGGAACCTTCTTGATCAGCGCGATCTTGGTGTCCTTGCGCATCCCGAGCGCCATCGGCGGAGTGTATAGCCGTTGACGATCCGTCGGCGAGATTGGCGCGACGTTTGCGCCTCACCGGGCGTTGGGGCCGTCTGCTTCGCTACTTGTCGGTCAAGCCAGAGATCGCCACGTGACCGCTTCCTCTGGGCTCATTGCGGGGTTGATACAGCAGCATCCAATGGACGACGGCTCGACGGCCTTTTTCGGACATCTCCGGCTCACCAAGCTGATCGAGCGCTTTGCGCGAGGGAGAGGTTGGCGCCGAGGAGATGAGCTTTCAGGCAGCGATGAGCACTTCCCTGCTCGTCCCAGCACGCTCGAGGGCGAACCGAAACCGACAGGGGACGAAATGTCGCGGGCTGGCAGGCGCAGGGGATGGCGTCATGCCTCCTCGGCGGACCGGGGTGGCGGGACGCGGCTGCCCGCCCGGCGCGCTTCGACGACCGGGATGGCCTGCGCGAGTTCGTTGAGCGGGTCATGCGTGGAACAGCGTCATGAGCGGTTCGCGACACCGAGTGACGCCTGGTGTCGTTGCAACGCAGGTGCGATCCTCGACGGCAGGGAGACTGCGAGATGAGGTCCTGGTCGGGGTGGCGCTGCAGAGGAGGCACGGCCGTGACCGGGTGGGCGGACGCCACGAAGCGGCTGCGACGCGCGGGCCATTCCAGCGCGGGAGCCGAGCAGTGGGGCGCACTGCGCGACGTGCTGCGGCTCCCGGACGTGCGACGGCTGGAGCTGGGCTGGGGCCTGTGCTTGGTCGGCGAATTCGCGTCCACGATCGCCGCTGTTCGTCTATGCCTTCGACGAGGGCGGCGCGACGCTCGTCGCGATCTACGGCGTCGCCCGGGCGGCGCCAGGGGCCATCGTCACGCCCGCGTTGCTGGGCCTGACCGACCGGGTGGCTGTGGACCGGATGCTGCGCGCCACGACAGGGGTGCGGGCGGCGCTCATCGCGCTGGCCGGTGCCGCGGCCGCGCTTCACGCATCGCCCGCGGTCGTCCTCACGCTCGCGTCGATTTCCGCGTCGATGACCGCGACGTTCCGGCCGGCCCAGGCCACCGTGTTGCCGTGGCTCGCGCGTACACCCGCGGAGCTGACCGCGGCGAACGTCGCCGCGACGATGTCGGAGAACACTGCCGCACTCGTGGGGCCGGCCCTCGCCGGGGTGGTGCTCGCCGTCGCCAGCGCGGGCACCGCACTCGCCGTCGCCGCCGCGTTCCTCGGGGGCGCGTTCCTCGCGCTGTGGCGACTGCGGGTTCCGGCGCAGGCACAGGATGCCCGCAAGCTGACATCGCGAGGGCCGCTGCGCGACGCCGCCGAGGGCGCGGCATCCCTTGTCCGGATCGCCCGGCCGGCGGGATACGTCGTGCTCGGCTTCGCGCAGACGTTCGTGCGCGGAGCCCTGCTGGTCCTCCTCGTCGTCGTCGCGCTGGACGTGCTGTCCCTGGGGCGCGGCGCCGTAGGCTGGCTGAACGCCGCGATCGGCGCCGGCGGGCTCATCGGTGGCGCACTCGCTGCCAGGCTGGCGCACCTGACCCGTCTGGGGCGGTGCTTCGTGTTGGGCGTGGCGCTGTGGGGTCTCCCACTCGTGGCGCTCGGCGTGATCTCGAACCCGGCCGCTGCCTACCTGGCGCTGGTTGTCGTCGGAGCCGGCAACGCGGTCGAGGACGCGGGCCTGTTCACCTTGCTACCGCGCCTGCTCGGCAACCGGAAGGCAGCGCCGGCGATGGGCGCGTTCGAGCTGGTGGTATTCGCCGGCGTGAGCGCCGGCTCGGTGGCAGCGCCGGCGATCTCGCACTGGCTGGGCCCACGCGGTGCGTTGGTCGCGATCGGAGGCACGCTGGCGGTTCTCGCGATGGCGTACGTGCCGCGCTTCGCGCAGATCGACCGGACTACCCCGGTGCCGGGGCCCGAGATCGCGTTGCTGCGCGGCCTGCCGATGTTCGCCCCGTTGCCGGTGGCGACCGTCGACCAGCTGGCCACGGTGCTGGAACGCCACGAGTACCAGCCCGGCAAGGCGGTCATGCGCGAAGGCGACCACGGTGATCGCTTCCATGTCATCGTCGACGGACGTGCGCACGTCACCGTGGGTGCGAGGTCGGTGCGCTACCTGCAGCGGGGCGACTGCTTGGGCGAGATCGCCCTGCTGCGCGACGTGCCGCGTACCGCGACGGTGACCGCCACCGAGATGTTGCACACGGTCGCGCTGGCGCGGGCCGACTACCTGGCCGCGGTGACCGGCAACCGGATCAGCGCTCGGGCCGCCGAGGATCTCGCCGACGAGCGGCTGGCGGCGACGAGCCAGTGACCCGCGTCGTCGGCGAGGCGGATCGGGCGGCGCGCCCGCTGCAGGCCTACGTCCCCCAGTTGGTGACGGAGTGGCTGTCCGAGCACCCCGATCGCCAGCACCTCACGCTCGAGGGCTCGATGGCCCTGGCAGACATCTCCGGATTCACCGCGCTCACCGAACGGCTCTCCCGCAAGGGAAAGGTCGGCGCCGAGGAGATGAGCGACATCCTGAACGGCACGTTCGCCGCGCTCTTCGATGCTGCCCGCCCGGACGGCGCCGACCTGATCAAGTGGGGCGGGGATGCGATCCTCCTGCTGTTCCGCGGGCCCCACCATGCCGCGCATGCAGCACGCGCGGCCCACCGGATGCGCACGGTGCTGCGCAGCGTCGGGCGCACTCGCGTCTCGGCGGGTGGGGTCACGCTGCGGATGTCGGTCGGCATCCACAGCGGCCGGTTCGATTTCTTCCTGGTCGGCGACCCGAATGATCCACCGCGAGCTGATCGTCAGCGGGCCAAGCGCGAGCGTCACCGCCGAGATGGAATCGCTCACCACCGCTGGCCAGATCGTAGTCAGCGACGCAACCGCGGCGCTGCTGCTCCCAGCCTCCATCGGCATGCCCGTGCATGGCGGCCGGGTGCTGCGGTCGGCGCCGGTGCTGCCCGACCTCGCCGTGCCCGATGGCGCGGATCAAGCGGTCGACGTCAGCCAACTACTGCCACCGCCGGTGCGTGCCCACCTGCTGGCGGCCGCGGGCGAGTCCGAACACCGCCAGGTCGCGGTGGCGTTCATCGAGTTCTCCCAGACCGACGCGGTGATGTCCGACGGCGGCCCGTCTGCGGCCGTCGAGTCACTCGACGAGTGCCTGCGCAACATCCAGGAGGCCTGCGCCGCGCACGACGTGTCCTTCCTCGAGAGCGACATCAACCGCGACGGCGGCAAGATCATGCTCGCCGCGGGCGCGCCGCGCAGCAGCGGCGGCGACGACGACCGGCTGCTGCGTGCGGTGCAACTGGCCGTCGAACGCGCCGGGCGGCTGCCATTGCGCGCTGGAGTCAACCGCGGACGCGTGTTCGCCGGCGACTTCGGCCCCGCGTTCCGCAGGACGTACTCGATCAAGGGCGACGCGATCAACACGGCAGCACGGGTCATGGCCCATGCTGAGACCGGCGAGGTGCTAGCCACCCATGAGGTGATGTCGCGCTCGCGCACCGTGTTCGTGACCCGCGACGTCGAGCCGTTCATGGTGAAGGGCAAGGCGCAACCGATCCACGCCGTGTCGGTCGGGCCACCGGCGGGTGAAATTGCAGAGGCTGCCCTTGCCGACGACACCTTTGTCGGACGCAATGCCGAGATGGCCACACTGCGCCGAGCGCTCGACGCCGCGAGGGTCGGGCAGGGGTCACTCGTCGACGTGATCGGCGAGCCCGGTATGGGCAAGTCCCGGCTTGTGCAGGAGGTCGTGCACGACGCGGCCGACATGGTGGTGGTCAGCGGGCCGAGCGGCTCGTACGACTCGAAGACGCCGTACATCCCGTTCCGCACGCTGCTGCGCGGGCTGCTCGGCGTCGGCGCTGCGACCAGCGGCGAGGCGACCGCGCAGCGGCTCAGGGATCGCGTCACGGGGAACGCGCCGCACCTGCTGCCGTGGCTGCCGCTGCTCGGGACCGTCCTCGACGTCGACGTCGGCGCGACGAGCGAGACCACCGAGCTCGACGATCGGTTTCGCCATTCGCGGATCGCCGACGTGCTGGTCGAGTTCCTGCAAGTGGTGCTGCCGACGCCCACGCTGCTCGTTTTCGAGAACACCCAACTGATGGACGACACGTCTGCCGACCTGCTGGGCGCCGTCGAAGCCGGCCTGGACGACAAGCCGTGGGTCGTGCTCGCGACCCGGCGCGACATGCCGACCGGCTTCGTGCCCGCGGGAAGCGTCGCCCACTACCACCGGCTCCCCCTGGCGCCCATCGACGCGGCTGCCGCGCTGAGCTTGCTGGACGCGGCGACTCACGCCGCACCGCTGAGCGCCCACGCGATGAACGCGATTGCGGCCAAGGCCGGCGGCAATCCTCTGTTTCTGCGCGCCCTGGTGACAGCTGCCCTGCGATCGGGGAGCGAGGCGGACCTCCCCGACTCGGTCGAGGCCGTCCTCACCGCCGAGGTGGACCGCCTCGACCCGAGCGACCGCACGGTGCTGCGCTGCGCGGCCGTGCTCGGCGTGCGCTTCGCCGAGGCGCTGCTGCGCGACATGCTCGCCACGAGCGCAAGCCCGGTCGACGCGGACCTGCGCCGGCTCGGCGAGTTCGTCCACCCGGACGGCGCCGGCATGTGGCGGTTCCGCCACGCCCTGATTCGCGACGCGGCCTACGCCGGGCTCCCCTATCGCCTGCGGCGGCGCATGCACGACTACGCGGGGCGCGTCATCGAGTCGACTGCGCCGGACCTCGACGAGGTTTGCGAGCGGCTGTCGATGCACTTCTTCCACGCGGGCGATGTAGAACGGGCCTGGAGGTACTCCCGGATGGCGGGGCGACGCGCGCAGGGCCAGTACGCGTACACCGCCGCGATCGGGTTCCTCGAGCGGGCGATCGAGTCCGGGGGTGCGTCCGGTGCTCCGCCTGACGAGGTCGGCGCGGTGCACGAGGCGCTGGGAGACGTCCGCGACATCGCGGGGTTCTCGCGGGATGCTGTCGTCGCCTATCGGCGGGCACGCCCGTACCGGCGTGGGAACCCGGTCGGTCTCGCTGCGCTGATGCTCAAGGAAGCGGGGCTGCACCAGCGCCTGGGCGCGTTCGTCACGTCGCTGCGGCTGCTCAGCCACGCGCGTGGCGTGCTGGCCGGCGCTGCCGGACCGGATGCCGACGCCGCTCGCTCGCGCCTGGCGACGCGCTACGCGTTCGGCAAGTACCTGCAGGGCGACCGCCGCGCGGCGCTGCGGTGGAGCGAGGTCGGCGTCCACGAGGCACGCGCCTCCGGCGACCAGGAGGCGCTGGCGTTCGCATACAACACTCGGCACCTGGCGTGCAGCCAGGCCGGCGTCGCCGAGGACGAGCCGTATGGCGAGCTCGCTCTGGCCATCTACGAGCGGGTCGGCGACCTGCGCATGCAGGCGCACTGCCTGAACAACCTCGCAATCAGCGCGATGCAAGACGGTCAATGGGACCGCTCGGCGGCCCGGCTCGACCGCGCCGCGGACATCTTCCGACGCGTCGGCGACACCGCCAACGAGGCGAACGCGCAGTACAACCGGGCCGACCTGCTTATCCGGCAGCGGCGGTTCACGGAGGCGGAGCCGCTGCTCGCCGCCGCGCTGCGCGCCGCCCAAGCCGCCGATGACCACGAGCTCGTGGCCCTCGTGGCTCGCGAGACAGGGCGGATGCTGGCGGGCTCGGGCCGCATCCACGAGGCACTCGCCCGGTTCGACGCTGCACGAGCGGGCCTCAGCGAACTGGGACTGCCGCTCGAGCTCATCGGCCTCGAGACGGCCCTAGCGGACTGCCTTACCGACGCGGGCGACGTGGACCGTGCGATCTCGGTCGCGAACGAGGCGGTGGCAAGCGCCCAGGAGCTGCACGCCGAGTCGCTGCTCGCGGCCGTGCACAGGGTGCGCGGTCGCGCGCTGCTTGCTGCTGGACGCGACGACGACGCCCGCGCCGCGTTCGAGGAGGGCCTGCGCTGCCCGGACGGCGGCGACGGCCGGCACGAGTACGCGCTCAACCTTCTCGGGCTCGCACGACTCGCGGAGCGGCATGGTCAGCCGGCGGCAGCGCGCCTGTCGCGCGAAAGCAACCAGATCCTCGATGCCCTGGGCGTGGTTGCCACGCCGCAGTTGGCATCCCAGCGATGATCAGGTGCTCCCCCGCATGTCGTGGACGAACAGCAGGTACAGCAGGAGATCTCCCGCGTTGCGGTGGCTCTGCACGTAGTCGGTGCAAAACGTGTTGCCCCTGGCGTCGAGCGCCACGCCCTTGGTCGTGCACGGTGCCGACACGAGGGTCAGCGGCCCGGTCGCCGAGAAGCTCACCTTCAGCGTGTAGCTGTTGACACCCTTGCCGCGGCAGAGCTGCTTCGCGCAGCGGATGATCAGGGTGGCCGGGTTCCGCGGGCTGTAGTCGGTGCCCAGGTCGGCGATGAACTGCACGACCTGGCTGCCGGCCGTACAGCCGAGATCGAACGTGCACGCGCCGAGCGAGAGAGCGCCCTGCTGCGACGAGAACCCGTTGCGCAGGACGAGCACGCCGCACTCGGGTTCAGTGGTGTCCTGCGTGCAGTCGGCATTTCCGACGCCGCGGCCGACCCTGAGCGACGGGTCGTTGCGCGGGAAGATCTCGACCGTCTTGAGCACGTCGAACGGCGCCGTCTTTCCTGGAGTCACCAGGCTGATCTTGCGAGTCGCCTTGGCGACGGAGACCTTCACCTGCACGCCGTTGTCGACGGCCGAGTACGAGACCCTGAACTGCGCCGAATTGACGCCGCCCGGCATGACGATCGACGCCCGGCTGAGGCTGCCGCCTGGGTGTGCGCGGGACGCGAGCGATGCCGTCAGGCTGAGGTTCGTGTCGGTGTTGAACGTGGCGCCGGCAGGCGTCAGGGTCACCGTCAGGGTGAACTCGGCTCCCCGCCGCCACGAGCACTGCCGGGACGCCTCGGCCGCCGAGGGTCGAGTTGTCAGTCGAGGCGGCGGCCGAGATGCCGGCCGGCGCCGACGCCGCTGTGCCACCCGCCGGGATCGTGGCGGCGATCGCCGCGCCGATAAGCACGGCGCAGGCGAACACGATCCGCAACAAATGGGTACGGACAATCGCAGCTAATCTGGCCATGACGACACCCTCCCCGCCAAAGCCGTCTGTGTTCGATCCTTCACGCGGCGCAGCAGTGCTGTCAAGGGGAGGACCCATATGTGATGGATTGTCGGCGATCGAAATCAGCCCGGAATGTCGATGCTCTCGCCCTCCGCGGCGAGGACCACCGGCATCGGGGCCGCCAGCTCGCAGGCCAGCGCGTCGAGCTGCGCATCCGTGCGCGCCGGCGCGTGATGGAACAGCACTAGCGTGCCGACCTTCGCCTCGGTGGCCAGGCTGATCGCCTCGTCCACGGTCGCGTGGCCGAACAGGTCTGCCATCGCGCGTTCGCTCTCCAGGAACTGGGCGTCGTGCAGCAGCACGTTTACCCCGCGGATCATGGCGCGCACCTCGTCGCTGCAGCCCTGCACCGGGGCGTGATCGGGGAGGTAGGCAAGCGAGCCGGAGAGGTCCTCGACGCGGAACCCGTACGTCCGCCCGCCCTTGTGAGCGACCTCGACAGCCGTCACTGCGAAGCCGCTAATGTCGATGCGCCCAGGCGGCACGGCGTTGAACGTCCACGTGCCGCGCAGCCCTTCGGGAGCGATCGGGAAGCAGGGCGGCGACAACATCTTGGCCAGCAGGTCGCGACCGCTCAGGCCGCCCTGCGCCGGCAGGTAAAGATCGACGAGGCTCTGGTAGTGATCGCCGGCAAGGAAGAACGGGATGCCCTGGACGTGGTCCCAGTGCAGGTGGCTGAGCAGGATCGCGCCCCGATAGGCCGGTCCCGGGAGTAGCGCCGTGAGCGAGCGCAGCCCGGTCCCCGCATCGAGCACGACGGTCGGCACATCCTGGCCGTCGGCCGCGATCGCGACGCATGCTGTATGCCCACCGTAGCGGACGAAATCCGGCCCGGGGGCCGGCGTCGAGCCCCGGACGCCGAGCAGCCACAGCCTCACCGGTCCATCACGCGACGAAATGTAGCGGTCGGTCAACCGTCTTCGGCACACCTGCGCGGAAAGCGCGGCGCGATCTCGAACGCCGGGCGAGGGCGGGGGTACAACGTCGGGCTGGCCCTCTACATCGTCGACGAAAACGCGCTCCGTGACGCGGGCGGGCGTGGCGACGATCGGCCGGTTCCGTCGATACTCTTCGGCGCGTACGGCGGGGTGCTCGCCGAACGACTCGAGCGGCGCGGCTGACCAGCTGACCAAGCCGCAGTGGATCACCGCGTAGCGGCTGCGCCGCATTCAACTGCCAGAGGATCGTTCGCAGTGGCCGCAGCCGGTGCCGGGTTGCCCGGGCTGGTATGTCGGGACGTGGCCGGTCGGGTCGGTGCCGCTGCCGCCGGACGTGGAGATCGACAACGGCCCCGCCTGGCAGCTTTGAGCTACCGGTGTTTGTCCGTGGTCGGTGTCATCCTGGGAGACGTGGAGGTCTCCGCTGAGGCCATGGCGAAGGTGCCGGGCGAGAACCTGCGGTTGTCCCGGGCCGACTTCGGTGCGCTGTGGGCGCTGGCCGAGCGCCTGGGTAGTCAGCCGGCGGGCCAGACGATGATTACGTGGTCGCGGTCGTGTGGACCTGCGAGTGGTTGGCGCGCCAGCCGGTGTGGTCGTCGATCATCCATCGGTGGGAGATGCCGCCGACGTGCCAAGCGTGTGCTGAATCCAACGCCGCAGTTAGGCCGGGGTCGCGAGTGCGCGCAGCGACGGCAATGCTGCAGCCATTGCTGTCTCGCCGGCACTGAGGTATTCGTCGGCCAGATGGATGTCGCGCCACGTGCCTGGCCCGAACACCGGTGTGACGGGCACGTCGGCCAGCGCGGTCTGCTGCTCGGCCGCGCTGAGCGATGCGAGTTCGAGCGACTCCACGACCACGTCTCGGTCCGAGCGGCTACGCGCCGGGATCCCTGGCGCCCCGGGCCACTCCGGCAGCATCTCGCGTCCGAGCAGGTTGACTGCCACGGTGACGTCGACGGCCTGTTGGTCGAGACCTTGGGACGGAACTGGGGCGAGCACTATGGCGTCTACCAAACGCTGCTCACCGCGGCGGACAGGGGGGTACAGACCCGGTACGGTCATCGCGGCGACGAGGGCCTCTGCCAACGGACCGGTGCTGATCGGCACCGCCCGCCTTCCAGCCAGGTCCGCGGTCAACACGACGAGGGGAATGGCAAGGTCTTGGAACGTCGGCTCACCGGTGGTCTCCCGTGCCAAGCGGTCGAGCTGGGCCGCGCCGCGGCGTTCACCGGCTACCGCGCCCTCGCGGTATATCGCCCGCACCGCGTCCTCGTCGAACCACCGCCGGAGGATCTGCTCAACTTGCTCTACCGTTCGTCCGGTCGCCAGCCAGGCCCCCACCCAGGCACCCATGCTGCTGCCGGCGATGTGATCCAGCTGGTAGCCGGCTTGCTCGAGCACCCGGAGCGCACCGATGTGGGCGAAGCCCTTGACACCGCCGGCGCCGAGTGCGAGCCCGAGCCGAGCGCGCGCCAGGTATCGACCGAGCCAGCCCAGCCGCGCTGGGTTCGGCGGGATGTGCTCCAGGCGGCCGGGCGGCAGTGGGAGCGCGTTTGCGAGCCGCGCCGCTACTGAAGGATCGGTTAGCGCGACCACGCGGTCGGCGTAGTCGAGCAGGACGCCCAGGTCTGTCGTGTCGGGTCGGACCAGCAGCAGTGTGGTCCCGGGTTGGCCGGCGGCCTCTTCCAGCCACGCGAGTGCCTGGTCACCCGACGCCGACGAAGTGGTCAGGTCGAGCCCGCGGACGGCGCCCAGGCTGGCCGCCTGAGTAGCCGCCAGGACGTCGGACGCCTGGATGGGTTTCGCCTCGAGGATCACTGCGGCAATGTCGCGGCGATCGGCCGGGCCGCGGTCCGACGTGCGCGCGACCAACCGTTGGCTGACCAGCCGGGCGAGGTTCGCGAGCAGCGCCGGGTGCCGCTCGGCCACCGCCAAGAAGGCGTCGCGGGGCAGCTCGACGACATCACTCGGCATGCGGGCGAGCACCGTCGCAGACCGCGGTTCGCCGGTTAGCGAAGCGGCCTCACCCAGGACGTCGCCCGGCCGCTGCCGGGCCAGCAGCGCGCTGTCGGCCGGCCGCAGCACGTGGAGCAGCCCCCTCTCCACCAGGTACAGGCTCATGCCGGGGTCGCCTGCCCGACACACCGCCTCGCCCGCCTCGTAATGCCGGGCAGCCGCGTACCTGGCGAGCTCGTCCAGCGCCTCGGCCGCGACCCCATGGAACAGCGGCGAGGAGCCGCTATCCCAAGGCGTCGTCACGCGTCGACCTCCGCCGGCGCGCGGCGAAAGATCATCTGCACGTCCAATACCCCGCCACGGCGCACCACGCGCGTCTCGTGGTCGCCTCGCTGGAGCACTCGCAGCATCGCGTGGTTCTCCGGCAGCACGTCGGCGGTGAAGCCGCGCACACCGTGACCGGCGGCATATTCCTGGATCCGGGCGTGCAGCAGCGTCGCGAGGCCGAGCCCTTGCCAGGCCGGGTCAACCATGTAGGCCACCTCACCGAGCGCGTTAGCCGGGTTGCGGTAGTAGCAGCTTGTGGCGACGATCCGCTCACGCTCGGGCGGTCCGACGACGGCGGCGAAGGCCATCTCGCTCGAGTAGTCCACGCTGCACAGGTACTCCGCGGTGGTGTCGGTCAGCGAGCTGAGCTTTTGGAAGAACCGGGTGTACACGTCCTCCTCGGTTAGCCGGTGGAATAGGTCCTGCATCGCGGCGCGGTCACTGGTGCGCGTTGGCCGGACGAGCGCGCGCCGCCCGTCGCGGAGTACCAGCTCCCGCTCCTCCTCTACGGGATAGGCGCTGCGACTGCGCAGCGCCTGTTGGCGGGTCACGATTCCGTGCTCCTTCGCCGCGAGCAGCAGCGGCTCGCGGTCGTCAGGGTGCGCGATCTCCATGAGGGCCACGGCCCGTTCGCCCAACGACAGCCCGAACAGATACGCGGTGCCGTACTCAGTCACGACCCAGCGCACGTCAGCGCGCTCAATCGAGACTGGCTCCTCGGGACCTAGTGCGAGGCGTATCGCTGGATTGCCGGCCGGCGTGCGGGTGGCCAGGCAGATCACCGGCGTGCCGTGCCTGGAGGCCAGCGCACCGCGGTGGAACTCGGGACCGGTCGACACGCCGCCGTAAAGTGACCCGTCCAGGCGCTCAGTACATACCTGGCCGCTCAGGTCGATGGCGAATGCCTGGGTCACCGAAACCATGCGGTCATGCCCGGCGATCACCGCCGGATCGCACACCTGGTCGATCGGTTCCAGCCGGAAGTGCGGGTCGTCGTCCAGCAGGTCATAGAGCCGCCGGGTGCCCATGGCCCAGCTGGCAGTCACTGGGCCGGTCACCACGCCAGCCTCGACCAGGTCAACGACCGGCTCAGTGATCACGTCCGAGTGGATCGCAAGGCCTCGCCGGTTGCGCAGGAACTGCAGCATCTGGTTCGGTACCCGCCCAAGGCCGACCTGTAGGGTCGACCCATCGTCGATGAGCCGGGCGACGTAGCGCGCGATCTGCTCGGCGACGCCCGGGGCGGGGTCGTGCAGGTACTCCACGACCGGTGTCTGCACGGGCACAAACGCAGCGATCCGCTCCACCGGGATCCGCCCACCGCCCTGGACCCGCGGTTGGTGGGGGTTCACCTCCGCGATCACAGTCCGCGCGGACTGCACCGCGGCAAGCGTGATGTCCACCGAAACACCCAGGCTGCACATGCCGTCCTGGTCAGGTGGGGCGACCTGCACGAGCGCGACATCGAGTGGCAGGAGTCCGCGCCGGAACATCGCCGGAACGTCCGCCAGTGACACCGGCACGTAGTCCACCCGGCCGGAGGGCAGCAGGTCACGGACGTCGCGCCCCACATAGAAGACCCGGTGCCGGAAGTACGTCCGCGGCGGATCGCCGATCCCGACCCGGTCGGTGAGGAAGTGCACGAGCGTCACGCCATCGCATCGAGCGGCCCGTTGCTCCAGCGCCTCGACAAGCGCCCGCGGCGTCGCGCAGGCGCTCCCGACGAAGACACGTTCGCCGGGCCGGACGGAAGCGACAGCAGCAGCAGCCGACATCTGTCGGAGCTGCCATCCGGCGGAGTCGGTCAACCTGGCACCTCCCGCTACGCGGACTGTAGCAATCGCGACCGCCATCATGAAACGGACAGCCGCGGACCGTGCCGTCGCGCACAGTCAGCGGACAGCATCGACTACGCCTACCTCAAGACTGGCCACCCAACCGGCCGCTGGTCCTGCTCCAGCACTTCCGCGGGAACCTCGACAACTGAGACCCGGCTCCCATCGACGCGCTCGCGACGGCGCGGAGGATCATCACATTCGACAACGCCAGCGTCGGAGCGGCGACCAGGACGATGCAGGACGTGGTCACGGCGATGGCCACGATGTACTCGCATTCGTCGACACGATGCGCATCGACATCTCGGGCCGCGACGAATCAGATGCGCCAGGTCATCGACGGGGCCGTTATGCTTTTGCGGCTGCTGGCTCTCTGGCTCCGCCAGCCTGTTGTCCGGGCAGGCAGCGAGGCTGTTCGGAAGGTTGATCTGATGAGTGAACCGACCATCCTGACGGTTGACGGCGAGCGTATGGTCGCTGCGGCACTGAGCCGTGACCTGCACGGTGCTACGGCGCCGGCGACCGCCTCGTGCGCACGACGTCGGAGCGAGGCGCTGGCCGTGCTGGCCAGGCTGTGCCTGCGCGACGACCGGACGGCGTTCACCTGCGCCGACCAGCGGATGACGCAGATGATCCTCGTGCGCCGGGACCTGGCCCGGATCTGATGCGCGTCGACGAGCTGCGATCGCTGGGCTTGTTCGACGGTCTCCGCGACGATCAGCTGGCGGAGCTGGTCGAGGGCGGTAGCGAGGTGCGCGTCGAGCCTGGGGTCGTTCTGTTTCGAGAGGGCGAGCTCGCCGACTTCTGGTGGGTGCTCCTGGACGGTGCTGTCGACCTGGTGCGCCACGTCGGCCGTGAGGACACCGTGGTGGCGCGGATGGATGCGCCCGGCCGTTGGGCCGGCGGATTCCGTGCATGGGACGAGCAGGGCGTCTATCTGGCGACCGGTCGGGGAGCGACCGAGGGGCGGGTGTTGCGGGTGCCGGCCGCGGTGTTGCGTGAGCGGTCCAGCGCCTGGTTCCCGTTCGCCGGGCACCTGATCGAGGGGCTCTATCACACCGCGCGCTCGATCGAGTCGACTGCGCGGCAGCGCGAAGCTCTTGTCACACTCGGTGCGCTTGCGGCGGGTCTCGCGCACGAGCTGAACAACCCGGCGGCTGCCGCCACTCGGGCCGTCGACGCGCTGGAGGCCGAATGTCAGACGCTGCTTTCGTCCCTGGGCCGGCTCGCTCACAACGAAATCTCGGCGGGGCAGTTCATCGCGCTGGACGAGCTGCGGCGGGAGATCGGGCCTGAGGCCGCGGTCACAGATCCGCTCACCCTCGCCGACGAGGAAGACGCTGTGTCGTCGTGGCTCATCGACCACGGCGTAGTGCGGGAGTGGATCATCGCGCCGGCGCTGGCCGCCGCCGGGGCCGATCTCGCCTGGTGTGAGCGGGCGGCGACCGTGTTGGAGGGGTCGGCCCTGCAGCCGGGCCTGGAGTGGGTGGCAAGCGTGTCCTCCGTCGCCACGCTGCTGTCGGAGGTAAAGCAGTCGACCCGGCGCATCTTCGAGCTGGTCGCCGCAGTCAAGTCCTACTCGCAGATGGACCGGGCATCGATTCAGCAGGTCGATGTCACGGAAGGCCTTGAGAGCACCTTGGCGATGCTCGGGCAGAAGCTGCGCGATCGGGTCACCGTCGTGCGCGACTACGGCGCCGACGTCCCGCGGATCGAGGGCTACGCCGGCGAGCTGAACCAGGTCTGGACCAACCTGATCGACAACGCCGTCGAGGCGATGGACGGCGTGGGGACGCTCCGCGTCACGACGCGGGCCGAGGGGGCGCACGTCGTCGTCGAGATCGGCGACACCGGCCCGGGCATGTCACCCGAGGTGGCAGCCCGAGCGTTCGAGGCCTTCTACACGACTAAGGATGCGGGCAAAGGCCCCGGTCTCGGCCTGGACATCGCACGACGCATCGTGGTGGAGCGCCACGGTGGCACGATCAGCATCGACTCCCGACCGAGCGACACAGAGCTGCACATCCGCCTCCCCGTCCGGCGGGCAAGCCCGGGTAACGAAACGGGTCGCTGACCCACTCCGCCGTCCGCGTGCCGCGGCTCGGCGGATAACGATGACCCCGCCGTCACGCGAGGTGGACACCATCGGCTTCAGCGGGAAGGCGTTGCCCTGGCTCAGGCTGTGGAAGTCGGAATTGCAGACGTAGACGTTGCCGAAGAACGGACTCGACTCGGCGTTGTCCGCCCAGATCTGCTCCTTGTCCAGGCCGGAGCTGAACGAGCGCAACTTCCACACCGGCCCCGCTATTCGCCACCTGGTCCACCACCGACAGCGTGACGACCGCATGTGGGTGAAAGTCCTGCCACCCCTCATTCACTTCGGCGTGCACAAGATACCCGCGCCGCGCGCAGCTGATCCGGCCGATGGCCACCACACACTCGCACCAAGACCGGACACACACGCCCCCGGTCCTCATGCACCAGGTAACCGCAGGAACCGAGACGCCGTCACGCCTTGCCGTGATGCCGTTGCGGTTATAGATGCAGTTGCGTGGCGTCGGCTCCCATCAGCGCGAACCTCCACAACGGCGCGGTGTTAGCGCCAGCGGTCCTCTCGTGCAGTTGGGGTTCAATGTGCGGGATTCAACCAGCCACAGGCCCTGAGAGGTTCGCACGACCGTCCGGGTCGCTAGCACTGTCCCTGTCCAGACCGGTTGCACCAGTCCAGTGTGCAGGAGCCGAGGGAAAGAGAAGGCGACAGCATCAGCACGTGAGACAGGCATGCATGCCATCGCCGACAGCGCAGACATCATATGAGCGAATCCTGCCGATAGCGCTTCCATGTCATCGAGAATCAGCCACGCTTGATCAATTTCTGAGTAAGCGCCAAGTGCCTACAACCCGCAGAAACATTGGGCTGCACACCGAGCCGACGCCCGGATTCGAACCGGGAACCGCCCGATTACAAGTCGGGTGCGCTGCCAATTGCGCCACGCCGGCGAGCCACGGATACCGTCCGTGGACCTCACCAGAGTAGTAGCCGGGGCCCCGACCGTGTGCGTCGCGCAAAGGTACCGGCACACTGACCTACGCCACCGTAACCAGGTAGGGAGCCCTGTGAGCCGTCTTCGCAAACCCAAGGCCGGCTTCTGGATCAGGCTCTGTGTGGCGATCCTGTATCCGCTCGACGGTTTGCTCTTCCGCATCCGGTGGCGCCACGTGGAGCGAACGCCACCAGCTGGCGGCGTCATCATCGCCATGAACCACATC
The DNA here is from genome assembly GCA_963839175.1 of uncultured Actinomycetota bacterium. Lineage (GTDB taxonomy): Bacteria > Actinomycetota > Actinomycetes > Mycobacteriales > Jatrophihabitantaceae > CAWIUB01. Next base: position 149,809 of record CAWIUB010000001.1, read on the forward strand.
TCACACATCGATACCGTGTTGATGGCGCGGCTGGTCTGGCAGAGCGGTCGCATCCCACGTTTCATGATCAAGGACTCGGTCTTCGACAAGCCGGTGATCGGGCAGATCATGCGCGGGGCAAAGCAGATCCCGGTGGCACGCGGCACGACGGACGCGGCCCAGGCGCTGCATGCGGCCGTCGAGGCGCTCGATGCCGGCGAGGCCGTGATCATCTACCCCGAGGGGACGATCACCCAGGACCCGGCTCAGTGGCCGATGCAGGCAAAGACCGGCGTCGCCCGGCTGATCATGCTCGCCCCCGACGCACCCGTCGTCCCGGTCGGTCAGTGGGGCGCGCAACAGCAAAAGGCCGGCATGCTGCGTCGGCGCACCTGCCAGGCCTCGGTAGGCGAACCGCTCGACATGAGCAAGTATCGCGACGCCGAGGTCACACTCAGCACGCTGCGCGAGATCACCGACACTGTCATGGCGGCGATCCGAGTCCAGGTGGCCGAATTGCGTGGCGAGACCCCGCCGACTGAGTTCTTCCGGCCGCGCAAGAGGAAGAAGTAGCTCCGATTGACGCCGACTGACCGGTCGGTGTTCACTACGAACATCCAGACCGCTACGCCGGTCGGACGGCGCCGCTTGCTACTCGGTGGGGCGGATCCACGTCAGCCGATCGGAAAACCGTGAGGTGATCTCGCGTCGCGCCCAGCCAGCGCACCGCGAGTCACCCGCACCCGGTGCGGTCACCGACACCGAAGGAGGCTCCGCCATGGCTACCGTGGAATTCATCCAGGCGACCCGGATCTACCCCGGCAACGCCCTCCCCTCCGTCGACAAACTAGACCTGGACATCGCCGACGGCGAGTTCATGGTCCTCGTCGGCCCGTCGGGATCGGGTAAGTCCACCGCGCTGCGGATGCTGGCCGGACTCGAGGACGTCGACGCGGGCGAGATCCACATCGGCGGCGTGGACGTATCGAACAAGCCGCCGAAGGACCGCGACATCGCGATGGTCTTCCAGAACTATGCGCTGTATCCGCACATGTCGGTGGCCGAGAACATGGGCTTCGCCCTCAAGCTCAAAGGCGTCGACAAGGCCGAGCGCACCCAGAAGGTGCGTGACGCAGCGAAGCTGCTCGACCTGGAGCCGTATCTCGAGCGCAAGCCCAAAGCGCTCTCGGGTGGTCAGCGCCAGCGGGTGGCGATGGGCCGGGCGATCGTGCGTGAACCGAGCGTCTTCCTGATGGACGAGCCACTTTCGAACCTCGACGCGAAACTGCGCGTGGAGACCCGCGCCAACATCGCCGCGCTGCAGGCGCGACTCGGCACCACGACCCTCTACGTCACGCACGACCAGGTCGAGGCGATGACGATGGGCCACCGGGTGGCGATCCTCAAAGAGGGTGGCGTCCTGCAGCAGGTCGGCACGCCGCGCGAGATCTACGACCGTCCCATGAACGCATTCGTCGCGGGATTCATCGGCTCGCCGGCGATGAACCTGCGCGCCGCCGAGCTCGTTCCGGGTGGTGCAAGGTTGGGCGACTACGTCGTGCCGCTGGCCGACGCGACCATCTCCGCAGCTCAGAAGGAGGGCCTGCAGAAGATCCTCATCGGCATTCGTCCCGAGTCGTTCCACGTGGCGACGGATGGCGAACCATCTCTCGATATGCAGGTGAGTCTGGTCGAGGAGCTCGGAGCCGACGCCTACGTCTACGGCACGCTGCCCGGAGACGACCCGGTGGCCGACAAGCAGTTCATCGTCCGTTTCGACGGCCGGGTCCCGCCCCGCCTCGGCGACACGATCAAGGTCTCCGTCCGCCCGGGCGAGGAGCACGCATTCGACCCGGAGAGCGGCGAGCGCATCGGCGGAGCATCTACGGATCGGTGGACCGTTCCGGCCACCGCCTAGCTGGACTGATTGCCCGCCGACCTGCGTCGGCGGGCAATCTCGGCCAGCGTCACGGCGACGGCTACCGACGCGTTGAGCGACTCCACGTCGCCCATCATCGGTATCGACACCGTCAGATCGCAGCTGGCACCCACGAGGCGGGAAAGCCCCCGGCCCTCAGACCCGACCACGACCACGATCGGGTCGGCGGATACCGGGAGGTCGTCCAGCGACATCGTCCCGTCGGCGTCCAGGCCGACCGCGAACAGGCCGGCCCGCTTGCAGTCGGCCAGAGCGCGCACCAGGTTGGTGACCCGGGCGATCGGGATGCGGGCCGCCGTGCCGGCCGAGGTGCGCCAGGCCGTGGCCGTCACGCCGGCTGAGCGCCGTTCGGGCACGATCACGCCGTGCGCACCGAACGCGACGGCGGACCGGATCACCGCGCCGAGGTTGCGCGGGTCGGTCACCCCGTCGAGTGCCACGAGTAGCGGTGCGGTGGTCGACTGAGCCGCTGCCGCAAGCAGATCCGGGAGCTCGGCGTAACTGAACGCAGGCACTTGCAGCGCGATTCCCTGGTGCAGCAACCCCCCGGTCTTGCGGTCGAGTTCACCGCGGCTCATCTCGAGCAGCGAGATGCCCCGATTACTCGCCAGGCGCACCGCCTCGGTGATCCGTTCGTCGGCTTCGACACCGACCGCAACGTACAGGGCCGTGGCCGGCACCCGGGCGCGTAGCGCCTCCGCTACCGGATTGCGTCCCACGAGCAGCTCCGCAATGTCGGCGGCGCGCGGTCGCGCAGTGGCGTGCCGCGACTGAGCCCGCCGGGCGGTCCCCGCGGCCCGCCGAGCGGCCGGATGACCGGTGCGGTCCTCGGCCCGCGGCGTCGGACCGCGCCCGCGCAACGCCTGCTTGCCCTGCCCACCCGACCCGACCGTCGCGCCCTTCTTCGACTTGCGTACGGCGCCTTGACGCTGCGAATTCCCAGCCATGTCAGCGAGCCTTCAGCGTCCAGCGCGGACCGGACGGCGTGTCCTCGACGAGCACGCCCGCCTCCCTGAGCTGGTCGCGGATCGCGTCGCTCGCCGCGAAGTCCTTACGGGCACGTGCCGCATCGCGCTGGTCGAGGGCGACCAGGACGAGCGCCTCGACCGTCGAACCGAGATCAGACGAGCCGCGCTGCGCCCATTCGACTGGGTTGATGCCGAGGATCGACGTCATGGCCAGCACCTCGCGCACCGCTCGCCCCGCAGCCTGCGTGGCTCCACTGTCCAGCGCAACGTTGCCGGCGCGCACCGTCGAATGCACCACGGCCAACGCGGCTGGCACGCCCAAGTCGTCGTCCATCGCGGTGGCGAACGCAGCGGGCACCGGGACCGTGTCGCCATCGGCGAACTGCGCTGCCCGCTCGACGAAGTTCTCGATCCCGCGATAGGCCGCCGCCGCCTCGTCCAGCGATCTCGGCGTGTATTCGATGCCGCTGCGGTAATGCGCGGCGCCCAGGTAGTAGCGCACCTCGACCGGACGCCACTTGCGCACGACGTCGCGGGCGACCAGGAAGTTGTCCATCGACTTGGACATCTTCGCGCCACTCACCGTAACGAGCCCGTTGTGCATCCAGTACCGGGCGAAACCGTCGCCGGCGCTCACCGACTGGGCGATCTCGTTCTCGTGATGTGGGAAGATCAAGTCCAGTCCCCCACCGTGAATGTCGAACGTCGGGCCGAGGTACTTGGTGGCCATCGCGGAGCACTCCAGGTGCCAGCCGGGCCGGCCGTTGCCCCACGGCGTCGGCCAGGACGGCTCGCCCGGCTTGGCCGCTTTCCACAGCGCGAAGTCGCGAGCGTCTCGCTTGCGCGCGTCGCCCAGGCTGTCGCCGGACGCCTGCATCTCGTCGACCTTCTGACCGGACAGCGCGCCGTAATCGGGGTACGAGCGCACGTCAAAGTAGACGTCGCCGTCCGCCACGTAGGCGTGTTCCCGCTCGATCAGCCGTCGCATGAGTTCGATCATCTCGGGGATGTGCCCGGTCGCCCGCGGGTCGTACGCGGCCGGCAAGCAGCCGAGCGCCGTGTAGGCGTCGATCACCTCTCGCTCATTCTCATAGGCGAACGCCCACCACGGCAGGCCTGCCTCCGCCGACTTGGCAATGATCTTGTCGTCGATGTCAGTCACGTTGCGGATCAAGGTCACCTGGTAGTCGCGATGAACCAGCCAGCGGACCAGGACGTCGAAGCTCACCGCGGAACGCAGGTGACCGATGTGCGGTGGCCCTTGAACGGTGAGCCCGCACAGGTAGATCGACGCGCTACCGGCTTCGAGCGGCTCGAACGGCCGCAACGAGCGGGTCGCGGTGTCGTACAGGCGCAGGCTCACTCGGGGCCCCCGCGGAATCGGGAGCGACGCAAGCGACTACGTGGGGTATCCACCGCGCCATCCTAGTGGCGCAGGGCCGGCGGTAACGTCCCCTCACATGGCCCACCACGAGCTGCGTCCGGAGTCGGTAGTCGTCGCGAGTGGACGGCCCACCGAACCGACTCACCCGCCGCTGAATCCACCGATCGTGCTGTCTGCACCGTTTCGCCACGGCGCGGGCGAGAACCGCTACGTCCGCGATGTGGGCAGCCAGACGACGCAGGCGTTCGAGGCGGCCATCGGCGAACTCGAAGGGGGGACGGCCCTCGCCTTCAGCTCTGGCATGGCGGCCATCGCGGCGGTCGCCGACGGGCGCCCGGCGGGCTCGATCGCGGTCGTGCCGGTCACCTGTTATAGCGGGACGGTGTCGATCTTCGCCGAGCAACGCCGGCTGGGCCGGATGGTGATTCGCGAGGTCGACGTCACCGACACGGACGCGGTGCTGGCCGCGCTTCCCGGTGCCGGCCTGTTATGGCTGGAGTCCCCGACGAACCCGTTGCTGGGCGTAGCCGATCTGCCGGTTCTGATCGAGGCCGCGCATGCGGCGGGCGCCCTCGTTGCCGTGGACTCGACGTTCAATACGCCGCTGATACTGCGGCCGCTGGAGTTCGGCGCGGACCTGGTCATGCATTCGGTCACCAAGTACCTCTCCGGGCACTCGGACGTCCTGATGGGCGTGCTCGTCGCCGGTTCACCGCACCTGGCTGCGGAGGTGCGCGAGCGACGGGCGTTGACCGGGGCGCTGCCGGGGGCGCTGGAGTCCTACCTGGCGCTGCGGGGCCTGCGCACACTAGCGGTCCGGATGGACCGCGCGCAGGCCAGCGCGTTAGAACTTGCCGCCCGGCTGGCCCGCCACCCGGCGGTGACCCGGGTGCGCTTCCCCGGCCTGCCTGATGACCCATTCCATGCGCGCGCGGCCAAACTGCACGATGGGTACGGCGCGATGATCTCCTTCGACGTCGCCGGCAGCGCGGACGATGCCGAGCGGGTATGCCAGCGAGTGGAGCTGATCACCCACGCCACCAGCCTGGGCGGGGTGGAGTCGCTGATCGAGCGGCGGGCCCGCTACGCCGTGGACGCTGCCCACGGAACCCCCGAGACACTGCTGCGGCTGTCCGTGGGCATCGAACACGTCGAGGACCTGTGGGCCGACCTGGACCGGGCGCTGGGTACCGTCTTGGCCCCGGAGCAGCGCTGACACGCCGGCGGGGACACGGCTATGAGGCCAAGATGGGTCAGCTGGATCAGTCGCGGCTGATCAGCGCGGTGGCGAGCGCCGCGATACCCTCGCCGCGGCCGGTCAACCCGAGACCGTCGCTGGTGGTCGCGGCCACCGCCACGGGAGCTCCCACGACAGCGGACAGGTTCACCTCGGCCTCCTTGCGCCGGGGCCCGATGCGTGGGGCATTGCCGATGATCTCGATGGCCACGTTGCCCACTGTCCAGCCATGGTCGGCCAGCCGGCGCACGACCTCGATCAGCAGGGTGGCCCCGGACGCCCCGGACCAGCGCGGGTCGTTCGTTCCGAAGACCGCCCCGACGTCGCCCAGCCCGGCCGCGGACAGCAGCGCATCGCAGGCCGCGTGCGCCGCGACGTCGCCGTCGGAGTTCCCGGAACAGCCGTCGACGCCCGGCCAGAGCAGCCCGGCCAGCCAGCACGGCCGGCCCGCCTCGATCGGATGGATGTCGACCCCGATGCCGGTACGGATCATCGCGCCGCAACCGCTTCGGCGACCAGCAGATCCCACGGGTGGGTGATCTTGAACGCCTCGTCGGCACCCTCGACGACCACCACCCGTCCGCCGCGCGCCTCGACCAGCCCCGCATCGTCCGTGGCGGCGTCCTCGAGCGCGGACTGGTGCGCCGCGACCAGCACCGAACGCCGAAACCCCTGCGGTGTCTGCACCGCCCACAGCGTCGATCGGTCGATCGTTTCGACCACCGCGCCCGTGTCGTCGACCCGCTTAACCGTGTCGGTGACCGGGCGAGCCGGGATGACCGCGTCGGCTCCCTCGGCGAGGGCCGCCAGCACCCGGTCGATGACCGGCCCGGGGACGAACGGACGGGCGACATCATGGACGAGCACGGCATCGATATCGGCCGCGATTGCCGCGAGCCCGCACGAGACAGACGCCTGCCGGCCGGCCCCGCCGGCGATCACCGCCGCCCCGCCCGCCAGGCTGGCGGCCCGCTCCACGTGCGCCGGAGGGGCCGCGACGACCACATCACGAACCCCGGGGTGGCCGGTGAAGGCCGGCAGCGCGTGCTCGAGCAGCGTCCGGCCGCGCACCACGCAAAAAGCCTTGGGCAGGTCCGCCCCGAGCCGGCTACCGGATCCCGCGGCGACGAGAATGGCGGCAACCGTCAGTTGGACCGGCACCGCCATCTGAGACGTTCAGGTTGAGGCGTTCAGCGTGGCTTAGGCAACAGCCTCGGCGAGCACCTCGTCCAGGACGAGCTCGGCCTTGTCCTCGTTGGTGCCCTCGGCAAGCGCCAGCTCACTGACCAGGATCTGGCGCGCCTTGGCCAGCATGCGCTTCTCGCCGGCCGACAGGCCGCGATCCTTGTCGCGCCGCCACAGATCGCGCACTACCTCGGCGACCTTGTTCACGTCGCCGGAGGCAAGCTTCTCACCGTTCGCCTTGTAGCGCCGCGACCAGTTGGTCGGCTCCTCGGTGTGCGGTGCACGCAGCACCTCGAAGACCCGGTCGAGACCTTCCTGCCCGACGACATCGCGCACCCCGACGATCTCGGCGTTGAGGGCCGGCACGAGAACGGTCAGATCACCCTGGGCGACTTTCAGAACCAGGTAAGTCTTCTGCTCTCCTTTGATGGTGCGCTGCTCGATTGCCTCGATTTTCGCCGCCCCGTGATGGGGGTAGACGACGGTCTCGCCGACCTTGAACGTCATGTGCGCGGGCCCCTTTCGACTCTTAACAGAATATCACGTAGCGCCCTCCGAAGCCGGACGGAACATCCGCTTTTGCCCACTGGCGGTTTCGGCCCCGACGCGCTAGCCGATGCACTTTTCGCCAGTGTGCGGAGACATCATCCGACTGCGCTGCACGAACCGGGGCCGGCTCGCTAGGCTGTGTGCCGGTCTTGCGCTGCGGGCCGCGACACTGACAGGAGTCGGACGACGTGATGGCACAGCCGGATACTGCTCGCGTGTCGCGGGCTCGCAGGATCGGCGCGGCTGGTCTCACTGCGGCAGCTCTCGTCGCGCTGACCAGCTGCGCCGCGGGGCAGGTGGCGGGCTCGGCGAATCAGACCCCGGCCGTCGACGGTGTCGCAGCCAACATCGGCTTGATCAACCTGCGCGCGGTCGCCGTCGTGGCGCCCCCTGACAAGAGCTACCCGAAGGGCGGCGACGCACCGCTGCAGCTCGTCTTGATCAACTCCGGGATGCGGAGCGACACGCTCACCAGCGTCACGTCCGATATCGCCGCCGGGTCAGCGTTCTACCCCACCGGCACCGACGCGCTGTCCGCATCGGGCACGTCGAGTAGCGCCACCACGGGCGCAACATCGCCATCGAGCAGTGCGATCACGTTGCCCGTCGTGCCCACTCTCGCCGGCATCGAGGTTGTCCCCGGCGAACGGCTCTCGATCGGGCTGGCCGACACCGATAAGGCGATCTTGCTGCACGGGCTGACCCAGCAGCTGTTCCCCGCCGAGTCGTTCAAGGTCACGTTTGCGTTCCAAAATGCGGGCAGTCAGACGTTCTCGGTCGCCGTACACCTGGGATCGGCGCCCTCGAACCGGCCGTCAGAGCCTTCGGCGACCGCGCCAAGCGTGGAGCCATAGCAGCGAAGGCTGGGCCACCGATTCTGTCGGCCTCGCGTCCTAACGTGTGCGCCGTGAGCAGATCCAGCTCGTCGCGCCCTGCGCCGGCCGCCTACCGCTGCGCGGAGTGCGGTACCGCGTCCGTCCGCTGGGTTGGGCGCTGCCCGGAATGCCAAGCGTGGGGCACGGTCGGCGAGGTGGGTGCCTCGACCAGGGCACCCTCAGCGGCCCCCGGCCCGATCCAGCGGCCGGCCCGGCCGATCGCCGAACTCGACCCCGAAGACGCCCGGGCAAGGCCCACCGGCGTCGGCGAACTCGACCGGGTGCTCGGCGGCGGGCTGGTCGCGGGCTCGGTAGTGCTGCTGGCCGGCGAACCCGGGGTGGGCAAGTCGACCCTGCTGCTCGAGGTCGCGCATTGCTTCGTCCACGGTGGCGACCGGCGAGCGCTCATCGTCACCGGCGAGGAATCCCCCGCCCAGGTGCGCCTGCGCGCCGAGCGCACCGGCGCCGACCACCCCGGGCTCTTCCTGGCCGCGGAGAACGACCTGGGCGCGCTGCTCACCCACGTCGACCAGGTGCAGCCGGGGCTGCTCGTCGTCGACTCGGTACAGACCATTTCGACCGGCGCGGTCGACAGCGCCGCGGGCTCGGTAGCCCAGGTGCGCGCCGTCACGGGCGCGCTCGTCGCGGTCGCCAAGCAGCGCGGCATCGCCACTCTGATCGTCGGGCACGTCACCAAGGACGGCTCGATCGCCGGGCCGCGCGTGCTCGAACATCTCGTCGATGTCGTGCTGCACTTCGACGGTGAGCGGCACTCGTCACTGCGCCTGATTCGGGCCACGAAGAACCGCTACGGCGCCGCCGACGAGGTGGGCTGCTTCGAGATGCGCGAGGACGGCATCGTCGGACTGCCCGACCCGTCCGGGCTGTTCCTATCAGAACGGCGGGTAGCCGTGCCCGGCACCTGCGTCACCGTCACCATCGAAGGGCGCCGGCCGCTGGTCACCGAGGTGCAGGCGCTGGTGATCAGGACGTCCGCGGGCGGCACGCCACGCCGGGCTGTCACCGACCTAGACGCCGGGCGGGTAGCCATGCTGCTCGCCGTGCTGACCCGGCACGCCGATATCGCGCTGGGCGATCGTGAGGTGTACGCGTCGACGGTCGGCGGCATATCGGCCACCGAGCCGGCGTCCGACCTGGCGATCGCAATGGCCATTGCGTCGGCAGCGCGCGAGTCGCCCCTCCCGCCGACGCTCGCCGCGATCGGCGAGGTGTCGCTGTCCGGCGACGTGCGCCGGGTCGGCGGCCTGGACCGGCGCCTCGCCGAGGCAGCCCGGCTCGGGTTCACCGCGGCGCTCGTCCCGGCTGGGCACGCCGGCGACGCAGTGCCCAGCTCCGTGGCGGGCATCACCGCGCTGCCGGTGGCAACGCTCGCCGACGCCGTAGCGGCCGAGGCCGGCATGCGCTCCCAGCTGCAGACGCCGCGACGTCCGGTACTACGCGCCATCGGCGGCGGCGCCTGACGCGCCGCGTGCCTGCATAGTCCACTGTCGATGTGGCGGCCACCTACACTGGGCACACCAGGTGAGGGGGAGGCGGAGTGCCGACGACACAGCGGGACGACGCGTTGCGTGCCGTCCTCGCCACGGTCGCGCCCGGCACCCCACTGCGCGACGGGCTGGAACGCATCCTGCGCGGCCGCACCGGCGCGCTAGTCGTCCTCGGCCATGACCAGACGGTCGAAGAGCTGTGCACGGGCGGCTTCCCGTTGGACGTCGAGTTCGCGGCGACGCGGCTGCGGGAGCTGGCCAAGATGGACGGGGCGGTCGTGCTGTCCACGGACGGCACTCGGGTGTTGCGGGCGGCTACCCACTTGATGCCCGACCCGGCGATCCCCACCGAGGAGTCCGGCACCCGGCATCGGACTGCGCAGCGGGTGGCCGCACAGACCGGATATTCGGTGATCTCCGTGTCACAGTCGATGCAAATCATCAGCCTTTACCTGGGATCACGGCGGCATGTGCTGGAGAGCTCCGGGGAACTGCTCGGCCGGGCCAACCAGGCGATCGCAACGCTCGAGCGATATAAAGCGCGCCTGGACGAGGTGTCGAACACCCTGACGGCCCTGGAGATCGAGGATCTGGTCACGGTCCGCGATGCCACCATGGTCACCCAGCGACTGGAGATGGTGCGGCGGATCGCCGACGAGATCACCGGATACGTCATCGAGCTGGGCACCGATGGGCGGCTGCTCGCCCTGCAGCTGGAGGAGCTGATGGCCGGGGTCGACCTGGAGCACGAGCTGATCGCGCGCGACTACGCCCCCGCCGGCCGACGCGGCCGCACCGCCGCGCAGATCACCGCCGAGCTCGCCGACCTGTCCGCGACCGACCTGCTCGACCTCGGGGTGGTGGCCCGGGCGATGGGATTCGGCACCTCACCCGAAGTGCTCGATGGGGCGGCCAGCCCGCGCGGGTACCGGCTGCTGGCCCGGGTGCCGCGTCTTCCGCACACCATCTTGGAGCGTCTGGTCGACCACTTCGGCGGACTGCAGAAACTGCTCGCCACCACGGTCGAGGACCTGCAGGCCGTCGAAGGCGTCGGCGAGGCACGGGCCCGTACGGTGCGGGAAGCGATCTCCCGGCTGGCCGATGCGTCGATCATCGACCGCTACCCCTAGAGCAAGCGGATCGACGTCACGAGATCGTGAACTGCGCCGTCGTCCCCGCCCGACCGGCTAGCAGGGCATGCAGCGTGTAGGTGCCCGGGCCGACGCGCACCCGCTGGCCAGCGCACTTCGGCTGCGACGACAGGCCCGTCCACAGAATCGACCGACGCACCGCCGTGCCGACCGCTAACATCTGCGGGCTCGTGCCTGGCTCGACCTGGCAGTCGTGGCTCCCCCATACCCGGGACTCGCCGTTGTACACCCGCAGCTCGATCTGCGAATCGGCCAGATTCTGCACACACGGCGCGGGGCCGGCGTTGACGACCTGCAGCTCGAGCGACGGCTGAACGCCCACCTTGTAGCTCGGCGCGGACGTGACCGCGCTGATCTTCAGCGCGGCGGGCGCGCAGAGATTCGATGCGGCGCTCGACGGCCTGGCTGCCGCCGTGCTCGATGCGGCGTGGGTAGCCGGGTGTGCCGACGTCGGCACCGCCGAGGTGGGCTCCGCTGCCGGCTTGCTCGAGCCGGACGAGCAGGCGACGTACATCGTCAGGCCGACCAGCACGACCAGCCCCACCAGCAGCAGTCTCCGCCGCCAGTACACGACGGCGGGCTTGGACCCGATCGGATGGAACATCGCCGAATCACGCTATCCCAGACCGGAGCCAGAGCCCGGCGACGCGCGGGAGCTCCGGCGAACATGCGACGATCCGTGGGTCATGGAGATCGATGGCGCGCTGCTCGACTGGTACGAGCGCGCCGCCCGGGAGCTGCCCTGGCGATCCGCCGACGCGAGTCCGTGGGCGATCCTCGTCAGCGAAGTCATGCTGCAGCAGACGCCAGTGGCGCGCGTAGTGCCTGCCTACCACGCGTGGCTCGCGCGCTGGCCCAGGCCTGCGGCGCTCGCCGCCGATTCGCCGGGTGAGGCGGTGCGGGCGTGGGGCAAGCTCGGCTACCCGCGCCGGGCACTGCGCCTGCACGAGTGCGCGACGGCGCTGGTCGAGCGTTACGCAGGCGAGGTGCCCGCGGACGTCGACTCGCTCCTCTGCTTGCCCGGCGTCGGCGCCTATACGGCGCGTGCAGTCGCGACGTTCGCGTTCGGGCAGCGTCAGCCGGTCGTCGACACGAACGTGCGCCGGGTGGTCGCCCGACTGGTTCGTGGACGCGCCAACGCGGGATCCCCGGCAACGGCTCAGGACTTGGCCGAGGTCGAGGCGCTGTTGCCGTCCAACTCCGCCGTCGCCACCCGGGCGAGCGCCGCACTGATGGAGCTCGGCGCGCTGGTCTGCACCGCCAGGGCCCCACGCTGCGCGGCCTGCCCGCTCGCGACGGGCTGCGCCTGGCGGCTGGCCGGATCACCGCCTTACGACGGGCTGAAGGCACGGACTCAACGGTTCACGGGAACCGATCGGCAGGTGCGCGGCCTGTTGCTGGACGTCCTGCGGTCCGGGTCCGCGCCGGTCGAACGGGCCCGGCTCGACGCGGTGTGGACTGACCGGGTGCAGCGTGACCGGGCCTTGGCCGGTCTCATCGCCGACGGGCTTGTGGATGCGCGGTCCGATGGCCGATTCGCGCTACCCGGAACCGAGCGCGGAGTCCAGGTATGAGCTTTGCCGCGCTGGCGTTGGTTATCGCCATTGGGCTGCTGGGTCCGCTGCTGGCGCTGCCTCGACCGTGGCGGCTGCCAGTGGTGCTCGGCGAATTGCTCGCCGGCATAGTGTTCGGCCGGACCGGGTTCGGCGCCCTGGACGCAGGCGACCAGACGTTCACCTTCCTCGCGAATGTGGGGTTCGCGCTGGTCATGTTCGTCGCCGGGTCGCATATTCCCGTGCGAGACCCACGGCTGGGCACAGCACTGCGGGTCGGCGCGCTTCGTGCCGTGGCGGTGGGGGCGATCGCCGCGCTGCTCGGGGAGGGCATCGCCCGGGCATTCGACACCGGGCACGCGGCGCTGTACGGCGTGCTGATCGCCTCGTCGTCCGCGGCGATCGTGCTGCCGGTCATCGATAGCCTGAGCCTGGGTGGCGAGCCGATCATCCAGCTGCTCCCGCAAGTGGCGATTGCCGATGCCGCGTGCATCGTCGCGCTACCGTTGGCGATCGACCCGAAGCACGCCGGGCGCGCTGCGCTGGGCGCCGCCGTGGTGATCGGATGCTCAGTCGTGGTCTTCGCCGGGCTGTGGTACCTGGAACGCAGCGGCCTGCGCCGACGGGTGCACCGCGTCTCGGAGGCACGCCGGTACGCGATCGAGCTGCGGGTCAGCCTCGCGATCCTGTTCGGGCTCGCCGCGCTGGCCACTCAGACGCACGTATCGATCATGCTGGCAGGCTTCACGTTCGGGGTGGCGGTGGCCGGTGTCGGCGAGCCCCGCCGGCTGGCCCGGCAGTTGTTCGCGCTCACCGAGGGCTTTCTCAGCCCGCTGTTCTTCGTGTGGCTGGGCGCGTCGCTGAACCTGCGGGATCTGGGCACGCACCCGTCGTACATCGCGCTGGGGGTGCTGCTGGGCCTGGCCGCGGTGCTGTCTCACGCTGCCATGCGGGTAACGGGGCAACCCTTGCCGGTCGCGGCGCTAGCCGCCGCACAGCTCGGCGTGCCGGTGGCCGCGGCCACGCTGGGCACCCAACTGCAGCTACTTCGGCCCGGTGAGCCCGCCGCTCTGCTCCTCGGCGCGCTGGTGACGATCGCAGTGACGGTCGTGGGCGGTTCGCTGGCCGCTCGCCGCCTGCCCAGCACAGACTTGGCCCCGTAGCAAGGTCGGCGACAGCGCGTCGCACTGCTACGGGGCCAGGACGGCCTTACTCGGCGCTTTCGCCAACCGGTGCGAGGTCCGGGATCGGCGACGGCTTGAGCTCGCCGCGGAAGGTGAACACCGGCTTCCCGTCGCCGCCAGGCTCGGTGTCAACCACCACGATCTGGCCAGGGGCCAGGTCGCCGAAGAGGATCTTCTCGGAGAGGGCGTCCTCGATCTCCCGCTGGATCGTCCGCCGCAGCGGCCGGGCACCGAGCGATTTGTCGTAGCCCTTCTCGGCGAGCAGGGCCTTGGCGGCGGGCGTCAGCTCCATCCCCATGTCCTTGCTGCGCAGCTGGACGTCGAGGCGTCCCGTCATCAGGTCGACGATCTTGACGATCTCCTCCGGCAGCAGCTGGTGGAAGACGATGATGTCGTCGATGCGGTTGAGGAACTCTGGGCGGAAGTGCTGCTTGAGCTCGTCGTTGACTTTCTGCTTCATCCGCTCGTAGTCGCCGGCCTCGTCGTGCGAGGCGGCGAAGCCGAGCGAGCCGATGGACTTGGACGCGTCGCGGGTGCCCAGGTTCGTGGTCATAATCAGCACAGTGTTCTTGAAGTCCACGACACGGCCCTGGCCGTCGGTGAGCCGCCCGTCTTCGAGCACCTGCAGCAGCGTGTTGAAGACGTCCGGGTGGGCCTTCTCGACCTCGTCGAAGAGCACGACGCTGAATGGCTTGCGGCGCACCTTTTCGGTCAGCTGACCGCCCTCGTCGTAGCCGACGTAGCCGGGAGGGGCACCGACCAGCCGGGAGACCGTGTACCGGTCGTGGAACTCGGACATGTCGATCTGGATCAACGCGTCGTCGTCGCCGAACAGGAACTCGGCCAGCGCCTTGGACAGCTCGGTCTTACCCACACCGGATGGACCGGCGAAGATGAACGAGCCGCCGGGCCGCTTCGGGTCCTTGAGGCCGGCCCGGGTGCGGCGAATAGCCTGCGACACCGCTTTGATGGCCTGCTGCTGCCCGACGACCCGCTTGTGCAGCTCGTCCTCCATGCGCAGTAGCCGCGCGGTCTCTTCCTCGGTGAGCTTGAAGACCGGGATCCCGGTCCAGGTGGCCAGCACCTCGGCGATCTGCTCGTCGTCGACCTCGGCCACGACGTCCATGTCGCCGGCCTTCCACTCCTGCTCCCGCTGGGCCTTCTCGCCGAGCAGCGTCTTCTCCTTGTCGCGCAAGGACGCGGCCTTCTCGAAGTCCTGCGCGTCGATCGCGGACTCCTTCTCCCGCCGCACTTCGGCGATGCGCTCGTCGAACTCGCGCAGGTCCGGCGGTGCCGTCATCCGGCGGATCCGCATCCGCGAGCCCGCTTCGTCGATCAGGTCGATCGCCTTGTCTGGCAGGAACCGGTCGCTGATGTACCGGTCGGCGAGCCCAGCGGCTGCTACGAGTGCCGAGTCGGTGATCGAGACACGGTGGTGCGCCTCGTACCGGTCACGCAGGCCCTTGAGGATCTCGATGGTGTGCGCCACCGTCGGCTCGCCCACTTGCACCGGCTGGAAGCGCCGCTCAAGCGCGGCGTCCTTCTCCAGGTACTTCCGGTATTCGTCCAGCGTGGTGGCGCCAATCGTCTGCAGCTCGCCGCGGGCCAGCATCGGCTTGAGGATGGACGCGGCGTCGATCGCGCCCTCGGCGGCACCCGCACCCACCAGGGTGTGGATCTCGTCGATGAACATGATGATGTCGCCGCGGGTGCGGATCTCCTTGAGCACCTTCTTCAGGCGCTCCTCGAAGTCACCGCGGTAGCGGGAGCCCGCGACCAGCGAGCCGAGGTCGAGGGTGTAGAGGTGCTTGTCCTTCAGCGTCTCGGGCACCTCGCCCTTGACGATCGCCTGGGCCAGCCCTTCGACGACGGCAGTCTTGCCGACGCCGGGCTCGCCGATGAGCACTGGGTTGTTCTTGGTGCGGCGGGACAGCACTTGCATCAGCCGCTCGATCTCTTTCTCGCGGCCGATCACGGGGTCGAGCTTGCCCTCCCGGGCGGCCTGGGTGAGATTGCGGCCGAACTGGTCCAGCACCAGGCTCGTCGACGGAGTCGACTCGGATGCGGTGCCGGCAGGCTCCTTGCTCTGGTAGCCGTTGAGCAGCTGAATCACCTGCTGGCGCACCTTGTTCAGATCCGCGCCGAGCTTGACCAGCACCTGAGCCGCGACGCCCTCACCCTCACGGATCAGGCCGAGCAGGATGTGCTCGGTGCCGATGTAGTTGTGGCCCAGCTGCAGCGCCTCGCGCAGAGACAGCTCGAGGACCTTCTTGGCCCTCGGAGTGAACGGAATGTGCCCGCTCGGCGCCTGCTGGCCCTGGCCGATGATCTCCTCGACCTGCTGGCGCACCGCGTCCAGCGAGATGCCGAGGCTCTCCAGGGCCTTGGCGGCGACGCCCTCGCCCTCGTGGATCAGCCCCAGCAGGATGTGCTCGGTGCCGATGTAGTTGTGGTTGAGCATCCGGGCCTCTTCCTGGGCCAGGACGACAACCCGACGCGCGCGGTCGGTGAACCTCTCGAACATGTGCTGCTCCTTCCCGCGCCACCGTATGAGGCAATAGCATCGACTCTAGCGCCGGTGTGTTACGAACAAAGCCCGATTAGGGGTAGGTCAGAACACCGCCGGACGCGGGTCGGCGGCGTTCTGCCCGTTCCAACGAGCCACACCGGTCAGCCATGCCCGTGGGCTGTCCGCTGCCAGCGAAACCAGCCGTGGATCCCTGCTGCATGAGTCGCGTGATGACGCGTTATGCGCGGGAAGATCCACGAAATAAGGGGGTCTTCGCCGAGTTTGTCCGGTATCTGCTCGTGCCCAGCGCGGGCAGCAAGACGCCCCCGGGGTCGTCCGCCGGGGGCGTCGAGCCGCTCCGGTCAGCGTGCGGCGTGGTAGGCGTCCAGCACGGCCGCGGGGACCCTGCCCCGGTCGCTGACGGTGTAGCCGCTCTTTCTGGCCCACTCGCGAATGGCCTGCGTCTGCTCACGGTCCGTGCGCCCGCCGCGCCGACCGGCGCGCGGCCCGCCACCGCGGCCGCCACGAGACGCCCGCCGCGCACTGGCGACGTACACCCCTAGCGCATCGCGAAGCTTCTTGGCATTGGACTTTGACAGGTCGATCTCGTACGACATCCCGTCAAGACCGAAGTTGACGGTCTCGGCCGCGACGCTCTGGTCGAGGTCGTCGACAAGAGTCACCTGGACCTTTTTCGCCATTCGAGCAAGCTCCTTCGCCGGGGAATAAGAATACGACAATGTTACCGTACCCTGCGCGACTATAGCGGTTTGACGAGGGGGAACAGAATCGTTTCCCGAATTCCCTTACCGGTGAAGATCATCACCAGCCGGTCTATGCCCAGCCCTAATCCACCGGTCGGTGGCATTCCGTATTCGAGGGCGTGCAGGAAATCCTCGTCCAGTTCCATCGCCTCGGGATCGCCCTGTGCGGCGGCGATGGATTGCTCGACCAGTCGCCGCCGTTGCTCGACCGGATCGACCAGCTCCGAATAGGCGACCGCAATCTCGATTCCAGCGATGACTAGATCCCACGCTTCGGCCAGCCTTGGGTCGTCTCGGTGAGGCCGCGCGAGCGGCCGCACCTCGACCGGATAATCCCGCACGAAGGTGGGCTGCATGAGTGTGGGCTCGACGAGCTTTTCGTAGAGTTCCAACACGATCTGGCCGGCGTTCCAGCCGCCTTTCACCGCCACCCCCGATCGATCGGCCAATGTGCGCAACTCGGCCACGTCCGATTCGATAGTGACTGATTCGCCCAAGGCTGCCGAGACCGCGTCATGAAGGGTCACCGAACGCCAATCACCGACTAGCTCGACCTCGCTGCCGTCGAGCGTTCTCGCCTGCGACAGGTCGACCGCGCCAGCCGAATCGAGGATCAATGCCCTGGTGAGTTCGGCCATGGTGTCGTAGTCGCCGTACGCCTCGTACGCCTCGAGCTGCGTGTATTCCGGGGAGTGCGTCGAGTCGATACCCTCGTTGCGAAAGGATCGGCCCAACTCATACACCCGGCCGATTCCAGCCACGATGCAGCGCTTGAGGTACAGCTCCGTGGCGATCCGCAGCGACATGTCCAGATCGAATGCGTTGAGGTGCGTGTGAAACGGACGCGCCGCGGCACCGCCGTGCACTGCTTGCAGAATCGGTGTCTCGACCTCGAGATAACCACGCGCGTCCAATGTCGCACGCACCGAGCGCAGCACCGCGGCCCGCGACCGGACCATTTGCCGAGCCTCCGGGCTGACGATCAGGTCGACATAGCGCTCCCGCACCCGCGTCTGTTCCGACAGCGGTTTGTGCGCCACCGGAAGCGGGCGCAACGCCTTGGCAGTGACCTGCCAGGAGTCGGCCAATACCGACAGTTCCCCGCGTTTGGAGGAGATTACCTCCCCATGGACGTACACCAAGTCGCCGAGGTCCACATCGGCTTTCCAGGCCGCCAGTGACTCGGCACCGACGCGATCGAGCGAGAGCATCACCTGCAATTCGGCACCGTTCTCGCGTAGCGTCGCGAAACACAGCTTGCCGGTGTTGCGCGCGAAGATCACCCGTCCGGTGATGCCCACTTGATCGCCGGTGCGCGAATCGGCCGCGAGGTCCGGGTATATGTCGCGGATCTCGGCCAGCGAATGCGTTCGTGGCACGGTCACCGGGAACAGTGTCCGGGCCAGTCGCTCGTACTTCTCCCGGCGGATCCGCAACTGCTCCGGCAGATCGGCGTCATCGGGCGTCTCATCCACGGCGGCCAGCGTATCGAGCGCGCCCTGCGTGATTTCGTCGCGATTAGCCCTGACGAATGTCACCGGCGACTCCTGTGCCACCGGCACTGCCAGGGCGGGGCGGGCCGAGGCAGAGTTCTCGCTATGACAACGAATTCCTATCGGCCACCGTCGAGTGGCATCGAGCTAGCCGGCCTGGTGAAGACCTTCCGCTCACCTCAGGGCCCGGTGCAGGCCGTCCGCGGGGTAGGCATCTCGATCGCGCCCGGCGAGACGGTGGCGCTGCTCGGGCCCAACGGAGCGGGCAAGTCGACGACGATCGACATGGTGCTGGGGCTGTTGCCGCCGGATGCCGGGACCGTCTCGCTGTTCGGCATGAGACCGGCCGACGCGATCAGCCGAGGGGCCGTCGGCGCAATGCTGCAGACCGGCTCGCTGATCCGCGACCTGTCGGTGCGCGAGCTGGTCACCATGATGGCCTCGCTTTATCCCCACCCGCTGCCGGTGGATGAGGTCATCGAGCTGACCGGGATCGGTGACATCGCGGGCCGGCGCACCCAGAAGCTGTCCGGCGGACAGACCCAACGAGTGCGGTTCGCGGTCGCGCTGGTCAGCAACCCCGACCTGCTCATGCTCGATGAACCAACCGTGGCCATGGACGTCGAGGGGCGTCACGGGTTCTGGACGACTATGCGAACGTTCGCGGCTCGTGGCAAGACCGTGGTGTTCGCCACTCACTACCTGGAAGAGGCCGACGCCTACGCCGACCGGGTCATCCTGATGGCCCGCGGCCAGATCGTCGCAGACGGGCCGGCCACCGAGATCAAGGCGACCGTCGGGCTGAAGACGATTCGAGCCACGCTGCCCGGAATCGACCCAGCCGCCCTCGCCATCCTTCCGGGCGTAACGCACGCGGACGGCCGCGGCGAGGCGGTGATCCTCAACTGCAGCGATTCGGACGCGGCGATCCGGGCGCTACTCGCCGACTACCCGCAAGCCCGCGACATCGAAATCAACGGCGCCGGACTCGAGCAGGCCTTCCTGCAGCTCACCGGCGACGATGACGAGCCCGCCACGACGACCGAGGAGATCTCCCGATGAGCACAACCCTCACCTACACCCGATTCGAGCTGTTGCGCACGTTCCGCAACGTCAGGTTCTTCATCTTCTCGCTCGTCTTCCCGCTCATCCTCTTCTACGTCGTCGCGGGGTCCAACCGGCACACCACGATCGGCGGCATCCCGTTCCCGACCTACTACATGGCCGGAATGATCAGTTGGGGAGCGATGACCGCCGTGCTGGCGGCGGGAGCGCGCATCGCCGCCGAACGCAGCGTCGGCTGGAACCGTCAGCTGCGGCTGACCCCGTTGTCGCCGCGTACCTACTTCCGCGCCAAGATCGTCACCGGATACGCGATGGCCGCGATCAGCATCGCGTTGCTCTGCTTCGCCGGCCTCTCACTCGACGTACACCTCGCCGCCGGACGGTGGACGC
Source organism: uncultured Actinomycetota bacterium (assembly GCA_963839175.1). Classification (GTDB taxonomy): domain Bacteria; phylum Actinomycetota; class Actinomycetes; order Mycobacteriales; family Jatrophihabitantaceae; genus CAWIUB01. The sequence goes on from CAWIUB010000001.1 coordinate 169,542, forward strand.
AGATGATCGCTCTGGTCCTGGTCGGCCTGATCCCGTTCGCGGCCATGGGGGTGCTGCTCGGCCATTTGCTGAGCGTCGACTCGATGGGTCCGGCGTTGGGCGGCATCTCCGCGCTGTTCGCGTTGTTGGGCGGCGCGTGGGGTCCGCTCGGGCAGACCGGCGCGCTGCACCACGTCATCGAGCTGCTGCCGTCCTACTGGATCGTGCAGGCCGGCCACGTGGCGTACACCGGCCAGGGCTGGCCGGCTCAGGCATGGGTCGTGATCGGCGTGTGGACCGCCGGGTGCGCCGTGCTCGCCGCGCGCGCCTACCGGCGCGACACGCAGCGGGTCTGACCTACGCTTGACACCGGTCATGACGAATCCGCCTGAGCCCGCACTCGCCACCCCCGCCTTCGTCAAGCGTCGGCGGCAGATGCGGTCGGGCTGGCGGCGGTTCGTCTTTCCTGGCATCTGGCTGGTGTACCTGGGCCAGACCGCGCACGGTGTGAGCGTCCACTCCAGTGGAGCCGCCGAGGTCGTCGGTTACGCGATCATCGGGCTGTTCTGCGTCTGCTACATCCTCGGCCTGCCGGCGGTGTGGAGTGGGCGGCGGCGGCTGTTCTGGACGCTGTACCTGGCGATGTATCTGCTGACCGGGTTCGCGGCCGTGTTCGCGCATCAGGACGCCTTCGTGATGTGCGTGTACCTGGCGGTGCTGACGATGGGCGGCATCCGGCAGGCCGCCATCCCGATCACCGTCGGGCTCACCCTCGCGACCATGTTCGTCCCACCGCTGATTCCGTCCTGGCACAGCGGCGTCTACACCGACATGGTGATCACTATCCCCCTGATGGCGGTGGCCATGTGGGGCTTCTTCGGCATCCTCGAGTCGAATCGGGAGCTGGCCGCGGCCCGCTCCGAGGTCGCGCGCCTTGCCGCGGAGAACGAGCGCTCCCGGATCGCCCGCGACCTGCACGACCTGCTCGGGCATTCGCTGACCACGATCACGGTGAAGGCTGGCCTGGCGCGTCGGCTGGCCGAGCTGGGTAGCCCGCAGCGCTCCGCCGCCGAGATCGCCGAGGTCGAGGAGCTGTCCCGGCGCTCCCTCGCCGACGTGCGGGCTGCGGTCGCCGGCCACCGCGACGTGACACTCGCCGGCGAACTCGCCACCGCCCGTGAAGTGCTGCGCGCGGCGGGGGTGATCGCGCAGCTGCCCGGCTCCGTCGACGTCGTCCATCCGGCGCTGTCGGAGCTCTGGTAGCTGCGGCTCGCGCCGCAGGCGAGGACGTCGACGCCTGCCTCGAGCTGGCCGAACGGTACGGGCCTGCCTACCGCTACCCGCGTGAGATCAGTTGTTGCGGTCGCCGCCGAGAGGTTTCTGAGCCTGGTCGGCCACACCCTTGGCCCGGCGCCGCTGACCTTCGACGAGACCCACGCGCGCAGGGTGGCCGACCTCGAGATCTACGTTCGGCAGCATCACACCGAGCGTGACCTTGCCGACCTCGGCAACCGTCTCATCGACAGGTCGGCGCGATGACCGCTACGTTCGATCACCGCGACGGTGGAACACCCGAAACCGCCTGGACAAACGACACTCAACTCTCACACCTCCCGCCAGCGCGGCCACCTGCCCGTGGGGCGCACCTGGTCGTGCTCGCCGCCAATCCCGACGACGAGACACTCGGCGCGGGTAGTCTCATCGCGATCGCCGCCACCGGCGGCGTGACCATCGACGTCATCGTCGCCACAGACGGCGAGAACTCCCATCCCGACTCGCCTACCCACACTCAGGATCAACTGGCGCGACAACCCCGGGACGAGGCGACCGCAGCGATCGCCCGCCTCGATCCGCACGCGACGGTGACCTTCCTGGGCCTGCCCGACGGCGGGCTGCGCCAACGCCGGGCCGACATTGAGGAGGCATTGGCAAAGCGACTACAGCCGGATTACTTCGTGGTGACGCCATGGCGCGGCGACCGTCACCCCGACCACGAGGCATGTGCGCTCGCCGCCCGGGCGCGCTTCGACGCCGACCGGATTGCCAGCACTGGCAGTATCCGATCTGGGCGTGGCACTGGGCGGATCCGGCCGGCGACGAGCTTCCTGGAGCGCGCTACGTCGCGTCGACCTCACCGATGGCCACCGGATGACGAAAAAGAGCGCGCTGGCCCACCACCGCAGCCAGCACGAACCGCTGTCGCCCTGCCCCGGTGACCAGGCGGTGCTGCCCGGACACGTCCTGGCTCATTTCCGGCGACCCTTCGAGGTATCTGTCGTTGAAGCGCCGCACGCCGCCGGGGACAGCGGCTATTTCGATGCGCTGAGGTTTTCTCACCGGGCTGGTCGCTGAAGGTGGAGTAGGACGAGGGCGGCGGTGGTGATGGCGCCGATTCTCCAGGGATCGAGGGTGATGCGTTCGAGTGCTTTCCAGGTTCGTTTGAGCAAGGCGTTGGCGCGTTCTGCGGTCGCGCGCAGGGCGTTGATCAGCACGTTGCGGGTCTGGTTGTCCGCGGCCAGGTTGGGGCCCTTGGTGGGAACCTGGATGCCGATCCCGGCGCCGGCGTATCCCTTGTCGGTCAGGGTCGGCAGCCCGGCTGCGGCGGCCGGATACAGCGCCGGTAGGGCGTGGATACGCGCGGCGGTGATGTCGTGAGTGGAGCCGGGTTCCACGTCGCTGACCCATTCCGGGTAGCCGGTTGGGCCGGTGAGGACCTGGATGTTGCCGCCGTGGCGGTGATGCTTGCCGGAGTACCACACGTCGTGGCCGGCCTCGGACGGCGCGGCCGATCGCACGCTGGGGATCAGCGTGCCGTCCAGGCAGCAGAACGTCCAGCCCTGCTGCAGACCGTGGGCGAGCACCTCGGGCAAGTCGGGTGCGTGCGCGGCGATCACGTCGATCGCCTCGTGCACGTACCGGTAGGCGGTCGCGATGCTCACCCGCCCGTCGCGGGCCAGCGTGGGCAGGTCGGTGGCGTTCTTGAACCAGCGCAGCACCATCACCGCCTGCACGAACGGTGTAGCGGCCCGCTGCCACGGCCGCCGATCGTGCAGCTTGCGGTACGCGCTCAGCCAGCGCGCCACCTGGGACACGGTGCTCGCGGGAACGTCGAGGGTGGCACGATAGGTGATCACGTGGGGTCCTGGCTCCGGGTCGATTTCTTGGTCGAAACCAACCCTCGCGATCAGGACCCCACGCCCGCCTCAGACACGCCGGTCACCTCAGCAGTCACATCAGTCACTCTGGTGAGAAAACCTCGCTCTATTCGACGACTGAGGATCCGTGGGCCTGGCGGACCGCTTCTACGAACGCCGCAAGCGTGACCTGGTGATGGCGTGCCTGCCGCGAGCGACGTTCCGGCGTTCGTTCGAACCGGGCTGCGCCACCGGCCTGCTGACCGAACGCCTCGCCCGTCGCTGCGACGAGGTGCTGACATGTCACTGCGCGGTACGTGCCGTTGACTCCACCCGCGCCCGCCTCGCACGAAAGCCGAACGTTGCGGTCGCCCGACTGGCGATTCCCGACGAGTGGCCCGATGGTTTGCTTCGACCTGATCGTGCTCAGCGACGTCGGCTACTACTGCGACGACATCGACGCGCTCGTCAGCCGCGTGTGCGCATCGCTCACCGCTGATGGCGTCCTGGCTGCCTGCCATTGGCGGCATCCCGCGGTCGAGCATCCGCGCACCGCGTAGGAGATACACGATGCGCTCGGCCGAGGACTGAATCGCCTCGTCCACCACGTCGGAGACGACTTCTTTTCTTGGCGCTTCCGGGAAGTCCGTGGGTCATGGTGTGGCCGGGTAGAGCTGTAGGCCACCGAGGTGGAAGTAGATCGCGGTCTTGAAGTGCTCGCGGTTGCGGTAGCCACGCGCTGAGACTCTGATCGCCTGGATGCGGGAGTTGAGGCCTTCGGCGCCGGCGTTGGTGATCCGGTGGGCGAAGTAGGACAGCAGCCCCGCCTGGTGACGTTTGAGTGTCTTAGCCGCGTCGATGATCGGTTTGAGCCGGCAGTGGGTGGCCCAGAAGTACCAGCGGTTGAAGTGCTTGGCCGCCCAGCCGCGGCGCTTATAGGACCAGAAGTGCCGCAGGCTCTCCTTGATCGCCCACGCCCGCGCGGTGCGCAGGTCGCCGGCCTGCAGCGTGGCGAACCGGTCGGCGTGACGGTCGGGCAGGTTCTCGGCCGAGTACAGCCAGAGGTACTTCGAACCGGCCAGGCTCTTGTCACCGGCCGCGACCAGCGCCCGGTTCTCTTGCTTGCGGACGGTGTCCACCGCGCCGGTGAGGTAGCCCATCAGGTGGTACCGGTCGAACACGATCTTGTCGTCCGGGTCGGTCAGGTGCGCGCGCACCGAGTTGGCGAACGGCTCCCACATGTCCATCGCGACCGCCTGAATGCCGGCCAGCTGCTCGGGCGTGAACTTCTCGAAGTAGCCGTCCAGGCTGGCCTGGCGTCGCTCGTCGGCGATGTAGTCCACGGTGCCGGTGTCCAGGTCGGCGACCACGGTGATGTAGTCCTGTCCCCGCCCGGCCGCCTTCTCATCGACCCCGACATGCGCCGGGGCGGTCAGTGGTTTCGCGGTCAGGCCCCGGGCCACCGCGCGGTCCATCAGGTGCCACGCCTCATCCCAGCTGACCCGCAGCAACCCGGCCGCGGAGGCCACGTCGCAGGCGGCGAGCACGTCGATGGCCAGCCGCTCGAACAACACGGTGAACCGTGCGTGCGGCTCAGCCCACGGCAGCCGCACCTGCCGCACCCCGTGCTCGGGGCACTCGACCCGCGGCGGGCGGGCGTGCAGGAACGTCAAGAACGCACACGAGTCCAGATGCCGCCAAGCCCGCTCCTCGGCGTGGTCGTAGACCGCCAGCTCCCGCTCGCAGTCCGGGCACGCGAACCGCGTCCGGCCCGGATGCCCGACCCACACGTCCACCCGCCCGCCGGGGGCCGACAGCTCGACGCGATCAACCTCCCACGGCGCGACCAACCCCAGCAGATGGCGGTACAACTCGGTGTCGCGCATGCGACAGATCCTGCCGCCAAGCGCCCGTCACACCCAGACCCGACCCACGAAGAACCCGGAAGCGCCCTTTTCTTGACGTGTGGTGTGCGACAGGTCAGTCAGTCGCCCGAGCCAACGGCATCCTCACGTGATAAGCACCGTCGGGATAGTCGTGCCGGCCGCAAACGAACAAGCGCACATCGGCGAATGCTTGACCGCGCTGACTGCGGCGCGGCACCATGCGCTGCCAACCACAGCGGTCACGTCGAGGTACGGATCCTCGTGGTGCTCGACTCGTGCGTGGACGACACCGCCGGCATCGCCAGCCAGCGCCGAGGCATCGAGGCCGTGCACTGCAGGGTCGGTCGAGCAGGCGCGGCCCGCGCATTCGGCGCGCAGCACCTGCTCGACAGTTGCCCATCACCACGCAGTCAGATCTGGCTCGCGAACACCGACGCCGACTCCCGCGTACCGCTCGACTGGATTACGCGCATGTTGTGCCACGCAGAACGCGGGACACATCCGGTCCTGGGCACGGTAAGTCCCGACGACGATCTCGACCTTCGCCATAGGCATGTCTGGCAAGGTCGCCACCGACTTCACATCGGGCACCCTCACGTGCACGGCGCCAATTTCGGTATCCGTGCTGACACCTACCTGGAGCTCGGCGGATGGCCGGCCGTCACCTCCGGGGAGGACGTCGCGATGGCGCATCGAGCCGCGGTGAACAGTCGCCTGCGTATCGTTCGAACCGCGGCAATCCCCGTCACGACCAGCTCTCGCCTCGCCGGACGAGCACCCTACGGCTTCGCCGGGTATCTCCGCGATCTCGTCGCGGAGACAGCCGCCGCTGAGAGCCTGACGCTACGACGAGGACGCCGCAGTGTCGCTTCGAGATAGGTGTGCGGCAATGAGACTGGGCGCAGCCGTAACTGTCACCGTGTCGACCCGTCGCCCCAAGAACTACCTCAACTGTCCTGCGCTGTTGTGTCGTGCGCTGCACCCACCAGCTTGGACTCGGGCGATCCCCGTTGCCGCAGATAGATCGCGAAGGCGGCCATCGACGCGACAGCGAGAAACTCCGACTGCCAATTCTGCGTCGTCCGGTTCCAGAATTCAGCGGACGTCGCGTAGCCCAGCCAACTCACCGGGTCTTCGTGCTGGCGTAACAGGTCGGCGTTGTAGGCAGCCTGCCCGGCGACCGACTGCGCCGCGAGCGACAGCACAAAGAAGAACACCATGACCATCCCCAGCGAACGGCCGTACAACGCGGTCCGCCAGCCGCCAGCGCGGGCCCACGCCGGAGACTCCTCGGACGCGTAGCGACCGACCTTCTGCTCCCTGTCCGACTGGGTGCCGACGTCTTCGGGCCTCTTGGACTCGCTCGAGCCTCGCTGTACCAACCACACCGTGGCCAGGATGTACAGGGCGAACTGCAGATACTCCGACTGCCAGTTCTCGGCGACGTCGACCGCGAAGCTCGACGAAGTCACGTACTGCCAGACCGACAGTCGCTGCCCGCCGTCGACGACCTGCTGGTGATTGAACTCCGCCACGCCCGATAACGCCTGGCCGATCAGAGCGAGCAACAGCAGAAACAGGAACGCCAATGACAACCCGTTGTCTCTGAAGAAGCGCCTCGCTCGTCGATCGCTCATCGGTGCGCCCAACCCACAGCCATCACAAACAGCAGCCCCAGCAGGACGAAGCTCGCCGTACCCCAGAACATCAGTCGCATATCAGCCGTCAACATCGCACTTGTCCGGAGCGGATGGCCGCGGCTCGCACCCCGCCGCGGACACGTACCATCCTGCGCGCAGGCGCTGAAGGAAGATCACGTCGGTGCCGACACGCACCTGCGCCGCATCGTCCCAGACCTCCACCCGGCGCACCGCGCTCCCATCCTCCTCGACGTTCAGTACAGCGTCAGCGCATGTTGCGTCAGTGGCCCCACTGACCGACTCGCGGGCCCGCTCAGTGAGCAGCGCGCACGCCGCGGCACCGTCACGCGCAGACACGGCAGCGACGAACCGAGCGGCGACCTCGCCGGCGTCGTGCTCGCGGGCACGGGTGCTACACCCAGCCAGGCCCATCCCCAGCAGCAGCCACGCCGAGACAACCAACGCCTTGCGATGCACGCGTGTCACCCTCCCAGATCTGACGTGGTCAACGCTCATGCTGCGCTTCCTGCCGTCGCTGTTCGCTGCGGGACGTTCAACGCGCCTGCTTGCCTGAGCGGATGCCCAGCCCCGTTCGGCCGGCACGATCGCGGAATTGTCACGGCTGCCAGCAACCTTACGTTGTAATGTAGAGCCTTACGACGTAAGGTTTGGCGCAGTGATGCGGGCCGTCGGACGGGGCCTAGATCTGGACTAGGGCGAGCGCGACCGGAGCCCAGTAGCTGAAAGTAATGAGGAGTGTCTTGTGGCTGGTACAGAGGACCGCGCCGTTGAGGCGCTGTCGACGGGGGAACTGGTTTCCCGGGCCTCCGAGCGGGTCTCGCATTTGGTGCAGGACGAGCTGCATCTGGCTCGGGCGGAGATGACGGAGAAGGGCCGGAAGGCGGGCATCGGAGCCGGTTGGCTCGGGGGTGGCGGGTTTGTCGCGCTGTTTGGCGTGGCGTGCCTGGTCGCCGCTGCCGTGCTCGGCCTGGCAACCGCGATAGCGGATTGGCTCGCGGCGATCATCATCGGCGTCGCCCTACTACTTGTCGCCGGCTGCGCCGCGCTCCTGGGCAAGCGGCGGCTATCTGAGGCGACGCCGCCGCTACCTACCCAGGCCGTAGAAGGCGTGCGCACAGACGTCCAGACGCTCAAGGAAGGTGGGCGGCGATGAGCGAGCCGACCAAGGCCGATGGCGCGGAGCAGCTGCGCCGCGACATCGAGCACACCCGCGCGGATCTCCGTGACACGGTTGACGAGCTGTCCACCCGGCTGGATGTGAAGGCGAGGGCCAAGCGGCGCCTGCACGATGCGAAAGTATCGGTCGCGGACGCGGCCACGCGGCTGAAGCAGGGTTCGCCCGAGCCGGTGCGCCGTGCCCTGGATCGCGTCGGCCCGGCGGTCGAATCGACTCGCGAGCGGGCGCGCGAACACCGCGGGGAAGTCGTCGCAGGGATGGGCGCGGCGGTACTGCTGCTGCTGCTCGTCATCGTCAGCAGGCGGCGGAGGGGGTCATGAGGCTTCTCTACCGTCCGATCGGGTTGCTGTTCAGCGTTGTCGGCGGGTTGGCGGCAAGCGCGATATTCAAGCGTGTGTGGCGTGCGGTTGCTCATGAAGGGGAGGCACCAAGCCCGACCGACGCGAGCCGGGGGTGGGGCGAGATTGTGATCGCCGCGGCGCTCGAAGGCGCCGTGTTCGGTGCCGTGAAGGCTATTGCGGACCGGGGGGGAGCGACCGGGTTCGCTCGGGCTACGGGTACGTGGCCTGGGCGAACCCGGCCGGCGAACCAGTCGGGCCAGCGTGGCTGACGGCCTGGGAGGTGTGATGACACGCTTCGAATCGGATGGCCCGATCCCCGTCACCAGACGATCATGGCGGTCGGTCCTGAGTCGATCGGTGAGTCAGTTTCGCGCCGACAACATCACCGACCTGGCAGCCGCGCTGACCTACTACGGCCTGCTCGCCGTGTTCCCGGGCCTGCTCGTCCTGGTGTCGGTTCTTGGCCTGCTCGGTCCGTCGGCGACGAACTCCTTGTTGGACAACATCGGTCAGATCACGCCCGGCGGGGTGCGCTCCTTCTTCGAGACCGTTGTCGAGAACGCCCAGCGTCAACGGGCCACCGCGAGCATCGCCGCAATCGCCGGCCTGGGACTCGCTTTCTGGTCAGCCTCGAGCTACATCGGCGCGTTCATGCGCGCGTCCAACGCCATCTACGGTGTGGGCGAGGGACGTCCGATCTGGAAGACCGCACCCATCCGGTTGGCGGTCACGGCAGCCGTCGTACTGATGCTGGCGGTCAGCGCGGCGATCGTGGTACTCACCGGACGGATCGCCGAGCAGGTCGGCCAAATGCTGGGTATCGGCGCCACCGCGGTCACCGTGTGGGACATCGGGAAGTGGCCTGTGCTGCTCCTGATCGTGACTCTCATCCTGGCCATGCTGTATCGGGCATGCCCGAACGTGCAGCAACCCGGTTTCCGGTGGGTGACACCGGGCAGCGCACTGGCTGTGCTGATCTGGCTGATCGCGTCCGGTGGGTTCGCGGTCTACGTCGCTAACTTCGCGTCCTACAACAAGACCTACGGCTCCATCGCGGGCATCATCGTGTTTCTGGTCTGGCTCTGGATCACCAACATTGCCGTACTGCTGGGTGTCGAGGTCAACGCCGAACTGGAACATCAGCGCGCTATCGCTGCGGGACTACCTCAGGATGAAGAATTCGCCGTGCCACGAGACACGCGCAAGCTCAATACTGCGGAGACCGAGCGCGCGGAGGAACTGAGCCGGCGCCGCCAGATATGAACGTGCGCGGTGCTCCAGGCGAGATCACCACGAAGCACCGTCATCACCAGACCGGGCCGCATCCGGTCAAGCTTTGCCGCGTCGACGCACGACGATTGATGTCACGCGGTCTGGGTATCGAGGCAGAGCAGACCCGCATGCGAGGCAAGCGGGCCCGAAAACACGGGCCTGGAGCGTGGAGCCGCCTCGGGGAATCGAACCCGGACCTACCCATTATGGAGTGCCTCGGACACCGGCGCACCTGTGCTCACCCCAGCTATCTGCGCACTCCTGCCCCGCCACCTAGGCACTCCGTGCACACATGGCGCTACAAGTGCCGGTCGTTCAGTCCACGAACCAGTCCACGGAACGGCGATGAGGTGGCGAGCTACGTCGCTCGCGGGTCGTCGTCCAGCTGTTGTTGCCGGCGTCGTCGGCGGCGCCTAGGCACCCGATTACAAGAAGCGTTGGTTGCGTGTCTGGGTTGTCTGGGGCCGGAAGTACTGACTCCGCCGATGTCATTTGGTCCGCGCGGCGGGCGCCGAGCATGCGGCGATTTCATACCCGTCGGGTGATGTGCTCGGGCTCTCCGGCGGGACAGCCTCAGTCTGTGAGCCGTGATCGCGTGCCCGGGCTGCAGCGGGAATGGAGGGTCGAGCCCGTGCTGAGCATCTGGGGAACGCGGTGACAGGGGCCCGGATCGAGTGGGGGCCGGTGGCGGCGTGGGCCGGTGCGGGGGCGACTGTGCTGGTTGTGATCACGACTTCGCTGGTCGCGCTGGGGTATTTCGAGCGGTTCCGTGCCCCTCGGGTTCGGGTGACTTTCGCCGACACCGAACCGTGGTGCCGGGTCGGGCGGCTGGCTGATGGCGGCTCCGCGTTGTGGGTGCGGCTTGGCGTGGAGAACGTCGGCCGGACCGCGGCGCTGGGGTGTGTGGGCCGGCTGATCGCGGTGACCACCGACGGCAAGCTGCGTGAGGATGTCGACCCGGTGCAGCTGCGTTGGGCGGGTGTGCCGCGCTCGCAGGCGCTTATCCGGTCGATTTGCGCCGCGGCCAACGCGAGTACCTCAATGTCTTGTTGCTGCCGCGCGATGCCGACTGGCGGCTGGTGACGTTCGAGGACCCGGACTTCGACCGGGCTTCACCACTGTGCTGCCGCGGGGGCCCCGGCACCAGATCCAGGTGTCGGTGTCGCCACCAACGCATCCACCACGACCAGGTCGCTGGTCGCCCAGGCGCACACGAACGACGACGACCTGCTTCCGCAGATCGCCTGACCAGCGGTGTCCGCGACGGGTCGGCCAAGCTCGCGTTGGACCTGATCAACACCGACACCCGGGCGATGTGGCCGCTGCTGCCCTTCTCGATGCCACCCGACACCACGCGGTTCATCTCTTCGCTGCTCGAGGTATGCGGCGACCCCGACCCAATGACGGCGACCTTGAGCCTGATGACCCGCGCGTCGCTGCTGCGAGCGTGGGGGAGTTCCAAGAGCGCCACCCGCTGATCGTCGCCCCGATCTACACCGACCTCCCGTTCGAGCCGGGCAAGGACTTGACCGTCTCCGAAGTCGCGCACATCGCCCGCGGCATGCGCATTGCGATCGCGGTAACGCCCTGGGCCTTCCCGCCGTGGCACTTCCGGTGGGCATCCGGGACGGTCTCCCACAGGCGGTCCAGGTGATCGGCCCCCGCTACCGCGAGGACCTGTGCCTCGACACCGCTGCCGCAATCGAGGAAACGGTCGGCATCCTCACACCGATCGACCCCATATAGCCGTATCCCACGCAAGCGCCGAGGTTCATGCGGTCCAGTCGGTTCCCGCGAGCGCTTCCTCGAGTCGCTGTCCGGGATCGCACATATCGCTCGGCGCCTCGGGCACCGGTTAGTCGCCGACGTCGTACCGGAATCGGCGTTGTGCCGACGTCTTATCCGGGGGTTCGTGGCGGCCGTCTGTGACGGCTGATGAGAGATCTCTGCGCTCGTCGGCGTGTCTGTCGTAGACGTGCTATCTGGGGTGCCTATGCTGCGCGGCGTGACGGCGGTGACGGGGGCCCTGGGAGCGTGTCGGGTGCAGCGGTTGGCGGTGGCGCAGGGTGAGCCGACGTGGACGGTGGTGGGGCGGGATCATCGGGTGATCGGGCCTGCGGAGGAGTACCTGGAGTATCTGCGTGCCCGGCAGATGTCGCCGAACACGGTGAAGTCCTATGCGCGGGCGCTGGCGTTGTGGTGGCAGTACCTGGGCGTGTTCGCGTTGCGCTGGGATGCGGTGACGTTGCAGGACTTCGGTGGGTTCTTGACCTGGCTGCGCAGCGGCGATGCGCCGGCGGTCATCTCGATCGTGCGCCGGCGGGCGCGGTTTTCGGAGTCGACGATCGCGGTGCGGTTGGCGGCGGTGATCTCCTGCTATGACTATCACCTGCTCAACGGTGTGACGGCGGGCCGGGATCTGCATCGGATCACGCATCGGGGCGGGGCCGGGTACAAGCCGCTGCTGGAACACATCGCTCGCCGCAAGGGTCGCCGCGAGACGGTGATCCGGGTGCGTCAACGCGGCCGGGCGACGGCGCCGGTGTTGACGCCGGCGCAGATCGAGTTGATCTGCGATGCGTGCGCGAGCTGGGACGGCGAGGCGCGCGAGTGGCGCGGGTCGGTGCGCAACCGGCTGCTGTGGGCGCTGCTTGCAGAGACAGGCCTTCGGCTGGGTGAGGCCCTCGGGTTGCAGCATCGCGATTGGCACACCGGCTGCGGCGACACACCGTTCGTCGAGGTGGTGCCCCGCGAGCATCGGCACGGGGTGCGGGTCAAGGGCGGGTACCGGCTGGTGTATGTCTCCGACGAGCTGGATCGCCTTTATGGCGAGCACGTGTGGCGGTTGTGCGAGGCGGGCGCGGACCTGGCCGTCGATGACTTCGACGCCGGCTACGTGTTCGTCAACCTCGACCGTGAACCGCGGTTCGCGCCGTGGCGGCCGGAGTCGGTCTATGACCTGGTGGCTCGGCTGCGCGGCCAGTTGTCCGGGCAGGTGCCGGCGGGCTGGACGCCGCACTGGCTGCGGCACAGTCACGCCTCGGCGCTGCTGCTGTCGGGGGTGCCGGTGCACGTGGTGAGCCGGCGGCTGGGGCACGCCGACGTGCAGACCACGCTGAACACCTACGCGCACGTGAGCGAGGACGCGCAGATGCGCGCGCTGGCCGACTGGAAGGCGTTTACCGCGGGGTGGCGAGTCGGCGTCGCGACCGCGGGTCGGGGCGGGGTGTGCTCGTGACCGGCGCAGGGCGCCCGGCCGCAGCGGACTGGCTGGAGACGGCCCGGGGCCGTTGCGACCGGGCCGGGCTGGAGCAGTTGTGGGCGGCGGTGCCGGAGTCGCTGCGGCTCTCGCGGTTCGCCGAGTCGACCGTGCCGGCCGGCTACGCGGCCGCGTTCTGTCACGACCGCACCTGGCAGGCCGGCGTGGACCTGTCCTCGATGCCGGAGCCGATGCGCCGTGAGCTGGCCTGGTGCGTGTTCCGGATCATCGGGCTGGGCGGCAAGATCCCGACACCGACGCTGAGCATCCTGGTGCGGCGGCTGGGTGAGGTGGTCGCCGATCGCGGCGGCCGGGCACCGGTCTCGCTGTTGGAGCTGTCGGTGCGGGACTGGTGCCAGCAGATCCAGCGGGCCGTGCACCGGCGCACGGGGCTGCTGCCGGCGCCGGCGACGACACGCATCACCGGGCAGCTGCTGACGCGGATGATGCGCCTGCTGCTCACCGCGTTGGACACCGGCCCGTGGTGGCAGCGAGACCGGTGGGACCCGGTCGAGGACACCCGGATCCCGCTACGTGATCACGAACCGATGGGCCGCTACGCGGTGCGCTTCGACCCGATCGGCACCGGCTGGCTGCGGCACGCCGCGCAGTGGCACTGCAAGATCGGCCTGGAGACCGGGTCGTTGACCTGGTCGAGCGTGCACCGTCGGGTCGTCGCGGTCAAGCAGTTCGACCGGTTTCTGCACCGCCGCGACATCGCCGGCCCGTGGCTGGCCGATCACCCGGCCGGGGTGCGGGCGTTGATGCTGGACTACCTCGGCCATCTGCGCGCCCGGCGCATCCCACCGGGACGCCGCGGCGCCGGCCGGCGGCTCTCGCAGGCCTCGGTGCAACGGCAGGCCAGCGACATCGAGCAGTTCTTCGTGTTCATGGCCGACAACCGCGACACCGCGGCGGCCGCGCTGGCCGAACCGGGCTGGCTGCGGCTGGGCCCGCAGCATGCCGGCTTCTACCGGCGCGGCGAGCTGCCCGGCAAGCAGCAACCCCGACCCGACGGGCAGGTCATCGACGACGACGCGATGACCCAGATCATGGCCGGGCTGGACCTGCTCGGCGCACCGGTCGAGCAGGGCGGGTGCGGCGACGAGCAGGCCATGCGGATCACCCTGCTGGTGGCGCTGCTGGGCCGTCGCATCAGCGAGATCTGCCTGCTCGACCCCGACCCGATCGAACCACTGCTCCCCGCCGCGGCAGCCGCGCGGACCGATCCCGGCGGCGAGGACGGCGCTGAGCAGGACCGAGGCCAGGCGCCGGTCGCCAAGCTGCGCTACCAGCAGACGAAGATCGACGGCGCCCCGAACATCATCCTGGTGCACGCCGAGGTCGTCGCGATCATCCGCGAACAGCAGCAGTGGGCGGCACGGTACTTCGCCGAACACGGCGCTCCCGGCGTCATGCCGAAGTACCTGTTCCTCGCGCCGGTGATGAACCGCAACGGCGACCGGCCCTACGCCAGCACCAGCTTGCGGCAACTGCTGACCAAGCTGGCCTCCCGGCTGGACGTGCGGGACAGCACCGGCACCCTGATCGACTTCAACCGCACCCACCGCTTCCGGCACACGGTCGCGACAAACCTGCTCAACAGCGGCGTGCCATTGCACGTCGTGCAGCGCTACCTCGGACACCTGACGCCAGCGATGAGCATGATCTACGCGCAGACCCTGCAGTCCACCGCCGAGGCCGAGTTCCTGCGCTACCGCAAGATCACCGCCGACGCCCGTGAGCTGGAGATCGACCCGCGCGACCTCTACGACATGCTCGAGCTGGACCGGCGCACCGACCGGATCCTGCCCAACGGCTGGTGCCTGCTGCCGCCCCGCCAGATCTGCCTCAAGGGCAACGCGTGCCTGACCTGCGACAAGTTCGCCACCGACGCCAGCTTCCTTCCCGAGCTGCGAACCCAGCTCGAACGCACCGAAAAGCTGATCACCGAACGCAACGCGGCGTTCCGGGCCCGCACCGGGCAGCAGATGAGCGAGGACAACGTGTGGCTGGCCGGGCGACGCCAAGAACACGACGCGCTCGGCCGCGTCATCCTCACCCTCGAACACACCCGGCTCGCCGACCGCACCGGGCAAGCCATCCGCGGCGCCGGGGTCGAGGCCCGCACCGACGCCGCCACCGCCAAGCAAGGAAACGACTGATGCGCGGTAACCCCGACAACCTCCGCCGCGCCGCCGCCCGCAAGAGCGCCGCCGCCCGAACCCGAGCCGAACAGGGCCTGCGCGAGATGCTGCGCCGCGGCGACCCGATCACCTTCCGCGGCCTGGCCGACGCCGCCGGCGTCTCGCTCGACTTCCTCTACCGCACCGACCAGATCCGCCGCCGAGTCGAACAGCTACGCGACCAGCGGCAGGCCGCGCCGCCGGCGCCGGCCACCCGGGCCGAACCCGACCAGCCCGGCAGCGTGATCCGCACCCTCACCGCCCAACTCACCGAGCTCAAACGCCGCCACCGCGACGAGATCCACGCCCTCAACCAGGCGCTCGAAGCCGCCCACGGCGAGAACCTCGAGCTACGCCGCCGCCTCGGCCACCACCCGCTGGCACAGCAGGGCTGAACCCCGACCGATCTCTTACGGACGCGTACGCAAACGATCAACCCGCCAATTTCTGGGGACCCTCAAGATTATGATCTTGAAAACGCCGGATAAGACGTCGGCACAACGCCGATTGTGCCGAGCTCGGGATTGTGCCGACCTGATAGCTGGATCG
>CAWIUB010000002.1:0-172605 GCA_963839175.1 uncultured Actinomycetota bacterium
TTGCCTCGCGCAACGAGCCGGCTTGCCATGTCTGTGAAGCCGATGCTGGTCGACGCCGCGTGTGGTGCCCGGCGTTCTGCTACGGCGGGTGAGGGATTTGCTGGGTTAAGGCTCCGGAATCTGCTCGGTTAGCGCCTCCAGGGTCGGATCGTCGCGCTCGAAGCCAAGGCCGCCGAGACGGTGACGGCACATGATTTTCCGGCGACTGGTGCAGGTCGTGATCGACTCGGCACGGACTTCGTCCAGGGCTTCGTCTCCCCCTCGGACGCAACATCCTGCGCTTCGGCGACCGCATGACCGCTATTCCGTTGGGACTGCTGTGGACCGCCGCCGTGTGACTGCACAGGCGCCAAGGTCGCATCAAGCCTCGCCGAGCGCCTCGACAGACGGGATGACGTAGTAGGCGCCGGTGAGTGGCCTGGTGTAACGGGTGAGAGCATCGCGGATGCCATCCTCCGCGCCAGCCATCCGGCGCAGCATGCGGTCGAGCCGATGCTGGTCGACGCTGAAGCCGATGAACATCGTCCCGTGCTCGCTGACCGTGCCGTAGGGCGTGTTACGGCGGAAGATGTCGAGCTCTGCGCCGTCCTCCACGACAACGGTGCGCGCGACGTGCGAGTCGACCGGCTTGGGGTCGAGCTCGATGCTGTCCGCCTTGGTGCGGCCCATCGTGTGTTCTTGCGCCGCGACGTCGAGCGCGGTCCAGGCGTCGAAGTCGTGCGCCCATTGCTGGACGAGCAGCACGCTGAACCCGTCGTCGCTGAGCACTACTGACGCAGCGTTGGCCAGCGGCGGGTTCTCCGTGCCGTCCTCGAATCCGGTCAGGTCGCGGCTGTGCCGATAGGACCAGCCGCTGACCTCGCTGGCCAGGCTCGCGACCGGCCGCAACGTGGCGATGACCTCAGCGGCAACGTCGAAGACCAGATCTTGCGCCGCGCCCGCGATCCAGATCCACACGTCGTGCTGCGTTGCCGGCATGGTGAAACCGTCGGGCCCGGCGATCGGTTCCTCGAATCCGCGCACCTCGGGCCGCGCGGTGGCCACGTGGCCCCACAGCTCGGGCCGGAAGCCGACGACGAAGTTCACCCCGCCGACCGTGCTGTGCGGCTCGTCCACCGCGGCGACTGCTGCAACCAGCGCACGCGGGTCGGCCTGCCCCGCGCGGTCGAACTCCAGGTAACAGTGCGCGGACGTGCCCACCGCGAAGATCCCCACCTGTGCCGTCGCCACGGACGTCACCCTAACGGGCCGCATCGTCGTGTCCGAAAACCGCCAGTCATTGTCACTTGGCCCGTGCAGACTGGGTGCATGGTCGTACCCGACGCAGACACCTGCTACCGCGTCGTGCAGGGTCGCGATGCCCGCTTCGACGGGTGGTTCTTCGTCGCCGTCCGCACGACGGGCATCTACTGCCGCCCCTCTTGCCCGGCGGTGACACCGCAGCGGAAGAACGTGTCGTTCTTCCCGTCGTCAGCCGCCGCACAACGCGCCGGGTACCGCGCATGCAAGCGGTGCCGCCCGGACGCCTCGCCCGGCTCGCCCGACTGGGACGTCCGCGGCGACCTCGCCGGACGGGCACTGCGGCTCATCCGCGACGGCGAGGTGGACCGTTCCGGCGTGCCGGGCTTGGCGCGACGGCTGGGCTACTCCGACCGGCAGATCCACCGCACGCTCATGGCCGAGGTTGGCGCCGGTCCGCTGGCGCTCGCCCGGGCTCAGCGGGCGCAGACAGCTCGGATCTTGCTCGAGACGACCGATGTGCCAGCAACCGATGTGGCATTCGCCGCCGGCTTCGCCAGCGTTCGTCAGTTCAACGACACAATCCGCGAGGTCTTCGCCACGACGCCCAGTGGACTGCGGGCGAACCGGCGGGCCGACGGTCCGTCCACTCCTGGCCAGCTCGAGCTACGGCTGCCGTTCCGCGAGCCGATGGATCTGGAGACGGCGCTGGATTTCCTTGCCGCGCGGGCGATTCCGGGCGTCGAGTCGTACGAGGACGGGGTCTGCCGGCGGGCCCTGCGGCTCCCCGGCGGGCCGGCTCTGATCGAGGTGCAGCCAAGCGGCGGCGCGTATCTGCACTGCCGGGTCCGGCTGACCGACCAGCGCGATCTGGCGGCAGTCGTGGCGCGGACCCGCCGCCTGCTCGACCTGGACGCCGACCCGGTGGCCGTCGACGCGGCATTCGGCGCCGACCCGGGATTGGCTGCCCTGGTCGCCAAGCGTCCCGGACTGCGTTCGCCCGGCTCAGTCGACGGATTCGAGACGGCCGTAAGGGCGGTCGTTGGCCAGCAGATCTCGGTACGCGGCACCCGCACGTTGCTTGGCCGGATCGCCGCAGAACATGGATCGGTGGCTTTCGAGGACGAGCCGTGGTTGCTGTTCCCGTCGGCGGCGCAGTTCGCGCAGATCGACCCAGCCACGTTGCCGATGCCGCGCAAGCGAGCCGAGACGTTGCAGGCGGTGGCACGTTTGCTGGCCCGCGAGACGCTTGCCCTCGATCCCGGCGCCGATCGAGCGGAGACCCGGGCCGCGCTGCTGGCAATTCCGGGCATCGGCACCTGGACGGCCGACTACCTGCTCATGCGCGCGATCGGCGACCCCGACGTGCTGCTCGATTCCGACCTGGGCGTCCGCAGGGCGGCATCCGAACTCGATCTGGACCTCACCGTGGCGGCGCGCCATTGGGCGCCGTGGCGGTCCTATGCGACCCACCAATTGTGGGCAAACCTGAAAGGCTGACACTCATGCAATACACGTTCATCGATTCCCCACTCGGCGAATTGCTGGCGGTGCGTAACGACGATGGGCTCGCCGGGCTCTACCTGCCGACCGGCAAGCGTCCGCAGCGTCCCGACCCGGGCTGGGTACGTGACGACACGGCGTTTGAGGACGTCCGTACCCAGCTGGCCGAGTACTTCGCCGGCGACCGGCAGGCGTTCGACCTGCCGCTCGCCGCGTCCGGCACGGCGTTCCAGCAGCAGGTCTGGACGGCATTGCGCGAGATCTCATACGGCCAGACCACCAGCTACGGCAAGATCGCGGCCTCGATCGGACTCCCCGACGCGGCCCGGGCCGTCGGCGTCGCCAACGGGCAGAACCCGCTGCCGATCATCGTCCCGTGCCACCGCGTCATCGGCGCGGACGGATCGCTCACTGGCTACGGAGGCGGCCTGGCCGCCAAGCGCTGGCTGCTCGACCACGAGGCCAAGCACGCCGGGCTGACCCTGGGCATCTGAGCCGGCATGGCACGATCGTGCGCATGACCGAGCAGGCGACTCCCCCCCGGCAGCGCATCCTCGTCACCGGCGGGGCGGGCTTCATCGGCTCGCACCTGACCCGGCGGCTGCTCGAGCAGGGCCACGACGTGCTGGTGGCGGACAACTTCTACTCCAGCACCCGCGGCAACATCGTCGACCTGCTCGGCGAGCCGCGATTCGAGCTCGTCCGCCACGACATCACGTTCCCGCTCTACGTCGAGGTGGACCAGATCTACCACCTGGCCTGCCCCGCGTCGCCGATCTTCTACCAGCGCGACCCGGTGCAGACGACCAAGACGTCCGTGCATGGCTCGATCAACATGCTCGGCCTGGCCAAGCGCACCAAGGCGCGCATCCTGCTGTCCTCGACGTCAGAGGTGTACGGCGATCCGCAGGTGCATCCGCAGGACGAGTCCTACTGGGGCCACGTGAACCCGATCGGGCCACGCTCCTGCTACGACGAAGGCAAACGGTGTGCCGAGACGCTGTTCTTCGACTACCGGCGCCAGCACGACATGCCCGTCAAGGTCGCCCGCATCTTCAACACCTACGGGCCTGCCATGCGACCCGACGACGGCCGGGTCGTCTCAAGTTTCATCGTCCAGGCGCTGCGCGAGCAGCCGCTGACCGTCTTCGGCGACGGGTCGCAGACGCGTTCGTTCTGCTACGTCGACGACCTGGTCGACGGGTTGATCAGGCTGATGAACACCCCGCACGAGGTCACCGGTCCAATCAACCTCGGCAATCCCGGGGAGTTCACCATGCTGGAGCTCGCCACCAAGGTGATCGACCTGGTCGGCAGCGACTCAACGATCGAATACCAGCCGCTTCCCGCCGACGACCCGGTACAGCGCCGGCCCAACATCGACCAGGCCCGGGACGTCCTCGCCTGGAAGCCGACCGTTGAGCTGGACGAGGGCCTGGCCCGCACGATCGAGTACTTCTGCGACCTGATACGCGAGATGCTGCTGGCCGGGCACGGGATCACGGTCACCGCGCGGACTCGGGTAGTTGGTCAGCTGAGGGCGTGGACGGCGCACCGCACGCGCCGGGTCGCGACTCGGACGGCTACGAAGAACCAGTTGCTCGGCCAGCTCGACCGGGCCTTCCCGGGACTGACGCTGGCGCTGCCGGACGTGCTGGGCACCAAGGTCGGCCGGCTGGTCGCCGAACAGTTCGCCGACCCGGCCCGGCTGGACGCATTGGGTCCGGCCCGGTTCGTGCGGTTCGCCGCAGCCCGCGGGGTGCAGGTCCGCCGCCCGCTCGCCGACTGGCTGGTCGCCGCCGCGCGCGACACGCTGCCCACCGCCGACGCTCTGGTCGCGCGCCGGGTCCTGGCCGCTGACCTGAGGCTGCTGCACGAGCTCGAGCAAGAGGTCACCGCTAGCGAGCAGGAACTGGCGATCCTGCTGCCCGACAGCCCGTTCGCCACGTTAACCAGCGTGCCCGGCTGGGGCGTGGTCCGCGCCGCGAACTACGCCGGCGCCCTCGGCGACCCGGACCGCTGGCCCGGCCCGGCGCAGATCTACCGCGCCTCCGGGCTGTCCCCGGCCCGGTACGAATCGGCCGGGCGGCGCCGCGACGGCGCGATCAGCCGCGAAGGCAGCGTGGAGCTGCGCCGCGCGTTGATCGATCTCGGTGTCGGGCTGTGGCTATGCGACCCCGCCGCCAAGGCCTACGCTGCCGGGCTGAAGGCCCGCGGCAAGAAAGGCGGCATCATCGCGTGCGCCCTGGCGCACCGCGCCACCAGCATCGCGCACGCCCTGGTCCGCGACCAGCGACCCTACGACCCCGGCCGCTGGGTCTGAAGCACACCTGGCCTTTCCTCGACCGCTGCCGTCAACGCCGGGTGCGTGGGAGCGGTCAACGTGGAGCACCCGCAGGCCGCGTTCTGTGCGGGCGAGGACGAACGACGTTGACCGCGACGAGCACCGGCGTACAAATCCGGCGGCGAGGAACGGCCCATCCAGACAGGAGTCCCTCTTCACAACCCCGACCGGCGGTGCCACGCTGGACGGGACGAGGGGCCGGATCAGACGCCGCAGCGGTTATGGCGCACCACGGTGACGCCGCTTCTAACTTGGCGCCCGGCCCTTCGCCATCCGCAGCCCGAACGACGCCAGATGACCCCGGACACGGAGGTCGAATACGTCAACGTGGGCGCAGGCACCCGACCCAGCCAACACACCACCGGCCAACATCAACATCAGCTCCGCAGCGCGGAGACGATGCCTCGCGCACCCCACGAGGACTTGACAGTCCTACAGCCAGCTAGATCACCACCAGGCGGGCGGGCTGGGTCCAGTCGGCGCAGAGTCGCCATCTTCCCGACGCTCGGCTGCCAATCCAGCTTGATCAAGAGACCGATTCTGTTACTCGTTGACCGAGGCGCTCTCTTGATCACAGAGGACGGACGGAGGACTGGCGTCCATAGACCTCGAACCCCCAGGGGGCATCGGACGGCGGCGGTAGGTCTGGTCGGCCCGGTCGGTGCCGTGCCGCGTCACGACCTGCAATCCAGACATTCTCGACGACGCCGGTGCTCACAGCTTGATAGGTGTCAGCGAGTACCCCAAACGCCCACCAGTGCGTGAGGGACGGCACGCGGTGGGCACATCCGTCGCGACCGCTTGATGCTGTCAGTGTGTCAGAATTGATGGAGCATTGGGAGGATTAGCGATGAGCGACGGCACGGATTACTCGGACCTGCTGCCCGGTCCTCAGCATGTCTCGGCTGAGGAGCTGGCGCGTCAGCAGGGCGTGCGCCCGATCACATCGGTTGATGATCTTCGCGCCGACCTGTTCGACTCTGACGATGAGCTAGACGAATTCCTCGCTGACGTGCGCACATCCCGTCAAGCCAATCTTGCGTAGGCGTATGGACGGACTTGTCCTCCACACAGACGTCGCATCGTCAAGCATCCGTGGTCGCCTGCCGGCGTGGCTAGCGGGGTACCTCGCCGGTCGTACGACGTTCGTCACCTTCGTGACGGTCGGTGAGCTGGTGAAGTGGGCCGAGGTCTACCGGTGGGGCCTCCGGAAGCGAACCGGCCTCGTGGAGTGGTTGGGCCGGAGCGTCATCCTGCCTTACGACGCGCGGGTGGCGTATCGATGGGGAGCGCTGTCGGGTGCTGCTCACCGGCGAGGACGGCCGAGGCCACAGAACGACAGTTGGGTCGCCGGGTGCTGCTTGATCGAGGACCTGCCGCTGGCAACGTTGAACGTCAAGGACTATGCCGACTTCGTCGAGCATCATGGGCTGCGCCTGGTCACCGATTCGTAGTCGCCGCCCATACCCTCGCAGCTGCCGATTTCAGCTGTGCTCTCCGTCCGGTTCAATCCCGATGAGCTCGCTGCCGTCCGGGCATACGCCGAGGAGCACGGAGTGCCAGCTTCGACTGTCGTCCGTGGATTCGTCCTGCGAGCTCAGACACGGCCTCGAGGCAAGCGAGCCGCTCGAACTCGTCCGGGCGGCGCAAGCCGATCTCGAGCGGGTCGAGCGGGTATTGCGCGCCACTCACGGAGCCGCCTGAGTCTCAATCACTCGTTGAACTCGTTCTGCGCGGCCTCGAGGCCCTTGGCGATGAGCGCCTCGACGGCGTCGGCGGCGCGGTCGACCAGGAACGGCAGCTCCTTGCGCTCGGACACGGTGAACTCCCGCAGCACGAAGTCGGCCGGATCCTGTCGCCCCGGTGGCCGGCCGATGCCGAACCGAACCCGCAGGTACTCCCGGCTGCCGAGCGCCGCCGTGGCGGAGCGCAGCCCGTTGTGGCCGCCGTCGCCGCCACCGCGTTTGAGCCGCAGCGTGCCGAACGGCAGGTCGAGGTCGTCGTGCACCGTCACCAGCCGGTCGAGCGAGACCTTGTAGAACCGGGAAATGGCCACCACCGGACCGCCTGATTCGTTCATGTACGACTTTGGCTTGGCCAGCACGACCGGCTCACCGGACAGCCGCGTCTCGACCACGTCGCAGCGGCCGCGGTGCGCCTTAAAGCGGCCGCCAACCCGCGCGGCGAGCAGCTCGACGACCGCGAACCCGACGTTGTGCCGGGTCGCCGCGTAGCGCGGCCCCGGATTGCCCAGCCCGACGACCAGCCACCGCTGCTGCGCCTGCTGCGAGTTGCTCGACCCCGGTGATCCCATGGCGCGCGGACGGTCGAACAAGTCGGGAAGATACGCGGTCGGCAAGCTACGCGGTCGGCAAGCTACGGGGTCGGCACGCTACTCGGTGGGCGTCTCGCCCGCGGTCGGCGCCGCCTCGGTCGGCGCTGCCTCGACCGCCTCCGGCTTCTCCTCCACGATGCCCAGCTCTTCGGCCGCCTCGGCCGTCTCGGCCTCGAGCTCCTCGGCGGTCGGGGCCTCCTGGATGAGCAGCAGCACCTGCTCCGGGTCACCGGCCAGCACCGATCCTTCGGGCAGGGTGAGGTCCGCCGCCGTGATGTGCGAGCCGATCGCCAGGCCGGCGATGCTGACCTCGATCGCAGACGGCAGGCTGGTTGCCTCCGCCTCGATGCTCACACTCGTGTTCTCTTGGGCGAGCAGGCCGCCGGAAACGATCTCGCCCACGACCGCCAGCGGCACGTCGATGGTGACCTTCTCGCCGCGCCGCACGGCCAGCAGGTCGACGTGCTCGTAGATGCCCTTGATCGGGTGGCGCTGGATCGCCTTCGGGATCGCCAGCTGTTCGCCGCCGTCGATCTCGAGGGTGAGCAGCACGTTCGCACCACCGTGACGCAGCGCGTTGCCGAACTCGCGCGCCGGCAGCGACACATGCCGCGTCTTGGCGCCATGGCCGTAGACGACGGCGGGCACCAAGCCTGCGCGGCGGGTGCGGCGGGCACCGCCCTTGCCGAACTCGGTGCGCGGTTCGGCGGATAGACGGACCTCGGACACGACGTTGCTCCTCATGTGCTCGTTCGACTCATGGCCGTTGGACGGACTCGCGAATGCCGCTCCGTCGAGTCGCGATAGGCGCGCACCGAACAGACGGCACCGCGTCGATCACGGATCGTGCCGATCCCTCGCCGGGGCAACCCGATTAGCTTACCGGGCGCTGCCGCCACCGTCGAAACGCCGACGCTGGTTACGCTCGCTCAGTGTCGCAGGTGCGCGTGCGGGTTCCCGCAAAGGTCAACCTGCACCTGGGCGTGGGCCCGGTCCGTCCGGACGGATTCCACGAGCTGACAACCGTCTTCCACGCGGTCGACCTCACCGACGAGATCGTCGCCACACCCGCGGACGGGCTGACGATCACCGTCCGAGGCGAGGGCGCGGCGCACGTCCCGACGGACGATCGAAACCTGGCCTGGCGGGCCGCCGCACTGCTGGCAGCCCATGCCGGGGTGCCGTCGCGGGTACACCTGGTGATCGACAAGACCATCCCAGTGGCAGGCGGGATGGCGGGCGGCTCAGCCGATGCTGCCGCGGCTTTGCTCGCCTGCGCCGAGTTGTGGCGGACGGGGACGGGCCGTGACGAGTTGGCCACTCTTGCGGCGCGGCTCGGCAGCGACGTCACCTTCCCGCTGCTGGGCGGCACCGCGCTCGGCACCGGACGTGGCGAGCTGCTGTCTCCCGTCCTCGCGCCGGGACGCTTCCACTGGGTGTTCGCGCTTGCCGAGCACGGCATCTCGGCCGGCGATGCGTACCGCGAGCTGGATCGCCAGCGCGGGTCGGATCACCCGCCGCGGGCGGCGGGAGCGCCCGATGCGGTCATCGACGCTTTGCGCTCGGGCGATCCCTATCGGCTCGCACCTACCCTGGCCAATGATCTGCAGCCGGCCGTCCTCGTGCTCGCCCCGGCCCTGCGTCGCACGCTGGCCGCAGGGCGCGAGCTCGGCGCGCTCGCCGGGATCGTCTCCGGTTCCGGGCCGACCTGTGCATTTCTTGTCGCCGGGCCCGAGGCTGCGGCGCGGCTGGCCGCATCCTTGGCCGCCGACGGGGTATGCCGCACGACGCGGGTCGCCGCCAGCCCCGCCCCTGGCGCCCGAGTGGTGCGCTGATCCGGCGAAATTCCATCGTGGGCAGTTCGCCATTTGGGCCGTCGGACCTCTACCGTGGAGGGGTGACCTCAGGGCTAACCCACAGCGAGACCAGCTCATGAGCACGGTGGGCCCGGACGACGGCCCGCTGGATCCGTTCTTGGACGACCCGGCGGACCCGTCCCTGGTCATGGACGACGCTGAGCCACCAGAACCGCTGAGCGACGAGGAGCGAGCCGACGTCCTCGCCGACCTGAAGGAGCTCGCCGAATTCCGTGCCGCGCTCGAACCGCGCGGCGTCCGCGGGATCGCCGTCGAATGCACGGACTGTGGCGAGCAGCACTACTTCAGCTGGGACCTGATGACGGCCAATCTGCGTTCCCTGATCGGCCAAGGCAGAACGCACGTGCACGAGCCCGCGTTCGATCCGACACCCGAGGCGTACGTCAGCTGGGACTACGCCCGTGGATACACCGACGCGACCGAGGCAGACGCTCGCCGCCACTGATTGTGTAGCCCCCCGTTACTTTCTGCTCCGACGATCTTTACACTCGACGACGAGTCGTTTCGTGATGCTCGAGCGGAGGGTGACAGCCATGAGCGACGCACTACCCAGCCTGTCCCGGCGCCGATACGGCCATTGGTACGAGGAGGCGGCCTGTCTTGGGCAGGCAACCAACGACTTCTATCCAGCGGATAACGAACGCGGCCCTCGTCGCAGACGGCGTGAGACACTGGCGAAGCAGGTTTGCGCCCGCTGCGCGGTGACCGTCCAGTGCCTGCGATGGGCGCTGGACACCCGTGAGCCGCATGGCGTGTGGGGTGGCCTGTCAGCCGACGAGCGCTACGTCTTGCTCAGCCAGCGCACGGCCTGACACGACTTGGCCCCGCAGCAGGGCGACACGCCGGTCGAATCCCTGCTACGGGGCCAAGTTGCGCCGTCAGTGGACGTGGCCTCCGGGGCCGTGGCTGTGACCGTGGCCGTGTCCGTCTGGCTCCGACTCGGCCGGCTTTTCGACCACGGCGCCCTGCGTGGACAGGATCGTGGCCGCGACCGAAGCGGCGTTGGCCAATGCCGCCTTGGTGACCTTGACCGGGTCGACGACGCCGGCCGCGAGCAGGTCCTCGTAGTTGCCGGATTCGGCGTTCAGCCCGCTGGTGGCGGGCAGCTCGCGCGCGTGAGCCACCACGACGTAGCCCTCGTGGCCGGCGTTGGTGGCGATCCAGCGCAACGGCTCGGCCAAGGCTGACCGCACCACGGCAACGCCGGTCGCCTCGTCATCGGACAGCCCCAGGTCGCCGTCCAGCACAGACGTCGCGTGCAGCAGGGCCGTGCCGCCGCCGGCGATGATGCCCTCTTCGACGGCCGCCCGGGTTGCCGAGATGGCGTCCTCGATGCGGTGCTTGCGCTCCTTGAGCTCGACCTCGGTGGCCGCTCCGACGCGGATCACGCCGATGCCGCCCGCGAGCTTGGCCAGCCGCTCTTGCAGCTTCTCCCGGTCCCAGTCGGAGTCGGTGGTCTCGATCTCCTTGCGGATCTGCGCCATCCGGTCGTCGATGGCCGACTGTGCGGCGGCACCGTGGGTCACCGTCGTGGCGTCCTTGGTGACGACGACCCGGCCGGCCTTGCCGAGTACGTCCAACCCGATCTGGTCGAGCTTGAGGCCGACCTCGGGCGCCACGACCTGGGCGCCGGTGACGATGGCCAGGTCCTGCAGGAATGCCTTGCGCCGGTCGCCGAAGAACGGCGCCTTGACCGCGACGGCCGGGAACGTCTTGCGGATCGCGTTCACGACCAGGGTCGAGAGCGCCTCGCCGTCGACGTCCTCGGCGACGACGACCAGCGGCTTGCCGGCCGCGATGACCTGCTCCAGCAGGGGCAGCAGGTCGGCGATCACCGAGATTTTCTCGGTCGTGATGAGCAGATAGGGATCCTCCAGCACGGTCTCGCCGGCCTCAAGGTCGGTGACGAAGTACGGCGAGATGTAGCCCTTGTCGAACTGCATTCCCTCGGTGAACTCGAGCTCGGTGCTCAGCGTGTTCGACTCCTCGACGGTGATCACGCCGTCCTTGCCGACCTTGGTGAATGCCTCGCCAATCAGCGCGCCGATCTCGGCGTCCTGCGCGGAGATCGTCGCCACGTAGGCGATTTCCTGCTCACCCTTGACGGGCGTGGCGGCCTTGTCCAGCGCCGCTGTGACCGCCTCGACCGCGGCGTCCATACCGCTCTTGAGCGCCAGCGGGTTCGCTCCCGCGGCGACGTTCTTGAGCCCTGCGTTGACCAGCGCCTGCGCCAGCACGGTGGCCGTCGTGGTGCCGTCGCCAGCGACGTCGTTGGTCTTGGTGGCCACCGACTTGACCAGCTGCGCGCCCAGGTTCTCGTACGGGTCGCCCAGCTCGATCTCGCGGGCGATCGTGACGCCGTCGTTGGTGATGACGGGTGGCCCGAAGGACTTGTCCAGTACGACGTTGCGGCCCTTGGGGCCGAGGGTCACCTTGACGGTGTCGGCCAGCTTGTCGACGCCGCGCTCCAGGGCGCGGCGGGCTTCCTCGTCGAAGCTGAGGAGTTTGGCCATGGGGTTCTACCTTCTTCCTGCCGCAGCCGACGATGCCCTGGACGCGATCGCCCAGGGCATCGTGCGGCACGAGCCCTATTTCTCGATGATGGCCAGGACGTCGCGGGCCGAGAGCACCAGGTACTCCTCGCCGGCGTACTTGACCTCGGTGCCGCCGTACTTGCTGTACAGGACGACGTCGCCGACCGACACGTCCAGCGGGATGCGCTTGCCGTTGTCGTCGAAGCGGCCCGGGCCGACGGCGATGACCGTGCCCTCCTGCGGCTTCTCCTTGGCGGTGTCCGGAATGACGATGCCCGAGGCGGTCGTGGTCTCGGCCTCATTGGCCTGGACGACGAGCCGATCCTCGAGCGGCTTGATGCTGACCTTGGTAGCGGTCATCAGTCGATCTCCCCTTCTCGGGTTTGTCCAGTCGTGGATGCGGGCCGTCGGCTGTCGTCGCGGGTGCCAACCGGGGACCCGATTGGCACTCTAACGCGGCGAGTGCCAACCTTCAACGCCGGGGTCCCGCCAGGCCGTCCCATGGCCATCTGTCGTTGATCAGGAGCCACGGACCAGGCAGTGGCGCTGGTTCACGGGCTCTTGATCACATCGATGGCCCCACACCACATGGCTCGAGCCCGTCGGGCACCGTTGCGTCACGGCGCTCGGCTCACCGGCTCGAACTGCCAGACGTGCGGGGGCCGGGCGACCAGCTCGGCCGGGACGTCCGCAACTCCGCGGCCGGACGGGTCGATCACCACGACTCGCGCGTCGGGCGCGGCGCTGCGATACACCTGCGCGGACGGGTCGACGTGGGCGAGCACGTACTGCACTAGGGCGTCCAGCTGGCCCTCGGCGGCGCGCACCTCCCACATGAGCACGCCGGCTTCGTCGATCACGTTTTCCCCGCAATTGTGCGCTGCGGGACGGCCAGTGCGTCGAATCCCGGGGAAAACGTGATCAGGACGCGGAAAACGATCACAGCAGCACCTCGGTGATCGGCAGCGACGAGTCGGCGGGAATGTCCAGGTCCGACGGCGCCGCCCCGGCGGAGACCAGGGCAGCGCCGAGGGCGGCCACCATGGCCCCGTTGTCGGTACACAGCTGCGGCGGCGGCACGCGCAGCCGGATGCCGGCGTCTGCGCACCGCGCAGCCGCCAGGGCGCGCAGCCGGGAGTTGGCGGCCACCCCGCCGCCGAGCAGCAGGTACCCCACCCCGGTGTCGCGCGCGGCGCGCACCGCCTTGGCGGTCAGCACGTCCGCCACCGCCTCCTGGAACGACGCTGCGACGTCGGCGACCGGCACGGGCTCACCGTCGCGGGCCCGTACCTCGACCCAGCGCGCCACCGCGGTCTTCAGACCGGAAAACGAGAACGCGTACGCGGAGTCGCCCGGCCCGGAAAGCCCGCGCGGAAAGGCGATCGCCGCCGGGTCGCCGGATTGCGCGAGCCGATCGAGCGGCGGACCGCCCGGGAACGGCAAGCCGAGCAGCCGGGCGATCTTGTCGTACGCCTCGCCGGCCGCGTCGTCGACCGTCGCACCGAGCTCAGCGACCTCCGAACCGCCAATTCGCGGCACGAGCAGCAGCGACGAGTGGCCGCCGCTGACCAGCAAGGCCACGCACGGCTCGTCCAGCGGCCCGTTGCCCAGCAGGTCGACCGCCACGTGCGCCGACAGGTGGTTGACGCCGTAGAGCGGCTTGCCGAGCGCCAGGGCGTACGCCTTGGCCGCAGCAACCCCGACTAGCAGCGCGCCGGCCAGCCCGGGCCCGGCGGTCACCGCGATCGCGTCGACATCGGCCAGCCGCACACCCGCCATCGAGCACGCGCGGCGCACCGTCGGCACCATCGCCTCCAGGTGCGCCCGGCTCGCGACCTCCGGCACAACGCCGCCGAAGCGGGCGTGCTCGTCGACACTGCTCGCCACCGCGTCGGCGAGCAACGTGTCGCCGCGCACGATACCGACGCCCGTCTCGTCGCAGGACGTCTCGATGCCCAGGACGACCGGCTCAGACATCACGCCTCATGGTGACCGCATCGACCCGCCCGCCGTCGTAGTAGCCGCGCCGGACGCCCACCTGGACGAACCCCTCCCGCTCGTACAGCGCCTGGGCCGCACTGTTGTCGACGCGTACCTCGAGGAACGCCGTCCCGGCGCCCAGCCGACGGGCCTCCCCCAGCAGGGCATGGACAAGCCGGACGGCGATGCCCTGCCGCCGAGCCGCCGGGATCACCCCGACGGTGAGGATGTCGGCCTCGCCGCCGACGACGCGCACGCCGGCCCAGCCGAGCAGCTCGCCAGCAGAGCCGAGGGCCACGACGTAGCGGCGGTGCCGGGTGTCGGCGAGTTCGTCGCGGTAGCCGTCGACGCTCCATGCCTCTGTCCCGAACATCTCCTGCTCGTAGGGCATCACGGCGTCGAGGTGCGTCAGTGTCATCGGCCCGATCGACACGGTTTCGGTCATAGGACCGCCTTGGCGGGATGTGGTGCGGCGACGTCCGGGCGGCGCAGGTACAGCGGCGTCAACGTTTCGGACGGTGCGTGCGTGACGATCCGCTCGGCCGCGGCACGGGCCAGCGCGAGCGGCGAAGGGTAGTCGGCGTCCCGCAGCGGCAGCCCGAGCACATCGGCGTACAGGCGCGCACCGGCCCCGGCCATCGCGGCGGCATCCACACGCACGTCCGCCGGACGCGCCACAGAAGGACCCGTCACTCGCTGACCGCCGACGTAGCGCGCCCAGTACACCTCCCGCCGGCGGGCATCGGTCGCGACGAGCAGCGACGGCTCGTCCAGGCTGCCGGCGATGGCGTCGAGCGAGCAGACTGCGTAGGTCGGGATGGCGAGCGCGTCGCCGAAGGCAGCCGCGGTGACCAGCCCGACGCGCAGGCCGGTGAACGGGCCGGGCCCCACCCCGGCGACCACCGCGCCGAGGTCGCCAGCTTCGGCTCCCGCGTCCAGCAGGCAAGCCCCGATCGACGGCGCGAGCAACTCGCCGTGGGCCCGGGCATTGACCGTGCTGCGCTGCGCCAGCACGCGCACGTCCCCGTCGACCGACACGACCGCGGCGGTGACGGCCGACGACGACGTGTCAAGCGCCAGGACGATCACAATGCGGCCACCCGCTGCGCCCAGTCCCCGCCGTGGGCGACCAGCTGCAGCGTCCGCACCTCGGAATCGTCGGCGCGCTCGATGCGCACCTCCAGCCACGCCTCGACGAGCTGCTCGACCAGGCCGGCGCCCCATTCGACGACCAGCACCGACTCGGCGACGTCCAGCTCCAGATCCAGGTCGTCAACCTCGGCGAGCGAGCGCAGACGGTAGGCGTCCAGGTGCACGAGCGGCACCCGGCCGCCGCGGTGCACCCGGGCGATGACGAACGTCGGGGACAGGATCGGACCGCGGACGCCGAGGCCCGCGCCGATCCCGCGGGTGAGCGTCGTTTTGCCGGCGCCCAGCGGGCCGGTCAGCAGCACCAGATCACCGGCGCGCAGCACCGCCGCCAGTCGGCGGCCGAACGCGACCGTGTCGTCGGCGGTGTCCAAACGAATTGCGGTCGCGCGAGCAGCGCTCACGCTGACCACCCGCGCCGTTTACGCGTTGCTCCGGTCAGCGCCGTGTCGATGAGCCGCTCCAGGGCCTCGTTGAAGACCTCCGGGTGTTCCATCAGGGCGACGTGGCCGCCGTCGGGCACCACGACCAGCTCGGCCTTGGGCAGCCTGTCTGCGATCTGCTCACTGTGGCTCGGCGGCGTGAGCAGGTCCTTGTCGCCGCACATGACGAGCACCGGAATGTCCCGGAGCCGTTCCAGGGCGGCGAGCTTGTCGTGGTTCATCAGCGCCGAGTAGAAGTCGGCGATCACCTCGATCCGGGTGCCCGCGATCATCGACGTCAGATACTCAACGGTCGCGGGATCAGTCTCCGCCGAGGCGAAGCTCATCCGGCGGATGATCACCCAGGCGAGATCGGTGCCGATGGCCCGCCCGCGTTCGACCAGCGACGCCTGGCGCCGCGCGCTGCGCAGCAGAACGGGAAGCAGCGGCCCCTTCAGCCGAGCGAGCAGGGCGGGCAGGCCGAACGTCACGGCGGCGAGCTTGCCGGGAGAGGTGCCCAGCAGGGCGATCGAGACGACGCGCGCGGGCGACCGGCGGGTGGCCGTGAACAGCTGCGGATGTGCGTCGGCCAGTGCCATGATCGTCATGCCGCCCATCGAGTGCCCCACCAGCACGATCGGCCCGGCCGGAACCAGGTCGTCGAGCAGCGAGAACAGGTCGCGGCCGAGCTGGTCGATCGTGGCGCGCTCCCGATCGCCGCTCCCGGACCGGCCGTGGCCCCGCTGGTCGAAGAAGATCAGGCGAACCCGGTCGCCGAAGTACTCGCTAAGCGCTCGCCGCTGGAAGTGGAAAGACCCGAGCCGCAGGGTGAACCCGTGGACGAAGACGACCGTCATCGGGGCGTCGAGCGGGCCGACTTCCTCGTAGTACAGCGCGGTGCCGTCTTCGGCCGCGACCGATCCGGACCGGTCGACCGGCAGACGATCGAACAGCTGCATCTCGGGCTCGGCAAGCGCCCTCCCCCGGGACCGGCGCCGGTCGACAGCGACCACCGCGCCGGCCGCGGCCGCCGCGACACCAGCCAGCCCAAGGACACCGCCGATAAGGCCGGTGCGGGTCTTCATCCGGGGCCGCCGCCGACGTAGCGTCGGGCCACCCGCGGGCCGATCCGGGTGACGATCTCGTAGTGGATCGTGCCGACTGCGTCGGCCCAGTCCTGGGCGAGGGGCTCGCCTGACGCGCCCGAGCCGAACAGCACGGCGACATCCCCGGGTGCAACGCGCAGATCGCCCACGTCGACGACGAACTGGTCCATACAGACGCGTCCGCTCACCGTGCCGCGGACCCCGTTGATAGACACCGGGCCCAGGTTGGTGGCCGCCCTCGGCACCCCGTCGGCGTAGCCCAGCGGGACCAGGGCAAGCGTTGTCTCGCGGTCGGTGGTGTAGGCGTGTCCGTAGGAGACGCCCTCGCCGGCCCGCACTCGTTTGACGTTGGCGATCTGCGCGCGCACCGTCATGGCCGGCGTCAGCCCGAAGTCGCCGCGCTGCGGCACCGGAGACAACCCGTACACGGCCACCCCGGGCCGGACCAGGTCGAAATGCGTCGTGGGCAGGGTCAGCGTGGCGGCGGAGTTGGCCAGATGCCGCAGCTGCGGGGTGATCCCGGCCCGCTGCGCCTCGTCCAGCGCGTCGGTAAACGCGGCGATCTGCCGCGCGATGGTCGGATGCCCGGGCTCGTCGGCGTAGACGAAGTGGCTCCAGATGCCGACGATCTCGATGGCCCCTTCCGCCTGTGCCTTGGCCGCATGGGCGAGCACGTCGGGCCAGTCGGCGGAGTAGACGCCGTTGCGGGACAGCCCGGTGTCGATCTTCAGGTGGACCCGGGCGGCTCGGCCCGCCTCCCGGGCGGCGGCGACGATCACGTCGAGCTGCCACTGGCCGCTGACGCTCAGGTCGATGTCCACCGACAGCGCGCGCCGGATCACCTCGTCCTCACCCGGCGTCCAGAGCCAGGCGAGGATCGGCGCGGTGATCCCGTCCGCGCGCAGGGCGAGCGCCTCCTCGACGATCGCCACCCCGAGCCAGCTCGCGCCGCCGTCGAGCGCGGCGCGCGCCGACGGCAGCAGGCCGTGACCGTACCCGTCGGCCTTGACGACGGCCATCACCTGCGCGCGCGTGCCGGCCTCGAGTGTGGCGACATTGCCCCGGATGGCGGCGAGGTCGACGACGGCTTCGGTGCGCGGCACCCGTTCAGTCTGTCAAACCGGGCCGACCCGCGCGGCGCACCGCGCAGCCGCGAGCCCGCGGGTGGCGCGGCATAGTGATCGCGTGACGAGTACCGATCATCTCAGCATGCTGCGGTCCGGTGAGGCGGCGGGCCGGGTGACGAACGTCGAGCTGTTCTTCGACTTGGTGTACGTCTTCGCGGTAACCGCAGCTTTCGCACCTGCTGGTGCACAACACCAGCGTCGACGGCGCGGTGCAGGCCGCGGTGCTGCTCGCGATGGTCTGGCAGGTCTGGGTCTACACGACATGGGCGACGAACTACCTCGATCCGCGCCGGCAGTCGGTCCGGGCCATGTTGCTCGTGCTGATGCTCGGCAGCTTGGTGCTCGCCTCGGCCCTGCCCAGGGCATTCGAGGACCGAGGGTTGTTGGTCGCCACGATGTACGCCGCGATGCAGGTGGGCCGCTGCGTGTTCGTCATCGTCGCGCTGCGCGGCGAACGACTGCAGCTGGCGTTCGTCCGAATCCTCGGCTGGTCGGTCGGCGTGCTGGCCGGGTTACTGGCCGTCGCGCCACACGTTTCGGCGCTGACCCTGGCGATCGCGGTGCTCGCTGTGGTCGTCGGTGTCGCTGTGTCCGACCGCATAGTGCACCCTGCATGACGCTAGCCGGGCCCGCGGTAAGACCGCTAGACGTGTGCCGAAACTGTCAGTATCGTGTGACAGTATCTAGGGCATGAGGGTGAGGTTCGCGCAGTCGGCACGTCGACACCGGGTCGGCACGGCACGCGTCTACGCGGTGATGCGCAGCAGCGTCGGGACACCGACAACCGCCAGCAACGGTGAGCCTGCGGTGGAGTGGGTAGGTCCCGACAACCGCGGCATCGAGCTGCACGTCATCGCGCTGGCGCTGCCGGGCCAGTTGCTCGTGATCCACGCCATGCCTACGCACTACCGAGGGAGCACACCATGACCGCCAAGCGCGCGCGCAAGCCTGCCACGATCCGGCTGCGGTTCGCCGACGGCACCGTGGCCGACGCCGAAGTCGAGACTGGCTTCGTCGACCTCGACGCCGAGGTGGTACTGGACGCGCGGGGCGAGCGCATCAATCAGGCGTACGTCGATCGGGTGATCGGCGAGCTGACCGCGCGGCGGGAACGACCCGGTCGACCGTCGCTGTCGGGTGAGGTTGGGCCGTCGGCGCACGTGTCGGTGCGGGTGCCGGATACTCTGGCGAAGTCGTTGGATGAGCTGAGTGCTGCGCGTGGTGTGTCGCGCTCGACGTTGGTGCGCGATGTGCTCGCCGAGTACGTGCGGCAGGTGTCGTGATGGAACGGCGGGGTCTGGTGACCGACCTCACCCGGTGAGGACCGCGGCGATCGCGGGGCGCAGCGCCGCCAGGACGTCGGCGGAGGTGGGGGGTCCGCCGGTTGCCGCGAGCTGGCCCGCCACGCCGTGGACGTACGCGCCGACGCCGGCGGCGAGCAGCGCCGGCAGGCCGCTGGCCAGCAGCGAGCCGATCAGCCCGCTCAGCACGTCGCCCGTGCCGGCGGTGCCCAGCCACGGGGTCCCGGTCGGGTTGACGTACGCGTTTCCGCCCGGGTCGGCGACCACCGTCGCGTTGCCTTTGAGCAGCACGGTCGCGCCGAGGTCGTCCGCGGCCCGCCGCGCCGCCGCGATCCGATCGACGCCGGGTTCGCCTGCCAGGCGGGCGAATTCTCGATCGTGCGGGGTCAGCACGGTGGGCGCGTGCCGATCCCGGACCAGGCCCGGCGCCCCCGCGACAAGGGTGATCGCGTCAGCGTCGACGATCACCGGCAGCTCGGTGCGCAGCACGTCGGCAAGCAGGCTCATCGCCGCCTCGTCCGTCCCTAGCCCGGGGCCGACGACCCAGGCCTGGACCTGGACCTCATGCGGACGCGAGTCGGGGTGCGCGACCACCTCGGGGTAGCGGGCCCGTACGACGTCCGGCGCCAAGCCCAGGTAGCGCACCATCCCCGCACCGCCGTGCAGCGCCGCTCCGGTGGCCAGCACGCCCGCCCCGGGGTACTGCGGGGAGCCGGCCACCACGCCCACCACGCCACGGGTGTACTTGTCGTCGGACGTTCCGGGCTCGGGCAGGCTCGCCGCCACGTCCGGCTCCTCGAGCACCCAGATCCGGGCCGGCGGCAGCACCGGCCCGAGGCCGATGTCGACCAGCCGCACCTCGCCGGCTAACTCCGCGCCCGGCCCGCTGACCAGCCCGGCCTTGAGCGCCCCGAAGGTGACGGTCACGTCGGCGCGCACCGCGTGCTCGCCGGCCCAGCCGCTATCGGCGTCCACGCCGGACGGCAGGTCGACGGCGACGGTGCGCACCGCACGGGCGGCGGTGGCAGCGGCGATCGCGGGCTCGCGCAGATCGCCGTGTCCGCCGATACCGAGGATGCCGTCGAGGATCAGGTCAGCCTGGCCGATCTGCTCGCCGTCGACCACTTTCGTCGTCTGGCCTCCCGCGCGGTACAGGGCGTCGACGCCCCCGCGATGCGCCCGCTCGGGATCGAGCAGGACGGCGCTGACCCGGGCGCCCCGCCGGGCCAGCAGGGCGCCCGCGTGCAACGCGTCCCCGCCGTTGGACCCGCTGCCGGCCAGCACCGTCACGTCCGCGCCGTACACCCGGCCGAGCAGCCGGGCGCAGTGCGCGGCCAGCCCGTGCGCGGCGCGCTGCATCAGAGCACCGGGAGGAACCCGTCTCATCAGCTCCTCTTCGGCCGCCCGGACGTCGCGGACGGTGAACACCCCGTGCATGCGTCACACACCTTCCGCGATAACCGTGGCCGACGCGATGCCGCCGTCGTGGGACAACGAGACGTGCCAGCGGGTGACGTTCAGTTCGGCCGCCCGCGCCGCCACCGTGCCGCGCACCGACAGATGCGGACGTCCGACGGCATCGGTGACCACCTCGGCGTCCGTCCAGAGCAGATCACCGGGGGCCCCCAGCGCCTTGGCGAGCGCCTCCTTGGCGGCAAACCGCGCCGCCAGCGACTCGGCGGTGCGCTCACCCCCCGAGCCGGTGCTGAGCTCGGCCGGGGTGAACAGCCGCTTGGCGAGCCGCGGGGTGCGCAGCAGCGCCTCGGCGAACCGCGATACCGGCACGACGTCGATGCCGACCCCGACGATCACTTTTTCGGCGCGATGATCGTCTCGGTCGGCGCGTAGTCGGACAGGTGCCCGGGAAACGCCGACACGTCCGGGTTGAGGAACGCCGCCGCGTTGTTGACGGCGGTGGCGACCTCGCCGAACCCAGTGGCGATCAGCCGCACCTTGCCCGGGTACTCCACGATGTCGCCAGCCGCGTACACCCCCGGAACCGACGTCGCGCCCTTCGTGTCGACGGCGATGTGCCGCCTGCCGACGATCTGGATGCCCCACTCCAGCAGCGGACCCAGGTTCGCGGTGAAGCCCAGCGCCGCGATGAGCTTGCCGCAGGGCAGCTTGCGCACCTCGCCCGCGACGTCGACGTCGACCTCGAACAGCTCCGGCTCGCCGAGCGCCCCCTTGATCTGCGCGTCGGTCAGCATCACGACGGACGATTCCTTCACCAGGGTTACCGAGTGCGGGTGCGCCCGGAACTGGGCTCGGCGATGGACCAGGGTGACCGACTTGGCGATCGGTTCGAGCATCAGCGCCCAGTCCAGCGCGGAGTCGCCACCGCCGACGACGATCACGTCCAGGCCCTCATACGCCGACGGATCAGGCACGAAGTGCACCACTCCGCGCCCGAGGAACTCCTCGCCCACCGGCAGTGGCCGCGGGGTGAACGTGCCGATACCGCCGGTGATGACGATCGCCCGGCATTCGATGCGGCTGCCGTTCGTCGTGGTGACGGCGAAGGTCCCATCGCTGCGCTCCAGGCCGACGGCCTGTTCGCCGAGCCGGTAGACGGGATCGAACGGCGCCGCCTGGGCGACCAGCTGCTCGACCAGCTCACGTCCCCTGACCGCGGGAAAGCCGGCGACGTCGAAGATGGCCTTCTCCGGATACATCGCGGTGATCTGGCCGCCTGGCTCCTCCAGCGAGTCGAGTACCGCCGTCTTGAGCGTCCGCACGCCCGCGTAGTACGCGCCGAACAAGCCCACGGGGCCCGCGCCGACGATGAGCAGGTCCACGGACAGCGGGTCTGGCGTCATGATCTCATCCTCGCGGATCGTCGGCGGCTGGCCAACCGAACGGGCAGGCTTTAATAGGCCGGTGGCGAAGAGCGGGGCCCATCGGTCGATGCTTCGGTCCTGGCTGGAGACGTTGCCACAGGCCGAGCTGGCGGCGGTCCTGGCCAGTCGGCGAGACGTCCTCACCGCGCCGACGCCCCGAGATATCAGCGAACTAGCCGACCGGCTGCAGCACACGAACTCGGTCGCGAACGCCGTGCGGCAGCTGTCCGCGCCGAGTCTGCAGGCGATCGTCGCCCTGCTGGCGTTGGGTTCCGAACGCACAGCTCGAGGCGCTGATCGACTTCCTCGACGACCCGTCGGACGACCCGGCAAGGCACGAACAGGACGTCGCGGACGCGCTGGCCGACCTGCGGACCCGGGCGCTGGTGTGGCCCGGGCCGGACGGCCGGCTGCACCTGCCTGGCGCGCTGCGTCGCCTGCTTCCCGATCCGCTGGGTCTCGGGCCGGCCGCCCGGACCCTGCTCAGCGAACGGGGCACCGACGAGCTGCGGCGCATCCAGTCGCAACTGCGCCTGCCGCGCGCTCAGACGAAAAGCGCGATGGTGACCGGCATCGTCGCCTTCCTGAGCGACGCCCAGGCGGTCCGTGGTCTGGTAGCGACCCTTCCCGCCGCGACCCGCGACATGCTCGCTCGCCGGGCCGAGATCGACGAGTCCGACGAACCGTTGTTCATCTCCGGGCCGCGTCGCGGCACCGCGGCAGAAGGACCCGCCCTGGAGCGTGGCCTGCTCGTGATGCAGAACTGGGCGCCGACGCGGATGCCCGCCGAGGTCGCCCGGGCCCTGCGCGGCCCGGACTACCGGGCGCCGTTCCAGCCCCGTCCACCTGCCGTCGAGCTGCGCGATATCGGCGCGCAGCTCGTCGAGTCCGAAGCGGCCACGGCTGCCATCCAGTTCGTCGAACACGCCACCGCGATCCTCGACCTCGTCGCTCGTCAGCCTGCTCCCTGCCTGAAGTCCGGTGGGCTGGGCGGCCGTGAGATCTCCCGGCTGGGCAAGCTCGCGGGCGTCGGCGACGACACGGTGCGGCTCATCCTGGAGCTTGCCCAGGCCGCCGGCCTGTTGGCGATCGCGAACGGTCGCGTATCCGCCGCCACGTCGCACGCCGCGTGGCGCGACGCCGAACCAGCCCTCCGTCTCCAGCCGCTGCTGATCGCCTGGTGGCAGCTGGCCGCCACCCCGACGGTGACCCGCGACGAGGACGGCAAGCTGCTGCCTGCCCTCGTCCGGCGCCCGCCCTGCGACGGATGCCTGGCGGGACGGCACACGCTGGTGTCCGGGCTCGTCGACCTCCCGCCAGGTAGGGCATTGCCTGATGCCGAGGCGGCCGTCGCCTGCGCCGCCTGGCATCGTCCCTTCATCCACGTGCCCTCCGCCGGGAAGGGGCAGCCCCCGCACGCTTGGCAGGAAGCCATCGTGCTGGGGGTCATCGCCCGGTCTGCGGCCAGCAGCCTGGCCCGCGCGCTGCGCACCGATGCTCCCGAGTCGGTGGATGGTGCCGTGCACGCGCTGCTCCCAGCATCGGCGCAGTCGGCGATATTCGGCTCTGATCTGACGGTGGTGGTCAGCGGCTCGCCGGCTGCCCGAATGCGCACACTGCTCGACGCCTGCGCCGAACGAGAGGCCCGAAGCGCGGCCTCGGTCTGGCGGTTCACCCCGGCGAGCGTGCGACGGGCAATGGACGAAGGCCTGACCGCCGCCGACCTCGAACGGCGGCTGGCCGAGCTCGCGACCGGTCCGTTGCCCCAACCGCTGCGCTACCTGCTCGGCGACGTAGCCCGCCGGCATGGGCACCTGCGGGTGAGCACTGCCTCGTCCTGCATCCAGTCCGACGACGAGGCGCTGCTGGCCGAGGTAGCGGCGAATCGCAAACTGGCCAAGCTGAACCCACGACTGATTGCGCCGACGGTGCTGGCCACCAGCGCCCCGGTGCGGCAGGCGCTCGCCGTGCTGCGCGAATCCGGCTACCTGCCGGTGAGCGAGGACCCGTCCGGTGCGATACGACTCGAGCCTGGCGGCGACCCGGCACCAGCCGGTGCGGCTCGCCCGACCGTCCCAGTACGTCGAACGCAACAATTCGCCGACCC
The DNA here is from genome assembly GCA_963839175.1 of uncultured Actinomycetota bacterium. Lineage (GTDB taxonomy): Bacteria > Actinomycetota > Actinomycetes > Mycobacteriales > Jatrophihabitantaceae > CAWIUB01. Next base: position 23,865 of record CAWIUB010000002.1, read on the forward strand.
GGACGAGGTGGCGGCCAGGCTGCTCCAGGCGGGACCGTCAGCTGCCGCCGCGGAACGCACGGTGACCGAGAAGCGCGTTGCGGAATGGGCGAATTCCCTGGACGACGCGGAGATTCGGCAACTGGCCCACGCCATCGACCACGACCAGCCAGTGCAGATCGAGTACGTGTCAACCGGCGGAGGGTGGACGTCGCGGGTGGTGAGCCAGCTGGAGTTCACGCCGCCGTATCTCGCCGCCTGGTGCCACCTACGCGACGGCGAGCGGGTCTTCACCCTCTCGCGGATCCAGTCCGTCAGCGCCGTCTGAGTGCATCAGGGCATCAGGGCATGTGATGCTATGATGCACCCATGCGGACGACCATCACGCTGGACCCCGATGTCGAGGTCCTCGTTCGCCGGGCAATGAGCGAGCGAGGACTGTCGTTCAAGGACGCGGTCAACGATGCGCTGCGATCGGCGCTCACGTCGGATCGAAAGCGGCGGCCGGCTCGTACCCGCAGCTATGCAATGGGCGAGGCAAGGTTTCCGATTGAGCACGCGTTGCGCATCGCGGGTGAGCTGGAGGACGAAGAGATCCTGCGAAAGATGCAGCTCGGCAAATGAAGCTGGTCGACGCCAACGTCCTGATCTATTCGGTCAACTCGAGCGCTAAACCGCACGAGGCGACACGCCGGTGGCTCGACAACAGTCTGGCCGGGAACGAGACGGTTGCGTTCTGCTGGGTTGTGCTGCTCGCGTTCTTGCGACTGACGACCAACAGACCCTCCTTCCCTGCGGCATTACCCGTTGGCGTGGCATGCGATCAGGTCGAGGATTGGCTGACCCGACCGGCTGCCGTGGTCGTAGAACCGACGACCCGGCATGCGTCGATCCTGTGCGGTCTGCTCGATCAATCCGGCACGGCGGGCAACCTCACGACAGACGCGCACATTGCGGCGCTCGCCATCGAGCACGCCGCCGAGGTCGTCACGTTCGATCGCGATTTCGCTCGCTTCGGGGTTCGCCACATGCGGCCCGCGTAGGCGGCCGCGGCTGACCGATTGTGCAACTTTTGGCCGTGTGACGCCGCCAGAAGTTGCACGATCCGCTGCATGGGCACGTGGGCGACCCCCCGGGCGGGTGCGCATTGCGGTCGGGGGAAGGCGGATCAGAAACGTGGCCACATATCAGCGGGCCTGACCGCTCACGGACTTGCCGTTTGGGTCTGTGCCACGCTGCCGGACGCAGTGGCGGACTGGGGCGCAGCGGGTGAGGTCGCATCTGCGGACGGGCTGCTCGACGGCGCGGACGTCTCGGACGGACTGGCCGTGGTCGGTGCGACGGACGTTGCCGTGGAGGTCGCCGAGGACGAGTGCGTCGATGGCGACGTCGGCGTCGGCGTCGGCGTCGACGAAACCGTCTGGGCGGTGTGGGCCGGCTCGTTGCGCACGAGGGCGGTGACCGGGCGACCGGCGACCAGGCCCACCGTGGCCATGACGCCCAGCAGCACGGCGAAGACAGCGCCCGCAGCCGCGAGCATCCGCCACCCGCCGATCCGGCGCAGGAGGCCGACTCGGGGGGCACGCGCGGGCGCCGGTGCGGGCGCGCGGCGGCCATTTTGCAGCGTCGCTCGCATCCGATCACGGGTACGGGCGATGGAGTGCGAGTAGAGCGTGTTGCCGACAACCGTCACGACGCTCGCGACGGCCGCCCCGATGAGCGTCCCGGCGACGCCGAGGTAGGACGCGGCGAGGGTGGCAGTCACCGCCGCCAGAGCGCTCGCGACGACCTGGGTGGCCGACAAATGCAGTCCTGGCGGCTCGTCCTCGGCGACTGGTGGCCGAGGCAGGGTCTCGGTGGAAGGCATTGCAACTGATTCTCCCGGACCGGTCCGCCATCGCCGAAACCGGCTCACTGCCCTCACAGGCGACGGCGCCCCTCAGACGGCGGCGACGACCGCCGCTACCCGCTCGGCAATCTCACTGGCGTGCGCCATCGTCGCGGCCTCGACCATCACTCTCACGAGCTGCTCGGTGCCTGAGGGCCGCAGCAGGATGCGTCCGTCGTCGCCAAGCTCCGCTGCGGAGGCGTCGACGGCCCCGGTCACCTGTGCGGACGCGGCCACGGCCGCCCGGTCGCGCACCGGCACATTGACGAGCACCTGCGGCAGTCGCTGCACCACGCAGGCGAGCTGCGCGAGCGACCTGCCGGTTTCGCTCATCCGGCCCATCACCCGCAGCGCGGTCAGCAGGCCGTCGCCCGTCGTGGCGGCGTCGGTGAACACCACGTGCCCGCTCTGCTCGCCCCCGAGGGACAGGCCGCCTTCGACCAGCGCGTCAAGCACGTACCGGTCGCCGACCGCGGTCGTTCGGACGGCGATGCCGGCGTCGCGCATGGCGTGGTGAAATCCCAGGTTGCTCATCACGGTGGCCACGACCGTGTCGTCGCGCAGCTCGCCAGCCGACTGCATCGCGAGCGCGCACATGGCCAGGATCTGGTCGCCGTCCACCACGTCGCCGGTGGCGTCGACCGCGAAGCACCGATCGGCGTCGCCGTCGTGCGCGATGCCCAGGTCCGCGCCCTCGGCGACGACCGCCTTGACCAGATGGTCGATGTGCGTCGAGCCGACCCCGTCGTTGATGTTCAGGCCGTCGGGCTCGGCGGCGATGGCTGTGACCGTGGCACCGGCCCGTCGGTAGACCTCCGGCGCCACCACCGATGCGGCCCCGTGGGCGCAGTCGACGACAACGTGCAGGCCGTCGAGACGCACCTGAGCGGCCGCGAGCAGGTGCTCGATGTAGCGGGCCGCAGCGTCCGGACGTTCGCGAACCCGGCCGATCCGCGCACCGGTCGGCCGGGGGGTCGCGGGCCCCGCCTCGATCGCCGCCTCGATCTCCGATTCGACGTCGTCGGGCAGCTTGCGCCCACCTCGATCGAACAGCTTGATGCCGTTGTCCGGCATCGGGTTGTGGCTCGCGGAGAGCACGACGCCGAGGTCCGCGTCCAGGTCGGCCGTGAGGAAGGCGACCGCGGGCGTCGGCAGTACCCCGACGCGCAGCACGTCGGCGCCGGCCGATGTGAGTCCGGCCACCACCGCGGCCTCGAGCATCTCGCCGCTCGCCCGCGGGTCGCGGCCCACCACCGCCACCGGACGGTGCGATGGGTCGTGCCCGATGAGTACCCGCGCTGCGGCAGCAACCACCGCCAGCGCCAGCTCGGGTGTCAGGTCGCCGTTCGCAAGGCCGCGGACCCCATCCGTGCCGAAATGGCGCACCGCTGCCTGCCCGCTCTTCGCGCGCGCGCTCATCGCACCGTTCGCTCCGCTGCTGCACCCCACGAAATCGCTCGCACGATCTCCCGGGGGCCCCGCCGAGCTCGCTGACGCTCGCTGCGATGCTCACTCACCGGCAGCTCAGCGCTTCGAGTACTGCGGAGCCTTGCGGGCCTTCTTCAGGCCGTACTTCTTGCGCTCCTTGACCCGCGGGTCACGGGTGAGGAAGCCGGCCTTCTTCAGCGACGCCCGGTCCTCGGGCTGCACACCGATCAGCGCCCGGGCGATGGCCAGGCGCAGCGCACCGGCCTGCCCCGTGGTGCCTCCGCCGCGAAGCGAGGCGATGACGTCGAACTGGCCGTCCTTCTCGAGGGTGACAAACGGCTCGCGGATGAGCTGCTGGTGCACTTTGTTCGGGAAGTACTCGGCCAGGCTGCGGCCGTTGAGCTTGAACTCACCGGTTCCGGGGACGAGGCGCACTCGGACGATGGCTTCCTTGCGGCGGCCGACGATCGGGGCGTTCTGGGTGGGAAGGCTCATCTATAGTCCTTGCTCTTCGCGCGAGCGCTCATCGCGTCGCTCGCTGCGCACTGTGCTCCCAGCGCGCAACTAGCGCGCAAGCGATGCTCGCTCACTGGGCTACCTGCTTGATCTCGAACGTGGTGGGCTTCTGGGCGGCGTGTGGGTGCTCCGGGCCGGCGTACACCTTGAGCTTCTTCAGCTGCTTACGGCCCAGCGTGTTCTTGGGCAGCATGCCCTTGACGGCCAATTCGACGACCCGCTCAGGCTTGGACTCGAGCAGCTGGCCGACGGTACGCCGGGACAGGCCGCCCGGATAGCCGGAGTGGCGGTAGCGGTATTCGTTGCGCTTGTTGCCAGCGACGGCGACCTTCGCGGCGTTGACGATGACGACGAAGTCGCCGGTGTCGACGTGCGGTGCGAACTGTGGCTTGTGCTTACCACGCAGCAGCGTGGCAGCATGCGCGGCAAGGCGGCCGAGTACGACATCGTTCGCGTCGATGACGTGCCAATGGCGGGCGATCTCGCCCGGCTTGGGGCTATAGGTGGGCACGTGACTGCTTTCTATTCGGTCTTCACGCCGCTGTCCACTGGAGGAGCCGGGCGGCGCCCCCGCGGTCTGCACCGACTATCCGGCACCAACCCCGAGGCATGGCCGACGCGCAGCGTTCTGAATCGGCCGCGCACCAGGAAACTACGATACCGGCGCGCGTCAGGTCGGCCAAATCCCCGGCCAGCTGTTGACGCAACCCTGCGGCACTGGGACGGTCTATCCGACGAGCGATACGGCATCGGCCTCTGGAGTAGTCGGTGATTCCAAGGAGGGATGCCCGATGACCGAGGGCATTGGCAATCTGCTCAGCGGCCTGCTCGGCCAGGGTGGCAGCGGGGGCAACATCCTGCAGTCGCTGCTCAAAGTGGTCGGATCGCAGGCTGGCGGGCTCGGCGGTCTGCTGTCCAAGTTCACCGGCGGCGACTCGCCGATCGCCAACCAGGCGGCGTCCTGGGTCAGCACCGGCGACAACAAGCCAGTTTCACCGGACGAGGCCGAGCAGGCCGTCGGCTCCGAGACGGTGGCCAAGGTCGCCGAGGATGCGGGGGTCTCGCAGGAGGAGGCGAAGACCGAGCTGGCCGGCGCGCTGCCGCAACTGGTCGACAAGATCACCCCGGACGGCAGCTGCCCGACCTCGGGGCGCTCAGCGGCGCCCTCGGCAAGTTGCTCGGCCAGTAGTTCACTACCGTGCGTAGCTCCTCTGCTGCACGCAGCGAGAATTTCGCCCACAGCGCATTCATCCTCGGCGCCGTACCTACCGCGGGTATGTACTATTCCGCGCGGCGCGCCGGGGCGTCGTAGGGAGGGTCCGGCCGAACCCAGCAGTCGAGGAGGAATCGCCGGACTATGGCAGGCAGGCACGTTGCGCCACGCGGTGAGCAGGACCCGCTGGCCCGCGGCACTCGCCGACGCAGCGGCCGCATCCTCGTAACGGTCGAGGTAGTGCTGCTGCTGGCTGCGGCGGGCACCGCGACCGCTCTCGCACTGCGCGCCCGCGACCAGCACCAGTCCGCAGCCGCGGCCGCCCCCAGCTGCACCGGCGAGGTGTCGGTACCGGTAGTCGTGGCACCGGCCATCCAGGCAGCCGTCGGCGCCATCGCAGACCAGTGGGACGCCTCGCGCCCAGCGGTGCAGGGGCGCTGCATTCGCGCCGTCGTCACCGCCCAAGACTCCGCCGTCGCCACGAAGTCGCTCGCCTCCGGAGCCGCTGCGGCGATGTGGATTCCGGACTCCACGCTGTGGAGTGGGAAGCTGGCCGCGGCGTCGCCGGCGCTTGCCTCAGCCGTCAAGGTCGACGCATCGATCGGCAGCTCTCCACTGGTCGTAGCCGCGCCGCCGGGTAAGGCCGCAGCGATCGGCGCCGCCGCGAAAGCCGGCTGGGCGGGCGCGCTCGCGGGCCCGTCCCTGGTGACGGTCACCGATCCGACGGCGACCGCGGCCGGCGCGCTCATCGTCTTGGGCCTCAGTGCCCAGAACAGCACCGTCCCGGGAGCGGCCGCCAAGCTGGTCGGCCTCTATATCCGGCTGCAGGCCGCAATGCTGCCCGATTCCGCGACTGGGCTCACCGCACTGCAGGCGCAGCCCAACGCCGCGCCGGGGTTCGTCACGAGCGAACAAGACGTCTTCCTAGCGAACCGGAACAAGACTTCGCCAGTGGTTTCCGCTGTGTATCCGACCGGTGCCACCCCGATGCTCGACTTCCCGATGGTGCACCTGGCGCGCGCTGGAGCCGATCCGCTCGTGCTCGCCGCCACGGCGCAATTCGAGCACCAACTCACGACCTCGGCGGCACGAGCGCACTTTGCCGACGCCGGCCTGCGGGACCCAGCCGGCGCGCCGCTCACCCTGGACAGCGCAACGACGGGTATCTCGGCGCAGCGCGTCACACCCGCGCCGGCGACGATCACGCCGGCGCAGCAGGCGGCCGCTCTGCGGCTGTGGTCCGCTGCCGCCAAGCCGTCCCAGCTGCTGGCCGCCATCGACGTGTCCGGCTCGATGGGCGACAACTCAGGCAACGGCAAGTCGAAGATCCAGGTGGTGACAGCCGCGGCCGAGACTGCCATGACCCTGGTTCCCGACGACTGGACGCTCGGGCTCTGGATGTTCTCGGTGCACGACCCGCCGGCGACCGACTGGACCGAGCTTGTCCCGCTCGGGCCGGTGAAAGCGCAGCGCCGCACGCTCACTGGTGCGGCAGCGACCCTGCCGTCCCGCGTGGGTGGCAATACCGGGCTCTACGAAACGGCGCTCGCCGCGTTCGAGGACGTCTCGGGGCATTACGACCCGGCCAGCGTCAACGTCGTGGCACCACTCACCGACGGCGCCAACGTCGACCCCAACGGCATCACCCTGCCCACCCTGCTCAACCGGCTGAAGACCGAGTACAACCCGGCCAAGCCGGTTCGCATCGTCACCATCGGGTTTGGCGCGGATGCCGACGCGGGTGCGTTGAAGCAGATCTCCGACACGACGCATGGCCAGAGCTACATCGTGAAGGACCCGAAGGACATCCTGGGCGTGGTACTCGACTCGGTCATCGCGAACAACTGATGTCGCTCGGCGACGGATAGCGATACCCCCAGCGAGCTACGCCGCCGGTACTTCGCCAGGACGCGTGATGCCCAGGTCAGTCACAACGGCGGCGGATCGCGATCGTCCGGCGATTCATCCTGCCTCGCGGGTGTTCGTTCGGGCTCGTTGATGGGGTATTCGGGGGCGTGGGTCCGGTAGCGGTGCCCGGTCGGCGCGATCCACGTATAGCCACCGCCGGGCTCTGGTTCGACTTGCCAGCCGGCTTCGTCCTTGGCCGGATGATGCCGCGTGCACAGCGCCTGATTGTTCAGTTCACTGGTGCCGCCTCCGCGGCTGTACTGCGCGCGATGGTCGATCTCGCAGCGTTCGGCGAGCCGTTGGCAGCGCGGAAACACGCAGGTCTGATCTCGGGCGATGACGAATCGTCGTAGGTCAGCGGGCGGACGATACGTGCGCCGTCCGTAGTCGATCAGCTGGCCGTTGACCGGGTCGAGGACCATACGCCGCCAGGTGCCCGTGGGATCCCCGGCCAGCCGTCTGGCTACCTCCGCGGGAATTGGACCGTGACCGGCCAGCTCACCGGGTATTTGGTCCAGCCCGAGCAGCGTCGACAGCGCCACCGTGACATGCACACTCGGCCGGAGCCCCTGCGCCTTCGGCAAGGCGTCGTCATACAACGCCGCCCCGGCCAGATCGACGAGCGCGTCGGCTCGCCGCTGGTCCACGGTGCGCGGGTCGCCGTCCCAGGTGCCAGCCGCCATCGCGTCGAGGACCGCCATGATCGCCGCCGCACCCTCCGCCGGGAGCAACGCCCACAGGCTGGCCATCCCGTCGTCCAGCGGCCGAACGCAAACCCGCCGGTCCTTCATGGCGGCCGATCGCCGCTCATTCGATCCGCGTGGATCGGCGGCCTGTACCGCCCGCCGCACACTCGCCCGGAACTCCCCCACCGTCTGCTCACCAACCCGGCGGTGCGCTCGAGTCTCGATCTGTCCGACGACCTCATCGGGGTATGGCTCCACCGCCTCTGCCAGCGACCGGGCGTGCAGGTAGGAAATCGCTCCCGTATCGAGCAATTCCAGGGTGCGTGGCAGGCGCGCGGTGAGCGTTCTCGCCACGTCCAGCCGATCCTGCGCCGTCTGACCGGCCAGTCGCAATGCACAGCCGACGTCCTCGCGCACCCAGTCCCGCCCCATCGGATCGACCGTCTCCCCGCGGTGCGCATCCATCGTGGCGAGCACCCGCTGCTGCAGGCCCGACAACCAGGCCAGCTGCCGCTCCAACGCCACCAGCAGGTCGACACGCCCCGCAGCGTCCAGACGCTGCGGATCCAACACCTCAAGCGCCGTCGCCGCGGCCGCTCCCGGTCCTCCGACGGCTAGCGCGGCCGCAGCGTCAGACGGGTGCGTCACTGCATCGAACAGTCCCGCCGAGGGGACCGCATCGAGCCACCGCGGAGGCTCCCGCCGCTCCCACTCCGAGTCGCTCATGTGTTCGATTCTATCGTCGACTCCGACGTCTGTCCAGCCGGAATCGCCGATATCTATTGATGATTGTGCGTTGGAGCGCTCAACTATCGACCGAGCCCATCGGCGTGGTCAGCGGTCATCGCGCGGGGATCACCGCGGACACGCTCTGCAGTAGCTTTTCCACGTCATCGCCCCAGTGCGAGGCGATCACCAGATCCCGGGCTGGGTCGATCCACAACAGGTGCTTGCCGCCATTGCCTCGCGCGAGCCTGCCTGACGCGGGAGCGGTAGGGACAACCCTGTGGTCGGAGTTCATCCACCACAGGAGACCGTAATTGGGCTTCACGTCGCACGGCGTCCAGCTTCGAGCGATCCACTCGGAGCTCAGCAGCTGGCGGCCGTCCCGCTCGCCATTCGCCAAATAGAGCTGGCCAACCAGGGCCAGGTCGGCGGCCGACATCCACAGGCCGCCGCCCCAGTGTGCGCCACCACTCACGACTGGGATTGGGCCGTTCACCGACATCGACTACCGAATCGGTGTATCCGTGCCACGACCACGACGAGGAGGCGCCCAGCGGGTCCATGATGTGTTCACGCAACACCTCAGGCAGAGACCGTCTAAGCAGCACGGTCAGGGCCAGCGCGACGAGGTCGACCCGCACGTCGTTGTACGCCCACCCCGACCCTGGTGGCCCGCCTTCAGGTTCGTCGCCCTCGCGCCGGCTCTGCGCGTCGACTCGCGTGGGCTTTCCCCACAACTCACCGTTCCATTGACTCGTCTGCTGTAGCAAGTGCTTCCACGTGATCGCGCGCCCATGCGCCGTCGAGGAAAGCACCGGCAGCTCGATGCTCACTACCACCGGGGTGTCGAGGTCAGGCAACAGCCCATGGTCGAAGGCGACGCCGGCGACGGCCGAGAGCACACTCTTCGTTGCGCTGAACAGCATCTCGGGCACGGTGACGTCGCCCCACTGGGCAATCACTTGGCCGCCGTGCACGATCACCCCGCTGGCACCCGATCCATCCAGCAGGGGACCAGACACCTCCTGTGAGACTCGTCGCTGACCTGGCGTGACAGGTACTCCGCCATGTCGTCGATACCGGAGGTGGCACTCTCATGCTGCTCGGCCGCCGCGGCCTGAATTACCTGCAGGCCGCGACAATCGACAGCAACTCCCACAGACCGGATGTTATCGCCGTGGGGTACGACGGACGCGCTGCTCGTCGAACACGGCCTGGTCGGACTCGTACAGTCCACCGTCCGCGCCGAAGATCAGGAACCGGTCGAAGGAGCGCGCGAACCACCGGTCGTGGGTAGCCGCGAGCACCGTGCCGTCGTAGGCGTCGAGCGCCTCCTCCAGGGACTCGGCGCTCAGCACGTCCAGATTGTCGGTCGGCTCGTCGAGCAGCAGCAGCGTCGTGCCGGAGAGCTCCAATAGCAGGATCTGAAACCGCGCCTGCTGGCCACCCGACAGGGTGCCGAACCGCTGATCCCCTTGCTGCTGCAGGCCGTATCGGCGCAGCGCGCTCATCGCCCGTCCGCGATCGACGCCGCTGCGGCCCGACTCGCCGTGCCAGAGCAGGTCGATCAGCGTGCGGTCGATCCACGACGGGTGGGTGTGCGTCTGGGCGAACAGGCCCGGCACGACCCGCGCGCCGAGCCGCCAATCACCCGTGTGCGCAACGGATTCTCCGCCGAGCAGCCGCAAGAAGTGCGACTTGCCAGCGCCGTTCGAACCGAGCACGCCGACCCGCTCGCCGTAGTAGATCTCCGCATTGAACGGACGCATCAGCCCGGTCAGCTCCAGTCTCGAGCACGTCACGGCGCGCACGCCGGTACGGCCGCCGCCGAGACGCATCGACACCCGCTCATCCGAGGGCTTGTCCGGAGGCGGCCCGGCGGCCTCGAAGCGTTGCAGCCGAGCCAGCATCACGCGGTACTTCGGTGCCATCGAGTCGTAGTACTTGGCCTGCTGCTGCAGCGTTCGCACCAGCTCTTTCAGCCGCGCGTGCTCCTCCTCCCACCGGCGGCGGAGCTCGGCCATCCGGTCGTGCCGAGCAGTCCGGGCGTCGTGGTAAGAGACGAAGCCCCCGCCGTGCACCCACGCCGTTCCACCCTCGACAGTGACGATGCGATCAGCGACCCGGGCCAACAGTTCCCGGTCGTGACTGACGAACAGCACGGTCTTCGGCGTCTCGATGAGCCGCTCCTCCAGCCAGCGCTTGGCCGGTACGTCGAGGTAGTTGTCCGGCTCGTCGAGCAGCAATACCTCGTCAGGGCCGCGTAGCAGTGCCTCCAGTGCAAGCCGTTTCTGCTCGCCGCCGGACAGCGACGTCAACTCCCGGTACTTGCACCGCTCGTATGCCAGGCCCAGTGCCGCAACCGTGACGGTGTCCCACAGCACCTGCGCGTCGTATCCGCCGGCATCGCCCCAGGCCGTCAAGGCATGCGCGTACGCAAGCTGGGTGCGCTCGTCATCGTGCTCCATCAACGCGAGCTCGGCCGACTCCAGCTCGGTCCACGCGGCCCGCACTGCGGGCGGTGCAAGCGACACGAGGAACTCCTGGACGGTGGTGGAGTCTCGCACCGATCCGATGAACTGGCGCATGACGCCGATGCCGCCGGAACGGGCGATCGCGCCGCCTTGCGGAATCAGGTCGCCCGCCACGATCTGCAACAGCGTTGTCTTGCCCGAACCGTTCGCGCCCACCAGCGCGGCCTTGACGCCCTCGCCGACCCGGAACGAGACCTCGTCGAGCAGCACCCGCCCGTCCGGCAGCAGGTGCCGGACTCCGGCGACGTCGAGATAGCCCACGACCGGTCAGTGTGCGGCACGAGCGACCGTGCCCGCATCCTCATATCGGTGGAGAATCGGCCTCATGACGGCCATCGACTCCCGGCTGGTGGATCTGCGCGCCGCGCTGCCATGCGCTGCCCTGGTTACCGACCCCGACGTCGTCGCGTCGTATCGGCAGGACTGGGCTCGAGATCCGGACGCGGGCACCGCGCTCGCGGTGGTGCGGGCGACATGCACCGAGGACGTCCAGGCCGTCCTGCGCTGGGCGTCGGCTCACCACGTCCCGGTCGTCCCGCGTGGAGCCGGCAGCGGCTTGTCCGGCGGGTCGACGGCGGTCGACAACGGCATCGTGCTGAGCCTCGAGCGAATGCGCGCGATCATCGTCGATGCCGCCATGCGCGTGGCGGTGGCTCAGCCGGGCGCGCTGAACGTCGAGGTGAAACAGGCAGCGGCAGAGCATGGCTTGTGGTACCCGCCGGACCCGTCATCGTTCGAGATGTGCTCGATCGGCGGCAACGCCGCCACGAACGCCGGCGGATTGTGCTGCGTGAAATACGGCGTGACGACGGACTATGTCCTGGGCATGCAGGTGGTGCTCGCCGATGGGACGGCAATCCGACTGGGTGGGCCGCGGCTCAAGGACGTCGCCGGGCTGTCGCTGACGAAGCTGTTCGTCGGCAGCGAAGGGACGCTGGGCGTCATCACCGAGCTGACGCTGCGATTGCTGCCCGCGCCGGCGCCGGCAAGCACGCTGGTCGCCAGCTTCGGCTCCATCGAGGACGCCGCTGACGCGGTACTGGCCATCATGTCGACCTTGCGTCCGTCCACGCTGGAGCTGATGGACAACACGTCGATCAACGCCGTCGAGGACTACCTGTCGATGGGCCTGGACCGCTCGGCGCGAGCGCTGCTGCTCGCTCGATCGGACGCGCCCGGCGAGGCCGCTCGGCACGAGGTCGCTGTGATGGCGGCTGCCTGCGAAAAGCACGGCTCCACCGAGCAGTTCTCCACCGACGACCCCGACGAGGGCGAGGCGTTCACGGCCGCCCGCCGCGCCGCGTTTCCCGCTCTCGAACGGCTCGGTGATCTGCTGCTGGAGGACGTCGGCGTCCCGCTGCCCGCCCTGCCCGCGCTCATTCGCGGGGTGGAGAAGATCGCTGCCGAGCACGACACGCTCATCGCTGTGGTCGCCCATGCGGGCGACGGCAACACCCATCCGCTGGTCGTCTTCGACGCCGCGGACCCGGACGCGGGAGTCCGGGCGCACACCGCGTTCGCGGCGATCATGGACCTCACCGTCTCTCTCGGCGGAACGATCACCGGGGAACACGGGGTCGGCCGGCTCAAGAAGGCTTGGCTGCCCGGTTTCCTCGGTCCGGACGTCATGGCGCTAAGCCATCGAATCAAGAATGCCCTTGACCCGCAAGGAATTCTCAACCCCGGCGCCGTCTTCTAATGCCACGATCCCCTCATGATCTCGGCTCTCGCTGCGCGACTTGGCGGAATTTCTCGTGATCATCAGGGATAGGGGTCGCGGCAGAACGGCGCCGACGGTGATCATCCACGGCTGGCAGGGTAACGAGTCCGAGCACTGGCAAACCTGGCTCGCGGGCGTGCTAACCGATGCCGGTCGCGACGTTCGCTACCCGCAGTTCCCCGACCCTGACGACCCGGGGCTGCAGCCCTGGTTGGCCACCCTCCGCACGACCTTGCACGGCCTTCCCGAGGACGGCTTCGATCTGGTCTGCCACTCACTTGGTGCGTTGCTGTGGCTGCACCACGTCGCAACGCCGGAACGTTCACCACGTCCGGCGCGGGTCGTGCTGGTCGCACCGCCCTCACCCCGGACGACAATCCCGCAACTCGCCCCGTTCGTGCCCGCCCGGCTGGACGCGGGAGCGGTCCGTGAGGCCGCGGACGGCACCGTCCTCGTCTGCGGCGACGGCGACCCGTACTGCCCAGAAGGTGCCGCTAACGCGTACGGCCGGCCGCTGAGGATGCCGACGACGGTGATTGTCGGTGGCGGCCACCTGAACGTCGCAGCCGGCTACGGCGAATGGCCCGCGATGCTGGATTGGTGCGGCCGGGACAACCTGGCGTTCATCGGCTGATGTCGCGGCGCTGCCTGGTGATCGCCGCACGCGTGGCGAATTCGCCGTCAGGCGGGTAGCCGACCGCGAGAAGGGTCAGCCCGTGCGCCGGGGCCACGGCAACGTCATCGGCTCGAGTGCTGCGGTCTAGCAGCGACGCCGGCCAGGCAACGTCACGCCGGCCCTCACCCACCGCCAGCAGCGAACCGACCAGCGAGCGGACCATCGAGTGGCAGAACGCATCGGCCTGCACCGTGCAGACGATCTCGGCGCCGTCGCGCCGCACATCGAGGGACTGCAGCCTGCGGACTGCCGTCGCGCCCGACCGGTACCTGCAGAACGCGACGAAGTCGTGCTCACCGACCAAACCGGCAGCCGCCGTCGCCATGGCCGAGGCATCGACCGGACGTGGCCGGCCGAGCACGCACCGCCGGCGCAGCGGATCGACCCCCCCGACCGCGTCGCAGATGCGATATTCGTAGCGCCGCCACAGCGCACTGAACCGGGCGTCGAACTCGGCGGGCACCTCGACGGCGGCTCGCACCCGCACGTCGGCAGGCAGTACCCCTGCTAGCCGCCGAAGCAGCGACGGCGCGGCCGATGACCAGGTGAGCGCCGGCAAGTCGAGGTGGGCCACCTGACCCAGCGCGTGCACACCGGCGTCGGTGCGGCCCGCGACCGTCAGGGCGACGGGTACCCGCAGAACCGTACAGAGGCCATCCTGAAGCACCCCCTGCACCGTGCGGCAACCCGGCTGCACCGCCCAGCCGGAGAATGCGGTGCCGTCGTAGGCGATGTCCAGTCGGACCCGGACGAGCCGACCGTCCTCGAGTGACGGATCCGCATGATCAATGACGGCAGATTCGTCGTCACTCATGGACGCGATCCGTCACTCGACGAACGGCAGTTCGCGCGGGTGCGCTACTTGCCGTCCTCGTCCGCGGTGTCGGCGTCCTCGGCCAGTTCGTCCACGGTGTCATCAACGCTGTCCGTCGCGTCCGCGAGGTCGTCCTCGACGCCGATCGCGGCGAGACCACCCGCGTCCTCGCCCGCCTCGAGCGACTCCGCTGTCGCCACGACCGGCACACTTCCGGCAGCGCTCGCGGCCACGGACGCGGCGGTCGGTGACTCGGCCTTGGCTTCCTCGGCAAGCTCGGCGGTGCGGCCAGTGGCTGCCTTGCGCGGCGCGGATTTCGTCCCGCGGGCGCGCTCGCCCTCCCTGACGGCCGACTGGCGGGTCGTCAGCGCCTCGACTAGCCCGATGACCGCCATCGGGGCGTTGTCGCCCTTGCGCGGACCGATCTTGACGACCCGGGTGTAGCCACCGTGGCGCTCGACGAACCGGGGAGCGATCTCGGCGAACAGCTTGTGCACCACGTCCTTGTCGCGGATCACCGTCATGACCTGACGGCGCGCATGCAGGTCACCGCGCTTGGCGAACGTGATCAGCCGCTCGGCGAGCGGGCGAAGGCGCTTCGCCTTTGCCTCGGTGGTGGTGATGCGGTCGTGCTCGAACAGTGCCGTGGCGAGATTCGCGAGCATCAGCCGCTGGTGCGCAGGGCTGCCGCCGAGGCGGGGACCCTTGGTGGGCGTGGGCATTTCGTTGCTCCTGATCCGGGTCGCGACGAAGCCGCGACGTGGGGGTCCTACAGCTGTTCGGTCTCGGCGAACCCGGTGTCGTCGTCGCCGAAGTCCTCGTCGTCGCCGTAGGACTCGACGGCGCTCGACAGCTCGAATCCGGGCGGACTGTCCTTGAGCGACAGCCCCAGGCCGGCCAGTTTGATCTTGACCTCGTCGATCGACTTCGAGCCGAAGTTGCGGATGTCGAGCAAGTCGGCCTCGCTGCGCCCGACGAGCTCACCCACCGTGTGGATGCCCTCACGCTTGAGGCAGTTGTACGAGCGGACGGTGAGGTCCAGCTCCTCGATCGGCATGGAGAACGCGGCGATGTCGGCGACCTCGGCCGGCGACGGGCCGACGTCGATGCCCTCGGCCTCGTCGTTGAGCTCCCGGAACAGTCCGAACAGCTCGACCAGAGTGTGGCCGGCCGACGCCACCGCGTCGCGCGGGCTGAGCGAGGACTTGGTCTCGAGATCGACCACGAGCCGGTCGAAGTCGGTGCGCTGCTCGACCCGTGTCGCCTCGACGGCGTAGGTGACCTTGAGGACCGGTGAGTAGATCGAGTCCACCGGGATGCGGCCGATCTCCTGGCCGGGCTGCTTGTTCTGCACGGCGGTCACGTAGCCCCGCCCGCGCTCGACGACCAGCTCTATCTCCAGGCGGCCCTTCCTGTTGATCGTGGCGATGTGCAGATCGGGATTGTGCACCGTGACGCCAGCCGGCGGTGCGATATCGGCCGCACTAACCTCGCCCGGTCCCTGCTTGCGCAGGTACATGACGACCGGCTCGTCGCTCTCCGAGCTGATCACCAGTTCCTTGAGGTTCAGGATGATGTCGGTGACGTCTTCCTTGACGCCCTCGACGGTGGTGAACTCGTGCAGCACGCCGTCGATGCGGATGCTGGTGACCGCCGCGCCCGGGATGGACGACAGTAGGGTACGGCGCAGCGAGTTGCCGAGCGTGTAGCCGAAGCCGGGCTCGAGCGGCTCGATGACGAACCGGGACCGGTTGTCAGCGATGGGGGCTTCCGTCAGAGACGGACGCTGAGAGATCAGCATTTTCGGTTCCTTTCGCAGGGACGCCCGCTATATGACGTCCACCAATGGGTTATTCAGTTATCACTGCCCTCCGCAGGTTGTTCGACCTCAAGCGGGCTCGCACACGCCGACGGTCGAACAACTCCCGAAGGTGGGAGCGTTACTTGCTGTAGAGCTCGACGATCAGCTGCTCTTGCAATGGGATGTCGATCTGCGCCCGCTCCGGCAGCTGGTGCACCAGCACCCGCAGCCGGTTGGGCACAACCTGCAGCCAGCCGGGGATCGGCCGGTCGCCCTGCGTCTCGCGGGCGATCAGAAACGGCGTGGTCTCCAGCGACTTCGGCTTCACGTCGATGATGTCCCACTGCGAGACGCGGTAGCTCGGGATGTTGACCCTCTCCCCGTTGACCAGGAAGTGACCGTGGCTCACGAGCTGGCGCGCGGCGCGGCGGGTGCGGGCCAGGCCGGCGCGATAGACGACGTTGTCCAGCCGCGACTCGAGAATCTGCAGCAAGTTGTCGCCGGTCTTGCCCTGGCGTCCCACCGCCTCTTCGTAATAACGGCGGAACTGCTTTTCCAGCACGCCGTAGCTGTACTTCGCCTTCTGCTTCTCCTGCAGCTGCATCAGGTACTCGCTCTGCTTGATGCGATTGCGGCCGTGCTGCCCCGGCGGGTACGGGCGACGCTCGAACGAGCTGTCGCCGCCGACCAGGTCGACGTTGAGGCGCCGTGAGATGCGGGTCGCCGGTCCGGTATAACGAGCCATCGCGTCAGACCCTCCGGCGCTTGGGTGGGCGGCAGCCGTTGTGCGGCTGCGGCGTGACGTCGGAGATCGTCCCTACTTCCAGGCCGGTCGCCTGCAGCGAACGGATCGCGGTCTCTCGCCCTGAGCCCGGGCCCTTGACGAAGACGTCGACTTTCCGCAGGCCGTGCTCCTGGGCCTTGCGCGCAGCACTCTCGGCGGCCATCTGCGCGGCGAACGGTGTGGACTTGCGCGAGCCCTTGAAGCCGACATGACCGGCCGAGGCCCAGCTGATCACGTTGCCCTGCGGGTCAGTGATCGACACGATCGTGTTGTTGAACGTGCTCTTGATGTGCGCGTGGCCGTGCGCGACGTTCTTCTTCTCCTTGCGCCGGACCTTCTTGGCCGCGGTCTTTCGCGCCGGACCAGGCATTACTTCACCCCGCCAACGTGTCCCGCTGTCCCCGACACTCGCTCAGCTCGGGCGGAACCATCGGCCCACCCGCAAGCGCCTTCGGCGCGCGGGGCGGGACTCTTCGCGCAAGCGCTCATCGTCACTTCTTGCCTGCCTTCTTCTTGCCGGCGATCGTCTTCTTGGGGCCTTTGCGGGTACGGGCGTTGGTCTTGGTGCGCTGGCCGTGGACGGGCAGGCCGCGTCGATGCCGGATGCCCTGGTAGCAACCGATCTCGATCTTGCGGCGGATGTCGGCCGCGACCTCGCGGCGCAGGTCGCCCTCGACCTTGTAGTTGGCGTCGATGTAGTCGCGCAGCTTCACCAAGTCCTCATCGGACAGGTCGCGGGCGCGTAGGTCAGGGCTTACCCCAGTTGCCTCGAGCGTCTGTTGAGCCCGGGTCGTGCCCAGACCGTAGATGTAGGTGAGCGCGATCTCCATCCGCTTCTCGCGGGGCAGATCCACGCCGGCAAGACGTGCCATACGGGCGGTTCTCCTTTGTTCTTCTGCTCCGGAGGTGTGGTGCGCACCCGTCTCCTCCCGCCCGGGAAGAGCCCCGGCCTCCGACCGGGGGTGGTTAGCCGTTGGTGGACGGCCTCAGGCGTACGCGTTCAGTTGTCGTGCTGACGGCCGAGCAATCCGCTCAGCCCTGGCGCTGCTTGTGGCGCAGGTTCTCGCAGATCACCATGACCCGACCGTGGCGACGGATGACCTTGCACTTGTCGCAAATCGGCTTGACGCTCGGCTTGACCTTCACGGCCCTGCCTTCCTCTTCTCTGTGTGGTTCTTCGTGGTGCACCCGGGTGAGTCATCTCGGGTTCACCGGGTCTTCCGGCGCGATCCGCTCGCTCTACTTGTACCGGTAGACGATTCGGCCGCGGGTGAGGTCGTATGGCGAGAGCTCCACCACGACCCTGTCCTCGGGGAGGATGCGGATGTAGTGCTGGCGCATCTTGCCGCTGATGTGGGCGAGCACCTTGTGCCCGTTGCTCAGTTCCACCCGGAACATCGCGTTGGGCAGCGGCTCGACCACCCTGCCTTCAACCTCGATGGCCCCGTCCTTCTTGGCCATATCCTCCGCGTCTCTTGTTCCGGTGCTGCCTGGGCAGCCCCGGACCGCCTCTACCGCTGCTTGCAAAACGGCGTGGTACCAGCGCTGCTCCGAAGGGCTCCACTTCATCTTCCCGCGGCCACAGCGGGCATAGAAAAAGGGCGGCACGCGCCAGCGTCTAGTGTACGCAGCGGCGCGCTGAGACGCCAATCCGGGCAACCCCGGCGAGCTTCACTGCGCGCCGATGTCCTCGTTCCACAGTTCGGGCTTGGCTGCGATGAACTCGGTCATCAGCTGCGCGCACACGGGGTCGTCCACGATCTCGACGTCGACTCCGTTGTCGGCCAGCCAGTCGTGCCCGCCGCAGTACGTGCGGACCTCGCCGATGATGACGCGCGAGATGCCGAACTGGCGCACCAGCCCGCTGCAGTACCCGCCGACGAACACCGTCGCGAACTCGAGGTTAGGCGATGCCCACGTCCACACCAGCTGCATCGGGCTGCCGTGTCGTTCGGCCAACGGGATGAACTCGACGCCGCCCGGCTCGACGGCGGCGACCTTGTCGCCGTAGCCGCGCGACGGCTCGTCGACGCGGGACGGGGTGATCGTCGCAGACATGACGCGCAGTTTGGAGCCGTTCTCGTTACCACGACAAGAGGCCCGGCGTGTCGCGCCGGTCCTCACGTTCGCGACGCGCGCCCCGCCATCGCGCGGACCACCGCTCCGGCCCCGAGTAACAGGTAGCCAGTCGCGGCGAACCACGGTCCCGGCCCGGCTCGGATGCCGTGCGCCGCGTCGACGAGCGGCCGGCAGGCCTGAATCATCAGTGCGATCGCGGCGATGGAGGCGGCGACCGTCAGGCTCGCGATCACCCAGGCCCGCTCGATGCGCAGGGCCGAGAGGACGGCACCGATCGCGAGCGCCCCCAGCATCAGCCAAGCCGGCCAGTCGAAGTAGATGAGCGTCGCATCCGGGGCGCCCAAGGCATGCGTCCCGGCATTCACGACGGAGAACCGGATTCCGTATACGTCGGCTCCGTTGGAGACCCGCAGCCAGGGGACGGACGTCAGCGAGAGCACGCCCAGCAGCACACCGGCTCCCACTAGTAGGAACCCGGCCCATCGGCCGATGCGGGCCATACGTCAGGCGGCGACGTCGGACAGCGCGACGCCTCGCGCGGCGAGTTCGGCTCGCCCGCCGTCGGGAGCGGTAAGCACCCACGGGCCGTCCGAGAGGATCGCGACCGTGTGCTCCCAGTGCGCCGAGAGCGACCCGTCCGCGGTCACCACCGTCCAGCCATCGTCGAGTTGCCGGGTGGTGGGCGAGCCAAGCGTAATCATCGGCTCGATCGCAAGCGCCATGCCGGGCAGCAGGCGCGGTCCGCTGCGAGCGCGGCCGTAGTTGAGGACGTGCGGGTCCATGTGCATCTGCGAGCCGATGCCGTGCCCGCCGTAGCCCCGGACGATGCCGTAGTGGCCGGCCGTCCGCACCGACGTCTCGACGGCGTTCGACACGTCGCCGAGCCGGCCGCCCGCGCGCACGGCGGCCAGGCCGTCCCACAATGCGGCCTCGCAGGCGGCCAACAGCGCGGCGGCCGGCTGCGACACGGCGCCGACCGCAGCGGTGATCGCCGCGTCCCCGTGCCAGCCGTCGACGATCGCGCCGAAGTCGATCGAGATCAGGTCACCCTCGCGAAGCACGTCCTCCGCCGACGGGATGCCGTGCACCACCCGATCGTTTACCGAGGCACAGATCACGCCTGGGTACGGGCCGGCGCCGATGTCGTAGTCGAGGAAGTTGGAGGCGGCGCCCGCATCGCACAGGACGTCGCGGGCCACCGCGTCGAGATCCAGCGTGCTAATGCCCGGCGCCACGGCGTTGCGCATGGCGTCGAGTGCCCGCGCGACCACCAGGCCGGCCTCTCGCATCAACTGAAGATCGTCGAGCGACTTCAGCTCGATGTCGTCACGCTCGCGTCTGCGCATCAGTACGGAATCAAGACGCGGGCTGGGTGAGTGCCGCAATTGCGCGTTCGGTGACATCCTCGACCGGCCCCGCGGCGTCCATGACGACCAGCTGCCCGCGTCCGGCGTAGAACTCGATCAGCGGCGTGGTCTGCTCGGCGTAGACCTCGAGCCGGTGCCGGACGGTCTCCGGCTGGTCGTCGTCGCGCTGGTAGAGCTCGCTGCCACAACGGTCGCAGATGCCGGGCGCGCTCGGCGGATCGAATTCGACGTGCCACACGTGTCCGCACTTCTTGCACAGCCGTCGCCCGGACAGCCGCCGCACCACCTCGTCGTGGTCGACGTCCATCTCCAGCACGACGTCGAGCGAGGTACCGAGGTCGTTGAGGGTGCCGTCGAGCTCGTAGGCCTGCGCCACGTTTCGCGGGAACCCGTCGAGCAGGAATCCGGCTGCCGCGTCCGGCGCACCGAGCCGATCCCGCACCATGGCGATGGTGACCTCGTCGGGCACCAGGTCGCCGGCGTCCATGAACTTCTTCGCCAGCTTGCCGAGGTCGGTGCCCCCGGACACGTTCGCCCGGAAGATGTCGCCGGTCGAGATCTGCGGGATGGCAAAGTGCCCGGCGATGAACTCGGCCTGGGTTCCCTTACCCGCCCCAGGCGGGCCGACGAGAACGAGTCTCATGGTCCGTTCCTCCTTGATCGGGGTGGGTGTGCTAGCGAAGGAATCCCTCGTAGTTGCGCTGCATCAGCTGGCTCTCGATCTGTTTGACCGTGTCGAGGCCGACGCCGACCATGATCAGTACCGCAGTGCCTCCGAACGGGAAGTTCTGGTTGTTTCCTCCGGTGATCGAGAAGAAGAAGTTGGGCAGGACGGCCACGATGCCCAGGTACAGCGCGCCGGGCAGCGTGATCCTCGACAGCACGAACTGCAGGTACTCGGCGGTGGGACGTCCGGGCCGGATACCGGGAATGAACCCGCCGTACTTCTTCATGTCGTCGGCGCGCTCTTCGGGGTTGAACGTGATGCTGACGTAGAAGTAGGCGAAGAAGATGATCAGCAGGAAGTAGATCCCGATGTGCACCCAGGACTGCTGGTTGATCAGATAGTTGTTGACGAACCGCTGGAAGGCGCCCGTGCTGTTGTTGCCCTGCAACTGGCTGATCAGCTGCGGGATGTAGAGCAGGGACGAGGCAAAGATGACCGGGATGACACCGGCCTGATTCACCTTCAGCGGCAGATATGTGGAGGTGCCACCGTACTGCCGGCGGCCGATCATGCGTTTGGCGTACTGCACAGGGATACGCCGCTGCGCCTGTTCGACGAAGACGACGGCCGCGATGATCGCCAGGCCCAGCGCGACGATCAGGGTGAACGCGAAGCCACCGCCGTTCTGCAGGATCGTCTGGCCCTCGTTCGGGATGCGCGCGGCGATCGACGTGAACATCAGCACGCTCATCCCGTTGCCGACGCCACGGTCGGTGATGATCTCGCCCAGCCACATGATGACCGCGGTGCCTGCCGTCATGCAGATGACCATGGTGCCCAACGTGAAGACGTTGTCCCTGTACAGGACGCCCTCGGTGCACCCCTGGAACAGGTTTCCGGTGCGGGCGAGCGCGATGAACCCCGTCGACTGCAGGATGGCCAGACCGATCGTCAGGTACCGGCTGTACTGGGTCAGTTTCTGCTGGCCGGCTTGGCCCTCCTTCTTCAGCTGTTCGAAGCGCGGAATCACCACCACGAGCAGCTGGATGATGATGCTGGCCGTGATGTAAGGCATGATGCCTAGCGCGAACACCGAGAGCTTCAGCAATGCTCCACCGCTGAACAGGTTGATCAGCGAGTAGACGTCTTTGTTGCCGCTATTGCCTACCTGGGTGAGGCAGTCATTGATCGCCGTCGTGTTCGTGTTCGGTGTCGGCACGGACGCGCCCAGCCGGTAGAGCACGATGATCGCGAGCGTGAAGAGCAGCTTCTTGCGCAGATCGGGCGTTCGGAACGCCGATGCGAATGCGCTAAGCACGGATCCTCCTGCTCGGACCGGACGGGCCGCATGTGCGCCCGGTGGGCTCTCGTCGACACCCCGGTTCACCACCGGGCCAGCGAACGTCAGTCAGGCTAACAGCCACCATACGGGTGCCCGCCCGGCTCAGAGCTGGGTTACCGTTCCGCCGGCCGCGACGATCTTGTCGCGGGCGGCGGCGGAGAACGCGTTCGCGGTGACGTCGAGCTTGACGCCGCCGAGGTCGCCGTTGCCGAGAATCTTGACCGGCGAGTCCTTGCGGACCGCGCCTGCGATGA
Source organism: uncultured Actinomycetota bacterium (assembly GCA_963839175.1). GTDB lineage: Bacteria > Actinomycetota > Actinomycetes > Mycobacteriales > Jatrophihabitantaceae > CAWIUB01. The sequence continues at coordinate 46,247 of CAWIUB010000002.1, forward strand.
CGAGCGCCGCTACGTCGACCGTGCCGCCCTCGGGAAACAGCTCAGCGAGCCGGGCCAGATTGACGACCTGGTATTCGGTCCGGAATGCGTTCTTGAAACCCTTTACCTTCGGCAGCCGCATGTGGATCGGCATCTGCCCGCCCTCGAATGACGCGGGCACCTGATAGCGGGCCTTGGTGCCCTTGGTGCCGCGACCGGCCGTCTTGCCCTTGGACGCCACGCCTCGGCCCACCCGGGCCTTCTTGGTGTGCGAGCCCGGGGCGGGCCGCAGGTGATGCACTCTCAACGTCATGGCTACTCGACCTCCTCGATCGTGACCAGATGGGTCACGGTCGCGACCATGCCGCGGATCTCCGGCCGGTCCTCCTTGACGACGACGTCGTGGATGTGCTTCAAGCCCAGCGAACGCAGGGTCTCCCGCTGGTTGCGCTTGTTGCCGATCCTCGATCGGGTCTGGGTGATCCTCAAGTGACTCATCGGGCTCAGACTCCCTGCCCCGCACGGGCTCTCAGCAGACCGGCCGGCGTCACGTCCTCCAGCGACAAACCGCGGCGAGCCGCGACCTCCTCAGGACGGACCAGGCTCTTTAGTGCGGCCACGGTCGCGTGCACGATGTTGATAGGGTTGTCGGAACCGAGAGACTTGCTGAGCACGTCGTGGATGCCGGCGCACTCCAGCACAGCACGCACCGGTCCGCCGGCGATCACACCTGTACCGGGGCTGGCGGGCTTGAGCAGCACCACGCCGGCCGCGGCCTCACCCTGCACCGGGTGGGGGATGGTCTGCGCGATCCGCGGCACCTTGAAGAAGCTCTTCTTGGCCTCCTCGACACCCTTGGCGATGGCGGCCGGAACCTCTTTGGCCTTGCCGTAGCCGACCCCAACCGTGCCGTCGCCGTCGCCCACGACGACCAGCGCCGTGAAGCTGAACCGACGGCCCCCCTTGACCACCTTGGCCACCCGGTTGATCGTCACGACCCGTTCGAGATGCGGGCTCTTCTCGGGCGCCGACCCGTCACGGCCACCGCGGCCGCCTTCTCGGCGGTCACGACGCTCGCCGCGCTGACCGCCCGTCGGCTCGCTGCCGCCCGTCCGGGCTCCGCGCTGCGGTCCTGGCATGCTAATACTCCCTATCCACATTGCTCTTCGCGCGAGCGCTCATCGCTGTGCTCGCTCCGCTCCGTGCTCCCAGCGCGCTCTTCGCGCGCAATCGATGCTCACTCGCAGAACACCCATCCACTAGAACTCCAATCCGGCCGCGCGGGCCGCGTCCGCGAACGCGGCGAGCCGACCGGTGTAAGTGTTGCCGCCCCGGTCGAACACGACTCTCGTAATGCCGGCGGCCTTGGCCACGCTTGCCACCGTCTCGCCCAGGTGCTTGGCCTGCGCCGTCTTGTCGCCTTCGGTCAGCTTGTAGGTCGACGCAGACGCGAGCGTCTTGCCCGCAGCGTCGTCGACCAGCTGCACGTACAGATGACGGGACGAGCGGGTGACGACCAGCCGCGGGCGCTCCGGTGTGCCGACAACCTTCCGGCGCAGCCGGAAGTGCCGCCGCGACTTGGCTACCCGGCGGCTGGCCGAGACGCCTGCCGACCTGCGGGCCTTTTTGAGAATGCTCGTCGCTGCCATCAATACCCCTGCTCTTCGCGCGAGACGCTCATCGACACGTTCGCTCCGCTCCTCGCTCGCTGTCGCTCGCTGCGATGCTCACTCACTAGTTCACCTGCTCTTCGCGCGAGACGCTCATCGACATGTTCGCTCCGCTCCTCGCTCGCTGTCGCTCGCTGCGATGCTCACTCACTTGCCTGTCTTTCCGGCCTTGCGGCGAACAACTTCGCCCTGATACCGCACGCCCTTGCCTTTGTACGGGTCGGGCTTGCGGAGCTTGCGGATCTTCGCCGCCACCTCGCCGACCTGTTGCTTGTCGATGCCCTCGACGGCGAATCGGGTCGGGGCCTCGACGCGGAAGGAGACCCCGCCGGGTGCCGTCACCAACACCGGATGCGAGAAGCCGAGCGCGAACTCCAGGTCCTGGCCTTTGGCCTGCACGCGGTAGCCGGTGCCGACGATCTCGAGCGTCTTCGTATAGCCCGCGGTGACGCCGGTCACCATGTTGGCGATCAGGGTCCGAGACAGGCCGTGCAGAGACTTCGATTCCCGCTCGTCGTCCGGACGTGCGACGTGCAGCGCACCATCGTCGCCTTTGCTGACCATGATCGGCTCGGCGACGACGTGGCTCAAGGTGCCCTTCGGGCCCTTGACGGTGACCTGCTGACCGTCAATGGTGACGTCGACCCCGCTGGGAACCGGGACCGCCAGCCTGCCAATGCGACTCACAGTTTCACCTCGCTCTTCGCGCGAGCGCTCCTCGCTCGCCGACGCTCGCCACGATGCTCACTCATTGCCAACCCCTCACCAGACGTAGGCGAGGACTTCCCCGCCCACCCCGCGCTTCGCGGCTTGTTTGTCGGTCAGCAGTCCGGACGACGTCGAGAGGATCGCGACGCCGAGGCCCCCCAGAACACGCGGAAGGCCGGTGCTCTTGGCGTAGACCCGAAGACCCGGCTTCGAGACCCGACGGACGCCGGCGATGCTGCGCTCACGGTTTGGCCCATACTTCAAGTCGAGGACCAGCTGACGACCTACCTCGCCCTCGGCTGCCTCACTGACGTGGAAGCCAGCGATGTAACCCTCCTGCTCGAGGATCTCGGCAATGTGGGCCTTCAGCTTCGAGTGCGGCATGACCACCTCGTCGTGGTATGCCGAATTGGCGTTGCGCAGACGCGTCAGCATGTCTGCGATCGGATCGGTCATCATCAGTGGTTCTTCTTTCTCGCGGCGGTTCCCGGAGGCCTGCCGCATAGGACGTCCTTACGACGCGTTGGGTGAGTCTTCTTCAGTTATACGGGCCGCAGCCGCGCGAGCGCACCGGGTGGGAATGGATCCTTCCAGCGCGATCCGCTTGCTCTACCACGAGCTCTTGGTGACGCCCGGGAGTTCTCCAGCATGTGCCATCTCTCGCAGACAAATCCGGCACAGGCCGAACTTGCGGTAGACCGAGTGCGGACGGCCGCAACGCTGGCAACGGGTGTAACCGCGCACAGCGAACTTCGGCTTCGCCGCCGCCTTGTTGATCAATGCCTTCTTCGCCATGCGTTCAGTTCTCCTTGAACGGGAAGCCGAGCGCTCGCAACAGCGCGCGTCCCTCGTCGTCAGCAGTTGCGGTAGTGACGACCGTGATATCCATCCCCCGTGGACGGTCGATGGTGTCGGGGTCGATCTCGTGGAACACCGACTGCTCCGTCAGCCCGAACGTGTAGTTGCCCCTGCCGTCGAACTGGTCGGGCGACAGGCCCCGGAAGTCACGGATACGGGGCAGCGCCAGGGTCAGCAGCCGGTCCAGGAACTCCCACATGCGGTCGCCACGCAGCGTCACCTTGACGCCGATCGGCATGCCTTCACGCAGCTTGAACTGCGCGATCGACTTGCGGGCCTTCTGCACCAGCGGCTTCTGCCCAGTGATGAGGGTCAGGTCGCGAACCGCGCCGTCGATCAGCTTGGCGTCCCGGGCCGCAGCGCCGACGCCCATGTTGACGACGATCTTCGTAACGCCCGGGATCTGCATCGGGTTGTCGAGGGAGAACTGCTCCTTCAGCGCCGGCGCGATCTGCTCACGGTAGCGCGTCTTCAAACGAGGCGTCGGGGCCTCGGCCGTGGCCGTCATGCCAGATCCTTTCCGGAGCGACGTGACACGCGGACATTGCGTCCGCTCTCTTCGTCGCGCCGATAGCCGACGCGGGTCGCCTTGCCATCGCCGTCGATGACCATCACATTGCTCGCGTTGATGGCGGCCTCGACGTGCTCGATACCGCCAGCCTTCGCCCCACGACCGGTGGTCGAGATGCGGGTGTGCTTGGTGACCCGGTTGATGCCCTCCACGACGACCTTGTTCGTGGCCGGGTCAGCCGCGATGACCTTGCCCCTGACTCCGCGGTCCTTGCCGGCGATGACGACGACCTCGTCGCCCTTCTTGACCTTCATGCTGTTGCCTCGATATCGATCAGGTTCTCCCCGGAAATGGCCGCTTTCGCGCCTCGCCAGTGGCGAATTGCGGGGAAAAGGTGAGCATTCGTCATCTCTACAGGACCTCCGGGGCCAGGGAGATGATCTTCATGAAGCGCTTGTCACGCAGCTCGCGGCCGACCGGACCGAAGATGCGCGTGCCGCGCGGCTCTCCGTCCGGCTTGATCAGCACGGCAGCGTTCTCGTCGAAGCGGATGTAGCTGCCGTCGGCGCGGCGGCGCTCCTTAGCGGTGCGCACGATGACGGCCTTGACAACGTCGCCCTTCTTCACGCCGGCGCCGGGCAGGGCGTCCTTGACGGTCGCGACGATGATGTCGCCGATACCCGCGTAGCGCCGACCCGAGCCGCCCATCACCCGGATGCACAAAATCTCCTTGGCACCGGTGTTGTCGGCGACACGCAGTCGCGACTCCTGCTGAATCACGAGCATACTCCTCTGGCGCCCAACGCGCACCGACGTCTCCGCCGCGAGGGCGGATCCATCGGCACGCACGCAAGCGCCTTCGGCGCGCGGGGCGCGGCTCTTCGCGCGAGCGCTCATCGCCCGCGGGGCGTTGGGCGCAATATCATTTCGCCTTCTCGATGACTTCGACCACGCGCCACCGCTTGGTGGCCGACAGCGGACGCGTCTCCATAATCAGCACGCGGTCGCCGATACCAACCTCATTGGTCTCGTCGTGTGCCTTGAGCTTGTTGGTACGCCGCAGCACTTTGCCGTACAACGCGTGCTTGACGCGGTCTTCCACCGCGACGACGACGGTCTTGTCCATCTTGTCGCTGACCACCATGCCCTCTCGGGTCTTGCGGTGCGTGGTGCGCACGGTCGCGTTGGTCTTCTCGGTCATGACGCCGCCACTTCTTGATCGGGAGCGACCGACAAGCCGAGCTCACGCTCGCGCAGGATCGTGTAGATCCGCGCGATGTCGTGACGCACCTCACGCAGTCGCCGGTTGTTGTCCAGCTGCCCCGTTGCCATCTGGAAGCGCAGGTTGAACAGCTCCTCCTTGGCCTCGCGCAACCGGGTGTCGAGCTCGTCATCGTGTAACTCGCGCAGCTCGGCTGGAGTGCTTGTCGCCATCAGATGTCACCTGCTTCACGTTTCACGATGCGGCATTTCATGGGCAGCTTGTGGATTGCCCGGGTCAGCGCCTCGCGGGCGACGACCTCGTTGGGGAAGGAGAGCTCGAACAGCACGCGACCAGGCTTGACGTTCGCGATCCACCACTCGGGCGACCCTTTGCCGGATCCCATCCGGGTCTCCGCCGGCTTCTTGGTCAGCGGACGGTCCGGATAGATGTTGATCCACACCTTGCCGCCCCGCCGGATGCGGCGGTTGATCGCGATACGCGCCGACTCGATCTGCCGGTTCGTCACGTAGGCGGGCTCGAGTGCCTGAATGCCGTACTCGCCGAACGCCACGCGGGTGCCGCCCGTCGCCATCCCGCTGCGACTCGGGTGGTGCTGCTTGCGGTGCTTGACGCGCCGTGGGATGAGCATGACTCAGCTCTCCGTCGTTTCGGTCGTTTCGGTGGCTTCGGACACAGCCGGTGGCGTCGCCGGCTCGTCTGGTTCGGCGAGAACCTCGACCACGGAGGCCTCGGCGGAGGACCGCCCGACGTCCGTGCCGGTTCCGGTCGTGCCCTGCGAGCCGGAGCGACGCGGCCGGGCCGCGCCCGCCGGACGCTCGCGGCGTTGGCGCAACGCCTCCGCGGCAGCCGCCGCTTCGCGCTCGGCGCGTGAGCCAGTCGGCACCTCGCCCTTGTACAGCCAGACCTTGACGCCGATGCGTCCGAACGTGGTGCGAGCTTCGTAGAAGCCGTAGTCGATGTTGGCGCGCAGGGTGTGCAGCGGCACACGCCCCTCGCGGTAGAACTCCGAGCGACTCATCTCCGCGCCGCCGAGGCGGCCCGAGCACTGCACCCGGATACCCTTCACACCCGGGCTCTTCAGCGCCGACTGCATGCTCTTGCGCATGGCGCGGCGGAAGCTCACCCGGTTGGACAGCTGCTCGGCCACGCCCTGCGCCACCAGCTGCGCGTCGCCCTCGGGGTTCTTCACCTCGAGGATGTTCAGCTGCACCTGCTTGCCGGTGAGCTTCTCCAGCTCGCCGCGGATGCGGTCAGCCTCTGCACCGCGCCGGCCGATGACGATGCCCGGCCGAGCTGTGTGGATGTCGACACGAACCCGGTCGCGCGTGCGCTCGATCTCGACCTTGGCGATGCCGGCACGCTCCATGCCCTTGCTCATCAGCCGGCGGATCGCGACGTCTTCCTTGACGTATTCGGCGTACTGCTTGTCGGCGAACCAGCGGCTCTTCCAGTCTGTGGAGATGCCGAGCCGGAACCCGTTCGGGTTAACCTTCTGGCCCATTACGCCCCCTGCTCCTCGCGCGAGCGCTCATCGCTGTGATGAGCTGCGCTCCTCGCTCGCTTGCGCTCGCTGCGATGCTCACTCATCGCCGCCCCTGCCCTTTCTGTACCTGCTCGATGCTCTCGACCTCGATGGTGATGTGGCTCGTGCGCTTGCGGATGCGGTAGGCCCGGCCCTGTGCGCGCGGCCGGAACCGCTTGAGCATCGGGCCCTCGTCGACGTATGCCCGCGACACGAACAAGGTGTCCGGGTCGAGCGAGAAGTTGTGCTCGGCGTTGGCGATTGCGCTCGCCAGCACCTTGGCCACCGGCTCGCTGGCGGCTTGCGGCGCGAACCGCAGCACCGACAGGGCCTGCTGGGCCGGCAGGTCTCGGATCAGGTCCACCACCCGCCGTGCCTTCATCGGCGTGACGCGGACGTACGTCGCCCGCGCGAACGCGGTGCGCAGGTCGTCGTCGTCGGTATTGGTCGGCATCGTTGTCTTCTCTCTGGTGCTCAGCCCCGCCGGGCTCGGCGGTCGTCTTTGATGTGGCCCCGGTACGTCCGCGTCGGCGCGAACTCGCCCAGCTTGTGCCCCACCATGCCCTCGGTGACGAACACCGGGACGTGCTTGCGTCCGTCGTGCACCGCGATTGTGTGGCCGAGCATGTCGGGGATGATCGTGGAACGTCGCGACCATGTCTTGATGACGGCCTTGGAGCTCTTGTCGTTCTGCTCGTCGACCTTCTTAAGCAGGTGCCCGTCGACGAACGGGCCCTTCTTCAGGCTGCGTGGCACTATGACATCTCCTCTTCGCGCAAGCGCTCCTCGGCCGCGCGTTCCGATCGGGTCACCCAGCGGCGCGTTCCGCCGCAAGCGATGCTCACTCGCTCACTACCTCTTCTTCTTGGTGCGTCGGCGACGGACGATGAGCTGGTCGCTCGGCTTGCGGCGACGTGTGCGGCCCTCGGGCTTGCCGGCCGGGTTAACCGGATGGCGTCCGCCTGACGTCTTGCCCTCGCCACCGCCGTGCGGGTGGTCGACCGGGTTCATGGCCACACCGCGGACGGTCGGGCGCTTGCCCTTCCAGCGCATCCGGCCGGCCTTGCCCCAGTTGATGTTGGACTGCTCGGCATTGCCGACCTCGCCGACGGTCGCCCGGCAGCGCACGTCGACGTTGCGAATCTCGCCGGACGGCATGCGCAGCTGTGCGAGCGTGCCCTCCTTGGCGACCAGCTGAACGCTCGCGCCGGCCGAGCGGGCGATCTTCGCCCCGCCCCCCGGCCGCAGCTCGATCGCGTGCACGACCGTGCCGACCGGGATGTTCCGCAACGGCAGCGCATTGCCGGGCTTGATGTCGGCGCGCGGCCCGTTCTCGATCACGTCACCCTGCTTGAGCAGCCGCGGCGCGAGGATGTAGCGCTTCTCGCCGTCGGCGTAGTGCAGCAGCGCGATGCGCGCGGTGCGGTTCGGGTCGTACTCGATATGCGCGACCTTGGCGGGCACGTCGTCCTTGTCGTACCGCCGGAAGTCGATCAGCCGGTAGGCGCGCTTGTGCCCCCCGCCCTGGTGCCGCGTGGTGATCTTGCCGGAGTTGTTGCGGCCGCCCCGGTTGTGCAGCGGCCGGACCAATGACTTCTCCGGCTCGTCACGTGTCACCTCGACGAAATCGGCGACGCTCGCACCACGCCGTCCCGGCGTCGTCGGGTTGTACTTGCGAATTCCCATGACTCAGCTACCAATCTGCCCGAACACGTCGATCCGGTCGCCGGAGCGCAATGTCACGACTGCGCGCTTGACGCTCTTGCGGCGGCCGTAGCCGAAGCGGGTGCGCTTGCGCTTCCCCTGCCGGTTCAGGGTGTTGACGTCGGTGACCTTGACGTTGAACACCTGCTCGACCGCGATCTTGATCTGCGTCTTGTTGGCCAGCGGGTGGACGTCGAAGGTGTACTTGTTCTGGTCCAGCAGGCCGTAGCTCTTCTCCGAGATGACCGGAGCCAGCAGCACATCGCGTGGGTTGGTGAACATCAGCCGTCCTCCTCCTCATCGGCGACGCCTTCGGCCGGTTCGACCTCGGCACTGCTGGCGGCACCCTTGACGCTCTTGCCGGTGATCGGACCCGCGAGGAACGACTCGAGCGCGCCTTGGGTGAAGACGACGTCGTCGCTGATCAGCACGTCGTAGGTGTTGAGTTGCCCAGGGGCCAGCAGGTGCACCGTCGGAACGTTGCGCAGGCTCTTCCAGGTGAGCTCGTCGGATCGCTCGGCGACGACGAGGACGTGCCGGGACTCGGTGACCTTGGCCAGGGTCTCGGCCGCGGCCCTCGTCGACGGCGCATCGCCCGAGACGAGCGCCGACACGACATGCACGCGGTCGTTGCGCGCCCGATCCGAGAGTGCGCCACGCAGGGCAGCGGCCTTCATCTTCTTGGGCGTCCGCTGGTCGTAGCCGCGTGGCCGTGGGCCGTGGGCGATGCCACCGCCGGCGAACTGCGGCGCGCGGTTCGAGCCCTGCCGGGCGCGGCCGGTGCCCTTCTGCCGATACGGCTTCTTGCCGCCACCGGCGACCTCACCGCGCGTCTTGGTCGAGTGCGTGCCCTGTCGGGCAGCGGCCAGCTGTGCGACGACGACCTGGTGGATCAGCGCCACGTTCGCCTGCACGTCGAAGATCTCAGCGGGCAGCTCGACAGACTTCGCGCCCGATGCGGCATCCGTCGGGTTCTCGATCTCGAGGGAGGGGGTCATGGTCAGGCACCCTTCGCGGAGGTACGGACGAGCACCAGACCGCCCTTGGGTCCGGGGACCGCGCCAGTAATCAGCAACAGGCCCCGCTTGGTGTCTACCTTGTGCACGGTCAGGCCCTGCGTGGTCTGTCGCTCGTGACCCATCCGGCCAGCCATCCGCACACCCTTGAAGACCCGGCTCGGGGTCGCACAGCCGCCGATGGAACCCGGTGCGCGATGTTTGCGCTGCGTGCCGTGCCCGGCGCCCAGGCCTTTGAAACCGTGCCGCTTCATGACGCCTGCGGTGCCCTTGCCCTTGCTGGTGCCGGTGACGTCGACCGACGCACCGTCGGCGAAGACGTCAGCAGACAACTCCTGGCCGACCTCGTAGCCCTCGACCGAGTCCGTGCGCACCTCGACAAGATGGCGTCGTGGCGTCACATTGGCGGCTTTGAAGTGACCGGCTACCGGCTTGGTGACCTTGCGCGGGTCGATCTGCCCGTAGGCCAGCTGGAGGGCGGTGTAGCCGTCCTTCTCCTGGGTCCGGATCTGGGTGACGACGCATGGCCCGGCCTTGACGACGGTGACCGGCACGATCCGGTTGTTCGCGTCGAAAACCTGGGTCATGCCGAGCTTCTCGCCCAGAATTCCTTTGGTTTCAGGCATTGTCTTCTCTCGCCTACTGGATGTTCACGTCGACGCTGGCCGGCAGGTCGATGCGCATCAGCGCGTCGACCGTCTTGGGCGTGGGGTCGAGGATGTCGATGAGCCGCTTGTGCGTCCGCATCTCGAAGTGCTCGCGGCTGTCCTTGTACTTGTGCGGCGAGCGGATGACGCAATACACGTTCTTCTCGGTCGGCAGCGGTACCGGGCCGACGACGCGGGCGCCCGTCCGGGTCACCGTCTCGACGATCTTGCGCGCGCTGGCATCGATCGCCTCGTGGTCGTAGGCCTTGAGCCGGATGCGGATCTTCTGTCCCGCCATGGTGGCTGACTCACCTTCACTGGTCATCGGTTGCGGTGAATCTTGATACGCATGTTCGGCTGGAACCGCCGACACGTATCAAGATCCGCCCAGGGTGGTGCTCCGTTACTTGACGATCTTGGTGACTCGTCCAGCGCCAACAGTCCGTCCACCCTCGCGGATGGCGAAGCGCAGGCCCTCCTCCATGGCGATCGGCTGGATCAGCTCGACCTTCATGTCGGTGGTGTCGCCGGGCATGACCATCTCGGTGCCCTCGGGAAGGGTCACCACGCCGGTCACGTCGGTGGTGCGGAAGTAGAACTGCGGGCGGTAGTTGTTGAAGAACGGCGTGTGCCGGCCGCCCTCGTCCTTCGACAGGATGTAGACGGTGCCCTCGAACTCGGTGTGCGGGGTGTTCGTGCCGGGCTTGATCACGACTTGGCCACGCTCGACCTCTTCGCGCTTGACGCCGCGCAGCAGCAAGCCGACGTTCTCACCGGCCCGGGCCTCGTCCAGCAGCTTGCGGAACATCTCCACTCCGGTGACCGTGGTCGTCTGCTTCTGCGGGTGGATGCCGACGATCTCGACCGTCTCGTTGACCTTCAGGACGCCGCGCTCGACCCGGCCGGTGACGACGGTGCCGCGGCCGGTGATCGTGAACACATCCTCGACCGGCATCAGGAACGGCTTCTCGGTCTCCCGTACCGGCTGCGGAATGGCCTCGTCAACGGCATCCATGAGCTCCATGACTTTCTCGGCCCACGCCGGGTCGCCGTCGAGGGCCTTGAGGGCCGAGACGCGCACGATCGGGGCGTCGTCGCCGGGGAACTCGTACTGGTTGAGAAGCTCGCGGACCTCGAGCTCGACGAGCTCCAGGATCTCCTCGTCGTCGACCATGTCGGCCTTGTTCAACGCCACCACGATGTAGGGGACGCCGACCTGCCGGGCGAGCAGCACGTGCTCCCTGGTCTGCGGCATCGGACCGTCGGTGGCGGCGACCACCAGGATCGCGCCGTCCATCTGAGCCGCGCCGGTGATCATGTTCTTGATGTAGTCGGCGTGCCCGGGGCAGTCGACGTGCGCGTAGTGGCGCTTCTCGGTCGTGTACTCGATGTGCGCGATCGAGATGGTGATGCCGCGCTGACGCTCCTCGGGGGCCTTGTCGATGTCGTCGAACGCCTGGGTGTCCGGATTCAAGTCCGGGTACTTCTCGTGCAGCGTCCGGGAGATCGCCGCCGTCAGCGTCGTCTTGCCGTGGTCGATGTGACCGATCGTGCCGATGTTGACGTGCGGCTTGGTCCGCTGGAACTTCGCCTTCGCCACTGTGGATCCCTTTCCCTCTTGGAAGTTGCCGGTCTTTTCGCCCGGCGCTGCTGATTGGTTGTCTTCTCGGTTAACTCGCTACCTGGCGCTGCGGGCCAGCGCCTGCACTGTCCTCATGGCTCGGCTCCAGGAGAGCTCCGCTCCGTGTCTCCCGCGCGCTCTTTGCGCGCAATCGATGGTCACTCTCCTGTCGCCTTCGCGATGATTTCCTTGGCCACGTTGGTCGGAACCTCGGCGTAGCTGTCGAACTGCATCGAGTAGCTCGCCCGGCCCTGTGTCTTGGACCGCAGGTCGCCGACGTACCCAAACATTTCCGAGAGGGGTACGAGGGCCGACACGACCCGCGCACCGCCCCGTTCAGCCATCGCCTGAATCTGGCCGCGGCGGGAGTTCAGGTCGCCGATGACGTCGCCCATGTTCTCTTCCGGTGTGGTGACCTCGACGGCCATCATCGGCTCGAGCAGCACCGGGTCGGCCTTGCGGGCAGCGGCCTTGAACGCGATGGAACCTGCGATCTTGAACGCCATCTCCGACGAGTCGACCTCGTGGTACCCGCCGTCGAGCAGGGTGAACTTAATACCGACCAGCGGGTAGCCCGCCAAGATGCCGTACTGCATCGCCTCCTGCGCTCCGGCGTCGACCGAGGGGATGAACTCCTTCGGGATGCGGCCGCCGGTGACCTTGTTGGCGAACTCGTAGGTCGGACCGTCCGAGGTCAGCGGGAGTGGCTCGAGCATGACCTGCACCTTGGCGTATTGGCCGGAGCCACCCGTCTGCTTGCGGTGGGTGTACTCCTCCTTCTCGACCGTGCGGCGGATCGTCTCGCGGTAGGCCACCTGCGGCTTGCCGACATTCGCCTCGACCTTGAATTCCCGGCGCATCCGGTCGACCAGGATCTCCAGGTGCAGTTCGCCCATGCCGGAGATGATCGTCTGGCCGGTCTCCTCGTCGGTGCGGACCTGGAAGGTCGGGTCCTCCTCGGCCAGCTTCTGGATGGCGGTGCCCAGCTTCTCCTGGTCGCTCTTCGTCTTCGGCTCGATCGCCACATAGATGACCGGGTCCGGGAATGTCATGGATTCCAGGACGATCGGCTTCTGCGGATCGGACAGAGTGTCGCCGGTGGTCGTCTGCTTCAGCCCGGCGACGGCGATGATGTCGCCGGCGCCAGCGCGTGGCAGCTCCTCACGCTTGTTGGCGTGCATCTGGTAGATCTTGCCGATCCGCTCCTTGCGGTCCTTGGTGGAGTTCAGGACCTGCGCGCCGTTCTCCAGGACGCCGGAGTAGATCCGCACGTAGGTGAGCTTGCCGAGGTGCGGGTCAGTGGCGATCTTGAAGGCCAGCGCGGACAGCGGCTCGGACTCGTCCGTCTTGCGTTCGGCCTGCGTCACGCCGTCCTGCAGCACCCCCGTGACGTGGTCGACGTCAAGCGGAGAGGGCAGGAAGTCGACGACGGCGTCGAGCATCGGCTGGACGCCCTTGTTCTTAAACGCAGAGCCCAGCAGCACCGGGTTCAGCTTGTCGGCGATCGTCGCGCGCCGGATGCCGGCCTTGAGCTGCGCGACGCTGATCTGCTCGCCGCCCAGGTACAGCTCGAGGATCTCGTCGTCCGCCTCGGACAGGGTCTCGAGCAGCTTCTCGCGCCATTCGCCGGCAAGTGCCGTCATTTCAGACGGGATCGGCTCGATCTGGTACTTCTCCCCCATCGCCGTCTCGCCGCGCCAGGTCAACGCGCGCATCTCGACCAGGTCGACGACGCCGATGAAGTCGGCCTCCGCGCCGATCGGCAGCTGCAGCACCAGCGGGGTGGCGCCGAGCCGGTCGATCATCATCTGCACGCAGCGGAAGAAGTCGGCACCGGTGCGGTCCAGCTTGTTGACGAAGCACATCCGCGGGACGTTGTACTTGTCCGCCTGCCGCCAGACCGTCTCGGTCTGCGGCTCGACGCCGGCCACACCGTCGTAGACCGCAACCGCGCCGTCGAGCACCCGCAGCGAACGCTCGACCTCGACGGTGAAGTCGACGTGGCCGGGCGTGTCGAGGATGTTGATCGTGTGGCCCCGCCAGGTGCACTTGGTGGCCGCGGACGTGATCGTGATGCCGCGCTCCTGCTCCTGCTCCATCCAGTCCATCGTGGCGTTGCCGTCGTGGACCTCACCGATCTTGTAGTTGATGCCGGTGTAGAAGAGGATGCGCTCGGTCGTCGTGGTCTTGCCCGCGTCGATATGCGCCATGATCCCGATGTTGCGGGTCTTGGCGAGTTCGGCGATGCTGGCCATGTTTCCTTCTCAGTAGGTACGTGCGGGCTGGCTGGATGATCTACCAGCGGTAGTGCGCGAAAGCCTTGTTGGACTCGGCCATCTTGTGGGTGTCCTCGCGCCGCTTGACGCTCGCGCCGAGGCCGTTGCTGGCGTCGAGCAATTCATTCGTGAGCCGCTCGGTCATCGTCTTCTCCCGGCGAGCCTTGGAGTAGCCGACGAGCCAGCGCAGGGCCAGCGTGGTGCTGCGGCCGGGCTTCACCTCGACAGGCACCTGGTAGGTCGCGCCACCGACGCGGCGGCTCTTGACCTCGATCGTCGGCTTGACGTTGTCGAGCGCGCGCTTCAGCGTGACGACCGGCTCGGTGCCGGTCTTGTCGCGGGTGCCCTCGAGGGCGCCGTAGACGATCTTCTCGGCGACCGAACGCTTGCCCCTGGTCAGGATCTTGTTGACCAGCTGGGTGACCAGCGGAGAGTTGTAGACCGGGTCGATCACGAGCGGACGACGCGGCGCCGGGCCCTTGCGCGGCATCTATGCCCCCCGCTCTTCGCGCGAGCGCACATCGCCCATGTGCGCCACGGCGATTGCCTCGCCCACCCCGAGGGTGGACTCGGCACCCGCCACGCAAGCCTCGCTTCGCGACGCGCGGGGCGCACGCTCTTCGCGCGAGCGCTCATCGCCCATGTGCGCCACGGCGATTGCCTCGCCCACCCCGAGGGTGGACTCGGCACCCGCCACGCAAGCCTCGCTTCGCGACGCGCGGGGCGCACGCTCTTCGCGCGAGCGCTCATCGCTTCTCATCAGCTCTTCTCCTTCTTGGCGCCGTAGCGGCTGCGCGCCTGCTTGCGGTTGCGGACACCTTGGGTGTCCAGCGAGCCACGGATGATCTTGTAACGGACGCCCGGTAGGTCCTTCACCCGGCCACCGCGGACCAGCACGATCGAATGCTCCTGCAGGTTGTGGCCGACGCCTGGGATGTACGCCGTGACCTCGACGCCGCTGGTCAGCCGCACCCGCGCGACCTTGCGCAGCGCCGAATTCGGCTTCTTCGGGGTCGTCGTGTAGACGCGCGTGCAGACCCCGCGCCGCTGGGGCGAACCCTTTAGCGCCGGCGTCTTCGTCTTGCCGATCTTGTCCTGCCGGCCCTTGCGGACCAGCTGATTGATCGTAGGCATGCGGCCCGCAATCTCCTCGGTCGAGTAGCTCCTGTGGTGCTCTGCTGTGGTGCTCTGCTGTGGTGCTCTGCTGTGGTGCTCTGCTGTGGTGCTCTGCTGTGGTGCTCTGCTGTGCTGTGCTGCCGTCACCGGTCCCCGCGGTCGGGCGTGTCGCGGCCCTTCCCAGGCCAGCCGGGCAGAGACTTTCCCGGTCTGGACGGTGATCCTGGCCGCGCTTCTCGCTTTCGCCCGGCCCACGGACGGGGCCGCCGGCTGAGGTCATCGCAGCGGGCACAGGTCATGACTCGGATCGCTCCGAGCACGCCGCCTAACGATACTCGCGGGCGCAGCGCCGCGCAAAACCGGGCGGAGGCCACCGCTTTGCCGGTCGAACCGGCCTGGGCATGGTGGCTGCCCCCCGCACTGCACAGGCAAAGCGACAGGTCGGACTCCTCGTCGCGATCGAGCTCGACTGGGGTGACCCCGCCTGCGAAGCTGAGGTGATGCCAAGGTTCGCCCACTACGGTGGACCCACTCCGGGGCGTCCGGCCTAGGCTCGAGCCAGGAGGACTCGTGGTCTTTCTCGTCGGCGTCGCCGCGGCCCTCTGCCTGGGCCTCGGCTACGTGCTGCAGCAGCGCGTGGCGGCTCGCGCGGCAGGGTCGGCGAAACGGGCAGCAGTCCGCCTGCTCTGGGAGCTGATGCACCACAAGGTGTGGTGGGCCGGAATCGCCATGATGGTGGTGGGTCAGCTGCTGGGCGGGCTCGCCCTGCAGCTGGCGACCGTGGCAGTCGTCGAGCCGCTGCTTGCGGCCAACCTGCTCTTCGCGTTCGTGATCTCGGCGTTCCTGTCCGCCCAGCGGGTGCGCTGGCACGAGATTCTGGGAGCGCTGCTCCTGTGCGCCGCCCTCGGCGTTTTCATCGCGGTCGGTAACCCGCAGTCGTCCGACCATGCGAGACCCAACCGGGCTGTCGTCATTCTCGCAGTGTGCGTCGTCGCTGGCGTGGTCGCCGTGGTGGCGGCGTTCGGCAAGCGTCGCGGGCTGGTCGGCGAATCGATCCTGCTGGCAACCGGCGCGGGGCTGCTGTACGGGCTGCAGGACACCGCGACCCGGGCCGCGCTGCTCAATATCGACCGGCACGGAGTGGCCCAGCTGTTCCTGCACCTGTGGGTCTACGTGGTCCTCGCGGCGGCCGTCGTCGGTATCGCCCTGTCGCAGAGCGCGTTCAAGGCCGCCCGCCTCGACTACTCGCTGCCGCCGATCGCTGCCGCCGAACCGGTCACCGGCATCGCGCTCGGCATCGCCCTGCTCGGCGACACCGTTTCGGTCAGCATTCCCGGCCTCGCAGCCGAGGCGGCCTGCCTGGTAGCCATGATCGTCGGCGTGATCTTCATCGGCCGGTCCAGGTCGCTGGCCGACCCCGGCATGCGGGTGTCGCACATCCCCGCGACGCTGGATGCGCAGCGACGCTGATTACCTCAGCCCTGCTCCCGCATCGCGCGCAGGCTCTGCTTCAACGACCCCATGGTGGCCAACACCGCCGTCGGTTCGTAGCCGCAGTGCGCCATGCAGTTGTTGCAGCGCGGGTCCCTGCCCCGCCCGTACTTGGACCAGTCGGTCGTCTCGACCAGCTCCCGGTAGGTCTTGGTGTAGCCGTCAGCCATCAGGTAGCAGGGCCGCTGCCAGCCGAGCAGCGAATAGGACGGAATCCCCCAGGCCGTGCACTGGAAGTCGACCTTACCCTCGAGGAAGTCAAGGAACAGCGGCGAGTGGTTCAGCCGCCACCGCTTGCGATTGCCGTCGGCGAACGCCTTCTTGAACAGCTCGCGGGTTTCGGTGACCCCGAGGAAGTGGTCCTGGTCGGGGGCCTTCTCGTACGCGTAGGCGGGCGAGATCATCATCTGGTCGACCTTGACCTCGTCGTTGAGGAAGTTCAGCACGTCGATGACAGTCTGCGGGGTGTCGGTGTTGAAGAACGTCGAGTTCGTGGTTACGCGAAATCCCCGTTCCTTGAGAAAGGAGACAGCCGCTATGGCTTCATCGAACACGCCGTCCTTGGCCACCGACTCGTCGTGCCGCTCGCGCAGCCCGTCGATGTGGATGGCGAACGCGAAGTAGGGCGACGGCGTGAAGCTGAATTTGTCCCAGCGCTTGCGGACCAGCTCCGCGTTGGTGCAGAGGTACACGTACTTCTTGCGCTTGACCAGCTCGTTGACCATGACGTCGATCTGCGGGTGCATCATCGGCTCGCCTCCGGCGATGGAGACCATCGGGGCGCCGGACTCCTCGATCGCCGCCACGGCGCGTTCGACCGGCATCCGCTGGCGCAGCAAGTCGTGCGGCTGCTGGATCTTGCCGCAGCCGTTGCACTTGAGGTTGCAGGCGAACAGCGGCTCGAGCTCGACGATCAGCGGAAACTTCTCGACCTTGCGGATCTTCTTCGAGAAGAGGTACCAGCCGATGCGTGCGCTCTGCCGCATAGGGATTGCCACTAGTCCGAGACCTCCTTGGGCAGGGAGAACACGATGTCCTCCCGGGTCACCTCGCGTTCGATCACGTCAACCGGGCCGAGGCCACGAAGTGTTCCGATCACCTCGTCCACCAGATGCGGCGGTGCCGACGCTCCGGCCGTCAGGCCCACGCTGCGCGCGTCAGTGATCCACTCTGGCGCAATACTCGCCGCGTCGTCCACCAGATAAGCGGGCGTGCCGGCACGCTCGGCCACCTCGACCAACCGCTTGGAGTTGGAGGAGTTCTCCGAACCAAGCACGATCACCACGTCGCACTCCTCGGCGATGGCCAGGACCGCCTGCTGGCGGTTGGTCGTGGCATAGCAGATGTCCTCGGTGGGCGGGGCCTGCAGCAGCGGGAAGCGCTCGCGCAGCACGTCGACGACCGTTGCCGCCTCGTCGACGGCCAGCGTGGTCTGGGTCAGGTAGGAGACCTTGCCGGGGTCGGTGACCTGGACGTTCGCGGCCTCCACAGCGTCCTGCACCAACCGAATGTCGCCCTCGCCGAGGGTCCCCTCGGTCTCGTCGTGCCCGTCGTGGCCGATGAGCAGCACCGTGTCGCCGCGGCCGAGGAACCGCCGGGCCTCGGTGTGGACCTTGGCCACGAGTGGGCAGGTGGCGTCGACGACGGTGAGGTTGCGTCGCTTGGCCTCCGCGCGTACCGCCGGGGCGACGCCGTGTGCCGACAACACGACCGCGGTGTTGTCGGGCACCTCGTCCAGTTCGTCGACGAAGACGGCTCCCTGGCGCTGCAGGTCCGCGACCACGTGCGCGTTGTGGACGATCTGGCGGCGCACGTACACCGGCCGGGAGTACCGGCGCAGCGCCTGCTCGACGATGTCGATGGCCCGGTCGACCCCGGCACAGAAGGACCGCGGGCCGGCCAGCACGACCCGGCGCGGAGCGGCGACATCGGCCCAGCGGCGCAATGACGGGCCGGTACGCCGCAGCGCGTGCAGCGCCTTGGCCCCGGCCGGAACCGTGCGCAGCCGGCCGAGCGGGGTATGCGCCGTGTCGACGATCACCCGCACCGCCGCAACCGGTACCCCGGACGAGTGCAGCTCCCGGACGATCGCCGAGGACTCCATGTCGACGGCCAGCGCACCGGTGTCGGCCAGCGCCCGGCGCTCCGCATCGGAGTTGACGATGCGGTCGATGCTGACCATCGGGCCGTAATGCACCCGCAGCCCTTCGGAGCGCAGCGCCGCCACCAGCGGAGCGGCCCCCCGCAGCAGGGTGCGACCCAGCTCGTCGCGGACCTCGCTGGCTACCACCACGTCACCCGCGTGCAACTGCGGGTCCAGGCCACCAGCGACACCGGCCACCACCACGGCGCCCGGGGCGGCCGCGCGCAGCCGGGGCAGCCAGGCCTGCACCCGTTTGAGGCCCATGCCGCACCGCTCGAGGCGGGCACCCGGCACCTGCCCGGCGAGCGCCGCGTACTCGGACCGCAACGCGGTGACGACGAGCAGATCCGTCCTGCTCCCGCTCATTGGCCGAACCGCCGCGCGTAACGGCCGAGCGCGCTGATCGGGAAGACGTGCCGGTACAGCTCGTAGTTGATGTAGAAATCGCCGGGGAACCCTGTGCCGGTATAGAGCGCCTCGTCCCAGCCGCCGTCGGCCTGCTGGGCGTCGATGAGCCACTGCGCGCCGCGGTGCACGGCCGGCGAATTGTCCTCCGCGGCCAGCAGCGCGAGTAGTGCCCAGGCCGTCTGCGACGCGGTCGACGCACCGCGGCCGCGCCACTGCGGGTCCCGGTAAGAGCGCAGGTCCTCACCCCAGCCACCGTCGCCGTTCTGGTGCACGTGCAGCCAGGCGACCGCCCGGCGCACGGCCGGCGAATCGCGGCCGACGCCGGCCGCGACGAGCGCAGGCACGACGGCAGCGGTTCCGTACACGTAGTTGGTGCCCCACCTGCCGAACCACGAGCCGTCGCTCTCCTGGGCCTGCAGCAACCACTCCACGCCACGCCGGGCCCGCGGGTCATCGGTCAGGCCACGTACCGCGAGCATCTCGACGACGTGGGCCGTGACATCGGCTGACGGCGGGTCGATGACGGCGCCAAAGTCGCAGAACGGCAGCTTCTCGATCAGCGCGCGGGTGTTGTCGGCGTCGAACGCCGCCCAGCCGCCGTCCGCCGATTGCATGCCGAGCGTCCAGTCGACGCCACGAGTGATCGCGGCGTCGACGCCGGGGACGTCCACCCGATCGAGCGCCAGCACTACCTCGGCGGTGTCATCGACGTCGGGGTAGAGGTCGTTGGCGAACTCGAACGCCCAGCCGCTCGGTGCGAGGTCTGGGCGTTTGACCGACCAGTCGCCGCGGACGCTGATCTCCTCGCCGAGCATCCACTCGGTGGCACGGACCAGCGCCGGGTCGTCGGCGGGCAGCCCGGCGTCGGCCAGCGCGATGACGGCGAGGCAGGTGTCCCACACCGGGGACTGGCAGGCCTCCAACCGGCGTACAACCCCCTCGGGCGACGGTTCGCGGACGAGAAACCCCTCCAGCCCGTCGATCGCCGCGGCCAGGACGGGATGGTCGATCGAGTAGCCGAGCAGGTGCAGGGCAAGAATCGAGTACACCCAGGGTGGCTGGATGCCGCCCCAGCCGCCGTCGGCCTCCTGCCGGGCGATGATCCACTCGGCGGCCCGGTGGAACGCGCCCTTGCGCCCCGGGTGAAGGGGCGCGCCGTGGTAGGCCTTCAGTGCCTTGTCCAGGAGGTTGAAGGCGCGCGCGGTTCGGTCGGTCTTGGCCGGTAGCAGCGGCGTGCCGGTGCGCAGTTCGGCCAGCGTGAACGGCAGCGGACGCACGGGGCGGATCGTCGCCACGACGGTGATGGGCACCACCGTCTGCCGGGCCCAGCACGCCCAGTCGTAGACGTTCAGTGGCACCCAGCGAGGCAGCAGGACCAGTTCAGGTGGCATCGCGGGCAGGTCGTCCCAGGACCATTCGCCGAACAGCGCCAGCCAGATCCGGGTAAACACCCGGCTGGCCTCGATTCCGCCGCGACTGCGAATGAAGTCACGCGCTTCGCGCAGGTGGGGCGCGTCGGTTGGGTCGCCTGCAAGACGCAGCGCGGCGTACGCCTCGATCGTGGTGTTCAGGTCGCCGGGCCCACCCTCGAAGGTGGCCCAGGTGCCGTCGGCCCGCTGCTGGGAACGGATCCACCGGGCCGCCTGCTCGAGCTCGTCGGCTTGCAGGATGCTCAGGAACTGCCGTAAGAGCAGATCCTCGGCGTCCATGGTCACGTTGGTGCGCAGCTCACCCTTCCACCAGCCGGCCGGATGCTGCCGGCCGAGCAGGTAGTCGCGCGCCCGCTTCAGCGACCCGGCAACCTGTTGGCCGGTCGCCGTCCCCATGTCCATCGTCATGCGCCGCGTGGTCCGATCTCTCGCTTTTCAGTGATCGCGGTCGACAACGTATCGCGCCAATGTGACGAGCTCGTTGAGGGGCGCGGATGGCAGGTTCAGCGCGTCGAGGTGATGCAGCGCGCGCGCCAGCCGATCGTCGGCCTCCCGGGCCGCCCAGTGCAGCCCTCCTGCCTCGACGATCAGCCGAGTGGCTAGTTCGACGTCCGCCTCGGACGCGGGTGGGCCCTTTGCCAGCAGCTCGCCCAGCCGACGGCCGGCGCCGGTGCCCGAGGCAAGGGCGGCGACCACGGGAGCGCTGCGTTTGCCGGTGCGCACGTCAGACGAGGATGACTTGCCGGTGACCTCGGGGTCACCGTCGATGCCGAGAATGTCGTCGACGAGCTGGAAGGCCATGCCGAGCTCGGCGCCGTATTGGGCGAGCCCGTCCACTACCCGCGCCGGCGCGCCCGCCGCCACCGCACCGATCGACGCCGAGCAGGCAAGCAGCGCGCCCGTCTTGCCCGCCTCCATGCGCAGCACATCAGCGAGCGAGAGGGACGCTGCTCCCTCGAACGCCAGGTCGTCCGACTGGCCGCTAATCAGCCGCTGCACTGCGCGGGCGAGGCAGGGCAGCGCGCGTACCCCCGCCGCGCCGTCGGCGAGCAGCGCCTCGAAGGCGGCGGTCAGCATGGCGTTGCCGGCCAGGATTGCCTGGCCGTCGCCGAAGACCGTCCAGCCGGTCGGCCGGTGCCGCCGCTCCAGGTCCCGGTCCATCAGGTCGTCGTGCAGCAGCGAGAAGTTGTGCACCAGCTCGACTGCGACGGCAGCAGGGACACCGTCCGCCGCGGTGCCGCCTGCTGCCTCGGCCGAAATGAGCGCGAGGGTCGGACGCAGCGCCTTGCCGCCCCGGTGCTCGACCGGGGCGCCGAGCTTGTCGTTCCAGTTCAGCTGGTAGCCGGCGATCAGCGCCATGCGCGGGTCTAGCCGGCCGACGGCTTCGCGCAGCGCTGGCACGACGAGCTCCTTCGCTCGGTCGATTGCAGCGGGAGCTTGGGTCATGCGGGGTCCCCGCGGAAGTGTGAGCGCAGCGAGCGCTTTCGTGGGGTGATCATTCGGGGCCCTCCCGAAAGCGTGAGCGGAGCGAGCGCTTTCGTGGGGTGGTCATGCAGCTAACTCCCATCGTTCGTCGGTCCTAACGCCCAGCACACCGTCGGCGGCGGCGATGCCGCTGCGGACGGCACTTTCCATGGTGTCGGGCCAGCCGGTTGCGGTCCACGACCCGGCCAGCCACAGGCCATCGACGTCGGTTCGCGCGGGCGGCCGCAGCGCCGCGCTGCCCGGTGCCTGGCGGAACGTGGCCCGCCGCTCGCGGGTGACGAACGCATCGACGACGTTGGCGCGGACGGCCTCAGGCAGCAGCCGGGCGAGCTCGCCGACGAACCGTGCCTGCAGCACCTTGCTCGGCTCGTCGACGATCGCATCGGCCGCCGAAACGGTAATTGCAAGATACTGGCCGTGCCGCAGCCCGGACGTGTCCGTCCGGTCGAAGAACCACTGCACCGGCGAGCCGACCGCAGCCGCGAACGGCAGAGTGGTGACTTTCCGGTCGTAGATCACGTGAACGTTGACGATCGATGTCGCGCCGAGGCCGGCCGCGGCCGCTACCGGTGTGGCAGCGAGGGCCGGGGCAGCAGCCAGCGCCTCGCGATGTGGCAGGGCGAGGAGTACGGCGTCGGCCGGCACCGTGGCCGACCCGTCCCGTCCCCTGGCGTGCACGCGACCGGACTCGACCCGCTCGACGCGCTCGTTCAGCTGGACGTCCACCCCCGCGTCACGCAGCGCCCGCGCGGCCGCGGTCGAGTGCAGTTCACCGAGGGGCACCGCGGCGTAGCCGACGTCCGCGGCGGGCGCGTGGTCGAGCAGTCCGGTGCGGAACACCTTGGCGGCGAGCGCCAGCGACCCTTCGTCCGGACGCAGGTTGAGCGTTGCGGTGGCGATGATGCCCCACAACGCGTTGATCGTCGCGTCGTTCTGCCGGTGCGCGCGCAGGAACTCCCCCAACGTCCTGGTATCCAGCGACGGATCGGCCGGGTCGAGGCGGCGCAGGGCGAGCGCACCGGCAGCTGCGCGCAGCCGGTCGGCCGGTGTGAGCAACCGGTAACGGGCGAGGGCCACCGATAGGTGCAGCGGCGCGGGGACGCCGCGCAGGCGCGACAGCCCGGCGGCGCGCCCGGATGCGTGCAGCACGGGGATATCCAGCCGATCCTGCAACACCACGTCACCCTCGGCGCCCAGCCGCCGCAACAGGCCGCGGTAGGCCTCGCAGCAGCGCAGGAAAACGTGCTGGCCGTTGTCGATCGTGAGGTCACCGCGGGTGAACGAGAACGCGGCGCCGCCGAGACGCGGCCTGCCCTCGAGCAGCGTCACGGACGCGCCCGCATCCGCAAGGCGCAACGCCGCGGAGATCCCGGCGAGCCCGCCGCCGACGACCACGATGTTGGTCACGCCGTCCACCCGGTCATCGGCGCACCAACGCTCTCGTGGCCACGCGTAGTTTGTCGCGAGTCGGCAGTGACGCGCGTCCCCGCATGACAATCGACGGATCAGCGGCGATGCGAGCGAGCAGCTCGCGGTAGATGCCGGCCATCGCGCCGCAGCAGGCGGCACTGCGTCGGTCGAGAACCTCCAGCAGCTGCAAGCCTTCGTCGTAGCGGCCCGCGGCCCGGGCGGCCTCGAACCGGATCACCTCGGCGAGCCGGCCGTCCTGCGGGTCGAGGGAACCATCGGGCAGAGTCCGCAGCTCGACGCCGAACAAGTCCAGGTCGCGTTTGGGCAGATAGACCCGACCCAGCTCGTGATCCTCGCGGATGTCGCGCAAGATGTTGGTCAGCTGCAGCGCGACGCCGAGCGTGTTGGCGAGCCGGCCCGCATGCGCCCGCTCTCGCAGAGGGGGGTCGAACACTCCGAGCGACAGCCGGCCGATCGACCCGGCGACGCAACGGCAGTAGTCAACGAGGTCGGCCAGGTCGCCGTAGGTACGCCCGGTCACGTCCATCTCGCAGCCGTCGACCAGCTCGCCGAACGCGTCAAGCGGTATCGGCAGGATCCGCGCGGCGTGCGCCAGCGCGAGCTGGACCGGATCGCTCTGATCGTCCGGTGCGGTGGCGGCGCGGCGGGCGTTGGCCAGCGCGGCGAGCTTCTGCTCGGCGGGCAAGGGGCCGTCGCCGATGTCGTCGATGCGCCGGGCCATGGCGTAGACGGCCGACAGGGCGCGGCGTTTGGGGCCGGGTAGCAGCCGGATGCCCCACGCGAAGTTGCGGGCCTGCTCGCCGGTGATCCGCTCACATGCGCGGTAGGCCGCTGAGACGTCCGGCGTCATGGACGGGTGACCAGGCGGAGGGCGTGCGCTGCCGTGCGCGGCCGGGACGGGACGACGGGGCGTGCTAGTACCTCGCAATTCGCGCGGTGCAACGCGTCGGCAGTGGCGAGCCCGCCAGCGAGGTATCCGGCAACCGCCACCCGCGCCCAACCACGCAGCCGGCGCACCAGTGGCCGGCCGGCATCCAACATGGCGAGCGCGCGGTCGACCTGGATGCGGATCGCGGTTCGCAGCGCAGGCGAGGTGACCGTCGACGTCAGATCGCCGTCGCGGATCGCGCCCAGATCTACCTGCGGCAGGTACACCCGGCCGGCTCTGGCGTCCTCACCGACGTCCTGGCAATGCTCGAGCACCTGTAGCGCGTTGCAGACCACGTCGGAGTCGGCCACGTTCTGCTGGGTCGCCGCCCCGGCGACCTGCAGCACCAGGCGGCCAACCGGGCTGGCCGAGTAACGGCAGTAGCCGAGTAGGTCGTCGAACGTCTGGTAGGTGTGCACCGTCTGGTCCAGCCGGTTGGCCTCGATCAGGTCCAGGAAGGGCTCGAGGGGTGCTCTGCACTCCTCGACCAGCGGGCGCAGCGCGGCGACGACAGGCAGCCGCGGGGTGCCCGTCTCCAGCGTCCGAACGTCTGCCTCGACCGCGTCCAGCAGGGCGAGCCGGTCACCGGATGCCTCGTCGCCGACGTCGTCGACGAACCGCGCGTACGCGTACACACGCATCAGGTGGGTTCGGGGTCGCCGCGGCAGAGGGCGCAACGCGACCGGAAAGTTCTCCGATCTGGCCTGGCCCGGGGCTAGCGCCGCGATGCGGGCAAGCACGTGCGTCCGGTCGCTCGCCGACACCTCTAGCTCCCCCATCGATAGCTCCAACCCCACCGCGCCAACCCTATTCCCGGGGTTCATCCCGGTTTCGGCCGCCGCCTATTGTGTGCACGTGACGAGAGCCGAGGCGCCAGCGGGCGGCGAGTTCGACCTGGGTGCGTTGCTCGCCCAGCGCGGCGGGGAGCGATACGACCTGCAGCGCCGATACGTGAACCCACAGCTGTCGCGCATGTTGAACACCATCGGGTTCGACAAGGTCTACACCCGGGCTGCTGGGGCGTATCTCTACGACGCCGAGGGCGTCGAGTACCTGGACATGCTGGCCGGTTTCGGGGTCTTTGCCCTCGGCCGGCACCACCCGGTCGTCCGGCAAGCGATCCACCGCGTCATCGACGCCGATCTCGCTGATCTCACGCAGTTCGACGCCCCACCGCTCGCCGGGCTGCTGGCCGAGAAGCTGCTTGCCACCACGCCGCATCTCGACCGCGTCTACTTCGGCAACAGCGGCACCGAGGCGGTCGAGGCGGCGCTCAAGTTCGCCCGTTTCGCCACCGGACGCAGGCGGATCATCTACTGCGACCACGCCTTCCACGGGCTTACCGTTGGGTCGCTGTCGGTGAACGGAGCTAAGGAGTTCCGCAAGGGCTTCGACCCATTGCTGCCTGACACGATGATCCCGTTCGGCGACCTGCCCGCCCTGGAACGTGAGCTGCGCAAGGGTGACGTCGCCGGATTCCTGATCGAGCCGATTCAAGGCAAGGGCGTTGCCGTCTCACCGCCAGGATTCCTGCCTGCGGCCGCCGACCTGCTGCGCTCCCACAAGGCGTTGCTGATCGTCGACGAGGTGCAATGCGGGCTGGGCCGGAGTGGCGACATGTACGCATACGAGCACGAGGGGGTGCAGCCAGACATCGTGGCGCTCGCCAAGGCGCTGTCCGGCGGCTACGTGCCGGTCGGGGCCACGATCGCGCACGACTGGATCTTCCAGAAGGTCTACTCGTCCATGGACCGGGTCTTGGTACACGACTCGACGTTCGGCTCGAACGCGCAGGCGATGGCGACGGGCTTGGCCACCCTGCACGTGTTCGACGCCGAGAACATCGTCGCCAACGCCCGCAAGGTCGGCGACCTGCTGCAATCGCGGCTGGCCGAACTCGTCGACCGCTACGAGTTGCTGGCCGACGTCCGCGGGCGTGGACTGATGATCGGCGTCGAGTTCGGCCGACCGTCGTCCTGGAAGCTGCGCGCGTCGTGGACCGCGCTGCAGACCGCCCGCAAGGGCTTGTTCGCCCAGCTGATCGTGCACTCGCTGTTCCACAAGCACCGGATCCTGACGCAGGTGTCCGGCGACCATCTGGAAGTGATCAAGCTGATCCCGCCGCTGAACATCGGGGAAGCCGAGGTGGATCGATTCGTCATGGCATTCACCGCCGTCATGGACGAGGCGCACGCGGGCAACTCGATGATGTGGGACTTCGGCAAGACGCTGATCACCCAGGCCCGCGGTCGCTGACCGTGCCCGCTGGATGGATCGAGCTAGCCGTCCCGGACGAGCGACCCATGTCGGCCTACGTCTCCCGTCCAGATTCGGTAGAGACAGCCGCGATCGTCGTCTGCCATGAGCTGTTCGCGGTAACCGGCGACATCCGCGGCGCGGCCGACCGGCTGGCCGCGCAGGGGTATCTGGCGGTCGCGCCGCAGTTCTACCACCGTTGGGCTGGCCCCCGCGTGGAGCTTCCGCGTGACGACGAGGGCCGCGCTGCGGGGTTCGGCTACCTCTACAAAGTAACTCGCGACACCGCGTTGGCCGATATGCGCGCGGTCCTCGACCACCTGGGTGACCGACCGGCTGGGGTTCTCGGCTTCAGCGCCGGGGGCCACCTGGCTTACCTCGCGGCGACCCAGCTGCCGATCAGGGCGACTGCCGTGCTCTACGGCGGCTGGCTGCCCAGCACCGACATCCCGCTGAGCCAGCCGTCGCCCACGCTCGAGCTGACGCCCGGCATCGCCGAGCATGACGGGGCATTGCTGTATCTGGTCGGCGGCCGCGATTCGCTGATCCCGCAGCCCGCCCGCGAGCAGATCCGCTCGGCGTTGGCCGACGCAGGAGTGCGGCACGACCTAGTCGTCTATCCCACCGCCGAGCACGCGTTCTTCTGGGAGGGAACGGCGAGCTACGACGCCGCGGCCACCCAGGCCGCATGGGGCCGGCTATTCGAGTTCTTCGACCACGAACTCTTCGACCACGAGCTCTGAGCACGCCCCGTCGTCGCAAGTTGTTCGACCCCCGGCATGCCCGGGCTCCCCG
The DNA here is from genome assembly GCA_963839175.1 of uncultured Actinomycetota bacterium. GTDB lineage: Bacteria > Actinomycetota > Actinomycetes > Mycobacteriales > Jatrophihabitantaceae > CAWIUB01. The sequence goes on from CAWIUB010000002.1 coordinate 73,467, forward strand.
AGGGTCGAACAAGTCGGGTGACTGCGGTCACCCACCACGACTTGTTCGACCCCCGACGTGCCATAGGCCGCCCGTGGTCGAACAACCTTGCGAGGCAAGACGGCCGCCCGCGAGTTGTCCACAGCTGCGACGCGTATCCACAGCGTCGCAAAGGCCGTTGCGACGGCTCGGCGGCGGCAGGAGTGTGGTTGCCATGACCGCACCGGCTCGCGCTGTACGTCCCCCTGCGGCCGCTGGTGACCGTCTGCTCGCCGTGCCTGACGAGCTCGCCGAGCAGGTCGAGCGCCAACACGGCGTCCTGACCAGGCGGCAGCTGGATCGCGCCGGCTTCGACAAGGAACGGATACATGCCGCAATCGAGGCTCGGCGGTGGCAGTGCTTTGGACGCCGGGTGGTCGTCCTGCACAACGCCGCGTTGACAGCGATGCAACGGGATTGGGTTGCCGTGCTGCTACCGGGCAAGCCAGCCGCTTTGGCGGGCCTCAGCGCCTTGGCGTCCTGGGGCATGACCGGCTTCGCGCCCGATCGCGTGCACGTCGTCGTCGCGCGCGACTCCAATGCAGGTTGGCCACCGTGGGTGAAGGTGCACAATTCACGCCGGTTCTCCCCGTGCGACATCGACAACGCCTCGATCGCACGTACCACCGTCGACCGATCGGCCATCGACGCTGCCGCTTGGTCTACTCGGCCGCGTCGAGCATGCGCAGTGCTCTGCGCAGCGGTCCAGCAGCGACTCACGACGGCCCATCGTCTGGAGGCTGCGCTACGTGGGGCAGGATCCGTACGCCACGTCCAGTTGCTACGGGAGCCTGCTCGGCGATATCGGTGGCGGCGGTCATACGCTCGGCGAAATCGATCTCGGTCCACTGGCTCGTCGCGCGGGGGCTGCCACAGCCGCGCCATCAGACGCTTCGCCGAGAGCCAGGCGGCAAAATGCGGTACATCGATGTTGAGGTCGACCTGCCCGACGGGACAGTGCTGGCGATCGAGGTCGACGGAAGCGTTCATCGAGAGCCGATCACCTGGTGGGATGACATGTCCCGGCAGAACGAGGTGGTCATCGCCGGCCAGCCGATGCTGCGGTTTCCGTCGATGATGATGCGCATCTGTCCGGACCGGGTGGTATCCGACCTGCGACGCATTCGGCTCGCCCATTCCTGACTTGTCGCGTGGCGAATCGCGGCCGACGACCGCCCAACCCCTTTGGTGACTTGTTCGACCCAGGGCGCGCCGGAGCACGCCGACGGTCGAACAGGACGGATTGGTCAGCGGCCGCCCCGAACGCGTTCGACCCCCAGCATGCAAGAGCACGCCGGGGGTCGAACAACTCCGGAAGGGAGGCCAGGAAGCCCTACCGGTAGTCGTCGTAGCCGTAGTCGTCCAGGGGGACGGCCGTCCCGAGCGAGCCGCCCGTGTTGCCGAACCCGTAGTAGTCGTTCTCGTCGTATCCAGCCATCGAGAACGCCGCGGCGCGGGCCTCTTCGGTGGGGTTCACCTCGACGTTGCGGTACCGGGCGATACCCGTACCGGCCGGGATGAGCTTGCCGATGATGACGTTCTCCTTCAGGCCCACCAGCGAGTCGCTCTTCGCGGAGATCGCGGCGTCGGTGAGGACGCGGGTGGTCTCCTGGAAGGACGCGGCCGACAGCCACGACTCGGTGGCGAGCGACGCCTTGGTGATGCCCATCAGCACCGGCCGGCCTGAGGCGGGCTCCAGCCCCTCCGCGACGACCCGGCGGTTCTCCGCCTCGAACGTCGAGCGCTCGACCAGCGATCCCGGCAGGAACTCAGTGGCTCCCGAGTCGATAACCGTGATCCGCTTGAGCATCTGCCGAACGATCACCTCGATGTGCTTGTCGTGGATGGCCACGCCCTGTGAGCGGTAGACCTCCTGGACCTCGCGCACCAGGTGCAGCTGCACCTCGCGCGGACCCATGATCCGTAGCACATCGTGCGGGTTGACGGCACCGGACACCAGCTGCTGGCCCACCTCGACCGACTCGCCGTCGGTCACCAGCAGGCGAGCCCGCCGCGAGATCGGGTAGTCGAGCTCATCGCTGCCGTCGTCGGGGGTCACGATCACTCGCCGACTCGACCCCTTGGACCCGTCGGACTCCTCGATCCGCACCCGCCCGGCGGACTCGCTGATCGGGGCGACGCCCTTGGGTACCCGCGCCTCGAACAGCTCGCCGACCCGAGGCAGGCCGTGGGTGATGTCCTCGCCGGCGATACCGCCGGTGTGGAACGTCCGCATCGTGAGCTGGGTGCCCGGCTCGCCGATGGACTGCGCGGCGATGATGCCCACGGCCTCGCCGACGTCGACCAGCTTCCCCGAGGCCAACGACCGGCCGTAGCAGCTCGCACATGTGCCGAGCGCCGACTCGCAGGTGAGCACGGACCGGACGCGCACCTCGGAAATGCCCCGAGCGATCAGCTCGTCGATCAGCACGTCACCGAGATCCGCACCGGCGGTGGCCAGCGTGGTACCGCCGACCTCGACGTCCTCGGCCAGGACGCGCGCATAGACCGACGTTTCGACGTGCTGGTCCTTGACCAGCGTCCCGTCCGCGGCCGCCGACGCGATCGTCAGCGTCACGCCACGGTCGGTGCCGCAGTCCTCCTCACGGATGATGACGTCCTGCGACACGTCGACCAGACGCCGGGTCAGGTAACCCGAGTCAGCGGTACGCAGCGCGGTGTCGGCCAGCCCCTTGCGGGCGCCGTGCGTGGAGATGAAGTACTCCACCACAGTGAGGCCCTCGCGGAAGTTGGCCTTGATCGGGCGCGGGATGATCTCGCCCTTCGGGTTGGCCACCAGGCCGCGCATGCCGGCGATCTGGCGCATCTGCATCATGTTTCCTCGGGCACCCGAGTTGACCATGATGTAGACGGGGTTCGTCTTGGGGAAGTTGTTCTCCATCTCCTTGGCGACCTCGCTGGTTGCCTTGGTCCAGACCTCGACCAGTTCCTGGCGGCGCTCCTCCTCGGTGATCACACCCCGCAGGTACTGCTTCTCGATCTTGTCCGCGTCTTTCTCGTAGCGGTCCAGGATCTCGGCCTTGTTCGGCGGCGTGACGACGTCGTCGATGGCGATGGTGATGCCCGACCGGGTGGCCCAGTAGAAGCCGGCCGCCTTGAGCGCGTCGAGCGTCGCGGCGACCTGCACCTTCGGGTACCGCTCGGCGAGGTCGTTGACGATCTGGCCGAGTTCCTTCTTCGTCACCTCGTAGTTGACGAAGCGGTAGTCGGCGGGCAGCGCCTCGTTGAACAGGCATCGGCCGAGCGTCGTGTCGACCAGCACCGGATCACCCGGCATCCAGCCCTCCGCTGCCACCCACGGGTCGCCCTTCGGCCCGGTGTCGATCGTCGCGACATCGGTGAGGCGGATCCTGACCGGCGCCTGCAGGCCCAGCGACCCGCCGTCGCGCGCCATGATCGCCTCGGACTCGGACGAGAAGACGCGACCAGCACCCTGCTGCCCGTCGCGCAGCGTGGTCAGGTGGTACAGGCCGAGGATCATGTCCTGCGTCGGCATGGTCACCGGACGGCCGTCAGCCGGCTTGAGGATATTGTTCGTCGACAGCATCAGGATGCGGGCCTCGGCCTGCGCCTCGGCCGACAATGGCAGGTGCACGGCCATCTGGTCGCCGTCAAAGTCCGCGTTGAACGCGGTGCAGACGAGCGGGTGGATCTGGATCGCCTTGCCCTCGACCAGCTGCGGCTCGAACGCCTGGATGCCGAGACGGTGCAAGGTGGGGGCCCGGTTCAGCAGCACGGGGTGCTCGCTGATGACCTCCTCCAGCACGTCCCACACGACCGGGCGTGCGCGCTCAACCATCCGCTTGGCGGACTTGATGTTCTGCGCGTGACTCAGGTCGACCAGCCGCTTCATCACAAACGGCTTGAACAGCTCGAGCGCCATTCCCTTGGGCAGGCCGCACTGGTGCAGTTTGAGCTGCGGGCCGACGATGATGACAGAACGGCCGGAGTAGTCGACGCGCTTGCCGAGCAGGTTCTGGCGGAACCGGCCCTGCTTGCCCTTGAGCAGGTCCGACAGCGACTTGAGCGGACGGTTGCCCGGACCGGTGACCGGACGGCCACGCCGGCCGTTGTCGAACAGCGCATCAACGGATTCCTGCAGCATGCGCTTCTCGTTGTTGACGATGATCTCGGGGGCCCCGAGGTCGATCAGTCGCTTGAGCCGGTTGTTGCGGTTGATCACCCGCCGATACAGGTCGTTCAGGTCGGACGTGGCGAAGCGGCCACCGTCGAGCTGCACCATCGGACGCAGGTCCGGCGGGATGACCGGGACGCAGTCGAGCACCATGCCGAGCGGCGAGTTGGTCGTGTTGAGGAAGGACGCGACCACCTTGAGCCGCTTGAGCGCACGCAGCTTCTTCTGTCCCTTGCCGGTGCGGATCGTCTCGCGCAGCGACTCGGCCTCGGCGTCGAGGTCGAAGTTCTGCAGCAGGGTCTGCAGGGCGCCGGCGCCCATCGAACCCTCGAAGTACTCGCCAAACCGGTCGCGCAGCTCGCGGTAGAGCAGCTCGTCGCTGATCAGCTGCTTGACGTCCAGCTTGCGGAAGGTGTCGAGCACCTCGTCGAGACGGTCGATCTCGCGCTGCGCCCGGTCACGGATCTGGCGCATCTCGCGCTCGCCGCCCTCGCGAACCTTGCGGCGCACGTCGCTCTTAGCGCCCTCGGCCTCGAGCTCGGCCAGGTCGCCCTCCAACTTCTTGGCGCGCGCGTCGATGTCAGCGTCACGCCTCTTCTCCAGCGTCGACTTCTCGGCGCTGACCTCGGCCTCGAGCGTCGGCAGATCGCGGTGGCGTTCGTCTTCGTTGACGCTCGTGATGAGGTACGCGGCAAAGTAGATGATCTTCTCGAGGTCCTTGGGGGCCAGGTCGAGCAGGTAGCCCAGCCGGGACGGCACACCCTTGAAGTACCAGATGTGCGTGACCGGCGCGGCAAGCTCGATGTGGCCCATCCGCTCACGGCGCACCTTGGCGCGGGTGACCTCGACGCCGCAGCGCTCGCAGATGATCCCCTTGAAGCGCACCCGCTTGTACTTGCCGCAGTAGCACTCCCAGTCCCGGGTGGGACCGAAGATCTTCTCGCAGAACAGGCCATCTTTCTCCGGCTTGAGCGTCCGGTAGTTGATGGTCTCCGGCTTCTTAACCTCGCCATGGCTCCACTGACGGATGTCGTCGGCGTTGGCCAGGCCGATACGCAGCTCGTCGAACACATTGACGTCGAGCAAGATTCCTACTTCCCTCAATCACACTGGCTTGTTCGAGTTGTTCGACCCCCGGCGCGTCCAGGCACGCGGTAAGTCGAACAACTCTGCATGTCACACTTCTTCGACTGAGCTCGGTTCGCGGCGGGACAGGTCGATGCCCAGCTCCTCCGCGGCGCGGAAGAAGTCGTCGTCGGTGTCGCGCATCTCGACCGCCACCCCGTCGGACGAGAGCACCTCGACGTTCAGGCACAGCGACTGCAGCTCCTTGAGCAGCACCTTGAACGACTCCGGGATGCCGGGTTCGGGGATGTTCTCGCCCTTGACGATCGCCTCGTAGACCTTGACGCGGCCCACGATGTCGTCGGACTTGATCGTCAGCAGCTCCTGCAGCGCGTATGCGGCCCCGTAGGCCTGCATGGCCCAGCACTCCATCTCACCGAACCGCTGCCCGCCGAACTGCGCCTTACCGCCCAGCGGCTGCTGGGTGATCATCGAGTACGGGCCGGTCGACCGGGCGTGGATCTTGTCGTCGACCAGGTGCAGCAGCTTCATGATGTAGACGTAGCCGACGGCGATCGGCTCGGGGAACGGCTCTCCGGAGCGTCCGTCGATGAGCTTGGTCTTCCCGGAAGCGCCGATGAGCTTTCCACCGTCGCGGGTCGGCAGGGTCGCATCGAGCAGGCCGGTGATCTCGTCCTCGCGGGCGCCGTCGAAAACCGGGGTCGCGACCCTCGTGCCGGGCGCACCCGACTGGGCGTCGTCGGGCAGGCGACCGGCCCAGGCCGGATGCCCCTCGATCTGCCAGCCGGTCTTGGCGACCCAGCCCAGGTGCGTCTCGAGGACCTGGCCAACGTTCATCCGGCTCGGCACCCCGAGCGGGTTGAGCACGATGTCGACCGGGGTTCCGTCTTCGAGGAACGGCATGTCCTCGGGCGGCAGGATCTTGGCGATGACGCCCTTGTTGCCGTGCCGGCCGGCCAGCTTGTCGCCGTCCTGGATCTTGCGCTTCTGGGCGATGTATACCCGGACCAGCTCGTTCACGCCGGGTGCCAGCTCGTCGCCGTCCTCGCGGCTGAACACGCGCACGCCGATGACCTTGCCGTCGCCGCCGTGGCTGACCTTCATCGAGGTGTCGCGCACCTCGCGGGCCTTCTCACCGAAGATCGCGCGCAGCAGTCGCTCCTCCGGGGTCAGCTCCGTCTCGCCCTTGGGCGTGACCTTGCCGACCAGAACGTCACCGGTGACGACGTCTGCGCCGATCCGCACGATGCCGCGGTCGTCGAGGTCGGCGAGGACCTCTTCGGAGACGTTCGGGATGTCGCGAGTGATCTCCTCGGCGCCCAGCTTCGTATCGCGGGCGTCGACCTCGTGCTCGTCGATGTGGATCGAGGTGAGCACGTCGTCCTGGACGAGCCGCTGGTTGAGGATGATCGCGTCCTCGTAGTTGTGGCCCTCCCACGGCATGAACGCGACGAGCAGGTTCTTGCCCAGCGCCATTTCACCGTTGTCGGTGGACGGGCCGTCGGCGATGACCTGGCCGGCCTCGATCCGGTCGCCTTCCTCGACGATCGGCTTCTGGTTGAAGCTGGTGCCCTGGTTGGACCGGGCGAACTTGGCCAGCCGGTAGGTGTTGCGGGTGCCGTCGTCGGCCATCACCGTGATGAAGTCGGCGGACAATTCCTCGACCACGCCGGGCTTCTGGGCCACGACGACGTCGGCGGCGTCGACGGCGGCACGCAATTCCATGCCAGTGCCGACCAGCGGCGACTCGCTGCGCAGCAGCGGCACCGCCTGACGCTGCATGTTCGCACCCATCAGCGCGCGGTTGGCGTCGTCGTGCTCGAGGAACGGGATCATCGCCGAGGCGACAGACACCATCTGGCGCGGCGAGACGTCCATGTAGTCGACCTCGGACGGCTCGATCAGGTCGACCTCGCCGCCCTTCTTACGCACCAGAACACGCTCGTCGGTGAAGTGACCGCGCGCGTCGATCGGCGAGTTGGCCTGCGCAATGACGTGCCGGTCCTCCTCGTCGGCGGACAGGTAGTCGATCTGGTCGGTCACCCGGCCCTTCTCGACCTTGCGGTAGGGCGTCTCGACAAAGCCGAAGGCGTTCACCCGGCCGTAGCTGGACAGCGAGCCGATCAGGCCGATGTTCGGTCCTTCCGGCGTCTCGATCGGGCACATCCGGCCGTAGTGAGACGGGTGCACGTCGCGGACCTCGAAGCCCGCGCGATCCCGGGAGAGGCCACCCGGGCCGAGCGCCGACAGTCGCCGCTTGTGGGTGAGGCCGGCAAGCGGGTTGGTCTGGTCCATGAACTGGCTGAGCTGCGACGTGCCGAAGAACTCCTTGATGGACGCCACCACTGGCCGGATGTTGATCAGGGTCTGAGGCGTGATTGCCTCGACGTCCTGGGTGGTCATCCGCTCGCGGACCACTCGTTCCATCCGGGACAGGCCGACGCGGATCTGGTTCTGGACCAGCTCGCCTACGGTGCGCAGACGCCGGTTGCCGAAGTGGTCGATGTCGTCGGTCTCGTAGCCCTCTTCGCCCGCGTGCAGGCGGATCAGGTATTCGATGGCACGGACGATGTCGTCCTCGGTGAGCGTGCCCTGGCTGATGGGCTGGTCGACGCCGAGCTTCTTGTTCGCCTTGTAACGGCCGACCTTGGCCAGGTCGTAGCGCTTCGGGTTGAAGAACAGGTTCTCCAGCAACGCCTGGGCAGACTCGCGTGTCGGCGGCTCGCCGGGGCGCAGCTTGCGGTAGATGTCGAGCAGCGCCTCGTCGGTGGTGCCGATGTGGTCCTTCTCGAGGGTCGCGAGAAGCGTCTCGGACCAGGAGAAGTGTTCGCGGATGCGATCCGGGCTCCAGCCGAGGGCCTTCAGCAGCACGGTGACCGGCTGGCGGCGCTTGCGGTCGATGCGCACGCCGACGGTCTGCCGCTTGTCGACGTCGAACTCGAGCCACGCGCCGCGGCCGGGAATGACCTTGACGCTGTAGACATCGACGTCGGAGGTCTTGTCGAGCGTCCGGTCGAAATAGACACCCGGCGAACGGACGAGCTGGCTGACGACGACCCGCTCGGTGCCGTTGATGATGAACGTGCCCTTGCGGCTCATCATCGGGAAGTCGCCCATGAACACCGTCTGGCTCTTGATCTCGCCGGTGGTGTTGTTGGTGAACTCGGCGGTCACGAACAGCGGGGCCGCGAAGGTCATGTCCTTGTCCTTGCACTCCTCGATGGAGGCCTTGACCTCTTCAAAGCGCGGGTTGGAGAAGGACAGGCTCATCGAGCCGGAGAAGTCCTCGATGGGGGAGATCTCGGACAGAATCTCCTCCAGGCCGGACTGTCGCTCCTGCTCGCCGGCGACTCGTGCCTGCCAGGCCTCGTTGCCGACCAGCCAGTCGAAGGACTCGGTCTGCAACGCGAGGAGGTTCGGCACCTCCAGCGGCTCACGGATTTTGGCGAAGGAGGTCCGGAGCGGTGCTCCCGGGATGCCTGCCTTGCCGTTCAGTGTGGTGGTCTTACCGGAGCGGGAGACTGCCAAGACTCGTCCTTCCAAGGACACGGTGTGCACAGTGCGGGCGGCGCGCCTCTAGCAACCCTTCGTGACGTCAGCGGGCATGACGAAATGGGCCCTTGACGGGCCGCAGGGTGTCAGAACGCAGCGCAACACCCGAGAGTAACGCATGAGGGCAAGACAAGCAAGCCTCACCGTCCAGGGGCTTTCGCCAGCCGCTCGAGACCCTGGCCGTTCTATCCGGCTCCTGTATTCGCCGATCCTGTATGCGCCGTCCTCGCGTCGGAACTCTCGGTACGTCGGAAACTGTCCCTCGCAAAGTCGCCGTCGTCAAGCACCTTCGTTGACCAAGTGTCGCCGGCCCTGATCGGTTCCGTTCAGCCGATATGTACGACTTGACCAAGGTTACTGGTGGATCTTGAGGTCCGTCGCGACGCATCGGTCAACGTCAGCCTCAAGGTCCAGGCTGGGCGATCCGCCGCGACCACAACGGGCCGCAGCCGCGCTGATGCAGCTTCCGGCAATCGCGCCCTCCGGCGCGATCGAGTCGCGCTACTTGACCGTGACGGTGGCGCCAGCGCCCTCGAGGGCCGCCTTGGCCTTGTCGGCGGCCTCCTTGTTGACCTTCTCCAGGACCGTCTTCGGCGCGCCGTCGACCAAATCCTTGGCCTCCTTGAGGCCGAGGCTGGTGAGGGTACGAACCTCCTTGATGACCTGGATCTTCTTCTCGCCTGCGGCCTCGAGGATGATGTCGAACTCGTCCTTCTCCTCGACGACTTCGGCCGGTGCGGCGGGGCCCGCAGGACCCTGCGCGGCGACCGCGACCGGGGCGGCTGCGGTGACGTCGAAGGTGTCCTCGAACTGCTTCACGAAGTCGGAGAGCTCGAGCAGCGTCATCTCCTTGAACGCGTCGAGCAGCTCGTCGGTGCTGAGCTTCGCCATGATGTGGCGTCCTTCCTGTTCCTGTCTCGCCGGTTGAGCCGGTGAGGTGATGGGTTGCTACTCCGCCGGCTCGGCGGGAGTTTCGGTGGCTGCCTCGGCAACAGTCTCAGCAGCGGGGGTTTCGGTGGCTGCCTCAGCGATGGCGTCCGCAGCGGGAGCTTCGGTGGCTGCCTCAGCGATGGCGTCCGCAGCGGGAGCCTTCGGTGGCAACCTCGGCGATGGCGTCCGCAGCGGGAGCCTCGGCGATGGCCTCGGCTGCAGGTTTCTTCTCCTCCAGGGCTTTGGCCAGACGGGCGAACTGGGAGAGCGGGGCCTGGAACAGCCCAGCCGCGCGAGTCGGCAGCGCCTTGAGCGCTCCGGCCAGCTTTGCCAGCAGCACCTCGCGGGACTCCAGATCGGCGATCCTGCCGATCTCGGCCGCACTGAGCTGCCTGCCCTCGAACACGCCGCCCTTGATGACGAGCAGCGGGTTCGTCCTGGCGAAATCGCGCAACCCCTTTGCCGCGACGACCGGGTCGCCGCTGACGAAGGCGATCGCGGTAGGGCCGACAAGCAGGCTGTCGTCGATCGTCAGCCCCGCATCGGCCGCGGCACGCTTGGTCAGGGTGTTCTTGACGATCGCGTAGCTCGCGTCGGTGCCAAGCGAGCGACGCAGGTCGGTGACCTGCTTGACTGTCAGCCCGCGGTACGCGGTTATGAGCGCGGCGGACGAACTGGTGAACTGCTCGGCGATCTCGGCGACGGCGCGTACCTTCTCGGTATTCGGCATGCTTCCTCCTCTCGGCGTGTCTCGGGCTGGCCCGTGGACGCATCCGCACACGAGAAACGCCCCGGCGCAGGGCGCACGGGGCGGCATGGCAAGCCGAACCGTCCAACCTGCGCGGGCCGCTCCGGCGCTCCGGAGGCGTTCAGCCGTGTGCGCGCACACGGCGACCAGCGGTCTTCGGTGGAACTGCCGTCGAGGATACGTGCTGGTGCCGAGGCCGCCAAATTCCAGGCGGCTACGGCTGCGTGACGCCCGCCAGCACCACCGGCGTGTGCAGCACGTAGTTCAGTTCGTCGGACTGGGTCACCCCAGATGGCACGATCGTGTCCATCACCTTGGGCACCGTGGACGGGGCCGCGGCGCACAGGGCGCCGGTGCCACCCGGGGCGCAGACGCCGAAGGAGTACGCGCCAGGCGTCGCCGTGAACGCGCGCGCCTGGTCCGGGCTGAAGCCGTCTTGGCCGGTCAGGGCCACCGTGTACACCCAGCCGGTTGCCGGGGTACCGCCGAGCGCGGACTTGGACACGGAGAAGGTGATGTAGCGCGAGATCTGGTTGGCGCTGATCGTGATCGTGCCGACCGTCCCCCCGTTGCCGTCCACGAACCGCTGTCCGAAGCCCTGCACTTCTAGCAGGCGACCCCATGCGGACCCGGACGCGATCGTGTAGTTCCGTTGCGGGAAAGACGCTGCGGTCGAGGTGGCTCCAGCCGGCCCGTGGACGTACACGTCGACCATCTGCGCGCCCAGCGGGCTGCCGAAGGTCGGGCTGAGATCACCCGTCTGCACCCGGAAGGTCACGGTCGAACCGGTGTCGTAGACCTGGAAGTCAGTCAGGTCGTATGCGCCGGCGTGGAAGTCCGAGGCGGTCGGGTAAGCGTAGTTGCCGGGTCCGTTGTCGTCGCCGGTCGGGTCGGTCGCGTTGAACAGGAGCGTGCCCACAACCACATCGTTGACGACGGTGCGCACGGCTTGGGCGGTGCCGCCGTTAGGCGCCGTGCTGGTGACGACAAGGACGTTGTTGCCGACCTGCGGCCGGGATGGCGAACCTGAACGATCCGCTCGGCACCGACGGTGGCGGTGGCGTGCGTGGTCGTAGCCGCGCCACGTCGGCCACATCGACGACTGGCCCCGGGCACGGCGGTTCCGGTCACCACGATCGGGTCGGTGGCGACGGTCTGGTCCGGCGGCGAGGTGACGGTGAGCGTGGTCGACCGCTGGGTATGCGTGACGTACCGGTCGACGGTCTGGGCCGGCTGCTCCACCGTCGCGGCCAGCGGTCAGGTCGGCGGTCAGCCGGACCTGCGAGCCGGCGCCCCAGGTGAGCGGCGCGGCGGAGCCGTCCGGCTTGCCGTTGACGAAGCCGATCGAGGCCAGTCGTCGGGTCGGTGCCGAACGGCGACGCCGGGACGTTCGCCTGGTCCCACACCTGCTCGGGCACCAGGCCGACGCCGGAGGACATCGCGTCCATCGCGGCGAGCAGTTGCCCCGCGCTCGACGCGGCGCCGGTGGCCAGATCCTGTTCGCCTCGCTCGGCGGACAGCACCGGCCACGGGTGCCCGGTGCCCATGTTCGTCGGCGCCCACGGCCGGCCCTCGAGCGGGCAGTCTGTGATCCGGCAGGCACGTGGCAGTCGCCGTAACCGTCGCCGTTGTACCGCAGCCAGCCCACCCCGCTCGGGGTCTGCTTCTCGATCGTCTTGTCGACGACGGTCGAGCGAGTTCGCGACATCCGGGTCGCTGGCCGACAGTTCGCCGAGGCGGACCAGCTCCAGGAAGCCGGCGTCGATCACCTCACGCTGATCAAGCGTCGGGCCGCCGTTGCCGACGTTGTAGCTGATCGCCGCGTTCGGGTCGCCGGTCTTGGAAAGCCTGATGAAATAGGGCTGACTGGACAGCGGGCCGTTCGTGGTGACGGCCCAGCCCTTGATGGAGCGCTGGTACTGGTCTGCCGTGGCGAACCAGATCCGCGCGTCGACCGAGTCGTGTCGCTGATGGGCAATCGTCGCTGCGGCGACCAGGCCCGGCGATCTCGGCGGCGATCGTCGAGGGCGAGTAGCCGCTCTGCTCCTCCCACCGCTCCGGGCCGAACGAAGGCCCGTGCGCGATCAGGTAGTTGGCGGCGCCTGGACATGCGGCCACAATGTCGGTGTCGCCGGCCAGGCCCGGACTGCAGCACCATCAGGATCGGGTAGGCGACCTCGTCCAGCTGGGTGTTGAACGAGTCGGGCGCGGTCTTGCCGTTGACCAGGGAGTTGCGCGGGAGCGAGCCGTCCGGCAACTGCTGGCGTTCCGAGGAGGAAGCGCGTGGCCGCACGGGCGGTGGCCAGGTCGCCGTCGGTGAACAGCGCCGTCCACGCCTCGTAGAGGTCGCGGGAGAACACCTCGCGGTAGGAGCCGAAGTAGGTGTTGGCTGGGTCACCCGCAGAGACGGCCTGGCCCCATGGGGAGGCAAGCGAGGCGACGATCGCGCCGGGGAACGTCTTGTCCTCGCTGGCCTTCACGACGTTCGCCGAGACGTAGTACTCGCGGATGGCGGCCGCCTGCTGCGACTTGTTCAGGCCGGGCAGGTGCGCGGACGGGCGGCGTCAGGCTGGTCGTCGTAGCGCGAGCCAGCCGGACCGCGTACTTGCCGAGCAGCGACTCCGAGCGGGGCATCGCGACGTCGCGCCGGCCGTGGCGACGGCGGCCGCTTGGGTCGTGCCGAAGCCGAGAGCGAGCGTGGACCCGCCGTGCTTGTCCGGCTGAGACCTGCGGCGGTCTGCTCCACGTTGCCGCCTAAGGCAGTGTCCGATGGCGTCAGGGCGTGCGCCGAGTCGAGTTGCGTCAGCCCGTCACTCGCCGTGCCGACGAAGCCGCTGCTCGCCTCCCTGAACGGCCGATCAGCGCGCAGCGCCAGGAACGAAGGCACCGCGTAGTCCCGGTTGGCGGCGTTCGTGGAGGTCACCGTGTCGTACGAGATGGGCACGGGCGAGCCGGTCGACGTGTCGATCACCGCGGTGTCCGCGCCGCCGTTGCCATCGCCGCCGCCACCGTTACCGCCAACAGTCGCGTCGAGCCGGACATAGACGTGGTACTTGGCCGCCGGTCCAGCGGCGCCCTGCGGCGTGAACTGGGTGTGGACGACGACGCTGTCGCGCGCCGGGTCGGTCAGGTAGGTCGTGGTCAGCCGGTACTTGCCGGACTTCGGCGGTCGACGTGACCGTGCAGATCATTCCGGTCGGGTCTGCGCTCACCATGTACGTCGTGTCGCGAGTCTGCAGGTCGGTGAACGTCGATCCGTCCGTCACGAGGTACTGCATCGTCTCGACATTCGTCGTGTCGATAGTGGGCGCGTAGACGTCGGACAGCACGCCGCCGGCGACCGTGTACCAGATCTTGGACGTCGTGTTCCGGGCCGTGCCGAGGCAGTCCTTGCGGGCCAGGTCGAAGTGGCTCAGCGCCCCCGGGCCGACGGCCGCCGACGCCGTCGCTGCGGGCGCGACAGCAGCCAGGCCGCTGGCCAGCAGCGCGCCGACGGTGAGGGCGATCAGCCGAGTCTGGGCGCGCATGGGCACTCCTTCGGGCCTGGATGACAGCGCTATGTGTCGCCAGTCACAGGCAACAGGACCGCGATGGCGCGTCAAGAGGCAATTTGTTGCCACCTCATACGAACCCGGGCGGCGCTCAGGCCTGGGCCGGTGCGGCGTCCTCGAGCAGGTTGCGCGTGCGGTTGGCGTCAACCGGAATGCCGGGGCCCATCGTCGTCGCAAAGGTGACCCGCTTCAGGTACCTACCCTTGGCCGCGGACGGCTTGGAGCGCAATACCTCGTCGAGCGCCGCGGCGTAGTTCTCCACCAGCTGCTGAGGGGTGAACGAGGCCTTGCCGATGATCAGGTGCAAATTGGCCTGCTTGTCGATGCGGAAGCTGATCTTGCCGCCCTTGATGTCGGTTACCGCCTTGGCGACGTCCGGGGTAACCGTGCCGGTCTTCGGATTGGGCATCAAGCCGCGCGGGCCGAGCACGCGGGCGATCCGGCCGACCTTGGCCATCTGGTCAGGCGTGGCAACCGCTGCGTCGAAGTCCAGGAACCCGTTGGTGATCTCTTGGATCAGTTCGTCGCTGCCGACCTTGTCGGCACCGGCGGCGCGAGCCTCTTCAGCCTTGTCGCCGGTGGCAAAGACGATCACCCGGACGGTTTTGCCGGTGCCGTGCGGCAGGCTGACCGTCCCACGGACCATCTGGTCCGCCTTGCGCGGGTCCACCCCTAGGCGCAAGGCCACCTCGACGGTGCCATCGAACTTTGTGGGTGAGGATTGCTTGGCCAGGTTGGCCGCTTCGAACGGGGTGTAGATCTTGCCCGGCTCGACGAGTTCGGCGGCCTGGCGGTAGGCCTTGCTGTGCTTGGTCACGTGTGCTCCTCGGTGCTCGTGGTGCTGACGGACGCCGACCCTCGGCGCCCTCCCACGATTTCTCGCCGATTGTGCAACTTTCGCCCCCATAGGGCGGCCAAAAGTTGCACGATCGGGTGGTGCTCAGCCCTCGACGGTGATTCCCATCGACCGAGCCGTACCCGCGATGATCTTCGCGGCCTGGTCGAGGTCGTTGGCGTTGAGGTCTTCCATCTTGGTCTGCGCGATATCCCGGACCTGGTCCATGGTGACCTTGGCAACCTTGGTCTTGTGCGGCTCGCCGCTTCCCTTTTCGACGCCCGCCGCTTTGAGCAGCAGTCGGGAGGCTGGCGGAGTCTTGGTGACGAACGTGAACGAGCGATCCTCGTATACCGAGATCTCGACGGGGACGATCTGCCCGCGCTGCGACTCGGTCGCGGCGTTGTACGCCTTGCAGAACTCCATGATGTTGACGCCGTGCTGGCCCAGCGCCGGGCCGACGGGTGGAGCCGGGTTCGCCGCGCCTGCCTGGATCTGCAGCTTGATAATCGCGGCGAGTTTCTTCTTCGGAGGCATGCCTGCTTCTCTTCTGTTCGGGTGGGCTAGAGCTTGGAAACCTGGCTGAACGACAGCTCGACGGGCGTCTCACGGCCGAAGATCGAGACCAGCACCTTCAGCTTCTGGTGCACGGGGTCGATCTCGTTGATCGTCGCGGGCAGCGTGGCGAACGGGCCGTCCATCACGGTGACCGACTCACCGATCGTGTAATCGACGACCTCGACCTTGGGCTTGTCAGCGGCCGTGGCCGGTCCGCCACGGCCGACCCGGTCGGCCTTCTGCGCCGCCGGGGCGAGGATCTTGACGACCTCGTTGATCGACAGCGGCGACGGACGAGCCGTGGCGCCAACGAACCCGGTGACCCCGGGCGTGTTGCGCACCGCGCCCCAGGACTCGTCGTTAAGATCCATCCGCACCAAGATGTAGCCGGGGAAGACCTTGCGCTGCACCTGCTGGCGCTTGCCGTTCTTGATCTCGACGACCTCTTCGGTCGGCACTTCGACCTGGAAGATGTAGTCCTCCATGTCTAGCGACTGGATGCGGCTCTCCAGGTTGGTCTTCACCTTGTTCTCGTAGCCGGCATACGAATGCACCACGTACCAGTCGCCGACTGCGGTACGCAGCTCGCCACGCAACGCCTCCACCGGATCCTCATCCTCGTCCACGGCGGCTTCAGCGTCGGCGGCTTCGGCCTCGGCGGCTTCAGCGTCGGTGGCTTCGGCTTCCGCCTCGGCGGTTTCAGCGGGCGGCTGGGCGTCCTCGGCGAGTTCGGAGTCGACAGAGGCAGTGCCCTGCTCGAGTGCCTCGACCTGCGAGTCGTCGTCGGCCACGGCCGCGATGTCCGCCTCGTCTGCGCCGAGCAGCCGCGCTGCCTCGGTGATGTCGGTGATCTCGTCGTCACTCGACTCGTTCGGGCTCGGCTCGCTCGCGGGCGACTCGCCCGTCGCGAAGGGATCCCGCAGGTCGCTCGGGTCCACCGGCGGGGCGCTGTCGTATTCGGACACAATCTCTCTTTCCGTCATTGCCTTCCATCACTGCCCTGTAGGAATGCTGTCGCGTCAGCCGAAGACCCGCAGAACCAGCTTCGCGAACCCGACGTCCAGACCGGCGACCATGGCCACCATGACCACCACGAAGATGATCACGACGATGGTGTAGGTCACGAGCTCCCTGCGCGAGGGCCAGAGCACCTTGCGCATCTCCGAGATGACCTCGCGGATGAAGCGCCCGATGCGTCCCCCGCGGCCGGCACCGACCGAACGGGGCGACGCAGCCTCGGTACGTGTCTGTGTCACGCGGATCTCCTCTGCTGCACTTCGCTTCCTTTACGTCGTTTCCGCAGGGGCGACAGGACTCGAACCTGCAACCGCCGGTTTTGGAGACCGGTGCTCTACCAATTGAGCCACGCCCCTAGGCGAACCAAGGACCGTGACGACCTGCGCTCAGCGCATGCTGACGCAGGGCCGCAAGGACCCCAGGGTTGCCAGTGTACGGGGACACCCCAGAGCGCTCCAAGTTCGCGCGCCGCAGATCCTGAGGCGGCGATCCAGCTTCGCCCGTCTGGGAGGATGACGGGCATGGGAGCACGCATCAGCGACCGCATTGGCGCTATTGCCGAATCCGCCACCCTGGCGGTCGACGCCAAGGCCAAGGCGCTCAAGGCGGCGGGCCGTCCGGTGATCGGGTTCGGAGCCGGTGAGCCGGACTTCCCCACGCCCGACCACATCGTCGAAGCCGCGGTCGCGGCGGCGCGCATCCCCAAGTACCACCACTACACTCCGGTCCCCGGCCTGCCTGAGCTCCGCGAGGCCGTCGCCGCCAAGACCATGCGCGACTCGCGGTACGAGGTCGCGGCGAACCAGGTCCTGATCACCAACGGCGGCAAGCACGCGGTCTACAACGCCTTCGCCACGCTGCTCGACCCGGGCGACGAGGTACTGGTGATCGCCCCCTACTGGACGACCTACCCCGAGGCGATCAAACTCGCGGGCGGCATTCCTGTCGAGGTCATGACGGACGAGACGTCGGGGTACCTGGCCGGCATCGAAGAGCTGGAGGCTGCGCGCACCGCGCGGACCAAGGTGCTGCTGTTCGTATCGCCCTCGAACCCGACGGGCGCCGTCTACCCGTCCGAGCAGGTGGCGGAGGTCGGCCGTTGGGCGGCCGAGCACGACCTCTGGGTCGTGACCGACGAGATCTACGAACACTTTGTGTACAGCGACGTCGTCCAGACCTCGATCGCCCACACCGCAGGTGAGAAGGTCCTGATCGTCAACGGGGTCGCCAAGACCTACGCCATGACGGGGTGGCGGGTCGGCTGGCTGATCGGCCCGCCCGACGTCGTCACGGCCGCGGCGAACCTGCAGTCACACGCAACGTCCAACGTCTCGAACGTGGCCCAGGTCGCCGCGCTCGCGGCCGTGAGCGGTGACCTGTCGGCCGCGGCGGCGATGCGCGAGGCGTTCGATCGGCGCCGGCGCACGATCGTGTCGTTGCTGGGCGAGATCCCGGGCGTCGTCTGCCCCGAGCCGCACGGCGCGTTCTATGCCTATCCGTCGGTCAAGGGGCTGCTCGGCAAGCCGCTGCGCGGTCGGGTGTCCGCGACCTCGGCGCAGCTGGCCGCCACCATCCTGGACGAGGCCGAGGTCGCGATCGTCCCGGGCGAAGCGTTCGGCACGCCAGGCTTCGCGCGGCTGTCGTACGCCCTGGGCGACAACGACCTGGCCGAGGGCATCGGCCGGATCGCAAAGCTCGTGGCTGACTCCTGAGCCGGATCAGGGCAGCGCCTGGGCCTGGCGCAACACCGCGACGGCGGCGGGAAGCCCGCGCAGAGCCAGGGCGAGATCCGCCGGATCGGCGATCCGCCACGCGTTTGCCGTGACGTAGCACCGGATCGCCGCGTCGAACGCGGTTGCCCCGGCAGCGGCTCGCGCGGCATGTAGCGCTGCCGCGCCCTTGTCGTAAGTGACGCGGTAGTAGTCCGGTGCGTCGGTGCCGTACGCCGCGGTGGGAGTGTCGACCCGGCCCGGCTCACTCAGCGCGGCGGCCGGCGGGGCGTCGTTGTCGACGAGCTGCTCGGCGTAGCTAGCGAAGGCCTCGTCCAACCAGGCGTGCAATGCCTGCGAGTCCCCGATCATCGCGTAGAACCACTGGTGCGCGGTTTCGTGCACGGCAACCGGGCGATTGCCCGAGAGCATCAGGATCGAGCTCGGGTACTCGATCCCGCCACCCTGCGCGGGCAGCCGGGCCACCGACAGCGACGGGAACGGGAACGGCCCGAACCGCCTGGCCAGCTGGACGATTGCCAGCTCGAACAATGGCAGCAGCGCGTCGCGCGTCGCCGCGTCGTAGGCGCCGACGCGCAACCGCACACCGGCGACCGTCGCGTCGGTCACCTGGAACGGTCCAACCGCCACACTGACATCCCGTGCCGCCGCCAGCGTCGCATGCCATGTCTTGCGAGCGCCTTCGGTCGGGACGCCGCTGGGCGGGTCGCCCGACATGATCACCGTGTCGGACGCCGGCGCGGTCACGGTCAGGTCGGTCTGCATCGCCTCGCTGGTCGCGCTCTCCGCCGCGAAGCGCAGCATCGGCTCGGTGTGCCATCCGAAGCCGCGCTCCCAGGCGAGCAGCGGCTGGGCGGACGCGAACCACGCGTAGCCGCCGGTGCGGCCGAAGCGGTCGAACGACTCCGGGCCGAGCGTCACCGTGAACGTCAGGTCAGCCGTGACGCTCGTGCCAGCCGGCAGCTCACGGCCAAGGGGGATGTGTAGCAGGCCGCCTTGCGTTGACGGATCGGCGGCCGCGCTGGTGTAGGTGGCGGCGGAGGCGCTGTGATCGGCCCGGGCCGAGGTGACCACGATCTTGTTGCCCTCGGCGACGGTGGGGCGGGTGTTGGCGGTCAGCCGGAAGACCAGCTCGGTGATCGGCAGATCGGGTGTGAACGTGATGTGCTCGGTCCCGCTGACCGTGGTGTGGCCAGCCGACACGGCGAGCGTCAGAGCCACCCGTGGGCGGGCCGGATCGGGAGCCGCATAGCTCGCCGGGCAGCTCGGGGAAAGGGTCGCGTTCGGCCGACGACGGCCGGCGAGCTGGATCGTGCAGGATGCCAGGAGCAGTGCGACAGCGATCGCCGCGCCGATCCGGCCCGCCCGTCCAGCCATGCCCGGCCAACCACCCCGCCGGCTGGCCGCTATCTCACCCGCACAACAGCGCGAGCCTTCGCGAGCACGCTGTGCCCGTCGACGGTGGCGGTCAGGGCGACCGTGGCCAGGTTTTGCTCGACCGAGGCGACGACACCGGACACCTCGAGCACCGACTCACCCGAATCTGGGACCACGACCGGGCGGGTGAAACGCACGCCGTGCTCGACCAGGGCGCCCGGATCGCCCAGCCAGCTGGTAACCGCACGAGCCACCAGCCCCATGGTGAACATGCCATGCGCGATCACGTCGGGAAGTCCCACGGATCTGGCGACCCGCGGGTTCCAGTGGATCGGGTTGAAGTCCCCGGACGCGCCCGCGTATCGCACGAGATCGGCTCGCCGGACCGGGTAGCGCCGGGTGGGCAGTTGGGTGCCCGCCTCGATCATGCGGCCGTTCCTCGGGATACCAGGACGGAATGCGCGGTGCAGACGAGCTCCCCGTCCTCGGTCGAGATGTCGCTCCTGGTC
This sequence comes from uncultured Actinomycetota bacterium, assembly GCA_963839175.1. Classification (GTDB taxonomy): domain Bacteria; phylum Actinomycetota; class Actinomycetes; order Mycobacteriales; family Jatrophihabitantaceae; genus CAWIUB01. The sequence continues at coordinate 93,534 of CAWIUB010000002.1, forward strand.
GTGATCATGTCGTTGCCAGCGGCCGAGCGGATGTGCTCGACAGTCACCACGACGCGCACTTTGTCGCCGGCGTGCAGCGGGCGGGAATGCACGAACCGCTGCTCACCATGAACGACCCGCGAGTAGTCCAGGCCCAGCTCCGGATCGGCGATCACCTGCTGACCGGCCGGCAAAGTGACCACGATTGCGAACGTCGGCGGAGCGATGACGTCGGGGTAGCCGAGCGCGGCGGCCGCGGCAGGGTCGCGATAGGCGGGATCGGAATCACCCAGGGCGTCCGCGAATTCACGGATCTTCTCGCGGCCGACCTCATATGGCGGCGTGGCCGGGTAGACCCGTCCGACGAACGACTGATCCAGCGGCATGGGTGGGACGCTAGCGCGTCCGTCCCGGCAAGCCGCGCAGGGCTGCGCTCAGCGGGTCTCGCGGTGCTCGGTGTGCTTGCCGCAGTTCGGGCAGAACTTCTTCATCGTCAGACGGTCCGGATCGTTGCGCCGGTTCTTCTTGGTGATGTAGTTGCGGTGCTTGCACACCTGACACGCCATGGTGATCTTGGGTCGGATGTCGGTGGCTGCCACTGGTTGTGCCTTTCGATCGGGAGGTCAAGCTTCGTAGCGAGGGCCGGATTTGAACCGGCGACACAGCGATTATGAGCCGCTTGCTCTGCCAGACTGAGCTACCCCGCCCTGGTGCGGCCGGCCCCGGGGTTCCGGGACTGCCCGAGCCCCCTTACGGAATCGAACCGTAGACCTTCTCCTTACCATGGAGACGCTCTGCCGACTGAGCTAAGGGGGCAGCCGCGGACGCCGCGCAGCGGCGCGTGCCAACCATCGAGCCTACACGAGCCGACACCGCCGAATGAATGTCCGAGCCGGCGCCAGCAGTGCCAGAGACGCACGCAACAGAGATCTTGGCAAGGCCGCGTGAGGGGACCAGACTCTGCATCGGCGCCCCGACGCGCCGGTGAGGAGCGAGCACGGTGGAGATCGCTGAACTGGCAGAAGGGCGCCAGTTGCCCGGCCCCATCGACCAGTCGCGCGGCTGCGCCGGCGACCGGGGATACTCACCGGGCACGACCCCGTGACGCGCGCGGCCGAGCGCCAGGAGGCTGGTGTCGCCTCCACCACCCGCGCTCGCATCGCGCAGCCGACGCTGCGCACCGACCGGTGGTGGCTGAGCACGCTGCTGACCTTCCTCGGGCTCACCGCCTGGCTGCTGTACGCGGTGATCCGCACGGTGACGCAACGCAACTACTTCGTGGAGCAGTACCACTACCTCTCCCCGTTCACGTCCCCGTGCGTGACCACGTCATGCAACCCGGACGCCCGCGACTTCGGAACATGGTTCGGGGACTGGCCGCCGTTCATCCCGTTCGCGATCATCACGCTGACGTTCCTGTTCGGGTTCCGGCTCAGCTGTTACTACTACCGCAAGGCGTACTACCGGTCTTTCTGGCTCTCTCCTCCGGCCTGCGCAGTGGCCGAGCCACACCGCAGATACACCGGCGAGACCCGCTTCCCGCTGATCATCCAGAACCTGCACCGGTACTTCTTCTACGTCGCCGTGCTGATTTCCGTCGTGAACAGCTACGACGTGATCCGGGCCTTCCGCGGCAAGGATGGCGGCTTCGGCATCGGTCTGGGCACGCTGATCATGCTGGTCAACGTCCTGCTGCTCTGGGCGTACACGGTGTCCTGCCATTCGTGTCGACACATCACTGGCGGCCGGCTGCGGCATTTCTCGGCGCACCCGTTGCGCTACCGCGCCTGGACGTTCGTGTCGAAACTCAACACCAGACACATGGAGCTGGCCTGGACGACGCTCGCCACCCTGGTTCTGACCGACGGGTACATCGCACTGGTCGCGTCCGGTGCGTTCAGCGACCCGCGATTGTTCAATTAGGAGCCCGCAGATCGTGCCCGACATGGAGCAGCACAACTACGACGTCCTGATCATCGGCGCTGGCGGGGCGGGGCTCCGCGCGGCCATCGCGGCCCGCGAGGCGGGGATGCGGACCGCGATCATCTGCAAGTCGCTGTTCGGCAAGGCGCATACCGTGATGGCCGAGGGCGGCATTGCCGCCAGCATGGGCAACGTCAACCCCAAGGACAACTGGCAGGTGCATTTCCGCGACACCATGCGCGGCGGCAAGTTCCTGAACTCCTGGCGAATGGCCGAGCTGCACGCCAAGGAGGCTGCCGATCGGGTCTGGGAGCTCGAGACCTACGGCGCCCTGCTCGACCGCACCCGCGACGGCAAGATCAGCCAGCGCAACTTCGGTGGCCACGAATATCCACGGCTGGCGCACGTCGGAGACCGCACCGGGCTCGAGCTCATCCGCACGCTGCAGCAGAAGATCGTCTCCCTGCAGCAGGACGACGAACGCGAATCCGGCTCGCCCGACGGCAAACTCACCGTGTTCGCCGAGTACACCATCACCGAGCTACTGCGTGACTCCGCCGGTCGGATCGCCGGCGCCTTCGGGTACCGACGCGAGACCGGCGCGTTCGTATTGTTCCGCGCGCCCGCGATCGTGCTCGCCACCGGCGGGATCGGCAAGTCGTTCAAGGTGACGTCCAACTCGTGGGAGTACACCGGCGACGGTCACGCGCTGGCGCTGCGCACCGGATCGACCTTGCTGAACATGGAGTTCGTGCAGTTCCACCCGACGCATATGGTGTGGCCACGCTCGGTGGCAGGTCTTCTGGTCACCGAGTCGGTGCGTGGCGACGGTGGTGTACTGCGCAATTCCGAGGGCAAGCGGTTCATGTTCGACTACGTCCCGCCGGTGTTCCGCGGGCAGTACGCCGAGACCGAGGCAGAGGGCGACCGCTGGTACGCCGACCAGGTCAACAACAAGCGTCCGCCGGAGCTGCTGCCCCGTGACGAGGTGGCCCGGGCGATCAACTCCGAGGTGAAGGCCGGGCGCGGGTCGCCGCACGGCGGGGTGTTCCTGGACGTGTCGACGCGGCTGCCCGCTGACGTGATCTTGAAGAAGCTGCCGTCGATGTATCACCAGTTCAAAGAGCTGGCCGACGTCGACATCACTAAGGAGCCGATGGAGGTCGGGCCTGCCTGCCACTACATGATGGGCGGGGTCGAGGTGGAGCCCGACACCGCCGCGGCTGCCCGGGTGCCCGGGCTGTTCGCGGCCGGCGAGGTCGCGGGCGGCATGCACGGCTCGAACCGTCTGGGCGGCAATTCGCTGTCCGACCTGTTGGTGTTCGGGCGCCGCGCCGGCGTCGGCGCCGCCGAATACGTCGCGCAGCTGGCCGGCAGCTACCCGACTCTTGCCGACACGCAGCTCGACGCGGCCGCGCGCGAGGCGCTTACCCCATTCGACACGCTCGGCGGCGAGAATCCGTACACGCTGCACCAGGAGCTGCAGCAGGCGATGAGCGACCTGGTCGGCATCATCCGCACTGCCGAGGAGATCCAGCAGGCACTCGACAAACTCGTGGAGCTCAAGGCGCGGGCGGCCAAGGTCAGCGTCGAGGGCGACCGGCAGTTCAACCCGGGCTGGCACCTCGCACTCGACCTGCGCAACATGCTAATCGTCAGCGAGTGCGTGGCCCGGGCGGCGCTGCTGCGCGAGGAGAGCCGCGGCGGGCACACCCGCGACGACTTCCCGACGATGCGCCCCGAGTGGCGCCAGAAGAACCTGATCTGCTCGCTGACCGACGACGGGGCCGTCGATGTCACCGAGCAGCCGCTGCCACGGATGCGCGACGACCTGATCGCGTTGTTCCCCCGCGAGGAGCTCGCCAAATACCTGACCGACGACGAACTGGCCCGCCTGCCTGAGGAGATCGAGTGAATCACCATCACCTCCCGCGATCATGCAACTTCTGGCCGCCTAGGGCCGCCGAAGGTTGCGCGATCGGGTGGAGCCGAGGCCGGCGATGAGCTACGACGCCCATTTTCGGGTCTGGCGGGGTGACATCGACGGCGGTGGCCTCGCCGACTACACCGTCGAGGTCAACGAGGGCGAAGTGGTGCTCGACATCATCCACCGGCTACAGGCCACCCAAGCCGGCGACCTGGCCGTGCGGTGGAACTGCAAGGCCGGCAAGTGCGGTTCGTGCAGCGCCGAGATCAATGGCAAGCCTCGGCTGATGTGCATGACGCGGATGTCGACATTCACGGCAGAAGAAACCATTACCGTGACGCCAATGCGGGCGTTCCCGATCGTCAAGGACCTCGTCACGGACGTCTCGTTCAACTACGTCAAGGCGCGCGAGGTGCCGGCGTTCGCGCCGCCGCCGAATCTGCGCCCGGGTGAGTACCGGATGGCACAGGTCGACGTCGCCCGGTCCCAAGAGTTCCGCAAGTGCATCGAATGCTTCTTGTGCCAGAACACGTGTCACGTCGTGCGGGATCACGAGGAGAACAAGGCCCCGTTCGCGGGGCCACGCTTCCTCATGAGGATCGCAGAGCTCGACATGCACCCGCTCGATTCGGCGGATCGCCAGCGCCAGGCCCAGGACGAATTCGGGCTCGGGTTCTGCAACATCACCAAGTGCTGCACCGAGGTGTGCCCCGAGCACATCAAGATCACAGACAACGCATTGATTCCAATGAAAGAACGCGTCGTCGACCGCAAGTACGACCCGATCGCCCTGCTGGGCGCGAAGATCGGCCGTCGACAAGGCTGAGCAACGCGCGCGCATGAGGTTGCCCAGGTGGTCGCACGGGGGAACGACCACCTGGGCTCACCCAAAAGTATGCACGCCGAGTAGTCGCGATGCAACCCCAAGTGAAGATCGTCGGAGACCCCGACTCTTTGCTCCGGGTTGTCCGCAAATATGTCGCCCACACCGCTGTCGATCTCGGCGAACTGGCTGGCGTACCAGCCCAGGGCGAGTCGCGCAGCTCGACCGGCTGGTCGGCGGCCGCGTCCGCCACTGCGGCCATCTGCTTAACCAGCAATTGGACAGAGAGCTGGCCATCCGGGAGTGGGGTGTCACCACTGCCCGCGTAGTCGGCGAGCACGACGGTGTGCCGCCAGCGAATCGTGGCGCCGGCTGACCCAGTTGGTCTGTGCGTCAGGCCCGCCCATTGCTGATCGTCGGTAGCGGACCGTGGCTTCTTCGGCGGTGACGGACAGCATGGCTCCAAGTGATCGGATCCACTCACCAAGGCCGCAATCAGACCGCGCTCTGTTTGCCGGACTGCCACCAGGCGACGAAGTACAGCGCGAGCGACATCACCAGCACGACCAGCACCCAGAGCACGACGGCGACGTCCACCCAGGAGCCGGCGGGGGGTGACCCGGGCAGGAAGTTGCGCAGCGGGACGATCGCGAACAGCATGCCGATGATCCAGAAGGTAAACCCTGGCTCGGCCTTCCGGTTGCCGCGGTAGGTGGCGGTGGCCACGAAGGCCGCCAGGACTGCCAGGGTAATGAGCACGGCGAGCAGCAGTGCGGCGAATGCCAGCGTCGATGTGGCCCGGCGGGCGGTCAGCGTGAAGGCCTGCGGCGCGCTCAGTTCGGCGTGTACGACCGCCGGGGCGGCCCGGATCCGCCAGCCCTGCGTGTTGCTGGATATATCTACAGCAGCGGGGATCTCCCGCCGTGCTTGGAACACCGAGACGTTCATGCCGGTGCCCCCGCCGGCGGCATAACGGTCGAACGGCCAGTCCTCGATGTTGCCGTTCATGACGATCTCGGCGGTATGGACGCCGGTCGGCTGGCCGGCCGGGAACACGATGACCGAGGCGCCAACCGCTGGTTGGATCACGACCGAGACGTCGGCGGACAGCGGTCCCTGGCCTTGCTCGGTGAGCAGGGCATCGGCGACCTCCACGTCGACCGTGACGTCCAACAGGTTGGTGTCCGGCGTGCATCATCTGCGGATGTATGTGCAGGAGCACCCCGCCGGGCGGGACGGCTTTTGCGGTGACTCCCTCGACGCCGACTCGGCCGCTCACTGCGTACAGCGTTAGCAGCCCCCCGTAGAGCAGAGCAAGACGATCGGCGCTACGAGCCACAAGCCGATGACGGCGGGCAATCGGAGCGCGGTCGGCCGCACTCCCGGAATCCACGCCGGCCAAGCCTAGATCTCGACCGGCCCATACACATGCACCTCGTTACCGCGGCGATTCGGGTTCCGCCCCCGAGCAGGTCCGCCCCGAAACGGTCTCCAAGGCGACGCCTGACAGGCCTCTCGGACGGAGGGGTGGTTGGCGGGCGGTGAACCGAGATCAGCGCTCCAGGCCGCGGTGTCGCTCTAGTAGTGTGTCGCATCTTATTTGATGGTTATGTGTGGTCGGCTGTTCTGGTTGATACTTGACCAGAAGGAGTTGACGGCGTGCCTCGTCCGAAGGAGTTCATGGTCTCCTTGACCGCTGGGGATCGTGCGAAGCTGAAGAAGGTGGTCGCCTCGGGGCGGCGTCCTGCCCGGTTGATCACCCGGGCCAGGGTGTTGCTGGCCTTGGATGAGACGCAGGGGCCGGCGCCGGATCGGCGTGTGGTGGCCGAACGTCTGGGCACGTCGCAGAGCACCGTGTATCTGGTCGCGAAGGCGTTCACGACGCATGCCGGGCGGGTTGAGGACGTGATCGGCCGCAAGAAGCGGGCCACGCCTCCGGTGGAGCCGAAGGTGACCGGCGACGTCGAGGCCCGGGTGATCGCGCTGGCGTGCAGCCAGCCACCGCCGGGGCGTGCGCGGTGGACGCTGCGGTTGCTGGAGAGACGGGTGGCCTTGACCGAGGGGATGCCGCCGATAGACCACTCCACGATCGGGCGGGTCCTAAAAAGGGGGCGCTTAAGCCTCACCTGAAGGCGTGCTGGACGATCCCGCCGAAGCAGAATGCGGCGTTCGTGGCCGCGATGGAGGATGTGCTGGGCGTCTATGCCCGCCCCTACGATCCGGCCTTCCCGGTCGTGGTCATGGACGAGAAACCACTCCAACTGCTCGCCGACGCCAGAGCAGGCACGCCGGCTGCGCCCGAGCGGGTGGCCCGCGAGGACTCCGAGTACATCCGCTGCGGCACCTGCTCGATCTTCGTGTGGGCCGAACCCCTGCGGGGTTGGCGCCGCGCCTACGCCGAGTCCACCCGGACCCGCATCGACTGGGCCCACGGCGTCGAACATCTGCTGAACGTCGACTACCCCGACGCGGACAAGGTCGTCCTGGTCATGGACAACCTCAACACCCACTCGATCGCCTCCCTCTACGAGGCATTCCCGCCCGAGAAGGCCTACGCCCTGGCCGGCCGGCTGGAGATCCACCACACACCCAAGCACGGCTCCTGGCTCAACATCGCCGAGATCGAACTGTCCTGCCTGACCAAGCAATGCCTCGGCCGGCGTATCGCCGACCTCGCCGTCCTCGACAGCGAACTCGCCGCCTGGGCCGAGGCCATCAACGCCGACGAGCGCCAAGTCGACTGGAGGTTCACCACCAGCGACGCCCGCATCAAACTACGGCACTTATACCCAGCCATTTAGAAGCGACAGACTACTAGTTAACTGCCGATGGCGTCAGGTGGAATGTCGTGCCCTGTCGCCGGATGGCGCCCGGCGACAGGATCGGGGAAATGGGTCCCGATGACGAGCGTGTCCGCGTCGGCGCACCGCTGGACAAGCTCCCTCCTGGAGGCCCGGGCTTGATCGGAATCGAAGTCGGATACCGCTGCCCACGCCGGGTAGGCGATCTGGCACGGGTGGTGCATCACGTCCCCGGTAATTACGGCGAATGCCCGCTGGATTCGATCAGCATGATGCGGCGTGTGCCCGGGTGAGGGCACGAGCCGAGTCCCCTCGGTCACCCAATGATTGTCCGCAACCAGGTCAACCAGGCCAGCTTCATACACCGGCCGCACCGAGTCGGCAAACCCGGCGTGCTGATCAGCAATCTCGTTGCGGGGTACGGCCTGCCAGTAGTGGAATTCACCGGCTGAAATCACATACCGAGCCGCCAGGCTGCTGATCAACCTGAACGATGAGATCGGGGCCGGGCAGACGGTGCGGCACACGGTGGTGCCAGAAGACGATGTGCCGACGGACACGATGTCATGCCAGGTTGCGCAGGTACAGGAAGAGTGAACGACGCGCAGGCTAAGAGGGTCGGCAAAGATGAATTGGGGCTCGATCACGCTCGTGCCGGTGATCGTCGTCGCCCTTATGCAGGTCGGGCTGTGGGTCTGGTCCCGCGGTCGTCTCTGATCTGGACGGGCAACACTGGGGCGACAGCAGCATTGCCCCAGGGCATCTCTCGTCATCCGTCGGCGGTCCCCAACACCCGGCAGGTGACCGGGCCGGCCGAACGGGGGCGGTCAGGATCAGCGTAGTCAGCTCGGAACGTCCGCGTCGTGCGACGAACACGCGCCGGTCGATGGCCAGGCTGTCCATCGTCGCCCGGCGCTCCCCGCGCTCAGCACAGCCGTGCGGGGGCGCGTCGGGCGTGCCGCCACCAGCACCGGAGCTTGGTACCTGAGGCTCGTCAGTACATCTGGCCTGCTGGAGTTGCCGTGCGCCGCCGCAACGCCCAAACTGCGAACACGACGCCGAGCAGAGCACCGGCCTCGCTCAGCCACACCCCATAGCCCGCGGAGACGTCCGATGGCGACACGCTATACGTCCGCGCTTCATCCTCACTGATGGATCCACCCACGAAGATCATGATGAGGCCACTGATCACGTTCAGCGCGAGCGCGCTTACGGATACCCACAGCTGTCCGCGGCGAAGGACGATCAAAGCGCTTAGGGCCGCGACCACGAGTGCGCAGGCGCCAGTGAACCAACCGACCTGGACCCCGATGTCGGTGCGGTGCACCTCGTCGCCATGGACGTACGCCCACGGCGTGAGCCCGCCGATCACACCAAGTACGGCCGAGCCCATCAGCGCCCAGCCACAGCGCGGTTGTGAGACGTCAGGTTTGACACCAGTCTCGAAGCGCCCTCCCCACCCAGGCGCCGACTCATGCCGGGAGGAACCTCTGCCCGCAGACTCGTCCGGCGGCCCCATGGGTGCATTAGACCACCGCAACCGGGTATGCCAACCTCGTTCGGACGAAGCCCCACCGGTGGCGGCGGGCGCGACGGCTAACCGCCCGTCGATGCTGCTAGATTCGCCAACCCGATGCCCCGGCTGCCGCGGACGCGAACTGAGTGAGCGCTCAGGTCGCTGGGAGCCGATCAGCGCACCGAGGAGGGGCATCGGGAATGCTCACGCAACTGGCGGCGGCCGGACCCGGATGCTGTCTGGGCGCGCGAACACCACAATCACGCCGCTGGCCTGGGCAGCGCGGACCTGTTCGAGGTTCGTCGCGAGTGACCGGCCGTGACTGTGGACGGGCAGGCTCAGCAGCTCCCGCATGAGAATGATCGAGGGCTGCTTCCTGCCGGACCGGGCAACGCGCGTTTTGCACTATTCTGCTTCGGATATTTCCGGCGAATCTCTCGGCGCTCACGGCCCACGCTGAGAGACCGACGGCTTGCAAGACCGTCGCCGTCGTCGCTGAATCCCGCGATCTCGCAGTGCCGTTTTCTCAGTCATATCTGAGAAAACGGTGGTGGCGGGTGTTGGGTTCGAACCAACGTAGGCTGAGCCGACGGTTTTACAGACCGCTCCCCCGTCTTTTCCTCAACCGCTGAAGCCCCCGTCTTGTGGGCCTACCGCCCGGATTCCGGGGCATCCGGTCTCTACCTGAGGTCGCCTCGAGTCGCCCCGGAACGCCCTGGGTCGTGTCCGCTGCTAGCGCGTTGCTAGCGCAGCCACATCAACTCGACCCCGGCACTGCTGCTTGACTGCCGCCCGCCGCTGAGCAACCACGCCCCGGCGCTCATGCGCCGGGGCGTGGTTGCGTCCCCGAGCCAAGGATCACCTCGCGCGGTCATCTGGGTGTGGCGGTCGCCCGCAGAGCCCCAGCCCAACCACTCAGCACACAGCCGTGGGTCGGGTCCCGGCCAGCGAGATCAACAACTCGCTAGAGGGCACTGCAGCCGCCCGGCTGATCAACACCAGGCACCGGACCACCGGAGACCGCTGCAATGACCAACCTGGACCAAGCCCCTCCCGCAGGTCCTCGCCGACCTCACCCCGCCGCCAGCGAGTGTCCGCTCTTGTGGGGGTGAACCCACACGACCGGATGGATCTCGCGACTCAGCGCGTAGGTGATGGCGACGCTCGCCTCGTACGCCGCGATGATGTCGTCATCGAGCGTGAAACCACGCGCTGGGTCCACGACCGGCTCCAGCGCCTTCTCGACGGCGACGATGACGGGCACCACATCGTCCGGGACATCCCGGCCACGGTCAGTGTTCCAGCCGATGATCTCTTCGCAATGTTCGGCCACCATCCGCCCGATAATGGCGACGATGGTCTCCACGACGTCGTGTCCGGGCTCCCACCGGGCCGAGCGGCCGCTGACCAACATCCACGGCAAGCTGGAGCGGCTGGGTGTGGTGGTGACGCATCGCACGCTGCACCGGTTTGCGAGTGAGCGGTGCGGATTCGGCCGGCGCCGGGCGACGGTGACTACGAAGCCCCGCCGGACCAGCCCGGCGGGGCTTCCTTATGCCCAGCTACGTCGTCATCCAGCGCGACGATCAACACGCGTCGCCAATCGTGTGTTGGTTTTCAAGTCAGCTTGCCTGGGTATCTCGGAGTCCGATGAGTGCAGGGCAGCCACTAAATCTCGGGCCGAGCGTGGCTCGGGCGCCGTCCGGGAGTGTCCGCAACTGCCCGCGCATGCCCCGTGGGTTGGGCACGTGGAGGGCACGGGGATGAGGGACTGCGCACGGCCGACCTGGCCCGAGTGAGTCAGCTCGATTGCGATGCCCGCTCGTCGGTGCGAATGTTCGGCACAGGCAGCCGACATAGGGCCTCGGCGCTCAGGTGCAGGATATTGGCTCCGGATGCGGTTGCGGCCATCAGGCCGGCGGCATGGGCATGTCGGGCCCACCATGCGAGGTAAGGGCTGTCTGCGAGACACGGTCGTGGGCGTAACCGTAGGAGAGTGTTCTGGTAGCAGACCGGCGCCGGCAGTTCGTCGCGCCACACTGCGGATGTCCCGACGGTGTCACGACTGCCGCTGCCCTCAGTGATCAGAACGTCGCCAGCTCGAAGGCCAAAGAACGCCTGCTCTCGCGGTGTGAAGTTCATGTCCTTTACGTCGCTCAGATCGAGTTCGCCATCGACGACGTTCGCCGATCGTAAGTACTTGACCATGTGCGCGCCTTGTTCATGCTCAGGCGATCGCTGCCGCCCGAGTGCGACTTCGGCCACTTGGATCAGCGGCCTGGTCATCCGGCGATCCCTTTCATCCACTCCTGGATCTGTTCTTCGAGAGCGTCGATGTCTGCGCGGATTTCCGCGACTGGCCGGGGTGGTGTGTAGACGTAGAACTGGCGGATGAACGGAATCTCGTAGCCGATCCGGGTCTTGTCGTGGTCGATCCACGCGTCGGGCACGTACGGGTGGATCTCCTCGGCGAGGTGCTTCTCAGCTGCCTCGCGTACCGCCTTCGTGCGAGCGCGCTCGTCGAGGTCGAGGTAGCCGGCCGGGACCGGGATGTTCTCCTGGTCGCGCAGGTCTGGGTCGGCCTCGTAGCCATGCCCCTTCTTCGCATTGATCGGTTCGGCGTCCGCGTCATATACCGCGATCGTCTTGGCCACGGTGTTGATCTGTTTGGTGTCGAGACCGCAGGCTCCTACGGCGATTCTCGCTGCCTTCTCGGTCGTCCAGCTGTGCCCGTTCAGGTCAGCGAGCGCGGTTGCAGTGTCCTCGGCGAGGCCGGCGAGCGTTGCCTCGTCGACGCGCCACACGCGGCGCATGGGCCGTTCGACCGTGAGCCGGGCATAGCCGAACTCCTCGTTGCGCATCACCTTCACCCGCGGGTTCGGGTCAGCTGAGGCGGCGATGTCGAGCGCGTCGCGGAACAGGCGGGTGATCTCGGCGATCGCCTCGGCGGTGAGTTCCTTGCGCTTGTCGCCGAGCGACTTGCGCATCTTCGTGCCCAGCTCGCGGGCGTCGACGAGGGTGACGGTGCTAGCGCGCTCGGCGGTCTTGCGGTTGGTCACGATCCACACGTAGGTGGAGATGCCGGTGTTGTAGAACATCTGGTCCGGCAGCGCGACGATGCCTTCCAGCCAGTCGTTCTCGATGATCCAGCGGCGGATCTCCGACTCCCCGGACCCAGCGCCGCCGGAGAACAGCGGCGAGCCGGACAGCACGATCCCAATGCGGGAGCCGCCGTCCGTCCACGGCGTCTCGGGCCGGTCGATGACAGGCTTCATCTTGCTGATCATGTGCTGCAGGAACAGGAAGGACCCGTCGCTGATGCGCGGCAGCCCGGCGCCGAAGCGTCCCGCGTACCCCTTGGTGGCGGCCTCGGTCTTGATCGGGTCGGCGTAGGTCTTCCAGTCCACGCCGTAGGGCGGGTTGGCGAGCACGTAGTCGAAGTGCGTGCCGGCGTAGTCGTCCTGGGTGAAGCTGTTGCCGAGCACCATCCGGTCGGCCTCGGCGCCGCGCATCATCAGCTCGGAGCGGGCGATCGCCCACGTCTCGGGGTTCAGTTCCTGCCCGAATACCTCCAGCAGTGCGTTCGGGTTTAGTTCGGCGAGGTAGTTCGACGCGATCGTGAGCATGCCGCCGGTGCCGGCAGCCGGGTCGTAGAGGGTGCGGACCGGCGCTGGGCCGGTGAGAGCGTCGGTGTCCTCGGCGAACAGCAGGTTGACCATGAGCCGGATGACCTCGCGCGGTGTGTAGTGCTCGCCGGCGGTCTCGTTGCTCATTTCCGAGAACTTGCGCAGCAGCTCCTCGAAGATGTAGCCCATTGCCTCGTTCGAGACGTACTTCGGGTGCAGCTCGATGTCGGCGAAGTCCCCGAGCACGGCATAGAGCACGCCGGCCTTGTCAAGCCGAGTGATTGTGGCGTCGTAGTGGTACTCCTCGAGCACCTCGGCCGCGCCCGGGCTGAACGCGGCGATGTACTGGCGCAGCTGTGCGGCGATGTTCTTGTCGTCGGACAACATCGTCTTCATTGTCAGCGGGCTGGTGTTATAGAACGGTTGACGGGCGACCTTGCGAAGGATCTTGTCGGCGCCGGGGCTCATCAGATCGAGCGTGGCCGCCTTGGCGAGTACCGCCTGCTTCGTCGGCTCGAGGACCGCATCGAGGCGGAACAGCACTAGCGTCGGCAGCATCACCGTGCCGTACTCGTGCGGCTTCAGGTGACCACGCAGCTTGTCTGCGATCTTCCAGACGAACGCGACCTTGTTCTCGAAGCCAGCGGGTGTCGCCATGGATTCCCCTCGTCCCGGATCTCGCGCCCGATCTTGCCGTGCCGGGCCGAAGCACACCTAGCCAGGATGATCTACCACCCGGTATCCGATGTACACGGTTCCGCATCTGACGGACGCTTTGCTAGCCATCGCAAGGTCGGCCGCATCGGAGGGGCACGCCTGCGTCAGAGGGGCTCGGGCTCGTGGTCGGGCTCGGCGGTTATCGCGTCCTCGGGCTCGAGGGTGCGCAGAGCCGCGTCGTGGTCGAGGTCGTGTTGGTCCAGATCGGGCAGTCCGCACTACGACATCGTCGTGCTGGATCAGCATGCCGGGCAGATAGGTATTGAGCGCCGCCGGCGGTCTACGCCGGTGCGGTGCGCGATGCGAGCTCATGTGCCGTTGGATGTGGTCGCGACCGCGGCCGGGTCGGTGATTTGGTCGCGGAAGGTGTCGGCGACCCAGGCGTGCAGTCGGTCCGGGAGCATGGCGCGCATGGTGGCGGCGATGGGTGCGTCGGCGAGGGCGGCGCGTGCCGCCGTCCACAGTTCGCGGGCTTCGGCGTCGCCGGCCGGTGGCCGTGGCCCGATCGGGTCGTCGCCGGTGGGCTGGTACCCGGAGACGTCGTGGTAGATCGCGACCGCGCGGGCGTGGCGTAGCCATGCCTCGCGCCGGGCGTCGAGGTCGCGGCCGGTGGTGGGGACGGGGCCGAGGGTGGTCAGCCAGGCGGGCACGGTGCCGTCCTGGTAGCCGCCTTGCTGCCCGGCGGCCGCCTGCTGGGCGAGGCGGCGGGCGAGCTCATCGGCGCGGCTGTCCATCGCGTCGGCGACCTGCCGAAGCGCGTCGGCCGCGTCGGCGCTGACCGGGTCGGACAGTGTCGCGCCGCGGGCGGCTTCGAGGATTCCGTCGGCGCGCTCGCGCCAGGTCAGCTGGCCACCGGTCGGAGCGTCGGGGGCTTCGCGCCAATGTCCGGTGATGTTCTCGCAGCGCCAGTGCAGCACCGCGGCGACGTCGTCGGCGGTGCCGAGCTCGCGCTGGGTGACGGCCTGGATGAGGAGTTGGCGGGAGTCCCAGCCGAGGAGTTGTGCGGTGCCGAGGGCGCGCACGAGGCTGGCCCAGGCCGGGTCGGTGACGGCGCGGTGAGCGGCGTCTTGGCCGGCGTGTTCGGCGATGATCGCCTCGTACGCGCCGCCGCGGACGACGGTGGACAGGTCGCCGAAGATGATCCGCAGCCGCGCCAGGCTGGTGGTCTGGTCGTACAGGTCGCGTTCGACGTCGGCGACCGATGCGGCGGGGTGATCCTCGCGTTCGAGGATGGCGGCCAGCACGCTCATGTGGTGTTGCGCGGGCCAGCGCTGGTGCGCTTCGCGGTCCGGGTCGTCGGTGACGACGTAGGCGTCGTTGGACAGTTGGCCGCGGCTCATCATCACGTACAGCGCCTCGGCCGAGGTGGATTCGGTGACCAGGCCGCGGGCGGTGGTGACGGTGCGGCCTTGCGCGGAGTGCACGGTGCCGGCGTAGGCGAGCTGCACGTTCGCGGTCACGTAGGACGCGGGCAGCCGTAGTTCGCGTGGCTCGCCGGTGACGGCGACGACGGTGAGCGAGCCGTCGCGGCCGCGGCCGGTGACACGCCAGGTGTCGCGGTTGGCGACGAACCCTTCGCCCTGCTCGGCGCGCAGGCGGCGCTCGTTGAGGCGGGTGACGACCAGGTCACCGACCCCGGCGCGGTTGCCGTCGGCCAGCGTTGTGCCGCGTTCCTCGACGAGGCCGCGGCGTACCAGATCGGCGCGGGCCCGGGCCGAGAGCGTGGCGGCGGCAGCCTCCGTGTCGGCCATCAGCAGCGCCGACGCCGGCGTGCGGATCGCCGTCCTGGCGGGCTTGCTCGAAGGCGAGGTGGTCGGTCAGCCAGGCGCGGTAGCTGGTCTCTTCCATCCGCTCCAGCGGGCCGGAGTGGATGCGGCCGCGGCGCTCGTACTCGGCGATCGCATCCAGGTCGCGGTTGCGCAAGCCGAGCGAGGCGGCACATTCCCATTCGCGCAGCTGGCCGCGCTCGTCGCGGAAGCGGCGCACCGTGGTGAGCATTCGAGCGTTGGTGCGGTCGACGACGGTGCGGAACATGCCGCCGGCGCCGATGGCGCCGAGTTGCTTGTCGTCGCCGACCAGCAGCAGCTTCGCGTCGGCCTTGCGCACCGCGGTGAGGATCGCGTCCAGCTCCCGAGTGGTGACCATGCTCGCCTCGTCGACGATCACCAACTGCCCGGGCCGCAGCGTCCAGGCGGGGTCGGGTTGATAGGTCTTGTTGCGTGCGGCAGCGTCGGTGGCCCGCTTGGTCTGGTTGCGGTACTCGTGCAGCCACTTGGCGATGTTCTCCGCACGCGCACCGATCGAGTCGGCCAGCACGCCGGCCGCGATCTGGCTCGGTGCCAGCGCGAGCACATCGCGGTTGCCGGGATGATCGGCGTCGACCGGCCGCGCCTTCCACGCTGCGGTGATGGCGCGTTGCACGTAGGTCTTGCCCGATCCGGCCGGGCCGACGATCGCCGAGATGCGCGCCCCGGAGGTCAGCGCGGCGTACACCGCGGCGTCCTGGTCTTCCCCGAGCGGCACCCGCGCGACGCTGGCCGCCAGCTCCCGCGCGGGGATCAGCGGCGCGTCCGCGTCCTGGAGCGCGGACAGGATCCGCTGCTCGGCAGCCACTGTGGAGCGCGCCGCGTACAGCACGTCGTCGTGCGCGGTGTACACGCTCTGCGCGTCTGATTCGCGCCGCAGCGTCGGCCCGACCGCGAGCACGTCCGGCGGGGTGACTTGCACCGAGTCGGCCAGCAACCGGTGAACCAGCTGCTCGACTCGTACCTGGTGCTCGGCGAACGCCTCCCGCGGTGCCGGCGGGAGCACCCGGCTGACCGCGAGGACGGCGTGGTGACGGGTCCACACCGCGCGGGTCTGGTTCAGCACCGCCACGGCCTCGGCCAGGATCTGCCGGTCGGTACGCGGCCGCTGCTGCCGCCCGGACGGGTGCGTCGCGGTGTCGAGCAGCACCGCCGGGTCGTGGCCGGCTTGGACTAGTTCGTGCCGCCAGCGCGCGATCGCGTCGGCCGTGCTCTCGGCAGCCTTCTTCGGCGGGCGGGTCGACAGCGTGAAGTAGCGGTGCAGTTTGTGCCACGCGGAACCGGGCCGCGCCGGCCCGTCGAGAGTTTCCGAGATCTTCTTCCTGATCGCTGCGTCGCGCTTGCTGAACAGCTCGATAACGGCCAGCGGGATCCCGTGGACCTCACGAATGGTGCGCCGCTCGTCGACGCTGAAGCGCACGCCCAGCCGTTCCGCGAGCTCGGTCTCCAGTGCCTGCTCGTACACCGCGCGCGCGCCCACGCTTGCCGCGTAGACGGCGCGGCCGTCGACGGTGCGCCACTTGCCGTCGGCGCACAGCACCCGGTTGGCGACGATCGCGTGGGTGTGGATGTTGGGGTCTTGCTCGCGGGACATGCGGTGCTCGAACGCGGCGATGATCAAGCCCTTCGTGTCGACCTGGCGCACCCCGTTGACGCCGGCTCGGGAGTACGCGGCGTGCTCTTGCACGTACTCCAGCGCGGTGTCCACCGCGGCCCGGTGCGCGTCCATCACCTCCTGCCACACGGCCGCGCCGCCGATTACGCCGAGCACGCTGACCGACTTCACCGGGGTGAACGTCAGCTCGTACGCCGCGACCGCCTGCCGATCCCCTTCGGCCAGCACCTGCGCGCGGATCGCGTCCTTGGAAGCCTCGTCCGCGTCCTGCCCCAAGTCCGCGACTGCCCGCTCGGCGCGGTCGGCGGCCGACTCGTAGGTGGCGAACGCGCGGCCCAGGTGAAGGTTCTTCTCCGCGGCGGCGAGCATCTCCTGCCGCTCCCGGTTGGTCAGGCCTTGGCTGTTCAACAGACGGAGGGCTTCGACGCGCAGCAGATCGTCGAAGTGCGGATGCCGCGCCTTGCCGACCAGGTTCTCCAGCTCGGTGGCGCTCACCGGGCCGGCCAACAACCCCACCGTGCCCAGTCCTCGACCGAGCCACCGCCCAGGCGTCTCGCCGTGCGCCTTGGTGTCGCTGTAGTAGGCCAGCGCCTGCGCCGGCGACAGCTCCGCGAAGTCGTCCTTGCCGGCCGCGACCTGCTCGGTCAGGTACTTGCAGCCGGTACCTGCCCCGACGCGGCCGACGGTCAACACACTCCGACAAGTGCTTCGGGGTAGGCGAAACACGACACGGTTTTCCACAGACATTGAGTAATGCAATGGGGTCTTCCGAGATTCGGGCGCTGAGACGCGGGTGGTTCAAGGGCTTTGAGGCGACATGAGCGCGAGCGGTCGGCGGCGGGTGCCGGGTTACGGTGCCTGGCATGACGAGCACGACGAATGCACGGGAACTGGAGCGGCTGCGCAAGGCGCGCACAGACGCGCAGGACCGGTTCGCGAAGCAGATGAAGCTGCTGGAGCAGATCGTGGCCACCGCCGCCGAGCGGGAGGCGATCACCAGGCGGTGGCACGGGCAGCTCGCGGCGCTGGCCGACCTGTCGGGCGGCGCCGCAAGCGCCGCGGAACTGAGTGGCCTGCCGAAGGCCGACATCGAGGGCGCGGTCAAGAGCGTCGACCCCGCTGAGGTCGAGGCGGTGCTCGAGGCGGCGAAGCCGGCGCCGCGGCGCCGCCGCAGGCCGGCCGGCGCGGGGTCAGGCAACGGTGCGGGCGCTGCAGGCACTGTCGGCGCGGGCGGCGCTGCGGCGGCGAGCTCGGCCTGACCAGGCAGCGCGGCGCGGCGCAAACGGTCAGCGGCCCGGTCGGAAATTTCCGGCCGGGCCGTGTCGTGTCCGGGCTGGCTCGACCCGCTTGTCCTGGGTGGGGGCAGCGGGCCGCCACGAGGCGAGAAGCCAGCGGCCCGGGAGCACCCGGAGGCGAAGGATGAGCGCTGGAGTGAGCGGGCTCTACCGCGAAGAGGGGCAGGTCTGGCTGCGGGTCAGCCCGGGCCACGCGATCAGCGAGCAGTGGCTCGAGGACCGTGCGCCGGATCTGTACGCGCGCTGGTGGGACGCGCCGAGCCTGCGCGCGCGGGAGGAGGTTGCGCGATCGATCGAGGAGCGGCTTGAGGAGCTGGAGTCGGCCGAGTCGTGGGAGAAGATGGCACTACGACACCAGGCCGAGACGCCGCGGTCGCCGCTGGCGGACCGGGTGGCCCGGTACGAGGCCGCGGCGGCGCAGCTGGGCGCGACCGGGTTCGATGATCCGCGCCGGACGGCGGCTCAGCTCAGCCACCGGGCGAGCGGCGACGCGCTGCGCGCCAAGCTCACCACTGGGGCCGGGCACGCGCGTGCGGTGCATCCGGGCCTGGCTGCGACGCTGATTGCGCAGCCTGAGTGGCTGAGTGAGTCGGGCTGGCGGGCGAGGGAGGAACCGGCTCGCGTCGGCGTGGACTCCGACTTCGGGTTCGGGTGGGGACTCGAACAGCGGATCCGCGTGTCGTTCATGCCGGCGAGCCGCGACCCGGGTGGGTTGACGACTGACCCGGGCACCCGCGGCATGCTCTACCTGTACGACGGGAGCAGCGACCGCTACGCGGTCGTGGCCCGCAACGTCACCTACGCCGGGGTACTGGCCGCCGGGGCCGAGCACATCGGATTCGTCCGCGGGCAGGACCCGGTCGAGTTCGCGCACCGGGTCGTGTATCACAGCGTCCAACAATCAGTGGCCGAACCCGCCGAGGCCGGCTTGGCTGCCGAGCTCGACAGTTCCGACCGCGCCCTGCTGCTTCGGCGGCTGGACGCCGCGGACCTGGTGGCGGACCGGCCGTTCATCGAGGCGATGGCGGGCGTGTCGGTCGATCGGCTCGCGGTGGCCGCATTGCGCGCCGCGGCGCCGGACCACAGCGTGGTCGTCCCGGTGGAGCGGATCCACGCGGAGATGACGGCCGAGGATCCGCATGCGGCGTTGCGGGCCGATGTGCTGCTCGCCGTCGCCGCCGCGGGCCACGACCCGGCTGAGCTGCGCGCCGCGGAAGCTGCCGGCCGTGGCGTCGACCTCGCGGAGGTGGCGCCGGCGCAGTTGCCGGCCAGCGACTTCTATGCGCGTCACGCGCCGGGGATCGAGGCCCGCCTGGACCAGGAGATCGCCCGCGGCGGCTTCGCGGACTTGCCGTCCTACATCTCCTCCTGGCAGTCGGGGCGCCCGGCAGGCGGCAGCTTGCACGACACCGAGAAGGCGATCGTCGAGCACATCGTCGGTCGGGTCATCGCCGATGCCGACACCGACGGCCGCGACGTGCGCGAGGCGCAGCGGATGTGGCAGCGCGCCGCGGACCGCGCTGCGCTGCGGGAGTGGAGCGGTGCTCTCGAGCGCGGCGACGTCGAGCTGGCCGCGCCGCGTATGGCCGCAGCAGAGCAGCAGCTCGAGTTGGGACTCCGTGTCGACGACGAGGTCGACGCCGGACACGACGCAGAGCAGGAGGTCGGATAATGGCAGTCAGTGATGACGACGGCACCGCAGAGCGACTGGCCCAGGTCCGCGCACAGCGGCGACACGTCGGGCGGCTGCGGACCGGCGAGCGGCGGGACGCCGCACACGAGGGCGCGGCCGCCGCGGCGGCACGCGGCGAGGCAGAGCAGGCGGCCGGTCAGGATCCACACGCCACGCCCCCGGTGGCCTCGGCGGACACGCGCACGCTGCTGATCGCCGAGGAGGCCGCGCTCGAACTGGACCGTGCCGCGCTCGTCGCCGACCGCGAGATCGACGACGCCGACGTCGAAATGGAGACCTGATAGGACGAGATGTCGCGCATGTATCGCTGACCCAGGGTCTGGCTCGCACACGCGCGAGGCGGCACAGAGATGGACCAGCGAGGCCCTGACCAAAAGCCCAGCCGCGCACAGACTTGGTCGGACCGGCTCGAACGCTCAGCCGACGACGGATCTTCGCCTCACCGCTGTCGACGGCGTGCCCGGCGGCGGTGGTGATCGAATGCGGCGACGCGCTGGTACCGGCTTCCAGCCACCGCCTGCGTGGGTCCGCGCTTCCCACCGCTGGCGCTAGCTTCCCCGGCCACCAGCAGGCGGCGTGCACCTCCGGCTGGTTGCGCTGACGCGTTGCCTGCGCGCCGTGGGTCAGCTGGTTGGTGAAACCTAGTCGAGGATGTGTCGGAGCCGGTCGAAGCTCTCGCTCCACCCGTCCTCGTGCAGCTTGCGCCGTTCCTCGGTGATAAATGATCCCTGCACCACAGTGAGCTCGGTGCCGCCGTGCTCGTTCTTCAGCGAAAGCTGGGCCAGGGTCTCCTGGTCGTCGGGTGCCGGCGGCTCCCAAACGAACGTGTACGCAAGACGCACTGGCGGCGACACCTCCCGGAACTCACCGGTGAGGTGAAAGAGCTCACCCGCCGGCGGCTGCATCGCGATCCGGTAGCCGTTGCCGACACGTGGCACGAACTCGATGCTGGGGCAGGTGAACTCGTTCGGCCCCCACCAGCGTGCAAGCTTGGCGGGATTCGTCAGTGCATGGTAGACGCGCTCGCGCGACGCGGGTAGGACGCGCCGGAGGCGGACGACCAGCTCGCTTGCCGGTGTCGTGCCACGGCTCGTCATCGCACTGCTCCTGCAGTTGTTGGGATCAGTCCAAGCTGATCGAGCAGGCCCATCCGCTCGAGTCGCGTTACGCCTGCGATGATCTTGCCGTCGCGGATGGGTGCCTTGAATGTGGTCCTGGCGCGCCGTACGACTTCGTCTCCTGTGTCGCCACTGAGCACGAACCCACCGTTGCACCAGATCGCGTAGGCCACCGCAGTCCTCCTTTCGGCGGTGCGCGGAGCGATTGTCGCTCCCCGGACTCCAGCATCCACCAAAGCGGCACTGGCGACACATTGCGTGGTGGCAAGGGAGCGCTCTCCAGGGGGCGGGCATCGGCTAATCGATGCCGTCGCTGGCGGCCTGCACGGCACCGTCGCGGGGACGCTGCAGGGCCTACGAGGAGTGGCGCCGGCTACTACCTGACGAGCTCGGGGTGGCGCCATCGGCCGAGCGCGACACCCACGGCAGCAGTACGAGCCCGGCCGACAGAGCAGCGGACCACCCTGCCTCGGGCCGGTACCGCCGACCCCGGCCGGGTCGGAGCGGATTCGGCGATGCCGGCAGCCCACCCATCGGCTGGCCGCCCGTCCACGGCGCAGGCACTCGCCTTGAGTCTTTCCGGCTACTCACGCGCTCGTTCAGCACGCCGGTGCGCATTTTGCACGCGACCGGCTCCGCCATGTCCATGATCGCCCGGCCGCCAGCGTACCGCTTGGCGAGCCGTTCGGCGCCGAGCGACGAAGCCAGTATGCCGACCGTGGCCGCCGTGAAGATCACACCCGTCTGGATCGCGTCGTAGCCGCGCACCACCTGCAGGTAAGCCGCGACCGTGAACGACGACCCCAACAGCAGCAGCCACTGGATGTTCTGGGTGACCAGGCCGAGGTTGGAGGTGCGGTTGCGGAACAACGCTGTCGACAGCAGCGGGTCCTGGCCTGCGCGTTCCTTTGCGCGCACCGCGTAGAAGAACCACATCAGGACGAGCGCGCCCGCGGCGATCAGCGCAATCATCAGCCACACGTTGTTGTCTGTGGCCAAGATGCCCGAGACGAGCAGGACGAGCCCGACGGCAGAGAGCGCGGCTCCGAGGAGGTCGAAGGGCCGCGTCGGATCCGCCGGCAGGGGATCGTCGAGCCGGCGGCTCAGCAAGACGATCGCGGCGATGACGATCGCCTGAAACACGAAGGCCGCCCGCCAGCTGATCGCCGTGGTGATCAGGCCACCGATCAGCGGTCCCGCCGCGGAGCCGACGCCCCCCATCGCGCTGATCACGCCGAACGCGCGAGCGCGCGAAGTGACCCCGGTGAACAACAACGTCGTGAGGATGTACACCGGCGGGATCAGCAGCGCGGTGCCCACGCCTTCCAGGATCGAATTGCCGACGATCAGGACACCCAGACCCGGAGCGACCGCGCTCAGCAGAGCACCGACGCCGTACACGACCAGACCGAGCCGGAACAGCCGCACCCGGCCGTAACGGTCGGTCAGCTTGCCGCCGGGGATCATCAACGCCGCCATGACCAGCAGGAAGATCGTTATCGCGATCTGCACCCCTTGGACGGTGGTGTCCAGATCCTTGCTGATGTCGTTGATCATCACGTTCATGTTCGAGCCGGCGAAGCTGCAGATGAACTGCGCGAGGGCTAGAGGAACGAGCACGCTCCGCAGCGCGGGCGACGGCCGTCCCGTCGGAGCAGCTCCAGCCATTTCGCACCCGCCCCCCTCCGGAACGTGAACCGCGGTGAGCGCGAACGCTACTCGATCCATCGGCACTCGGTGATCGACGTGTGAGCAACCGTCCGCTAGCGCACGTCGCGCGGAAAGCTCACGTACCACCGGTGCGGACCGAGCTGGCCGCCCACTACGGGGTGTTGATCGACCCGGCGCGGGCGTGCAAGCCGAAGGACAAGGCGCGGGTGATGAAGGCCTGGTAGTCCTGCCAGAGCGGGTCAGTGATCTCGCTGACCTTAGAAATAGCGCAGTAATTAACTAGGTCTGTCGGGTCTATTGGGTTACGGTCTGTGGTATGACGCTGCCCGAGGTGGATCCGGATCGGATGAGTGCGCGCTTGGCGTTGATCCGCGCGCATCTGGATGAGCGTGCCTGGCGGCTACTGCTGGGTGCGGAGGCGAAGGTGTTGGGGCGGGGTGGGATCACCGCGGTCGCGACGGTGAGCGGCGCCCACCCGGATACCGTGGCGCAGGGGGTGCGTGAGCTGGACTATCCGGGGCCGATTCCGGGTCGGGTGCGTCGGCCGGGGGCTGGGCGTCCGCCGGTGTCGGTCACTGACCCGGCGCTGCTTGAGGGGTTGGACGCGCTGGTCGATCCGGAGTCTCGCGGGGATCCGGAATCTCCGCTGCGGTGGACGACGAAGTCGACCGCGAAGCTGGCTGCTGAGCTGACCGCGGTGGGGCATCGGGTTTCGGCGCGGACGGTGGCCAAGCTGCTCAAGCAGTCCGGGTACAGCCTGCAGGCCAACGTGAAGACGGTGGAAGGCGCCCAGCACGCGGACCGGGACGCCCAGTTCGCGTACATCAACGCCCAGGCCCGCATGTTCCAGGCCGCCGGTGACCCTGTGATCAGCGTCGACACCAAGAAGAAGGAGCTCGTCGGCAACTACGCCGCCGGTGGCCGGAAATGGGAACCCGCCGGGCAACCCCGCAAGGTCAAGGTGCACGACTTCGCCGACCCCGACCTGGGCAAGGTCGCGCCGTATGGCATATACGACATCACCACCAACACCGGCTGGGTCAACGTCGGCACCGACGCCGACAACGGCCAGTTCGCCGTGGAGTCCATCCGCCGCTGGTGGACGACCATGGGCACGATCACCTACCCCGGATCCCGCAGGCTGCTGATCACCGGCGGCTCCAACGGCTCCCGGCTGCGGCTGTGGAAGACCGAACTCGTCGGCTTCGCCACCCAGGCCGGACTGGACATCACCGTCTGCCACCTGCCGCCCGGCACCTCCAAGTGGAACAAGATCGAACATCGGCTGTTCTCTGCGATCAGCCGCAACTGGCGCGGACGACCACTGGAATCCCACGAGGTCGTGATTGAAACCATCCGCGCGGTCACCACCAGCACCGGGCTGACCGTCCACGCCGAACTGGACACCAACGCCTACCCCCGCGGCATCAAGATCCCCGACGAAGACATGAACGCCCTGGAAACTACAGGGATCCTGACCCGTCACGACTTCCACGGCGACTGGAACTACACCATGGCCGCCAGCGCCACGACACGCCCGGCAGCACCCACCTAAATATTGCGCGAGCCCTTACTCTTGGAGATCAACAGCTCCCCGGTGGCGTCGCGGAACCCGCCGATGCGCAGCTTGGTGCCGACAGTGCGTGCTGGACGGCCGACGGTGCGGGCCAAATAATCGCTGTCATGAGTGACGTAGCTGCCGAACAAGACCGGATGGCCAGGTTTTTGGATCGGGCAATTATCAAGCTGATGTACAAGTGGACTTTCGCACTTTGAGCGGCTGATGTGGCGGCGTCTTTCGCGCATCCTGGCGATACGCCGCGCCAATTGATCAACCAAATCGGGCGTCGTGAGACTCTATATCTGCACGCGTAGCGCGTGCAGATAGGGGATGAGACGATGGCCGGTCAGAAGCTCGAGCCTGCTGCCACGGATGATCCGCGGCTCGGTCGTGGTGCAACGGCGCCGCTGCGGCAAGACGAACTGCCATTGCACCGACGGGGTGGCCCTGCACGAGGCCACCGTGCTCAGCTACTCGGCCGCCGGGCGCAACCGCACGGTGATGCTGCCCGCGAGCGAGGTCACGGCGGTGCGGGCCGCGGTGGCTCGTTACCGGGCCGCGCTGGCCCGGGTGGAACAGTCGGGCAACGCCGGCCTGGACGCGTTGCTGACCCGTCGGGGCCGGTGAGCAACTGGATCGCGCTGCTCGGCAGCCTCCGCTCGGCGTTCACCGCGCCGAGCTTCGCGATCTTCACCGACCTGCTCACCGGCTGGGTTTGTGCCCCTGGCCGGCGCACCATCACCGCCATGATCACCGTCGCCGACCCGGCCGGGCGTCGCGCGCACGACGCCTACCACCGGTTCCTGCGCGACGGCGCATGGTCCATGAGCGGGCTGTGGCGGGTGCTGTGCACCTACGCGGTCGGGCGTTGCGCACCGAGCGGGGTGATCGAGCTGGTCTGCGACGACACGCTGCACCACAAGTCCGGCCGTCGAGTCGCGGGCGCGGGGATCTTCCGCGACGCGGTGCGTTCCACCGTCGCTAGAGTCGTCTACGCGCTCGGGTTGAACCTGGTCGTCATCTGCCTGCGGGTGCAGCCGCCGTGGGGTGGCTGCCCGATCGCGGTACCGGTCAACGTCCGCTTGCACCACAAGAACGACAGCACCACCACGACCGGCCACGCCGCGGCGATGATGGCCGAGACCGCCGGCTGGCTGCCCGGCCGGCAGCTGCACCTGTGTGCCGACGGCGCCTACGCCACCCTCGCCGGCGCCGAACTGCCCAACACCCACGTGACCTCGCGGATGCGCCGCCCCGCCGCGCTGTTCGAACCCGCCCCGCCGCGCACCGGCAAACGCGGCCGCCCACGCCTGAAAGGCCAGCGGCTGCCCACCCCACCCGAACTGGCCGCGCAAGCCCACAAACGCGACTGGCGCGAGGTCGAGATCGACATGCGCGGGCACACCGTGACCCGGCTGGTCCACGCCCGTGACGTGCTCTGGTACCAGGTCAACAAGCGTGAACTGGTCCGCCTCGTCGTCGTGCGTGACCCCGCCGGCGTGCAGAACGACGACTTCTTCTTCACCACCGACCTGGCCGCCAGCGGCGCCGAGGTCGCCACCCGCTACGCCGGACGCTGGCCGATCGAGGTGTGCTTCCGCGACGTCAAGCAAGACCTTGGCGGCCAAGACCCCCAGTCCTGGAAGCGACACGGCCCCGAACGCGCAGCCTGTCTGTCGCTATGGCTGCACGCACTCATCTGGTGCTGGTACCTCGACACCCAACCGGCCGGACACACCTGGATTCCCCGGCCCTGGTACCGGCACAAGAACACACCGAGCTTCCTCGACGCCCTTGCAGCCCTACGCCGCACGCTGTGGTCACAACGAATTACCGCAATGTCATATCCCAAGCGCGACAACAGCAAAATCACCGAGGCGCTACTGGACGCCCTCGCCTACGCCGCATGACCCGAACCCAAGAGTGCGAAAGTCCACTACAAGCCAGTCGGGATAATCGCCAGCGTGGCCGGCGGAATGCTGGCCAGCATGCTCTTTGCACGAATCTGGCGGGCCTTGACTGGCAGAGGCGATGTCCCGGAGGCGACCGATAAGGCCAAGAGCTGGGCCGACATCCTGCCTGCGGCTGCACTGCACGGCATCGTCTTCGGCGTGGTCAAGGCGTTGGTCGACCGCGCGGGCGCCAAGGAATTCGAGCGGCTGACAGGGCGCTGGCCGGGCAAGCGGTCGCCAGCGCAAACGGGGATCAGCGATTAGCAGGCATCTATATGCCGTCAGGGTCGACCCGGACGACGTCGAGGCAATTCGCCTCGGCATCGGACGCGTTCAAGCGGATGTCTGTGATGGTCGACGACCTGCTCGAGTCTGGCCCGCGGAGAACAGCCGAACTTCGTCGAACCCGCGCCCGTCGATGTCGCCGCGCTCGGTGGCGCCGCTGCCGATAAACCTCAACAACCTCGACGAGCGACGCTGAACAGCGACCGGCGCGCGCGTCATCGCCGCTCGGTCTCGGGGCGTGCATCGGCCGACTCGGTGGGGTTGTCCGCGGGCCGGCTGCCGGCCTCCATCCGCACCTCGATCCGCTCGGTGGGACGCCGTTCCTGTTCAGTCGCCAGGCGGGTCAGTACCCGGACGTCGGCGGGGGTCGGGCGTGAGATGTCCAGTGCCCGGGGCCACAGCCTGGCGCGCCGCACGACCGCCGCCTCCGCGGAGTACAGCAGCACCTGGCTTACCAGGTACAGCAGGGTGAAGCTGCCGACGACCGTGGCGAAGCTGCCGTAGACTGCGCCGGACCGGGTCACCAGGACGGCGAGCAGCCGGGTTCCAATCGCGAGCACCGCCGCTACCGTGACCGCCCCTATCACGGCCGCCGGCCACGACGCCCGCAGCGGGACCGGTCGGGCGATCAGCAGCTTCGCGGCGAGCGCCAGGACCACGAAAACGACGACTGCCGTCCCGACCGCCGCGGCCAGCTGCTGCAATCCGTTGACATTGGGCAGGGCCCCCGACGCGACCGTCAACGTGGCCGCCGCCACGCCTCCGACCACTACGACGACCAGCATCAGCAGCACCCTCGCGGAGCGCGGCACGAAACCGAACCTCGAGCGCCTCGGGACACCCGCGAGATGGTTGAGCGTCTCGTACGCCGAAAACACCACACCGATGCCTGCGGACAGCAAACCTATGAGCCCGAGGACGAACGGAAGGCCCGAGGAGGGCATCGTGGTGACGGCGTGGTCGATGGTGGGCTGCAACTCCGGTGGCACCAGGGCATCGATGAGCCGGGCACGCAAGGACGGATGGTCGACGAGGACCTTGGACAGCACCGACACAGCCACCAGCAACAGCGGGAAGATACTGAGGAAGCCGTAATAGGTGATCAGCGCGGCCTGCCGGCCGCCGTCATCATCGCCGTACTTCTTCAAGACCGCGTAGGGAAAGCCGAGCAGGCCGTGCCTGCGCTGAGCGGCGTCGGCCCACGCCAGCAACCGGGCGATCACCCCACGGGCCCGGGCGGCCACCGCCGCGGCCGGAGCCAGTCAAATGTCAAGGCCGACGCTCCGGCGGATCTGGGTAAGCGGCTGCCGATGACGCCCGCCTCGCTGAACACACTTGTCACCCAACCTCGGCGCGTCCACACGGAGCCTATTATCCGGCCGCTAGAGGGCGCTGCCTGTCGAGACTCCGGGCAATGTCGACTCCGCTCCCGGCGAACCCTCCTCGCCTCCTAACTCGGACGAGGCCCAGTGTAGTGTCTCGGTTTTAACTGGCGATCGGTTGAAGGGCCACCCGCCCACGGCGCACCTTCTGCAGGATTTCGTCCGCGGTCGCGGTCCACACGAACGGCTTGGGCTCATCGTTGTTGGCTTGGAGGTAGGCCTCGATGGCGGCGATGAGGTCGGGGACGGAGTGGAACACGCCGCGACGGATGGCCTTGTCGGTGAGGTTGCGGAACCAGCGCTCGTCGGGTAGCCCCAGCGCATTGCTGCGCCGGGGCGATGCCGGCGACGAGCGCCTGCGTGCCGTCGCCGCCAGCCACGCCGAGCAGGTCGGCCCCGCTGGCGATCGCGTCGCGCGCCATGGCGGCGACGTCGACATGCCCGGGGCCTTCGATGAGTGCCACGGTCGCGCCGAAGCTGGCGGCCCTGTCCTTCAGGTCGAACTTGGCGACCTTTCCACCGCCGGAGCGCGGATTCATGATCACGTAGGGTCGGCGGGGTGGCGGTGTCTCCCGCTCGGGCATGTGCGTCGGCGGCTTCGCCCGCACCAGAGCGGCCCTCGCGGCGGCGACAGCCGCTGCCGAGAGCACCACGACGACGATGATCCGCGGCAGCAGGTCTTGGGAATATACACCGCAACCACCGCGATCGCGACCAGCGCGCCAAGCCACCGGACGACGCCGCGATTGCTCAGGAACCACCAGCCACCGACGAGCGTCGCTGCCAGTCCGACCACACCCACCAACAGCACGCCGAGGCGCGTCGTGACGCCGCCCCCCACGAGCAGCACGAGGACCGCTGCCAACGCCAACAGGTAGGCCAGCCGGGCTAACCATCGCTCGCTGGCGCCCACCGGCGCGGATCCGTGCACCTCAGTCATCGTCAGTCCCGGTCATCAGTGGTTGCCCTCCCTCGGTCGTCGTCGGGCGAAGAAGTGGGCGGTCAGGTGAAGCCGAGCCGGGCTTGGTCAAGACGGTCCGTGCGTCCTTTAGACTCCTTCAACCGCCTCTAGCCGTCCGGATCGAACCGCGTTCACGAACTGCTGATAGTCCTGTTCGTTCTGGTCGGCGTAGCGCTCGGAGAAGTCGGTGATGGACTGGTCGAACGCGTCGTCCTGGCCCAGGTATTCAGCGATGGCGACTGGGTCTCCGGATCGGGCGTGGGCTCGCGCGAGTGTCCATCCGCAGGTGCGGGCGTAGAAGGTGAGCGCTAGCGGCATCATCGTTTCGACCGCAACCGATCCCTTCATGTCCCGCAGTTGACGCCAGTAGAAGTGGCGGTTCCGGTCGGCGCCGTTGGTCCACCCGAGGTAGATGTCGCTGGCGGCCTGCATCATCCGCTGGCCGTGCACGACCAGCTTCTGTTGCTTCTTGGCCTCGATCCGGGCTTGCTTCGGCGCCTTCTTCGCCGCCTTCGCCTGCGTGGCCGTCTCGGCCACCACGCCGCGGACCGCGTTCATGAGCGTGTCCTCATCCAGTGCACATACAGACGTCCATCGTCCGCATCTGCCCGAACTCGGCCATCGCCTCCTGGTAGGCGGTCACCGCGGCCCGTTTCGCCGCCGCGATGTCTGCCTTCGCGAACCCGTTGTTGCGGCCCGCGATCGCGAAACTGGCCGCCATCCGCTTCACGT
Source organism: uncultured Actinomycetota bacterium (assembly GCA_963839175.1). GTDB lineage: Bacteria > Actinomycetota > Actinomycetes > Mycobacteriales > Jatrophihabitantaceae > CAWIUB01. The sequence continues at coordinate 122,916 of CAWIUB010000002.1, forward strand.
CATATTCGAACGGCCCCGGCAGCGTCTCGTCGAAGTCATTCAGATCGAATAACAGTCTCCGTTCCGGAGAGGCGAACACCCCGAAATTCGACAGCGGCGTTCATTCCACGGTTCTCGAGGTAGTGGGTCGCGGCCTTACGGCGAGACGGTGGAACGTAGATCTCGCTGTATGGCCTATTCATTCCCGCCGACAGGAGTTGTGGCGGACGACGTTTCGGTCGAACCCAGCCGAACCAATCCAGCCAGGAGTGGCCGTCCAGAACATGTAAGCGATACGACTTCGAGCGGGCGTACTCGCCGAACCGTCACGGGTCAGTGCCGTTGCGTTATGCGGCGCCATTCTGGATCTACGGTGCGTGTCCGAAGGCGCGCGACTGGTTTAGGGGGTTAGCGGCGGCGGCTCACCCGTCGTGACGTGCGCCGGGCTACTCTGCGCGATCCGAACATGGGGCACCTCCAAACGTGGAGTCTGTGGTCGATATTACGCCGTCGCTGAGGCGGCGCCGTGCTCTAGCTCGTGGTGTTGACGGGCTTCCTCAGCGCTGAGCAGGCCGATTTGGACCAGGTCGAGGGGGCTGATGAAGCCGTCGCTGATGCGGAATCCGCCTGCGCGGATCAGGGCGTCGCGCAGCGGGACGGCCCACTGATGTTCGAGGAGCAGCACCGCGGCTGCGCTGTCGTTGGGGATGTCGTCCAGGACCTCCCAGGCGTCCTCGTCAGTGAAGACTTGCACGCCGTCTGCGGCGGCGTCGGCGCCGGCGACCGCGCCAGCCTCGATTCCTTCCTCGCCGTCGATGGCCAGTCCGAGCAGTGCTCCGATCTTGCTGCCGAGCTCGATGGCCTCATCGGTGCTGAGGTTACTCAGGTGCTCGATCTCGATCTCGCCTGCGGCGTCCTTATAGACTGCAAGGGCGTCGATCACGCGCACGGTGTCACTGGCTCGCAGGCGCTCCAACTCGGCGATGATCTCCCCGTGGAAGTTTGGCTGCTGAAAGCCTAGAACGATGAGCTGAACGGGTCCGATAGCCACGTCGGTTCCTTTCTTGGGTGGGTCCGTCGGCACCGGTTTGGTACGCCGATGTGCAGGCAAGTGTGTTCGGGTCCCCCGACCGGCGCATCGTTCAGATTGGGTGATTACCGAGGCGCTCGCGGAGGATCAGCGGATCTGCCGTATCCGGTCAGTCGAGCATGTGTTGCACGGCAGGCCGGGCGCGTTCGGCCGCCCGCTGGAGGATGCCTCTCGACCGCAGGCGGGCGATGGCGTTTGCGGCGATCAGGGTCACGGGCCCGGCGAGGATGAGGCCGACGATGCCGCCCAGGAGGCCACCCAGCGCGGTGACGATGAGTACGACGAGCGGGTGGATGTCGAGGTCCGGCCCATGACCCTGGGCTCCACAATGATCGTCGAGAAGATGGCGCAGCCCAGCACGCGTATCGTCTCGCTCACCGTTACCGAAGGTGACCCCGGCTGGCCGGAAAGACGGGATCATCCTTTCCGGGTGGTGTCCCCGCCGTCATGGTCGCCGCAAGATGGGACCATCATGAGGGCACGAGAAGCAGTGCCAGGTCTTGAGCGCCCCAGGCCAGCCCGGCTGTGCCGGCACCACCGGGAGCTCGCTCCCGGTGCCGGTCAGCAAAGGAGGTGAGCCGGCGTTGTTGCGTTGTCTGATTGCCGGCGAGCGACTGGCCTTGGATGCTGTGTCGGTGCTCAGAAGCAGGCGGCGAGTTCGGTGAATGCGAGGCGGATACGGTCGTGTAGCGGCATGTCGACGGTGAGGGCGTAGTGGCCCCGGCGCAGGTTCTGCACAAACGCGTGTCCGGCGGCGATGGTGCGCGCCGAGGCGAGTCGCTTGAGCCCGCGCATCGGCCGTAGCCGCGACTTCAACCGGCCGTGATCAGCTTCGATGAGGTTGTTGGCGTACTGCTCGGTCACGTGTCTGGCCGCCGGGACCAGGTCCTCGACTACGCGCGGATAGACCGGTGCCCGGTCGGTCGTCACCTCGACCGGCAACGGCCCAGCACGCAGCGCGCGAGCGAAGAACTGCCGTGCCGCGGCGGCGTCCCGGCGGGTCGAGACCAGCACGTCGATCACCTGACCGTGCTGATCAACCGCCCGGTACAGATAGGTCCAGCGGCCGGCGACCTTGACGTAGGTTTCGTCGAGGAACCACCGGTCACCCGCAGCGTGACGGGCTGGGCGGGCTGCCTCGATGAACTCGGGGGTGAACGTCTGCACCCAGCGGTAGACCGTCACGTGGTCGACGTCGACGCCGCGCTCGGCGAGTAGCTCCTCGACATCGCGGTAGGACAGGCCGTAGCGCAGGTACCAGCGCACCGCGACCGCGATCACCTCCCGAGGGAACCGGTAGCCGGGAGGAGCAGCCGACAGCGATGAGCGCCCATCAATCACCCACCGAGTCTCGCGGACAGCCCCGAAGCCAATGCAACAGTGCCTCACAGTCTCCCATCTGCGCGTGTATGTACGCGCAGATGGGATCACGACAGGCGGCCATACCGAGGGATGTTGATCAGCGTGTGATTCGCGGCTACCGCGTCACCGACCGAACGCGTAGCTCAATTCACCAAGCGAGGAAGTGCGAAACTCCACTACCCGTAGCCGATCTGTTTGAGACCTCGCAGTATGTCGGGGCGGCCGTGGACTCGGTTCGTTGGTGAAAACTCCTTGTACAACCTCACGACCCGGAACCGCCACGACGACGTGCACATAGGTCGGGATGTTGGTGTCGTCCGTCCACAGCAGTCGAGTCACCTGCAGCGCACCAGGGCTGGCGGCGGCGAGACGTTCCAGGCGGCGGAATTCGCGTCCTTCCAAGCCTCGCCCTTGGTTGATCTGCCAGGCCTGCGGGAACAAGTTGACGTCGAGGCCGCCGCCGGATGCGCGGGCGATGACGTGTCCACGTTCAAACCCGCGGGCCGTCAAGGCGGGCGGCAGCGGGTAACCACGCTGTCGCTTGACGTCGCGCGGTTGAACCGTGTCCGGTATACGGGTCCAGCCTGCGACGGTGCGGCTTTCCCGACCGCTGGAGTCGTCGGACGTGTCGTACCAGAAATCGGCGCCACCGAACGGGAACCGCAGTAGCTCACCGTTGGGCCATCGGTCCATGTATGCCTGCCACGCGCGCTCAGCGATCCGGTCCTCTGCGTCGGGTGCGGTGGCGTCATCAGCCCAGGCAGCGAAGTCGACTCCGGGGACAGACTCGCTGATGGCTCGGCCCTCCTTCGCCCGCTTCAACTACACCTCATCTACGTTTGCGATCGTCTCATCGGCGGCTCGATCTGCCGGGGGCTCAGTTGACGCCCTGATGTCCCCCGGGCAGTTCGGCGCGAATAACGACGGCCGACCCACGCGGACCGCAGACAGCTGGCTGCGCGCCTAGTCGACCCCGTAACAGACGCCGACTTCAGGTGATGCAAGGCCGCAGCCAGCACCGCGCCTGCAAGTCGTACGGGGATACAGGTCGGACGCGCGCGGTGGAAGGATCACTATGCTGAAGCCCGGACTAGTCCGGGCTTCACCGTTCGTCCCCCACGTGGGCTGATCGGATCGCTACGACTGATCGGGTTCGCGGGCCAGACCGCTGCGAGGACCAGTCGGCATGGCACAACAACCCGCCGCACAATCCGTGACCGGACGTCGCTTGAGTACGACCACCCGCGACCCGATCCGTCTGCGCGACAACGCCTCGTCGTCGTAACCGCACAGATGAATCGGTCTGACGCGTCATTTGTCAGGCGCGCACGCGCGCTCGCTGTTGAGGGACCAGCACCTGTGGGGCTCAAGAACCTCAGTGCTGTCAATGTGGGCGACCGGCGTCATGCGGCGTGGCGGTATTCGTTGATCAGGCCGCCGAGCACCTCGGTTCGCCGAACCGCGGTGCTGCCGCCTCGATCAGAAACGGCGACGGCGCTGGCGATCGGCGGCCGCTGGTCGAGTGCTCGGTGCGGTCGATGGCTGTTGTAGTGCGTCTCGTATTGGGCCAGCACCCGCAGCAGCTGTAGCTGGTGGAAGATCAGCATCCGGTCCAGGCATTCGCGGCGGATGGTGCTGACCCACCGTTCGGCGTAGGCGTTCGCCTTCGCAGCTCGAGGGGGCTGCGCAGGACCGCGATGCGTGCGCCGGCGAACACGCGTCGAAGCTGGCAGTAAACCTGGTATCGCGGTCGCGGATCAGGAACCGGAAGGCGTCGGTCCGCTCCCCCAGCGAGATGAGGAAGTTGCGTGCCTGCTGGGTCACCAGTCACCTGTCGGATGCCTGGTGACCCCGAGGATGTGGACGCGGCGCGAGCCGGCCTCGAGCACGACGAGCACGTAGATTCGGCGCAGCAGCACACAGTCGACGGTGAACAAGTCGCACGCCAGCATCGTCTGAGCTTGCGCGCGGCAAAACTCCCGCCATGTCGGCCCTGACCGTCGCGGCGCCGGATCCAGCCCTGCCTCGTGGAGGATGTTCCACACCGTCGCAGGGGCCACCCGGTAGCCGAGCCCGACCAGCTCACCATGGATGCGGCGGTGACCCCAGGTCGGGTTCTCCCGTGCCAGCCGAACCACCAGGCCCCGGATAACGTCGCAGGTGCGTGGTCGACCGCCGACCGCAGCTGTTCTCCTCGGGTACGTCCAGCGCCGAGCAACGAGTTCGCGATGCCACCGCAGCAGTGTCGCCGGCGCGACAATCCGGGTCCTCCGCAGCTACCGCGGGAGCAGACGAGCCAGCGCCGCCAACACCAACCGATCTTTCGGCTCCAGCCGCGGACGAGTGGCTTGTCGACGCAGCACCGCTACCTCCTGCCGCAGCACTAGCAGCTCGACGTCGTTCACCATCCGGTCGCGGCGTCGTATCAGCAGAAGGCCAAGCAGCGTCCGCAGGGCCAAGTACACAACGGACAAGAATACTCAAATGATCATGCCGAACCCCGCCAAGACGCCCACACCGAGGTTCTTGAGCCCCACAGGGTTCCTATCAGAGGCGCTCCGACGCCATCGCCCGCGTTCTTCGGTGCCGGTCGCAGACGCGTCGCAAGGGATCAAACTGTCCGCGGAACGTGACAGGCTGATCCCGCTGATCAACCGGAGGCACCGATGAGCGTGTACGTGGAGGACTGGCAGGCCAGCTACGGCTCGCCCTACCTCGTCGTGCCCGACGAGGGCAGCGAAGCCGGCACCGCTCAGCTCGCCGAGGACGGCGGCACGCTCACCATGCACGACGGTGTCCTCCCCACAGCGCCGCGGCTGGCTTTCGTCGACGGCGTCCGACGCGTCGAGGCATCCCTGTACCAGGTCGACGACACCACCGGCGAAGTCGCCCGCGGCGTCGCCGGAGCCCATGCGCGCGGCGCCGTTCTGGTCGAGAACGGCGACCCACCCGTGTACGGGCCGACTCGCCTCACCCGGCACGTCATCTTCGGATCCGGCGTCCACAGCATCCTGCCGCACGTCGGCGGCGGCTGGGCGTGGCAGGCCAGCTCCGTCGCCGCGACTGACCCGGATGCGCCGCTCGCCGAACTGCAGACGCGGATGCGCCGCGCCGAAGGTGAACTGGCCGAAGCACTGTGCGGCGACGGCTGGTTCACCGTCGTCGACGGCCCGCTCACCTACGTCCGATCCCGCGACCTTCCCGTCGTCGGGTACGTGAAAACGCACCATCGGATGCTGCTGCCCACCGCCGACCATGTCCGGGTCCCGCAGCTGCTCAGCGTTGGCCAGCGGACCAGCCTGTTCGCCCACGGTGACCGGTACTCCGCCTACGCGCGCATCGCCACCCCGGACGTGCACTCCGGCCCGTGGTCCGGCATCGTCCGCCTCGAACTCCCGCAGTCCGCCGGCCTGGTCGACTGCGCCACGCAGGCGTCGGCGGTCACCGGCCTCCTGCCGCGCTTCGCCGGCGTGCGGCATCGCGACCCGCGCGCTCCACAGAACCTCCAACCGGTCGGCGCCCTCGAGCGGCACCTACGGCACTTACTCGGCCCCGCCGACTACGCCGCACGCGCCGTCCGTGACGCCGTCGCCCAACTGCGCGCACCCGCGCCCGACGTACCCGCCGCACCAACCAGCAGCCGGACCTGAGATGGATGAAGACCAGTGGAGGAGAACGCCGTGACCTTGCCCGAGGCCCCGCCGACGCCGAACGGCGCCCCCTACACCCCGCCAGCCGCGGTCGGCCTCATCGACGGGTCCGCACCGTCCTCGACCCGTGGATTCCGGGTCGTTCTCGACGATGACGCGGTCGTGTCCCTCGACGAGCTCGTCGTCACCACGCAGATGTTGCCTGACGGCACCGAGTTCGCCCACTACGGCATCGTCGTCGAAGGCTGGGGCGAGATCGAAGGTGCGGAAGTGTCCACCGACACCCAGAGGATCACTGGAACCCGCACGATGCCAGGTGTCACCGCCCGCACCATCGACGTGCAGGTGCTGCGAACCGTCCCTGAACGGTGGCTGCCGCCCGCACCGGGCGCGGTCGTGTCCCGCGCCACCGGCCGGCACCGCGACATCGCGCTCTTCCTCGACCAGATGACGAGGCAGCTGCCCGTCGGCCTCGACCTCAACAACGAGCCGCTTTACGCGGACTTCGACTTCATGAACGGCACCAAGGGCGGTCACGTGTCCATCTCCGGCATCTCCGGCGTGGCGACCAAGACCTCGTACGCGATGTTCCTGCTGTACATGCTCTTCGAAACCCGCCACGGGCGGGAACTGCTCGGCCCGGCCGGCACCGGCGCCCGCGCGCTCGTGTTCAACGTCAAAGGCGAAGACCTGCTGCACTTGGACCGGCCCAACTCCGCCTTCGCCCAACACCCTGACTCCGCCGCACAATGGGAGGCGCTCGGCGTCGGCGCCGACCAGCTCCGCCCGTTCACTGACGTGCGCGTGCACGCGCCGCGCGCCGCATCGGCCGACGGCACCCTGACGCCGACCGTGCACTCCCGCGAAGGCGCGGACCTAATCGTGTACGGGTGGACGCCATGGGACTTCATCCGCGAAGGCCTGCTGCAGTACATGATCAGCGACGAGGACGACCGCAACACCCAAGTCGGCATGCTCGAGCAGCGCTGCCGCCTGCAGCTCGCCCGATGGGCCCACCCGTACGGCACGGACGGCGCCGTCGTCCTGCGCGACCCCGGCGCCACCGTCTCCTACGTGTTCGACCGCGTCGTCGCCGAGCACCGCGAACGTGTCACACAGCAGCGGGCCGGCGACGTCGTCATCGAGAACTTCACCGACCTCGTCGACTTCCTGTCCCGCAAGATCGAGACACAGGATCCCGAATGGGTCGGCCAGATCGCACAAGGCACCCAGTGGGCGTTCCTACGTCGCCTGTACGGGCAGTCTCCACGCATCGGGCAGCTCATCTCGACCGGCGTCGCCCGCGTCGACACCGAGGCCGGCGCCGCCGTCACCGTCGTCGACATCTCCTCGCTGCACGACGCCGCGCAGCGGTTCGTCGTCGGCGCGCTGCTATCGCGCGTGTTCGCGGACAAAGCCGGCCGCGGCCGGGAGCCCCTGCGGTTCATCGTGCTCGACGAGCTGAACAAGTACGCACCCGCGCAAGGCCGGTCACCTATCAAGGACGTGCTCGTCGACATCGCCGCCCGGGGCCGGTCCCTCGGCGTACTGCTGATCGGCGCGCAGCAGGCCGCCGGCGACGTCGACGGCAACATCACCCGCAACGCAGCGGTCAAGGTCGTCGGACGCCTGGACGCCGGCGAGACGGACTCCTACCGGTTCCTGACACCAGCCGTCCGTGAACGCGCGGCCCGGTTCCTCCCCGGCACGATGGTCGTCGACCAGCCGCTCATCCCGGCGCCGCTTCCGATGCGATTCCCATTCCCGCCCTACGCGACCAACGTCGCCGAAGCCGCCCGCCCGCCCGCCGAGGTAGCACAACGCGGCGCGGAGGTCGCCGCCCAACTCGTCACCGAACCGGACGACCCCCCGCCGTTCTGACCGACGCATGCTCGCCGGGCGGTCGGGGTAGCCACGGCGACGGGGCTGCCGCCTTTACGTCCGTCCGCACCACCGGAAGGGAGGGGCCAGTGAAGATCCTGCACACCTCCGACTGGCACATCGGTCGCACGGCAGGCGGCCACCTCGACCGAACCGACGACTTCCGCGCCGTCCTCGCCGAGGTCGTCGCCATTGCGCGGGAGACCAAGCCGGACTTCGTCCTGCACACCGGTGACCTGTTCGACGTCGCCCGCCCAGCGGTCGCGGACATGATGACCGGCATCCAGGCGCTGCAGGCCCTCGCGACGGTTGCGCCGGTGATCGTGCTCGCCGGCAATCACGACAGCCCAGCGCTTTTCCGCCTGTTCAACCTCGTCGGCAACGGCCTGTCCGCCGGGCAGGACCGGGCGGCGGCCGGCCGCATCCGCTTCATCGACCGAATGCGCACACCCGAGGCCGGCGGCATCGTCGACCTGTACACCGAATCCAAGCAGCAGCGGCTTCGGCTCGCTCCGCTGCCGTTCGTGCATGCGAACCGGTTCCTGGAGGAGTACCGCTCGCCGGATACCGCAAGCCGCGATTACGCCGACCATCTGCGCCGCGCCCAGGAAGACCTGCACCGCGGCCTGCAGGACGGCTTCCGCATCCACGACGACGTCCTAGTGTTCGCCGCCCACTTGTACGTCGAAGGTGCCCTCCTGTCCAAGAGCGAGAAGCCGATGGACGTCGCCGACACCTACCTGTCGCACGCGGCAGCGATCCCGCCGGTCGCGTACGCAGCGCTCGGGCACATCCATCGGCCCCAGGCCGTGACCCGGCCGGGGTTCCCGTGCCGGTACGCCGGCTCTCTGCTTCAGCTGGACTTTGGCGAGAGCGGGGAGCAGAAGTCCGTCGTGCTCGTGGAGGTCGAACCCGGCCGCGCTGCACACCCGCAGGTCATTCCGCTGGCCGCCGGCCGACAGCTGCGGGTTGTGCAGGGCACGGTGGCCGACATCGCCGCGCTCGCCCCCGAGGTCGGCTCGGACATCGTGCGCGTGTTCGTCGACACCGACACGCCGACCCCGCACCTGGGCGATATGGTCCGCGGCCTGATGCCGCAGGCCGGGATCGTGAGCGTCGACGAGCGCTGCTCAGCGGTGAAGGTGAAGGTGCTCGACGGGTCCACCTCTGACGCCGCCGAGGAACCGGGTCTGACCGACCTATTCCGCGAGTACCTGGAAACCACGGGGGTGCCCAACGCCCGTGCCGACGACGTCCTTGCAACGTTCGCGACCCTGCTCCAAGAGGCAGCCACCGTCGAGTCGATCGAGGACGGGTGTGCCCCACTGCCAGAGGAAGATCTGCTCGCTGCCATTCTCGCGGGGACCGAACCGGACGCCAGTCTGCGCCAGCAGCTACTGATCACTCGCACCCGCGAGGCTGAGCTGGCCGCCGACGCCGAACCCGCGGACGCCGCGCCGCCCGACATCGAGCAGGACGATGCCCGCGTCACCGAGGATGCCCTGTGAAGCCGCTAACGCTGTCGTTCCAGAACATCCGCTCGTACACGCAGTTCGGGCCGGTGTCGTTCGAAAACCGATCCCTGGTCGGAATCCTCGGCGACACTGGCGCCGGCAAGTCGACGATCCTCGAAGGGCTGTGTCTGGCGCTGTACGGGCAGTCGTCCTGGCAGGGTGGCAAACACGAAGACCTCATGGCCGACGGTGCGCCGCACATGAGCGTCGACCTGACATTCGCGCATGACGGGCACACGTGGCGGGTCCAGCGCACGTACTACAGCAGCACCCGGCCGACGATGGCGTCGCTGCGCAACATCGACACTGGCTTGGCCGTCGACAGCGTCCGCGCGGTGAATACTACGATCGCGTCGCTCCTGCGGATGGACTTCGACGCGTTCCGTTCGGCCGTCCTGCTTCCGCAGGGGCAGTTCCAGAAGCTGCTGCACTCCTCACGCACCGAGCGCGCGCCGCTGCTCAAGGGCATCTTCGGCGCCGACCTCGTCGACCAGGTCGCCACCCTCGCAGCGTCCCGCTCCGAGCAGCTGACCGCCTTGGTCAGCGACGCCCAACTTGCCCGCGCTGCCGTGCCGGCCGACCCGGCCGGTGACGCGGCCGCGGCGGACGCTGACACGGAGCGATACGGCACCCTGGCCGACACTCTCGGCACGCGGCGCGCCGAGGTGACCGGCCTGATCGACACAGCCCGAGCCGACCGGGACACGCTCGCGCAGTTGCAGCAGGCGCACACCCGCGTGAACGGCGCAGCCGACACACTCACCCGCGACGACGTCGCGGCCCGTGTCGCGGCCGCGGCCACCACAGCCAACGAGATCACCGGGCAGATCGAGCAGTGCCGTGCCGACACCGATGCCGCCCGGCAGCGTGCACGCGCCGCGCAGAACGCACTCACCGCCGCAACCCAGCGCGGCGAGGGACGATCCCAGGTCGACGCTGCGCTCACCCTGCTTCCGACCCTGCCGCGCCGAGCGGAGAACCTCGCCCAGCACGCCGCCGAGCTCAACGACGAGCAGCACCGTATCGACACCGAAACCGAGCGCGGCACCCAACGGCGCGACGCGCTCACCGGCCGGCGGGACATCGTCACCGCGCTCAAGGACGCCGCCGCCCTCAGCGAGCAGGCCGCCGAGAACGCCGACGCTGCCGTCACCAAACTGCGGGACGCGACCGTCGACTCCCTCACCGTGGCCGCCAGCATCCGCGGCCACCTCACCGAACAACGCGGCGCTGAAGCACGGATCGCCGAACTCACCCCGGAGGTCGCGACCCGCCGGGCGGCGCTCAACGCCGCGCGCGAGGCCGAGGCTGATGCGCAGGCGAACCTCACGACGCTTCGACGCACCGCGTCAGCTGCAGCCGCATCGACCGGACTGCACCCTGGCGACGACTGCCCCGTGTGCGTTCGCAAACTACCGAAGGACTGGCACGCGCCGGACCCGGACGCCGCCGCTCAGATCGCCGCCGCGGAAGCGGCCGTCAGCACCGCCCGGGCTGACTGCGACGACGCCGCGCTCTCCTTGCAGCAGACGGGAGCGGACCTGCAGACCGCGGAGAGTTCCCGAGACACCGTCATGGCCGAGGCACTCGTCGCGCGCCAGAAGCTCACCAGCCAGCTGGAGAGGGTCACGGCTGCGGCCGCCGCGCTCGCCGCCGGCCTCGACGCCGACGGGCTGACCGCCGCGGTTTCCGCGGCCGCCGACCACGCGGCGATTCCCGAGGCCGCCGCAACGCCTGCGCGCCAGGCTGCCGATGACTTGTGCGCTCCGGCGATGGATCAGGCCGCCGTGTTGCGCCGGCAGGCGCACGCGGCGCGCACGGAAGCAACCACCGCCGAGACGAAGCTGGCCTCTGAAAACACAGCCCTGGAGCAAGCTGAGGGGGCGCTCGCGCGGGACAAGACGACGTTGGGGAACGCGCGCGACCGCTGGCAACAGAGCGTCGCCGAGGTCGCCAAGCAGCTGCGTGACATGCCTGCACCGGTTCGCGCGACAGTGCCGAAGATCAAGGCAGGCACTCTGCCGGAGTGGCTGCGCGAAGCGGCCTCCGGCCCGCTCGCCGCGGCAACCGGGGCAGCACACGCGATGTCGAACGAGCTCGCCGCGCACGAGCAGAACCTGACGGCCGCACGCGAGCAGCTGGACGAACTCTCCGAGCTCGGCGAACAGCTGCGGGCCCGACACGAGCATGAGGTCGCTGGCCCGCTGCGGGAGGCGTGCCGGTCGCTGGACCGTGCCGCGATGCCGCTGCGCACGCTGACAGAGGTCGGCATCGACGTCACGACTCCCGCGGTTGCTGACGACGAATCCGACGCGGCCGCAGTAGACGGTTACTTGCACGCGGTCACGAAGGCCTTGTCCGACGCGGCCGCCGCCCTCACACGACGGACCTCCCGAGCCCAGAAGGAAGCCGCGAACTCTCTGACGAAGGCGATCTCGGCTTGGCGTGCGGCACTAGCCGCTGCCGCAGAGGCCGACGACAACACCCCGGCAGCGCCCGCTCCGGCCGACGATGACGTGCTCACGCCCGACGCACTCACTCCGGTGACGGTGGCCGCTCGGCTCGCGCGGCGCCGTGCCGAGCAGGCACGTGCGGCTGCAACCGAGGCTCGCGAATCGATCGGGCGCGCCGCCTCACTCGACGACGCGATCGCCGCCGGCCAGGCGCGCGCTTCCGCGCTAGCCGGCCTCCGCAGTTCGCTTTCCCGATCACGGTTCCCCGCACACCTGATCGCCCGCCGGACGGAGGTACTGCTGGGCCTCGCCAGCGACCTGTTCGGGCGCCTATCAGGCGGCGAGTTCGGGTTCTCAGACGACTTCCAGGTCGTCGTGCGGCGATCCGGATCGGTCCGCGACCCGAAGACGCTGTCGGGCGGCGAGACGTTCCTGGCATCCCTAGCCTTGGCGCTGTCGCTGGTGGAGCTGTACTCACGGGCCGGTGGCCGACTGGGCGCGCTATTTCTGGACGAGGGGTTCGGGTCGCTGGATCTGGAGTCGTTGTCGGCCGCGCTGGACGCGCTGTCTGCGGAGACCGGCGGGGAGAAGCTGGTCGCGGTCATCAGCCACCTGCACGCGGTCGCCGAAGCGGTCACCGACGTTCTGTGGGTCTCCAAGCAGCTCGGCGTGTCCTCAGCCGCGTGGCTGGACGTCGCGCAGGTGGAAGCGCTCGTGAGCGCTGACGCGGAAGCCGGACTATTGAACTGACGTCGCGCCGCGGCCCTTGCTTGCCGGCTAGTGTCTATGCGAACCCGGGAGGCTTCGTTCCGGCCGCCCACCGGGTAGCCGCGCCGGGGCGAATCTGGATGCGGATGCCGTAGTTCTTGCCGGCGCCGCCCACGATCAACGCCGCACACACCAACGACTGACCTGTGACTGCGAGCTGTTCGACGAGCGGCCGCGTTGCCTTCGCCGTCTCCGGTGTCAGACACCCGACCAGGTACCCGTCGAGGCGCACCGCGACGCCGCTGTCACCGTCGAGGCGCAGCACCGCCGGTACGTGCTTGTCGAACGGATGGCGCCACGGCCTCGGCGCGGCAGCTGCGGCCGCGAGAACGTCCTGGAAGTCCATGACGCCCATGACCGGATGGATAGTGGCGCTGCCCTTGCCCGGGTTCATGAGCCGCACGCAGTACGTGCCGCCCTTGTAGGCAGCCAGCGCATCGATCAGGTCGGCGGCGGTCAGTTCGCGTTCTCGCTCAGTCACAGCTGGCAAACCCCTCACGCAGCGTCAGCCACGGACCCGCATGCGCCGCTCAACGTGCGCGTTGACCGCGCGGCAACGCTGCATCAGGCGTCCGGTGGGATGCTGACGTGTACCGAAAGCGGGCGCTCCGGTACGCGGTGGATCGTCACGACGACGTCGAGCGGCAGGCCTGCGGTCTTGACCTCGTGCAGCCGCCTGTACGGCTTCCCGTCCAGCGTGCCGAGTGCGCGGCCACCTTCTGCCACGCTCCAGGTGCCGTCCCCGCCAAGCAAGAGAACGCCGTTGCGTCGCACCTTCTTCTCCTTGGCCCGACTGTGCAGGCTCTCGTCCAGTTCGGCGGCGACGCCGCGGAACAGGTGGACGTCCTCCCGGTACTGCGTCGGCAGCAGCGGTTCTCCCTCCTGTCGTGGGAGCGGTTTGCAGAGACCCCAGACGTCGACGTACTCGCCGACCTCGAGCTCTGCGTGAATCGTCGCGGGTTTACCGTCGCGTGCGAGCGCCTCGACGGTTTCGCGGTAGATGTCGCCCAGCATGGCTGGCACTGACGCAACCTGTGCGCCGCTGACTTGTACGCGCACTGCTCCCGCATATTCTCGGCTCTGCTCGATGCGAAGCTCTGCGAGCACCAGCGGACCGAAGCGGCGCAGCGCGTCCGTGATTTCCTTCCGGTGGACGTGGATGCCTGCAAGCTTGACCATGCCGGCGTCACCATGCGTGAGCGTCGGGTAGGCGAGCCAGGACCCGCCCGTCGCGGGCAGCCCCGTTGATGCGCGTCGTTTGAAGAGCGCCATGCGGTGATCATGGCAGCCGCCACGCGCAGAACCCAGAGATGACCGGCCTCCAGCTAGATGGCTGACGAGTGGCTTCCGCACGAGTAGAGCAGCGGAACGTGCGCATAACAACGATGCGCGAGCTGATCAAGGCGCTGTGCTCGACGCGCGTATTCGGCGTACTGGGCGGACGGGCCCGTGGGGTTTGCCTCGATGTTGCTGGCAGATAGTGACCAGCCGATCAGTCCCGCAGTCTGTCGGGGCGAACCGCGGCGTGGTGTCGCGTAAGCGCTGCTCTCGCGCTCCGATTTTCTCGTCTCGTGAAGCCCGATCAGCAGCGGCTGGAGCCTCCGGCGTCGGTGGCCCTGGGGCGGCGCCGGAGGAGGACAAGGCGTTGGCGAGGCAGCAGGGGAAGACGTATCCGTCCGGTCAGGCGTTCGCGATCGTCGGCGTGAACGGGGGCAAGGCCAGCACCTTCAACCCCTGCTTCGGCTCGGAGTGGGCCTGGGCACAGACCTCCGCGGGAGGCACCAGCCAGGCACCGGCTCAGCTGTACGTCAACACCGGTAACCCCGGGGACGTGTTGGCGCAGTACAACGTCACGGATTGGCCGACGAGCTCGGATCCGATCACCGATCCGTACGGAAGGTGCTCCGGGACCTGGACCGACGATCTGCCGTGCTCGTGGGAGTACGGCTACGAGCGCGCCTTAGCGGACATCAACTTTGTCGGTGCTGCCGGCGGCAAGAAGTGGTGGCTGGACATCGAGACCGCCAACTCGTGGACCTCGGACACTAGCAAGAATCAAGCGTCGCTTGAAGGCATGGTCTACGCATTCGAACAGGCAGGCGCGACGGTCGGCATCTACTCCAGCAGCGGCGCATGGTCCTCGCTGTTCGGCCCCGTGAAGGACACGAGCTCGCTGTATTCCCTCAACGTGTGGAGGCCCGGCGCCCGAACGCTCAGCTAAGCGGTCAGCAGCTGCTCGTTGGCCCCCTTCGAGGGCAACGGCCGCGTCGAGATCACGCAGTACGTCTCAACCCATCTCGACTACGACCACTCCTGCGTCTGATTCCCAGCCTCAAGCACCCCGGGCGTAAGCAAGATCCACTGGAATGCTGCCGCCGGTTTGCGCTGATCGCGTGATCACCGTTGTCTTCGACGGCTGACGCCAGCCACAAACCACACCGTCACCGCCGCCGACATCGGCGTCGCCACGTCCACGACCGCGAACATAATGATCACCGCATCCCAGCCGATCGTCGCTCACAGCGCGCCCAGGAATCGGCGATCGCGGGCGGCGCTCGGAAGGTGCCACCAGCGGCCCGGCACCGGCCCGACGGGTGCGCCGCCAGCTGGGTCGCTGGTTCGGCCCGGCAAAGGCTGTGACGTCCGGACTTCGTATCGTTAACCACCCGGCAATAAGTGACATGCTTGGCTGGGGCCCGTGTCGCTCAGGGACCACACCGCGGCGCGTACCTCGGGATGCAGGAGACGGTGTGCCACGCACCGGCCGGATTCGTTCCTGTGTGGTCTGTCGGTGCCGAGACCGACGACGCATGCAGCCCCGCCGGTGACCAATGCCTCTACCCGTACGACCAATGTCGCCTCAACGTAGGAGGTGGATTCACTCGTCGCGGCAGGGCGAGCGAGGCTCCGCCGAGTAAAGGGGGCCGACATGACAAGCCGACTCGCACATGAGAAAACCCCACCTGTCGCGAGCGTGGGACCAAGGCCGCGTGGCGTCGGGGCGCTCTGGGCGTGGTTGGGGGCGAAGACCTGGCCGGCGTACTGCGCGGCGGGGGTTACCGCTGCCTACGGGCTGCTGAAGGCCTACTGGGTGTTCGGCGGCACAGCCCTGTGGTCCATTGCTCCGCTTCCGCAAGACCTGATCGACAAGGCACGGTCACACACCGCCCCTGGATGGTTCGTGATCGCAGATGCCGCCACCGTGGTGCTCGCGGCGGTGGGCGTCCTGTTCGCCCTGGCGACCGTGCGCCCACGGCGGTGGCTGCCGGTCTGGCTGGTCCGTTGCCTACTGTGGCCGCTGGCCACGCTGATGGTGCTGCGCGCCGTGCTGTCGATCCCCGGTGACCTGTCTCAGCTTGCGACTGGCACTGGTGCGTCCACCCGCACCGCCCTGTGGGATCTGGTCTTGTGGTCGCCGTTGTTCCTGATCTGGGGCCTGCTGTGGGCAGCAACCGGTCTGACATATGCGCGCCGCGTCAAGCTCGCGTCCCAGCTGCGCCGCAAATGATTCGGAGAAGGTTGCTCCGGCGGCGCATGTAATGCGACGGCACCGACAGGTTCGGGTTACCCAGCGGCGAGTCGGCCGGGGCCCTTGTCGCACGGACGGTGTGCGATCACGCCTTGGTGGAGTGCCAGAGGTCACGTAGCGGGATGCGGCGTCCGAACCGGAGCAGTGCCCCGCTGTAGAGGCGGCCGGCGCGAGTGGTCTGACACTGCGGCTGGCCGACCACCTAATCAGCAAGCCCGACTCGGTACTTGGCGTGGATCGAGCCGGTGTCGGTGGCCGCTCAGGGCGGCACGGCGACCGGTTAGGAGTCGAATGAGTCCTCGGGGTGGGGATCAGTTTGTCGGAAGTTGGTTCAATGCTTTGCGCATGCCGGCTTCTGCTTGGTTGCCGAGGTGTTCGACGGCTGGTTTGAGCAGTGGGGCGATGATGCGGGACGGGCCTTTGAAGGTGAAGTCGGCGGTGTAGGTTACCTCGGTTCCGGACGCCACTGGCCGGAAGGTCATGGTGTCCATGGCCATGACGGTCTTGTTCTCTCCGCGAAGTCGAATGAGTTGGCGGTCCACGAATTCATCGACGACGTAGGTGAGTCGCGTCGTCCTGCCGAGAAATGTCGAGGTGTTGAGGTAGGTGGTACCAATTCCGCCGTTGCCGTGCTGGCGCACGGTGGTGACTGTGCCTGGGTCCCATTGGGTGGTTGTGGTGAAGTCGGATAGGTAGTCGAATACGGCGCCCAAGGGTTGTTCGACGACGACGGTTCTGAGCAGTCTCATGGTGTCCTTACTTGCGGTGGTGGGATGGGTGTCAGGGCAGCGACGACTTTCCCCACAGGGCCGTCCATGCGCGGACGGGGACCAGGCGTGCGGCCTTCATGAGCAGGGCCATCCGCGGGGGGAAGACGATCTCGGTGCGGTCGCGCTCGAGTCCGTGGCAGATCGACCGTGCGGCCTGGTCGGCGTCGATGATGAACGGCATCGGGAAGCGGTTGCCGGCTGTGAGGTCGGTCCGCACGAAGCCGGGGCAGACGGTCGTGATCCGCACCCCGGTTCGGGCGAGGTGGATGCGCAGGGACTCCAGGAGGTTGAGCTGGGCCGCCTTGGTCGCGCCGTAGGCCTCGGCGCCGGCGAGGCCTCGGTAGCCGGCCACGGAGGAGATGCCGGCGATGACCCCGCTTCGCCGCCGCAGCATCTCGGGCAGGAGGGCCGCGATGGCGTTGCTCATGCCGGTGAGGTTGACCTGGACGTGCCGGTCGAAGACGTCGGTGTCCCAGTGCTTGGGATTCATCGCCTTCCAGTAGCCCGCGGCCAGCACCGCGAGATCGATCGGGCCCAGCTCGTCGCGGATTTGTGCTGCCGCGGCTGCGAGGGAGGCGAGGTCGGTGATGTCCGCGGGCAGGACGAGCATGTCCCCGCGTGCGACGTCCTGGAGCTGCTCCTGGCGTCGTGCGGAGATCGCGACGGTCGCGCCACGGTGTAGGAGTTCGCGTGCCACGGCGGCACCGATTCCGCTGGATCCGCCGACGACCCACGCGACCTTGCCGTTCAGGTCCATGCCGGTCCCCTTGTCGTCTGGAGTTGCCAGCAAACACCGCTGGATACGGTCATGGTCAGGCTCCTGCCTGCCGGTTGTGGGGTGGGCGAGTGTGCACTGGCAGCCCGCGGAGCCGGAGCCAGATACCGTGTACCCGGATCAGGGTCGAGATCCGTTGGGTCATCAGGGGCTGGCGGATGAGCAGCCGAGCCAGGGTTCGGCGGGTGGCGGGTTCGGGCCGACCCCGAAAGGTCGCTGCGAATGCGACGGCACCGTCGCGGCGCAGCGTGACGGTTGTCGACACCAGGTCGGGCCTCAGGGTGAACCGCAGCGTGTAGGCGCCGTTCACGTCGAAGAACGGGGAGACGTAGAAGTCCTTGCCCGTCACGGCGACGCCGGCCTGGTCGGGCCGCAGAAGGTAGGCGTGCCGCTCCCCGTAGGTGTTGTGGACCTCGGCGATGACGCAGGCGAGCCGCTCGCTGCTGTCGTAGCACCAGAAGACGGATAGCGGGTCGAAGACGTGTCCCAGGACGCGGGCGTTGGCGAGCATGATGACCCGGGCCCGGGCGCCAAGGTGAATGCCGTTTCGCGCCAGGTAATTCTCGATGTTGGCCTTGATGGTCAGGCGGGGGTCGCCGAGGTGATCCTCGCTCCGGAAGCTGGCAAGCGGCCGCAGGTACCACGGCTGGCTTGGGAGGGAGTCGAGGTCGACGAGCCACTGGTAGATCCGGTGCCGGAAGGCGTGGCGCACGGGTCCGGAGCGTCGGTGGGTGACCCACCCATCGACCAGTGCCGGCAGCGTGGGTGGCCGGGTCCGTTCCGGCGCCGGTGCGGTCGTCTGCGGGGCGATCGTCAGGGTGGCGGCGCTCACCAGATGATCCCGAAGTGTCGGGCGGCCTCGACGCCGGAGCGGCAGCCGTCCTCGTGGAATCCCCAGCCGTGGTAGGCCCCGGCATACACCGTGCGGTTGGTGGCGAGGGCGCTGAGCCGCGACTGCGCCCGGACCGCGTCGGGGGTGTAGATCGGGTGCTCGTAGTGCATGACCGCGGTAACGAGGCCCGGGTCGAGATGTTCGCGGTCGTTGAGCGTGACGAGGAAGGCCTCCGGCGATTGGTGCCCCTGCAGCCGGTTCATCCAGTAGGTCACTACCGCGGGCTGGCCGGGCCGGTCGCAGGACGTCATCGTGTAGTTCCACGACGCGCGGGCGTTCCGCGCCTGCGGCAGCACCGAGCTGTCGGTGTGCAGGACCGTCACGTTGCTCGAGTAGCCGAACTGCTTGAGGGTGCTGACCTCCGCGTCGCTCGGGTCGGCGAGCAGGCCGAGCGCCTGGTCGGCGTGGGTCGCGATGACGACGCGGTCCACGCGGGTGACCTGCCCGGCGACGTCCCGGATCTCGACGGTGTCATGGCGCCGGGCGATGTCGGTGACGGCATGGGCCACGCGGACGTCCTGCAGCAGTCCGGCGAGCCGCTCGACGTAGCTGCGGGATCCGCCGACGACGCTGTACCACTGCGGCGACCCGGTGACCCGAAGCATGCCGTGGTGGTCGAGGAACTGAAACAGGTAGCGGGCCGGGTAGACCAGCGTGGTCTCCCGCCCGGCCGACCACACGCAGGAGACGACCGGGATGGCGTAGTGGGCGATGAAGTGGTCGCTGAACCCCTCCCGTTCCAGGAACTCGCCGTACGTCATCAGGTCCTCGTCGTCGGTCGTGCGCAGGAAGGCCGACGCCCGCCGGTGGAACCGCTTGACCTGCCAGAGCAAGCGGAGAAACCGCGGGTCGGCCAGGCGGCGTGGCTGGGCGAACATGCCGCGCAGCCCGCGTCCGCCGGCATACTCCAGCCCGCACTCCTCGCAGCGAACGCTCATGCTCATCTCAGTGGGCCGCACCTCGACGTCCAGCTCGCCGAACAGCTTGCGCAGCCACGGGTAGGTCACGTCGTTGTGGACGATGAACCCGCTGTCGACCGCGTGCTGGCGGCCATCCGAGTCCGTGACGTCGTGGGTGTGCGCATGGCCACCGAGCCGGTCCGCGGCTTCGAACAGGATGACATCGTGGGTGCGGGAGAGCAGGTAGGCGGCGGTGAGTCCGGAGACCCCGGCACCGACCACGGCCACGGACCGCCGCGGGGAATCGCCGGCCGAGCCTGAGGCCCAGGCGCGCCGGGCGGGTCCTGCGTCGATCGTCGTGCCAGAGGCGATGGAATCCATTGTGGTGAACTTCCGTCGAAGGTTTGTCTAGGAAGCTAGCCCAGATCTCCAGGCTTGTCAAATGTCTGTCTACGGACTGTATAGTGTCCGAATGGAGCTCCCAGAGGATCACGCGCTGCTGCGCATCGGTGAACTGAGTCGACGCGTTGGCGTCAGCGACCATGTGCTGCGCGCCTGGGAGACCCGCTACGGCCTCCTGCAGCCGGTGCGCTCAGCCGGCGGCTTCCGGCTGTACTCCGGCGCGGACGAGGTGCGCATCCGCCGGATGCAGGCCCACCTCGCCGCCGGGCTCTCTGCAGCCGAGGCGGCGCACACCGTGCTCCGCGAAGACGGCGGCGCCAGCCTGGAACTCGCCCGACCCGCCGAACCACCCATCACCGCGTCCACGGTGAGTGAGCTCTCCGCCGCACTCCTACAGGCCCTGGACGTCTTCGACGAGCCGGCCGCGCACGCCGTGCTGGACCGGCTTGTGTCTGACCTCTCGCTGACAACCGTGCTGCGGGACGTCGTCGTCCCGTACCTAGCCGAGCTTGGCCGGCGCTGGCAGCGGGGGACGGCCAGCGTCGCCCAGGAGCACTTCGCCAGCAATGTCATCCGCGGCCGGCTCGCCGGGCTCGCCCGCGGCTGGGGAGGCGGGCACGGCCCCCGCGCGGTACTCGCGTGCGCACCCGGGGAGCTGCACGATATGGCGCTCATGGTTTTCGGCATCGTGCTGAATCGCAACGGATGGCGCATCGACTACCTCGGGGCGAACACCCCGGTCGAAGAACTCGGGCGGGCCGTCGACGCCACACATCCCGACCTCATCGTCCTCGCCGCCACACGCCCGGAGACCCTCAAGCCACTGCAACCGAAGCTCGCCGCGCTCGCCCGGCGCACCCCGCTCGCCCTCGCCGGAACCGGCGCCACACCGCAACTCGCGAGCGCCGTGGGAGCCCGGCTCATAGCAGGCGACCCGGTCACCGAGGCCGAGCAGCTCGGCCGGCCATGGTGAAGGGACTCGTCGCCTGCGCGTCGCGTCGTCGCACCGGCGACTTCGCTCGTTCTTCACGGAGAACGTCACATGGGCGACGATAGAGACTGGGTGCGAAGCCCGCTGGCCGTTCAGGATGCAATCGTCGGCCTGCACGCTCAAAATGTCCGATGGGGCTATTCAGCTGACCGGACTAAGATGATGTAGTGGATGCGGTACGGCCGCGAGCTGGTGTGCACTATCCGAGGTCGGCCGGCGAGCTGCGCTCGTGGTTCGCGACCGATGCGGACTGCCTGGATTATCTGGACTGGCTGCGCTGGCCAGACGGCTTCGCCTGCCCGCGTTGTGGGTACACGGGCGGATGGCTGGTTGCCGATGGCCGGTACAAGTGCGTGGCCTGTGGGAAGCGGACGTCGGTGACCGCGGGGACGCTGTTCGACCGGCGCCGCACGCCGCTGACGGTGTGGTTCGAGGCGTGCTGGCTGTTCGCCTCGGGCAAGGACGGCATGTCGGCGTTGAGCCTGCAGCGCTCGCTGGAGATCGGCTCCTACGCGACCGCCTGGGCGATGCTGCACCGGCTGCGGTCGGTGCAGGTACGTCCGGGTCGCGATCGGCTCACCGGCACCGTGGAAGTCGACGAGACCTACGTCGGCGGTGAGGAGCCCGGGCTGCGTGGCGGGCGCGCCAAGGGCAAGAAAGTCCTGGTAGGAGTGGCGATCGAGGTGATCGAGCCGCGCGGGTTCGGGCGGTGCCGGATGCAGGTGCTCACCGACGCCTCCGCCGCGACGCTGCACGCGTTCATCACCGCGAACGTCGAGCCGGGAGCGCGAGTGATCACCGACGGCTGGCCGGGCTACCAAGGCATCGAACGGCTCGGCTACACCCACGAGCCGCGCAGCCAACGCGCCGCCCGTGCCCGCGGCGAGGACCCCGGCAAGCTGCTGCCCGGTGTCCACCGGGTCGCGTCGCTGGCCAAGCGCTGGCTGCTGGGCACCCACCAGGCCTCGGTCGAGGACGCCCATCTGCAGAGCTACCTGAACGAGTTCGTCTTCCGCTTCAACCGGCGCCGATCCCGCGCCCGCGGCATGCCCTTCTACCGCGTCCTCGAACTCGCCGTCGCCCACCCGCCGGTGCGCTACCGCGAGCTGGTGGCAGACCCGAAGCCCAAGCTTGTCCCGCCCAAGCCGCCGGGAGGAGGTGGCCACCCACCGAGCCTGGACCGGCCCCGCGCGGACCGCCCATGGCGCCGGGCGTCCAGCGCATTGGTCCGGTCAGCTGAATAGCCCTAATGTCCGATATCAAAACGCGGCGGCTCGTTGTAGCCGAGGAAGCTGCGTACATCGAGGGCACTTGCACCAGAACCGACGGCTCACCAGGCCGAATCTCCTACTGTGTCGCACCCGACGTCCAGCCGCTGCACAGTATGTGCGGCTCGAAACTCCCCTTCCCACCGGGGCGACGACGCGACGCTCGGCAGCCGAGGACGATCCCGGTCGGCATCACTGCATGCACATTCAGCGGGAGCAGGTCATCGCCTGCGGCCCTCGTCCAGCGCTCGATGGGCCCTCAGGGTCTGGTCGGGTCGGGGACTGGCGCGGTGACGCGTGCGCGTTCCGTTTCCAGCCCCCGCCCTTCGAACCGTGCATGCGATTTTCCCGCACACGGCTCACCGTCGCCCTTCACCGGCGGTGTTCGGTGACCGCCAGGGCCGGTTCGGCCGGGGAGCGATAACGGCGCCGTCGAGGTTGATCAGACCGAACTGGTCGGGCGAGGCGTAGACGACGACTCGCCATCCCCAGGCCCGCGATCGTTTGTGCCGGTGACCGATGAAGATCGCCAGCCGAACACGGGTGTAGGTCTGGATCTTGTCGAAGATGTGGGCCGAGTTCCCGTAACGGAAGTACCCAACCCAGCCACGTACGAAGGTGTTGACCTGTCGCACGATGACGTCGACCGGCACCAGCAGCCGCGACCGATCCGTCAACTCCCGGATCCGATCGCGGGCGCGCTGGACCGCCTGACGAGACGGCCAGCGGGCGAGGAAGAGCATGCGCGTGGCCCCGGTCCGACCGCGGGCGCGCACCAGCCGATGGTGAAAGCCCAAGAAGTCGAAGCCTTCCCCGTGTTCGGTCAGGTGCACGATCCGGGTCTTCGCCGCCTTCGGCTCCAGACCGAGGTCGGCCAGCAGCGCCGTGAGCCGCGCGAGCGCGGCCTCGGCCTGCTGCCGGGTCGAGCACATCATCACCAGGTCGTCGGCGAAACGGACCAGCCGCCCATGCGCGCCGTCGTCCCATTGCCGGTCGAGCCGGTGCAGGTAGACGTTGCACATCAACGGACTGATCACACCCCCCTGGGGGGTTCCGGTGACCGACCGGCGCAGCGACCCGTGCTCCATGACCCCTGCGCGCAGGAACGCGCGCAGAAGTGCCAGGAGTGTGCGGTCGCTGACGCGTTCCTCGACCGCCTGCATCAACAAGGAGTGTGGAATCGCCTCGAAACAGTTGGCGATGTCCGTCTCCACCACCCACCGGTTGCCCTTGAAGGACTCATCCAGCAGCACCTGCAAGGCGTCGTGCGCGGCCCGTTGCGGGCGGAACCCGTACGAGCACGCCAGAAAGTCGGCTTCGAAGACTGGCTCGAGCGCAATCTTCACCGCCGCCTGCACGACCCGGTCCCGTACCGGAGGTATCGACAACGGCCGCCGTTCCGCCTTCCCCGGCTTCGGGATGAACACCCGCCGGGCAGGCAGAGGGCAGAAGCTGCCGTCCTTCAGGTCACGGGCCAGCTCGTCGAGAAACCGGTCCACGCCGTATTCCTCGACATCGCTGATGGTGGTTCCGTCGATGCCGGCTGCGCCGCTGTTGCGGCGCACCTGCTCCCATGCCCGCTGCAGCACGTCCCTGCGATAGACCTTGTCGTGCAGCGCATGGAACCGACGCCCGGGATCGGCCTTGGCCGCCCGGTAGAGCGCATGCTGGAGGGCACGGACCCCGTCCCCATGGACGGCCGCCAGGGTGGACCTAGCCGTTGTTACGGCACTCACCGATCAGTCCTCACCACGCACGCACGTGAAACGACGTAGCGGCCCTTCCCTCACCGGCGGTTGTGTTGTCCGACCGGCTCGACCAGTACTACGGCCGCCTCCGACGCCCTGCCGACCAGATGCCGTTTCCCGGCTCCTCACCGGTTATCGACACCCACGCTCCGACGGTGTTGTCACAACCGCAGCCGTCGGGTCGGCGAGGGCCTCCCCAGTTCCCGCCATCACCTTCTGAACGTTCCGCGCCCCCTACGCCGGGGAGTTCTTCGCGGCTGCACATCCAGGATCTTCACCGCTTCCATGGCCTTCGCCCTGAAAGAAGGGGCTCGGCTCTCCCTCTCCCGCCTCGCGGCGGCACATTAACGGCGCTGCAGGCTTCGCGTCATGCTGCGGACCGCTCAGTCGCTCCCCCTTCACAGGGCTTTCGACGTTGCGCTTCGACGCCGGGCGTTTCCCCCCGACACCGGCAACCTGCTACCGGGCTCCCTGACGACTACCCGGACCGGACTCACACCGGCAGGCGATGACGAGCTTCAGCACGAGTCAGGTCACGTCATCATCGCCGTGACCCCCCTCTGCGCACTGGGCGCACTCAAGAACTTGGTGTAACTGATCTTCTTGGGTTTGTTGAGCTCACTTCTCGCTGCGGCCTCGTCGTCAGCGTCCCCATCCTTCCTTGCAGTCCTGCCCCTTCCTCGTAGCTGCCGTGTGTGCCCGCCGCGTGGGAGCTGTCCAGGTGGAGCCCCCGCAGCCCGCGCGCTGCGTGCGGGCGAGGAGGAACGACCTGGACAGCGACGAGCGGTGGGCCATGATCACCGGCGGGGAAGGGGCCGACCCCTTGGGTGAGCGATTCTTCGTTGTTCATCGGGGGCCTCTCGGAGGCGTTACTTGCCGGCGGCGGATAGTCGGCCGTCGAAGGTGATCTCGAAGGCGTTGAGCGCGGCCTTCCAGCGGTTGGACCAGCGTTTCTGCCCGGTGCCTTTCGGGTCGAGGCTCATCAGCGCGAGGTAGACGCATTTGAGCGCGGCTTGCTCGGTGGGGAAGTGGCCACGGGCGTTCACCGCACGCCGGATCCTCGCGTTGATCGACTCGATGGCGTTGGTCGTGCACACGACTGTCCTTATTTCCTGGTCGAAACGCAGGAACGGCACGAACTCCGACCAGGCGTTCTCCCACAGCCGGATGATCGCCGGATACCGCTTCTCCCACTTGGCGGCGAATTCGGCGAAGCGATCCAGCGCCGCATGTTCGGACGGGGCGGTGTAGATCGGCTTGAGGTCCTTGGCGATCGCCGACCAGTCCCGCTTGGACGCGTACCGGAACGAGTTCCTCAGCAGGTGGACGACACACGTTTGGGTGATCGCCTGAGGCCACACCTCCTCGATCGCCTCGGGCAGGCCCTTGAGCCCGTCACAGACCACCAGGCACACGTCGGCGACGCCGCGGTTCTTAATCTCGCTCAGCACCCGCAGCCAGTACTTCGCGCCCTCCCCGTCGCCGTGCTCAGCGGCCCACAGCCCGAGGATGTCCCGGGTGCCGTCGACGGTGACCGCGAGCGCGACGTAGATCGGCCGGTTGGCCACGTTCCCGTCCCGGATCTTCACGTTCACACAATCGATGAAGATCACCGGGTAGACCGCGTCCAGCGGCCTCGACTGCCAGCCGGCCATCCCCTCCAGCACCCGGTCGGTGATCGTCGAGATGGTCTGCTTGGACACCTGCGCGCCATACACCTCGGCCAGGTGCGCGCAGATCTCCCCGGTGGTCAACCCCTTCGCCGACAGCGAGATCACCAGGTCCTCCACCCCGGTCAGCCGCCGTTGATGCTTGCCGACCAGCTTCGGCTCGAAGCTGCCGTCCCGGTCCCGAGGCACCGCGATCTCCACCGGCCCCACCTCGGTGAGCACCGTCTTGCCCCGCCTGCCGTTGCGGGAGTTCTCCCCATTACGGCCGGCCGGATCATGCTTGGCGTAACCGAGGTGATCGTCCAGCTCGCCCTCCAACGCGGACTCCACCACCGTCTTGGTCAACCGGGCCAGCAGCCCACCCTCCCCGGTCAGCTGCAACCCCTCGGCGCGGGCCCGATCGGCCAGCTGCCGGATCAGCTGCTCGTCGACCGCATCCACCAAATCCTCCCCGGCCAGCGTCCTGTCATCGGCCGGTACTGCCATGCTCTCTTCAGTCATAGGTGCCTCCTACCGCTCCGGAGTTACACCAACTTTCTTACAGTCCCGGCCCTCATGGCGCGCGGCCAAGCCGTGGCGACCGCTCGCAACCTGATCGGCGAGTGGGATACCGGGTCGCCTTGGCGGCTGGCTGGTACGTAGGACAGGCTGGCTTCGTGACGGTATTGGTGGCGGGGTCGTCGGGGTTTGTGGGCCGGCGGTTGTGCCCGGCGCTGGTCGAGGCGGGTGTCGTGGTGCGGGCGATGACCCGGCGTCCGGACCGGTACCGCGGCGCCGGGACGCCGGTCCGTGCCGATGCGGCCGACGCGGCCTCGGTCCGCGCGGCGCTGGAGGGCTGTGAGGCCGCCTACTACCTGGTGCATTCGCTGGCCAGCGCCGACTTTGAGAAGAAGGATGCGGCGGCGGCGCGCGTCTTCGGCCGGGCCGCGGCCGAGGCCGGCGTGACGCGGATCGTGTATCTGGGGGGGCTGGGCGCCGACGGCGAGACGTTGTCGGCGCATCTGCGCAGCCGACGCCAGGTCGAGGCCCTGCTGGGCGAGGCGGGGGTGCCGGTTACGACGTTGCGGGCCGGGATCATCGTCGGCCACGGGGGCATTTCGTGGGAGATCACCCGGCAGCTGGTCGAGCACCTGCCGGCGATGATCACGCCGCGGTGGGTGCGGACTCGGACGCAGCCGATCGCGGCCGCGGACGTGATCCGCTACCTGGTCGGCGTCTTGCAGGTGCCGGAGGCGGCCGGGCGGGTGTTCGAGATCGGCGGCCCGGAGGTGCTCGCCTACGTGGACATGTTGCGCCGGGTCGCTGCGCTGGAAGGCCGCAGGACGCTGATCGTGCCGGTGCCGCTGCTCTCGCCGTCGCTGTCGTCGCTGTGGCTGGCGCTGGTGACCGACGTGGACGTGCGCACCGGTCGTTCGCTGGTCGACTCGATGATCAATGAGGTGGTGGTGCGCGAGGACAGCATCCGCGAGCTGGTGCGCTTCGAGCCGATGGATTTCGACGCTGCGGTGCTGGCCGCACTCGGCGAACGCGCCCGAGCGCAGCGCCGATGACCCGCCGGTACGCGACGACGGGGCTGCTGCCGCGGTGGTTGGTGGAGAAGGTGCCGCGGGATCATCGGGAGTCCGATGCGGCCTTCGCGCATCGCCGGCGGGTGGTGGCCGGGGTGTCGGTGGCCGGGGCGGGATTGCTGGGGGTGTCGCTGTCCTCTGAGCCGGACTCGCCCCGGTTCTATGTACTGACTCTCGGGGTGGCTGGCGCGTGGCTGGTCGGCGGGCTGCGGTCCGGGCCGCTGCACCTGGGCAGGGTGCGGGTGGGTGAGCACACGTACCGGCGTCCGGTGATCACTCCGGTGGTCACCGGAGTGGCCGCGTTCGGCGCGTTCTACGCCGCCGCGCTGGTGGTCCGCCGCATCCCGCTGCTGGACAAGGCGATCACCTCGGTGCTGCGCTACGCCACCCGCGGCACTGGCCCGCTGGTGCTGACCACCGCGTTGGCCAACGCCGTGGCCGAGGAAGTGTTCTTCCGCGGCGCGCTCTACGCGGCCCTGACCGAGCGGCGCGCCGTGCCGGTCTCGACCGCGGTGTACGTGACGGCGACAGCGGCGACCCGCAACCCGGCGCTTGTGCTCGCCTCGGCCGCTATGGGAACACTGTTCGCAGCCCAGCGCCGCGCCTCCGGCGGCGTCCAGGCGCCGATCCTGACGCACCTGACCTGGTCGGCGCTGATGCTGCGCTACCTGCCCCCACTTTTCCGGGAACCCCGACCTGCCCGCGCCGGGAGCACGGGGTGAGCATCGGCGTCGTGCTGTTCACCCGCGACCTGCGCCTGCACGACAACCCCGTCTCGTGGCACGCCCTGCATTCCCATCAGCGGGGTCGTGCCGGTGTTCGTGCTCGACGCCGCGATCCTGTCCGGCGGGTTCAACCGGCCCAACCGGGCCGCGTTTCTCGCCGACTGCCTGCGCGACGTCGACGCGTCGCTGAGCGCGCGGGGGCGCCGGGCTGATCATCCGCGGCGGCGACGTGGTGGCCGAGACGGCGAAGCTGGCCCGCCGGGTGCGGGCGGACGCGGTGCACGTGGCCGGCGACGTCAGCGAGGTACGCCCAGCGCCGCGAACAGCGACTCACGGCCGAGTTGGCGTGCGAGCTGGTGATGCACGAGGACGCACTGTTCGCCGTCCCACCCGAGCGCATCCGCCCGTCGGGCGGCGCCGGGCACATGAGCGTGTTCGCCGCCTACTACCGAAGTTGATCTAGAGCACCGCTCATACCCGCCTCAAACGGATGCGTACCGTCAAGACGTGCCAGCGACGCTTACGCAGCTGACCGGCGAAGGGCTGCAGTTCCTTCACGAACGGCACCTCGCGACCTTCAGCTCGTTACACGCGGACGGCAGCCCACACGTCACCCCGATCGGCTTCACCTGGGACGCCGACCACCACATCGCCTGGGTGATCACCAGCGGGCACAGCCGCAAAGCACGCAACGCAACCCGAGGCGACCCAGTCGCGATCTGCCAAGTCGACGGCCGCCGCTGGATCACGCTCATCGGCACGCCCCGAGTCAGCACCGACCCAGACGAGATCGTCGCCGCAGTCGCCCGCTACACAGCCAGGTACCGACCACCGCGCCCAAACCCGACACGCGTCGCCATCGCCGTCAGCATCACCGGCCTACTCGGATCGCCCACGCTCGTCGCTCACTGAACCGCCCTGGGTTCTGTAGAGGCTGGCTTTCATTGGGAACCGCCTCGGCGAGCGCCGGTGGTTGAGCGTAGTGGGCAGCCTCTTTTTCGGCGGGCGGGACGAGCCCGATCTCGCCGTGCAGGCGGCGGAAGCGTCAACCCGCCGAGCCCGCAGTGCCGGAAGGACGAGTATCCGAACTGACGCTGCCTCCCGGAGGTGGGGCAATATGCCGTCTACCTCAGTCGCTGGGGACTACGCTGTTCGGATGGCCCGTCCCGTCTCGGCGACACAGCCAGCCGTTCGAGATGCCCGACGTGCCCCAAGCTAGTCGCCGCGCATAACGTTCAAGGCGGCGATAGCGAACGCCGTCGGAAAACGCTCGATATTCGGCGTTACGCGTGCGACGTGATCAAGCAAACTCGTCGGGCTTCCGCCGTGTTGACGGCCCAGCCCTGGCGTGTTGAGCAGTCCTGCGCATATCGCCACTCAGGCGGGGCGGTCGTCTCGCCCGCAAGGCTCGCGCCCGATGCGGCGATGTGCGCTGGATAAGGGCTAGGCGCAATGCCAGGGAGTTAAGGGCTGGGCGCCTGTGTCAAGGATCGTCGGCGGCGTGTTGCCGGCGGCTGGTGGTCGTGGCCGGTCGCGGTGGTGATCTTGGTGATTCGCAGGCTGGTGGTGGGCTTGCCGGGCGGGTGCTTGTTCCAGCGGGACAGTGGGGATTTGACTCGGCGGGCGCAGACGCGGGGCCGGCGCGGTGGGTGCAGGTTGGCCAGCACGGCGCGGCCGATGTCGCCGGCTAGGTCGGTCGCGTCGGTGAGGATGTTGCCGGCGCCGGTGACCAGGGTCTGGGCGGTCTGGGCGGCGAGCTGGTAGCTGGCCCGGTCGGGGTCGGTGCCGGGCACGGTGACCACGGCGTCGGTGACGGCGACGCGCAGCGCCTGGTAGACGGTGAGCAGCGCCCACATCTCCTGCTCGACGCCGGCGGGGTCGGCCGAGCGCAGCACCCGCCCGTGCAGCAGGGTGTGCCGCAGGGCGAGGTAGGCGATCTCGTGTTCCCACCGCTCGTGATACAGGCCGATCAGCGCCTCGGCGGGCCAGCCGCGGTGATCGGTCAAGGTGGTGGCCAGCCGGTAGCTGTCGCCGTAGCGGGTGCCGTCGTGGCAGGTGACGCTCACCTCGGCGGTGATGATCCGTACCCGCACGCCCCCGAGCAGCGACAGCACCGACCCGTCGGGCAGGTGCCGGAGAATGGGCGGGCGACGGGTGGCCCGCAACCGCACCAGGAACTGCGCCTTGGTGGCGGCGACCTCGGCCAGGAACGCCCCGGCGTCGAAGCCGCGGTCGGCCAACACCAGCATCGTGTGGTCCAGGTGGTGCAGCAGCTTGCCGGCCCAGGCCAATTCACCGTCGGCAGGCGTGCCGAACACCGCGCCGAGCAGCGCGCGGGTGCCGGTCTCCACCAGCGTCATCAACTGGATCACCGGATAGCCGGTCTGCCCGAGGGAGGCGTTCAGCTTCCCCAGCCAGCTCCGGTTCCCGGCGCTGTCGGGAACCTTGATCGACCGGCACCCGTCGAAGGCGACCGTGCGGTACCGGCCGAACATCACCCCAGGGGTGCGCGGGCGGCCCAACGGACCGGCCAACACCTCGAACAGTGCCCGCAGCGGGGCCGGACCCAGCCGGCGGCGCAGCTCCCGCAACGCCTTGCCCGACGGGGACTCGGCCTGCCCGTCCAACCCAGCGGTGAGCTTGGCCCACACACCCAGGTAGCCCAGGCCCGGGAACAGAGCCAGGGCGAGCACGAAATACAGCCCCACCCGCGAGGGCAGCATCCGCAGCCGACGCTCGGTCGTGCGGGTGTCGGCGAGCACCGCGTCAGCCAGTTCGAAGGGCACGATACGGGTCAGCTCCCCCACATGGCCCGGCGCGAACACCCCCGCCGCGACCGTGACCGTGCGGGCGATCGTCGTAACAGCAGAACGGATGGCAGACTGGGGGCGCAACGGAGGTCCTCACCGACGGTTGATCTTGGCGATTACCGTCCTACAGGGCCTCCGTTCCCATTCACGCTACGACACACCCTCAACCAGTACTTGACTCTTGGGTTTCGGTCTTAACTCCCCGGCATTGAGCCTAGCCACGACCGGCAGCCGACTGACCGGCCTCGCCGAGACCGATCAGATGCCACACGCCACCCGGAAGGACGCCCATGCTCGGACCGCACCAAATCACCACCTGGGCACTGCGAACGCTGAGCCTCAACCCACAACACGCGGTAACCAACGCCGCACCCACCCCCCAGCAGCCCCGCCTCGACCGCGGCGGCTCATCGCCCTGCTCGACTCGGGCTACTGCAACTCGCCTGCGCCCTGATCTGCCACCGCCAACTCAAACGCTCATTCTGAAACGACCTCTCAGTGGGCGGCCTGTCCGAGCCGTATCTGCTCGGCGGCGTGGGCCGACTCACGAGCAAGTATGAAAATGCAACCGCGTTAGAACTCCAATACAGCATCCGTGCAATGGTTCGTGCAATGAAAGCCTGTCAACGGGTGCTGCTCGCGGTCACTGTGGAGGGCAGAAATGTGGGCCATGTTGGCTACAGAGGCCCCTGACTAGGCGTCTGCCCGGCCTCCTAATGCGCGAGACCTTCGAGTTGCCCCGGCTCGTTTGAATCTCCCCGTTTCTGCTAGATCAACTTCCCCGGTCGGCGACACACCGTCTGAGTTCCGGGAGAGGTGACGGTGCCCCTTCGAGGCTGCGGCTTGTCCAGAGCTGCAAGCCGTCGAAGGGGCCCGTCCCGATGTTGACATGGGAGAACTGCGTGGAAGCGCAAGCACTACGAGCGAAGGGGTGGTCGATCAGCGCGATCGCCACTCATCTCGGGCATGACCGCAAGACGATCCGCGCGTATCTGAACGGCGAGCGCCGTCCTGGTGAGCGCAAGCCTGCTCGTGCCGAGGCGACGGAAGACTTCCTCGGCTACTGCCGGCGCCGGTTGGCCGATGACCCGCATCTGTGGTCGACGACGTTGTTCGACGAGGTCGTCGACCTCGGCTTCGCCGGGTCGTATCAGGCGTTCACCGCGTCGATCCGCCGCCACGAGCTGCGGCCGCGATGTGCGGCGTGCGCGGCGAACAAGCACAAGGACCGGTCGGTGATCGAGCACCCGGCCGGTCAGGAAGTCCAGTGGGATTGGCTGGAGCTGCCGGATGCGCCGCCGCGGTGGGGGTTCGGTGACACGGCTCATCTGCTGCTCGGGGTGTTGCCGCATTCGAGCCGGTGGCGCGGCTGGATCGCCGAGGCCGAGGACCAGCCGCATCTGATCGAGGGGCTGCACCAGGTCAGCACCCGTCTCGGCGGCCTTCCGCAGCGGTGGCGCTTCGACCGGATGGCGACGGTGTGTCATCCCGGGTCGGGGCGGATCACGGCCAGCTTCGGCCCAGTCGCAATGTATTACCAGGTCGGCATCTCGATCTGCCCTTCTCGGCATGCCTGGCGCAAGGGCGCGGTGGAGAAGAGCGCCCACACGATCGCGCAACGCTGGTGGCGCACCGTGGGTGACGAGGTGAGCGTGGCGGCGGCGCAGGCCGGCCTGGACCGCATCTGTGTCAGGTTCGACGCCCGCAAACGGATCCGCGGCGGGGTGCCGACCACGGTCGGTGAGCTGGCCGACGCCGAACCGCTGCGGGTCATGCCGGCACCGTTCCCGGCGGTCCTCGAACTCCAGCGGACCGTGACCAACCAGGCGCAGATCGCGTTCCGCGGCAACACCTACTCGCTGCTGCCCGGGCACTGCGGGGAGATTGTCACGGTGCGGCACAAGCTCGGCAGCACCACCTTCGATGTGACCGACCGGCGCGGCGCGCTGCTGGCCCACCACGTCCGCCAGGCCGACGGCGCCGGTGCGGTGGTTCGTCTGGACGAGCACGTGACCGCGTTGAGCAAGGTGGTGCTGGGCAACTTCAGCGACCGGGACCCGTGCCACCGCAAGACCCGGCGGCCACCCAGCCCCGAGGCGCTGGCCGAAGCCGAACGGCTGCGGCGCAAGCAGGCAGGCCTCGGCGACGGCGAGCACGTGGTGATCGACTTCGCTGGCTACGCCGCTCAGACGCGCCCCATCAGCGGCACCGACGACGACCAGGCGGGGCAGCGGTGAGCGCCTCCATCGATGCCGTTGAGGAACGCACACTCACGCAGTGGGCCGAGACAGCCGAGCAGGCGGTCCGGGTGTTGACCCACCGCACCCGACCCGCCCTCGGCGAGCTGACCGACCCGGTGCACGCGGCCGAGGTCATCGCCGACCTCGCGTCGCTGGCCGCGATGCTGCCGCAGCTGCTCGACCAACTCGCCCGCTGGCTGCTCGAGCAGCAGAACGACGGCCGGTTGCGTGTCGAGGGCCTCGCGCCTCACAGCGAGCTCTGCCAGGCGGTGCACGCCGCCGTCGGCGCGCTCGCCCACGCCGGCGAATGCTCGCGGTGGGCCGGGCACGCCCTGGACACCGCGCACCAGCACGCCGCGCACCTCGCCGCCATCGACCACATCGGTGACCGCGACGGCGAGTGGGGTCAGCGGTGACCGCGCGGACACGCACGGCGGCCGAGACGCCCGAGCCGATGAGTGGTGGCGAGGCGGCGGTCTACCAGCGGCTGCGGGCACACCTGGACGTCCTTCGGCTCGGCGCCGCAGCCGAGTCACTGTCCACCGTGCTGGACGCAGCACGGATCGAGGACCTGTCGCTGATCGCCACGCTGGAACGGCTGCTCGCGGTCGAGGTCGCCGCCGTCGAAACACGCCGGCACACCGGGCTGCTGCGCTTCGCCTGCCTGCCGGCGCCTTACGCGATAGAGGATTTCGACTTCTCCGCCCAACCCGGCGTGGACGAGAAACTCATCCGCGAACTGGCCTCGCTGCGCTTCCTCGACGACGCCGGCAACGTGCTGCTGGTCGGACCACCCGGCACCGGCAAGACAATGATCGCCATCGGCCTGGCCCGCGCCGCCGTCCACGCCGGGCACCGGGTCTACTTCACCACCGCCGCCGACCTGGCCAAACGCTGCCGACGCGCCGCCCTCGAAGGCCGCTGGGCGACCGCGATGCGGTTCTTCTGCGGCCCGCGGCTGCTCGTCATCGACGAGTTCGCCTACGCCCGGCACAACCCGGACCCCGAAGCGAACACCGCCTTGTTCGAGGTGATCAGCCGCCGCTACCTGAAGTCCTCGACCATCGTGACCAGCCATGCCGGGATCGCGTCCTGGGGAGAACGGCTGGCCGACCCGATGCTGGCCGCGAGCTTGTTGGACCGGCTATTGCATCGCGGCGTCGTGGTCGCGATCGACGGGCCGTCCTACCGGATGCGGGCCCACCAGCAACGCACCGAACAACTCCGTGCGGCCATCAACGCCGCCACGTCGTCGTGATCGCCTGCGCGCAGTGCGGCACCGCGATGCCCACCCCCACCGGGCGGGCATCGCGGCGGCGCTACTGCAGCGACGCCTGCCGCAAGATCGCCTGGACCCGCCGCCAGCACAACCCAACACCCGACCCGGACCTCGGCATCCTCACCGACTCCGTCGTCGTCGCGACTGCGTCCCGCGACGCAGTCCCGACCCACGGTGGGCAGCACCGCTGCCCACACTGCCGACAGCCACTCGCCGTGATCAGCGTCCTCGTCCCCGCCGCGGCCGCCCACGTCAACACACCCGAGGTCACCCATGCCTGAACACCGGTCGCGAGACGACAACGAGACGACAACCAGCCCCTGCCCGATCTGCGGCAACCGCTTCACCCCCGTCCGTCGGCAGCGGTACTGCACCAACGCGTGCCGTCAGATCGCCCACCGGCGCCGCCACCACAACACCGAACCAGCCCAGATGCCAGCCCTCGCCCCTCGGCGCGTCAACACCGTCTACATCTGCCGGGAATGCGAACAGCGTTACCTCGGCGAGCAATGGTGCTCCGACTGCAACCGACCTTGCCGCCGACTGGGCACCGGGGGCAGCTGCCCACACTGCGACGAGCCAGTCGCGATCCAAGACCTGACCACCACCACGAATGGAGCGGCCATGCGCACCTGAACCGCTACGCTGAACACCGCCAGCCCTGAGGAAGATGATCTAGCAACTCTGAGGAATTTCGGCGAGCGGCAGCAGAGTGATGGTCGCCGGGTCCGCTTCAGTATGGCCAAGGTGAACCTTTGGCACACTCTCGATCCGTATCAGTCCGGCTGCCGGGCATAGGCTTGTTTAGCCAGCGGATCCTCGGCGGGAAGTATGTCGGCGCCCGCCACCAGCGTGCTATGCGTTGCCATGAACTCGCGTTCTAGAGCCGGCACGACGCGGTGTGGCGCTAGGTCGTCCGTGAGTTGGCGGATGTAGGTCGAGCTCGGGTGGGCCGCGAGGAGGCGGACTCGGGCGTCACCGCTGCCGCGTGGGCTGACGGGCACGACCGCTGCGGGGAGGCCGGCGCCGTCGGTGACGAATAGTTGGACAGAAGCCTGACGCTCGGCTGGTCACGCTCATGTCAGCTGTCGAACTCCTACTCGATCCGCAACCGCGAGCACCTGAATCGCTGGCAGTCGTCGAGCAGTTGGCCGCAACGGTTAGGGCGTCTGTTCTGCCGAGGAGCGAGAGAGACTCCATGCTTGGGAGCCTGTCGTGGCTGCGGAAGCAGTCCATCAGCCAAGCAGCCCGCAGCCTCGCGTCCACACTCGGCGACCGGCTCTACATGCAGGAATCCGCACC
Source organism: uncultured Actinomycetota bacterium (assembly GCA_963839175.1). Lineage (GTDB taxonomy): Bacteria > Actinomycetota > Actinomycetes > Mycobacteriales > Jatrophihabitantaceae > CAWIUB01. The sequence goes on from CAWIUB010000002.1 coordinate 158,481, forward strand.
CAAGTTCCTGGCGAGGTGCTACGACCTTCGAAGCCAGCTAGTCCACGGCCACGAGCAGATGCCCGCATTCGACGAAGTCAACCAGCGCGGAGCCGAACTGGAACGCATGGTCGGTGACCTCATCGGCATCTCGATCATCAGCCGAATCGAGATCGGTTCCCAGACCACCTTCACCGGTGCACATCCAGCCGACGACTGGGATGGCGATCCGACGAATATCCCACTCGAAGCCCACTGAGACGACGCGGTAGCCGTGCTAGTCGTCGGCTATGCCGCGTAGCGTGCGCGCACACGCTCCAGCCGCGTTGAATGGACTTCGATCCTCGTCCGGCGAGAAGATGCCGCCCATGAAAGAAGACGTCCTTGAGCAGGTCGTGGAGGATTATCTGCAACTCTGCGGGTACTTCACGCGGCATAACCTGCGATTCAAGCCCGATCGGTCCGCTCCCGGCTTCGTGTCGGATCAAGACTCAGTCCCCAGCGACGTCGACGTGTCGGTGAGGTGGATGTAGGCCGCGTTGGTGTCGCGGTCGTAGGTGATCCGCACGGCTCACTGGCCCCGGTCGCCCGCGACCGGTCCGATCCACACCTCGTCCTTCGATGTCCTCCGACGGGGTTGACCCTCACATCATGTGAGACTTTGCCGTGGTGGACGTGAGACAGCGAAGAGCACCTCTGGTCGTGATCGGGGCCGGACCGGGTATCGGCGGTTCGGTGGCTCGGCGGTTCGCGAGCGAGGGCTTGCCGGTTGCGCTCATCGCTCGCACGACGAAGACGGTGCACGCCGTGGCCGAGACGCTCGAGCCGTACGGCGTGGCGACCTTGACCTGGACCGCCGACGTCGCCGACGAGGCGGCCCTGGTGGCGGCGCTGGACACCTCGAACGCAACGTTCGGTGTCCCGGAGGCCGTCGTCTACAACGCCGCGGTCGTCCAGCATGACGCGCCGGGCGAGCTGTCGGTGCAGAGACACCAAGCGGCGTGGGCGGTGAACGTCGTTGGTGCGATCACCGCCGCCGCGCACCTGGCGCCGGCAATGGCGCAACGCGGCGGCGGCTCGTTCCTCGTCACCAGCGGCATGCCTGAGCCGGACCCGCAGTACACAAGCCTCTCGCTGGGCAAGGCCGGGGTGCGCACGCTCGTCTCGCTGCTGGACAAGCAGTACGGCCAGGCCGGCGTGCACTTCGCCGTAGTCACCGTGGCCGGCACGGTCGAGCCGGGGACGGTCTTCGATCCGGATGACATCGCCGAGCACTACTGGCGTCTGCACTGCCAACCACGCGGCCAGTGGCAGCGCGAGATCGTCCATGGTTAGAAGCAGAAGCGCTCTACTTAGGCTCCGAGGGTGTTAAACGAGCCCCGATCGCTCGCCCGGGAAGTGGAATCACGACAGGAGGTGTCCATGACGCCGTACTGGATCAACACGTTCATCGACATTAGCAACGAGGCCAAGCTGGCTCGTTATGTCGAACTGGCCGGCCCGGCCATGCGCGCAGCGGGTGGACGCTTCCTGGCGCGCGGCAACCCGGCACACGTTTTCGAGGGCGGGACGGCTCTGCGCACGACGATCATCGAGTTCGACACCGTCGAGGCCGCTGTGGACGCGTACAACAGTTCCGGATACCAAGAGGCGCTCCGCGCACTGGGCGACGGTGCCCGCAGGGACATACGCATAGTCGAGGGGATTTGAGTAGCACGAATCAACGCTGAAGAAGCGCGCCGGATCTGGCCCGAGTCGGGTTGAGTCGACATACAGATCGATCCGTGCGCGGACGCTACGCGCGCGAGGGGTGCGCGATATCGAAGGATACGCGCGTCAAGATGCGCCGCTCATGGCCGCTCAAGATTGCCCGCTGCACCGCCTCGCGGCGTCCGGGACGCTGATCGACGGTAAGCAACGTCCAATGGCGTCCGCGGCTTGGGTCTGGTCGCCGTCACCGCGGCCAACGGTGTCTGGCCTCCGCCTGCGCGCCTGCGCACGACGCCTCATACGAGCGGACACGGGCCTCGCGCGCACTATCGCGACCGTCGCCGACTGCTGTACTTTGCTGCTGTACCCGGCCCGAGAAGATCATCTATAGCCCGCGGAGGGCCCGGAAACATTGGTCGGCCTGAGGGGATACAAATTGAACCTTGCCGTGCGGACATACCTGGCGGCCGGGGTGCCAGCCCGGAGGGCGTGCCGGAGGTCCCCTCGGCACCGCCAGCACCGGATTGCCAAACGGCTGCCCGCTGAGTCGATCCAGCAGCTGGTTGCCGAGTATGCCGCGGGGACCCCGGCAGCGGAGCTTGGCCGGCGCTACGGCGTGGCGAAGAGCACCGTGCTGACTCTCCTGCGAGTAGCTGACGTATCCGTCCGGTACCCACGGCTGAGCGCTGCCGACGTCGCACGGGCCGTCGAGCTCTACGGCCAGGGAATGCCTCAGACCGAGATTGCTGTCCAGGTGGGCCGAAGCCCTGGTGCCGTCTGGCACGTCTTGCAGCGAGCTGGCTTGGTGGGTCGGAGCAAGTCGCTGTGATCGCCACGACGTCCGGCGCCCCGTCCACGGCATAGAGTCAGATAACTTCGATCGCTGACAGCGGCATAGAGGGGACGACCGGTCCGCAGTGCGGCCTGAGCGGACAGGTCGATTGTCAATTGGCACCGGCCTTTGTCTGCGAGTGGTGGGGTCGATTATGGACCGACCAGCCCGAGTCGTCGGAGTTCCACGAGCGAGTACTTGCAGCATGCCCTGAGTTGAACGTCGTTGAGGCGGGAGTACACGGCGGCGCCGTCGGTCTTGATGCCGGATGTCCGGTCACCCAGTGTGGATCATCCTTGCGGGTGACTTATCTGCGGCGCAACTTGCCTAGATTCAGCCCGATGAGTTAGACATCGGCTGCCGAGTAGTACGGCGGTTTGTGGCCGCACAGGCGCTCCGTCGAGAGATCTGAGGTCCGGGATGGCGATTCAGAGCAAGGACAACGCGCTCGATCATGTGGTTGTCGTTGTGTTCGAGAATCGGTCGCTGGACAACGTGCTGGGCCGGCTGTATGGGCCGGAGGACGGCAAGGCGTTTGAGGGTGTGATCGGCAAGAACCTTACGAATCCGATTCCGGAGTGGGCCGAGCATGGTGCCGAGCGCAAGGTGGTGCCGTACACGGTTGCCACGGACATGGATAGCCCCAACCCGGACACGGGGGAGGAGTATCCGCACACCAACACCCAGCTGTTCAACATCCTCAACGAGGCGAACCGCTTCAAGCTCGGCGGGGAGATCTCGGCCCCCTACAACGCTCCCGAGCCTGGTCAGACACCGACGATGGACGGGTTCGTCACCGACTACATCAACACGTTGACCGCGGAGTTGGGCCGTCAACCCACCTGCGAGGAGTACTCGCAGGTGATGACCGGCTTCACCCCGCAACAGATCCCAGTGTTGAGCGGGCTGGCGCGCGGGTTCGGCGTGTTCGATCACTGGTTTTGCGAGGTGCCGTCGCAGCCGTTCACCAACCGGTCGTTCTGGACCGCGGCGACGGCGTCGGGGTTCGTGGTGAACTCGCCGGTCAAGAACTGGATGCAGAACACCGCCGAAACGATCTTCAACCGGCTCGAGCAGCACGGCAAGACGTGGAAGGTCTACGTCGGCGAGCCGGACCGGTTCTCAGCCACCGGTTTGATCCACTTCCCGCGACTCAAGGACCGGTTCGACACGCATTTCGTGCCGTTCGCCCAATTTGAAGCCGATGCCGCCAACGCGGATCTGCCCGACTTCTCCTTCATCGAGCCGTGCCTGATCCTGGGTCACGGGGATTACCACCCGGCCGTCTCGCGTGCCCTCGGGCACGGCATTGTGGTCCGGTGTTGATCCGCCGTCCTCGATTCTGGACGGAGATGCGTTCCTGGCACGCATCTACAACGCCTACAAGTCGACGCAGTCCCCGACCGGGTCCAACGTCTGGAACACGAGCCTGCTCATCGGCTGGGACGAACCGGGCGGCACCTACGACCACGGTCCGCCCGGCCCGGTGCCGCCGCCGGACCCAGCTGCTGCGCCAGCGCAACTCGGGTTCAAGTTCGACCGGTCCGGCTACCGGGTGCCCGCCATCCTGGTCTCACCCTGGGTGGCCGAAGGTGAGGTGTTCAACCAGGAGCACCCCACACCTCACTGATCGCCCACACTGCGCGAGAAACTGGGCATTGGGAGACCCCCTCGCTGCGCGACGCAGCCGCTCGCACCTTCTCCCACGCCTTCACCCTCGACACCCCCCGAGACCCGAGCACCTGGCCAGTCGCCGACCCGCGCCCGGAGCCCCAGTACATCCAGGACGCGCTGGGCCTGGGCAAAAGCCTGTCCACCCTGGGCAAAGCCGCCTTCGAAGGAATACGGGCCTACGCCGAGCAGCACAACATCCAGATCGAGGGACTACCGTCCGATCCCAACGCCGAGATCCCCCCAGAGCAGGCGCTGCACATCGTGCACAACTTCCTTGCGATCTACTTCCCCAACTGGCTCCCACCGCTACGAATGTCGGCACCCCAAGCACTGCCTGACGCACTCGACACGCGGACCCATTTGGTCGACTCGGTATTCGTCCGCTATTCGGGCATGTCTCCATGCGTCAGGAAGCTGGTGAGGTAGGCGTCGCCGCGCTGGCGTTCTCTGAGGCTTTGGTTGTCGGCCGAACGGATTTGCCAATGTGCTGGAAGAGGTTGAGATGCTTACCGCGCAGTATCTGTAGAGAGGTTCAAACATCGAACATTTGGTATGGCCGTTGTCGGGGTGGCGGGATTTGAACCCACGGCCTCTTCGTCCCGAAGCACAGACGATGCCCGCAAACGACCGCCTCAACCCTGCTGCTGCAAGGGTTTCTCGACCGTCGGCGTCTGCTGCGGTACGTGGTTGTTCGCACCGGTTGTCACGCAGTTAGTCACGCAGTCCGTGCCTATGTTTGCGCAGGTCCCGGCGTCCACAGCCCGTCACACGTACGCGAATCCGTAAGTTCACCGGCGACAGCTTCGGGCGCTTGCAGGCGGCGGCGGCGTCGCCCGAGGAGTGCCCGCGCAGATGTCCCAGGCCCAGGGCAGCAGGTGCGAGCCGGCCCAGGCGGCCTCGTTGAGGGCGACGCGCGCGTGGGTGGGCTGCGCCGCCGGCGCCGGGTCCGCCCGCCAGTCCTCCGCCTCGTACCCCAGCGCCTCGACCAGCCCGGCGGCGATGCGGCGGTGCCCCTCGCTGTTGGCGTGCAACCGGTCGGTGTGCCACAACGCGGGATGGCTCGCGGCGGGCACCGAGGCGAGGTCGACGATGATCGAGCCGTAGCGGTCACGACACTGGTAGGTGACCGAGTTCAGGAACTGTAGTCGCCGGCGCAGGACGACCGCCAGCGGCGCCACCCGGGCCATGTCCGGCATCGTGAGGGTGAGGACCCGGGCGCCGGTCGCGGCCAGCTTGGCGTGCATCGTGTGCAGGTCATCGCAGAGCGCGGCGCGGTCGAGCCTGGGTCGCAGCACGTCGTTGACGCCAGCCACGACCACGGCGAAGTCAGGCGCCAAGGCCAGCGCCGGTTGCAGCTGCGTTTCGCGACCCGCGCGCGCCGTCTGCCCGCGCACCGCGAGGTTGGCGTAGAGAAGGCCAGGATGGATCGCGTCTAGGTGGCCAGCGAACCTATCAGCCCAACCGAGGTAAACCCCGTCCGGGCCGGGGTCCTCAAGACCCTCAACAGTGCTGTCGCCGATCGCGACGAGGCGAAGGGGCATACATCTACTCCTCACGATCGCGATCGAGGCTTCATTACGAGGCACCGACCAAACTCTTGACGCAAAACGACTTACGCTGATGGTCGGACGCTACGCGCCGACAGCGGGGTGGTCGGCATGGTCGGACGCTACGCGCCGACAGCGGGAATTGCGGTTGCTCCCTCGTTGTCGCAGTGGGCGCCGCGTCAGACCACGCCGAATTCGTTTCCTTCCGGGTCAGCCATCACGACATGGTCCGGTTGACCACCCTGGGACACCTTGCCGATCACCGTGGCGCCGGCGGCAGACCGCCGCTCGACTGCGGCGGTGACCCGCCGCCATCGCACGTCCCACGGTTGACCACGGCTACTGCCGACTTGCAGGTCGAGATGCATACGGTTCTTCACGGCCTTGGGTGTCCTGCCAACGGGGGGAACCTCAGTTCTGCAACAGCGTGTTCAGTGCGTACCCGGCGCTTGCGGACAGCGGAGCCCAGCACAGTGCGCAGCAGCCGGTACGCCTGAGCGGCTTGCGTGCGACCGGCGGAGCGGGTGCCAGCGATCACGGGAATCTGGTTCCAAGATCGGCGGCCTCGGCATCGGCGGGAATACGGGCGAGTTCCTCGATCATCTGGGCTCCCATCTGACCGACGTAGTATGCCGAGCCGCAGCCGATGATCTTGACTCTGGTAATGGACCGGTTCGCCCGAGCGTCGAGGTTGAGCCCGTCGAGTCGTGACGTGCCGAGGCGATCATCCAGGCGACCCCGCAGAACACTCTGGGCTGAGGTGGGCTGCTGCAGGTACTCCTTGCGCATGTAGTGCGCGTACCCGGTCAGCTCGTAGCTACCGTGACTGGTGTTCGCGTCAGTTGGGACCTTGGAGGTGTTCGCCCCGTCGCGGGTGTAGGTGGTGAAGCCGGACGCGGTGATCGTGGCGAACTCTCCGTCCTCGAGATGGACGACTGCAGAGGTATGCCTGATGATCGCGGCTAGGTCACTGGCCACGTGCGTCTCACCGGTACCCACGCCGATTATTAGCGCCGATTTTCGCGGAGCGGGTTTTGCTTGATCATCGGGTTGGCGTGGACGCGTTCGTGGCGCGACGATGGTTTGGATGCGCTGTCTGGTAGGCGTTGGGTCGGGGCGAGCGGCGACAGGCCGCGAAGCGGTGTAGGCATTTCGCTGGCTGGCGGAGAGCTTTCCTGCTGGCGTTGCGGTCGACGGCGGTGAGCGTGAACGATGGCGCCGTGCATCATCACGAACGACCAGTGAACTACATCGCTGTTATTCACGGCTGTTTGGTGTGATCACCTGTCGAGTGCGGCGACACGCCGGGGGTAGGTCAGCCCTGCGCGCGCAGGGGTACTCCATCGACGAGATCGCCGGCGCGCTGGCCGCAGAAGGCATCGGGTTGAACCGCACCGGGATATCGGAGGTGATCGCCGAGGCCGGGCTGCCCCGGATCTGGCGGCGCCCCGAGGCCGAGCGCGGCGGCCCGCGCCGCGACGTGCTGCCCCGGGCCCGCGCACTGAGCAGCGAGGACTACGCCGCACTGCCCGCCGACGCGCCCACCCGGATGGCCGGGCTGCTGCTGGTGCTGCCCGACCTGCTCGCCCTGGACCTGCCCGCGCTGGTCGCCGCCGCCGGCTACCCCGGCACTCGCGACATCCCCGCGATCAGCTACCTGCTCAGCCTGCTGGCGGTGAAACTGACCGCCACCCGGCGGGTCTCGCACGTGCACGATCTGGCCGCCGACCCCGGCGCCGCCCTGTTCGCCGGGCTCACCGCGCTGCCCAAGACCACCGCGCTGACCACGTACTCCTACCGGCTGGCCCACGCCAAGCAGAAGAAGTTCCTGACCGCGCTGGACCAGGCCGCCCTCGCCGCGGGCCTGGCCACCGGCGAGGTGCTCAACCTCGACTTCCACGCCGTCATGCACTGGGGCCGGGCCAGGACGCCGCCCTGGAAAAGCACTACGTGCCCTCACGTTCCCAACGCACCCGCAGCGTGCTGACCTTCTTCGCCGAAGACGCCGACTCCCACGCCCTGCTCTACGCTAACGCCGACCTCGCCAAAGCCACCCAGAACAACGAGGTCCTCACCTTCGCCGAGCACTGGCGCACCGTCACCGGCACACACCCGGCGCTGCTGGTCATGGACTCCAAGGTCACCACCCAAACCCAGCTCGGCGAACTGACCGAGCGCGGCATCGGGTTCATCACCCTGCGCGCCCGCACCCCCAAACTCACCGCGCACCTGCACGCGCAACCGGCCAGCGCCTGGACGAACCTGACCGTGGCCCGCGCCGGCGGCACAACCCGCCGCGTCCGGGTGATCGACGACCCGGCCGCGAAACTATCGACCTACCCCGGCACGCTGCGGCAACTCGCCGTCGCAGGCCTGGGCCACGACGAACCCACCATCCCGATCACCAACCGACAATCCATGCCCGCCAAACAGCTCATCGAGACCTACGCCCGGCGGATGAACATCGAACAACGCCTGGCCGAGGCGATCCGCTCCTTCCACCTGGACTCCCTCGCCGGCGCCGTCGCCCTCAACATCGACCTCGACGTCGTGCTCACCGTCCTGGCCCACACCGCATGCGCCGCCCTGCGCCGCCGCATCCCCGGCTACGCCACCGCCACCCCCGACACCCTGCAACGCCGCTTCCTGTCCACCGGCGGGCACATCATCCAGCGCCGCAACCAGATCGTCGCCCGCCTCGACCGGCGCACCTACTCACCCGTCCTCCGCCAAGCCGACCTACCCGACACCAAAATCCCCTGGCTCGGCGGCCGCACCATCCGCTACCAGTTCGCATGACCAACCCGAAACTGAGGGTTGATTCGCTGCGTGAAAATCGGCGTTAGCGGGGACCCGCTCCGTGCCAGGACGACTCTCTCGGGATGTCGCTCGTCAAGGACGGCGAGGCCATATGTGCCCTCGATACGGTTCACAGCCTCCAGTACGGCGCCTTCGAGTGTGTCGGCTGTCGACTTGGCGATGAGGTGCGCGAGAACCTCGCTATCGGTATCAGAGACGGGTTCGATCGCGGCTGCGGACAGCTCCGCCCGTAGCGCGGCCGCGTTGTCGATGATGCCGTTGTGGACCACGCAGATGTGGCCATCGAAGGAACGGTGCGGGTGCGCGTTCGCATCACTGGCCAGCCCGTGCGTGGCCCACCGGGTGTGCCCGATGCCCGTTGCGCCGGCGAGCCTTTCTGGCAGGCTGCTACGCAGGTCGCGCACGCGCCCTGCTTTCTTATGGACCTTCGCCTGATCACCAGCGATCACCGCGATCCCGGCCGAGTCGTACCCTCGGTACTCCAGTCGCGCCAGGCCGTCCAGTAGCAACGGAACCGCGTCCTGCTGACCCACGTAACCAACGATGCCGCACATTGTGCTTCCTCCTTAACCGTCGATGATCCGGCGTATCGCACTTGCGATGAAGCGAGCTGAAGTCTGGGAGACGCTGACGCAGACTCGTGCATCGGGGATCCGTTGCCCGACAGTCCACGTTCAGGCACCCGCCGTCTTACGGTGAGGGCCTCGCCGCCGGCGCGGCGGGTGAGCTCGTCCCAGTCGGGCCCGGTGCCGTCTGCGTCGGAGATGGTGTCGGGACCGACGTCGGGGTGGGTGAGGTGATGGTGGCTGAGGGCGCCGCGGCGGGGCTGCTCGACGCGGGAGGGCTGCTCGACGCGGGAGGGCTGCTCGACGCGGGAGGGCTGCTCGACGCGGGACCGGGGGCAACCGCCCCTACCGAGGTCGTGGGAGTGCCGGGTCGAGGTGTGGCAGCGCTGGGTCCCCTGGTGACAGGGGATGGCTGGCTCTGGGGGAAGGGGCTTGCCGGCGGAGGCGCCTGCGGGCCTTGAGGGAATCTGGACGGTGTCGTCGGTGCGTCCCCGCCAGGACCGCCGGAGGTTGAGGGGTCGGGCCTCGTGGGTGTAGTTGGCTGGGGTGACCTGGTGGCCGTGGTCGGGCCCGGGTACGGAGTCACGGCCCTGCCGATGGAGTTTGCGGTGCTTCGATGCGGCTCGTGATTCCACGGCCAGAGCAGTATGCCGGTGGCAAAGGCGGCCGCAGTGATGACGGCGCAGGCCAGGAGTATCGGATGCTTGCGTAGAGGCATGCCGGCGAATCGCGGGACGGCAGCTGACGAGGGCGTGGGTTCGGTTCCGCGTGCGGCTCGGGGCCAGGGGTTGAACTTTGGTGGGCGCCGGGCGGCCAGATCCTCGACCCACCCGAACAGGAAGGTCGCCGCGATCGTGAGAAGCCAGGTGGTGGCGTATCGAGCGAGGCTTCCTGCCGGCGTGTCGCTGTCGGCTAGCGCGGTGACGCGGTTCGAGTCGAGGACTGGCACGGCCAGGAAGATGGCGAGGTTGTGCCACAGGAATATCGTCATAGCCCGGCTGCTGATCATCATCAGGGTCTTGTCGAGGGCCGGGAACCGCGACATCCATTCCAGCGACGGGTAGAACCGCAATAGCATCAGGACTGCGCCAAGGGAATACATGGTGACGGCCAGCGGGATGTTGTCGATGTCCCAACCGGTATCGGTCTGGTGGGTGATCGCCCATGTGATTCCGCCGGCGAGCAGGACGACACCGATGGGGACGATGACCGATGTGCGGATGGTTCGGATACGGCCGTCCTGGTGAGCGAAGCCGAGCATCCAGCAGGCCCCGTAGATCCCGACATCGAGCAAGGCGTCAGCGCCGCGGCCGTTGGACAGGTCGATGATGCCGAAGGTGGATGCGGCCACGATGGCCAGTGGCACCGCGATGACTCGTTTCGGCCAGCGGCGGAAAAGGAACAGTAGGGCGGGTGAGAGCAGGAGCAGCCAGAGGTAGCAGCGGATGTACCACAGTGGCAGGACGAAGTCGTAGCCCCAATCGCTGCCAGGCGGGTTGGCCAGCGGCAGCAGCCAGAAGAGCATCAGCCGCCAGTGTCGCAGCGGGTCGCCTCCGCCCGCGGTGGTCGCCGTCCAGCCGTGCAGGACCATTACCGGGATGATCACCAGGCCGAACATCCACAACGGCGGCAGGAGCCGACGCGTTCTCCTCGCGAGCACCGTCCAGTAGTTTCCTCGCGCTCGCGTTAGGGAGCGGGCGACGAGTGCGCCGGCCAGGGCGAACAGGATGCCGATCGACGGATATGCGAGCGGCAGCCAGTGCCAGCCGAATTGGTGATAGGTCACTATGCGGACCAGGGCCAGTGCCCGAAGGGCATCGATGTAGCGGTCTCGACCCTCGCCTATCGGCGGCGGGACCGTCGACGTGGACGAGCGCGGACCGGCGCCCGTTTGTGCTGCGAGGCGGTCGTCCGCGGCGCCGTCGGCGCTTCGAGCCGGTGTCGAGGAGGTGTTCATGGGGGTTGGCATTGCTGCTCTTCCGTGCGGTTGGGCGGTCGGAACGATGGTGGCCCGTTGCTAGCTCGAGTCGGCCGGGACGGGAGCAGGTTGTGGCCGGCCCGCGACCGGCGGATCGTCGAGTGATCCCGTGCGCTGCAGCTTGCGCCAACCCATGCGCACGCCCTTGATCGCGACAGACGCGCTGCTGTAGAGCAGATAGGCACGCAGCGGTTCGTAGACGATTCGGTAGATCGGCACCATGAGCAGATGGGTGAACTTTTCGTGCATCAGGTGCACGGCCACAGCGGCATAGGCGATGTTTGCGGCGAGGAAAAGCGCGAAGTACAGCCCGAGCACGCCCCAGCCCTGGCTGATTACCGTGAGAACGGCCATCACGGTCACGAACGGCAGAAGGATGATCGGCAGCAGCACCGACAGCGTGTAGAGCGGCAGAACGACCATTCCTAGCCAGCGGTAGCGCGGACGGAAGAGCATGTGACGATGCCGGAAGACCGACTGCAGCGTGCCAAACATCCAGCGGGTCCGCTGAGCCAGCAGGGCGTCGACGTCCTCCGGGGCTTCGGTATCGGCGATCGCGTCGTCGGCCTGACCGACGCGGTAACCGGCCTCATGAAGAGCGAGCGTGAGATCGGCATCCTCGGCGAGCGTCGCGTGGGAGTAGCCGCCGACGGCCAGCACGGCGCTGCGCCGCCAAGCGGCGCACGCGCCGGGCACGACCATGATCGCCCCCAATACGTCCTGCGCGGCACGCTCGACACCAATCTGAGTCAGGTACTCGAGCGCCTGCCAACGGGTCAGCAGATTGCGACGTCGATTGCCGACGCGGATCACTCCGGCCACGGCTGCCAGATCCTCTGCACCCTCCAAGGCGAACGGGCGGACCAGATGGGCGACTGTTTCGGCGTGAAACACGGTGTCTGCGTCCAACGTCACCACGATTTCGCTGGTCACTCGGGCCAGGCCGTTGTTCAGCGCGCTCCACTTGCCGCCGTTGGCCTGGCCCACGAGGCACACGCGCGGGTCAGCGGCCGCCGACTCAGCGACGATCTCCGCTGTGCGATCGTGAGAACCGTCGTCGACGACGACAACCTCTCTGATCGGATAGGTCGATTCCAGCAGTCGCTGGATGGTCCTACCAATGACCGCTTCCTCGTTGTACGCCGCGATCAGCACGCTTACTAACGGTTGCAGACCGGAGGCCACCGGACGCCTGACCCGGTGGCGGCGCCCCAGGGCGAGGCATGCGTTGATGAACCCGATACCGACGACAGCGACGATCGCATAAAGGAACGTCGCCCGCAGGGCAGCAATAGGCCAGACGTAGGCAGCTTCGACGAGGATCAAGTCGATCCGGTCCCAGACGGATGGCTTGACCTTCCCGCTAGCCGCCTGCATCCAGGGCTGTACCTGCGGCATCGTCTGGAACACATAGCCGGCCTTCATCGCCGCGGGAATGAGCTTGGCGACGTAATCGATTGTGCTCTGCCGGCCCGAGCCTCCCCCGTCATGCATCAGCACAGTCAGATTGCGACCGTCAAGCGGAGGCATCGGAATCTGGGGACCGTGCGGATGGAGCGCGTACTGCCAGTCCTCGGTGTCGAAATCGTGGCTCACCACCAGATAGCCCCACCGCTGTGCGCGAAGCAGACCGTTCAGCGTCGCCTGAATCGACGCCTCATCGTCACCTTCATAAGGCAGCCGGAAGTAACTCGAATAGTGACCAGTAATCGCACGCAACACGTGGTCGGTGATGACCATCTCATCACGCGTGCGCCAGGCGGAAGCGGTGGACACGTCAGTGTGAGTGAGCGAGTGATTCCCAACAGCGTGGCCCTCGCGCACCTCTCGGCGCACAAGCTGGGGGTTCTTCACCGCCATCTTGCCGGTGACGAAGAACGTCGCCGGAACGTGGTACTTCGCCAGCAGGTTGAGCAGCTTAGGCGTGTAGGTCGGATCCGGGCCGTCGTCAAACGTCAACGACATCGTTCGCTTCGCAGTGGCCGAGTAGCCGAACCGTTGGATGACATAGGGCGGCTTGCCCGCCTCGATGGCCCGGCGCGCCTTCCTCGCATCGGCAGGAGGAAGCACGCCGACAGGCGCGCGGGTGAAAGGATCCACGGCCTCAAGCCGCGTGCCGACGGTGACTACCTTTGCCATACGGATCAGCGGTCCTTCACCCACCACGGGCGGGTGCAAACCTGTCTGCGCCGACGTGATCGTGATCGGATGTCGGCCATCCAACGCAACCGGCGCGTTCAGCCGCGGCACCACCCAAAACCCGGCGGCCACAACGAGACCCAGCCCGATCAAGGCAATCCAACGGACTCGACGCCACCGCCGACCAGACGGGTCACGAAACACCGCGAGCTCCGCGGTCTGATCCGCAAGATCACGCGACACCGCATCGCGGCGTGCACGAGAAGACAGCCTAACCAAACGACCGGCCCCTCCCGATTGAGCCCTTGCGCCATGGCCATGCCTCGGCACAACCGCTAACACCTAGCTTACACGCTGGGAGCTGAGACGATCGGATGCACACTGGTGAGGTGCTAGCTCCGATCGATCAGCGCCATACGCGGTTATGTACCCGGTCATTGGCCTTCTTAATCTCGGCGCTATTGGTGTCCGCGTGCACAGCCGGAAGCTCGTCGCATACATCGGCCGCCCAACCGACACGGGCCGCTGGCAGCTCACGAGCCACCAGCACGGCCACGGCCAACGCGACTCAGCGGCCGGTCCTCGCCGGATACATCTCATCCTCGAATGGCCGCGCCATCGATTCACTCAACGCTGCCTACAGGCGCCAGCGCCTGGCCGAGATAAGCCCGGTGCTCTACACCACGGACACGGCAGGAACCGTCACACTCGCCGCACACCCCGGTTCGATCATCGACGAGGCACGTGCGTTGCGACTGTCGATCATTCCGACAGTCCAAAATCTTCTTCACGGAACGTGGGACGGCGCAATGATCGGCGCCCTCGTCAACGACACGAGGCGCCGATCTCATCACATACGACAAATAGTCGACCTTCTCAT
>CAWIUB010000003.1:0-78671 GCA_963839175.1 uncultured Actinomycetota bacterium
TGCGCTGCTGCGGGCTTCGCGGTGATGGTGGAAGGCTGCGTCACCCCGACCGTTCTGCATACCTATCCAGCGCCTGCCGGTTCGAGCACCGCCCCACATCTGCCGCGACGATGGCCGCCGTGATCGGGCTCATCACCGCGATGAAGATCAAACTGTGCCAAAAACTCGCACAGAGAGCTCGACAGAGCCGTGGTCGTGTGCCGTCACCGCGAAGACGAGATTCGGCCTGCGGCGCGCCTCCACTCGCACTCCGCAGCCGTGCGGCACAGTCCCGCCAACCACTCACCAACGGGAGCCCCGATGTCGGCGAAGTTTGTGCTGATCAAGAACACCAGCGGCAAGTTCCACTTCAACCTGCTCGCCAGCAACGGCCGCGTCATCGCGACCAGCGAGCTCTACAACACGAAGGCCGCAGCGATGAACGGCATCGAGTCGATCCGCAAGAACGCCGCCGGCGCGGCGCTGGACGACAAGACCAAGTAACCAGGCGCCTGTCCCGGCCTCAACTGCCGCCGATCGAGCCCGCTTATCGGCTTCCAGCCGGCATATGCTCAGCGCACGGAGGCCGACCCTATGGCGGCCACCCATGGACTCTGCTGCGCTTCCTGGGAGGGCCAGGACGCCCGGCCTCCCGCCAGCACTCGGCCCACGGTGGATACGCCGGCGCCGGTGGTCGGCACCTGCTGGGCCGCTCGGAGCGGCCCTTCCTCACGGGTGGTGGGTTATGCGAGGTCTCGCTGGTGGTCGGCCGGGGTGGCCTGCAGCAGCCAGGACAGGCAGTGCAGGATGGCCGACGGTTGGGCGTCGACGCCGTGATCACGCAGCACCTGATCGACGTCGGCTAACAGTCCGGGTGGCACGCGAGATCGCGGATCTGTTCAGCGGGCATCTCGACTGACGCCACGCCTCATCCTGCCGCGGGTTGACGGGCACCCGTCAAGATCGCTGCGGTAGCGGTCCGATCACCTGCGGTAAGAGGGACTGCACAGCGCCGTTCATCATCTTCTGGGGCGGGTCCGTTGCCGGACCGGAGACCCACCCGCGCCGCGGTCAGTGGCGCGCGCCGCACCCCGGCACGGCAGGGCGCGTTGTGCCGGTGAGGGCGAAGCGCTGGCCGGTGGGTGTGGCAGTCTGTGCCGATGCGTCCAGGGGGGCCGGGGTGGACAGACCATGCTGCGCGGTGACGCGGCCGCGGGCCGCCGGCCCCGCTTGCCGTCGCCGTCCTGCTGGCCGCGACGTGCGTGGCTGGCTGCACTGCTTGCGACCCGCGGCACGGGGAGGCCGCGACCACCGCACCGCCGGCCAGCAGACCGCCGCCGAGGCCCCGAACTCACCCATGGTGGATCCGCCGTACGGTCGGGTCGCCGAGCGCACCGCGACCGTCGAGCTGCCGGGCAGCGGCCGGAACATCTCGGAAGTCGACGCGGCGTCAGCACCGCACACGAGACGACGCTGAGACTCGTCACGGCGAGCAGTACGGCGTCGGTGCGACCGAGCGCGCCGCCCGCCAGCCCCGCGGCGTCAGCGCCGGCTCGCGAGCAATCACGGACAGCCGTCAGGTGACGCTCATCGACACCGAACCAATCCGCTCGATGACCGTCGTCGGACTAGTGGCCAACGTACTGCGGGTCTTGTGACTTTCGCCCCATGCGACCGGAGGATTGGACGAGTCACGCTGGGAAGTGAAAAGGGGTGAGCTGTCATGCCCACCGTCAGCCCTGCGGAAAAGACCCTGCGCGAACGGGCCGTCCGGCGGCTCAAGAAGCGCCGCGACTTCTTCGCGCATCTGCTCATCTACGTTCTGGTGAACACGTTCCTGGTCGTCATTTGGGCGGTGACATCGAGCGGATTCTTCTGGCCGATGTTCCCCATCGTGGGCTGGGGCATCGGCGTCGTCATGAACGCCTGGGATGTCTGGCGTGGCGACGAGTTCTCAGACGAGGAGATCGCACGCGAGATCCACCGCATGACCAACGTCGACTGATCCATTCCAGCGCCGATCCGTCAACGCGGGGCGACCATGCCGATTCTGTGCGCGGATTGGCGCCCCCGCCGCCATAGCCGCCGGTTCCGTACAGCCACCGCAAGTGCCTGCTCGCCGCTGGGGCGCCTGCCGGCCGCGGCGCAACCTGAAGGCGGAGGTGGCCGATCGGTGGCACGCTTGTGCCGGGGTCATCACTGCGATGGCCCTTTGGCGGGGTGTCTCATAGGCGGCGGCGTAGCACACGAGAGTCGCGGTCGTCGAGTTCTGGCGCGTGCGCGCCACGGTTCTGGCCGAGGCGATCAGTTGATCGAGTTGGTAGGGGTCGAGAAGACGTATCGGATGGGTCGGCTGGACTATCCGGCGCTGCGCGGCGTCGACCTGGTGATCGGTGCGGGCGAGTTGGTCGCGGTGGTGGGTCCGTCGGGGAGCGGCAAGACAACGATCCTGAACTTGGTCGCGGGGATCGACCGGCCGACCGCGGGGACGGTGACGGTTGACGGTCGGCGGATCGATGTGATGAGTGAGGAGGAGTTGGCGGTCTGGCGCGGTGAGCACGTGGGCGTCGTGTTCACGGACAAAACAGATTCCACAGAATCGACGAGTACGTCTTCCGCTTCAACCGCCGACGCACACCAATGGCCGCGTTCCAGACCTTGCTCGGCTTGGGCGGCGCCCAGTCGCCGAGCACCTACCGAGAGATCACAGGCGCCGCAGCGGGAGCTAGCTTCGACCTGAACTAACCGGATGAGCCTGACTCGCCTAACGCGGGAGCGCTGTAGGGCGAAATACCCTGGACTGACGCGGTCGGTACAGGGCGGCCCCGGCCGATGCGGTGACACCTGACCGGGGCCTTGACCGGAATGGAGTCCGGCCCATGCCAACCTCACCACGAACAGCCGCCGCGCACCACTACATCGAGGCCGAGCAGGGCCTAGCTGACATCGGGAAGCTCGGCGCCGACGACGCCGAACGGCTCGTCGAAGTGTTGACCGCGCTCGCCCACGCGGTGCTCGCGATCGCTGCGACGCTCGCCCTGCCAGCTTCACCGGCCCGCGACTTCGGACAGGACTACTGACATGAGCAACATGGTCGACCTGTCGGAGGCCAGGCTCACCCGATGGCTCGGTAAGCACCCCAGCGAGGCGTTCCTCGCCGGGTACACCGACGGTCTCGTCCAGCAGCAGGAGCAGGTATTCCTGAAGTGGGTCAGTGACCAGCGGGACCGGGCCAGCACACGTACATCCCCTTCGTGCTGGTGCGGTCGATCGAAACGGCGTGCTTGGTGCCGGGCAGACTTAGGTTGTCGACCTCGCCGCCGCTGATTACCCCCTATTCACCGTGGCGTGTCTTGCTGGCCGACCTCTTTGCTGACCCAGCTCGTCTATCCGCTGGATGGCGCGGGCGCGAGACTGGCGCCGGATGGCGGCACACGTCAGCGGACGTGGCGGAAGAAGACGTGGAAGTCATCCTCGGCCTCGGCGCTGTCCCTACTTCCAGAACCGGAAGTTCCAGCCTCCTCCAACGCGGGGTGTTCCACTACCGAAGATCATTCCGCTGCCGCCTCCCGTGAAGGCGCCGATCGCGAAGCCAACCGCGAACAGGATCGCCGCGCATCGGCCGAAGCCGAGCTTTGAGCCGACCGTGATCAGCTTCCACGACATTGTTCGCGTACTGCTCGAGGATGTGCCGCGCGCCAGGAGCGTGCTGATCGAGAACGCGAGGGTAGACCGGCGCGCGGTCGGTCGTGACCTCGACCGGAGCGGGGACGAGTGTCATCGCTCGGGTGAGAGGGTCCGCGCAGCCGCGCCATCGCGGCGTTCGGAGGCCAGCACGTCGATGACCTGACCATGCTGATCGACTGCACGATAGAGGTAGACCCAGCCACCGGCGACCTTGCTGTAGGTCTCATCGACAAACCACCGATCGCCCACCGAGTGTCGGCTCGGGTGTGCCGCGTCGATGAACTCACTCGTGAACTGTCTGCACCCACCGATACACCGTCACATGATCAACCTCGATGCCACCCTCGGCGAGCAGCTCCTCCACATCGCGATAGGACGGCCGTAACGCAGATACCAGCGCACGGCAACCGCAGTCACCTCACGCGGGAAGCGATAGCCAGCCGGCGAGGACGAACCGAACCTCAAGTTGATGACCGCTTCAGTGTCTCGCACCCGTCAGGCCAGCATCAACGCAACAGCGCCACCGGATGCGGGTCAAACCCCAAACGGCAGGTGATTCACCGCACGGCCCGAACCCGCCGAAGGCTTTGAACACCTCCTCACGCCCGCATCAGATCCCGAGCCCGGGATCTCGACGAACAGGATCGAACCCGGGTCCAGTGCGGCACCCGGTCAGCTGTGTTGCGGCTGACGGTCCTCGCGCGCGTGCCGGCGCTCCTGGGCAACGAGTTCGCTGGCGTGGCGAACGTCCGTGCGGGCCCGTTCGCTCGCGTTGCGGGTCTCGAGCCAGGCGGACTGCGATGCGTGGCTGATCTCCATCCACGCGTGCTCCGCGGCGTGCCGCACGCTCAGCCTCGTCTTGCCCTTGGTGGTCGCATCCGCTGCTTTCGCGCGCTCGGCAGCGTGCCGCTCGGCGAGCACGGCGTGCTCGTTGCCGTGCCGGGCGTAGATCTTCTCGTGCGCTGCCAGATGCCTCCGCGACATCTCAGCGTGGTCGGCCGCGTGGCGTCGTTCGACCTCGGCGTGATCAGCCGCGTGCCTGGCGGCGACGTCCACGGGTGTGTCCTCCTGCGCCATGATGATCACCTCACCTCGCGGGATGACATCGATCCGAACGCTACTCCGCTACGCATCACGAGGACGGTCCGTCGATCTCGTTGCCGTCGGCCACTGCGACGGGTTCTACCGCGACGAGGTGGGTACGACGAGACAAGACGTGGCTGGAAGGGAGGGCGGATTGACGGGCCAGTCGGGCACCACTGCCGGCGAGCTGATCGCTCGGGCGCGACGCGAGCTGGTTGAGACCGCGGAGCCGATCCGCTCTCATCGTTTCCTTGAGCGCCTGCGCAGCCGGGAGGTTGCCGGCGAGCGGCTGCGTGCCCTTGCCGGGGCACAGCATGCGACCGTGTCCAGCGACCGCCGGAGCTTCGCTGTGCTGGCGGCGCGCTTCCCGTCCGGGCTCGCCGGGGCGTTCTTCCTCGGCATGGCCGAAGGGGAAGGGGTAGCGCTGGACAAGCTGCGGGGCCTGGCCGACTGGCTGGGCATGACCGACGAGGAGCTGCGTGCCCACGAGCCGCATCCGGGCGCCCAGGCCTATCCGGCGTTCGTCGCCTGGCTCGCGCTCAACGGCTCGCGCGCGGATGTGGTACTCGCCTTCTCGCGAACCTCGCCGTCTGGGGGGAGAACTGCGGCACGGTCGCGACCGCGCTGCGCGAGGCCTACGGGGCGGGGGACGACGCGGTCGCGTTCTTCGACTTTTTTCGCCAGGCCAGCCGAGGACTTCGAGGCCCGCGCGCTGGAGGTCTTGGGCGAGGGACTCGCTGCGGCGATTCACCTGCGCTCGCTCGCCGCGCGATGATCAGCACGGCGGACAGATCGGGGCCAGCGCCGGCGGCCGAGGCCCGTTCCCGTGCCTGGGGTCGCACCGCCTGCAGCCGCAGGAGGTGCGCCTGGTCGACCCGGTCCACGCATCGCCACGCCGTCGCGTCCGCCGCCACCGTGCCGAACAGCTTGGCCTGATCGCGCAACGTCGCCAGGTGCGCCCGCCCGTCCCCGCCGTCGGCGATCACGACCGCGAGATCCGCCAGCACCCGGCCGGGCAGATGCGCAGTGGGCAGGGAGGCGCTGAGCGTACGGCTGCAGAACGTGCCCGGCGCCGGCGCAACGACATTCCACAAGCTTCTCGAGGCGAACGTCAATCTCAAGGTCTTCCTTCCGGTGCGGATCTTCGACGACGAGTTCTACTCGGTGATCTGCCCCGACAACGTCGCCGCGGCCGTGGCCGCACTGGGCGACCAAGTCGTGACCACCTGACCATCGCGGTACGTACGGCACCGCGGCTCGTGCGCGAGCCAGGTCCGGCAGTCCTCGATTGCCCCGACGAGCAGGTCGTGCAGGAGCGACTCCGGGTCGGGTATGCAGGCGCGCGCGATGCCTTGCACGGCGTAGCGGACGATGGTCGGCGCCGTCTGTCGGTGGAATGCCCGGTGGGAGATCGAGAGATTGCGCGTGTAGTGGCGCGCCCACGTGGGGGCCTCAGGAGCGAGGGCGAGTGGGTCACTGCTCTCCTGGCTCAACGGCGCTCCGGGACAGCCGTCCAGGCCGGCCAGCAACCGCTCGCACGTCAGGACGGCGACAGCCATGATCTGCTGTCGTCCTTCGGCCACAACCGGCAACGCGGTCCGTGCGGCCCGCAGTGCGATCCGGAGGTCGATGTGCAGATCGGAGCCGGTCAGGCCGATCATGTCTGGGACGAGCCCAACCAGTGCCTGGCGAGCCTCGTCGGAGATGAAGTCGTTAACCTGGCGCGCGAGCTCGCCGAGCAGTGGGTGCGTGCAGGCCGGATGGTCGCTCCACTTCTCGCCCGCCAGGTAGGACGCGTACTCCATGACGCATGCGCCATTTGTGGTCGGCGGTGCTTTCCCCGAGACAACAGCAAGAAGTCAGGTGGTGACCACGCTCCGTCAACCATTCCCCACCACCCCAATTCGCGAGCACTGCATACGAGTCTGCGCCCAAAGCCCGTCTTTTTGCTCCGACCGCTTCAGCTGGGCGGATGCGGTTACCCTCCAGCCAACAGGATCGAGAACAACTTGAGGATCCAGCGGGCTTTGATGACACGAACTCGCATCATGAAGCGCGTAACTCGGCACTTCGAAGTGCCCGTTGCCTACTCCGCTCGGCTCGCCGCCGACGGCGCAAGCCGGGGCGGATAGGCGACGGGCACTTCGAAGTGCCGAGTTACGCGGTTCATGATGCGAGTTCGTGTCATCAAAGCCCGCTGGATCCTCGAGGTTCTCATCCTGTTCGCTGGAGGGTAACCGCATCCGCCCAGCTCGAAGCGGTCGGAGCAAAAAGACGGGCTTTGGGCGCAGACTCGTATGCAGTGCTCGCGAATTGGGGTGGTGGGGAATGTTGACGGAGCGTGGTCACCACCTGACTTTCTTCCGCTGTTGTCTCGGGGAAAGCACCGCCGACCACAAATGGGCGCATGCGTCATGGAGTACGCGTCCTACCTGGCGGGCGAGAAGTGGAGCGACCATCCGGCCTGCACGCACCCACTGCTCGGCGAGCTCGCGCGCCAGGTTAACGACTTCATCTCCGACGAGGCTCGCCAGGCACTGGTTGGGCTCGTCCCAGACATGATCGGCCTGACCGGCTCCGATCTGCACATCGACCTCCGGATCGCACTGCGGGCCGCACGGACCGCGTTGCCGGTTGTGGCCGAAGGACGACAGCAGATCATGGCTGTCGCCGTCCTGACGTGCGAGCGGTTGCTGGCCGGCCTGGACGGCTGTCCCGGAGCGCCGTTGAGCCAGGAGAGCAGTGACCCACTCGCCCTCGCTCCTGAGGCCCCCACGTGGGCGCGCCACTACACGCGCAATCTCTCGATCTCCCACCGGGCATTCCACCGACAGACGGCGCCGACCATCGTCCGCTACGCCGTGCAAGGCATCGCGCGCGCCTGCATACCCGACCCGGAGTCGCTCCTGCACGACCTGCTCGTCGGGGCAATCGAGGACTGCCGGACCTGGCTCGCGCACGAGCCGCGGTGCCGTACGTACCGCGATGGTCAGGTGGTCACGACTTGGTCGCCCAGTGCGGCCACGGCCGCGGCGACGTTGTCGGGGCAGATCACCGAGTAGAACTCGTCGTCGAAGATCCGCACCGGAAGGAAGACCTCGAGATTGACGTTCGCCTCGAGAAGCTTGTGGAATGTCGTTGCGCCGGCGCCGGGCACGTTCTGCAGCCGTACGCTCAGCGCCTCCCTGCCCACTGCGCATCTGCCCGGCCGGGTGCTGGCGGATCTCGCGGTCGTGATCGCCGACGGCGGGGACGGGCGGGCGCACCTGGCGACGTTGCGCGATCAGGCCAAGCTGTTCGGCACGGTGGCGGCGGACGCGACGGCGTGGCGATGCGTGGACCGGGTCGACCAGGCGCACCTCCTGCGGCTGCAGGCGGTGCGACCCCAGGCACGGGAACGGGCCTCGGCCGCCGGCGCTGGCCCCGATCTGTCCGCCGTGCTGATCATCGCGCGGCGAGCGAGCGCAGGTGAATCGCCCGCAGCGAGTCCCTCGCCCAAGACCTCCAGCGCGCGGGCCTCGAAGTCCTCGGCTGGCCTGGCGAAAAAAGTCGAAGAACGCGACCGCGTCGTCCCCCGCCCCGTAGGCCTCGCGCAGCGCGGTCGCGACCGTGCCGCAGTTCTCCCCCCAGACGGCGAGGTTCGCGAGAAGGCGAGTACCACATCCGCGCGCGAGCCGTTGAGCGCGAGCCAGGCGACGAACGCCGGATAGGCCTGGGCGCCCGGATGCGGCTCGTGGGCACGCAGCTCCTCGTCGGTCATGCCCAGCCAGTCGGCCAGGCCCCGCAGCTTGTCCAGCGCTACCCCTTCCCCTTCGGCCATGCCGAGGAAGAACGCCCCGGCGAGCCCGGACGGGAAGCGCGCCGCCAGCACAGCGAAGCTCCGGCGGTCGCTGGACACGGTCGCATGCTGTGCCCCGGCAAGGGCACGCAGCCGCTCGCCGGCAACCTCCCGGCTGCGCAGGCGCTCAAGGAAACGATGAGAGCGGATCGGCTCCGCGGTCTCAACCAGCTCGCGTCGCGCCCGAGCGATCAGCTCGCCGGCAGTGGTGCCCGACTGGCCCGTCAATCCGCCCTCCCTTCCAGCCACGTCTTGTCTCGTCGTACCCACCTCGTCGCGGTAGAACCCGTCGCAGTGGCCGACGGCAACGAGATCGACGGACCGTCCTCGTGATGCGTAGCGGAGTAGCGTTCGGATCGATGTCATCCCGCGAGGTGAGGTGATCATCATGGCGCAGGAGGACACACCCGTGGACGTCGCCGCCAGGCACGCGGCTGATCACGCCGAGGTCGAACGACGCCACGCGGCCGACCACGCTGAGATGTCGCGGAGGCATCTGGCAGCGCACGAGAAGATCTACGCCCGGCACGGCAACGAGCACGCCGTGCTCGCCGAGCGGCACGCTGCCGAGCGCGCGAAAGCAGCGGATGCGACCACCAAGGGCAAGACGAGGCTGAGCGTGCGGCACGCCGCGGAGCACGCGTGGATGGAGATCAGCCACGCATCGCAGCTCGCCTGGCTCGAGACCCGCAACGCGAGCGAACGGGCCCGCACGGACGTTCGCCACGCCAGCGAACTCGTTGCCCAGGAGCGCCGGCACGCGCGCGAGGACCGTCAGCCGCAACACAGCTGACCGGGTGCCGCACTGGACCCGGGTTCGATCCTGTTCGTCGAGATCCCGGGCTCGGGATCTGATGCGGGCGTGAGGAGGTGTTCAAAGCCTTCGGCGGGTTCGGGCCGTGCGGTGAATCACCTGCCGTTTGGGGTTTGACCCGCATCCGGTGGCGCTGTTGCGTTGATGCTGGCCTGACGGGTGCGAGACACTGAAGCGGTCATCAACTCGAGGTTCGGTTCGTCCTCGCCGGCTGGCTATCGCTTCCCGCGTGAGGTGACTGCGGTTGCCGTGCGCTGGTATCTGCGTTACGGCCGTCCTATCGCGATGTGGAGGAGCTGCTCGCCGAGGGTGGCATCGAGGTTGATCATGTGACGGTGTATCGGTGGGTGCAGACAGTTCACGAGTGAGTTCATCGACGCGGCACACCCGAGCCGACACTCGGTGGGCGATCGGTGGTTTGTCGATGAGACCTACAGCAAGGTCGCCGGTGGCTGGGTCTACCTCTATCGTGCAGTCGATCAGCATGGTCAGGTCATCGACGTGCTGGCCTCCGAACGCCGCGATGGCGCGGCTGCGCGGACCCTCTCACCCGAGCGATGACACTCGTCCCCGCTCCGGTCGAGGTCACGACCGACCGCGCGCCGGTCTACCCTCGCGTTCTCGATCAGCACGCTCCTGGCGCGCGGCACATCCTTGAGCAGTACGCGAACAATGTCGTGGAAGCTGATCACGGTCGGCTCAAAGCTCGGCTTCGGCCGATGCGCGGCGATCCTGTTCGCGGTTGGCTTCGCGATCGGCGCCTTCACGGGAGGCGGCAGCGGAATGATCTTCGGTAGTGGAACACCCCGCGTTGGAGGAGGCTGGAACTTCCGGTTCTGGAAGTAGGGACAGCGCCGAGGCCGAGGATGACTTCCACGTCTTCTTCCGCCACGTCCGCTGACGTGTGCCGCCATCCGGCGCCAGTCTCGCGCCCGCGCCATCCAGCGGATAGACGAGCTGGGTCAGCAAAGAGGTCGGCCAGCAAGACACGCCACGGTGAATAGGGGGTAATCAGCGGCGGCGAGGTCGACAACCTAAGTCTGCCCGGCACCAAGCACGCCGTTTCGATCGACCGCACCAGCACGAAGGGGATGTACGTGTGCTGGCCCGGTCCCGCTGGTCACTGACCCACTTCAGGAATACCTGCTCCTGCTGCTGGACGAGACCGTCGGTGTACCCGGCGAGGAACGCCTCGCTGGGGTGCTTACCGAGCCATCGGGTGAGCCTGGCCTCCGACAGGTCGACCATGTTGCTCATGTCAGTAGTCCTGTCCGAAGTCGCGGGCCGGTGAAGCTGGCAGGGCGAGCGTCGCAGCGATCGCGAGCACCGCGTGGGCGAGCGCGGTCAACACTTCGACGAGCCGTTCGGCGTCGTCGGCGCCGAGCTTCCCGATGTCAGCTAGGCCCTGCTCGGCCTCGATGTAGTGGTGCGCGGCGGCTGTTCGTGGTGAGGTTGGCATGGGCCGGACTCCATTCCGGTCAAGGCCCCGGTCAGGTGTCACCGCATCGGCCGGGGCCGCCCTGTACCGACCGCGTCAGTCCAGGGTATTTCGCCCTACAGCGCTCCCGCGTTAGGCGAGTCAGGCTCATCCGGTTAGTTCAGGTCGAAGCTAGCTCCCGCTGCGGCGCCTGTGATCTCTCGGTAGGTGCTCGGCGACTGGGCGCCGCCCAAGCCGAGCAAGGTCTGGAACGCGGCCATTGGTGTGCGTCGGCGGTTGAAGCGGAAGACGTACTCGTCGATTCTGTGGAATCTGTTTTGTCCGTGAACACGACGCCCACGTGCTCACCGCGCCAGACCGCCAACTCCTCCTCACTCATCACATCGATCCGCCGACCGTCAACCGTCACCGTCCCCGCGGTCGGCCGGTCGATCCCCGCGACCAAGTTCAGGATCGTTGTCTTGCCGCTCCCCGACGGACCCACCACCGCGACCAACTCGCCCGCACCGATCACCAGGTCGACGCCGCGCAGCGCCGGATAGTCCAGCCGACCCATCCGATACGTCTTCTCGACCCCTACCAACTCGATCAACTGATCGCCTCGGCCAGAACCGTGGCGCGCACGCGCCAGAACTCGACGACCGCGACTCTCGTGTGCTACGCCGCCGCCTATGAGACACCCCGCCAAAGGGCCATCGCAGTGATGACCCCGGCACAAGCGTGCCACCGATCGGCCACCTCCGCCTTCAGGTTGCGCCGCGGCCGGCAGGCGCCCCAGCGGCGAGCAGGCACTTGCGGTGGCTGTACGGAACCGGCGGCTATGGCGGCGGGGGCGCCAATCCGCGCACAGAATCGGCATGGTCGCCCCGCGTTGACGGATCGGCGCTGGAATGGATCAGTCGACGTTGGTCATGCGGTGGATCTCGCGTGCGATCTCCTCGTCTGAGAACTCGTCGCCACGCCAGACATCCCAGGCGTTCATGACGACGCCGATGCCCCAGCCCACGATGGGGAACATCGGCCAGAAGAATCCGCTCGATGTCACCGCCCAAATGACGACCAGGAACGTGTTCACCAGAACGTAGATGAGCAGATGCGCGAAGAAGTCGCGGCGCTTCTTGAGCCGCCGGACGGCCCGTTCGCGCAGGGTCTTTTCCGCAGGGCTGACGGTGGTCATGACAGCTCACCCCTTTTCACTTCCCAGCGTGACTCGTCCAATCCTCCGGTCGCATGGGGCGAAAGTCACAAGACCCGCAGTACGTTGGCCACTAGTCCGACGACGGTCATCGAGCGGATTGGTTCGGTGTCGATGAGCGTCACCTGACGGCTGTCCGTGATTGCTCGCGAGCCGGCGCTGACGCCGCGGGGCTGGCGGGCGGCGCGCTCGGTCGCACCGACGCCGTACTGCTCGCCGTGACGAGTCTCAGCGTCGTCTCGTGTGCGGTGCTGACGCCGCGTCGACTTCCGAGATGTTCCGGCCGCTGCCCGGCAGCTCGACGGTCGCGGTGCGCTCGGCGACCCGACCGTACGGCGGATCCACCATGGGTGAGTTCGGGGCCTCGGCGGCGGTGCTGCTGGCCGGCGGTGCGGTGGTCGCGGCCTGCCCCGTGCCGCGGGTCGCAAGCAGTGCAGCCAGCCACGCACGTCGCGGCCAGCAGGACGGCGACGGCAAGCGGGGCCGGGCGGCCCGCGGCCGCGTCACCGCGCAGCATGGTCTGTGCACCCCGGCCCCCCTGGACGCATCGGCACAGACTGCCACACCCACCAGCCAGCGCTGTCGCCCTCACCGGCACAACGCGCCCTGCCGTGCCGGGGTGCGGCGCGCGCCACTGACCGCGGCGCGGGTGGGTCTCCGGTCCGGCAACGGGTCCGCCCGCCGAAGATGATGAACGGCGCTGTGCAGTCCCTCTTACCGCAGGTGATCGGACCGCTACCGCAGCGATCTTGACGGGTGCCCGTCAACCCGCGGCAGGATGAGGCGTGGCGTCAGTCGAGATGCCCGCTGAACAGATCCGCGATCTGCGCGTGCCACCCGGACTGTTAGCCGACGTCGATCAGGTGCTGCGTGATCACGGCGTCGACGCCCAACCGTCGGCCATCCTGCACTGCCTGTCCTGGCTGCTGCAGGCCACCCCGGCCGACCACCAGCGCGACCTCGCATAACCCACCACCCGTGAGGAAGGGCCGCTCCGAGCGGCCCAGCAGGTGCCGACCACCGGCGCCGGCGTATCCACCGTGGGCCGAGTGCTGGCGGGAGGCCGGGCGTCCTGGCCCTCCCAGGAAGCGCAGCAGAGTCCATGGGTGGCCGCCATAGGGTCGGCATCCGTGCGCTGAGCATATGCCGGCTGGAAGCCGATAAGCGGGCTCGATCGGCGGCAGTTGAGGCCGGGACAGGCGCCTGGTTACTTGGTCTTGTCGTCCAGCGCCGCGCCGGCGGCGTTCTTGCGGATCGACTCGATGCCGTTCATCGCTGCGGCCTTCGTGTTGTAGAGCTCGCTGGTCGCGATGACGCGGCCGTTGCTGGCGAGCAGGTTGAAGTGGAACTTGCCGCTGGTGTTCTTGATAAGCACAAACTTCGCCGACATCGGGGCTCCCGTTGGTGAGTGGTTGGCGGGACTGTGCCGCACAGCTGCGGAGTGCGAGTGGAGGCGCGCCGCAGGCCGAATCTCGTCTTCGCGGTGACGGCACACGACCACGGCTCTGTCGAGCTCTCTGCTGCAAGTTGTTGGCACAGTTTGATCTTCATCGCGGTGATGAGCCCGATCACGGCGGCCGTCGTCGCGGCAGATGTGGGGCGTTGCTCGAACCGGCAGGCGCTGGATAGGTATGCAGAACGGGTCGGGGTGACGCAGCCTTCCACCATCGCCGCGAAGCCCGCAGCAGCGCACCCGAGCCGTCGATATGGGCGGCTCGCCGGAGTGGCACACCGCCTTTTCCAACGCGCAGATGGAGGATTCTGCGCCTGTTGGGCTCGGGTGACCTTGACGGCGCGCGCCCTTCGGAGTCACTGGTCAGGCGAGAGTCTCGGTGGGTGCTGAGCGGTATCAGTCCTCACTCCGGTCCCCGCGTTCATGTGAACCGGGGCCGGGTGGTCGCCGTAGCAGCCGAAGAGTCGGCCGGCGGTCGGCTCGATCGCAAGGGGGGAAGAGGAGACATGAACGTCATCTGCATCTTCAGCGCGTGTCAGCTCGGTCTGGCCGCGACAGCCGCGTTGGCTGTCGGTCTGGTCACCGCTGGGCCAGCGGATGATACGCCGTGCGCGTCGCCGTCGGCGTCGGTCGATCTCGGCGCAGGGCAGCGCTGATGCCACCCAGCGCTGCGGCAGGGCTTCCGTGCTCAGCAGCCGTGACGCGCCCTCCCGAGAACGGTCAGCCGGCACTCCGTCAGGCCGCGCTCTCGCAGACGCCAAAGCGAGTACGGACGACGATGCACAATCTGAAGGTGGCGAATCGGTGGGGGGCATCGGAGGTGGGGGTGTCGGCCCGCGAGACCGAGGTGCTGGCCGCGCTTGCGGAGCATTTGACGAATGCCGAGATCGCCGCCCGGCTGTTCATCTCGGTCCGCACCGTGGAGAGTCACGTGTCCTCGCTGCTGCGCAAGCTGCAAGCGGACGATCGGCGAGCCCTGGCGGTCATCGCTGGGATCCTGCATTCGGCGCCGGCGAGCTTGCCGGGCTCGGGATCGCGAGCCGCGGTCGCCGCCCCGCTTCCGTCGCCGTTGACGTCGTTCGTCGGGCGGGTGGCCGAACGAGCCGCGCTGACCGATGCGCTCTACGCACCGCCTCATCACGGCCGTCGGGCCGGGCGGGGTCGGCAAGACACGCCTCACGCTGAGTGTCGTCGCCGACGTTGCCGATCGGTTCGCCGACGGTGCCTGGTTCGTCGATCTGGTGCCGGTCACCGACCCGTCGATGATCCCGCCCGTGATCGCGGCCGCGCTCGGCCTCGGCGAGCATCAGGGTCGCTCGGCGGAGGACACCATCCTCGGCAGGCTGGCCGTCCGGCAGACCCTGCTGGTGCTGGACAACTGCGAGCATCTGCTGAACGGCGTGGTGAGCTTGCTGGAACGGCTGCTCGCGGGCAGCCCTGGGCTGTCGGCTCTGGTCACCAGCCGAGCCAGGTTGCTGGTGCCGTTCGAATGGGTGTTCCCGGTGCCCGGGCTGTCCCTCGAGGCGGACGACGGCGGTCCGGGCGACGCCGTGCAGCTGTTCCTCGAGCGCGCGGCAGCGGGCGGGATCACGCTCACCTCGGACGACACGGAGCGCGTCGCCGCAGTGTGCAGGGGTCTCGACGGCATGGCGCTGGCGATCGAGCTGGCCGCCGCCCGTGTCCCGTCGCTCGGTCTGGACGGGATCGAGGCGGGGCTCGCGGACCGGTTAAGACTACTGGCCGGTGGCCAGCGGATCGACGACCGGCATCGCTCGCTGCGCTCGACGCTCGACTGGAGCTACGCGCTGCTGGACGAACCCGACCAGGCGGTGCTGCGCCGGGTCTCGGCGTTCGCGGCGTCGTTCACCGCCGCCGCGGCAATGGCAGTGCTCGCCGATTGGCCGCCAGTGAAGCGTGGTGTCATCCCGATCATCCTGGCCGGGCTGTCCGACCAGAGCCTTCTGGTGGCGATCGCGGATCCGGGCGGGACTCGCTACCGGGCCTTGGAGACGATCCGGCAGTACGGCGCAGATCGACTGAACGATGCCGGCGAGTCGGAGCAGGCGCGGTCGCGTCACCTGCGGTGGTGCCTGGAGGTCGCCGCCGCACTCGACCCGCCTGCCGGCGGGGATGCCGGTGCGTGGCGTGCGGCGTTTGATCAGGTTGCCGACGAGCTGCGCGGTGCGCTGAGCTGGGCGGCCACGAATTCTGAATACCGCGCGGAGGCGTATCGGTTGGCGATCATGCTGGCCGATCTGAGCTTCGCCCGCGGCATGCCCGGCGAATCACAGGGCCGCTACGAGCAGGCGGCCGAGCTGGCCGCGGACGACGGTGCCGCCGCGGCCGCGCTGCACCGCGCTGCGGGCGCCGCGGAGTCCCGACACTTCGGCACCGACGCGCTGCGGCTGCGTCGGGCAGCGGCCGACGCGGCGCTACGTGCGGGTGATCGAGCCGCCGCGGCCGTGGACCTGGCCCGAGCGGCCGAGTTGATCCTGCGCGGGCCGGGGCTGATGGCCACGGCGCCACCGGTCGGCGAGGTGGACACGCTGCTCACCGAGGCCTGGGCGCTCGCCGCCGGCGACCCGGCCGCGGAGGCCCGCGTGCTCACCGCCGAGGCATTCAACGGCGCAGACACCGATCCGGTCACCGCCGAACTAGCCGAGCGCGCCGTCGAGCTCGCCCGCCGGGTCGGTGACCCGCTGACCGAGAGCGCCGCGCTGGACCAGCTCACCGCCGTCCAGCTGGCTCGCGGCGAGCTTCGCGCCGCGGCGGCGAGTGCGTTGCGGCGCACCGAGCTGCTGGCCCCGATGCGACTGACGGCCGTGTCCGGGCTGGAGCTCGCCGATGCGTTCATCATGGCCGCCGAGTGCGCCATCGCCGCGGGCGACCTGCCTGCCGCGAGAGACCTTGCCGAGCGGGTTCGGGACCTGCCCTTCTACCGGGAGGAAGGCCACCTCGCCACCGCGCGATTGATCGTCGTGGCCGCGTTGGCCGGCGACTGGGACGAGGGGCTCACGCTGGCCGAGCGGTTCCGTGAGGGATGGGAGCGGGCCGGACGGCCACGCGCCGGCAACCTCAGCCGCGCCGCGTACGCGGCGGCGACCGTGCACGGGCTGCGCGGAGACGACGACGCCCGGGCTGCCTGGCTGGACATCGTGGCCGCCCTGGCGACGCCGGGACGGCCCTTGTCGCAGATCCATTTCGGGGAGTTCTTCGACGCCCTGCTACTGCTGCACCGCGGCCACCCCGAACAGGCGCTGCACCTGCTGGTCGCGCCGCCGGAGTAGTTTCGTGCCTGGTACAACGGGATGTGGCGACCGTGGTACGCCGCGCTGTGGGCCGAGGCGGCCGTGCTCACCAGGAACGAGGACGCCGCCGACCGCATCCGCCGCGCACGTCTAGTCCTGGAGCAAGCGTGTCGGGCCGTGTGGATGGGCTTGAAATGAGGCGAAAGGCCTTATCTTGCGGGAGTTAGCGCTCTTAGGACTTCTCCTGCACGATAGGCCTTTCGGGTGACGAAGATAGCGGATCAGCAGAGCCGGCGGAATATCACGCGCCGAGGCCGCGCGGTGGCGGCTCGGCACACACGCGCGGGGCATTGGGGGGATCGGCGCAAGCCGATGCTCACGTCGGGCAAGGTCGGTTACGAGGTGGCCGGGAGCGGTGAGGCCACCTGCTTCGGTGGGATCTCCGCGGTGCACCGGCTGGTCACCAAGCTCGGGTTGGTCGAACAGATCAACGACGAGCTGGACCTGTTGAAGGTGCACTTGCCGTATCACGAATCCGATCATGTGCTGAACCTGGCCTACAACGTGCTGTGCGGCGGTACCCGGCTGGAGGACATCGAACGGCTGCGCCACGACGTCGCCTACATGAATGCCCTGGGCGCGGAGCTGATAGTGACGCTGGACAACCCGATCGCCGCCGCCCTGCAGGCCGCCGGATGCCGCTACCAG
Organism: uncultured Actinomycetota bacterium; assembly: GCA_963839175.1. Classification (GTDB taxonomy): domain Bacteria; phylum Actinomycetota; class Actinomycetes; order Mycobacteriales; family Jatrophihabitantaceae; genus CAWIUB01. The sequence goes on from CAWIUB010000003.1 coordinate 17,444, forward strand.
TGGGCCCGAACCCTCGTTCTCCTCGGCGGGGCGGAACGGGTGCGGGGGTGAGTCCGCGCTGGCGGCAATGGGTGCGACGCCTATGGCTGTTAGAGCTGTGCCTCCAGGACGAGGTTGAACGGGGTTTCGGTCGCCCGGCGCACGCGGGTGAACCCGGCCTCGCGCAGCAGGTCGGCCAGGCGGGGTTCACCGGCCTGCGCGCCGAGCCCCAGGCCGATCTCCTGCGCCAGCGACGCAGGTGTGCACACGACGGTGGAGAAGCCGTAGAAGGTTCGCCCGACCGGGTTTAGGTTGTGCTCCAGCCCGTCGCCGGCCAGCGGCTCGACCAGCAGCAGCGTGCCGTCCGGCGCCAGCGCCTGCCGGGTGCGGCGGGCAGCCCCGACCGGATCGCCCATGTCGTGCAGGCAGTCGAACAGGCAGACCAGGTCGTAGCCGATGCCGGGAAGCTCCTTGGCGGTCGTGACGTCGAATCTCGCCCGCCGGTCTACGCCTGCCTCAACAGCCGCCTCGCGGGCGGCGATGATTGACGGCTCGTGGATGTCGAAGCCGATGAACGTCGACCGCTGGAATGCCTGCGCCATGATGATCGTGGACGCGCCGAGCCCGCACCCGACGTCCGCCACGCTCGCGCCCCGCCCGCTTCTCCACCACGCCGTCCAGGGCAGGGAGCCATTCGTCGACGAGATGGGCGGCGTAGCCGGGACGGAACAGCCGCAGGACGCCGGAGAACAGCCGGTCGTCGTGCTCCTGCCAGCCGACTCCGGCGCCGGTAAGGAACGCGTCCACGAAGATGTCGTGGTCGGCGTAGCAGGAGGCGATGCTCTCGAAGGGGCGCCGAGGAAGACCGGCCGAGGAAGACCGGGCTGTCCTCGTCGGCGACCACCATGGCCTGCTCTGCCGGCAGTTCGAACGTGCTGTCCGCCGGGTTGTAGACGACGTAGCCGCCGGCTGCCTGGTTGCCGAGCCATTCCCGCACGTACCGCTCCGCCGTGCCGGTCCGTGCCGCCAGCGTTGACGAGGTGATCGGCCCGGCGCCCGCCATCGCCTTGTACAGGCCAAGCCGATCGCCAGGATGCAACAGCAGCCCCGAGTAGCCGCGCCCATATCGACGACCGCCTGCCCGACGAACGCCTCGAGTCTCGCCTCGTCGGCCGGCCTTCGTGTCGATTGTGGTCATGCGAAAAGCCGAGATCGTCCTTGATCGACGGCAGCGCCACGTTCACGATCGCCACGTCAAGGACGACCATGAACTGCGCCGCGACAATTACCCCCAGCGCCAGCCAGCGTCGGCGATCCGAATGGGTGTCGATTTCACCGTGTGCTAACGTGGCGCTGTTGGCCCGTTGCGCCTAGCCATCAGCCGCTCCGGACGCGCGGCCGCCGTGGCCCGCCGTTCGTCGTTGCGTAGTCGGGCAGCTTGCTCGGTCGGGTTGTTGTGGCTCGTCGAGCAGTCCCGCAAGCGCTCGGCCGTGTACGACGCGCTCACCAACCCGATGCCCGTCGTCATCGACGTGGTCACCGGCTGATCCCGGTCCACCACTCGTCCCAGGGACCGGCTGGGCCTGGACACCACTGAGAACCGAGAGAGAGCGCCATGACCCACATAGACACCGTCGTGGTCGGCGCCGGTCACGCCGGCCTGGCCGTGAGCAGGCTGCTGTCCGCCGCCAGACACGAGCACGTCGTGCTGGAACGCGGCCGGGTCGGTGAGCGCTGGCGCGCCGAACGGTGGGACTCCCTGCACCTGCTGACCCCCAATTGGATGACCAGGCTTCCTGGCCTGCAGTTCCGCCCGCCCGCCCCCGAGGGGTACTCGAGTGCCGGCGACTTCGTGGGCCTTCTCGACCGCTACGCCATGTCGTTCGACGCTCCGGTCGTCGAGTCGGCGAACGTCGAGGAGACATCCTTCGCGCCGCGGGCGTGCGGTCATCCGTACCTGGTCGTCACGGACCGGGGGACCTGGCGCACCCGCCACGTCGTAGTCGCGACCGGCCCGCACGGCACCCCGCAGCTGCCTTCCGCTGTACAGACCGGCGACCTCGGGCCGGTGGAGGTGGTCACCGCCGCGCAGTACCGCAACCCGGCACAGCTGGCGGCCGGGGGCGTCCTGGTCGTCGGCGCGTCGTCGTCGGGCGTGCAGATAGCCGACGAACTCGCCCAAGCGGGCCGTCCGGTCGCCCTCGCCGTCGGGCGGCACACCAGGATGCCACGCCGTTACCGCGGACTGGACATCTTCTGGTGGCTGGAGAGCACCGGCCGGCTGGCCCGCACGATCGACGACGTACCGGACGCCTCGGCAGCGCGTCGGGAGACATCCCTGCAGCTGGTCGGCCGCAACGACCCCGAGCTGCTCACCCAGAACCTGGACCTGGCCGGGCTGCAGGCGGGCGGCGTCCGGCTCGCCGGGCGGCTCGAGCGGGTCACCGCCGGCAGGGCTAGATTCCGCGACGACCTCCCGGACAGGGTCGCGGCCGCCGATCGGCGGATGCACCGCTTTCTCGACACCGTCGACGATCATGTCGAGCGGACCGGACTCGGCGGCGAGGTGTGGCCTTCGGTGCGACCTCGCGCTGTCGATGTTCCTTCCGCTCCCGCATGGCTGGACCTGCGCGCCGAGCGGATCGGCACCGTCCTGCTCGCCACCGGCTACCGACCGCACCACCCCTGGCTTCGGCTGCCGGTGACTGCGCCGGACGGAAGCATCGAGCAATACCGCGGCGTCACGGCCGCGCCTGGGGTGTACGTGGTCGGCCAACGGTTCCAGCACCGCCGAGACTCGGGGTTCATCGACGGCGCCCGGCACGACGCCGAGGCGGTCGTGGGTCACCTGATCGGCCGTGTTGCCGGTGAGACGGCGAACCAGCAGCCGGCGGCATGAACGGCTACCACGTCGTGGTCGTGGGCGGCCGCGTCGCCGGCGCGTCCAGCTCGCGCACGCGGGCGTCCGGGTCGCGCTGGTCGAGCGGTCCCGTGCGGGCAGCGACACGTTGTCGACCCACGGGCTGATGCGCGCCGGGGTGCTGCAGCTGTCCCGCTGGGGACTGCTGGACCGGGTCGTCGCGGCCGGGACCCCGGCGATCGGCAGCACGCTGTTCCATTACGCCGACGGCAGGAACGTGCGGGTGTCGATCCGGCCCAAAGCGGGCGTCGAGGCGCTGTTCGCGCCGCGTCGCTACCTGCTCGACCGGCTCCTCGTCAACGCCGCGCAGGAGGCGGGCGTGGACGTGCGGCACGAGACGACCGTGACCGCACTACGGCGTGACGAGCGGGGCCGGGTGCGCGGCGTTCACGCGGTGGGCCGCGGCGGACGCGCGGTCGAACTCCCCGCGTCGGTGTCGGTCGGCGCGGACGGCGTCCGCTCGACCGTGGCCGGGCTGGTCCGGGCGCCCGTTGTCAGGCAGGGCAGGTCGTCCTCGGCGGTGCTCTACCGCTACGTCAGCGGCCTGTTGGCCGACGGGTACGAATGGGCGTACGGCGACGGTGCCACCGCCGGCTTGATCCCCACCAACGACGGGGACACCTGCGTGTTCGTCAGCACAACCCGGCAGCGGATGGGCGCCCTGCGCCGGCGGGCACCGAGCACGCGTTCTCCACGCTCCTCACCCGAGCAGCTCCCGCGCTGTTCGACCGGGTGGGCGTTGCAACGCCAGCAGGTCGGGTGCGCGGCTGGGGCGATGTGCCCGGTCACGTCCGCCGGTCCTGGGGGCCGGGATGAGCCCTGGTCGGGGACGCCAGCGGGACGGATCAGGGAGGCTCACCGATGACGGCCCCAACGCGGCTGATAGGTAACCGGTACGAGCTCGGTGAGCTCCTCGGCTACGGTGGCATGGCCGAGGTGCATCGTGGGCGCGACGTGCGGCTTGGCCGCGATGTCGCTATCAAGGTGCTGCGCGCCGATCTCGCGCGTGACCAGTCGTTCCTGAACCGGTTCCGCCGCGAGGCGCAGGCCGCCGCTGGGCTCAACCACCCGGCGATTGTCGCCGTCTATGACACCGGCGAGGATCACGGCCCGGACGGGGCCGTCCCCTTCATCGTCATGGAGTACGTCGAGGGACGGACGCTGCGCGACATCCTGCGCACCGAGGGACGCCTGCCGGCCCGCCGCGCGATGGAGATCACGTCCGAGGTCTGCGGCGCCCTGGACTTCAGCCACCGCAACGGAATCGTGCACCGCGACATCAAGCCGGCGAACGTCATGATCGCGCGCGACGGCTCGGTCAAGGTCATGGACTTCGGGATCGCGCGGGCGCTGTCCGACAACGCCGCCACGGTGACCCAGACGGCTGCGGTCATCGGCACGGCGCAGTACCTCTCACCTGAGCAGGCGCGCGGCGAGTCGGTCGATGCCCGCTCGGACGTCTACTCGACCGGCTGCCTGCTGTACGAGCTGGTCGCCGGGGCCCCGCCGTTCACCGGCGACTCCCCGGTGGCCGTCGCCTACCAGCACGTGCGCGAGAACGCCCCGGCGCCCTCCTCGGTCAACCCCGAGGTGCCCCGCGCACTGGACTCGATCGTGATGAAGGCGCTCGCCAAGAACCCGCTCAATCGCTACCAGTCGACCGCCGAGATGCGCGCCGACCTGCAGCGGGCGCTGGCCGACCGTCCGGTCGAGGCGGAAGCGATCATGACGGACGCCGAGAAGACGCAGTTCATCGCCCGCGCGCCCGGCGGGCCGCCGCCCCCCGTCGTCCCGCTCAGCGAGGCCGAAGGAGAGGGCGAGGAGGAGTCCCCGCGCAGCAAGTGGATCGGGGTGGCCCTGGTGGCGGCCCTGCTGCTGGTGATCGGCGGCGCCGCTTACGCGATCGTCGCGCTCGGCAAATCCGGCACGCCGAAGACCTACCCGGTGCCGGACATCATCGGCCAAACGGTGCCCGCAGCGACGCTGGCCCTGCAGAAGGCGGGTTTCCTGACGATAGCGACGCCGACGACCTACGGTGGTCCGTGCGGAGCGAATCCGGCCGAAGCACCACAGACGGTCACCGAGGGCAAGGTCTGCACCCAGAACCCGGCCGCGGACTCCAAGCAAACCAAGGACACCCGGATCACCTTCACCACCTACAAGAAGCCGACCATCGGGCTGCAGGACTACCGCAATCAGCCCTATGCCCAGGCGGCGGCGGCGATCTCTGCGCTCGGCTTGAAGCCGGTTCGCAAGGACGTCGACAATGCAGCCGCGGCCGGCACGGTTGTCGACCAGAGCCCGGCGCCGTACTCGCAGGTCGCACCCGGCTCGACGGTGACGCTGTCGGTGTCGACCGGCAAGGTCGGCGTGCCCAACGTCGTGGGGAAGAAGATCGCCGATGCCCAGGCCACGCTGGACAGCGCGGGCTGGGGCAACGTGCAGATCGGTGATGCCGAGCAGACGACGGACAAGGCCAAGGACGGAACCGTCGCCGCGCAGAATCCCGTTGCGGGCTCCGTCTTCCCGCAGACCCAGCAGATCACCCTGGTGCCGTACCAGTTCGTGCAGCCCACGCCGACCGTCCCACCGCCGACGCCGACCGTCCCACCGCCGACGCCGACCGTCCCACCGCCGACGCCGACCGTCCCACCGCCGACGCCGACCGTCCCACCGCCGACCACGACCGTCCGACCGCCGACCACGACACCTCCACCGTTCTCGCCACCGGCGCCGTGATGCGTTACCAGCTCATTGGCTGGCCCGTCTCGCGAGCCGTCTCGTCGAGCTGGAGCTTTTCCGCTTCGAGCTGCGCGCGCTCGCGAGCAACCTCAGCGGCGCCCGAACGAGCTTCGGGTGTTGAACCTCCTTCGTGAGGACTTGGCACGTGCAGGCGTCCGCGCACGTATTCACGCGAACTTCCGAGCCGGCCGGACACAACGCCAGGTCGATCTCCTCATCGTTACGGACTCCCGGCTGGTCCAGGCTGAACTCAAGTGTCTGAACGCCCACCGGCCGATTGTCGGCGGCGTCAACGGGCCATGGCACCAGGTGCTCGAGGATGGCTCCGAGCGCCCGCTCGACAATTACTACAACCAGGCCTTGCAGGCCACCTACTCCGTCGGCGACGAGATGAAGCGCTGCCGAACGGTGCCAGCGCACCCGACGGGCAAGCCGGTCAAGGACATCGACTCGATTTTGCTGATCCACCCCGCCGTCCCGACCGGGTCGACTCTCGAACGTCACCAGCACATCGATGTCGTCGGGTACGGAGACCTCGTCGCCCGCCTGACTCGCCCAGGGCCTCGTCCGGCCTGGACCATCGAACACTGGGATGCCTTCGCACGCCACATGCAGGTGTACGCGGAGACGGTCGAGACACCGGCGGAGCGCGAACGGCGCCTCGCTCTCGACACCGTGGCCGACTTCCGGATGCGGTTCATTTCGCGAGCGAAGGGCGATCTCCCCGACTTCGTGCCGATTCACACCCGAGTGGGCGCGAACGATCTCGTCGCAGATCCACGACGCCCGATCGCAGAGGCGCTGCGACGAGGTGACACAGGCGTGGTCACGGGCACGAGTGGGGCCGGAAAGAGTCACCTCGCCGTTCACGTCGCCGTTGATCTCGCCACCTCAGGCTGGCTGCCATTAGTTGTCCCTTGTCGGGACTGTCAGGTCGGCCGGTTCCCCGTTGCGTTGAAGCGGGCGGCGGCGCCGTTCACGACCGAGCCCATCGTCGAGTTCATTGACAGGTCCGCACAGGCCGGCGCACCGACGCTGATCGTCCTCGACGGCCTAAACGACTGCTCGGAGCGTGCTCAAGCGGACCTCCTCGAACAGCTTGACGTCTTCCGACTGCGCCACCCGGTGTCGGTTCTGATGACGTCAGCAGGCGGCGTGCGCAGCCTCGACGCGGACGTTCTGCACGTCTCACTGCTGGAACCCAATCGAGATGAACGCGCCGCGATCCTGCGCTCGTATGGAGCGGAGCCGGCGGAGGATCTCCTAGCATTCGAGAACGTCTTCGACCTGTCCATCGCCGCTGAAATTCACCGCGATCTGCCGCCGGGGAGCCCGAAGTCCGATCTCTTCGACCTGTTCATCACCCAGCGCGCAGGCGAGCAACAGCGTCGGCTACTTCGAGTTCTCGCCACGCAGATGAACGAGTCATTCAAGGTGTCGATGACCGTCACCGAGGCGCTCCAGCACGTCCGCGCGGCAGAGGGGACGTCCGCCTCTGCCGTTGACGGACTCCTCGCGTCCCAGCTGCTGAGCGTGGCAAGCAACCGCGTGCGATTTCGGCATGACCGGCTCTATCGCTACCTCGCCGCCGAGGCACTGGTCACTGGATCGCAGGACGCAGCCGACGCAGCCGATCAGCTGAGAGATCCGCGAAACGCCGACCTCGCTTGGTTCGCGGTCGCTTGTGAACCTCGACCGACACGCCGCCACGAAATGCTGCGCGAGCTGGCAGACCCCAACCTGTTGCACGCTGCCGTCTCAGGAGAGTTCCGACGTACGGTCGCTGACCTCGTCGCCGCCGACGCGCGGCATGCGCTTTCGTCCGCCGAGTTCGACACGGCCACAGGGACGCTCCGCCCGCCGACGGATGACCTCGACTCCAGCATGGTGCAGTGGGAGGGCATGTTCGCGCGGTCCGCCATCGACGCGGGCTTGCTCAACGTGGCCGGGCGAAGCCTCTACGCTGGCCGCTTCGTCGATGAGATCTGCGCTCTCGTCGACGCAACCGACGACTTCATGTCACACGAGGTTCAGCGACTCCGAGGCGAAGGGCACCGCGGGCCTATCTCTGTGGCGTTTGAAGCGTTGTACGCCCATGGGTGGAGCACGAAAGGCGAGTCGCAGGCTCCTGCGGCCGCGATCGTCTTGAGTCAGATGGCCATGTTCGGAGCCGCGCCGCTGGATCCCTTTCCGGAGGCGCTGGTCGACAGGCTTTGGTCTGAGGGGCTCGACCCCGACCAGTGGGGGCGTCACCTGGCCATGCTGCGCGTCCTTCCGCTCGCGGAAGTCGCGGCGATGTCGATTGCCCCCGACGTCGTGCAGTCGGCCTGGTCGGCGGGTGGATATCACCTGCGCCTCGATGCATTGGACCTGGCGCGCCGCCTCGCGCATCGGCTCGACGAGGCAACTCGCCAACGGATGGTCGAGGTGATGTCGGCGATTGACCCGCGCGGCAACGTGTGGCTGGAAAGCATGGTGGTCGAGGTGCTCGCCGCCTACGGGGAGAGCACCCCCTCCGTCGATGGCGCGCATATCCGCGGCCTCATCGAGTCCGTGCTCGCGGGGCCGGACAACCCTGACAGCTGGGTCATCGCGCAGGGCATCTTCAACTCTCGCTATGAGCCGCAGGAGATCGTCGGCCCCTACTACGAGACGTTCGAGGCGCTCCCTCCAGGTCAGCGTGTCGAGCTAGCGGTCGTAGCGTGCAGCGGCGGTGCGTTGCCAATCTCGTTCCCTGAACAGGTGGTTGGCATCATCCCGGACGCCGCGTCACCGAATAGTGATGAGCGCCTGAAGGCCGCATTGGCTCATCACGCGACCCACCTTGAGATCTCGTCGCTCGGCTCGCAGGATGCCGTCGCTGCCCACCTTGAAGCGCTCCGCGGCTTGGCGAAAGTGGTCGATCGACTGCCCGAACTTGGTGATCATGAGCACTCGGTTGGACCCGAGTGGCGTTTCATCGATGAAGCACTGTTCGCCATCCACCGCGGGGACGAAACATGGAACACGGTCCCGTCGGTCCGAACGCTATGGCGGTCACACTTCGGGGGACTCATGTCGGTCCTCAAGTGGATCGACATCAGCCGCTTCGCGGCCGTCGGGGTCGTCACTGGGTCGATTCACTGCGGCTACTTCGCGAGCGTTGCCCCGAGATGATCCGCGAAATCGCCGAGCTAACGCTGGCGAACCCGGACGCGATTCCGACGGGATGGGGATACACGCCCAAGGACGAGGTCATCACGCTCGCATTCCACGAGCTTGCGCTGACGGGCACCGTCGACTCGATTCCCCTGCTGCGGTCTCACCTCGGGGGCGGTCATGGCAGGAGTGCCACGGCTGCGATCCGCGCACTCGAGGCCCGAGCCGACCATCACCGATGAACGAGCAAGGCGTCCCGCCACGGTCGCCAGTCCAGACGCTCTCTGAGCGAGGGAGGTGAACACCATGGAGAACTTCCTCATGAAGCTGCTGATCGCTGCCGCGGAGGCGGCGGTCACGATCGTGGCGGCCGAGCTGGGCAGGCAGCTCAAGAACGCCGTGCTCGACGACTGACGAACACGCCGACTGCCCGGCGAGCTGCAACCTCTCGCCGGGCAGCGGCACAACCACCCGCGATCAGGTCGATGAACCGCTTGCGCAGGCATGTCCTCCAAACGAAGCTGCCGATGGTGGCGGAACAAGGCCCCGCCTCATGCAGCCACTGCCGCGACATCCGAACGCTCGCGGGTGTCGCTGAACAAGTTCCGTCAGATATAGCTCGCGCGGGCACGCCAGCCAAACGCGCTGCGCCGAAGGGCGCGCAAAATGACGCCGCCACCAGGCCCGGGTCGACACCCAAGGGGTATGCAGTAATCGGCGATCCAGTCGCTCCACATGATCACGCCGTCGTGAGCTGCATCGCGCCGGCGTTCACAATTCGTAGCCAGAGCAGGATCGCATCGGAGCCGTCTCGATCCGGAACGCGGCGGACGCACATCGAGCGTGCGCGATATACGCCCGGATCGAACGCTCTGGATCAATCAGCTCACCTGCCGCCGCCCGCGCGGTTGTCGCGTGTGGTGAGTTCGAGTGGCATACCTCTGTGGTACGGCGGCACCGGGCGGGGGTCACACGGGAGGGCGCCTGGGGGCACCCCTCGTGTCACACGGCCGAACTGCAGTTTCAGTGCCGCAGGCCCTTCCGCTTCTGGGGCTCTCGGTGCGGCGTCGGCACTGGCCGTACGATCGCTTGGACCGCCCACGACGATGAGTTTTCGTCTCGCGATCGGTCACTAGCTGTGGCAGAGCAGCCTGCAGAAGGACGGAGAGCCCGGTGTCACGCTCAGTGGTGAGCTTCATCGCGATCATCGTCCGTCGCTGCGGTGCGATGAGCTTGAAGCCATGCTGATCTACTCGATGAGCGTCTCGGTGGACGGCTTTATCGCCGACCGCGCGGGCGCGTTCGGGTGGACGGTCCCGAACGAGGAGCAGTTTCGTTTCCACATCGCGCAGACACGCGAGCTCGGCGGCTATCTGTGCGGCCGCAGGCTTTACCAGACCATGCTGGTGTGGGAGACGGATCCGTCGATGCGCGACAACGAGCTCGGGGACGCGTTCGCCGACGTCTGGTGCGCTATCCCGAAGGTCGTCTTCAGCCGCACGCTCGACAGCGTTCAGGGCAACGCCCGGCTCGCCGGGGCGTCGGTGGCCGAGGAGGCCGCTGCGGCGCTCGACGCGACCGACAAGGACGTCTCGATCGGCGGCGCCGGCCTGGCCGCGGCAGCCATCGAGCTCGGCCTGGTCGACGAGCTGCGCATGTTCCGCAATCCGGTCGTCGTCGGTGGCGGCACGCCGTTCCTGCCGCCGGTCACCGAAGACGTTCCGTTGGACCTGGTCGAGACCAGGACGTTCGGCTCGCGCGTGATCTACGAGCGCTACGGGCGCGCCCGCGATGAGTCGGACTGACACCGCCGTCCGAGTCATCAGCGCCTCGCCGGACCGGGTATTCGCCGCGCTGACCGCCTCCGACGCGCTTGCCGTGTGGCTACCGCCCGACGGATGACCGGCCGGTTCGAGCGCTTCGATGCGCGTCCCGACTGGTCCTGCCGACTGGTCCTGGCGTACGCGGACGCGTCGGCCGCGCGGGACGTCCGCCGTCGACTCCGACGTGGTCGACGCCATTGGGAGGTCACCCGTCGACGCCCGATCACGCGTCGACATCAGGGCCGACGATGTGCCCGACGGGATCAACGCTGCAGATCACGCGGCGCGATTGTCGTCCTCGCTGGACAATCCCGCCGCTTCCGTTGAACGCTGAGCGCAGGCTTCCTCGCAGCACGGTGCTCGTCGCCACGGCGACCATCCGTGTCGTAGCGACGGAGGGTCAGATATACGGTCGCCAACTGCAGCAAGCAGGCGACCACACGGACCCGCATAGGGATCATCATCTGGGCGGTCGGTGACGTCGGCTATGGCCGTCGTCCGAACCAGTCGAGCAGCCGACTCTGCGGTGAAGCGTCGGGAGGCAGCGTGCCGCTCGGACCTGCGCCATACGCCCCGAAGGCGAGCATGTCGTCCAAGTGCGGCTCGACCACCTTCAATAGACCGACAACAATTCGCGGATCAACGGTCTCGTCGAGCCGCGCGGCACGGAGGAGGTCCCACGCGTGGACCACCAGGTCAACGAGACGGAACCGCAAGTAGGCAGCGGCGGGAATGTTGCCGTTCGGGCCCGCAACGGGCTGCCCGGGCGGCGTCGCGGCGAACGCCTGTGCTTGGCGTCGTGCTGACTCAACCACGGCAGCGACTGGATCATCCCCGAGCTGATCACCTGTGAGCATGGTCCGAGCCTCATCGCGATCAACGCCCGCCAGCAGCAGCGCAGTGAAGCGGTTCCCAACCACAACGTGCTCAATCAACTCGCGTACCGAGACCTCCGACGGCGTCGGCCGCTCCCATGAGTCCGCTGGCAGTTGACGTACGACCCGTTCGAACTCCGCCGACGCTGCGTCGATCAACTCCACGTTCCGCAGGCTAGCGCCGCGAGCCAGGTGACCGAGAGGCCATCAACCCGGCCCGTCCGGCTCACCGCCGGGCAGACCACCCGCCCGCGTGCACCCGAGAGGAGTTCGGCCGGTTCTGCGCCACGAGCCGTCGTCCCGCAAGGGGATCCCCTTGCGGGCATGCGGACCGTGGTCGATCAAGCGCGCAGAACACCGAACACGATGTCGGGCCCTGCACCTCCGCCGACGGCGCGTAATCGGCGATCGCACGAGTCTGCGCGGTGACGGCACGTGACTGCGGGGCGGGGTCTGCGCACGCCGGTTGTACGGCGGAGTTCGGAGTCTTCTTTGGGCCGGACCTGGTTAGGTGCGCTCAGTATTGCCAGCGTGCGGCGGTGACGACGTCTTCCGGGGTCGCGTCGGCAAACCGGGCGACTTCGGCGCGGCGTAGGTCGACGATGGTGGCGGTGAGGGGTTCGCCGAGCGCTGTTGGTAGCACGTCGTCGGCCTCGAAGGCGTCGGTGGCGGCTTGCAGGGTGGCGGGCAGTCGGGTGATGCCTCGCTGGGCCTGGATGTCGGTGGGGATCGAGGCGGGGTCGACGTTCACGGGTTCGGGCAATGTGGCGGCGGCGGCGATGCCGGCAAGGCCGGTATGGATGAGCCCGGCAGCCACGAGGTAGGGATTGGCGGCCTGGTCGAGCGCTTTGACCTCGAGGTTGGCGGCGCCGGGATTGCCGGGCGAGCCGGTGATCAGGCGCAGTGCTGCCTCGCGGTTCTCCAGTCCCCACACCTGGAACGGCCCGGCCCAGTGACTCGGGATGAGTCGCAGGTAGCTGGCGGGCGAGGGCGCGCCTACCGCGAGCAGGGCGGGTAGGTGGGCGAGCACGCCGGCGGTGAATGCCTCGGCCTCGGCGCTCATCCCGTACCGGCCGGTTCCGCTGCTGAAGAGGTTGACATCATCGCGCCAGATCGACAGGTGCAGGTGCCCGCCGTTGCCGACACCGTCGGCCAGGACCTTCGGCGAGAACGATGCGCGCAGCCCGTACCGGATGCTCAGGGCGCGGATCGTTTCGCGTACGAGGACGAAGGTGTCGGCAGCCGCGACGGGATCCTCGGCGGCGACCGAGATTTCGTATTGGGCGCTGCCGTATTCGGGATGGATCTGGTCGACCGGCACGCCTTGCCGGTCGAGTGCGATCAGCAGATCACGCAGGTAGTCCGACCGTTCGATCAATCTGGTGTACCCGTAGGCCGGCCCGAGCGCGGCGGGTGTGAAGTCGTGTTCGGTGGCAGACAGCGTCCATTCGATCTCGAAGGCCATCCGCGCCGTGTACCCGGCTTCGGCGAGGGCGGCAACGGCCGCCTGAGCGGTGCTGCGCTGATCTTGCGGGTGGACGACGCCGTCCTGCTGGTAGCGGACCGCCGGCGCCCATGCCCAGCCAGGCTGTTCGGCGAGCACGATGACGCGGGTGAGGTCGGGGTGCAGCCTCAGGTCGCCGACCGGTCCGCCGGCGTATCGGCCGGCCACGATCGAGTCATCGGGGAGGAACGCGTCGAAGACAGGAGATGCGCCGATGCCCCAGGCGGCGGCGTACTCCAAGCGCTGTATCGGCACCGCCTTGACCCGGGTGACACCGCTGTTGTCGACCCATGTGGTGGCGAGTGCGACCACACCGCGCTCTGCGAGATCGTCTCGCACCTGCCGTGCGAGGTCGGCCTGCCGTTCCCGCTCGTCCTGATCCACCGGCACTCCTATGGCGTGGCAACCTGTGCGTGTGTCTGAGTTTCCCAGCGTCGGCCGTCCGGCGCGCGCCGCGGAGTTCATGCCGCGCACCCGCCCGGTCGTACCGCCGATCCACCATTCGGTCACGTACTTCCTCGACGACCAGGCCTACAAGGACATTCAGCACGGCGGGCTGGTCGAGCACTGGTACGGCCGCTTCCGCAACCCGACCGTCGACCTGGTTGCCCGCGAGGTCGCCGACCTCGAGGGTGGCGATGCGGCGATCATGAGTTCGTCCGGCATGGGCGCGATCGCGACAACACTCCTGACCCTGCTGCGTGCAGGCGACCGTGTGGTCGCGGCGCGTCAGGTGTACGGCGACACGCACGACCTACTGGCACGGGATCTGCCCACGTGGGGCATCGACGTGCGCCGGGTCGACGCCGTGGATCTCGAGAGCTGGCGCCGGGAGATCACGGGCGGGGCCACCCGGGTCGTCTACGCCGAGACGCTGTCTAACCCGCAACTCGAGCTGGCGGACGTGCCTGCGTTGGCCGAGCTGGCTCACGCCGCCGGTGCCCGGCTCGTCATCGACAACACGTTCGCCACGCCGTATGTGGTGCAGCCGCTGCGCCTTGGCGCCGACGTCGTGGTGCATTCGGCGACGAAGTTTCTCAACGGTCACTCCGATGCGATCGCCGGCGCTGTCGTCGACCGACGCAGGATTCATCACCGAGGTTCAGCGGCGGGTCATCACGCTGGGCACGAGCCTGGGCCCCTACGAGGCGTACCTGGTCTGGCGCGGGCTGCAGACCTTCGACGTGCGCATGGCCCGCCAGACCGCGACGGCGCAGGCGCTGGCGGCCGCGCTCGGCACACGCGACGACATCCTGGCGGTGGGCCACCCGTCGCTGCCCGACTACTCGCGCGCCGACGTTGCTGCCCGCCTGCTGCGTCCCGGCTGCGGCGGCGGCGCCATGCTGACCATCACCGTCGACGGCGGGGACCAGCGGGCACACCACGTCGTGCGCACCCTGCAGATCGGCTGCGAGGCCACCAGCCTGGGCGGGGTGGAGACACTGGTCAGCACACCGTTCAACTCCTCGCACTTCTCGCTCTCCCCGGAAGAACGCCGCGCGGCACGCATCGACGACGGGCTGATCCGCATCTCCTGCGGACTCGAGCCGGCCGACGCGCTGATCGCCGACTTCGTGCGCGCGCTGGAGCTGACCCAGTGAACGGGCTGCTCGACGGCGTCCCGCTCGTCGACCATCACTGCCACGGCATCGTGCGCGACGTGCTGGACCGGCCACAGTTCGAGGCGCTGCTCACCGAGGCCGAAGGCCCCGGGCGACTGCACCCGTCGCTGTTCGACACCCAGGCCGGATTCGGCGTGCGCGCGATCTGCGCACCACTGCTCGACCTGCCCCACTTCGCCACGCCCGACGCGTACCTGACCCGGCGCGCCGAGCTCGGTGCCGACGAGGTGACACGCCGCATGCTCGCGGCTACCGGGATCGCCGACTACCTCGTCGACACCGGTTTCCTGCCCGACCGGGTGACCGCTCCGGGCGAGCTGGCCGCCTACACACACGCGTCGGGGCACGAGGTCGCGCGCCTCGAGGCGATCGCCGAGCAGCTCATCGCGACAACCGACGCGGCATCATTCGCTGACTCCGTCCGCGAGGCTTTGCAGGCACGCGCCGCCGCGGCCGTGGCATTCAAATCGGTGGCGGCCTACCGCGTCGGTCTCGATCTCGACCCCAGCCGGCCCACCGAAGCGGAGGTGAGCCTCGCCGCCGCGAACTGGCTCGCCGCGATCAACCCGGGCGGCACGCCCCGGCTCGTCGACCCAACACTGATCAGATTCCTCATCTGGACCGCACTCGAGCTCGACCGGCCGCTGCAGTTCCACGTCGGCTACGGCGATCCCGACCTCGATCTACACCGCTGCGACCCACTGCTGCTCACCCCGCTGCTGCGGGCCACTGCACACTTAGGCATCCCAGTCATGCTCCTGCACAACTACCCGTTCCACCGCTCGGCCGGCTACCTGGCACAGGTCTTCGACCACGTCTTCGTCGACGTCGGCCTCGCGCTGCACAACCTCGGCACCCAAGCGGACCGCCTCTTGGCTGAACTGCTCGAACTGGCACCATTCGCATCGGTGCTGTTCTCCAGCGACGCCTTCGGGCTGGCCGAGCTATATGCCCTGAACACGACGCTGTTCCGGCACGCGATGACGGGCTTCCTCGACAACGGCATCTCCCGCGAGTTCTGGCCGCCCGCGGAAGCCGAGCGCATCGCCGACATGATCGCCGCCGCCAACGCCCGCCGCGCCTATCGCCTCAACAACCCATGACCACCATCGACTCCTACCCCGCCGCACGGTAGACACCGCGGACGGCCGCACATAACCACGAACACAGACCGAGCATCACCATGCGACGCCAAATACGTATTCGGCGCTCGCGGTAATTCGAGTGATCACCTTGCGTGTTCGCGTTGTCCGCTGAGGTCACGCGAGTCCTACGGTCGTGGTGGGTCATCCGGTCTTGGTCAGCGGCCGGGGCGCCCGCAGCACTTCTTGTACTTGACGGCGCTGTCGCACCAGCACGGCGCGTTGCGGCCCGGTGGCCAGGCGAGCAGGTTGCCGAGGCCTGCCTGCTCGGCCAGGTAGCCCCGGCGCGTCGCAGCGTCCTCGATCGAGCCGCCGGTGCGCTCGGCGTAGTCGTGCAGCGCGTCGACCCGCGCGTGGACCAACACGATCTTGGCCGGCCCGCGCAGTACCGTGTCGCGCAACTGCGATTCCAGGCGGGCGCGGTACTGCTCGTGGCTCGTCGCCTCGTCGAGCAGGTGCGGCCAGCGCTGCTTCGCGACCGCGAAGTCTCGCTCGGGCCAGGTGAGGATCCGGATGGCTTTCGCAGCGCCGATGCGCGGGTCGGCCCACGCCTCGTCCGTCGACGGGAAGGCCGCGTCGCCCGCGAGCGACCGACGAGCCGGCGGCTCCCAGAGGCCGTCCTGCAGGTCGTCCGGTGCGTAGCCCAGACGCACGCGCAGCTCATGGCGCTGCCACAAGACGCCGTAGGCCGGCGACATCCAGCCGAACTCGCCCCGCGCCGCGGCGCACTGCTCGTCGGTAAATCGCGACGCCGCCATCGTGAACCAGCGCAGCGCGACCTGCTCATCACCACGCTCGGCGAGCAGCTCGGCTGCCATCGCGTACGCATCGGGGCCGTGCTCGCGCTGGCGGGAGTCCTTGATCGCGTCCAGCTCAGCCATGGCGAGATCCGCGCGGCCCGCGTCGAAGTGGATCTCGGCGAGCTGCACCCGCGCCATCGATCCGTCGAATCCGCCCGCGGCCGTCAGCGTGCGCAGCCAACCCAGGGCGGCCTGGTCGTCGCCCGCCTGGCGCAGCTCGTCCACGATCTCGAAGACGATCTCGGCCCTCTCGTCCGGGTAGCTGTCCAGTTCCTCGATGAGCGCCGGGACCCGCCCGGCCGTCGTCGCCGTCATACGGCCATGCTCGCGGCGGCGAATCATCATCGCATGCATCTCGCTCGGCGCGTCCTGGTACCGGACACCGACGCGGGCCATCCGTCGTCGCGCCCGTCGGCCACTTGATCCGAAGCAGGAGGCGACGCGCCGAAAGCTGCGATGGACGGCATCGGCTTGGAACGGCGCGACCAGCGACCCGAAGGCCGACACATCATCGACTCGGCAGAGACCCCCGGGGCTCGGAACATAACCACGCCACCGGCCATCCTCTGGACCGCCGAACGACGCGCTGGATTCGGCGATCATGTTGATCTTCGGTGTAAGCCAGACCGCGGAGCTGCTGACGGAAGGTAACCGGTTGGAGATCGCGCGCCGTACCGTCGATCGGCGCGACGCACGCCGGAACCGCGCGAGCACAGATGAATCTGTCAGATTGGCCGGCGACGACTGCGTAGGCCGGTCACGATCGCGGTTGTTAGGGACGAGGATCGAGGTCACTGAGGCTGCATAGAGGCACCGCGATCCACCCCTCCGTCCGAGCAGCTTCGCGGTCCTCCTCGCTCGGGCGTGAGACCCAGCCATCTTTCATTGCTGCCCTGGCATTCACCGCCGCGACCACAGCGTCGAATGCGTCGTCCGAGGTCATGCACTGGGACCGCACATCCGGATCCACGTTGAGCCAATCGGCGCGATCGAAGAACTCGGCGGCCAGCCGTCTCAAGGACGCCTGCTTGGCGTTGCCTTTGTATCCCCGAGGATCGAAGCCCCAGCACTTCAGCGCCGCCGCCGGATATACCTCAAGGAGGCGGCCAGCGCCCGAGCGGTCGTCGGCGCCGACACCTACGCCTAGCGCGGCCAGCAGTCCAGCCGCGCGCATCGCCGCCCGGCCGATCCGATCAGTGGAAACGCTCAGCGGATTGGGCCCACCCGCCGAGCGGACCGCAAGGTCGGTGCGGCGATATGCGAGCTGCTCCCTGGCCGCGATGTCCTCCCCCTCGCCGGCCCGGATCTCTCCGCGCTGATGACGAGCCACGAAATCTACGAAGTCGCGCGGCCAGCCCAGCGGGCAGCCGACGCCGACCTTGGATGCCGTCGGTGCGAGGTCGACGATCGAGGCATCGGTAGCGCCCGGATGCAGTCCGGTGACGGTGGCACCTGATTGATCCCAACTGATAACAGCGGCCACCGTCTTGGCGGGTTGGGCTGATAGATCGACTCCGATCGTGAGCATGCAACGAACGTAGGTCACCGGCCATATCGACGTGACCCACTCGCGCGTGTGAACCGCTCCGGACCCGTCGATCTGGACGGCTTCAGGCGGCTAGTGAACCAAGCCCCGAACAGCTGACGATCGACCGTACGGCGCGTGCGTCGTGACGGCGTGACAACGCGATCGCCGGACGCCGAGGCATAGTCGAGGTCGAGCATGCCGTGGCCGTTCGGCTGGCGCGACAGCGCAACGAGCGACCCGCCGAAAGGTCAGGAGGCGCGGAAGTGGCCCGGATCGTCATCGAAGTCATCATCCTGTGCCTGATCCTGGGGGCAGTTGCCTCACTCTCTCGCCGCTGGAGTGGCCAGCGCGGGTCGCGACACCCGTCGCCTGCGATTGCCAATGCGCCGACCGAGGCGTTGTGGCGGGCGATGCATGTCGGCAACGAGAAGAACCAGACGGAGGTGCTCGTCGTCTTGCAGGTCCCGGGCGGGACCGACGTGTGGGATCAACGCACCTGCACGGTCATCGAGAATCAAGATCCCGAGTACGACAAGCGGCTCTACAACGCGATGGAAGACGCCAGGTCCCGAGCCGCTCTGCTCAACAGCATGCGCGACACGTGACAGTCACGTAGTTGCAGGATCACGGGCTCGCGAGGGTCGACAGGTGCGGCGTTCACGTGGGCTCAGCAGGTGACGATGTGAGTGTCGACGGTGCCGTCCGCTTGAAGGTCGGTGTTCCGTGCGCCTGTGAGATAGAAGAGCCCGCGCTATCCGATCCGGTACGCGGGGTGCGCGTGATCTGAAGGCCATCACCGGGCCGGAATCGGAGATCGCGCGTCGGCGGCCGTGATGGGCCGTAGCTCCCGGCGGCGACCTCTATCGACGGCGACGAGCTGGCTGGGCTCTGTTGCATTGGTGGCAGATGCGGGGGCTATTTCCAGCGGAAGTGGACGAAGACGCGTCCGAAATTGTCGGAGTCCTTCTCGACGTGGTGGTAGAGCGCTTTGATCTCCTTGCGGTCGAGGAATCGTAGGACCCGTTTCTTGAGCTGCCCCGAGCCCTTCCCTGGGATGATCTCCACGAGCGGCGCCTTCTTGGTCACGGCCTCGTCGATGCTGGCGCGAAGCGCAAGCTCGATCTCCTCGCCGCGGGTGTAGATGTCGTGCAGGTCGAGCTTCAACTTCACGGGTGTATGGAGGTACTCAGTAGCCGGATCGTGTTGCGACCAGCCGACCTGGACCGCAGTCGACGGTTCTACCGGGACATGCTGGGTCTTGCCGTCTACCGTGAATTCGGGGATCGCGATGATCCTGGGCTCGTCTTGTTCCTCGGCGGGGGTCACCTGGAAGTCTCCGGCGTCGCGGATGGCACAGAGATGCGCAATCTCGCCCTCTGGCTACAGGTCCGGGATCTCACCGTCGAGCAGCGGCGCCTCAAGGCGGCCGGTGTCGAGATCCTGCGGGCCCCCCAACGGGAACCGTGGGGCCTGTTGGAGATGTGGATCACCGATCCGGACGGGGTACGCATCGTTCTCGTTGAAGTCCCAGCCCAACATCCACTACGACGCGACAACAGGTGAGGCCCCCGCGGCGCGCGCATTGCGCAGCCGAAGTGACCTCACGGCGGCGTTTGCGGATGTTGCTCACCGCGGCATTCGCTGCTTGATCAACAAGCCGGGGAGCTGTTCAAGATCCTTGATGCAGCCCAGCCGAACATGCGGACCAGCTCTGAGACTCGGTAGCCCTGCATTTCCTGACTGATCGGCGATCCCAGCGCGCCACGGCCACGTATGCACCGTCCGCTAGGCGGCTGCGTGTCCGGACGTCCGCTGGCTCCGTCGCGTTGAGTGCGCCGCCCTGGCCCGGGGGGACTGCCTTGCTGATCGAGAAGCCGTCGCTGTGCCGTCCGCCCGCCGGCTATCGGTTCCCGCGTGAGGTGATCGCGGTTGCGGTGCGCTGTATCTGCGTTACGGGCTGTCCCACCGCGATGTCGAGGAGCTGCTCGCCGAGCGCGGCATCACCGTCGATCACGTGGCGATCTACCGCTGGGTGCAGACGTTCACGCCGGAGTTCGTCGACGCCCCCGTCCGAGCTGACACTCGGCGGGCGATAGGTGGTTCGTCAACGAAACCTCCGTGCAGGTCGCCGGCCTACCTCTACCGGGCCGTCCATCAGCACCGCCAGGTCATCAACGTCCTAGTGTCCGAGCGCCGCAACGCCCGTGCGGCACGGGCGTTTTTCACCCGCGCGATGACCGATCGTGCAGGTCCGGATTCAACGCGCGTGGAAATCATGGTGTGCCCACGTTCGGCCCCACCGGGGACGTGCCCCGGCTCGTCACGGGGGATTCCCCCCGCCGACGATTCGGGTGGTAACCGTATTCGGCCTGGCCTGCCGGCTGCATAGCGTGGACTGCGGATCGGCGGTATGCAGTGGGAGGTCGGGTGATAGCGGCTCGCGGTCTGAGCAAGCGCTACGGCGCGACCGTCGCCGTTGATGGGCTGAGCTTCGAGGTGCGGCCGGGTGTGGTGACCGGTTTCCTCGGCCCGAACGGGTCGGGCAAGTCGAGCACGATGCGGCTATGCTCGGTCTGGACAGGCCGGACGCGGGCGAGGTCCGGATCGGTGGACGGCGCTATCGCGAGCTGCGCTGGCCACTGCGTGAGGTCGGGGCGCTGCTGGAGGCGAAGGCCTCCCATCCGGGACGCAGCGCCTACGCGCATCTGGCGGCGCTGGCTGGCGGAGAGCAATGCCATCCCACGGTTCCGGGTCGGCGAGGTGCTCGACCTGGTTGGCCTGAGCGGTGTCGCCCGCCGCCGGGCGGGTGGCTTCTCGCTCGGCATGGCCCAGCGGCTGGGTCTGGCCGCCGCGCTGCTTGGTGATCCGTGGGTGTTGTTGCTGGACGACCCGGTCAATGGCCTTGATCCACAGGGGATCCGCTGGCTCCGCGGCCTGTTGAGGTCGCTGGCCGGGCACGGCCGGATCGTCTTTGTCTCCAGCCACCTCATCAGCGAGATGGCGCTCATGGCCGAACATCTGGTGGTGATCGCCGGCGGGCGGCTGGTTGCCGACGCCTCGCTTGCGGAGTTGTCGGCTCGGACCGGCTCGCTGGAGCAGACGTTCCTCGAGCTGACGGCAGGCAGCGCTGAGTATCGGGCGAGGGACTCATGACGACCAACCTGATGGCCACCATCCCCGGAGGTCACTACCGCCTCCGGCACGTCATCCGCATGGAGTGGCTCCCCGTAGCGTTGACGTTGACCGCGACTGTGCCGGTACCGACCCCCAAGAGCAAGCGACACGTCGACAACGACGTGCGGCGAATGACCGCGCGCACCATTTGAGGCTGCTGATCAACGAGGCACCAGCCACCGACCGGTACGTCATTCGTGACCACACCAAGGCAGCGCGAACCGATCGCCCCTGCGGGTCCGACCTGATGCCTTGAGCAGCAGGAGCTGGGCGCGGAGCTGGTGGCAGAGGGCCGACTGATCCCAGTAGCGCGGGTCCAGGCGATGCATGAAGCCAAACGGCGAGCACGCGCTCGTCGACAGACCGACGAGAACGACAATGGCACCGGGTAGTCCAGGTTTGTGAAGCCGGTGTAGTTGTCGTACTGCTCGCCGGGCAGCCGATGCGTGGATCGACAGCCTGGGGTCTTGCCTTGGGATCTGCGCGGGAGGAAGGTCGGATCATGGCGCGCGTGCGAGGCCGGTTCCTATCGCATTGCAAATCCGCCGCCCGGGCGGCAGCGATCGTGGCGATGCTCGGTGCTTGTTCGGTCTTCGCGGCGCCTGCGGTTGCGGGTGCCAGCCCGTCCGGATCAACCGTCCCCTCCGCGGTGGCAGCGCCCGGCCAACCGGATCTCGGGCCGAACGTCTACGTCTTCGACCCGTCGATGCCGCAGAGCCAGATCCAGCAGACGGTCGATGCGATAGCCGCCCAGCAGGTCCCGAATCAGTTCGGGACGCAGCGCTATGCACTGCTGTTCAAACCGGGCACCTATGGGACGGCCGCCGATCCGCTGAACTTCCAGCTCGGCTACTACACCGATGTCGCCGGCCTCGGAACATCGCCCGACGACGTCGTGATCAACGGATCGGTGTACGTCCGCAACCAGTGCGGCAACAACAGTTGCGTTGCCCTGAACAACTTCTGGCGGTCGCTGTCGAACCTCACGATCAACGTGACCACCCCGGACTTCGGCTGCTACAGCGGCGAGTTCTGGGCGGTGTCGCAGGCCGCGCCGATGCGGCGCGTACACGTCAACGGGCTCACCACCCTGATGGACTACTGCACCGGCCCGTCGTTCGCCAGCGGCGGGTTCATCGCGGACTCGAGGTTCGACGGCAGCACCGTGGTCAATGGTTCGCAGCAGCAGTTCTTCGTCCGCAACAGCGCCCTGGACGGGTGGACCAATGGCGTGTGGAACCAGGTCTTCGCAGGGGTTTCGGGCGCGCCGGCCCAGTGCTTCCCCGCGCAGGCGAGCTGCGGAGGGCCGTACACGACCCTCGCCACCACACCGGTGAGCCGCGAGAAGCCGTACCTGTACGTCGACGGCAGCGGGCGCTATCGCGTGTTCGTTCCGGCAGCGCAGCAGAACTCCGCCGGTGACAGCTGGTCGGCCGGACCCAGCCCGGGGCGATCGATCCCGTTGTCGGACTTCTTCCTCGCCAGGCCGTCAGACTCGGTCCAGACGATCAACGCCCAGCTTGCGGCTGGCCGGAACCTGCTGCTCACACCCGGCGTGTACGACGTCGACCAGACGATCACGATCAAGCGCGCCGATACCGTCGTCCTGGGACTGGGATTCGCCACCCTCACTGCAATGAACGCAGCCGTGCCGATGAGCGTGGCGGACGTCCCGGGTGTCGACATCGCGGGCCTGATCATCGACGCCGGCCCGGCCAATTCGCCGACGTTGCTGCAGATCGGCACCCAACACGCCGCGAACGGAGCGGCCCGCGAGCACAACGGTTGGAGCGACCCGTCCGACCCGACGGCCCTGCAGGACGTGTTCTTCCGAGTCGGCGGACCCCACGCCGGCCGCGCCACGGTGAGCCTGGAAGTCAACAGCGACCACGTCCTGCTCGACGACATCTGGGCCTGGCGAGCCGACCACGGCAACGGCGTCGGGTGGACCCAGAACACCGCCGACACCGGCGTGGTCGTCAACGGCGACGACGTCAGCGCCACCGGACTGTTCGTCGAGCACTACCAGAAGTTCCAGGTCATCTGGAACGGAGAGAACGGCACGGACGCCTTCTTCCAGAGCGAGATGCCCTACGACGTGCCGAACCAGGCGGCGTGGATGTCCAGCCCGAGCACCCTCGGATACGCCGCAGTCAAGGTCTCGCCCAGCGCCCATCATTTCACCGGATACGGCATGGGGACCTACAGCTTCTTCAACCAGGGCGTGGACATCTTCGCCGCGCACGCTTACGAAGTGCCCACCAACTCGGGCGTCCAGATGCACGACCTGCTCACCGTGTTCCTGGACCCGACCAACGGGAAGGGCGGCATCCTCAACGTCGTCAACGACACCGGCGGTTCCTCCACCATCGCGAACCCGGACGTCGCCGTCACCGTCGTCAGCTATCCCTGACCATCCGCGGCGTGCGTCCGAGCCCTCGGCTCACACACAGCAGCACCGCCCGGGGCCGCCGAGGTCGTTCGTGGAGATAGTTCCGCCAAGTTGCCGCGACCGGCGCCACGCGCTCCGCGTTCTACGACCCGATGACATCACGAACGCTGAGCCGGAGCCCAGGAACGCCCCCTCTGACGCCTGATCGCGCGCTTCTGCCCGCACCGCGTGTCTAGCTTGTCGGCGCCTCCGGCTGCGCAGGCCCCGATTCCGGTGGGGCGGTCCTCGGCTCTGGTGTCGCTGACGAGTCAGGTGCCGACACATCTGCCGCCGGCTCCGTCTTCGTCTGCGGCGCAACTTTCTCTTGATACTTGGCGACACTCTCTTGCG
This sequence comes from uncultured Actinomycetota bacterium, assembly GCA_963839175.1. GTDB lineage: Bacteria > Actinomycetota > Actinomycetes > Mycobacteriales > Jatrophihabitantaceae > CAWIUB01. The sequence goes on from CAWIUB010000003.1 coordinate 41,473, forward strand.
CTTTGGAGAGGCCCCTTTGCAGCATGTCGAGATAGGACGACGTCATCTGCTTGCGGCGCTCAGGGTCTTTCAGAGCCTCCAAGGCCTTCTCAAACTCCGCGGAGATCTGGGCGAACCGATGCTTCGCGACCTCAAGAAAGTCCTGCTCCTTGTTGGGATTCTCCGACATGACGCCCCGATCCCTTCATTAGTCACGACAAGCCTAGCCTCGCCGGTTCCCGCTGGTCTCAGGCCCACGAGCGTCGGACGCGCGGACGGTTGCCAGCCCTGCGCGTTAACCGCTTGCGCCGAGCCACAGCCTCCATCTTTGCTCTCGTCCGGTCCGCCGGACGTCGCTGGGGTGGTCCGATCGCGGCCGGGCCCGGTGTCAGCGACTGCCAAGGTCAAGGTTCAGGGCGAGCCCGCAGATCGCGAGACCGTGGCGAAGCCGCGCGGCATCAGACTTGGTCGCGAGCCTCCAGCCGAAGTCGGAGATACCGCGGGCTGCCGGGCGACAATCAGGCTGTGTCGGAACAGGACTACTCGAGCGGCGCTCGGGCCGCGCAGGGCTGGGTGCTTCGCGAGATACGTGGCCGCGGCGCCTCTGGAGAGAAGGGCCTGGCGACCGCGCACTCGATGAGGTTGGTGGGTCCCGGCGATGCCGAGTTCGTGGTCGAACGTCTCAATCGCGACTTCGGAACGATGGACGTCGAGATCCTTCGGCTGGCCGGCCCGATGAACTTCGACCGATGCCCGATTTGTCTTGACTCGACGCCGATGAACAAGGAGCACGTGCCGCCGGTACCGCTCGGCGGGTCGGTGATGACCACGACGTGTGCACGCTGCAACAACGAACTCGGCTCGCGGCTTGAAGCCTCGCTCATCGACTGGTGGCAAGACGCGGTCGGGTTGGTTTCCCTGTCCCACGATGACGTGCGCGGAGCGCGACGAGCAGCGCGGGTGCTGCTGCGTCAGAAGGAGACCGGAGAACCGGTGCTCCTGCTGCGCCCAGTCGACCCGGCCATCCGAAACCGGTTCGGTGCTGGCACGCAGTTCTCGATGAGTTTCACCGAACCGGATCGCGCACGCTACCGGCTCGCCGCGCTCAAGAGCGCCTACCTCACCGCATGTCTGCCGCTGTGCTCGATCCCGGAAACACCGCAAGCCGTGCCGATCCGGGCCGAGCTGTTGGCTGCCCGAGACGCGCCTCGCAAACACCGAGTCAGGCCGGTCCGCTCTGCGAAGGTCTGCAGATCTGGAAATCCCACGGCCCTGCCGTGCCGCGCGAGATCGCGCTCGTCCGCACCCAACCTGCAGACGCGGCAGCGCCGGTCATCGCGCTTTTCCTCGCGCGCACCCTGCTGGTGAGCTGGCCCATCGGCGGATACCTGGTCACAGCCGACTCCGCTGGGACGACGACGGCCGCCTACCCACTCTGACGGCCTACCCAAAGAGCGCCGCGCGGCCCGACGAGCGGTGCCCCAAATCAGCGAAACGGGCGCAGCAGGCGACGACAGCTTCTCGCGCGGCCATCACACACCGTGACGAACCAAGGAACACGACACGCTCGTTAGCCGTCGTTCCGGTACACCCGAACGCGCAGTGGCTGCGCGCGTTATCCAGCTCCGAACGATCGATACCGTGCAGCGTGACGCCATCGCGCTCGGCTGGGATTCGCGCAAGGTCCCGACCAGAAATTGGGGCGGACACGAACGATCTTGCAGGTGAAGCGCGTCGGCGGTCGGTGACATCGTGTGACCGGACGAGGATGGTGCGCCTCAGTTCACCGCTCCGCATTGGGCGTGCAGCTCGTTGAGGTAGGCGAGCACGGCGAGCACCCGGCGGTGGCCGTCCTGCCCGTCTGCGATATCGAGCTTGGTGAGTATGTGCCGCACGTGCGCCTCGACCGTGCGTTCGCTGAGGGTCAGGCGGGTGGCGATGGCGGCGTTGGTCAGGCCCTGCGCCATCAACTCGAGAACGTTGCGCTCACGCTCGGACAGCCGGGTGAGCGGGCCGCCGTTGACCTGTGCGACGAGGCCGGCGACGACCTTCGGGTCGAGCGCGGATCCCCCGGCGGCGACCCGGGTCGCGGCGGCGAGGAAGTCAGCGACGTCGAGGACCCGGTCCTTGAGCAGATAGCCGAACCCGCCGAGCGTCGCGAGGGTCACCGCGTGGGTGGTCTCGACGTGCTGGGACAGGACGAGGACGCCGATGCCGGGGTGGCGCTCCTTGATCTCGCGGGCCGCGCGGGTGCCCTCGTCGGTGAAGGTCGGCGGCATTCGGACGTCGAGGACGACGAGGTCGGGTTGCTGTTCGTCGACGGTCTGCTGAAGCTGCTCCGCGGTGCCGAGCGTGCCGATGACCTGGTGGCCGCCGTCGGCGAACAGGCGCGCCAGCCCCTCGCGCAGCAGCGCTTGGTCTTCGACGATCAGGACACGCATGGGAACTCCGCGGTCAGGGTGGTGCCGACACCGGCCCCGCTTCGGATGCGCAGCGTGCCGCCCTGGGCGGCGACGCGGTCGACGAGCCCGGTGAGGCCGGAGCCCGGGCTCGCCGACGCACCCCCGACGCCGTTGTCGACGACGGACACGACGAGCCGGCCGTTGTGTCGTGCGGCGCTCAGCACCACCTTGGTGGCGTGTGCGTGCCGCACCGCGTTCGTGAGACCTTCGCAGGCGGTGAAGTAGGCGGCCGTCTCGATGTCGGGGGTGGCTCGCGGGCCGGACGTCCGCACCTCGACCGGGAGCGGTGCCCTGCTCGCGAGATCCCGCAGCGCGGACCCGAGGCCGGCGTCGAGCTGCGCCGGCCGCAGCCCGCGTGCCAGTTCGCGCAGCTCGTCGATCGCCACGCTGATCTCCGCGACCGCGCCCTCCAGCGCCTGCGACACCTGCGGCGCAATGGGTCCGAGGGCGTGTTGGGCGTGCCGCAGGGCGAGCCCGATCGAGACGAAGCGCTGCTGGGCGCCGTCGTGCAGGTCGCGTTCGATCCGCGTGCGCTCCGCGTCCGCAGCAGCGACTATCCGCGTCCGCGAGGCCTGCACCTCGGCCAGCTGACGGCGCAGCTCTACCCGCAGGCGGGCGATCTCGATTGCTAACCCACCTGCCTCGACGAGCTGCCGCAGCAGCGCAGAATGCTCTCGACTTGTCGTGCTGTGCAGCATCTTTCCGAGTGGCTGGCCGCCTCGCTCGATAGGTACGCGCTCCCGCGGGTCGTCGGGCGCGTCCGCAACGGGCATCCCGTGCGCGTCGACATAGAGCTGGCTCTCGGGGAGGAAGAAGTGCAGCTCGAGCGTCGGATCCGACACTAGCTCGCGCAGCAGCGCTTCGACGCCCTCCGGTGCCGCGCGGCCGGCACGCAGGTCGTCGAGGAAGCCGGTCATGCGATGCAGTGCGTCGTAACGGGCCCGGTTGAACCGTCGATCCACCGCGTCCTGCACCCGGGCCCGCACGGGACGGAACGCGATCGCGACCACGAGCGTGGCGGCCGCGGTCGTCCACGGAGAGCCGCGGCCGAGCGCCGTGCCCAGCAGCAACACGGTGCCGGCGAACGCGGCGGCGAGCACGGCGCTCACCGACCCATACACCAGCGTCCGGTTGATGACCACGTCGATCCCGTACAGCCCGCGCCGCAGGATCGCGAAGCCTGCGGCCAGCGGGAAGGCGGCGAACGCGAAGCCGAGCACGGCCATCCGGGCCGGCAGACCACCGTGCGGCCAGATGAGCCAGGTGCTCATGTCGAGGGCGGTGACGGTCGCCGCAACCGATCCGACGGCCACCACCAGCTTGAGCTGCTGCCGTACCTCCGCATTCCCTCGCCGCAGTCGGGCGACCAGCGCCACCGCCCCGGCCAGGAGCCCGCCGAACACGAACAGCCAGCCGGCAAAGTCGACGGCGTTCATCGCGGCGCGAGTCCCGGGGATGCCGAACGAGTTCGACACCGCTGCGAACGGTGGGTCGTATCGGCCGGGGGTAAACGCGCCTGCGACGACCAGCAATGCCATGCCGGTCACCAGCACCGCCAGGACCAGCCGCCAGCGCCGGGACGGCAGCCGCCCGTCAGGGAACAGCAGCACCGCGAGACCGAACCACCCTGCGACCTCCTCTCCCATCACGGTGTTGATGCCGACTGCGGCTGTCGATCCCGGCAGGTGATGTGCGGTGTTCAGGTCGACGTCCGCGTACTGCCACGTGATGAGGTGGACGCAGATAAGCAAGCCGGTAACGCAGAAGACCAGACCGGTGCGGTTGTCCGGAACGCGCCACGCGACGATCGCGCCGACCGACGCGAAGGTGAGCCCGAGCAGCAGGAACGCGCCGCCGCCGATGCCCGCGAAGATGTCGTCCGGCTGCGTCGCCAGGATGTCGCTCGGCCCGATCGCGAGCAGCACCGCCGTCGGCACCGCGAGGACGACGCAGGCCAGCCACATCAGCGCGGCGGCTCGACGCGCCGTCACCCGGGCCCGCATTGGGCCAGTGTCTCAGCGCGAATGACCACCGCCAAGCGTGCTGGCACTGCGCGGGTATCAGTGCTGGCGCTGACCGAAGCTCACCGGGATCTTTGCAGGGGACGAAGCGCCGGGCACGAGCGCGGCTACGCCGGCGGGCAACGGCGCCAGATAGATGAGGGCGGGTACGACGTCGCGGGCGACGACGAACTGCCCGATCAAGAACAACCCGACGACGGCTGCGAACCAGCCGGTCCAGCGGCTCAGGACGCGCGACACCGCAATGCGCACCCCGAACATCAGCACCGCGACGCCGAACAGCAGCCCGGCAGCGCCGAGCAGTCCGCCATCGGCCCACCCGGTGACGTCCGCGTACCACTTCGGAATCGGGACGCCGGAGTGAACGGCATCGGCCACCCGGACCGTCACAGTGAGCCGGTACGCCAGGTTCGCGATCCAGACGGCGGACCCGGCAACGACAAGCGCTGTGGCGACTGCCGGAAGCGCCGACCCCGGCGCGGCCCGATCCAGCACGCGCGCCAGCATGGCAAGTCCGGCAAGGGTGCCGCCAATACCGACGGCGAACATCCAGTTCGCGAACTCCCACGCGCCCTCGTGGTCGGCGATAAGCCGCACCGCCCGGTCCGGTCTCGCCGTCCAGATCGAGGACAAGTTGGGGTACAGCGCCGCCACCGCCGCGCAGCAGAAACCGAGCACGAGGGCCGCCCCGACGCCGAGCAACGCCCGCGGGCCATCTTCAGTCACCGTCGCATCCTCGCGCCCGACTGGGCGGTGCCGGCAACTGTGCCGGCACTGCATCGCCGGTGCGTACTGGCACTGATCCAAGTCACGTGCTCGCGCCGATGTGCGCTCGGGGCTGCTCCTCCTACCGTCGCTGCACAGGTTCGCACCAAGGAGGAGACATGACCCGCACAACCAGCGACACCCGCGCCATCGACCTCGGGCCCAAGCCGCCGGCGGATCAGATTCGGACGGCCGGGGGCGCGTGCGCGCTCGGTGCCCTCGTTCTGTTCGCCGGTGCAGTCGCCACCCAGATCATGCAGGCGTCGACGAGCGTCTCCGACCAGTTGTGGCGCTACCCATGGAGCAGCCACACCGCCGTGATCGCCTGGACGATCTTCGGCGCGATGGAAGTGCTCGTCCTGACCGGCGTGCTGGCCTGGCAGCGCAGCGGGGTCGCCGGATCGGGCCGCGCAGCGCAGGTCGGTTTGCCCCTCACCGCAGTCGGCACGGCGCTCATCGTCGCCGGACACTTCGCGTCGATACCGGTCCGCAACCAGACGATCCACGAGACCGGAGCGCAGCTCGTCAGCGGGATCTTCGGTGCCGGGACGGTGCTCTCGGCCGTCGGTCTCGCGCTGGCCGGCTGGGCCACTCTGCGGGCGGGCGTGTGGCAAGACTGGCGGCGCTTCCTGCCGCTCACCATCGGCGTGGTAACGACCGCGCTGATCGGCGTGGGGCTCACGAAGGCGCTACCAACCGGCGTGGCCCTGTACTCCCTGGGCTTTGCCATCCTCGGGATCGCCCTGATTCAAGAGCGGCGCACGCCGTGATGCCCGGGCGCTCGGCGGACCGTCACGTGACGGGCTGGGCGGGCTGGTGCCTGCGCCTCGCCGGCGCGAGCGGCATCGTCAACGGCCTCGGGTTCGGCGGCTTCACGATTCCCGCGATGGTGAGCATCGGCCAAGGACGAGGCATCCTCTACACCTTCGGAAATCCGACCTACGGAAACGGCCCGTTCGAACGGATCGGAATCCCGACGTCCGTGCCGCTGCTGGCCGGCTTTCTCGCGGCCTGCCTCGTGCAGGTCCTCGGCGGCGTCCTGCTGCTGGTGCCACGCCGCTCGGGAATCGCGGTCTCGATCGTAGGGGTGCTGCTCTGCGCCCCGTTCTGGTGGGGATTCGATCTACCCCTCGCCTGGCTCAACGCGGCAATGGTGGTCGGGTTCCTGATGCTCGCGCTCTTGGTGCTGGCGTGGGGTGCCCGACGAGCCACGAACCCGGAACCCGGCACTCCCGGGGCGGCACGTCCGGACCAATATCGACCGGCAGCTCCTGACAAGCGAGTTCCAGGGCAGCAGCGACAACCTCTGCGAAACCCTCCAGTGAATCAACCGTAGGAGGCATCAATGTTCTGTAGCCCGAAACACGCCGCGTCCCGAGTGCTGCTACTGGGTGTCGCGCTCGCGGCGGCCGCGCTAGCTGTGGACGCCCAGCCCGCCTCGGCCGCCCGCCGGAGCACGCCCAGCTGATCGTCACAGCACCCCCGCTCGACCTGCCCGCAGGCACTCTGTGTGATTTCGCCTATCACCAGGCGGCGTCGTACACCCGGAACCGCACGCAATTCTTCGACAGCGCCGGAAACCTCGTCCGAATCGAGGATCTGAACGATGTGACAGTCGTGCACCGCAACGTCGACACCGGATACACCCTGGTCGAAGAGGATCACTACGCGGCTCACGTCGACTTCGCCAGCGGCGTCGTCAGGGTAACCGGCCAGAGCTGGGCGCTGCGCGATGAGGCCGGTCGGCTCGTCCTGGCCGGAGCGGGCCTGCTCACCATCGACCTCTTGACCGAGGCGCTCCTGACGCAGACGCCCAACGTCAAGGACAGTCGCCAGATCTTCTGCCCCGCGCTCGGCGGCGCCCCGGCACCCTGAGGTTCATGCCCGCGACGCCGCACAACGCGACGCCAGCTGAAGATCAAACCGTTGGCCGTTTCCCGGCGCAACAAACAACACAGAACAACCTCGCCGTTCGGCGCGGCCCGATACCGTCGCGTTCGACGATGTCGCGTTCGACGATGTCGCGTCGCTCCAGCACGGGCGGGCCGAAGATTGGGATCTTCTCCTCGAACGCCGCTGCGGAGAAGGCCCGCGGATCCAGGGCGCCGCCGGGCGGTGATGGCGGTACTTGCCCTCGTAGCGTCGCTCTGCGTCGGGCGGTTCGATGCCGAATGATCCGCACCGCCTCCGCATGCCGGTCGGCACGCTCGGCGCCGACTGACGATCCGCCCGTGCAGGGGTGCCAGCCTCCCTGGGACTGGCCCGCCAACGCCCTCGTCGCCGGGCCACGGTCCGGTGCAGCCTTGCCTCGATGAGCAAGACCTTGGGGTTTGCGCAGCACCGCGCCATACTGCTGCGGTGAGCGGTCTGACGCATGTGGCGCTTGCGGCCTCTGATCCTGCGCGCTCGCTGGAGTTCTATCGCGACGTCATCGGGGTCGACGGCCAGGTACGGGCGGAGGGCGGTTTCGTTATCAGCACAACCAACCGCGCCGCCTTCACCTCTATTCAGAGGCAAGCCGCCAACGGGTCCCGGCGACTTCCATTTCGGCGGGCCCATTCCGAACGCCGAGGCGGTCCGACAGGCACGCGAGCGATTTCGATCAATGGGGGCTGGTCGAGCACGACTGGTCCGACGAGCCGCGGCACACGTCGGTCAAGGTCATCGACCCAGACGGCTATGTCGTCGGGGTCGCCTGGGAGCCCGACCACGAAGTCAGCCGATAGACCACGGCGCAGGCGCCGGCAATACGACCGCGCATAATGTCGCCGGGTCGATCCGAACCCGGGCCCGACTGGCCGCTCGGGATTCGGCGTACCCGAGTGGACCGTGTGTTGCGCCGGCGTGGGTTGCACCTCGATCGCGCTCGCACTGCGTAGCCAGGCCCGGCCCGTCGATCTGGGCGGCTTTCCGCCGGCCGAGCCACCGCACAGATGGAACGGTGTGCGCGGTGTCGCCCCGTGTCACGCGGCGAGCGCGAGTGCGAACGGGTAAACCTGGCCGGCGCCGGCTCGGCGCAGCAGCCGGGCTACGACGGTGAACGTCCAGCCGGTGTCGATGAGGTCGTCGACGAGGAGCACTGGCTGCCCGGTCAGCTGCGCGGCGAGCGCGGCCGGCATCTCATGGGCATTCCACACCTCGCGCAGGCGTAGCGCGCTGTTCGAGCGACCGGTCGATGATGGCCCGACGTGGGTGACCTGGCCAAGGTTGGCCAGGCGGCCGAGTTCGGCCAGCCGGGACGCGAGATCCGCAATCAACCGTGGGCGCCGCACGGAGCCCACGTGCACCACGGCGGCCGGGCGCTGCGCCCAATCCCACGATGCGAGCACCTGGACGGATGCCTTGACCATGTCGTCCGGTACCGGAGCGTCTGCCGCCTCGGCGGCGAGCAGCGACCGCAACCGGGAACCGAAACCGAGGTCGGTGAGTCGCGCGATCACCCGGCCGGTCTCGGCCTGGTCGGTCGCCGCCACCTTGCCGCGCACGTCTATCCCCAGACCGGGCATGGCGGCCGGCCACATCCGGCGCGGGTCGACCGGCACGCCGGGACGCCGCAACACGGACGCCGCGGCGGAGACCGTCTCTTCACCGACCTCGCCGGCGAGCGTGAGCCCGCCGCAGTTATCGCAACGCCCGCAGTCGAGCGTTTCGGGGTCATCGAGCTGCTCGCGCAGAAAGCGCATCCGGCATGTGGTGGTGGTCTGGTACTCACGCATCGCGCGCTGCTCATCCTGGCGCACCCGGGCGACCTTGAGGTAACGGTCGGCGTCGTAGTGCCACTGCGCGCCCGTCCCGATCCAACCTCCGCGCACCCTCTTGGCCGCACCATCGACGTCGAGCACGTTGAGCATCGTCTCGAGCCGCGAACGGCTGAGCTCGACGCGGGTCTCGAGCGCGGCGGTACTCATCGGCGCTCCCTCAGTCGCGAGCGTGCGCAGCGCCATCCGAACGTGCTCCTCGGCGGGGAAGCCGACTGAGACGAAGTAGTCCCAGATCGCCTGATCCTCCGGACCCGGCAGCAGGATCACCTGGGCCCGATCAACCCCGCGACCGGCGCGACCCACCTGCTGGTAGTACGCGATGGGTGAGGCCGGCGCCCCGAAGTGGATCACGAACCCCAGGTCGGGCTTGTCGAAGCCCATCCCGAGCGCCGAGGTCGCGACGAGCGCTTTCACCCGGTTGTTGATCAGATCGTCCTCGGCGGCGAGCCGCTCGGTCTGCTCGGTCTGGCCGGAGTACGCAGCCACCGGGAACCCCCGCTCGCGCAGGTAGCCGGCAACCTGCTGCGACGCGGCGACCGTGAGCGTGTAAATGATCCCCGAGCCGGGCAGCGTGCCGAGGTTCTCGGCGAGCCACGCCAGCCGGTGTGCCGTCGTCGGCAATTCCAGCACGCCCAGGTGCAGCGAATCGCGCTCGAGGCTGCCGCGCAGGACGAGAACGTCCTCAGCTGCGCCCTGCCCGAGGCCGAGCACATCGGCAACGTCGTCGACGACGCGCGTGTTGGCGGTGGCCGTGGTCGCCAGCACCGGGATGCCGTCCGGGAGCTCAGGCAACAGCATGCGCAGCCGGCGGAAGTCGGGCCGGAAGTCGTGACCCCAGTCGCTGATGCAGTGCGCTTCGTCAACGACCAGCAGCCCGCAGGTCGCCGCGAGCTGGGGCAGAACGTTGTCACGGAAGTCGGGTTTGTTCAAACGCTCCGGAGACAGCAGCAGCACATCCACCTCACCGTGCGACACGTCGGCGTAGACCTGCTGCCACTCGTCGATGTTGGTGGAGGTGATCGTCACAGCGCGAATGCCGGCCCGTTCGGCCGCAGCGATCTGATTGCGCATCAGGGCAAGCAGCGGCGAAACGATCACCGTCGGCCCGCTGCCCCGTGCCCGCAACAACGCGGTGGCGACGAAATACACCGCAGACTTGCCCCAGCCCGTGCGTTGCACGACCAACGCCCGCCGCCGGTCGGCCACCAGAGCCGCGATCGCCGTCCACTGATCCTCGCGCAGCACAGCGTCCTCGCCGGCGAGCGCGCCCAGGTGACATTGCGCCTGGACACGCAGCTCCGCCAGATCACACACGCCGGTCATTCGACCTGTCTAACAGGCTCCGCCGACACATCGCCCGGCAGATCCCGGACCCGGGCTCCGCCACCTGTGAAGCCGCGCATATCGCGCAGCGCCCCAGCGCATCGGTTCCCGCCGAAGGCGTACCCGATTCGGCAGGGAGGATGTGGGTAGTGCTTCCGGCCCTGCCTCCCGGGTTTCGACGTGGCGGGTGCGTAGGGTCGGCGGCCTGGGTCCCGGCCTGACCTCCGATTCGGCTGACGCCGCTTCGTGCTGTCCTGCGAGACGATCTGTCGGCCGGGCCCAGGTCTTGTGGCACCGCCGGCGTTGCCGGTCTGATCTGCCCGTCCTGTGCAAGAGGCCGGGGTTGTCAGATCCGACGGCCAGCAGGTGCGTGCCATCCCTCAACCTGAGAAAGGGATGACGTTGACCATCGTAGAGACACGTGCCGTGACCGGCGGGGTGGACACTCACGCTGACGTGCACGTCGCCGCGGCGCTCGATCCGATCGGCGGGCTGCTCGGCGTCGAGCAGTTCCCCACAACGCCGGCCGGCTACGCCAGCTTGCTGGGCTGGTTGGCCGGGTTCGGCACCGTCGGCTTGGTCGGGATCGAGGGGACGGGTAGCTACGGTGCCGGCCTGGCCCGCCACATCAGCGCCGCTGGTGTGCGCGTGGTCGAGGTCGACCGTTCCGATCGGCAGGATCGCCGCCGGCAGGGCAAGTCCGATCCCCTCGACGCCGTGAGCGCCGCCCGCGCCGCCCAGTCCGGGCGAGCCCGCGGCGCTCCGAAGGGCCGCGACGGCGCGGTCGAGGCGGTCCGCGCATTGATGGTCGCCAAACGTAGCGCCACCGGCGAACGCACCCGGTCGATCAACCAGGCCCGCGCACTGGTACTGACCGGACCCGATGAGCTGCGCACCCGGCTGGCCGGGCACACCGCGGCGGGCCTGGTCGCCGAGCTCGCGGCGCTGCGCCCCCACCCCGGCGAGGTGGTCGGCTACGCCACCCGCATCGCGCTGCGCGAGCTGGGACGCCGCGCCGCGTTCCTCGACGGCCAGCTCGAGCGCCTCGATGACCAGATCGTCCCGCTGGTCACCGCCCGCGCCCCCGGCCTACTCGCCCTGCACGGCATCGGCCCGTACTCCGCCGCCTTGCTGCTCATCACCGCCGGCGACCACCCTGAGCGGCTGCGCAGCGAGGCCGCCTGGGCACACCTGTGCGCCGCCGCCCCCATCCCGGCGTCGTCGGGGAAGATCACCCGCCACCGGCTCAACCCCGGCGGCGACCGGCAAGCCAACCACGCCCTGTGGCGCATCGTGCTCACCCGGATGCGCTCGCACCCCCCGACCCGCGCCTACGTCGAACGCCGCACCAAAGAAGGCAAGTCCAAGACGGAGATCATCCGCTGCTTGAAGCGCTACGTCGCCCGCGAGGTCTACCCGCACCTGCGCCCGGCCCGCGACTGACACCAAAACCCCCGAGGACGGCCTGACCCACTATTCGGCTGCCGCACCCGCTGGCCATCGAACGATCCGTCGGCCGTCCCCGGACCTCAACACCACCGGCTGCGCGTGACCTCATAAGAGTCCATGTGCCCGAGGCGCGCCGGTCCGGCGTGAAAATGAGCGGGTGGCCGTCCGTGACGTCGTAGCAGCTTGGTGCCCTTCGTGAGCCCGTATAAGAGTCTGACGCTGGGAGCCGGTTTCCCATGAGGGCCGTTTCTTGTCGCTTCGAGCACGCGGGCCAGCTTTCCGTATCGCCCTCGGCTCCCCGGCCGGTCACGCCAAAGGTCCCTCCGAGACGAAGGTGAGCGAGGTGGATGGTGGAGGAGATCGACGACGAACCGCTGCACGTGGAGCGGGTGGCTGCGTTGGATGTCGGCAAGGCCACCTTGGAGGCCTGTATCCGGGTACCGGGCGAGACCAACCCGCGGCGGCGGGCGCACGAGGTGCGCAGCTTCGGCACGACCAAGCGGGAGATCCTCTCGCTGGCCGACTGGCTGCGCAGCCACCGGGTGGTCAGGGTGGTGATGGAGGCAACCGGCGATTACTGGAAGGCGCCGTTCTTCCGGTTGGGGCGGGGGTTCGACTGCGAGCTGATGGACGCCAAACAGGTCAAGGCGCTGCCCGGCCGGCCGAAGACCGACCGGGCCGACTGCGTGTGGCTGGCCAAGGTCGCCGAGCGGGGCATGGTCTCGTCCTGTTTCGTGCCGCCGGAACCGATCCGCCGGCTGCGCACGCTGACCCGCTACCGCCGGCATCTGACCGAGGAGCGGACCCGGGAGAAGCAACGAGCCGAGAAGCTGCTCGAGGACGCCCCGTTGACTGAACTACTGGGACGTTCCTTCGTGTTGTCGTGTCGCGGTGTTCGGTGCGTCGCTACGGTCCGGTCTTGTGGGTGGAGCAGCGGGCATGCCGCGGGATCTGGGGTCGTTGGTCGTGCCGCCGGCCGGGTCGATGGTGGCGACCGGCGAGGTGTTCGAGCCGTATCGGCTCGTGGACGAGCACGGTGTGGTGGTCGCGCCGGTCGCAGCGTTCTTGCGGGATCTGCAGGCGTGTGGGCGCCGGCCGGGCACGCTGCGCTCCTATGGCATGGACCTGCTGCGCTGGTTTCGGTTCGTGTGGGCGGTCGGGGTCTGCTGGGACCGGGTGAGCTCGGTCGAGGCGCGGGATTTCTGCAGCTGGCTGCAGTTGGCCGACAAGCCGGCCGGGGTGCATTGGCGTCACCGAGACGATGAGCGGGTGCCGACGCGGCCGGCACGTCGGCCGGGGTTGACGCCGAATCCGGTGACCGGCAAGCCGGCGGCGGGTGTGAGATACGCGCCGGCGACGGTGGCGCACTGCGAGACGGTGCTGCGCGGCTTCTACGAGTTCCACCTGGAGGCCGGCACCGGGCCGATGGTGAACCCGTTCCCATTGGCACGGCATCGCCGGGGCGGGCGGGCGAACGCGCACCACAATCCGATGGACGCGTTCACGCCCGGGCGCAGCGGCCGGTTCCGGCCCCGGCTGACCGCGCGGGTGCCGCGCCAGATCCCGGACGCGATGTTCGACAATCTGTTCGCCCGGCTGGGTTCGCATCGGGATCGGGCGCTGCTGGCGTTCTGGATCTCGACCGGGGCGCGGGCCTCGGAGCTGTTGGGCGCCACGGTCGCCGATGTCGACCCGGGCCAGCAGCTGATCAGCGTGATCCGGAAGGGGAGCCGGGCGTTGCAGCCTCTGCCGGCCTCGCCGGACGCGTTCGTCTGGTTGAGGCTGTATCAGGCGCAGCTGGCCGATCTGGTGCCGGCCGGGCCCGATCAGCCGCTGTGGTGGACGCGGCGGCAGCCGTTGCGCGCGTTGACCTACCACGCGGCACGGGCAATGTTCACCCGAGCCAACGCCGGGTTGGGGTCGAACTGGACGCTGCATGATCTGCGACATTCGGCCGCTTACCGGATGGCCCGCGACCCGCAAATGACCCTGACCGACGTGCAGTGGGTCCTCGGCCACGCGCACCTGTCAACGACTCAGCTGTATGTGACCGCACCGGCCGAGGACATGATCGCCGCCGTGCTGGCTCACCACGACCGACGCGCCAGGGCCACCACGGACGATCCGCCAGGCGGGACGAGCGGCCGGTTGCGCTACCGGCCCGAGTCGCTGCAGGTGCTGTTCGGAGAGCATGCCCGGTGAGCGAGGTCGAACAGGTCAGCGCCACGGCGGTGGACGGCTTGTATCAGGGAGCCCGCCCGGCCGCGCGGCTTGAGTCGAGTTCGTCGCCGAACGCACTCGCACTCGCGCGCCAGTTCCCGGCGCGCGTGCTCGCCAGCGACTGGCCGGCGACCGTGACGCCGCGGGCACAGCTCACCGTCCGGCTACTCGGCGAGCCGTTCACCGCGGCGTCGGCGAGCCTGCAAACCGAGCGGCGCCGCGGGCTGGATCGGGTGCTGGACTGGCTCGAGCTGCAGCCTGGCGACAGTTGGCAAGACCGCTGGCTGGCCTCCGGCGCTGACGCCGAGGGCAACATCGCGTGGCGGCGTCTACCGACCGCCGGGCTCGCCGCCACCAGCCGCGGCCGGGTGGACACCGAACACGGTCGTCTCGCCCTGGCCCGGGGCATGTCGCTGCTGGTCTGCGGCGATGTGATCCGCCCCAGCCTGGGCTGGCTGCTGACGCCGGGCACGCCGCGGGAGCTGGTCACCGCGATCGCCCAGGGCCGCGATCCGGCCGGGTTCACGCGGCTGGCCGCGTTATGCGACGGCGCGGGCGTCAGCGCGCACACCACCCAGCTGGCGCTGCGGCGGATCGCGGCCCTGGTGGCCGCCAAGGGCGGCGGGGTCGGTGACATCACGGTCGGCGACTGCCTGGAGCTGCTGCGTCTGCTTGAGGATCAGCAGGCTGGTCGGGCGGCGCGCAGCCCGTACTTCTACCAGCTGCTGCGCGCCGCCGGCGTGCTCAACGACACGACGCCGACCGCGCGAGGCCTGCGCACGCAAGGACAACTGAGCTGCGAGCAGCTCATCGACCGCTACCGCATCGCCTGCCGGCCGGTGCGTGACCTGCTCATTGACTACCTGCGGGAACGCCGGACTGGCCTGGACTACGCCAGCCTGCACAAGCTCTCCTACACCCTGGGCCGGCTGTTCTGGCGGGATCTGGAGATCCATCACCCGGGCATCGCCTCGCTGCACCTGCCCGCCGAGGTGGTCACCGCCTGGAAACAGCGCATCGCCACCAAGACCGTGCACGCCACCGTCAACGGACAGGTCGCCGTACGGCAGGTGCCGCGGGTCAACGCCGCCGACCACCTGATGACGGTGCGCGCCTTCTATCTCGACCTGAGCCAGTGGGCCGCCGACGATCCGTCCCGCTGGGCAGCGTGGGTGGCGCCCTGCCCGATCCGAGACGGCGACGCCGCGGCGCAAAAGAAGAAGCGCTCCCACCGCAAGTCCCGGATGGATCAACGCACCCGCGAACGCCTGCCGGTCATGCCGGTGCTCGCCGCCGCCGTCACCAACGCCCTGCACGCAGCTACCGAACGATTACGGGCGGCACAGTCCACCGAGCCCGGCGGGCTGTTCACCGCGGCGGGTCACACGCTGCGCCGCGCGATCACCAGCCACGCCACGGTCGGCAAGACCTGGGCCGAAGATCCCGACACCGGCAAGCGGCGCGACCTGTCCCACGAAGAACACCGGGCGTTCTGGACCTGGGGCCGCGGTCGAGGTTCTTCGCCACACCGGCGTGCGAATCGAGGAGCTGACCGAACTCTCGCACCACAGCCTGATCCACTACCGGCTGCCGACCACCGGTGAACTCGTCCCGCTGCTGCAGATCGCGCCGTCCAAGACCGACGCCGAACGGCTGCTCGTGATCAGCCCAGAGCTGGCCGACGTCCTGTCCGCGATCATCGGCCGAATCCGCGACCACAGCGGCATGGTGCCGCTCGTGGTCGCCTACGACTACCACGAACGAGTCTGGAACCCGCCGATGCCGCTGCTGTTCCAGCGCCGCTTCGGCGGTGAACAGCGCGCGATCACCGGGCCGGCAATCCGTGAGCTGATCACCGCCGCGCTGGCCGGCACCGGGCTCACCGACGCCAGCGGGCAACCGCTGCGCTTCGTGCCTCACGACTTCCGCCGGATCCTGATCACCGACGCGATCATGCACGGGATGCCGCCGCACATCGCCCAACTGGTCGCCGGCCACCGCGACATCAACGTCACCATGGGCTACAAGGCCGTCTACCCCGACGAGGTCATCACCGCCCACCGCGCATTCATCGCCCGCCGCCGCACGCTGCGCCCCAGCGAGGAATACCGCACCCCCACCGACGAGGAATGGGAGGAGTTCCTCGGCCACTTCCAACGCCGCAAGCTCTCCCTGGGCACCTGCGGGCGCGCCTACGGAACCAGTTGCATCCACGAGCACAGCTGCATCCGCTGCCCACTACTACGACCCGACCCCGCTCAGCGGGCCCGGCTAATCCAGATCCACGACAACCTCGCCGACCGCATCGCCGAAGCCCGCACCGAAGGCTGGCTCGGCGAAATCGACGGTCTGCAGGTCAGCCTCGCCGCCGCCCGCGCCAAGCTCGCCCAACTCGACGCCCTCGCCGACCGCCGCTCGGCCCATCCAGATCGGCATGCCGCGCGCACGCCCCATGATCCACCAGGACGCCGGAAGCTCACACCTGGGAGGAATCAGAACAAGATCATTTAGTTCAGAAAAGCCCTGCTGAAGCTGTCGGTAGTGGTCTCGGACCTGCACGGGGTCTCCTCACGGCAGATCATGGAGGCGCTGATCGGCGGCTGCCGGGACCCGAAGGCGCTGGCCCAGCTGGCCCGGGGCCGGCTGCGGGTGAAGATCTCGGCGTTGCAGGAGGCGCTGGACGGGGCCGACACGTTCACCGACCACCACGCCTTCGTGCTGCGGATGATGCTGGACAACGTCGACCGGCTCACCGCCCAGATCGACAAGCTGACCGTCCAGATCGAGGAGCTGATCACCCCTTTTGAACGGCAGGTCGTCCAGTTGGACGGCATCACCGGCATCGGCCGGACCGCCGCCCAGGACCTGATCGCCGAGATCGGGGTCGACATGAGCGTGTTCCCCACCGCCGGGCACCTGGTGTCCTGGGCGAAGTTCTGCCCCCAGGTCAAACAGTCCGCCGGCAAACGCACCGGCCGCAACTCCCGCGGCAAGGGCAACCGCTACCTCGCCGGGGTACTCGGCGAGGCGTCCGTCGCCACCGGGCGGACCCGGACCCGACTCGGGGCCCGCTACCGGCGACTAGCCAAACGCCGCGGCAAGGCCAAAGCCCAGGTCGCGGTCGGCAACACCATCCTGACCATCACCCACGCGTTGCTCTCCGACCCCACCGCCGACTACCACGACATCGGACCGGACTACTACGAGACCCGCATGCACCACCGCCGTCAAGTCGCGAGCCACCTCCGCAGCCTGCAACGCCTCGGCTACAAGATCACTCTCGAGCCCATCACTGGAGAGGCCGCCTGAACCTCCGCACCACAACCGAACACACTGCTCCCAAATCCGGTTCTGCAGCGCGCCACCGGGCGGGATGTCGTGCGCTCCGACGCTGGCCCGAATTTTCGGGCCAGCCTGCCCTCCACACCCGAGCGGCCCGTCCCTGTCCTGTCCGCAACCCGGCCACCCAGCCCAAATCCATCCCCGCAGCAGCCCTGAAAGAGGACCGGCGAAATGTCATCTGACCGCTTGACAAGCCATAGGAGCATCGATCACCGCGCTCTGTGCGGTCACCATGGGTACGGAAACGGGTCACGTCGTCTCACCGCCGTGTTACCTCGGCGGGCGTCGGGTGCGCTGCTGTCGTCGATTGCTTGGTCAGGTGTGTGGGTCGCCTTCTGGGAGCAGGGCGGCGATCAGCGCGTCGCCGATGAAGGCCCCGTACCGGTTGACGGGCCAGCCGGATTTGATCACCAGAAGTTCGTAGAGCTCGGTGGAGCTGTAGGCCCAGAGGATGTCGGTGGCCTGGGCGAGGGTGATGCCGGGCCGCAGCCAGCCACGCTCGTGCAGGCGCCGGGCGTTGTGCCGCATGCGGGTGCGGCGTTGGTTGTCGGCTTCGGCGAGCAAGCCGGCCATCTCCGGGTCGGCGGCAGATGCCTCGCGGATGAGCAGCATGATCGGCGCGACCTGGGGTGAGACCTCGGTGGTGAACCGTCCCCAACCGCGCAGCACGCGAACCGGGTCGGTTTCGGTTGAGCTGAGCTGGTCCGAGCGCACCGGGGCGGGGATGGGGCCGCGTCCGGCGAGGCCGCGCTGCCAGAGCGAGCGGACGAGTCCGGACTTGCCGCCGAAGCTCTTGTAGATGGTGTCCACGGACGTGCCGGCCCGCTCGGCAATGCGGGCAACCGTGGTGGCCGCGTAGCCGTACTCGAGGAGTTGCTCGCGCGCGGCGTCGAGGATCGCCTCGCGGGTTCGCCGTGCCTGTTCGCGGCGGCGGGTGGTGTCGTAACGCCGGGTGGTCTTGACTTCGCCCATATTCCGTTCCATGCTTCTGGATTGAATTCATTTCGACCGTATCAGGTTGGAGGTGATCGGCCGTGACCGACGCGCTCGCGGTCATCGATCGGCTGGTCGCGGCGACCAACGCGCACGATCTCGACGGCATCGTCGACTGCTGCGCGGCCGACTACGTCAACCAGACCCCGGCGCACCCGCCGCGCGGGTTCACCGGGCGGGAGCAGGTGCGGCGCAACTGGGCGGCGATCCTGGCCGGTGTCCCGGACCTGCGGGCGCGGGTGATCGCTGCGGCCGTGCACGGCGACCAGGTGTGGACCGAGTGGGAGATGCGCGGCACCCGCCGGGACGGGGCGCCGCACGCGATGGCCGGCGTGGTCATCTTCACCGTCGACGATGACCACATCGCGGCTGCCCGGTTCTACCTCGAGCCGGTCGAGTCGACCAGCGGAGACGTCAACGCGGCGGTCGATCGCATGACGGCCGGACCGGCGTCGTGATCCTCATCGCCGGCGGAACCGGCACGCTCGGCCGGGAACTGGTCACCCGGCTCACCGGCGCCGATCAACCCGTTCGAGTGCTGACCCGCGACCCGGCGCGCGCCGCCGGCATGAGTGCCGAGATCGCGATCGGGGACGTGCGCGACCCGGCGACCCTGCCCGCGGCGATGCGCGGCTGCGCCGCCGTGGTCTCCGCCGTGCATGGGTTCCTCGGCGGACGCGGGGCCGGCCCGGCCGCGATCGACGAGCACGGCAACGCGCACCTGATCCACGCCGCCGGACGCGCTGGCGTCCAACACTTCGTCCTGCTCTCCGTACTCGGCGCACGTGCGGACCACCCGATGTCGCTGCACCGCGCCAAGCACGCCGCCGAGCAGCACCTGCACGCCAGCAACCTGACCTGGACGGTGCTGCGGCCCTCGGCGTACCTGGAGACCTGGGCCGGTGTCATCGGCGCCAAACTCGTCACCGGCGGTCCCGGCCTGGTGTTCGGCCGCGGCGCCAACCCGATCAACTTCGTCTCCGTCCGAGACGTGGCAGCGATCGCCGAACGCGCGATCACCGACCCCACGCTGCACGGACAAACAATCGATCTCCCAGGACCGGACAACCTGACCATGACCCAATTCGCCGAACTGCTCGCCTCCACCAAGATCCGGCGCATTCCCCGCGGGGTACTTCGTGCCATGAGCGTGACCACCGCACCACTCGCACCCGCCTTCGCCCGCCAAGCCGCGGCCGCTGTGTTCATGGACGCCACCGACATGGCCGCAGACCCCACACCCATACAAGCCCGCTTCCCCGACATCGGCTGGCACCACGCACAGGCGCTCATCGGCGAGCATCGCCACTCGCCTAGCCACAGCCACCCGATCGCAAAGACCGCTTCCGAGAAGGGAGACTCCGATGAAGCGGACAATCGTCGCTATCTCGTTGCTCGTCCTCGTCCCCGCCGTGCCCGCGGAAGCCGCACCCAACCCCAATCCGGTGGCTCCGGCGCACACCGGAACGGCCTGCGTCAACGTGCTCGCTAACAACCCGCAAGCCGGTCCCGACCCGCACAGCGCACCGCCCGCCCAGCAGAACCTCTTCGAAGTCGGTGCCACCTTCTGCGGCATCTCCTGACCTCGGCCGGCCCAGCCGCGGATCCCGCGAGGCAGACCCATCCCGGACGTCACGTCGTCTCCCGCCGGGTCATCTCCGCAACGCTTTGGGATTGCGCCCGTCAACGTCGTGTTTGATCTTCGTCCCGACCGCGCGCTAGCAGCACGCTCGCCCCGCACAGAACGTTCACGCATCACCCGACAATCAAGCCGAGCCGACCGCGCGCGAATCGGCGTTCGCGCGCGGCCTCAGCTGCCTGCCGGCATGCGGAGTCCCCGTGTGCGACAGGCCTGCCCCGGCTCCTGGTTTGTTCCGGCTGTCCGCAGCCACTACAAGGTTCATGAACATACGGAGGTTGACTGCCAAGTGGTTGCGGAACCGAGGAAATCGGCACCGGATCGGAGCCGTGCAAGCGCAACAGCTCGTCCGGATCCGAGCTGGCTTATCCTCGGCTTCAGGTTCGACCTCGATCGGCCAACCGGTGCGCTCGGGAATCCGGTCTGCCGCCGTGCGGGCGGCATCCTGCCCGACCGACAAAGCGGGGTACCGCGAACCGGCCGGCACGTCGTCGTGCACCGCGTCGGTGGTGACGATGCTCGCAACCCCGGCGCCGTCACGTAGGGAACCGCCCGAAATTAGGCGCCAGCGCGAGTGCTTGACCACCACGACCACCTCGTCGGCCGTCGAGGCAACATCGTTCCCGACTTATCAACTTCGCCAAGTGTCCACCGTGGACGGTCCGTCAGCGCGGTCGCTTGATCGCAGACACTATCCAAATGACTGAGCCGGTCCTCTGTGGGGCGCCGCGGCCTTGCTGATACGGGGATGAGTTCGACGTGGTCCCGGCGGCTTGCGCGAGCGCGTGAAGATCGCCGGGGTCGGCGGTGAGGACGTCGTGCCCGCCGGCTCAATCGGCTCGCGCGGCGGCTGCATGGTTCGCGGCTCGCTGGCGCCCGTGCCCGGCCCAGGACTCCCGAATGTGTGGACGTCGCATCACTGGCAAAGCCCAGGCGACGGTGATGCCGCGCTGGCTTGCGTAAGAGCGCCACCGACCTCCGGGCAGGATTCACCGGGCGGTTCAGGCCGGCACAGCGCAAATATGTTCGCCGTAGGTCACTTCAAGCGGGAAGGGCACGGCATAGGCCGGGACCGCCTTATCGTTGCGGCGTGGTGTTCGACGACCGCTCCGAGGCACGCGTCGCGCGTGTTCTGGTCTTTGTCCAGGTTGGCCTGCTCGGCGCTCAGGCGCTGCTGCGCCGGCGGCAACACTGGCCGACGCCGACAGGACTGCGGGTCGCTGCGGGGCTCGCGGGCGCAGCAGGGGTCGCCGTGCTGGCCGGCGCGGGACTGTCGCTCGGACGCGGCCTGACAGCGAGCCCGCTCCCCAACGCGCGTGCTGAGCTGTGCACCGATGGCCTCTACCGCCACGTACGGCACCCGATCTACAGCGCCGTGATCCTCCTGTCCGTGGCCCGGACGGTCGCCTCGGGTGACGTACGGCAGGCAGCGGTAACTGTCGCTTTGGGATCGCTGCTCTACGGCAAGAGCAGCTTCGAGGAGCGGGCGCTGGCCCGGCGATTCCCTGACTACCCCGCTTATGCAGCGCGCACGCCGCGATTCGTCCCCCGCATGCCTGTCGCGCCCCACGGCGCAGCAGCGCCGCCGGCCGACAGCCCGTGACCGCGCCGTCGGCTTTCACGCGCGGCGACCCCCGGATCTCGTCGCCGGAGAATGGCATCCGGACCGGTGGCACGCTAACGTCGATGGCTCCCGCCAGCAGCGGGACCAGTCCCACGATCGCGAGGATCCACCCCACCCCGGCGTTCAACACCGGGTCATCGTCGATCGCTGCGATCGCCTCGTCGTGATAGGTGGCGCTGAGGTCGACGCCGATGAAGCGCCGGCCGAGCGCGAGCGCCGCCGCGGCGGCGGTGCCCGATCCGCTGAACGGGTCGAGCACGACCCCGCCGGGTGGGCAGCCCGCGGCGATGCGGCGGGGCTGGGATCTCGAGCGTGTACTTCGCTGAGTGGATCGTGCTCAGGCTGTTGGTGCCAGTGCCCACACATCGCCGGGGTTGGCGCCGTCTGTACGCACTGGGCGCAGCGGATCGTGGCGTCGACGCGGGTCTCGGCGGCGGGTGTGGCGCGCAGTGGGGTGAGGTCAAACCAGTACCGCGCGGAGCGGGTGAACAGGAACAGGTGCTCGTGGCGGTTGGTGAACCGGTCCTCGACGGGGTGCGGGATCGCGTTGGTCTTGTTCCAGATGATGTCGTTGCGCAGCAACCACCGCTGCTCGATCAGGGCCAGCGCCACGGGATGCCGAGCAGGCTCTTGTACGGCGCGGTGGCGATGGTGTTTCGGCGGCGCGGAATGAGTTCGGCGTGGTCGGCCCGCCCGGACCGGCCGACTGAGTCGCCGGCGTTCGCGCGGCCGGAGTAGGAGTCGCAGAGGTTGAGCCAGAGGGTGCCGTCCGGGCGCAGCACCCGGCGTGCTTCGGCCAGGATCGCGAGCAGCCGCGTGAGGTAGGCATCGACTGTCGGCTCAAGTCCGAGCTGGTCGGGGTGCTGGTAGTCGCGCAGGTTGAAGAACGGCGGCGAGGTCACGATGCAGTGCACCCACTCATCGGGCAGTCCATGCAAGACGGTGCCGGCGTCGCCCAGGTAGAGGGCGGCGAGGTCGGTGGCCCAGTACGGCTGCGGCGGTGAGGTTGCGTGGCGATCCGGATCGCAGCCGGTAGGCGCGCTGCCGGCAGGCCGGCGAGCAGTACCGGCTCGGACGACCGGTCGTGGGTGGGGGCAGCATCGTCGCGCAACTGCCGCACGGTCGCCCGTCGGCGGGGTTGTTCCGTAACGCCATGGTGGGTATCCAAACTGGTTTCGTGACGCGGCCGGGGTGCCGCGCCGACGGGCCGCTGGGTCAGCGCCGCGGCCCGGTCGGCCGGTCTTGGGTGGGTCCGGGACCTGGTGGCGGTTCGGGCCGGGTTTGACGGGTCGGGGTGACGTCAAGCTGCCGGTCGTAGCTGGCGGGTTCGATGTCGCGGGCGGCGATGACACGGTATTGCAGTTCCTGCGCGGCGCGGCGCTCCGGGAGTGGGCCACCTTCGGCGAGCAGTCGGGGCAGCTCGGTCTCGATGTCCATGCCTTCGGCGGCGGCCCGGTCCAGGGTTGCGGCGAGAGCGAGCCATCCGTTGTCGCGCGTCAGTCGCGGATCGATGCTGTCCACGACGGCGCGCCACCGGTCCTCTGGTCGTTTCTGTTCAGGCCCGCTGGTGTCCTCGGTGGTGTCCGAACCGCTCGCACCGTTCTTGGCCGCCTGCCGGAGTCGCTGGCGGACGGATTCGTCGGCGGCAGCGCTGGCCGCCGCGTCGGCGGCGCGGCTGGTGGTCGGGGCGGACTCGGATACCTCGTTGATCAGGCGGTACTGGACGTCTCGGGCGGCCCGCTGTTCGGGCAGCGGCTGCTGAGCGACGAGCGCAGGCAGCTCGCTGGCAATGTCGTAGCCGGCGTCGTGTGCCCGCTGAATGGTCTCGGCGAGCATCGGCCAGTCCGGGCCGGTGATCAGCTCGGCGGCGATGCTGGCGACCAGCGGCGCCCACTGCTGGGTCGGCGCTGGCGGCGGTGTCGCTGGCGGTGCCGGGAGCGGGTGCGGTGAGCTGCCCGCGCCGACCGCCGCGGCGGGGATCAGGGCGCGGGGCTGCGCGGTGTCGCGGATGGACCCGATGCGCTGGTGTGCGAGCCCTCGTGGGTCGTTGGTCCAGGCTTGGCCGGCGTCGATGACCGCGAAATGCACCGCCCCCGGTGCGGCGTCGAGCAGGCTGCTGACGTAGTCGATTTGGTCCAGCCATTGGTCCGGCGGCAATGCGCCGATTACCTCGGCCGCGGTGCGGGTGGCGGTGACGTGCCCTTCGGCGGTGTGCAGCTGATCGGATATGGCGTGGATGCGCTCGTCGATTAGGGTGCGGGCGAGCGGCTGGGACTCGGCCAGCAGTTGCTGCACCGCGGCGGGGCCGCCGTTCTCGAGGATCTTTGCGGGGTCGAGGCCATCGGTCATGAGGACGTGGCCGGGGTTGTCGCCGCGGGCGGTGAGCTGCCAGTAGGCGCGTTGCGCTGCTTTCCATCCGGCCTTGTCCGCATCGGTGGCGACGAGCACGCCGGGCTTGCCATCGCCGATGTAGGGCAATAGCTGCGCGGCCTGCCGGTCGGTGAACGCGGTGCCCAGCGGTGCGACACCGACATGGGTACCGGTCGAGCCGAGGGTGATCGCGAGCGCGTCGACGGGACCTTCGACGAGGACCGGGGTGGCGCCAGCGGCGAGCGCGGCGCGGCCTTCGTGCAGCCCGGACAGTTGCGCGCCCTTGTCGAACAGGTCGGTCTGGCCGGTGTTGAGGTACTTAGGTCCAGCCTTCGCCACTGCCCCGTCGTCGCCGCCATGGGTGGGGTTACGGCGTCCGATGAAGCCGTGGATCTGTCCGTCCGTCCCGTGGATGGGGAACATCAGGCGGTCGCGGAACTGGTCGATGATCCGGCCGGTGGAGGCCATCCGCCCGAGGCCGGCGGCGAGGATTTCCTGATCCGTCGCGCCGAGGCGTTGCAGGTGCCGGGTGAGGTTGGTCCAGCTGGCGGGCGCGTAGCCGGGGGTGAACCGGTCATCGCCAGCCAGGTCGGTGCCCAGCCTGGAATGCAGGTAGTCCGGTCCCCAGGATCGGTGGTAATTGCTGGCGAAGAAGTCCGCCGCGTGGTCGTTGAGTTCGATCAGGCGTGCCTTCGGCACCGCCGCGGTGGCCCACTTGTGCTCCTCCATGTGCGGCGCCCACAACTCATCCTCGGTCGGCTGCAGCGGCCCCCGCAGCAGCTGCGCGCGGTACACCGCGCCGTCCAGCTGCACAGCCGCGAGCTCGGCGGGCGCCACCACCTCGTCCGCGATCGCCGACACCATCGCCTCGATGTCGTCCGGCGGTGGAGCGTCGTAGTCGGGGTCGAACGGGATTCCCTTGTCGTAGACCGCGGCGGGGCTGGCCGGATCGGCGGTGAGGTCGAGCATGTGCATGTCGTCCGGGGGGGCGAGCTCAGCCTCGTACGGGTCCACGGGTGCGGCGTCGTAGTCCAGTGGCTCGGGGTCGGTGAGCGCGGCGATCCGCCAGACGAGCGCGGCGGCGAACTCCCCATCGGCGATGCCGCCGGTCGCGGTGGGGACGGCGAGGGTGAGCTCGATCGCGGTGCTGAGCAGCTGCTCGGGGGTCCACTCGGTGCGCGGTGCGCCGTTGACGGCGGCCACCAGCGCGGGCCAGGCAGGGTCGGCCAGGACCCGGTCGGCACGGGCCGTGCCGAGCTTGTCGACGAGGACGGGTGTCCAGGACGGGCGCAGCGTGGAGGCGCCGGAACCCGTGGTCGCGGCGGTGGCGGCAGGGGACAGGTGGCGCGAGAGCCGCCACCACATGGCGGCGGCGGGCTGCTCGTCAGGCAGGGAATGCTCGGCGGCGACCGCGGTGAGCATGCCGCGCACGTCGATGCCGGCGCGGTCGATGGCCGCGATCCTGTCGGCCAGTTCTGGCCAGTACGGGTCGGCGACGATGCGCTCGTCGAGCTGGCGGACCAGCGGCGCCCATGCTCCGGCGGCCTGGTCGGGGGCGCCGAGAACGGTCTTGGCGCGGGCGTCGAGGTCGTCCTGGTAGCGCATCGCGGCCGCGGCGAGCTGCGATCCGCCGGTCGGGCGGCGGTCGTGGATGGCGATGCCATTGACGGCCCGCCACACGGCCAGATCGGCGCGCACCGCGTCGTGGGCAGGGTCGAGCAGTCGGGTGGCCCACGACGGCGCGGTCGTCGGGGTCCACGCATCGGACTGGGACCGTAGTTCGGCCGCGATCTCGGCGACGCGTTCGGCGCGCGCGGTGAGGTAGGTGCCGTACTGCGGATCGGTCGTGAGCGCGGCGGGGACAGCGGGCAGCCACGGCAGCGGGCCGCCCTGGTTGTGCTGCCCGGCCGCGTCGAGGCGCCAGTCGAGGACCGCGGCCGGATCCAGGGCGGTGTTCAGTTCCCGCGCGTGAGGGCCCGCAACCCGGTCTAGCAGGGTGATCGGGTCGGTTCCGTCGACGGCCAACAGGGCGAGGTGGGAGCGCAGGGTGGGGTATGCAGGTGCGGCGGTGAGCCCTGGCCGGATCCGCTCTGCGGCCTCATCCAGCGCGGCCAGATTCTCGGCACCGACGAGTTGTTCGGCGGCAAAGCCGAGCGCGTCGTGGTAGCGCCCGGCCGCGTCATGCAGCAGCACGGAGGGGTCTTGTAGTTCGCGGGCGATGCTGGCGGCGGACTGCTGCGCCTGGTCGCGGTCGAGGATGCCGGTGAGGATGTCGGTCGCGGTAAGCGGGAACAGCGCCTCGGGCTTGACGATGTTGTGCGGGTCGCCGTCGCTGGCGGTCACCAGGTACACGTGATTGGCCGTGCGGCCGCGGGTCATCGCGACGTAGAACAGCTGCCGCGACTCCTCCCCGGATGCGACGGTGTGGCAGGCGTCGGCGGTGATTCCTTGCGCGCCGTGCACGGTGCAGGCGTAGCCGAGTTCGGTGTGCTCACGGACGTAGTCGGATGGGAGGGTGATCTTGCGGTTGGTGTCCAGGTGCACCGCCACCACCGCACCGCCGCGCTGGACCTTGTCCACCCGCCACCGGTCGCCGTTCTTCACCCAGTCACTGCTGCTGATCGGCAGCTCCCGGTTGTTCATCCGGGTGATGATCGTGTCCCCGGCACTGGCCCGGTTTCGGTCTGCCAGCAGCACCTCCCGGCCGACTTTCTCGATAGGGGCGCGGTCGATGGCGTTGAGCCGGTCGGTGCGGGCGCGGGCGTTGAGGGTGGACACCAGCTCGCGGGTGGGGGCGAGCATGACCGCGTCCAACCCGTTGGCCCGGTCGGTGGACCATGCCTGATAGGCGTGGTCGGTGACGGTCGTTTCATCGCCGACATGCACCCGTGAGTTGTCCAGGTAGAACCCGATCGCGGCCGGGTCGCCAAGGCGCAGAGCCAGCGTGGCGGCGCCTTCGGCCGGGTCGGCGAAGCGCTGCAGCTCGGACAGGGTCACGACACCGACCCGCTCGGCGATATCGCGCAGCACCCCGCCGGCGGTAATCGAGGCCAGCTGCTGATCGTCCCCGACCAGACGGACACTGCCGCCGCGGGCGGTGATGTAGTCGACGGCTTGGGCCAGATCCCCGGTGCCGGCCATGCCCGCTTCGTCGATGATCACCAGCGTCTGCGACCCGATGCTGCGGACCCACTTGGGAATGAACCCCGTGGTCAGGGACCAGGTGAGCTTGGCCAGAGTGTCGCTGCGGGTCTGGATTTCCCGGCGCAGTTCGGCCGCGGCCCGGGCGGACGGGGCCAGGCCGATGATCTCGCCACCGGAGTCCGTCCACGCCCGCGACAGCACCCGCATCGCGGTCGTCTTGCCCGATCCTGCCGGGGCGATCGCCACCTGGACCCGGGCTCCGGAGGTGGCGAGCTCGCGGACCATCTGCGCCTGCGCGGGGTTGAGTTCGA
This sequence comes from uncultured Actinomycetota bacterium, assembly GCA_963839175.1. Taxonomy (GTDB): domain Bacteria; phylum Actinomycetota; class Actinomycetes; order Mycobacteriales; family Jatrophihabitantaceae; genus CAWIUB01. Next base: position 68,876 of record CAWIUB010000003.1, read on the forward strand.
ACCGGTTGGCCGCCGATTCGGCGAGCGCCAGCCCGACCTGGGTGTCGCTGATCGTGCGCCCGTCGCGGCGACCGGCGGCGGCGAGCAGGCTGTGCTCGGCGTCGATGATCCGCTGGGAGCTGTAGAGCCGGGAGCCGGCGACGAGGTAGACGCTGGAGCCGTCGCTGCGGCGCAGCACGGACGGTTCGACGATCGGGTCATCCACGCCGAGCCGAATGGAGGAACCCGGAGCCAGCGCGGCGGCAGTGATGCGGTCCACCGCAGAGTCCATGTCCTGCAGCGCGATACCCGCGGCGCGGGCCTGCCGTTCGGCCTCGGCCCGCACATGCCAGACCTGCCAGGTGGCCCGGCCCGACTGCACGACTCCGACCACCGTCGTCGCAGTCGCGGCGACGAAATCCTCGGTGACCGCCGGCGCGGGTTGCCGTTTGCCGCCCGTCACGGTGGCGACCATTCGGGTGATGGCGCGGGGATTGCCGAGCACGCCGATGGCCTGCTCGCGCCAGGCGGCGCGCTGTTCGGCGAAGGATCGGGGTTCGTGCTTGGCCGCACGGGTCTCCAGCGTGGCGCGCTGGGCGAGCGCGATCGCCTCGACCTCGGTGGGCGGCCGGCGGTGATCGGCCTGGAATTGGGCGGCCAGTTCGGCCCGACGGGCATCGATGGCGGCCCGGCGGGAGGACCAGAACGCGTTGAGGTCGGTGTCGACGCCGACGATCTCACGGACCGCCCGCTTGCCGTAGTCCGGCCCCTGCCCGGTCGGCGAAGGCCACCCCGACCCGGCTGATCATTTCTCCTTCCAGGCGGGTGTTGTACCGCTCGGAGGCGCTGACCTTGGCCTTGTAGAGCACCCGCCCGTCCAGGGCCAGCCAGCGTCCGTCGCGGGTCTGCACCTTGTTGGAGACGGCGACATGGGTGTGTAGGTCCGGGTCACCGGAGCGAGCGTCACGGTGGGTGAACGCGGCCGCGATCAGCCCGTTGGTCTCGACCTGGCGGACCCCGGCGCGGCCGGTGCGGGTGTAGGAGGCTTCGGTTTCCAGCCACTTCAGGGTGTCCGCGACGGCGGCATGGTGGGCCGCTTCGATCTGCTCGGCGATTTCCCGTGGCGCGATCGCCCACAGGGCAGAGATGGACTTGACGGGGGAGAAGGTCAGGTCATAGCCGGCGACGGCGGTGGTCGCCTGCCGGGAGGCTCGGGCGATGAACCCGGAAAGTTCGCGGGCATCGGCCGGTGGCCGGCCGAATGCCTCGGCGAACATCTGGGTGCCAATGATCGTCCGAATGTGGGCCCGTTCGTCGGCCGGAATCGGGGTGTTCCACTTCTTGCCCTGCTCGATGTTGTGGGCGGTGAACGCCCGGGCGACCTCGATCTGGAAGGCGTTGGAGCCTTCATAGACCGGGAACGCGCGGCCCAACGCTCCGGCCTTGATCGCCGCGGCTTTCGTGCCTCCTGCTTCGATGGCCGCGTTCTCCATCGCTATCGCGTTGGGGTGCCGGCCGTCGCCGAAGAGGGCCTTCATCTGCTCGACGGTGACCCGTTCCCCGGTTTGCATGTCCAGTCCGGCGAGCCCGGAGCCCAGCCATTCGCCGGGTGATTCGCCCTTCTGCTCGTAGTAGTCGCCCAGGCTCGCGTGCCCTTTTTCGGTGGAGTCGTGCGCGGCGACCTGGCGGGTCAGATACGTGTATCCATCGCCCGCGGTCAGCTTGTGCAGACCCATCACTCTCCCTATAGGCGCAAAACCGCAGGCCCCAGGGACAGCTTCAGCAAGATCAACTGCCGCTAGTGCACTAGGTGTGTGGCAGTCCGAGGGGTGGGGCAGATCGGGGGTAGGTGGTCGGTCGGGCTGGGTCGGGCGGCTTGCTCGGAAATTGGCAGGCTGGGAGGTGTCCTTGGGGCGGTCGGAGTTGCGCCTATAGGGGGTGACAGATGATCGGCTGGGCTTCAAGGAGGAGTTGGCGATGGGTCGGATGGCGAAGAGCGCGCAGGGTGATCGAGCGGGTGAGCGGGAGGCGCGGATCGCGAAGGCGAAGCAGCGGCGGCTGGAGCTGGACAAGGACAAGGAGGCTCGTGACGCGCGGATCGATCAGGCGGTGGCCGACGTCTACCTGGCGCAGGACGAGCGCGATGAGGCGGCCAAGGTGATCGAGGCGGCCGACGCGAAGATGGGGGAGGCGATCGTGCGGATCTTGGCCGAGGGTGTGCCGATGGCGCAGGTCGCGGAGTTGACCGAGCTGAGCGTCAACCAGGTGCAGAAGCTCAAGGCGGCGACGGTCGAGGCGACCGAGACTGCGGGAGGGCCGGGCAGGGCCGGCCAGTCGATGAGCACGGCGGCGCCGAAGGCCGCGCAGGCCGGGCCGGTGCCGGCGGCTGAGCCGAGCCGGCCGGAGACGCTGGCGTCCTGACCGCAGGTGGTGCTGGTAGGGGCTGACCGTGTCGGAGGCCGGGAGCATGCTCGGCCTCCGACACTGCTGTGAGCGGCGAGGGGGACCGATGGTGGCGGTGGCCCGGCGATGTGGCCTACGACGCGCTGTGCTGGGCGCCGCAGGACGCGGAGACGGTGCAGCGGTATCGGTCGAAGGTCGTGACGGTGCCCGGGTCCTCCCGTAGCTGGTGGAGCGGGGCCGTCAGCGGCCGGGCCCACTAGTATTTGGCCGGCGGCGGTGCAGGGCCGCGCCATGGTCGTCATCGCGCACCGATTCGTTCTCTATCCGGTCCCCAGTTGTTGATGGAGGACGGTCATTAGCGTTCCTGGCTGTGCGAGTGACCTACGAGCGTGGCCGATGGCTGGCGTTTCGCTATGACCTTGACCGGTCGCCGGCGTGCGTCGCCGCGGCCGGCCGATTGTCGGCGGATATCGAGCGGCTGGTCGAGGCGGCGAGCCGTCGCCGGCATGGTCAGCCGTTTCTGATCAGCCCGGACGGGCGGGGGGATGCACGGGTCAACGCGTTCTTCGCCTCGCCGTGGTTGCTGTCCCGCGCGCCGTTGACTTGGCACAAGTACGCGCAGTCGGTGGCCCTGTGGCTGAACTTCCTCCACGCGTCAGGCCGGTCGTGGGACACGGCGACCGCGGAGGATGCCGAATCGTTCAAGCTGTGGCGGTTGAACGACGAGACGAATCCACGACCCGTAGCGGGCAGCACGTTCGCAGCAAATGTGGCGGCGTTGCGCGCGTTCTACCGGTGGCAGACGCGGCGCTACGGGGTGGCGGATCCGGTGGCAGCAATGGACGGGTTCGATCTGCGGCCACGCGGCGTGCGTGCTCAGCGGGTGAAGTGGCTCGACCCGGGCGGCTACCGCCGGTGGCGAGACGTCGGGATCCGAGGCCAGCGGTTGGACGGGCGGCCGGATCCAGGTTGGAGCGGGCGCAACGAGCAGCGCGACGCTGCGTTCGTCGACGGCCTGTACGGCAGCGGGCTACGGGTGAGCGAGTGGGCGAGCGTGCTGATCACTGAACTGCCCGACGACGACCCAGCGCACGGGTACGCGACGTGCCTTTTCGCCGATGCCTGCGCGAAGGACGGTTACGGCCACCGGTTCTGGCTGCCCCGCACCGCGCTGCTCGCCGTTCTCGACTACGTCGAAGGCGCACGCGCACGCGCTGTCCGGCAGGCCCAGGCCGCCGGACGCTACGACCAAGTCGCGACGATGCGGCTGGTGGTTGGCGTACGCGGTGAGTCCCTGCGGATCGGTAACGAGGACGGCGATGTGGTCGAACGTTCGGTTGGCATGCTCGACGTCCGAGCCCGCGGACGACTGTATCGACGCACTGAGCGCGGGCTCGAACCGCTGGCGCTGTGGCTCAATGAGAACGGGCTGCCCCGCACCCCGCATGCCTGGCAGCACACGTTCACGCAGGCCAACGCGCGCATCGCCAGGCTGGGGTTGCCCGGCTTCTCCGCGACGCCGCACATGCTGCGGCACAGCTGCGCGCTGCGCTGGTACGCCGTCGGCCGGCTGGCCTACGCACGCAGGCTCGGACACTTGAGCGAGGTGGAGACGAAGGACTTCCGGGTCCAGTTCGGCGACACCTGGGATCTGGTGGCTACGATCCTCGGGCATCGGAACCCGGAGACGACCAAGCGGCACTACCTCGAACCGTTCCGCACGCTCGATGTCGACCTGCTCCTGCAGCACGCGCAGCAGGGCGTCGTCGAGCGATTTCTGGCCAGCTACCTGGCCGATCACCCGCTGGTGCGCACCGACCCACTGAGCGGGTCACGGTGAGCGCGGGCTCCGGTGGACGGCCTGCGGCACTGCCCGCACCCGGGTCACACCGCGAGACTGAGTCGGACCGCCTGGACGGTTTCCGTGTGCGGTTCGTGGCGGAGACCCCGATCGGCCAGATGCAGGAATTCGAGTTCGCGGACTGGCCGGTCAGCGAGGCTCTTCGGGCTGCCTTCGCGGCCGCTTTCGCCTAGCGGGCGCGCCCCGGTGGGCCGGTGCGCCGGGTCGGGACGGCGATGAACACCTGGCGCACGCTGCGCAGTTTCGCCTGCTATCTGGCCACGCTGAACCAGCCTCCGAGAACCGCGGGCCAGTTGACGCCGACCCACCTGGCCGGCTGGTACCAACCCCGGCGACAACTCGCCGACGCCGCCGCGCAGCTCGGGCAGCTGAAGCGGACGCTGCGCCACGTGGACGTCCTCGGCGCGCAGTTCCTCGCGGCGCTGAATGCCCCCAACCCGCCGACGCCGATGGCCCGAACACATGCCAGCTACAGCCGCGCCGAGACGCAGCGGATCCTCAACGCGGCCCGCCGTGACGTCCGCGCGGCTACGACCCGGATCCGCGGCAACCGGGAGCGGCTGCGCCGCTGGCGCAACGGTGAGCTGCACGATGACATCGAACTGGCCCGGACCGGTGAGCTGCTGGACTATGTGGACCAGCACCTCGACGTCCCCCGATACACCCGCAGCACGGCGCCGCTGCGCTGGGTGGCACAACGGGGCACCGTCGAAGATCACCTCACCGCGCTACACCTGTCCGGGGTGGAGGCAGCCGCGTTCGCGGTGCTGCTTGCCGGGCTCACCGGCCACAACAAAGACAGCCTCGTGGCGGCGTCGGCGACGCACCACCGCCCCGACGGATACACCGGCGGCACGGGCACGGCGATCATCGCGCTGGACAAGCCACGCCGCGGCACACGCCGACACATGGACGTCCCGCTGACCAGCACGCAGCCACCGACCGAGCACGATCAGCCACTCGCCACCCAGGATCACATCGACGCCGAGCACGGCGGGCTGGATCTGCATTCACCGTTCGGCGTCTACACACTGCTGGTCGAGCTTGCCGCACCCGGACGGCGACACCTCGACACGGACCGGCTGTTCGCTTGGTACTGCCCGACAGGGGGAGGGCCCGCTCGGCCCGGCCGCGGTCTGCGCACCCACGTCGACTCGTGTCTGATCCGCAAGTGGGCACGACGTCACGATCTGCCAGTCGACCCGGGCGAGGGCCGGTCGAGCGGCGCCGCGCAGCTGTCGGTGAGCCTGCGCCGGCTCCGGCTGACCTACCTCGAGCTGGCGCAGCGTCCCGTCGCGCATGCTGACTCGACCCTGGCCAACGAGTACCTGGCACGCAACCGTGGCAACCTTGCCGAATACCAGCAGGTCGTCGCCGCCGCACTTCGCGAACAGGTCAGCAACGCCAGAGCGCGAGCCCGGATGCAGCCGATCACCGAACAGGAGGTCGCCGAATCGCATGCGCACCCGGAACGTGTCGCCGCTCGGCACCGCATCGACACCGCCACCCTGCGGGGGATGCTGGCCGGCGAGTTGGACACGGTGCTCGGCGCGTGCATCGACCACACCCACAGCCCGCACGCGACACCCGGGCAGCCCTGCCGGGCATCGTTCATGCTGTGCCTGAGCTGTCCGTGCGCGCGAGCGCTGCCGAGCCACCTCCCGGTGCAGGTCCGCGTACACGACGAACTCGAGCGCCGACGCGCGGCGGTTACGCCGTTGCGGTGGGCGCAGCGCTTCGCGGTCCCGTACACGCAGCTGAGCGACCTGCTGGACCGCGCCGGCACGACCGCGGTCAGCGCCGCGCGCAACGCGATCACAGCGGCCGAGCGCGAACTCGTCGATCGGTTCCTCGCCCGCGAACTGGACCATCAGTGACCGCGCCGGACGCCGCCACCGTCCTGGAACTGCCGGGCCCGACCACTCCGGTACTCGCTCGGCGACGCCTCAACCCGGCCGCCGATCCGGCATCGCTGTCGCGGTTCGCCGACGACCGGTGGAACCTAACGCCGGGGCTGTTCGAAGCCCACGCCAGCACCACGCGGCTGAACCTGGCAAGCATCCCGACCCCGTTTCGCGAACCGGTCAAGCACTACCTATGGCAGCTGATCAACCACGCGCCGCCGCGAGCGTCAACCGCAGGGTAGGCTGCCACGTTGGCGTTGAGCAGCCTCCCGCTCGCGCTGCCGCGGCTGCGCACATTCGTCCGATGGCTGCACGACAGCGAAGTACACCGAGACGGAGCGATCACCCAGCGGCACCTCGACGCCTATCTGCACACCGTGCTGAGCGGGGAAACCAGCCTCGACCACAAGGCCGCAATGCTGATCGAAGTCCGCCGCCTGTGGGCCTACCGCGACCGAGTGCCGGCCCTGCTACGACTACCGGCCGCTCCGCCATGGAATGGGGACCGTCCGCGCGAAATCCTCGGTATCCGGCGAACCGGCAGCGTCAACCGCACGCCGCGCATCGACCCTGACACGATCGAACCACTACTGCTATGGGCGGTGCGTTTCGTCGAGGACTTCGCCACGGACATCACCGCCGCGTTCACCGAACACTCGCGACTGCGGGCAGCAAGCAGCACCGTCGGCCCGCCGCACGGCGCTGGTCGGCGCGGCATCGAGCAGGTGCTACCCGACCTACGCGGCTACCTCGCGCGGCTGCGCGCCGGCCAGGGTGAGCTGCCCGGTCGCCGGCAGCGCGACGGCACGCTGCATCCGGATTGGGCCCACCTCACCCGGCTGTTCAACGCCGGTGATCGGGCCCTGCAACGAATCCCGCAGTTGCGGACTCTGATCGATGCCAGCGGCCTGCCGATCGCCGATGCTCCCTACCTCGACACGCCGATCACCGGAAGGATCGATGGCCGACCCTGGCGCACGAGCCCGATCAGCTACCACGAAGCCCCGGCGCTGGCGACGATGCTGCGCACCGCGTGCTTCATCACCATCGCCTACCTGTCCGGCATGCGCACCGGCGAGACGCTCAACCTGCGCCGCGGATGCCTGACCCGCGACCCGGACAACGACCTGTGGCTGATCACCGGCCGCACTTTCAAAGCTGCTCGCGACGAGGACGGCAACAAGATTCCCCACGGGGAAATTCGGCGCGACCCGTGGGTCGTCGCACAGCAGGCCGCACACGCAATCGAGGTTCTTCAGACGCTGCACCCGAACGAGCTGCTGTTCCCAGCCGTGCTGGAACCCCGGCCCGCGAACCGCACTTCGGATCGGATCGGCACAGCCAGGGACCCCTCCGCTCTCACCCGAGACATCGCCACGCTTGTCACCTGGGTCAATCGGCACGCCGAAGAACTTGGTCGCGAGCACGAAGTCATCCCCGAGGACTCGCACGGCACGATCTCGCCCTCCCGATTTCGCCGCACCCTGGCCTGGCACATCGTGCGCCGTCCGCGCGGCCTGGTCGCCGGCGCAATCCAATACGGGCACCTGCACGTGCAAATGACGCTTGGCTACAGCGGCAGCTACGACTCCGGCTTCCCCGACGACCACGCCTTCGAGGACTGGCTCCACCGCCTCGAACGACTCGCCAATGATCACCAGCGGCTCGTCGAGGGGGAGCACATCAGCGGACCGGCAGCCGATACCTACCGCGAGCGCACCCACGACGCGAATCAGCAGTTCGCCGGCCGCGTGCTCGCCACCACTCGGCAAGCCCGCGACATGCTCGCCAACCCGACGCTGCAGATCTACCCCGGCCGCGCGGTCACCTGCGTGTTCGACCCAGCCAAGGCACTGTGCCAGCTTCGCCGAGCCGACGATGAGCCGCGCGAAACACCGGACGTGGACGACTGCCGCACCGACTGCCAAAACCGCGCCTACACCGACCGCGATATCGACGAACTGCGTAAACGGCTCGACCGATTTCAGCAGCTGCTCGGCGACTTCCTCGCCCCCTCACCCAGACACGCGCGCATTCGAGCCGAACGCGACCGGCTACGGCGGATTCTCCACGATCACGAACGCCGCAGATCATGAGCAGCAGGAGCGCCACCACCAGCTGGTCCGCCAGCGAGACCGAGCCGCAACGCGTCGCGATCCTGTCCGCTGCCGACCGGCTGCTTGCCGGAGCTCCGCTGCGATCGACCGGAAATCTGTCTGTCGTACAGCTTGCCGCCGAAGCCGATCTTAAGTACTGGATCGTCGCGCAGAAGCACGTCGACCTGCGCGATCATTTCAAGCGGCTCGCAGCCCAGACCCGACGCGCGGGCTCAGCGAGCGCTCCACTCGACGAACTGGTCCGACTCCAGAACAAGAATCGCGAGCTCGCAGCTCACTGCAACCAACTCAAGGACCTCGTCACCGCCTACGCGATCGTGATCAACGAACTGTCCATCGAGAACAGCGCCCTCCGCCAGGAGCAGACCGAGCGCCAGGCCACCGTCAACCCACTGCCAGCGCCGCGCGCCTTATCGGACGTCACCACCCGCCTGTCTCGCCCATGAACCTCATCCGGACAGATGCGTGCATCGACGAATAGCACGCTCATGCCGATCTGCGGACGTTCTCCTACCTGGCATTTGATGCAGTGCGTCGCATGCGCATGCGGGCTTGATGCGATAGGACGCAGTTGATCAAGATCGGTATGGCCGATTACCGAGTTGCGATGCCGCGACCAGAGGTCGCGATTATGCGCGCCATGTGAAGTGGCGGTCTTTGTTGCGGCACCGCCGGCCCGGCGTCTGATCGCGCTCCGCGGAGACCTGGATCAACGAACCGAGGCGGTTGCTAGTCACCCGCCGCGGCCGCTCCGAGCTGACCAGGCTGATTCTCGGCGCCGACCAGGCGTCAACCAAAGTCTGGGCAGACCCGTCTTTACCTCGTTGAAGTTGCTGGAGCCTGATGCTGCGAGTTGTTGAAGGTTAGACACTGTGATCTCCCTAGAGCGGCGTGGCGCGCATGTATGTCTGGAAACGGTGCTTCAGGTCTGTGGCACCCATCGCGTGCTGTGTGGCCTGGCCGATGTAGCGGACCGCCTTGTCGTACTCCCGTGCGTGAGGAAGCGAACGACCGTTGGGACGTTCCAACAGCCGAAGGGAGTCCTGCATCAGACCGAAGTACCGGACCCTGAGCTTGTTGCCCCTGTCGCTTGAGTTGGCTACCTCCGAGAAGTCCTCGTTCTCGTAGTCGGTCTCAGACAACCGAGCGAAGGTCCACTCGTCGGCGAGTGCCCACTGGTCGTATGAGATCGCATAAGAGGTAGCCATCGCGCGGGGATCGTCCTGCGGATAGTCATGGGTTGCGTTCCACTGAGCGCGCCAAGCCATCGCGTCGTTCAGAACCGTCTGAGCCTCGGCCACATTGTTGAACTTGAATGCCTGCCCGACCCGCCAGAGGTACAGGTGATAGGTGCTGAAGCCGTACTCGTCGCCATCCCTGTTGATCTCGAATTGGAGCTTCAGCCCGCGAGCGTCCTCGTACCATGGCTGATCCAGGTTTGGATCTGCTTGTCCCCCACAACTGCGGCAGCGGACGGGCCACTTCTTTGGAGCAGGCTCATCGCCGTCGCCACAGTCCTTGTTGTTACATTC
>CAWIUB010000004.1:0-29020 GCA_963839175.1 uncultured Actinomycetota bacterium
GTGTGAGATACGCGCCGGCGACGGTGGCGCACTGCGAGACGGTGCTGCGCGGCTTCTACGAGTTCCACCTGGAGGCCGGCACCGGGCCGATGGTGAACCCGTTCCCATTGGCACGGCATCGCCGGGGCGGGCGGGCGAACGCGCACCACAATCCGATGGACGCGTTCACGCCCGGGCGCAGCGGCCGGTTCCGGCCCCGGCTGACCGCGCGGGTGCCGCGCCAGATCCCGGACGCGATGTTCGACAATCTGTTCGCCCGGCTGGGTTCGCATCGGGATCGGGCGCTGCTGGCGTTCTGGATCTCGACCGGGGCGCGGGCCTCGGAGCTGTTGGGCGCCACGGTCGCCGATGTCGACCCGGGCCAGCAGCTGATCAGCGTGATCCGGAAGGGGAGCCGGGCGTTGCAGCCTCTGCCGGCCTCGCCGGACGCGTTCGTCTGGTTGAGGCTGTATCAGGCGCAGCTGGCCGATCTGGTGCCGGCCGGGCCCGATCAGCCGCTGTGGTGGACGCGGCGGCAGCCGTTGCGCGCGTTGACCTACCACGCGGCACGGGCAATGTTCACCCGAGCCAACGCCGGGTTGGGGTCGAACTGGACGCTGCATGATCTGCGACATTCGGCCGCTTACCGGATGGCCCGCGACCCGCAAATGACCCTGACCGACGTGCAGTGGGTCCTCGGCCACGCGCACCTGTCAACGACTCAGCTGTATGTGACCGCACCGGCCGAGGACATGATCGCCGCCGTGCTGGCTCACCACGACCGACGCGCCAGGGCCACCACGGACGATCCGCCAGGCGGGACGAGCGGCCGGTTGCGCTACCGGCCCGAGTCGCTGCAGGTGCTGTTCGGAGAGCATGCCCGGTGAGCGAGGTCGAACAGGTCAGCGCCACGGCGGTGGACGGCTTGTATCAGGGAGCCCGCCCGGCCGCGCGGCTTGAGTCGAGTTCGTCGCCGAACGCACTCGCACTCGCGCGCCAGTTCCCGGCGCGCGTGCTCGCCAGCGACTGGCCGGCGACCGTGACGCCGCGGGCACAGCTCACCGTCCGGCTACTCGGCGAGCCGTTCACCGCGGCGTCGGCGAGCCTGCAAACCGAGCGGCGCCGCGGGCTGGATCGGGTGCTGGACTGGCTCGAGCTGCAGCCTGGCGACAGTTGGCAAGACCGCTGGCTGGCCTCCGGCGCTGACGCCGAGGGCAACATCGCGTGGCGGCGTCTACCGACCGCCGGGCTCGCCGCCACCAGCCGCGGCCGGGTGGACACCGAACACGGTCGTCTCGCCCTGGCCCGGGGCATGTCGCTGCTGGTCTGCGGCGATGTGATCCGCCCCAGCCTGGGCTGGCTGCTGACGCCGGGCACGCCGCGGGAGCTGGTCACCGCGATCGCCCAGGGCCGCGATCCGGCCGGGTTCACGCGGCTGGCCGCGTTATGCGACGGCGCGGGCGTCAGCGCGCACACCACCCAGCTGGCGCTGCGGCGGATCGCGGCCCTGGTGGCCGCCAAGGGCGGCGGGGTCGGTGACATCACGGTCGGCGACTGCCTGGAGCTGCTGCGTCTGCTTGAGGATCAGCAGGCTGGTCGGGCGGCGCGCAGCCCGTACTTCTACCAGCTGCTGCGCGCCGCCGGCGTGCTCAACGACACGACGCCGACCGCGCGAGGCCTGCGCACGCAAGGACAACTGAGCTGCGAGCAGCTCATCGACCGCTACCGCATCGCCTGCCGGCCGGTGCGTGACCTGCTCATTGACTACCTGCGGGAACGCCGGACTGGCCTGGACTACGCCAGCCTGCACAAGCTCTCCTACACCCTGGGCCGGCTGTTCTGGCGGGATCTGGAGATCCATCACCCGGGCATCGCCTCGCTGCACCTGCCCGCCGAGGTGGTCACCGCCTGGAAACAGCGCATCGCCACCAAGACCGTGCACGCCACCGTCAACGGACAGGTCGCCGTACGGCAGGTGCCGCGGGTCAACGCCGCCGACCACCTGATGACGGTGCGCGCCTTCTATCTCGACCTGAGCCAGTGGGCCGCCGACGATCCGTCCCGCTGGGCAGCGTGGGTGGCGCCCTGCCCGATCCGAGACGGCGACGCCGCGGCGCAAAAGAAGAAGCGCTCCCACCGCAAGTCCCGGATGGATCAACGCACCCGCGAACGCCTGCCGGTCATGCCGGTGCTCGCCGCCGCCGTCACCAACGCCCTGCACGCAGCTACCGAACGATTACGGGCGGCACAGTCCACCGAGCCCGGCGGGCTGTTCACCGCGGCGGGTCACACGCTGCGCCGCGCGATCACCAGCCACGCCACGGTCGGCAAGACCTGGGCCGAAGATCCCGACACCGGCAAGCGGCGCGACCTGTCCCACGAAGAACACCGGGCGTTCTGGACCTGGGCCGCGGTCGAGGTTCTTCGCCACACCGGCGTGCGAATCGAGGAGCTGACCGAACTCTCGCACCACAGCCTGATCCACTACCGGCTGCCGACCACCGGTGAACTCGTCCCGCTGCTGCAGATCGCGCCGTCCAAGACCGACGCCGAACGGCTGCTCGTGATCAGCCCAGAGCTGGCCGACGTCCTGTCCGCGATCATCGGCCGAATCCGCGACCACAGCGGCATGGTGCCGCTCGTGGTCGCCTACGACTACCACGAACGAGTCTGGAACCCGCCGATGCCGCTGCTGTTCCAGCGCCGCTTCGGCGGTGAACAGCGCGCGATCACCGGGCCGGCAATCCGTGAGCTGATCACCGCCGCGCTGGCCGGCACCGGGCTCACCGACGCCAGCGGGCAACCGCTGCGCTTCGTGCCTCACGACTTCCGCCGGATCCTGATCACCGACGCGATCATGCACGGGATGCCGCCGCACATCGCCCAACTGGTCGCCGGCCATCGCGACATCAACGTCACCATGGGCTACAAGGCCGTCTACCCCGACGAGGTCATCACCGCCCACCGCGCGTTCATCGCCCGCCGCCGCACGCTGCGCCCCAGCGAGGAATACCGCACCCCCACCGACGAGGAATGGGAGGAGTTCCTCGGCCACTTCCAACGCCGCAAGCTCTCCCTGGGCACCTGCGGGCGCGCCTACGGAACCAGTTGCATCCACGAGCACAGCTGCATCCGCTGCCCGCTACTACGACCCGACCCCGCTCAGCGGGCCCGGCTAATCCAGATCCACGACAACCTCATCGACCGCATCGCCGAAGCCCGCACCGAAGGCTGGCTCGGCGAAGTCGACGGTCTGCAGGTCAGCCTCGCCGCCGCCCGCAACAAGCTCGCCCAACTCGACGCCCACGCCAACCGCCGCTCGACCGTGCAGATCGGCATGCCGCACCCACGCCCCTGAACCCCAAGCCCGAAAGCCACCCCACAGTGCCAGAGCAAGATCATTTAGTTCAGAAAAGCCCTGGTGAAGCTGTCGGTGGTGGTCTCGGACCTGCACGGGGTCTCCTCACGGCAGATCATGGAGGCGCTGATCGGCGGCTGCCGGGACCCGAAGGCGCTGGCCCAGCTGGCCCGTGGCCCGCTGCGGGTGAAGATCTCGGCGCTGCAGGAGGCGCTGGACGGGGCCGACACGTTCACCGACCACCACGCCTTCGTGCTGCGGATGATGCTGGACAACGTCGACCGGCTGACCGCCCAGATCGACAAGCTGACCGCCCAGATCGAGGAGCTGATCACCCCTTTTGAACGGCAGGTCGTCCAGTTGGACGGCATCACCGGCATCGGCCGGACCGCCGCCCAGGACCTGATCGCCGAGATCGGGGTCGACATGAGCGTGTTCCCCACCGCCGGGCACCTGGTGTCCTGGGCGAAGTTCTGCCCCCAGGTCAAACAGTCCGCCGGCAAACGCACCGGCCGCAACTCCCGCGGCAAGGGCAACCGCTACCTCGCCGGGGTACTCGGCGAGGCGTCCGTCGCCACCGGGCGGACCCGGACCCGACTCGGGGCCCGCTATCGGCGGCTGGCCAAACGCCGCGGCAAGGCCAAAGCCCAGGTCGCCGTCGGCAACACCATCCTGACCATCGCCCACGCGTTGCTCTCCGACCCCACCGCCGATTACCACGACATCGGCGTCGACTACTACGAGACCCGCATGCACCACCGCCGTCAAGTCGCGAGCCACCTCCGCAGCCTGCAACGCCTCGGCTACAAGATCACTCTCGAGCCCATCACTGGAGAGGCCGCCTGAACCTCCGCACCACAACCGAACACACTGCTCCCAAATCCGGTTCTGCAGCGCGCCACCGGGCGGGATGTCGTGCGCTCCGACGCTGGCCCGAATTTTCGGGCCAGCCGGCCCCGGGCCAGCTGCGGGTGAAGATCTCGGCGTTGCAGGAGGCGCTGGACGGGGCCGACACGTTCACCGACCACCACGCCTTCGTGCTGCGGATGATGCTGGACAACGTCGACCGGCTGACCGCCCAGATCGACAAGCTGACCGTCCAGATCGAGGAGCTGATCACCCCTTTTGAACGGCAGGTCGTCCAGTTGGACGGCATCACCGGCATCGGCCGGACCGCCGCCCAGGACCTGATCGCCGAGATCGGGGTCGACATGAGCGTGTTCCCCACCGCCGGGCACCTGGTGTCCTGGGCGAAGTTCTGCCCCCAGGTCAAACAGTCCGCCGGCAAACGCACCGGCCGCAACTCCCGCGGCAAGGGCAACCGCTACCTCGCCGGGGTACTCGGCGAGGCGTCCGTCGCCACCGGGCGGACCCGGACCCGACTCGGGGCCCGCTACCGGCGACTAGCCAAACGCCGCGGCAAGGCCAAAGCCCAGGTCGCGGTCGGCAACACCATCCTGACCATCACCCACGCGTTGCTCTCCGACCCCACCGCCGACTACCACGACATCGGACCGGACTACTACGAGACCCGCATGCACCACCGCCGTCAAGTCGCGAGCCACCTCCGCAGCCTGCAACGCCTCGGCTACAAGATCACTCTCGAGCCCATCACTGGAGAGGCCGCCTGAACCTCCGCACCACAACCGAACACACTGCTCCCAAATCCGGTTCTGCAGCGCGCCACCGGGCGGGATGTCGTGCGCTCCGACGCTGGCCCGAATTTTCGGGCCAGCCGTACCAGGCTCCGCGGCGGCGGGCGCCGTGCTGCCTGATCGGGCAGTAAGGGCGGTGGCGAACTCGTGGATGTCTCGGGCGAGTGGATCCGGCTCTTCATGTGGTGCGAAGTGCCCGCCTTGGTCGAAGCGGGTGTAGTGCACGACGTGGTAGGTCCGCTCGGCGTACTCGCGTGGCGGCACGGAGATGTCGTACGGGAATGCGGCGACAGCGGTCGGCAGGTCGCCCATCGCGGGCCGTGGCATCGGATGCGCCACGTAGTCGTAGTAGGGCCGGATCGACGTGCCGATCGTGTTGGTGAACCAGTAGAGCGAGGCCTGCACCAGGATCTGGTCATCGGTCCAGCGAGTGGTGAGGTCTCCGCCGCAGTCACTCCAGGCGCGGTACTTCTCCAGGATCCAGGCCAGCAGACCGGCCGGAGAGTCGCTCAGGCCGTAGGCCAGTGTCAGGGGGCGGGTCTGCTGCTGATGCTCGTAAGCGCCGCCGTCGCTGGTCCAGGACTCGATGCCCGACAAGTAGGCCTCCTCAGCTGCCGTGAGATCGCTGTGGTCGACTGCCGCCATCACCGCCATCAGGTGGATGCCTGCGACTGCTTCCGGGTGGGCTGCCCCGAGGCGCGAGGTGACCCCGGCACCGAGGTCGCCCCCGTGCGCCAGGTAGCGGTGGTAGCCGAGCCCCGACATGAGGCGGTGCCAGAGTTCGTAGGTCGGAACCGCCGCCGGAGCCTCGGCGGGTTGATCGGAGAAGGTGAACCCCGGCAGAGACGGTACGACGACGTCGTGTCCGAGGTCGGCCAGCCGGTGCGCCAGTGGGATCATCTCGGCGAAGGTGCTCGGCCACCCGTTGGTGAGGATCATCGGAAGGCCTGTCGGCTCTCCTGCGCGCACGTGGAGGAAGTGAACCCGCTGTCCGCTGACGGTCGCGATTCGCTGCGGCTCGGCATTCAGGCGTCGCTCGTGACTGCGCCAGTCGAATCCATGGGTCCAGTAGTCGACCAGGTGTGCGAGGACATCGTGGTCGGTTCCCGCCAACCAGGCAGGCTCGGGCCAAGATCTGGGCCAGCGCGTCGACGAGAGGCGATGGCGTAGGTCTGCGACATCGTCGTCCGGTACCGCGATGGTGAACTCGGCAACCTCGAGAGTGCTCACGTCTTCTCCTCTGGATGCGCCGACGATGCTCCCGCGCAGGCGCAGGTGGCGGAGACCGTCACTCTGTCACTGCGCCGTCCTCGTGACGCCTTCGGTGCCGAGCGAGCTCAGGAAGGAGCGGGCACCAGCGGCCGAGGAGTCGACGATCGGCGGTCAGCCCACGCGGTAGCGCGAGGCCAGCCCCGGGCTCTGACCGCCGAACGCGTCGAGTTCGGCGGTGAATACGGTCTCGAGAAGCTGTGCGTCCTCGACCCCCGGAGCGACGACTACCTCGCCCCGCTCGATGCCGCGGAGGCTGGCGGTGACGACATCGTCGGCGCTCATGCGCGGGATCTGGCTGAGGTCCATACCCTGCCGCTCGTGGAACTCGGTGGCGACGACGCCGGGCAGCCACCTGGACGCGTACGCCCGTCCCCTCGAGCTCCGCACTGAGGGTCTGTGACATGGTGACCGCAAATGCCAGACCGCCGGAATAGATCGCTCGCCGAGGCATCACCGAACTCGGTGCCGGGCCGCTGAACGCAATCATGCCGGAGACGTTGATGATCGTCCCTTCGCCTCGTTCCCGCATACCTACGACGGCGGCGCGCGTCAGCATCGTTGGCGCGACGACCTTGATATGGGCGAGCTCTCGGGCCTTATCTGCGGATAGCTCGGCCAGTGGCATGTAGCGGGCGACGCCTGCGTTGTCGACCAGCATGGTCAACGGCTCGGTGGCACACAGCTGCGCGACGGCATCGATTCCGGAGTCGGTCGAGAGATCGGCGACCACGGGGCGCACATTGACCTCGGGGTGGACGGCGGTGAGTTGCTCGAGGCCGCCGCGCGCCCGACCGACAACGACTAGGTCGTACCCGTCGGCGGCCAAGCGGTCCGCGTAGGCCTTTCCGATGCCGGAGCTGGCGCCGGTGATGAGGGCGAGCTTGTCCATGTTCACCTTCGTTCCTGTGGTTCGGATAGCGCGCGGCGGGAGCCGGTGCCGATGATGCAACTCCCTACGAGGATGCGGGCCACGGCGTCTGCGAGGAACGGGACGGAGTTCCTGGGACTTTCAGACACGCCCCTTGCCGGCCACGTGGAGGACATACGATGCACGAGTGTCGGCGGACCTCCACTCCCTCGGTGGACTGCTCCGGGTGTGGCGGGAGCGGCTGCACCCGTCGGACGTCGGGTTGCCTTCGTTCGGACCTCGCCGTACCAAGGGGCTCCGCCGCGAGGAGCTGGCGCAGCTGGCAGGTGTGAGCACGGACTACGTCAATCGGCTGGAACAGGGGAGGTGGCTCACCCCGTCGACCCAAGTTGTGGCGTCCCTGGCTCGTGCCCTCCAGCTCGACCGCACGGAGGCCGAGCTGTTGTATCGGGCTGCCGGTCTGGCGCCGCCTGGCCCGGGAAGGATCTCGCAGCACATTCCTCCCGGAGTGCAACGGATGCTGGCGCGGATGTTCGATCTGCCGCTAGTGTCCTGCGCCTTTGATTCGTTTTAGAAGTCGCCCGAGTGAGTCGAGGATCTGTTCGGCGGTCTTGGTCCAGAGGAAGGGTCGCGGGTTGTCGTTCCAAGCCAGGACCCAAGCGCGGATGTCGGCTTCGAGCGCCTTGACGCTGCGGTGATCGCTGCGGCGGAGTAGATCGTCGGTGAGGTAGGCGAACCAGCGTTCGACCTGGTTGATCCAGCTGGAGTAGGTCGGCGTGTAGTGCATGTGGAAACGCGGGTGGGTCGCCAACCAGTTGATGATCGCCGGGCTCTTGTGGGTGCCGTAGTTGTCGCAGACCAGATGCACGTCCAGATGATCGGGCACCTCGGTGTCGATCTTGGTCAGGAACTTCTTGAACTCGATCGTGCGGTGGCGGCGGTGCATCGAACTGATCACGCTGCCGTCGGCGGTGTTGAACGCGGCGAACAGGCTGGTCGTGCCGTGCCGGACGTAGTCGTGGGTGCGCTTCTCCGGCATGCCCGGCATCATCGGGAACGCCGGCTGCGAACGCGCCAGAGCCTGCACTTGGGACTTCTCATCCACGCACAGCACCACCGCAGCCTCGGGCGGATTCAGGTACAGACCGATGACGTCGAAGACCTTGTCCACGAACAACGGGTCGTTGCTGAGCTTGAACGTCTCGGCGCGATGCGGCTTGAGCTCGAAGGCCCGCCAGATCCGCCCGATGCTGGACTTCGACAGCCCACTGCGCTGCGCCATCTTCGCCCGTGACCAGTGCGTCGCATTCGGCGGCGCCGACTCCAACGTGGCCACCACGACGTCCTCGACCTGCTCGGCAGTGATCGACGGCGGCCGCCCCGGACGCGGATCGTCGCTCAGCCCATCCAACCGCAGCTCAACGAACCGGGCCCGCCACTTGCCCACCGTCGGCTGCGAGACTCCCTCGCGCCCCGCCACGTCCTTGTTGCTCAACCCCGACGCACACGCCAGCACGATCCGTGACCGCAGCGCCAACGCCTGCGCCGAACTACGCCGCCGCGCCCACCGCTGCAACTGATCACGCTCCTGACCGGTCAGCTCCAGCACGGCCTTCGGGCGTCCAGATCGCGGCATACCCGATTCTACGACATATGCAACGGACTACTGGCGCACGACACTAGGCGTGTTCTCTGCCGACTGGACGCTGCTCATCTCGACCCCGCTGTGGGACCTGCTGTTCGGCAGGCCGTCGGCGACGGAGTTGCCGGGGCAGAACCTGGTCATCAACATATTCGTGAACAAGATCGCGATGCTTATTGCGGCTCCGGACGGCGGTGCGGAGGCGTTCGAGCGAGCAATCGTAGCCGACCTGCGTCGTACGGCCGCGTATGCGGGAGACGACCCGGGCTTCGCTGCGCTGCTCGCGAGGGTTCGCAAGGAGAGCCCGAGGTTTGTCGAACTGTGGGCCGAGGGCGGCGCGGCCGCATACCAGAGCCTGCCTCAGACCGTCCACCATCCGGCGGTCGGTGACATCACCGTCGAGTGCGACACGCTGACCGTGCCCGACTCCGACGTGAGGATCATCGTGTGTACGGCGGCAGCGGGGAGCCTCGCCGCCGAGAAGCTCGCGCGGCTGCGCGAAGCGATCTGGCAGGCGCAGCCGATGCGATCGTCGTCGGTCACCGGTGTCGGTGGGCCTGGGCAGGCAGATAGCTGACGGATGGCGGTCAGGCGATGACGATCTCCTCGGATACTTGACCCACGTCGAGCTTGTTGACGTTGATCAGCACGAGCGCCGCCAGCACCGCGACGATGACGAAGACCGCGGCCACCACAAAGCCCTGACTCGAACCGTGCGCCTGCACCGCGTGGAGGGCGTCGAGCGCGGCGTTGTCGGCGTACTCGGCCGGCGATGCGGGCTTGCCGCTCTGTGAGCTCGCGAGCAGTTCCCGCAGATGCTTCCGCGACGCGCCGGCCAGCTGGCCGATCTGCGATTTGCCCTCGCTCTTCGACGCGCTCGCGAACGCCGTGGCGAGTACGGCGAGGCCGATCGAGCCGCCGACCTGCTGGCCGACGTTGAGCAACGCGGACGCGAGGCCGGTGTCGGTGTTGGTGACCTTGGTGACGGCGACAACGGTCAGCGTCACGAACACCATCGACATGCCGGTGGCCATCACGATCACCGGCGGGAACACGCCCGACCAGTACTTGGTCTCGGTGTCGACCTGGGCGAACCAGAACAGGCCGGTCGTGATGAGCGCCGAACCGATCGTCAGCAGAGGCTTCGGGCCGACTCGGGGCAGCACCTGGCTCACGATGCCCGAGCCCACGATGATCACCGCGCTGAACGGCAGGTAGGACACGCCCGTCTTCAGCGAGCTGAAGCCCATGACGCCCTGGATGAAGAACGTCATGAAGTAGAACATGCCGAACATCGCCGCGCCGAGGATCAGCATGATCACGTAGGACCCGGCGCGTGAGCGGTTGGCGAAGATCCGCATCGGCATCATGGCGATCGCCGAGCGCGACTCGTACAAGACGAACGCGCCCAGCAGCACGACACCGGCGGTAAGCGACGCAACCGTCGTGCCCTGGCTCCAGCTGTGGTTGGCCGCGTTGATGAACCCGTAGACGAGGGCCACCATGCCGGCCACGGACAGCACCGAGCCGGGGATGTCGAACTTGCCGGACAGTCGCTCGGACGTGTGGATGTAGAGGAAGCCGCCGACCATCAGCGCGGCGCCGATCGGGACGTTGACGAACAGCACCCACCGCCAGTCGAGGTACTCGGTCAGCACGCCGCCGAGCAGCAGCCCGATCGCTGCACCGCCGCCGGAGACGCCGGCGTAGACGGCGAACGCCCGGTTGCGCTCGGGTCCTTCGGCGAACAGCGTGGTGATGAGCGACAGGGCCGTCGGCGCAGCCATCGCGCCGCCGATGCCCTGGATGACGCGGCCGACCAGCAGCAGTTCGAAGGTGGTCGACAGGCCGCCGAGCAGGCTGCCGAATGAGAACAGGCCCAGCCCGACGATGAACATCCGCCGGCGGCCCAGGATGTCGGCGGCCCGTCCGCCCAGCAGCAGCAACCCGCCGAATGCGAGCGTGTAGGCGTTGATCGCCCACGTCATGTCGGTCTGGCTCTTGTCGAAGTAGCGTCCCATGGACGGCAGCGCGATGTTCACGATCGTCGCGTCCAGCACGACCATGAGCTGGGCGCCGGCGATGAGGAACAGCAGTAGCGCCTTGTGAGTCCTACGGCGTGCCGTGGTGGGTGGCGCCACCGTGGCAACGCCGCCTTGTGCCGTGTCGGTCACAGAAGATCTCCGATGTCTCTTGTGGATGACGGACATTGAGGTCGGTCCTTTCGTGAAGCGCGGTCGCGTGGACAATGCCGAGTTCGGACGGGAGTCGTCACCGGCCGGTGGTGAGCACGACGCGGAAGCGCGCGTGGCTCGAGAGCATGTGTGCGTAGGCAGCGTCGATCTCGTCGAGCGGGTAGGTCTCAGTCATCGGGCGCCCGCCGGTCAGCGCAGCGAACCGTAGGGTGTCCTCGATGTCCTTGGCGGTGCCGGAGGGGTGCCCGTGCACGGTCTTGCTTCCGCTGAGGATATGGAAGGGGCTGACCTCGATCGGTTCCGGTGTGGCACCGAGGACCAGCAGTTCGCCGTTGTGGCGGAGCCCGTCGTCGTGCGGACATCGCTGCCGAGCTCGTGGCGGTGGCGAGCACGGCGTTGGCGCCGCCGAGGGCCTGGAGCCGGGATGCCACGTCCTCGGCGGTGGCGTCGATGTAGTGGTGCGCTTCCAGCTCGCTCGCGAGGGCGGCCTTGTCTTCGCCGCGCGCGATCGCGACCACCTCGAAGCCCATCTTGTTGGCGAACTGCACACCCAGATGTCCCAGGCCGCCGATCCCGAGCACTGCGACCAGGTCGCCGGCGCGGGCGGCGCTGCGACGCAGTGCGTTGAACGTGGTCACGCCCGCGCAGCCCATCGGCCCGGCGTCCACGGCGCTCACGCCGTCGGGGATGCGGGCCAGTGCGTTCGCGGGTACGACGATCGAGTCGGTGTATCCGCCTGCGTACTGGCAGTCGGGAACCTGGACCGACGTGCAGTGGATGAAGTCGCCTCTCGGCAGGCGTTGCACCCGCCGCAGTGGCCGCCGAACCAGCCGACCGCCACGCGCTCGCCGACACGCCAGCCGTTCACGTCGGCACCGACGGCCTCGATGCAGCCCGCGATCTCGTGGCCGAAGACAGCGGGCCACTCGTCGGGGTAGGCACCGTTGACGAAGTAGGCGTCGCTGTGACAGACGCCGACGGCCTCCACCGTGAGGCGGACCCGTCCTCTGTCGGCTTCGGAGGGCTCGCCAGGGACAATTTTGAACGGGCCACCGGGCTCGGCGACCTGGGCGGTACGAATGGCGGTCATGTCTACTCCTATAAGTTGGATCATGCTTATCCGGTTAGCTCAGGTACGGAGATGATGCCTGCACGCAAGAGCGGCGTCTCCCTGATCGACAAGGCGCGGCAGGCGCGTTCGTACGCCGAGTCGGGCATTGAGGTGGCCGGGACGCTGAGGGTGCACGTGCTGAGCGCTTGCGAGGCTCGCGACCTGAGCTAACCGGATAAGCATGAGTTGGATTAGGGCTATTCAGCTGACCGGACCAATGCGCTGGACGCCCGGCGCCATGGGCGGTCCGCGCGGGGCCGGTCCAGGCTCGGTGGGTGGCCACCTCCTCCCGGCGGCTTGGGCGGGACAAGCTTGGGCTTCGGGTCTGCCACCAGCTCGCGGTAGCGCACCGGCGGGTGGGCGACGGCGAGTTCGAGGACGCGGTAGAAGGGCATGCCGCGGGCGCGGGATCGGCGCCGGTTGAAGCGGAAGACGAACTCGTTCAGGTAGCTCTGCAGATGGGCGTCCTCGACCGAGGCCTGGTGGGTGCCCAGCAGCCAGCGCTTGGCCAGCGACGCGACCCGGTGGACACCGGGCAGCAGCTTGCCGGGGTCCTCGCCGCGGGCACGGGCGGCGCGTTGGCTGCGCGGCTCGTGGGTGTAGCCGAGCCGTTCGATGCCTTGGTAGCCCGGCCAGCCGTCGGTGATCACTCGCGCTCCCGGCTCGACGTTCGCGGTGATGAACGCGTGCAGCGTCGCGGCGGAGGCGTCGGTGAGCACCTGCATCCGGCACCGCCCGAACCCGCGCGGCTCGATCACCTCGATCGCCACTCCTACCAGGACTTTCTTGCCCTTGGCGCGCCCGCCACGCAGCCCGGGCTCCTCACCGCCGACGTAGGTCTCGTCGACTTCCACGGTGCCGGTGAGCCGATCGCGACCCGGACGTACCAGCACCGACCGCAGCCGGTGCAGCATCGCCCAGGCGGTCGCGTAGGAGCCGATCTCCAGCGAGCGCTGCAGGCTCAACGCCGACATGCCGTCCTTGCCCGAGGCGAACAGCCAGCACGCCTCGAACCACACCGTCAGCGGCGTGCGGCGCCGGTCGAACAGCGTCCCCGCGGTCACCGACGTCCGCTTCCCACAGGCCACGCACTTGTACCGGCCATCGGCAACCAGCCATCCGCCCGTGTACCCACAACGCGGGCAGGCGAAGCCGTCTGGCCAGCGCAGCCAGTCCAGATAATCCAGGCAGTCCGCATCGGTCGCGAACCACGAGCGCAGCTCGCCGGCCGACCTCGGATAGTGCACACCAGCTCGCGGCCGTACCGCATCCACTACATCATCTTAGTCCGGTCAGCTGAATAGCCCCAAGTTGGATCGAGTGGTTTCGTCGTCCAGAGTCGGCGCCCGGGTCAGGAGCCGACCGGTTCTACTGCACGGGGCGGAACGGGCGCAGGAAGCTGACTCCGTCTTCGATGGAGCCCTCGATCAGTTCGAGCATCTGCGGCACGAGTCCCTGCATCCGGGGCGCGGTCAGGTGGGCGTCGAGATGCTCGCGGGTCTCCCACCGCTCGTAGATGACGAACGAGCCGGGTTGGCCGTCGACCTCGTAGGCCTCGTAGTCGATGTTGCCGGCATCATTCCGAGACGGGGTGACGGCGGCGGTGATGAACGCCTTGAGGTCGGCTTCCTTCCCGGTCTTCGCGCGGGTCTTCCAGATGAGGGTGACGTAGCCGTTTGCCGTTGCAGTCATGCTGATTCCTTTCTCGTGAGGTCGTCTCACCCTGCGCGCCATCCCGGTGCCATAACCAGGGAAAGACCGTGCTACCCAACGCGGTGACGCACGCACGGAATGGGATGGGCCGCTGCGCGCATCGGAGTGCCGCGGCTGGCACCAGTCCTCGAAGTCGGCGAGCCGGCCGGCTCCGCGGCAGAAGAGGCATAGGATTTTAGACGCTTCGAGCCAGCGGCAGCGCGGCGGCCCCAACCGTGCGCGTACTCTCGGCGGTCTGCTGGGCGTCTTCGATCTGGCCGACTCGCTGGCACTGGGCGGCGTCCGAGAAGTATTAGGTGCAATGCATTCAGTTAAGAAGTCGCGATTGGTTTCGAAGTTTCGGCGCTTGTGATTTGGTCGGCCGACACGTTTCGCCCGTCACCGTGGATTTGACGCGCGCGAAGGTAAGCGACTTGCGCGCGCTAGCTCGTCGCGCCGCGAAACTGCCTGACATCCGGCACACGCCGGCAGACCCCATCGTCGATGTCGACGCCGCATCACAGGTACGGGCCCGGCCGGCGTCCGGCAACGACGCGTCGCGCAACGCGAGCAGCGACGGCACCGACCGGCGCGCCGGACGGTTTGTCCCGCCAGATGATCACCGTCGTACCGTTTGACGCCGCGCCCGCAGAGGAACCCCCAACGGGACACTCCACCGAGGTCTGCAGCCTCGATCTGATCGCAGTGCTTTCGGCGCTGCGGATTCCCGTAAGACCCGCCCGAGATAATGCCCGGTGAAGGTAGCTCAACCGCTACAGTCATCCGGTGACCAGAATGCTCGTCGGGTACGCCCGCTGCTCGACCGACGCGCAAGACCTCACCGCCCAGCGTGATGCGCTCATCGCGCTCGGGGTCAAGCCCAACCGGATCTACGTCGACCACGGTTTGACCGGCACCAACCGAGCCCGGCCTGGACTGCGCGAATCGCTGGCCGCGTGCCGATCCGGCGACACGCTCGTCGTGACCAAACTGGACCGGCTCGCGCGCTCGCTGCCGGACGCACGCGACATCGTTGAAGAACTCACCGAGGCGAGCGTGAAGCTCAACATCGGTGGCTCCGTGCACGACCCGACCGATCCGGTCGGGCGACTCCTGTTCAACGTCCTCGCGATGATCGCCGAATTCGAGTCGGACTTGATCAAGATGCGGACGAGGGAGGGCATGAAGGTCGCCAAGGCCAAGGGCAGGTTGCGCGGCAAACAGCCCAAGCTCAAGCCAGCACAGGAGGCCCACCTCGTCGAGCTGTGGCGAGCCGGGAAGCACACCAGCGCCGACCTCGCCGAACTGTTCACCGTCGCCCGCTCCACTGTCTACCGCGCCGTTCAGCGCGCCCGCGAGCCGACACCAGCTCGAGCTCGGCGCACGTGAGCAGCGCGCCTCCGTCGACGAAACCAAGCGCTGCGCAGCCTTCGACTTGTCGGTTCGGGTCAGCTTCAGGACTCCTGGCAGGCGTGACAAAGCCCCGGCGACATGACCTGACGGCCAGGGGTCATCCGGGGCAGTGCAACGTCCACTGTACCCGGGTTGGCCATAGGGTGTCACGGCGATGAGCGCGAACCAGCAACCCGGCCTGTGGGTCGACGCGTGGCTCTCGCCGCCCAGATTCGGCGTCTACGTCGCGGCAGCCGGTGGAGATCGCGGGCTCGCGCTCGACCTCTACGAGTGGAACGCGGTCGTGTCCGCAGCATTCCAACGCGACCTCGCGCACATCGAAGTGGCGCTGCGCAACGCGTACGACACGGCGATCGTCGCCAACACCCCGCCCGGACTGCCGCACTGGACGACCGACCCCTACCGGCTGTTCCCAGTCCGGTGGCGCGCAGCTCGCGACGGCACTCGGATCGACGCCAACCGCTCACCCCGCGAACAGATCGAGCGCGCGGTCCGCGAGGGCGGACCTGGGGCACCACCGGGCAAGGTGAGCGCCGAGTTGATGTTCGGGTTCTGGCGCTACCTGTCCACCGCGGCACACCACCACCCGCTGTGGATCCCGTACCTGCACACCGCCTTCGCACCCGGCACCAGCCGCCGCACAGTCGATAGGCCGGTGGGTCGGCTGCACCAGCTGCGCAACCGCATCGCGCACCATGAGCCGCTCTTGCGCCGCAACAGCGCCACAGGCGTGCTCAGCCTCACCACCCGGCACCTGGTCGACCGACACGCC
Source organism: uncultured Actinomycetota bacterium (assembly GCA_963839175.1). Classification (GTDB taxonomy): domain Bacteria; phylum Actinomycetota; class Actinomycetes; order Mycobacteriales; family Jatrophihabitantaceae; genus CAWIUB01. The sequence goes on from CAWIUB010000004.1 coordinate 15,958, forward strand.
GACCTGCTCACCGTCGCCGAGCTGATCTCACCCAACCTGCGTGACTACATCGCGGCGACAAGCACAGTCCGCGACCAGATCGACCATCAGCCCCGCTGATCCCCAGCTGTCGAGGAGCCGGGCGGTTTGGGGCAGAAGATCGAAGATCATTCTCAGCGCTAGCGCTAACGGCTGTTCCGTTGTTCCTCAACCCCGTGAACCAGCTCAGCGTTCGTCCAGATCCGCGGTTGGCGGCGTTTCGGCCAACCTGTTCGTCTCGTCCTGGATGCTGGCCGACAGTTCCCGCAGCCGGGGCTCGTACTGTCGCGCGTGGTGCGCGCAGAAGAACAGCTGTGAGCCGGATTCCATAGTGGCCCGGACATAGGCCTGGGCACCGCAGCGGTCACACCGGTCAATGGCGACGAGCGGACGGGAAATCAGCGTGGTGGGCACGGCACCCCTTCCTCGATCGTCTTTGGGTACGTCCATTCTCAAGTAGCAACCTGCCAGATGGCCGTGACATGCCCGGCAGCCATCGGTTACGAGTGCATTTCGCGGTGAGCGAACGGGCGCTGCCCTCAACGTGCGACCGGAAGCGAGACGGTGGCCGTCAGCCCGCCACCGGGCGTGTCGTCGAGCGTGATCGACCCGCGCATCGCCTCGACGAATCCCCGGGCAATGGCCAGGCCCAGTCCGACGCCGCCACCGTTGCTCGTGACGTGGTCGTCTCGGCGCTGGAACGGCGCGAACACCGCCTCCCGGTCCGCGGAGGCAATTCCCGGCCCGCCGTCGATGACGCGCAGCTCGACGACGTCGCCGTGCGTGCTTCCAGCGACCCGCACCCCCTGCCCCTGTGGGGCATAGCGCAGCGCATTTTCGACGAGATTCGCCACCACCCGTTCGAGCAAGCCCGGGTCAGCGAGCACCGCGGGCAGCGTCTCCGGTATCTCCACGTCGACCGTCCGGCCCGGGTCGTCGTGCCGTACCTGGTCCAGCGCGCGGCCGGCCACGTCGTCGAGCCCGACCGGTCGTGCCGACACCGAGAGCACCCCTGCCTGCAGCCGCGACAAGTCGAGCAAGTTGGTAACCAGAGCGGTGAGCCGGTCCAGCGCGCCGTCCGCGCTCGCGAGGAGCTCCCGGCGGTCGGCTTCACTCCACTCGACGTCCGGGCTACGCAGGCTCGACACCGCGGCCTTGGCCGACGCGATCGGGGTGCGCAGGTCGTGGCTGACGGCGTTGAGCAGCGCGGTCCGCAGCCGGTCGACCTCGGCGACTGAGGCCGCCGCGTCCGCGGCTTCGGCGAGGCGCCGCTGCTCGAACGCGACGGCGACGTGAGCGGCGAACGCCGTGAGTACTCGCTGATCCTCGGCCCCGAGCACCCGGCCGCCGAGCACCAGAATCAGATCGTCGCCGACGGGCGCCTCGCTCTCGCCGTCCTCCGGCCGTAGACACGGATCGGCGCCGACACTCTCCACGCGCGTCCACGTGCCCCGCAGCCCGCCCACGCCGCTGCTGGCCGGCGCGACGCTCTCCCGGCGCAGCAAGGCGACGCTGCGTACCGCGAAGGTCTCTTGCACGCGCTGCAACAGCGCGGGCAGCGCCTGCTCCCCGCGCAACACGCTGCCGGCCAGTGTCAACAGCGTCTCGGCCTCGGCGTTGGACCGGGCCGCCTCCGAGCTGCGCCGCGCGGACAGGTCGACCACCCGCGAGACCAACACCGCTATCACCACGAACACGATCAGCGCAAGAACGTTCTCAGGCTTCGCAATCGTCCACTGGTGCAGCGGCGGGACGAAGTACCAATTCAGGACCAAGCTTGCCGCGACCGCGGTGATCAGCGCCGGCCAGAACCCGCCGAGCAGGCTGACGATGACCACGACGAGCAGGAACAGCAACAGATCGCTCCCGAGCGCAAGGCTGGATCGGGTCGCCGCGCAGATCGGGACCAGGATCGAGATCAGCAGCGCCGCAACGATCAGGCCGAGCAGCTGACGGCGGCGCGTGACGCCGCCCGCGATCCTCGGCAGCACGCGCCCCTTGCCCACGTACTCGTGGGTGACGACATGCACGTCGATCGACCCGGACCGGCGAGTGATCGTCATCCCGGTGCCCGGGCCGGTGAGTGCGGCGACCACCGCATTGCGACGGCTCGCGCCGATGACGATCTGCGTGGCGTTCTTGGCGCGGGCGAACTCGAGCACCGACTCCGCGACGTCGTCGCCGATCACCGAGTGGTAGCTGCCGCCCAGCGATTCGACGAGCAGCCGCTGCTGGTCCAGCGCCGCGATGCTGGAGCCGGCCAGCCCGTCGCTGCGCGCGATGTGCACGGCCAGCAGCTCCCCGCCGGTGGCTCGGGCGGCGATCCGGGCGGCCCGCCGGACCAGGACGTCACCCTCCGGGCCGCCGGTGAGCGCGACGACAACGCGTTCGCGGGTCTCCCAGGTGGCCGCGATGCCGTGCCGCTCGCGATAGCGCTGCAGCCCCTCCTCGACGCTGTCGGCCAGCCACAGCAGGGCCAGCTCACGCAGCGCCGTCAGGTTGCCCGGGCGGAAGTAGTTGGACAGTGCCGCGTCGACCTTTTCGGGTGCGTAGATGTTGCCGTGTGCCATCCGTCGCCGCAGCGCCTCGGGGGTCATGTCGACCAGCTCGACCTGCTCGGCCGCACGCACCACGGAGTCAGGAACGGTCTCCCGCTGCGGGACACCGGTGATGGCCTGGACCACGTCGTTGAGCGACTCGAGGTGCTGGATGTTCACGGTGCTGATCACGGTGATCCCCGCCTCGAGCAGCCGCTCGATGTCCTGCCACCGCTTCGGGTGCTGCGAACCGGGCACGTTCGTGTGCGCCAGCTCGTCGACCAGCGCCACCTGGGGATGCCGGTCCAGTACGGCCTGCAGATCCATCTCACCGAACCTTGCGCCGCGGTAGGTGATCTCACGGCGTGGGACGACCTCGAGTCCGGTGATCCGCTCCGCAGTGTGCACGCGATCATGAGTCTCGACGAACGCCACCACGACATCGGTACCACGCGTTGCCCGCCGGTGCCCTTCGTCGAGCATCGCGTACGTCTTGCCCACCCCGGGCGCCGCGCCGAGATACACGCGTAGCGTGCCGCGATCCGCCATGGCCGCCTCCCGTCCCGACGCTACTTGGTGTACGGGTACCGCGCGTCCAGCGCCAAGTTAAGCTGCAGGACGTTCACCCGCGGCTCACCGAGGAAGCCGAGATCACGGTCAGCCTGGTACTTGCTGACCAGCGCCGCGACCTGTCCGACGGTGACACCGCGGGCCTTCGCCACCCGAGGCTCCTGCAGCCGCGCGTACGCCGGGCTGATCTCCGGATCCAGGCCCGAGCCGGACGCGGTGACCGCATCGGCGGGAACCAGCGGGTGGGTGGGCGCGTCGCCGCGGATGGGCACGATCTGACCTTTGCTGTAGTCCTCGCCGAACTTGGCGAGCTCGACGGGGACGCCGTGGTAGCTGGTGAGGAACGGCTTGGCGGGCGCGGTCTGGTTGATGCTGATCACCCGGGTGATGGTGCCGTGGTAACCGGGACCGGACCGGAACACCGCCAGCACCGCGCCCACTCCGTCGGGGGTGCAGAACGGGCGGGCGCCGTCGACGCCTTCCAGCTGTCCGATGGCCAGGCTGCGCGTGCAGACCTGGGTGAGCAGGCTCTGTTTCCCGGTGTCGCTCTTGTCGGCCGGGTTGGGCAGCGTGTCGACGATCGACTCGGGACCGAGGTTGCTGGCGCTTGACGCGGTCGGGTCATACCCGTCGCCGGCCGCGGACGGCCGGGACTGGAAGTACTGCACGAGCGCGTTGCCCTTGTCGTCGGTGAACGACTGGCCGATGATCTTCGAGCCGACGACCTTGCCCGCCTGGCTGATCTGCGACCCGTCGGCGCGGCTGTTCAGGCCGGGGATCTGGGCGATGCCGGTGATCAGCAGCGGGTAGCCCACGCCGACGATCACGGTCAGGACGAGCAGCATGCGCAGCGACGCGCTGAGCTGGCGCAGCAGATTGGCAAAAGCACGCATGCGGGTCACCGGATCCCGGGGAGGAATTGGATGATCACGTCGATGAGCTTGATACCGAGGAACGGCAACACGATGCCGCCCAGGCCGTAGATCCAGATGTTGCGGCGCAGCATGGCGGTGGCGCTCGACGGCCGGTAACGCACGCCGCGCAACGCCAACGGGATCAGCGCGACAATGATCAGCGCGTTGAAGATCACCGCCGACAGGATCGCCGACTCGGGCGAGTGCAGCCGCATGATGTTCAGCTTGTCCAGGCCCGGGTACACGGCGGCGAACATCGCCGGGATGATCGCGAAATACTTCGCTACGTCGTTGGCGATGGAGAACGTGGTAAGCGCGCCACGGGTGATCAGCAGCTGCTTGCCAATCTCGACGATCTCGATCAGCTTGGTCGGGTCGGAGTCGAGGTCGACCATGTTGCCGGCCTCCTTCGCCGCCGACGTGCCGGTGTTCATCGCCACGCCGACGTCCGCCTGAGCAAGCGCCGGCGCGTCGTTGGTGCCGTCGCCGGTCATCGCGACCAGCTTGCCGCCCTGCTGCTCACGCTCGATCAGCGCCATCTTGTCCTCCGGCCTGGCCTCGGCCAAGAAGTCGTCTACCCCCGCCTCCTCGGCGATCGCCCGTGCCGTCAGGGGATTGTCGCCGGTGATCATCACGGTGCGGATACCCATCCGACGCAGCTCGTCGAACCGCTGGGACATGCCCTCCTTCACGATGTCCTTGAGGTGGATGACACCGAGCACGGTCGGTGGGCCGCCGTCGACCCGCTCGGCGACCACCAGGGGGGTCCCACCGCCGGCGCTGATCCCGTCGACCAGTTCTGCAGTGCGCGCGGGGACGGTCCCACCGTTCTCGCGTACCCAGGCGGTCACCGCGCCGGCGGCACCCTTGCGGACCTGCCGGGCGGGGAGGCCGTCGACCGCGGAAAGGTCCACGCCGCTCATCCGGGTCTGCGCGGTAAACGCCACGAACGTGGCGTGCGTCAACTCCCCGGTGGCCCGCTCGCGCAGCCCATAACGGGTCTTGGCCAGCACCACCACCGAGCGCCCCTCCGGCGTCTCGTCAGCCAGCGACGACAACTGCGCCGCACTCGCGAGATCATCGATGAGCGTGTCGCCGACCGGCATGAGGTCGGTCGCCTCCCGGTTGCCCAGGGTGATTGTGCCGGTCTTGTCCAGCAGCAGCGTGTCCACGTCGCCCGCCGCCTCGACCGCCCGGCCACTCATGGCGAGCACGTTGCGCTGCACCAGCCGATCCATGCCCGCGATGCCGATCGCCGACAGCAACGCGCCGATCGTCGTCGGGATCAGGCAGACCAGCAGCGACACCATCACGATGCCGGTGATGCCGTTGGCGTCCAAAGCCGCGGTGTTGGGGATACCCGACTGGTTGGCCTTGGAGAAGATGGCCAGCGGCTGCAACGTCACCGTGGCGAGCAGAAAGATGATCGTCAACGAGGCCAACAGGATGTTCAACGCGATCTCGTTCGGGGTCTTCTGCCGACGGGCGCCCTCGACCAGCGCGATCATCCTGTCGATGAAGCTCTCCCCCGGCCGCTGGGTGATCTGGACGACGATCCGGTCCGACAGCACCCGGGTACCGCCGGTCACCGAACTGCGGTCCCCGCCGCTCTCCCGGATCACCGGCGCGCTCTCCCCGGTGATCGCACTCTCGTCCACGCTCGCAATGCCATCGATCACGTCGCCATCGCCCGGGATGACGTCGCCGGCCTCGCACACCACCCGGTCACCCTGCCGCAGCACCGGGGCCGGCACCGACTCCACCGCACCGGTGAACTCGTCCGGATCGACCAGGCGACGGGCGATCGTGTCGGTCTTCGCCCGCCGCAGCGCGTCTGCCTGCGCCTTGCCGCGCCCTTCCGCCACCGCCTCGGCCAGGTTGGCGAACAGCACGGTCAGCCACAGCCACACGACGATCAGCCAGGCGAACACGCTCGGTTGGGCCGCGGCGATCACCGTGGTGAATACCGCGCCGACCTCCACGATGAACATCACCGGGTTCTTGTACAGCGTGGCCGGGTTGAGCTTGCGCAGCGCGTCCGGCAGTGAGGTCCACAGCATCCGCGGGTCCAGCAGGCCCGGCCTGGACCCGGTGCGTGCTCACCGGCCGATACGGCTGCCCGGTCGGCGTCTTGAGCATGGCGGTCATCAGTGCAGACCCTCCGCAAGGGGACCGAGTGCCAGTGCCGGGAAGTAGGTCAGCGCGACCACGATCAACGTGACGCCGGTCAACATGCCGACGAACAGCAGCCGATGCGTCGGCAACGTGCCCTCCGACGCCGGCGTGGGCTTCTGCCGGGCCAACGACCCGGCCAGGCCCAGAACGAACACCATCGGCAGGAACCGGCCGACCAGCACGGCTAGGCCCGAGTGCCGTGTTGTACCAGACCGTGTTCACCGAGATGCCCGCGAACGCGCTGCCGTTGTTGTTCGCCGCCGAGGTGAACGCGTACAGCACCTCGGAGAACCCGTGCGGGCCGGTATTGAGCATCCCGGCGCGTTGACCGGGTAACGCCATGGCGACCGCCGTGCCGACCAGCACCACCAGCGGCGTGGTCAGCAGGTACAGCGAGGCGAACTTCACCTCCCGGCCGCCCAGTTTCTTGCCCAGGTACTCGGGTGTTCGACCGACCATCAACCCGGCCACGAACACCGTGATCACCGCCAGCACCAACATCCCGTACAGGCCCGAGCCCGTCCCGCCCGGCGCCACCTCGCCGAGCATCATGTTCAGCAGCAGCGTCGCGCCGCCCAGGCTGGTGTACGAATCGTGGAAGCTGTCCACCGATCCGGTCGACGTCAACGTGGTCCCAGTCGCGAACGTCGCCGAATTCGGAACACCGAAGCGGGTTTCCGTCCCTTCCGTGCTCGCGCCGACGGCCGTCGGCACCGTGCCGTGGTGCATCCCCTGGAAGATCAGCATCAGGGTGACGCTCAGAATCGCCAACGTCGCCATCACGGCCACGATCGCGTAGCCCTGCCGCCTGTCGCCGACGATCTTGCCGAACGTCCGCGGCAGCGAGAACGAGATGCACAACAGCAGGAAGATCTCCAGCCAATTCGTCCACACCGTCGCGTTCTCGAACGGGTGCGACGAGTTGGCGTTGAAGAAGCCGCCCCCGTTGGTGCCCAGCTCCTTGATCGCCTCTTGGCTGGCCACCGGGCCGCCGGTGAGCGTCTGCGAACCACCGCTGATCGTGGCGACCGTGTGGTAGTGGTGGAAGTTCTCGATCATCCCCGCGCCGACGAACACGATCGCGAACACGACGCAGATCGGCAGCAGGATACGCAGGCAGATCCGGGTCAGATCCACCCAGAAGTTGCCCAGCCGATCCGTGCGGTGGCGGGCGAACCCGCGCACCAGCGCGATCGCCACCGCGATGCCCACCGCCGCCGACACGAAGTTTTGCACCGCAAGGCCCGCCATCTGCACCACATAGCCCAGCGCGTTCTCCCCCGAATACGACTGCCAGTTGGTGTTGGTGACGAAACTCGCCGCCGTATTGAACGACTGGTCACTGGACATCTGCGGCACCGCGTACGGGTGGCCGAAGTTGTGCTGCAAGCGCAGGAACCCGTAGAGAAAGACCACCGACACGGCGCTGAACGCCAACATCGACCGCAGGTAACGCCCCCACGTCTGATCCGCGTCCGGGTCGATGCCGCCGACGCGGTACACCGCGCGCTCCACGGCCAGATGCCGTTTGCCCGTGAGCACCCGCGCCATGTAATCGCCCAACGGCCTGTGCACCAAGGCGAGCGCAACAACCAGCGTACCGAGGAAGATTATCCCGGCCCAGGTATCGCTCATCAGAAGCGCTCCGGGAAGACCAGCGCCACCACCAGGAACACCACCACCAACACCGACAAGATCAATCCGACGATATTCGCGATGCTCACAGCTTCTCCGCCCCCTTAGCGATCAAGGCCAACACCGCGAAGACCACGATCGTCAACAGCACGAACAGCGCGTCACGCACAGAGGACTCCAACAGTGGACGGGTGAAACGGCACACGGGACCGGCCTGGCGTTAATCGGCCGGGCGCAGCAGAGTCAACAACGGCGCGGCCGCAATGTCCCCTCGGCGGGTCCTTACTCACGCGTTCATCACGGGGCCCTCGCGCGGTGCGCACGGCGGCCGGACACCCGGGATTCGGCTCACATCAGGGCTGCCACATTCATGGATTGGTCGTGTCCACGGGTGGCATCGCTCCCGTGCGCGGCTTAGCGTGGGACCATGGGAAACATTGGTGACGAGCGCCGTCGCATCGAGGTGCTCCCGTTGACCGAGCCGGGCCGGACCGAACAGCACCCACCCGCGCCCGCACCCGCGCGAGAGCCTGCGCAGCCCGCGCCTGCGCCGGAACCGGCGAAGTAACGCCGCGGGGCGTCGATGGAGGCCTTCGGGGGCTTCGAGCCGCAGGTCGGCGAGATCCGGGCGGTACGCAGCTTCCGGATCGGTGTCGATGGCGTGCTCTACCCCTTGTTCAGCGATCACGGCTGGGCTGACGGCGCGAACGCCGCCCGGTGCCGGGTTACGCACGGGCACCCGGCGCACGATGTGCCAGATCCGGAGTGCACCTGCGGCTTCTACGCCTATGCCTCCGTGCGCGCCGCCGACGAGTACCCCCACGCCCGACACGTTCTCGCCGTCGTCGCCTGTTGGGGACGGGTCATCGCCGGCACGCGCGGCATCCGGGCCGAGCAGGCCCGCATCGAGGCGATCTGGATGTCGCCCAAGGTGCCCGCGTACCTGCGCGAAGCGGTGGCTCGCCGCTACCCGTCGGTGTCCGTCGAAGTCGACGTCGACCAGCTTCTGGCGGCCCACCCGCCGACCGTCCTGGACTGCTACGAGCCGCAGCCGCCCCGCGAGAGCAATGCGACTCGGCTGCGCTTGCGGCTCGCGGTCGCGGCCGCACTCGTCAGCAGCGTGGTGCCGCAGACGTGGCTCGGCGGCACCCGCAACGCCTACCTGCTGTGGGCCACCGAGTGCGCCGTCTTCCTCGCCGCCGCGCTGCTCGTGCGCCGGCGATCCAGCGACATCACGTCCCGCCGACGCGCGATGCTGCTCGCCACCGTTGCGCTGTGGCTGATCGCACCGCTAGCGGGCGCTGCCGGCATCCTGCTGCTGCGGCTGCCGCTGCTCCAGCTCGCCGCACTGAGCTTCGCACAACGCACGATGCTGTTCCGGTCCGCGCGATCGTTCCCCGCCGAGATCGGCTGATCCACTAGGTGGCTGGTGTTTTTCGTCGCGTGGCGGTGCCGCGTCTTGTTGATCATCTCTGGGAGCATGTGCCTATGCCGCAGGGACGTGGTTGCCGGGGTGAGTCGTGACGTTGGGGCTGGCGCCGAGGCAGGCTGATTTGTTCCGGTCCACGGCCGGGTTCTGTGACGGCCGGGTCGGACCGGAGTCGATCTACGGGCTGCTGCACCGGGAGTGTCACCGGCTGTTCCCCGATGAGATGTTCGCCGACCTGTTCACCGATGTGGGCCGACGCAGCGTGCCGCCTCAGATCGTGGCGGTGGTGATGGTGTTGCAACGCATCGAGGGCTGCAGCGACCGGGAGGCGGCCGACCGGTTCTGCTTCGACGCGCGGTGGAAGTACGCGGCGGGCGGGCTGGATTTCGACTACCCGGGGTTCGTGCACACAGTGCTGGTGGACATGCGCGCCCGGCTGGCCGGCTCGGCCGCGCCGGACCGGATCTTCGACATGGTGCTCGAGGTGGCCAAGGCGGCCGGGCTGGTGGGCCGGCGGCGGGTGCTGGACTCCACAGCGTTGTATGACGCGGTCGCCACGATGGACACCGTCACCCTGGTCCGCTCGGCGATCCGGGGGCTGCTCAAAGCCGCAGACAGCGAGCTGGCCGGCGAGCTCCGGGCGGTGCTGGGGCGTGATGACGACTACGTCGCTGCGGGCAAGCCGGTGTGTGACTACGACGACCCGGACGCGCGGGCCGAGCTGGTCGACGCGCTGGCCCGCGACGGCATGGCGCTGCTGGCGGTGCTGGACGGCAGAGAACTCACCGACGCGGTGGCCCAGGCCGCGGCGTTGCTGGCCACCGTGCTCGGCCAAGACCTCGACCGCGACGAGGCCGGGGTGTTCCGGATCGCCCGGCGGGTCGCCAAAGACCGGGTGATCTCCACCGTGGATCCCGAGACCCGGCACGGGCACAAGACCGCGGCGCGCGGTTTCGACGGCTACAAGGGGCATGTCGGCATCGACCCCGACACCGAGATCATCACCGCCACCACGGTGAGCGCCGGTAACGCCGGGGACGCCAGCGTCGCCGAAGACCTCATCGCAGACCTGCTCGACGAGCACGACACCGACCACGACACCGACACCGGCGAGGCCACCGACACCGGCACCGGCACCGATGGGGTTGCTGACGAGGTCGTCGAGGCATCCGATACCGCCGGCGAGGCCGCGCCGGGCAGCGACTCTGGGCAGGCCGGTGATGCCGGTAGCGACGCCGGCTCGGATCAGGCCAGTGTCTACGGCGATAACGCCTACGGCACTGGACAGTTCCACGACCGGCTGGACCAAGCCGGGATCGAGTCCAAGTGCAAGACCCAGCAGCCGGTCGCCGCGGGCGGGTTGTTCAGCAAGGACCGCTTCGACATCGACCTCGAACAGGACAGCGTGACCTGTCCCGCCGGGAACACCGCGCCGATCCGCCGCGGTGCCGACGGGGCCGGCACCGCCAGCTTCGGCCAGGCCTGCACCGGCTGCCCGCTGCGCGAGCAGTGCACCAAGGCCGCTGGCGGGCGCAGCATCGGCATCGGCCCGTATGAGCAGCAACTCGCCCACGCACGGCACCGGCAGCGTGACCCGGACTGGGTCGCCGACTACCGCGCCACCCGACCCAAAGTGGAACGCAAGATCGGGCACCTGATGCGCCGCCACCACGGCGGCAGGCGCGCCCGGGTCCGCGGACAGACCAAGGTCGCCGCCGACTTCGCCCTGCTCGCCGCCGCCGTCAACCTCGCACGCCTGGCCGCGCTCGCCGTGGCCGGCACGCCGAACCAAGGATGGGCCACAGCGGCCGGATAGGCCGATCCAGGCAGCACAACGCCGTACCCGGCAGCCACAAGCGGCCGCCACCACCTCACCGCCACCGCAAATCGCTCACAGCAGCACCGATCGCAGGTCGCGCTCAACTCGACCCAGGCGCCGCGACACCGGCCCACCGGCACTCCGCCGTCAGCGGTCACCCCCTCAGACAGCCGTTCGACACCAGCCACCTAGGGCCTATCCCCGGAGTGCCGGGAAGTCTGGTCGGCGATTCGGCCGTTCGCCCAATCCGCCCGCCTCGCGCGCACCCGGAGGAACCTCGTGCACGGATTCGAGATAGTCCTCGGGCTGGTCGTGCTGGCCGTGGTCGTCGCGGCGCTCGCCGAACGGCTGCGTGCCCCGGCACCTTCCCTGCTGGTCATCGCTGGGTTCTTGGTCGGGCTGCTCCCTAACGTCCCCGACGTCTCGTTCGACCCGCACCTGGTCTCCCTCGCCATCTTGCCGCCGTTGCTGTGGACGGCGGCCACCGAGGTCGCCATCAGCGAGCTGCGGCCGGTCCTCGGCGCCGTCGGCGTCCTGGCCGTCGGTCTGGTTGCGGCCACGGCAACCGCGGTCGCGCTCGTGACGCATGTGATGTTCGACCAGGTGTCGTTGGCGGAGGGTTTTGTGCTCGGTGCGGTGCTCGCCAGCACAGATCCGATCGCCGTCGGCGCGCTGGCCCGGCGGCTGCATTTGCCGCCGAGGCTGCTCGCCCTCGTCCAGGGTGAGAGCCTGCTCAACGACGCCACATCGCTCGTGCTCTTCCGGGTGGCGGTCGGCGTCGCCGCCGCCGGCACCGGCGTCTCGATCCTGCATGCGACGTGGGACTACGTCCGGCTCGGCGTGGGCGGCGCGGTGATCGGGGTGGCCGCCGCTCTGCTCGTACGATTCCTGCGCAGGCGCCTCCAAGATCCGGTTCTGGAGACGGTGACGGCCTTGATCGTCCCGTACGCGATCTACGTGCTGGCCGAGATCAGCTCGACGTCCGGTGTCACGGCGGTGGTCTTCGCGGGGCTGTTCCTCGGCGTGCGGGAACGCTCGTTCGGGCTTTCGCGTGGCCCTGCCAGGCTGCAGATCGCGACGGTGTACGCGGTCGTGCAATTCCTCTTGGAGAGCGTCGTATTCGCGGTGATCGGCCTGGAGTTGCCGGTACTTGTGCGGCGGCTCGCGGGCGCCGACCAGCACTTCGCGCTCGGCGCCGTGGCCGTCACCGCGACGGTGATCGTGGTTCGCGCACTGTGGATGTACCCGAGCACCTACCTGCCGTATTGGCTCGGCCGGGTTCGCCGTCACTCCGCCGCGAGTACGCGCCCGCCGTGGCAGGTGCCCACGGTGATCACGTGGGTCGGCACGCGCGGTGTCGTGCCGCTGACCGCTGCCTTGTCGATACCGCTCACCGTCGACAGCGGCGGCCCGTTCCCGCATCGCGATCTACTGCTCGTGCTGACGATCAGCTGCATCCTCATTACCTTGGTCGTCCAGGGACTAACGCTAGCCCCGCTCGTCGACCACCTCGGCGTGATCGAGGAGCCGTCGCGCCGAACCCACGACGAGCTCGTCGCCCGCGATGTCGCCGCACAGGCTGCGCTGGCCCGGCTCGACGAACTGCTCGACGTGCAGGCCGTGCCGCAGATCGTCGCGATCCGGTTGCGCGGCGAGCTGGAGCAGCGAGCGCTGCGCGACCAGCAACGGCTCGCTGCGTACGAGGCATCCGCGGAGACTGCGGACGCGACCGCCTGGCGACGGTCCGACGACGAGGCGTACCGCGCGCTGCGACGCGATCTGCTCGCAGCCGAGTCGATCGAGCTGCGCCGCCTGCGTGACAACGGCCAGATCAGCGAGGCGACTCGGCGCACCGTCCAACGCAGTCTCGACATCCAGGAGACCGCCCTGGACGAAGGCAGAATCCCACCGTGACCACCGTGCTGCTCGTCGACGACGAGCCCACGCTGCTGCGGGCCCTCGCCAT
>CAWIUB010000005.1:0-55704 GCA_963839175.1 uncultured Actinomycetota bacterium
CCCCCCGCCTGGCAGACCGGATCGCGTCGGCAGACCCGGCCAGCCGGATGCACGGCTGGGCGGGCATCCCCGGCTTCATGCGTCGTTCGTGGGGGCCGGGTTGGGCGTTGGTCGGAGACGCTGGCTACTTCAAGGACCCGCTCACCACACACGGCATGACCGACGCACTGCGTGACGCCGAACTGCTCACCAACGAAATCCTGGAGACCCTCACCGGGGTGGTGCCCGAGGCGGTGGCGCTGGCGCGTTACCAGGCAACGCGGGAGCGGTTGTCCAGCCGACTGTTCAACGCCACCGAGGCGGTCGCGTCCTACACCTGGGACCTCCCGCAGCTGCGGTCGCTCCTACGGCAGGTCAGCTCCGCGATGAGCGACGAGGTCGATCATCTCCAGTCCCTGCCGGATCGCCGTATCGGCGCCGGACAGACCTTCCTCCTTCCTCCGGCCCGGGCTCGCGCGTAGCGTGATGCCGTTGTTAGATTCAATCGGGTGCGGCTCCCGCGGAGGGGCGTCAGGCGGCGGTCGGGATGGTCGCGTTGGCGTAGCGGGCTTCGTGCGTTCGCTGGCGCTCGTTGGTGAGGTGTGAGGCCCAGTACTGCTGCCAGTCGCCGTTACTACGGATGGCGCGGAGCTTGAGGATGGCTTCTGCTCCGTCGAGGCCCCACCGAGACCCGGTCAGGTCGAGCCGATCTTTGACCAGGTGGCGGCATGCGCCTTCGATCACGCCGGTGGCGATCGGCCAGCCGTTGGCGAGCGCATGCTTGTAGTCGAGATGCTGGCGTTTGGCGAGCAGGTAGCCCGCGCAGCTGTCGGCGTTGCGCCGGGCGGGGGCGTCGAGGCCGAGGCGGGTGGCCTTGCGGCGGATCGCGGCGGCGACCGTGGATGCGTTGCCGTTGAGCACGGCGAGCGCCTTCTCCGCGACCCACTGCTCGGCGGCGGGGTCGCCCTCGCCGAAGAATGACCAGGCCGCGGCCCAGATGTACTCGAGCACGTGGACGAAGTCGCAGAGCACGTGCACGGTGACGTCACGGCTTTTCGCCTCGGCGTTGATCCGGTCGATCTGGTGGGTCGCGCCGTCGACCAGGGCGACCCAGTCGCGGCGGTGGTCGGGGTCGCGGCGTGCGGCCTCGTCGAACATCGAGCAGATGGTGGTCGCCGCGTCGTCGACGACGCTGGCGGTCAGCCACTTGTTCTTCGCCTTCGGTGCCGGCGTCTTCGCGGTGTCGTGCTGGCCGCCGATGATGTCGGTGGGGGCGCGCACGGCCGGGGTGGCGTCGTAGACCGCGGCCACTTCCGCGATCCGTTTGCGGTTGCGCTTCTCCCCTTTGGACAGCCGGGTTTTGAGTTTGCCGGCGGCGTTCGCCGCGGCCTTCGCGGTGGCCGGTCGCAGCGCGTCGGGCCGCATCACGATCCCCTTGCCGTCCGCGGACAGCACCAGCACGTCGCACGGGTCGGCGGGGACACGTGGGCGCTGCTGGTAGTAGGCGCCGAAGTCGGCTGCGGCGCGCACCGCGAGTTGCTCGACCTGGCGCTTGCCGACGTCGACCCCGCACGCGCGGCGCACCGCCGCGGTGGCCTCCTCGAAACTGCCCCGGCTCGACTCGATCGCCGCCAGTTCCCGTAGGCCGTGGGAGTGGACCTCGGTCGGCAGGTTCAACGCCGCGTCCGCGGGGTAGAGGTTGAGTTCGCCCTTGCGGCGGTAGGCCAGCCGGTTGACCCGCACCGGGCCGAAGATGGTGGCCAGCGGCCGGGCATGCCCGCTCTCCACCATCCGGCGGTTGTTGCCCTGGGCATCGCGAACCTGATCCAGGCGCGGCTCGCGCGCGGCCCGCAGGTCGAGATGGTCTTGATACAGCTGGCGCAGTAACTCCCGGCCGTCCTGGCCGATGCGCTGCTCCAGCTCTGCATGGGTGAGGGCCTGGGCCTGCTCACCGGCCAGCTGCGCGCACAGCTGATCGAAGCGGGCACGGCTGGCGGCGAACGGCTCGGTGACGCTGGGGGTGGGCATGGGAACCTCCTCGACAACGGACTCGCCTACAGCATGTAAGCTGTAGGATCGTCGGTGGTGGAAGCCCGCCCCGACACGCGAGGACAACCAGATGAGCAAGCCATCCCGACGGCCACCATTCGCCCAGACCCGCCGGGCCCTCGCCGACGCGCTCGCCGAGATCGACGGACTACTACCCGGAAGCGTCATCGTGCGACAGATGCGCTGCGGCAAACCCGGCTGCGCATGCCGAGCCGACCCGCCCCGGCTGCACGGCCCCTACATCCAGTGGACCCGCGCCGTGCACGGCAAGACCGTCACCCGATACCTCAGCCCGGACCAGCTCGCCCGTTACCAACCTTGGTTCGACAACGCCCGACGGATCAAGGACCTGCTCGCCAAGCTGGAGATCGCCTCACTACACGCGTTCGAGGCAGCTGAAGGACCTCCACCCACACCCGGCCGACAGACCCGTCGACGCGCTCGATAACCACGCGCCGCGACCGAATCGCAGCGACCTGACCCCGTCCCACCTATCAAACTCCGGACATCTCGAGACCGATCACCACACTCAACGACCCTCTGCAGGAGCCGCACCCGATTCAATCCTTACTGACGTGGTCCCGACGTCACAGCGACTGCGTTGATCGCGGCGAGCGCACCGAGTTCGTCGGCGACCATCCAGATGCAGCTGATCAGCCCGTCGGTGAGGGTCAGGATGTCGATGACCCGAAGGTCCACGACATGCCCGGACGGGGCCAACACTCCGGCCGCCGTCGAGAGAGGGCCAACCTGCCGGCCACGGAGCCGAAACGCGACGGCGACCCTTCCGGGGGCTTCCGCACTATCGAAGACCTCGCGCTCGGGATCCTCGAACACCCGCTGCATGGCGCGGGCCCGCTTCACAAGATCGGCGGCGGTGACCGAAACGCCATTGATCGACACCGGGTCGGTGTAGAGGGCGCGAAAGGCATCCTCTGCGGCTGGCCCTTTCCGGCAGCGGATCGGTCCAGAGCCGGAACAGAGCCTCGACATCGAAGGACATCGCCCGAGCATGCTCCTGGTCCGTCAGCCCCGCCAGATCCGAGACGAGTGATTCCGATCGTGGCGTGGCCGCTTGATCGACAGGTAACCGCGAAGCCCGCGTGCCGGTCATGGACGACCGACCGACAGGCATGTGCGCGCCATGGCCTGTTCCTTACGACGGCTTCGGGCGGTCTTGGTTCTGCCCGCCGTCTCGGGAGTCGACCGCGGCCTGACCCGGCGGTCGAGACGACCGCGGTGGAGGAGCTCTGCCGGGGTTGTGGGGTGCAGGCGGTGCCGCACGGCCGGCGGCCGGCGGGCTGCGACGTCCGCGATGCACGATGATGACGAACGTGACGGTGCGATTCGGCGACTGCGAGGTGAGCCTCGAGCGCCTCGAGTTGCGACGCGTCGACAAGATCGTGGGCATCGAGCCCCAGGTATTCGACGTCCTGACATATCTGCTGCGCCATCGAGACCGTGTGGTGCCGAAGACCGAACTCCTCGACGAGATCTGGGGTAACAGGTTCGTCTCTGAGTCGGCGTTGACCAGCCGGGTCAAGTCCGCCCGGCGCGCGGTTGGCGACACTGGTCGAGATCAGCGGATCATCAAGACGATCTATGGCCGTGGCTACAGGTTCGTGGCCGACGTTGCCGACAAGACCCACTCCGCCGGTCCGAGCCAGGGTGCAGCGCGGACGGACGGCACAGCCTCCCGGGGAGACGTGGATCCGGCAGGTCGGGTGCTTCGGGCGATCAGCGGCATCGGCGATGGGGTCGGAGCCGCGATCCAGGTGATCGGCGGAGCCAGGTCGGGGAAGACGGAGCTCCTCGGCCAGGTCGCGGAGGCGGCCCGTCGGCAGTCGCTGGCTGTCGGGTTGTCCGGTCCGGTGATCGCCAGCCCGAGCCCTTACGGTTGCGTCGCCGAGGCTCTCGACGAGATGGTTCAGAGGCATCCTGGACTGCTCGATCTGATACCGGCCGGATGCCGCACCGAGCTCGAGCGAGCCTTCGAAGGGCGCCTCCCGACGACGCGCCAGCGCTGGTTCGTGGCGGTGCGTGAGTTTCTGGTCACCGCGGCGGAGCGCTCGGGTGCGGTGCTGCTGCTCGACGACCTTCACCTCGCTGATCGCGAATCGCTGATCCTCGTGGATGACGTGGCACGGCTGACCCGCCGGTACCGCCTGGTCGTCGTCGTCGCCCAGCGGTCGGACGCCGTGACCCGACCTGGCTTCGAGGTCGTCAAGCTGGCCGAGCGCCGCCGTGCTCCAGTTGATCAGCAGGCGATCCTCGATCTTCCCAGCGAGGTGACCGAGGTTCTCCGGCGGCTTGCCGTGATCGGAGATCGGTTCGATCGGCTCGAGTTCACGGCGGCCTCGGGTCACGATGTGCCGACTGCTGATCGGCTGCTCGAGCTGGCGCTGGCCTCCGGGGTGATCGGCTGCGAGTCTGACGGGTACAGGTTCGCAGATCCGGCTACCGCTGAGCAGCTGGCGGCGGGCATCGCCCCGCCGTTACGACCGACGGTGACGAAAGAGATCGCGATGCGTCTCGTTGACCTCGGCGCGGCGCCCGCGCGGGTCGCCGACCGGCTCCTTGCTGCGTGTGAGCCGGCCATGGCCGCTCCGTATGCGCTGGAGGCGGCGCGTGCTGCGGCAGCAGCCAGGCTCCACGAGCAGGTGCTGCGGTGGACCGGCGCCGTTCGTCAGCACGCCAACGGACCGGTGAAGGCCGCGCTGCTGGCGCTGCGGGCGGATGCGCTCGCAGCGGTCGGCGACCAGGCCGCGGTGGCGGCGTACCGGCAGGCATTGGCGGCGGCCGACCTCGACCAGGCGGCCGGCCTGCGGGCGCGGCTGGCCCGCGCTGCACTACTCAGTGGGGACGTCGCCTCGGCTGAGGAGGCGCTGGCCGGGCTGGAGGCGAATGGTGGCCCCGACGACGGTGCCATCCTGTTGGGGCGGGGGATGCTCGCCTACTTCTCCGGAGATCTCGACGGCGCGGATACAGCGGTCGAGGCAGCTCGCGCGCTGGCGCTGAGGCCGGGAGCGCCAGACCGCCTGCTCGACGTCATCACCCTCCAGGGCATGATCGCCCACAACCGCGGTGAGTGGTTCGATCGGCTCCGCCGTGAACTGCGGGGGACGAGTGAGAACCCGCAGCTGGCCTCGGCGGTGTTCGACTCGCACCTCTGCGTCGCCGAGTACCTGCTCTACGGACCCACGCCCTACCAGGAGGTGGTCGCCCTGGCGCATCAGCTGCGAGCGCAGGCGGAGCGGGCGGGCGCACGGCGCGGCGTGGCGTTCGCGGTGACGGTGGCCGGTGAGGCCGCCCTGCTCGCGGGCGACCTCGACGCTGCTCGCGCGGATCTCAGTGAGGCGGTGGCGTTACATGTCGAGATGGCGGCCGACACCGGAACGGCCCACACCCTCCAGCGGCTGGCCGAGGTCGAGCTCGCCGCGGGGAACCGCGCAGAGGCCGAGCGGCTGCTGCGGCGCGCACTTCCGTTGGCCCGCTGGTCCCCGCTGGCCCGCCATCTCCTCCAACGCATCTACGGCACGCTCATCGCCGCGGCTCCCGATGCCGATGCCGCGCTCACGGTCGTCGACGAGGCGGTCGAGCGGCTGGACGAGCCGTTCGCCTGCATGTTCTGCCAGGTCATGATCGCCGTACCCGCGTCGATCGCGTGCATCGAGGGAGGGCGACTCGACGAGGCTCGTGCCTGGCTCGCCCAGGCCACGAGATCCGCAGCCACCTGGCAAGGCACGGCATGGCAGGCGGCGGTCACCGAGGTTCGCGCCCACCTGGCACGGGCCGAAGGAGGCGACGCCGCGGCCAAGGGTCTGTTCGCGGAAGCGGCGAAGCTGTTCGCGGTCGCCGGACAACCGCTCGATACGCAGCGCTGCCTCGAGGCCGCCGACAACTGACGGCACACGACCTCGGCTCTGGCCACCGAGACGTTGAGCGGCTTCATCGCCGTCCGCGTGCGACGACCAGGCCCCGACGGCGAAGCACCCACACCGTGGCCACCGCGAACACCACGGCGAACCCCGCGAGCACCAGCCAGCGGTGAGCGACCGCTCCGGAGAAGGTGTCGCCGTAGACGCGCACGCTCGGCACCGTGCCGGCGAACTGGTCGAGGTGCAGCCCACGCCCCAGGGCCTCGAACGAGTAGCGGTTGGCCAGCCCCAGGCTGAGCAACCGCCCGGGAGTCGCCATGTCGCCAACTGGCACAACCGCGCCGGCGAAGAGTACCTGGGGGAAGCAGAGCATCGGCAGGGCGAGCGCGGCCTGCGAGGCATTGGAGACAGCCGCCGAGGCCAGCAGGCCAACAGCCAGCGCCGACAGCGCCTCGAGCAGGAGCGTGACGAACAGCGACGCGTACACGTCCCAGCCAGCGGCGGGAAGCCGATCGAGCGCGCGCAGCACACCGAGGAGAACGCCGGTCACCGCGGCCAGCACCGGCAGCAGTACGCCGATCTTGGAGGCGACGTAGGCGCCGACGCTCAGTCCAGAGCGCTGTTCGCGCCGGAAGACCGCCATCTCCCCGACGATCTGGAGCAGCCCGTAGGTGAGGCCGAAGAAGAAGCCGGCAAAGGCAACCCAAAACACGATCTGGGCCGGGCCGACGTCCGCCGCGCCGTGCGGCGCGAAAGCGCCGGGCTGGAACAGCATCCCCATCATCGCCGTCACCAGCACGGGGGAGCCGAGCAATATGGCGAGGGTCAGCCGGTTACGGACCAGCACCTCGGCGTTGCGCCGGGTCAGCAGCCACCACTGCCGCAGGACGCTGGGCGAGTGCCGGTCGTCGAGACGTGCAGCCTCGACCGGGGTCTCGGTCGGCTGACGCCCGGCGGCGAACCGCTCCGCCCACCCGCGTGGCGTGTCCTCGCCGGCGAGCCGGTCGTAGACGTCGACGAGGTCGTGCACGCCGAAATAGCGCCGCGCCTGCGCAGGCGTACCAGCGAAGGCCAGATGCCCATTCCGGGCCAGGAAGACGACTCGGTCACACCGGTCGATGGTCGCCGGCTCGTGGGTGGTGAGGACGACCGTGACCCCCCGCCCGGTGAGTCGGCGCAACAGGTGCACGACCTCCGCCGACGTCGATGGGTCGAGACCCGAGGTGGGTTCATCCAGGAACAAGGTGCGCGGCTGGGTGAGCAGCTCGACCGCGATGCTGGCCCGCTTACGCTGACCGCCCGACAGCATCCGCACCGCAACATCACGCCGATCGGCCAGGTCCAGGTCGCACATCGTTTCGTCGACCACTCGGCCGGCCTGGTCGGACGATGTGCCCGCAGGCAGGCGGAGTCGTGCCGCGTACTGCAGCGTGCGCCGCAGCGGCATCTCGACGTGGATGATGTCGTCTTGAGGGACGTAGCCGACACCCGAGCCGGACGCGGCACCGGCATCGACCCGAACGCCGTCGTGCATGACCTGGCCGGCGGACGGCGCCCGCGAGCCCGCAAGGATCTCGAGCAGGGTGGTCTTTCCCGCTCCGCTGCCGCCCACAAGAGCAACCAGCTCACCCGGCTGGATGGACAAGGACACATCGTGGAGGATTTCGCGCCTGCCGGCGCGTTGGCCTACCCCGATCGCGTCGATGCGGCCTCCGACCGCTCTCCCGGTCTCCACCAGAGAAGGCGGGCGGGACGCGGTCGCGGCATCTGCGGGGTCGAGCAAGAGCTCGGTCATGGAAGTCCTCCGCGAGTTCCGTCGGTTTCACTCGGTTATCACGCTCATCGTCGGGACTTCTGGGCGACGACTCTTGGAGCGAATGTGGAGCGAACATGGAGACGGCAGATCAGACCCCGGGCGATGCTCTCTCACGCGGATGCAGCTGGTCGCCGGCAACGCGCAGCTTGCCGCCCGACGCGACGAGCCCGAGCGTCGGTACAACACGCAATTCAACAGCGTCCCCGACGCGATCCAGTGCCTGATGGCGCCACTCTCGGTCCGGCTCCCCGTGTCCGGTTCAGGCCGTGCTCACAAACACCGGCCGACCTTGTCGGCGCCTGACCACCACGGTCCCTGCCGTTCCTCCTCCCTGTGTACTGCGTGAAACCGCAATTATCTGCAGTATCACCGGACCTGCCCGCCTCGTCGCTTGCATACCCCAGGCTTGGTCGCTGGGGGTGCCGGGCCGGCCGAAGCGTTGCATGATCGCGCAGGCGACCATGAACTCCTTGCTGGAGGACGAGCGCATCTGCGGGCCGTTGTCGCTCATCGCGATCAGCACCGGCACGCCGTCGGCCTCAGGGCCGTCCAGCTCGGCGACGGTGGCGGTGCCGGCGCGCAGCGCGGCGAGCAGCCGGGCGTCGATGCGGTCGGCGAGTTGCTCTTCGTCGAGGGCGGCGAGGAAGGCGGCCTCGATCTGGCTGCTGGTCTCCTCGGCTGAGACCAGGGTGGATAGCCAGCGGCGGGAGACCACGTCCATGACGGCGATGGCGACCCGACGGGCTCGGGTGAAGTGGGTGAAGTCGTAGCACCAGACCCTGTGGGGCTCAAGAACGTCGACCATGTCGTCGTTGCCGTGATCACGCCGCGGTCCGGTACTCGTGGATCAGGCCGCCCAGCACATCGGTTCGCGTGATCGTGGTACTGGCCTGGCCGCTGTGTCCGGCAGGGGTTGGAGGCGGCAGCGGAGCGCGCTGATCACGGGCACGGTGGGGTCGGTGCCGGTTGTAGTGGGCCTGGTAGCCGGCAAGCACGCCGGCCAATTGTCGTTCACCGAAGATGAGCAGCCGATCCAAGCACTCGCGGCGCACCGTAGCGATCCATCGCTCGGCATGCGCGTTCGCGCGAGGAGCCCGCGGCGGGCTTCGCAGCACCTCGACGCCGACATCGGCGAAGACCGCGTCGAAGCCAACCGTGAACGTGGTGTCCCGGTCACGGACCAGAAACCGGAAACGCTGCGGCCCGGACCGACAGCCATCGGAAGTTGCGGGCCTGCTGGATCACCCACCGCCCCGTTGGGTTGCCGGTCACGCCGAGGATGTGGACCTCTCCCCTGCCGACCTGGAGCCTGTTGCAAAAAATGGCCGAACGCCGACTGCGGGACCGAGAGTTCGCCGTCGGGGCGAGGCAGATTTGGTCGGTCGTATCGCATTCGGTCGGCTGCGACGACTTGGGAGCTTCACGCTCAGCAGACGGCCCGGCCGCGCGTCGATTATGCAACAGGCTCCCTGCAGGATGAACAACACGTAGATCCGCCGGAGCAGCACCGTGTCGACGGTGAAGAAAAGGCACGCCAACATCGTCTGTGCGCTCCGATCGCGGCCGCGGTGGTGGTCGGCCGCCCACCGACCGGCTAATCCTTGGATGGCTCCAGCGCCGCCGAACCAGCTCACGATGCCAGCGCAGCAGCGTCGCCGGACTCACCATCCGACTCCCCCGCACCCTGCGAGGCAACAGACGACACAGCGCCGCCAACACCAGCCGATCCTTCGCATCGAGTTTCCGTCGACTGACCTGCCGTCGAAGCACCGACACCTCATGGCGCAACACCAACAGCTCGACATCCTTCACCGCCTCACCACCGCGGCGAAGCACAACCAACCCGAATACAGCACGCGCAACCGCGTAGATGATCGACAACAACACCGAAACGATCAAGCCGAACACGCCACCGCCGGGCGATCCGAGGTTGCTGAGTCCCACAGGGTCCACCGGAGCTGCTACAGGTGTCGTTGCGGGGTCGTCTGCGGCGGTCAGGGAATCAAGGCGAGCTTTCCTCGAACGTGGCCGCTCTGAATGATGCGATACGCATCGGCGGCACGGTCGAACGGGAACGTCTGCACCTTGATCACAAGCTTGTTTTCTGCCAGCAGTTCTGCGACCTGCGCCAGGGCCTCCATCGGATGACTGTCCGCGCCGCCGCCGGTGACCCGGGCCCCGGCCTGACCGGCTGCAAAGTTAGCAATCGACACCACTTGGGCGGGCTCGCGGGCCAGCCCGATCAGCTCCTCGACCGGGGTCTTACCAGCAACATCGAACACAGCGTCGACCGGCCCGCCGACAGCGGCCAGCACCCGCTCGGCCATGCCCTCGCCGTAGCGCACCGGGGTCGCCCCGATCTCCCGCAGATAGTCCTGGTTGGCCTCGCTCGAGGAGGCAATCACCCGCGCGCCTCGGGCCGCCGCCATCTGCACGGCGACCGCTCCCACGCCGCCCGCCCCGCCGTCGACGAACAGCGCGTCACCGGTCTTGACGTCGAGCAAACGAAGACCGCGCTCACTGGTTTCACCAGCGACACCGGCCGCGGTCGCCACCGCCCAATCGATCGAGGACGGCTTGACCGCCCAGGCGTCCAGTACGGCGAACTCCGCCTGGGCGTTCCTACCACAGCCAAGCACCTCATCGCCCACCGAAACCCCAGTAACCCCCTCCCCGACCTCGTCCACCACGCCCGCGGCGTCGTATCCGAGGTAACCGGCACCGACCATAGGCTGGCCACCGGACACGGCGCCCGCCACCGTCTTCCAATCGATCGCGTTCACGCTGGCCGCACGCACCGCGACCCGGACCTGACCCGCAGCCGCGTGCGGAACAGCAGCGTCACCCCACTGCAGCACCTCGGGACCCCCATAAGCCGTGAACTGCAGCGCTCGCATCGGCGCCCAAGGTCAGCAACTGATCGCCCCAAAGCCAAAGCCTCCGCACGGTCCAACACCCATACAACTGAGAGTCACCGACTAGTCACGCCCGGCATCGAAGCCGTACCATCTGGAGACCTCGCTCATCGCCGAGTCGACCGCCCGCACCAGACAGGACGTGACGATGGCAGACAATTGGCGCACCGGTGATGCTCTGAAGGGCACCAGCGACTCTGACGTGGAGATGGAGCCCCTCGGAGCAGCAGGCGCGGTCTCCAACGAATTGACGAAGCTCGCCGCAGTCCTCGAGACTGCGCAGCCAAAGGGCCCGGCGCCAAAGCAACTATTCGGAAGCGTGCGCGGCGCATTGGACGCCTGGCGTGAGCTGGTGGCGGGGCAGCAGTGGGACGAGCTTTCCCGGCAAGTCGGAAGAGCGCTGGAAACGATCAGTAAGTCGGCGGAGAACGCGGGACTGGTCGCCGACCTAACGCTGGCGAGCCAATTGCAGCAACGGCTCCTCACTCTGCGGGCTGCAGCTGAGGCTGCAGGACAGTAGCTCTGCGCGGGAGGTTCTCGCGTGCGGCGGGGACGGAGGATGAAGACGCACTCAGCCCTCGCAGGCCCCCGTTCAGACCGAGAAACTTGCCCACGACAACAAGCCACCACGAACAAAGATCCCATCGGCTCGCAAGCTCAGCAACTGATACCGGTCGGACCGTGGCCAGGGCCGATGGCTAGTGCCTCGAACGTTAGTTCGATAGACTGCGCCATGACGGCGCGGCCGTTCGTCGAGCTGACCATCCCGCCCTACAAGGGCGAGCTTGACTCCTGGGCCAAGGACTCGCACGGTCAATGGTGGGCGCTCGTGACCTGGTACGAGGACGTCGTACAGCCCAGGCAAATGAATCGTCGCTCGGTGCTCCCGTGTTCCGGATGGGCCGCCGCGCGCCATCTCCGCAAGAGAAGCGACGAGGACTACTCCGCCGTACTGCGGGTGGCGCTGCCGGGGGACGACGCGCTTTGGCCGCAGCCGACCAACCGTGGGCCTCGCTACGGGTGGTCAGACAAAGCCCACCACGTCGGCATCCTGACCGGAGAGCCGTACGAGCTTCCGGCGGGCTACGCATCGCGCACGGGCACTCGGGCGTAGGCCGGCCCACCCTCGGTGATGCGCACCGAGGCACGCGATGATTCACGAATGCCAAAACCCGATCCGATCCAAGTTGGCCGCGCCGCCGAGCATCACGTCGTGTCTGCAGGTCGGCCTCATTGAACCAACTGCCCTATGCCTGGCAAAGGAGGCCTGACCATGAGCGAACTTGCCCAAGATCTCCAGACACCGAACGGCCCGGCACAAGCGACCGGGACCCCGTCGCGACCAAGCCCGCCGTGATCTACCTGCGCGTCTCGACCGCCGAGCAGGCGCACGGCGATGGAGCAAGCGAGGGCTACTCCATCCCGGCCCAGCGCGACGCCTGCACGCGCAAAGCGCGCGACCTTGGAGCCAGCGTGGTCGCCGAGTTCGTGGACCGAGGCGAGTCGGCCCGGTCCGCCGCCCGGCCCGAGCTGCAGCGCATGTTGGCACAACTAGCCGAGCACAAAGACGTCGACTTCGTCATCGTGCACAAGGTCGACCGGTTCGCCCGCAACCGCGCGGACGACGTCGCGATCCAGATGGGCATCGAGAAGGCCGGCGCCCGGCTCATCAGCGTCAGCGAGAGCGTGGACGACACCCCATCCGGCAAGCTCGTGCGCAACATCATGGCCGACCTGGCCGAGTTCTACAGCGCCAACCTCGCGGGCGAGATCCCCAAAGTGGACTTTCGCACTTTGAGCGGCTGATGTGGCGGCGTCTTTCGCGCATCCTGGCGATACGCCGCGCCAATTGATCAACCAAATCGGGCGTCGTGAGACTCTATATCTGCACGCGTAGCGCGTGCAGATAGGGGATGAGACGATGGCCGGAGCGGGAGCAAGCAGAACAGGAGGCGAAGGAGGCGAAGCAGGCGCAGGACACTGGCGCAGACGTCATGGAGATCTACGAGCAAGCGCGGGCCTTGATGCGAACTCCGTGCAGAGCCTACCGGGGCGACCCTGGTCAGCATAGAATCCCTATGTAGTAAGGGATTCCGTGTCATGTCGTGTCAGTCGGTACCGCCTCCTGTTGGCCGGTTCGGGTGACAAAACCAGTGACAAGACCCTGGGGCCCCTTGGAGAACGGCTGGGAACGAGGTGGCGCACATGGGGTTCGTCCGGGAACGAGAAGGCACCCACGGCAGTGTGCGCTACCAAGCACTCTACGACGACGTGAAAGGTCACCGCCGCTCGGCGGGAACTTTCAGCACCGAGGAGCACGCCACCCGGGCCTGGCAGCGGGCCGAAGACCGGCAGGCCGACGGGCGCAGTTCTGATACCCGCCGGACCCGGCAGCGGTTCCGGAGGTATGTGGAAGAGCAGTGGCTGCCGCATCACCAGATGGAAGCCCGCACCCGGGAGACCTATAGTTACTATCTGAACAAGCACATCCTGCCGGTGTTCGGGTCGATGCGGATCAACGAGATCCAACCTGCCGACGTGCGCGAATGGGTCAGCGACCTGAAAGCCGCTGGGGGCCTCGCCGACGGTGACCCGGCAATGCCACACCATCCTGTCGGCGGTGTTCACTACCGCGTTCAACGACCAGATCACCCGCCTGCACCCTTGCCGCGGGGTGAAGACGCCACCGGTGCCCAAGAAACTGCGCACGATCATCACCCCCGACCAGTTCGACCAGCTCTACACCGCCCTGCCGACCGACCCGGCCCGCTTGTTGGCGGAGGTGCTGATCGAGTCCGGGCTGCGCTGGGCCGAACTCATCGAACTCCGCCCCAAGGACCTCAACCCGAGAATGCGGATGCTCACGGTCAGCCGGGTCGCGGTCGAACTGGTCGCCCGGTTCCACCCTACCGGCGGAAGGTTCCTGATCAAGGACTACCCCAAAGACCGCGAACACCGCCGCATCAAACTCGCCGCCCCCATCGCCGAGCAGCTGCAAGCCCACATCACCCAGCACCGCCTCGGTCCGGACGACCTGCTGTTCACTCCCATCCTGCTACTCCCCCAGCCCGAACCCTCCCGCCTGCAACTCGTGACCGAGCCGGTCGACCTCGGGCTCACCCCGCCGAACTCAGCGGGCAGGCAGTACCGGCACGGCACCATCAGCGGCTACTCCGGCGGCGGCGGCTGCAAATGCCAGCACTGCCGCGCTGCCTACGCCCGGTATCGCGCTGAGCGGCGGGCGGCCGGCAAAGACCACCCCCGCACCCCACGGGCCATCACCACTGACGTGCACATCCCCCGCTCCTGGTACCGCGAACACATCTGGAAACCCGCCCTCGACACCGCCGGCATCGCTATCCGCGTCCGCACCCACGACCTGCGCCACGCCCACGCCTCCTGGCTGCAAGTGCGCGGAATTGCATCTGATGCATCATTCGACTGGTCGCGTGATCGCCTGTTCGCTGGGGTCGGAGATACGCGCTCGCGCTGGTGGTGTGAGCCTGCGGCCGCGACACGCCGGTGATGCCGGGCGTGCAGCGGTCTGGTTGCGGTTGATGCCACGATGCGTCATCTGATCTGGTTGCATCGATCGCCACGGTGTGGCGTCGGGTACAAGGGCGTTGGGGGCGCGGGTGGCGAACGGCGGAGCGGTGGTGGGGTCGGCGGCGCTGACCCTGGTCGAGGGCGTCACGCCGCTGCGGGAGGCGGAGTCGCTGTTCGAGGCGATGCTGACCGGCTGGGTGCGGCAGCAGTGTTCCCGCCGGCTCGGCGAGTCGATCATCGGGTCGCGGGAGCGGACGGTGCGCCGATTCGCCGAGTTCACCCAGGCGTGGCCGTGGGAGTGGAGCCCGGGACAGGTGGAGGAGTGGATCGCGCAGGGCGGGTGGGCGCATTCGACGGTGCGCTCCTATCAGGGCGCGCTGGCGGTGTTCCTGGACTACGTCTGCGATTCCCGCTACGGCTGGGTGGCCGAGTGCGAGCAGCGGGTCGGCGCCCGCCCGGTGCAGGTGTGTCACGAGTCCAACACCGCGGCGCATGTGGCCGATTACGAGGGCCGGCCGGCCCGTCGGCCACTGACCCGGGCCGAGTTGCAGGCATTCTTCGACGCCGCCGATGACCGGGTCGAGCGGGTGGCCGGGGCCGGGCGGAAGGGGTGGCTGGCGTCGTTTCGGGACGCGACGCTGTTCAAGGTCTGCTACGCGTTCGGGCTGCGCCGGCGGGAGGTGGCGATGCTCGACGTCGCGGACTTCACCGCGAACCCGGCCGCGCCGGAGTTGGGCGGGCTGGGGGTCTGCCAGGTGCGCTACGGCAAGGCGATGCGCGGCTCGCCGCCGCGGCGGCGGGCGGTGGCGGCGGTGATGCCGTGGGCGGTGGAGGCGCTCGAGCAGTACCTGGCCGAGGTGCGTCCCTGCTACGGCGCGGCGGCGCATCCGGCGCTGTGGCTGACCGAGCGGGGCGGGCGGATCTCGGCCCGGCAGGTCGACGACCGGTTCGCGCTGTGGCGCTCGGCGGCCGGGCTGCCGGGCGAGCTGTCGGTGCACTGCCTGCGGCACTCGTATATCTCGCACCTGATCGAGGACGGTGCGGACCCGTTGTTCGTGCAGCAACAGGCCGGCCACTCGTGGGCCTCGACGACCGCCGTGTATACCCACGTGGGCGCCGACGCGAAGAACCGGATGCTGCGCCAAGCGTTGCGGATCGCTTTCGACGCCGAGCAGGGCCCGTCGTGAGTGTCACGGTCGGCTACCACTGGCACCTGCGCCGGTTGATGGCCGAGGCGGGGATGTTCGCCACCACGGATCTGGTGCCGCTGCTGGCCGAACGCGGCGTTCGGCTGTCCCGGGAACAGGTCTACCGCCTCGTCGCGCAGGTCCCCGAGCGGTTGTCCCTTCAGACGCTGGCGGCGCTGTGCGACATCCTCGGCTGCAGCCCGGCGGAGCTGGTCGAGCCCTACCGGGCCCAGCGCACCCGAACGCCGCGCCGCACCGGCGCGGGTGAAATACCGCGGCCGAAACGGGCCCGGGTGCTGCCCGGCGGCAAGGACGATACGGATCGGTGAGAGCCGCCACCACGACTCGCCACCGCCGGCTGATCATCGCCTCGGTGAGGGCCGCGGACCCAACGCTGCCAGCCGAGTCGGTGGCCGCGGCGGTGGACGCGGTGCTCACCCACCCGGCCGTCGCCCGGGACGGGCGGCTGGCCGCCGCGCTGGCCGCCGACCCGGACGCGTTCGCCGGTGGTGCGCCGCCCGCAGTGGGCCGGCTGATCACTGCGCTGCGCGAACGCGGGTCGCGGCTGCCCGTGCCCGCCTGCGCGGTCTGCGCGGTCACCGGCCGGCCGTTGACCCGCTCACCGACCGGCGGGGTGTGTCCGCGCTGCCGGCGCCGCCAGCTCGCCCAAGCGTGCGCCCGTTGCGGGGTAGTCAAACCGGTCGCCGGACGTGACGCGCAGCAGCGGCCGGTATGTGCCCGCTGCGCCGACCGGCCGCGGCGGGTCTGCGGGCACTGCGGGCGGACCCGCCGCATCGCCCGCCGCGCCCACGACGGGCAGCCCGACGTCTGCGACGCCTGCTACCGGATGCCCGAAGCGGTCTGCTCCCGCTGCGGCCGGCGCCGGCCGTGCTCGTTCGCGAGCGGCCCGCAACCGGTGTGTGCCGGTTGCACGCCGCGGCGCACCGCGATCTGCGCGCACTGCGGGCAGCTTCGCCCGCCGACCGCCAGGTGGCCCGAAGGCCCGGTCTGCGACCCCTGCTACACCGCGGCGCTACAACGCCGCGGCCCCTGCGCCGGCTGCGGGCAGACCCGCCGCCTGATCGCCCCACCCGGCCCAGCCGCGACCGTCTGCGCCGCCTGCGCCGGACAGCCGCCCAGTCACGCCTGCACCGACTGCGGCACCGAGGACAAGCTCTACGAACGCGGCCGCTGCAACCGGTGCGCGCTCCGCCGACGCGCCGAGGCGCTGCTGCGCGGCAGCGGTGAGCAGATCCCCGCCCCGCTCGTGCCGGTCTACGAGGCGATCACCACCACCGATACCCCGCGCACCGCGTTGAACTGGCTACGCAACGGCGCCGGCGCGAAACTGCTCGCCGACCTCGCCGCCGGCCAGCTGTCCTGCACTCATCAGGCCCTCGACGCGCACCTACACCGGCAAGCCGCGGACTACCTGCGGCACATGCTCGTCGCCAACGCCGTGCTTCCCGCCCGCGACGAAAAGCTCGTCAACGTCGAGCGGTTCGTCGCCGACACACTCACCGGCATCACCCGCGACTCCGACCGGCGCCTGGTCCACGCCTACGCCACCTGGCGGGTGCTGCGCCGGCTCCGCCGATCCGCCGAACGCGCCGGCCGTCCCCGCAGCTACACCCGCCACGCCCGAGCCAACATCAGCGCCGCGGTCGCGTTCCTGGACTGGCTCGCCGACCGCGACGTCCCACTCGCCGAGGCCCGCCAGGACGAGGTGGACACGTGGCTGACCGGCGGGCCGGCCCGCTACCGGGTGCGCGACTTCCTGCTCTGGGCCGCCAGCGCCGGGCACGCCCGCCCGCTCACCGTCCCCACCCTCGGCCGCAACCCCGGCCGGGCGACCAGCGACGAGCAACGCTGGGCACAAGTCGCCCGGCTGCTGCACGACGACGACATCGAGCTCACCGACCGGGTCGCCGGCGCGCTGCTGCTGCTCTACGGCCAGCCGCTGTCCCGGATCACCGCCATGACTACCGAGCAGGTGAGCACCCGCGACCGGCAGGTGCTCGTGCGCCTCGGCCACCAGGACACCCACGCCGACATCCACGCCCCCGAACCGCTCGCCGACCTACTACTCGCCCTCGCACGCAACGGTCGCCGCTACCGCGGCGTCGGATCACCGGCCACCACCAACTGGCTGTTCCCCGGCATGCAGCCCGGCCGACCACTCACCGCCGCCCGCCTCGGCGAACGCCTGCGCGCCATCGGCATCCGGGCACAGCCCGGGCGCCGATCCGCGCTGGCGCACCTCGCATCCCAGCTTCCCGCCGCCGTGCTCGCCGACCTGCTCAACCTCGCCCCGACCACCGCAGTCAAGTGGGTCCGCGACGCCGGCGGCGACTGGTCACGCTACGCCGCCGAACTCGCCCGAGCCGCCGATCACCAACTATGACGAATGCGCCCCGACTCCCTCGCCGAACGACATCCATTCGCACGGTTAGAACATTGCCGGTTACCAGTTTGGCCAGCGGAGCTGACCTTCACACGGTGAAGGAACGCCTCGGCCACGGCAGCATCATCACCACCGAAAAATACCTGCACACCCTCGCCGAAACAGACGACACCGCCCTCACCGCACTCGCGAGCATCCGGCAACGCCACCGGCAGGGCTAGGTGCACACGTACGATGAAGTCGTGACCACCGTCGAGCAACCGCAGGAGCCTCCGGTGCAGGTGCTCCCGCCCGAGGAGGCGCTCCGCCGCGCCCACCCGCTGCCCCGGCGGGCTCGACTGGTCGTCCACGACGTGCCCGACCAGGAATGGGATGCGTTCCAGCAGGCACTGACTGAACGGTGACCGACGAACCGCCGCGCACCGTCGTGGTCGACACGATGGTCATCAGCTGGCTGCTCGACGAACGACCCAACCCACTGGCCGACCGCTACCGCGAACTCATCGGACCGGCCGCTGTGCTGCTGGCCTTCCAAACTGTCGCCGAGTTGCGCTACGGCGCGATCCGCGCCGGCTGGGGTGAACTACGCTGGCGCCGCCTCGAACGCAGCATCGCCGAGGTCACCGTCGTCCAACCCGATGATCAGATGATCACCACCTGCGCCGAGCTGCGGGCCCAATGTCAACGGATCGGGCACGCCCTGGCCGACAAGCTCCACGACGGCGACCGTTGGATCGCCGCCACCGCACTGCGGCTGCGCTGTCCCCTCGTCTCCGACGACGGTCTCTTCGCGCATACCCCAGCGCTTCAACTCATCAGCGCCAACTCTCCATAGCAGAGCAGCCGCCCCGAGTCATCCTCAACCGGCGGACCAGCGTGGCCAGTCGCCGAAATGACCGTTGCTCTCGGTGACCGTCGAGCAAGGACCGTCGTCCAAATAACCGTCGATAGGGCTATTCAGCTGACCGGACCAATGCGCTGGACGCCCGGCGCCATGGGCGGTCCGCGCGGGGCCGGTCCAGGCTCGGTGGGTGGCCACCTCCTCCCGGCGGCTTGGGCGGGACAAGCTTGGGCTTCGGGTCTGCCACCAGCTCGCGGTAGCGCACCGGCGGGTGGGCGACGGCGAGTTCGAGGACGCGGTAGAAGGGCATGCCGCGGGCGCGGGATCGGCGCCGGTTGAAGCGGAAGACGAACTCGTTCAGGTAGCTCTGCAGATGGGCGTCCTCGACCGAGGCCTGGTGGGTGCCCAGCAGCCAGCGCTTGGCCAGCGACGCGACCCGGTGGACACCGGGCAGCAGCTTGCCGGGGTCCTCGCCGCGGGCACGGGCGGCGCGTTGGCTGCGCGGCTCGTGGGTGTAGCCGAGCCGTTCGATGCCTTGGTAGCCCGGCCAGCCGTCGGTGATCACTCGCGCTCCCGGCTCGACGTTCGCGGTGATGAACGCGTGCAGCGTCGCGGCGGAGGCGTCGGTGAGCACCTGCATCCGGCACCGCCCGAACCCGCGCGGCTCGATCACCTCGATCGCCACTCCTACCAGGACTTTCTTGCCCTTGGCGCGCCCGCCACGCAGCCCGGGCTCCTCACCGCCGACGTAGGTCTCGTCGACTTCCACGGTGCCGGTGAGCCGATCGCGACCCGGACGTACCAGCACCGACCGCAGCCGGTGCAGCATCGCCCAGGCGGTCGCGTAGGAGCCGATCTCCAGCGAGCGCTGCAGGCTCAACGCCGACATGCCGTCCTTGCCCGAGGCGAACAGCCAGCACGCCTCGAACCACACCGTCAGCGGCGTGCGGCGCCGGTCGAACAGCGTCCCCGCGGTCACCGACGTCCGCTTCCCACAGGCCACGCACTTGTACCGGCCATCGGCAACCAGCCATCCGCCCGTGTACCCACAACGCGGGCAGGCGAAGCCGTCTGGCCAGCGCAGCCAGTCCAGATAATCCAGGCAGTCCGCATCGGTCGCGAACCACGAGCGCAGCTCGCCGGCCGACCTCGGATAGTGCACACCAGCTCGCGGCCGTACCGCATCCACTACATCATCTTAGTCCGGTCAGCTGAATAGCCCCAACCGTCGATATGGCGCGTGTCGCCGCTTGAACGGCAGCCAGATACCGCGCGCATATGAGGTGTTCTTTGTCAACG
This sequence comes from uncultured Actinomycetota bacterium, assembly GCA_963839175.1. GTDB lineage: Bacteria > Actinomycetota > Actinomycetes > Mycobacteriales > Jatrophihabitantaceae > CAWIUB01. Next base: position 19,915 of record CAWIUB010000005.1, read on the forward strand.
GCCAAGTTGTGGTCCCCGCTGGTGGCCAACTTGAAGTCCCCACTGCTCGGGGTGTTTGCGATCTTCAGTTCACATGGTGAGTCGGCGGTGTTCGGCGACTCGGCAGGCTGGGGTGCAGTAGCGGCGGGGCTGGCCGGGCTGGTTGGCGGGGATGTGGAAGGTGCGCTGGCACAGCCACCGGTCGCAGCGGCGGATGAGGCAGTGCGGGTGGTCTGGGCAGGTCCCGATCCGGGCCGGTGGGCTGTAACGATATTCGCGCCGTTGACTCATCGGGCGGTCTTTGCGGTGGGAGTGGTGCGGGCGCGGGCTTGTTTCATGCGGTAGCTGTCGCCGTCGGTGACCACGACGTGGCAGTGGTGCAGCAGCCGGTCGAGCAGGCTGACGGCGGTGGTGTGTTCGGGGAGGAACCGGCCCCAGGATTCGAATGGCCAGTGTGAGCCGATGCCCAGGGCGCGGCGTTCGTAGGCGGCGGCGACGAACCGGAACAGCAGTTGGGCGCCGGTGTCGTCCAGCGGCGCGAAGCCCAGTTCGTCGCAGAGGATCAGGTCGTTGCGCAGCAGGTTCTCGATGACCCGCCCGACGCTGTTGTCGGCCAGGGCGCGGTAGAGGGTTTCCACGAGCTCGGCGGCGGTGAAGTACCGCACCCGGTGCCCGGCCTCGACGGCGGCGACGCCGAGCGCCACCAGGACGTGGCTTTTGCCGGTGCCGGCCGGGCCGATCAGGCAGGTGTTTTCCGCGGCCCGGATCCACTCCAGCGAGGCGAGGTAGTCGAAGGTCGGCTTCGGGATGGAGGAGGCGGCGACGTCGAACTGGTCGAGGGTCTTGACGACCGGGAAGGCGGCGCTGCGCATGCGGGTGCGGGCGTTGGACTCGTCGCGGGCGGTGATCTCGGCCTCGACCAGGGTGCGCAGGAACTCCTCGGGGTTCCAGCGTTGCGTCTTGGCGGTGACCAGCAGTTCCGGGGCGAGGCGGCGCATCGCGGCCATCTTCAACCGTTTCAGCCCGTCGTTGAGGTCGGCGGCCAGCGGCGGCGGCGCGGTGCTCACTGCTCACCACCCCCGATGGTGTCGATGGCGTAGTCATCCAGCGATCGGGTCGGCACCCAGGGCAGCGTGAGCACGAGAGCCTGCCCTGCCGGTCTTGGCAGCGGCGCGGCGCCGGCCGCAGCGAGGATCGAGCGGACGTCATCGGCGCGCCACCGACCGCACGGGTCAGTGCGGCCACCAGGGCGTCGTGCCCGTGGGCGGCGTGCAGGGTGAGGATCGCTGCCAGTTCGGTGGGCAGCTTGCTCACCCCGGCCGCGGCAGCGCCGACCAGGAACTGTTCGGCGATCTCGTCGAGGGCGAGGAACTGCTGCTCGACTGCCGTCCTGGCCCGTGGCGCGCGGCGTGGCTTGTCCGGTCTGCTCGAGCCGTAGTGCTCCTCGATGATGCTGGTTTCTCCCGGCGCGACCAACTCATGGTCAGCGACGATCTCGCCAGTGAACGGCTCCAGCACCTGCACCCGCCCCTCGTGCACGACGAGGAGCACGGTGGTGCCGATGAGCCGGTTCGGCACCGAGTAGCGGGCCGAGCCGAACCGCACGCACGACAGTCTGTCGACCTTGCGGCTGATCGGCTTCGGACCGATCTCGCAGCGCAGCGACGGCAACACCCCCAGCAGCTCCCGCTCCTGCTCGAGCCGGGCGGCGGGCACCGCGCAGATCTCCGAATGGGTCACCGCGTTCACCTGCTCGCACCACGCGGCGGCCGTCGAGTTCGCCGCCGACAGGTCAGCCAGACTCGGCTGTTCGGGGATCATCAGGTCGCGTTTGGAGTAGCCGACCAGGTTCTCCACGATTCCCTTCGACTCCGGGTCGTTGCCGTGGCAGAAGTCGGGCCGGAACCCGTAATGGGTCGCGAACCGCACGTAGTCCGCGGTCGGGACGACGACGTCAGCGACGACACCGGCTTTCAGACAGCCCATCCGATCAGCCAGCACCGTCTTGGGCACTCCGCCGATCGTCTCGAAGCACTCGGCCAGCAGCGCCAGCGTCGTAGCGGCGCGTTCGTTGTCGGCGAAGCGCACGAACCGCACCCGTGACCAGGCCAGCACCGCGCAGAACACATGCACGCCCTCCAGCACGCCCCAGTCGATGACCAGCGTGTCGCCGGGAGTCCACACCGCCGGGCGTCGGCCGCGGTGATTGCCCTTACGCCACAGCGCCTTCTGCGCCGCGACGAGGCGTCGGAAGTTCCGCGCCGAGCCCGTATAGCCGGCTGTGCGCGCCGCCGGGAGCAGCCGCTTGGCCGAGATCCGGCCCTTGCTGCTGTCCACCTTCTTCGCGACCAGATCAGTCACATCGGCGTAGTTGTGTTCTCGCTCAACCCGCTGCGCCTTCACGCCACCGGCCTCGTGCCCCTCGACAATCCGGCGCACCGTCTTGTGCGTCGTGCCGCAGATCGCTGCGGCACCCCGATAGCTGCCCACCTCTCGATAGGCGGCCAGTACGTCCATCCGTTCCCTCGCGTTCTTCAATACAAGCCCCCTGTGCGGTGATCGGTGATCTGTTGGCACCGACACCGTCACCGCGCAGGGCCGCTCACCCTGGACACGACACGCCAGGAGTGGGGACTTCTACTTGGCCAAAAACGGGGACCTAGACCTGGCCACCCCTGGGGACTCTTTCATGGCCACGGACATTCTTGAGCCCTGTCGCGCGATCCCTGGCGACCAAAGGCGAATCTCTGTCGCGGACATGTCCTCATGCCGGCGTCAGTGCGAGCATGCACAGGCAAACGCAGCGACGAAAGGGGAATCGCGGTGCTCACGTCGGAGACACAGATCCAGAGAACCTATCTGCGACTGACATACGACGGGCCGCTGCGCCCAAAGAAGTGACGGCTGCGTGCCGAGTTCGCCGGCTGGGCCTGTCAAGGGCAACCTTCGCGACGTCCTGATGGTGATCGAGCAGTGCTGCAGTGCCCTGCACACCTCAGCGTTCGCAGCCATGTCCGAGCCTCGTGGAAAGACTCGCCCGGAACGGCTTGGCACCGCTACCACCCCGGTCGGCAAGCGCACCGTGACCGAACTCGCCGCCGAAACCGGGCGTCGCATCGTCCTCAGGTGAGGATCGGATACTAGGTCGGCAGCACGTGTCAGCGGCAGACCGCCCGGCGTGTCGGGGTGACGTGCCCGGCGGGTTATCGAGGCGGCTGGACAGGAGGTGGGCATGACTGGTCCGGCTGGTGATCCCGGGCGCGCAGCCGCGGACAGGTGGGCCGACCCCGGTCAGCGGCCGGCTTCGTCCAATACCGACGCGGCCGCTGATACCGAGGAGTTTCCGCGGCCGCCGCTGGAGGCTGACCGGACCGTCGTAATGAGCTCCGACCCGGGGTTTCGGGTCAGCTGGCGGGGCTATCACCGCGGCCAGGTCGACACCTACCGGGCCAGGGTGGAGACCGAACTCGCGTCCGCCCGCAGCGCCCAGGAACGCGCGGTGCACGCGCACGCGCAGACCACCGAACGGCTCCGCGCCGCGCAGGCCGACCTCGGGCGGCTCCGCGGCCAGCTCACCAACAGCCCAACCGCGCTGTCGGAGCGGCTGCGGGAAATCCTGCAGCTCGCCGGCCAGGAGGCCGAGCAGACCCGAGCCGACGCGCAGACCGAAGCCGACCAGATCCGCTCCCGCGCCGGCACCGACGCCGAAACCATCCTGCGACAGGCCCGCGACACGGCCGCCGGCATCCTCAACGGCGCCCGCGCGGAGCAGCAGAAACTGCAAGCCGAGATCGCGGAAGCGCAGGCCGCCGCCGGACAACAGCTCGACGACGCCCACGCCGAAGCGATCCGAGTGCGCGACACCGTCCGCACCGAACTCGACCGGCTCGCCGCTGAAGCCGAGCAGGCCCGCGAACGCGCCGACGCCGAAGCGGCCGCTCGCCGCAGCGACGCCGACCGTCACGCCGACGAGCAGCGAGAACAGGCCCACGCCGCGGCCGCGTCGCGGCTCACCGACATGACCCAGCAGCTCACCGACCTGACCGAGCACCGCGACGAAACACTCGCCACACTCACTCACCTACACCAGGAACTCGCCAACACTCTGGCGACCACCACCGGTCCCGCAAGCCAACCACCGACCGATCCCCCGGAGCCGGCGGCGACCCCCGAGCCTCGCCGCCGACATCGCTGACCTGTGGGGTCCGGGTGTCGTCTGGTGTCCGGCGTGATCGTTTGAGTGTTGTTGTTGATCGTCTACGCGGTGGTGCGGGGGCTGCCCGGCATTGTCGTGTTGGGCCGTCGCCGGAAGGTGGCCGAGGACGTCGAGCTGGTGGTTCCGGGGCATGAAGCGGCGGTGTTGCGTCGGCCCTCGGCCCAGCAGCTCAGCGAACCGACGTGTTCGGCGGTCTCATCCACGAATAGCCGACCTGCGGGTTGACGGGCGACAGCCCCGGAGGGCGGATCGGGTCATTGAGCCGCACGGGCCCGGAGTGTCGGCTGGTTCTTGTCGCACCCGCAGCGTCTCCGCGTCCGCATCGGGTAGTTGAGACGTATCTCGGCGCGCCAGATCCGGACGATCCGGAGTCGGGTGCTCCTGGTCGGCCGGAATGTGCAGGTCCGCGGCCAGCCGGGTGCGCGGCGCCCGCGCTCATCACCTCGGCCCGCGCGCCGAGAGTGGTGATCAGCTGCGCGGGCAGGCCCACCGGTTGCCGCTTGGCCACGTGCCCGTGCCCCACCAGCCCGCCGAGCCGGGTGGATCCGGCCGTGACGGGCAGCCGGGAAGCCACCGGTACGTTCTGTGCACTGGCGGCGGCGCAGGACGTAACGTGTCTGCGGCCCAGACGGGGGTCTGGAGGTATGACACCCAGCGGGCGTGGCACTAACCTATCGGCCGGACGCGAGAAGGAGATGACGTGGAGATTCCGGACTACCGCCGCCTGGATGGGGTCGAGGTGACCAACCAGGACGGCGAGAAACTCGGCAAGGTGGACGGGCTGTTCGTCGACGACCAGGTCAACGTGCCGACCTGGGTCGCGGTCGGCAGCGGGATCTTCGGCAGCCACCACTACCTGGTGCCGCTGGCCCAGACCCGATTCGTCGACGGGCGTTTGCTCGTCCCGTATTCCAAGGACGACCTGACCCTGGCACCGCACCACGATCCGGACGAGCCGCTCACCGTCGAGCAGGAGCAGACGTTGTTCGCCCACTACAACGTGGGGGACAGCGATGCGGACGGCCCCGGGCCGCACACCGGCGTCGAGGCGCACCAGACAGGCCTGACCGGCTCTCCCGAGGCGGGTTCCAACCCGGTCGACGTCGCCCGAGGTGCAGGTGTTGGCGCCCGAGGTGCCCGGCGTACCCGGACTTCCCACCGCCACCGTCTCGCCCCGGCTGCGCCGCTACCGACCAGCGGACGAGCGTCACTGACCGCTGGAAGCCAGGGCAGATGACGGGCCAGTCGGGCACCACTGCCGGCAAGCTGGTCGCTCAGGCGCGACGCGAGCCGGTCGAGACTGCGGAGGCGATCCGCTCTCATCGTTTCCTTGAGCGCCTGCGCAGCCGGGAGATGGTCAGGGTCGGCGGCCAGGTCCGCACAGCGGCCCGGCATGGACTTGCGATGATCAACCGGTGCTGAACAGCTGGACCGAGCGCCTGTGGGCCGACGTCGCGCCGGTCTACGACGCGATCCTGGCCCATCCCTTTGTGCGCGGACTCACGAGTGGTGACCTGCCTGCCGACCGGTTCGCCTACTACGTCGCCCAGGACGCCCACTACCTGCGCGACTACGCCCGCGCGTTGGCCGTGGTGGGCGCGAAGGCCCCCACCCATGCCGACGCCGGGATGATGGCGCGGCACGCCGCCGGCACGGTGGATGTCGAGCTGACGCTGCACGCGGCGCTGCTCCCACGCCTCGGTTTGGCGGAACAGGACCTGGACCGCATCCCGGTGTCGCCGACCACACTGGGCTACACCAGCTACCTGCTGGCCACCGCGTACGGAGGCAGCTTCGCCGAAGGCCTGGCCGCGGTACTGCCCTGCTACTGGATCTACGCCCGGGTCGGGGCGGCATTGCTGGAGCGCGGCTCGCCGGACCCCCGATACCGCGCCTGGATCGACACCTACGCCGGCGCGCAGTTCGCCCAGGTCGTCGCCGAGGCGCTGGCCCTGGCCGACCGAGTCGGCCCGCAGCTGAGCCACCACGACGAAGCCCTGGCATGCCGGCACTTCGCGGTCACCTCCCGCTACGAGTGGATGTTCTGGGATGCCGCCTGGCGGCTCGAGGACTGGCCGCTCGGCTGAGCTCCAGCCAGAACCGGCAGGCCACCGGTCTCGCCCGATACCACCCCGGGGCGACGGTGGATGCACTCGCACACCGACGCGTGCCGCGAAGCACGCTGGCGTGCGGGCCGTCCCGATACCGGAACGACTGAGGAGGGTAGGCGGCTGGCGCGGTGACGTTGATCGACGGTAGGTCTCGGCGCTTCTGCCCGGCGTTTCCCCCGAGCAGCTTTCGCTTCGACCGTGGTCGACGTTCCGTTTCCAGCCGCCTCCCGTCAAACCGTTTATGTGGAGATCGACATAACCGGTTGTATGTCTAGTCGCTGGTTATGTTGAGGCGGCTGTCGGCGGGTCGAGATTCTCCTTGCGTCACGCGGTTTCCGCGATGACCCGCTCAACATAATCGTTGGTCCTGCGTCGAGGCTTCACGGATCGTGTTCCGCGATCCGACAGGAGGCAGCGATGGGCAGGCAGGTGTGGGTCCCGGTCTTATCGGGACCGCTGGCGCCGTATGCGGCGGGGTTCTCGTCGTGGTTGGCGTCTCGGGCGTACTCGCGCTCGGCAGCGGCGGGCAGGCTGTATCAGTTCGATCAGCTCAGCCGGTGGCTGGCGGGTGAGGGTCTTGGCGTGGGTGATCTGACTGGCGGGCAGGCTGAGCGGTTCGTTCAGGCGCGCCGCGCGGCAGGCGTGGTGTCGTGGGCGTCGCCGCGCAGCGTGGCGCTGCCGCTGGAGTATCTGCGGCAACTGGGAGCCGTTCCGGCACCGGCGCCGGCCTGCCCGGTCGGCCCGCTGGAAGAACTGCTCACCGACTACGGCAGGTATCTGTCGGGCGAGCGCGGGCTGTGTGATCACACGGTGCTCGATGCGTACGTCCCGGCGGCGCGTTTGTTCCTGTCCGAACTGGGCGGCTCGGACGGGCTGGACCTGGCACGGTTGGTCGCGGCAAATGTGAGTTCGTTTCTGGCTCGCGAGTGCCCGAAGCGCAGCGTGTCCGGGGCGCGGGATCTGGTCTGCGCGCTGCGATCGTTGTTGCGCTACCTGCACCTGGCGGGGCTGATCACGGCGCCGCTGGTCTGGGCGGTCCCCTCGGTCGCCGACATGCGCGACCGCACTCTGCCGCGTGGTCTGGATCCGGCCGCAGTGCGCGGGCTGCTGGCATCCTGTGATCGGCGCAGGTTCGTCGGCCGGCGTGATTTCGCGATCCTGTTGCTGTTGGCGCGACTGGGGTTACGGGCCGGCGAGGTCGCCGCGATCACCCTGGACGACATTGACTGGCGGGCCGGGATGCTGCTGGTCCACGGCAAGGGCGGCCGCGAGGACGCGCTGCCGTTGCCGGCCGATGTCGGCGAGGCGATCGTGTCCTATCTTCGTCGCCGACCGCGGTGCGAGTGCCGGGCGCTGTTCTTGCGGGTGACCGCGCCACGGCAGGGGTTGAACCGGTGCACGGTCGCGTGGGTGGTGCGCGCGGCGTGTGACCGGGCCGGGCTGCCTCGTGTCGGGGCTCACCGGCTGCGCCACACCGCCGCGACACAGATGCTGCAAGCTGGGGCGGCGCTGCCCGAGATCGGTCAGGTACTTCGTCATCGTGAGCAGAAGACCACGGCGATCTACGCCAAGGTCGACCACGCCGCGCTGCGGCCGCTGGCGCGCCCATGGCCCACGCCGGCAGGTGTGTCATGAGCGCGCTGCGTGCGGCGCTGGATGACTACCTGCGCCTCCGTCGCCGGCTCGGCTTCGCGATGCCCCAGGACGGGCGCCTGCTCGAAGGGTTCGTCGAGTTCCTCGACCGAGCTGGCGCGCAGCGGATCACGACCGAGTTGGCGTTGGTGTGGGCGCGGCTTCCCGTTGACGTCCATCCGTTCACGTGGCGGCAGCGGCTCACGGTTGCGCGGGGTTTTCGCCCGGTACCTGGCCACGGTCGATCCCGCCAGCGAGGTCCCGGCCACCGACCTGTTGCCCGGGCACCGTCCCCGCATCACCCCCTACGTCTACTCCGAGCAGGAGATCGCGGCGTTGATGGAAGCCGCTCGACAGCTGCGACCGGCGCTGCGTGCGGCGCGTCACGAGACGCTGATTGGGCTGCTGGCCGTCACCGGCTGCCGCCCGGGGGAAGCCCTCGGACTCGATCGTGCAGATGTCGATCTGGACAACGGCGTGGTGCACGTGCGCGCCGGAAAGCAGAAGAAACAGCGGCAGGTGCCGCTGCACCAGAGCACCGTCGGTGCGCTTCGTGGCTACGCCGGCCTGCGTGACGCCCGCCTCCCGCTACCGTCCACGCCGGCGTTCTTCCTGTCCGCGCGGGGACGGCGGATGGGACGCGAGGAGCTCAACGCGACGTTCATCTCGCTGGTCCGCCAGGTCGGGCTGGAAGGACGCGGCTCCCGTGCTCGGCCGCGCCCACATGATCTCAGGCATTAGGTGGACGGCAGGGCGCATAACCCCGCCGTCCACCTAATGCCTGTTATGGGGAATTCCCCATAAGCGGCACTCCTTCGCCTGCGCGACCCTGCTCGGCTGGTACCGCACCGGCGTCGACGTGCAGGCCCGGCTGCCGCTGCTGTCCACCTACATGGGTCACGCCCGGCCGGAGAACACGTACTGGTACCTCTCCGCGATCCCCGAACTGTTGTCCCTGGCCGCGCAGCGCCGGACACAGGCAGAAAGGCACCGGCCATGAGCGCGCTCGCACCGACCCTGGAGGCATGGTTCACCGATCGCCTCGTCGGCCAACGCCAGGCCAGCCCCAACACGATCGCCGCCTACCGCGACGGCTGGAGGCTCCTCCTTCAGTTCGTGCACTCCCGGACCGGGACGCAACCCTGCCGGATCGACATCGGCGACCTCAACGCCGAGGTCATCAGCGCATTCCTGAACCACCTCGAGAAGGACCGCCACAACAGCGTCCGCACACGCAACGCGCGGCTCGCAGCTATTCGATCCTTCTTCCGATACGCCGCGTTGCGTCATCCCGAGCATGCCGCGCTGATCGCTCGCGTGCTCAAGATCCCCAGCAAACGCGGCGACCACAAGGAAGTCTGCTTCCTCGATGCAACCGAAGTCGACGCCCTACTGGCCGCTCCTGACCACGACATCTGGACCGGAAGGCGAGACCAAGCGCTGCTCGACGTCGCCGTGCAGACCGGACTGAGGGTCTCGGAACTGACGGGCCTGCACATCGGCGACGTCGAACTCGGCACCGGTGCTCACGTGCGATGTCACGGCAAAGGCCGCAAGCAACGCTGCACACCCCTGTCCAAGCCGACCGTCGCGATGCTGCGAGCGTGGATGAAGGAACGACGCGGCACGCCCGAGGACCCGCTGTTCCCGACCCGACGCGGAGCCCCACTCACCCGCAGAGCCGTCGAAGTCCTGGTCGACCGGCACGCCGCAACCGCGGCACGCAGCTGCCCGTCGCTGCTCGTGAAGCACCCGACGCCACACACCCTCAGGCACACCTGCGCCATGTCACTGCTGCAATCAGGCTGCGACACCTCGGTGATCGCGTTATGGCTCGGCCACGAGAACGTCGACACCACCGTGCGCATCTACCTCCACGGCGATCTATCCATCAAGGAACGGGCTCTCGAACGCACCCGACCTGTTGACGTGAAACCGGGCCGCTACAAGCCGGCCGACCCACTGCTCGCATTCCTCACCGGACTGTGACGTTGGATTATGCGATCGGTAAGCGGAAAGCTACCGCCCGCCGCAACCGACCGGGGACCACCCGGCGAAATAATCCGCAGGTGCACATAGGACCCGTTCCACGCCGTCAAGATCGTCACCGACGCCCTGGATCAGGTCCGGCGCGCCACCTGGCAGCAGACGCGCCGCATCGACCCGGCCGCCGCCCACAAGTTCAAGGGCGCCCGCTGGTGCCTGCTCAAACGACCCAAGAACCTCACCGACGAGCAATCAGCGACGCTGCGCCAGCTCCGCCGCCGCGGCGGGGACCTCTGGCGCGCCTACACCCTCACCGAGGCCTTCCGCGAGATCTTCGGCGGCGACCTCGAACCCCACCAGGCCGCACACCTCACCGCTGGTGCTCGACGGCCAGCCGGTCGCGTCTCGCCCCGTTCGTCAAGGTCGCGAAGACGATCCGCAACTTCCGTGACGGGATCCTCGCCGCCCTACGCTTGAAGATCAACAATGGGCGGGCGGAAGGCCTGAACAACCACGTCCGCCTGATCACCCGACGCGCCTACGGCTTCCACTCCGCAAAGGCCGCCCTCGCCCTGATCATGCTCTCCTGCGGACCCATCGAGCTCCAGCTTCCGCACGAACGATCACCAGGATGACCCACACTCATGCCGGGAGAGCCATTTAATAGCTCTTTGCGGGAGTTAGCCTCGATCCTTCATGCGGAGCACGAGTTGATCAATCCGGTGAGTAGTTGATCTTCTTGGTGGATGGCTGACCGGCGGGCAGGGTTGATCCGCCGGTCTGCCGGCGTCTCCGGGTTCCTCGGGTCGTCGGGCTGGGGCGGTGGTCAGGCGGGCCAGGGTGCGGCGCGCAGCCGGGCGAATGCGGTGGCCAGCTCGGTTGCCCAGGGCCAGTCTTTGTCGATCTCGAGGTGCCAGCTTCGTGCGCCGCGGGTCAGGTGGGAGGCGACGTGCAGCAGCCGGTAGCGCAGCGTGGCGGGTTCGCAGCGGGCCAACTCGCCGTCCAGGCAGAGCGCTTGGGTCCAGGTGAGCAGGTCGGCGGCGGCCAGCGATAGTTCCAGCCACACCTTGTTCTCGGCGTAGCCGCGGCAGGGCATGTTCCGCAGGCCCGTCGCCTTGCCGCAACGGATGCGGTCCTCGACGCGGGCATGGGAGCGGTGACGGACTTCGAGGTCGGCGAGCTGCCCGGTGCCGGTGTCGGTGAGGAACGCGGTGAACCGGTGCCCGTCGGCGTCGGTGAAGCGCAGCTGCGCGCCGGGGTGCGGTCGTTCGCGGCGCACGATCACCCGCGACCCGGGCGGCCAGGCGCTCAGGTCGAGCAGGCCGGTGAGCTCGGCGACCCAGGCCCCGTCGCGGGGCTCGCCGTCGATGTCGTAGGCAGGCGTCCACGCCTGTTCGGGCAGGGCGAGGATCGCCTGCTGCACGTGTTCATCGACGGCGAACCCGAGGGAGAACCCGCACCCGGCGTCCCGGCAGGCGGCGGCGAAGCCGTGCGTGGCGCCGGCGGCGTCGGTGCGGACCAGCACCTGCGGCGAGTCCGGCTCACCCGGGCGGGGTCGGGCGTGGGCGGGCAGCGCCGCCAGCGCCATCGCCAGGATCGCCACGTGATCGGCGGCGGTGGTGTTGCTGCCGGCGTTGCCCGCCCGCAGGATCCCGGCCAGCCCTTCCCCGCCGGACACCTCCGGCCGGTCCAGGTAGGCCAGCAGCGGATGGAAGCCGAAGGTCTACCTGTTGACTGAACTAACGAGCGGGTCGGGCGTGGCGTTGACGGGCGAGCGAATGGTGCCGACTTACGTTCCGCGCTGTGGCCGATGTGCTTGGTGGAGAGCGTGATCTTGCGTCGTTGGTCGTGCCGAGGGCGGGGGCTGTCGTCGCGATCGATGACGTGTGGGAGCCGGTTCGGCTGCTCGACTCGAGCGGCGTTCCGGTCGGCGCGGTCCGGGCGTTCTTGCAGGACTTGCAGGCGGCGGGACGGTCCACGGCGACGCAGCGGTCGTATGCGATGGACTTGCTGCGGTGGTTCCGGTTCGGCTGGGCCATCGACGTCCAGTGGGATCACGCGACTCGGGTCGAGGCCCGCGATTTCTGCCGCTGGCTGTCGTTGCGGGACAAGCCTTCCCGGCCAGCAAGAGCTGCGGCTCGTGCCGTGCGTGGTCAGCCCAGCGCGGTGACCGGAAAGCCGGGACCGGGTGCTCGGTATGCGGCGGCGACGCGGGCGCATTCGGAGACGGTGCTGCGGGTGTTCTACGAGTTCCATCGCGACGCCGGGACCGGGCCGATGGTCAATCCGTTCCCGCTGGCGCGGGAGCGCCGGGGTGGGCGGCCGAACGAGCACCACAACCCGATGGAGCCGTTCCGCTTGGAGCGGGTGGGGCTGTATCGGCCGCGGGTGCCGAAGCGGATCCCGCGCTGCATCCCGGACGAGTTGTTCAACCAGTTGTTCGCCGAGCTCGGCTCGCACCGGGATCGGGCTTTGGTCGCGTTGTGGGTCTCGACCGGCGCGCGGGCATCGGAGCTGCTCGGCGCCCGGTGCGGGGATGTCGACCCGGGCCAGCAACTGGTCACCGTGGTCCGCAAGGGCAGCCGCGCGGTGCAGCCGCTGCCGGCCTCGCCGGATGCGTTCGTGTGGCTGCGGCTTTACCAGACGACGCTGCGCGACGCGGCGCCATCCGGTCGCTACGATCCGCTGTGGCTGACGCTGCGTCGCCCATGGCGGCCGTTGAGCTATCCGGCAGCGCGGGCCATGTTCGGTCGCGCGGGCGGCGCGTTGGGCGCGAACTGGACCCTGCACGACCTGCGCCATACCGCCGCGTATCGGATGGCCCGCGATCCGCTGGTGCCGTTGACCGACGTGCAGTGGGTCCTCGGACATGCCCAGTTGTCCACCACGCAGATCTACCTCACCCCGATGCCGGGCGACGTGATCGCCGGGATGCTCGCGCACCATCGCCGCGGCGAGCAGACCCGTGAGGCTCGGCGGGTTGATCCTGGCACCGTGGCGGCCGGCGCGGTCCCAGACGGCTATCGCCGCGAGACGCTGGACGTGCTGTTCGCGGGCCGGTCCCGATGACCGCCACGGTCCTGACCGCTACGGCCGCTGCGGCCGCTGCGGCGCCGGCTGCCGGTGTGGTCGAGGTCGGCCCGGACATGCAGGAACTGTGGCGCTCCTACCCGCCGCGGGTCTGCGCGCCGCGGTGGCGGTCGACTGAACTGTCCACCGAGGCGGTGCTCGCGCGGCTGCTCACCGCGCCGTTCACCGCCGACATCGAGAACAACCGCGAAGCGCTGCAGCGGCGCCGACGAGGCCTGGGACGGGTGTTGGGCTGGCTGGGCGACCAGCCCGGCGACACGTGGCAGGCTCGGTGGCTGGCCAGCGGCGCGGACGCGATGGGCAACGCCGGATGGTGGGCACCGGTGCTCGCGTGGGTCCGGCCACGGCGAGCAGGCGACGGAGTGACCGTGACGAGCAACCTGCGGGTCTGCGCGCAGATACTCGTCTCCGCCGACGTGATCCGCCCCGGCCTGGACTGGGTGCTGACTCCACGCGCGCCGCAGAATCTGGTCGCCTTGATGGCCCAGCTGCGCGACCCCGCTGGCTTCGCCGAACTCGCGGCCCTATGCGACGCGTCCCCCGCTGGGCGGACGATGAAGACCGCCGCGCTGCGCCGTGCGGCGACAATCCTCGCCGTCAAGGGCGGCAGCCTGCGCGAGATCACCGTCGGGGACTGCCTGGAATTGTCGGCCGCGGTCGATGGCCGGTCGGTGCGCCGCAATGCGGCGATGGGGTTCTACCAACTGCTGCACACGATGGGCGTGTTCGGCCCGGACGCGCCGTCGCGGATTCGGGTGTTCGCCACCACCGGCCAGCTCAGCCCGGCGCAGCTCATCGACCGGTACGGCATCGAATGCCGGCCGGTGCGCGACGTGCTCGTCGCCTACCTGCAGGAACGCCAGCCGATGCTCGACCACACCAGCCTGGCCAGTCTCGCCGCTGCTCTGGGTGGGTTGTTCTGGCGCGACCTGGAACGCCACCACCCGGGCATCGACTCGCTGCACCTGCACCCCGACGTCGCCGCCGCGTGGAAGCAACGCGTGATGATCAAGACCCGGCGGGTCGTCGGCCAGGACGGCCACGTCAGCCAGGTGCGGGAACGACGCGCGGGCGGGCTGCACAACCTCGCCGGCGTCCGCGCGTTCTACCTCGACATCGCCCAGTGGGCGATGGAAGAACCGAGCCGGTGGGGACCCTGGGCCGCGCCGTGCCCGATCCGCGCCGAGGACCTGGCCCGCCAGAAGGAACTACGCTCCCGCAAATCACGCATGGACCAGCGCACCCGCGAACGGCTGCCCGTCCTGCCGCTGCTCGTGCGGCACGTGCACACCCTCCGAAGCGACGCCGCCGCCCGCCTGCAGGCTGCCCACGACACCACTTCCGGCGCGACGTTCACCGCAGCCGGCGGCGAACTGCGCCGCAGCACAACCGGCGACGAATCCTCCCGGATCTGGGCCGAGCCTCCCGACGGCGACGGCAAGCGCCGCGACCTGACCGGCGAGGAAGACCGCGCGTTCTGGACCTGGGCCGCCGTGGAAACACTGCGACACACAGGGATCCGCACCGAGGAACTCACCGAACTGTCCCACCACAGCCTGATCCACTACACGCTGCCCGGCACCGGCGAGCTCGTGCCGCTGCTGCAGATCGCGCCGTCGAAAACCGACACCGAACGGCTGCTCGTCGTCAGCCCGGAACTCGCCGACGTCCTGGCCGCCATCATCACCCGCATCCGGCAACCCGACGGCGGCGTCGCCTGCGTCACCTCCTACGACTCCCACGAACGGACCTGGAACCCGCCGATGCCGCTGCTGTTCCAGCGCCGGTTCAGCATCGAGCAGCGCGCCATCCCCGGCGGCACAATCCGGGACTGGCTCAACCGTGCCTTCGACGGAACCGGCATCACCGACGCCGCCGGGCAGCCTCTGCGGTTCACCCCGCACGACTTCCGCCGCCTGTTCATCACCGACGCCGTGCTGCACGGCATGCCCCCACACATCGCCCAACTCGTCGCCGGCCACCGCGACATCAACACCACCATGGGCTACAAAGCCGTCTATCCCGAGGAAGTCATCAACGGGCACCGCGCGTTCATCGCCCGCCGCCGAGGCATGCGCCCGAGCGAGGAATACCGCACCCCGACCGACGAAGAATGGGAGGAATTTCTCGGCCACTTCGAACGCCGCAAACTCGCCCTCGGCACGTGCGGCCGCTCCTACGCCACGCCGTGCATCCATGAACACAGTTGCTTGCGATGCCCGCTCCTGCGGCCGGACCCAGCCGAACGAGACCGGCTCGTCGAGATCCGCGACAACCTCATCGCACGCACCGCCGAAGCGCGCCGCGAAGGATGGCTCGGCGAAGTCGAAGGACTGCAGATCAGCCTCGAGGCCACCCGCCAGAAACTCGACCACGTCGATCAGATCACCAACCACCGCCGCAGCGTCCCACTCGGCATGCCCACCTTCAGCGACTCCGCCGGACGCACCCTGACCGGCCGGACAACACTGAGCTGATCGCACCCAACCGTCACCCGATGTCCGATTTGTCTAGTGCAGAGAATTCTTCCATGTCTTGGCCGCATTCTCTTTCTCCGAGTGCGCAATGGTGATCGTCGCGTCGATGTCGATGGTCAGCCCGGCCGAGCAGTCCGGGCCGGCACCGGCCGCCCACGCCCGCTCCCGCCCCGCGGCACGGACCGCCTGCAGCCGGACAAGATGCGCCTCATCGACCCGCTCCACCGCACGCCACGCGGTCGCGTCCGAGGCCACCGTGCCGAACAGCTTGTCCTGGTCGCGCAACGTCGCCAGGTGCGCCAGCGCATCACCGCCGTCGGCGATCACCACCGCCAGGTCGGCCAGCACCCGCCCCGGCGCATGCACCGTCGGCAGCGCCTTGTACGTGTCCAGCAGCACCTCGCTCCACCCCGCAGCCAGACCCGTCTGGTCAGTAAGCTCGCGCAGCAGCACCGCCCCCGTCCGCGACACCAGCCCGGTGCCATCCGCGCTGACCTTGACCCGTCTGGACCGCCGGTTACGCTTCACCTACGGAGTGCCTTCCTGTCTTGGGTTGTTGGACCCTCGCAAGCCCAATTTTCCCTTACAGTGATCATGGTCGGCCTTGGCCGCCCGCCCGCGAACGATGAAAATGAGTGGGCGTTCCGCTGGTCGCGACGTCGGTCCTTTCCTGGTGCCAGTGAGCCCGACTTACAGTGGGACGCGGAGGTCGGATCGGCACCCCGAACTGTTGCCTTTGAGCACGCGGAGCAGACTCGCTCGATGGAAGCCGGCCTCCCGACCAGCGGCACGTGACGTGGACGAGTGTCGCCAGGACGGGAGGAGTCATGGAAACCCTCATTGAACGTTGCGCTGGTATCGATGTCGGTCAGGCGGAACTTCGAGTCTGTGCCCGGGTCCCCGACGAGCAGACCGGTTGCACGGTGGAGCTGATCGTCTCGTTTGGAACGACGACTCCGGACCTGCTGGGACTGCGGGACTGGCTGGGTGAGCTGGGCGTGACCGACGTGGCGATGGAATCGACCGGGGTGTACTGGAAGGCGCCGTACTACCTGCTCGAAGACCAGTTCACCGTGCTGCTGGTGAACGCCGCGCACGTCAAGCACGTCCCGGGCCGCAAGACGGACACGATCGACGCGGCGTGGCTAGCCCAGTTGCTCGCCCATGGGTTGCTGCGGCCCAGCTTCGTGCCGCCCAAGCCCATTCGTGAGCTGCGCGACCTGACGCGGTACAGGACCGCGCTGAGCTGGGAACGCAACCGCGAGGTCAACCGGATCCACAAGACGCTCGAGGACGCCGGCGTCAAGATCTCCAGCGTGGTCAGCGATGTGATGGGGGTGTCCGGCCGGGCGATGATGCGCGCCTTGATCGCCGGCGTCGCCGACCCCGACACCCTCGCCAAGCTGGCCAAAGGGCGGATGCGATCGAAGCTGCCGGCGCTGCGGAAGGCGCTGACCGCCCGCTTCCGCGCCCATCACGCGTTCATGCTCGAGCGGATGCTTACCCATGTCGAAGATCTCGAAGCCGACATCACCGCCATGTCCGATCGCATCGACGACGCGGTTCGCCCTTTCGCCCGTGAACTGCAGTTGCTCACCACCATCCCTGGAATCGCGCAGCGCGCCGCGCAGGTGATCCTCGCCGAGATCGGCGCCGACATGACTCGCTTCCCGACCGCGGCTCACCTGGCCAGCTGGGCCGGGATGTGTCCAGGCCAGCGGGAATCGGCCGGCAAACGCGCCTCAGCGCGAACACGGAAAGGCTCGAAGTGGTTGCGCGCCACACTCTGCGAATGCGCCCGGTCAGCCTCCCGGTCCAAGGCCACCTATCTTTCCGAGCGGTACCGGCACGTGATGCGCCGACGAGGCGACCGCAAGGCGATCGTCGCCGTCGGCCACGACATCCTGACCACCAGCTGGCAACTACTCACCACAAACCACGCCTACGCCGAGCCCGGGCCCACTCTCGTCCGCGCGCAAATGGAAGAACAAGCCCGCCGGCGCGCCATCCGCACCCTCGAACGACTTGGCCACACCGTCACCCTCACCACCGCCGCTTGAACAACGTCACCAGATCCGTCGAGCCGACTGATTTTCGGAGCAGGACAGGCACTTCCGGCATCTCAGCGGCCGTGTCTCTCAACTTCAGTGAAATAGCGAGGCTAGAGGCCGTCCTTGTGGGCATGGTGATCCCCGAATTCGATCTTGCCGCTCGCGAGGGATACGTCGGGCAGCCTGCGAGCACATCTACATCGCGGTCCGAGCGACCCGTGATAACACAAGGTCGCGCCTTCCGGCTGTGACCTGGCTACCCGCTGACACTGCGTTGGCGTGCACTGCACCGGGGCACCTTGCGCCCCGCCCACCGATCGCCGAGTTCGCCGTAACCTTCGCGCGTGGTCGAGAACTCGCGTGCGACATCGCCTCCGGGTGCCGACTCGCCGGGCTGGGCCATCGTGCGCCGGCTCGGCGGGGGACTCACGGAGGCAAGAGCGGCCGCGGCTGGCTGGGCGATTGATCGCCTGGAGAGCGCCTTAGGCGTATCTTGGCCAGCTCGTCAGTACGAGATCCACGGTCGGATACCGAACACCCTGGTGACGTACGGCATGCACCGAACGGCCCTGGTCGATCTTCTGTCACTGGCAGCGCGCATCGACCGATTCGTTAACGAGCGCACGTTCCGTGAGGTACTGGCCGTGCTGAGACGCACACCTGATGACGCCACCTGGTGGCACGCGCTACTGCAGCTCGAAGTCGCACGCGCAGGCGTGGCTCTGGACGCGACGGTGTCGTTCGAGCCGCGTATCCCGGGCGCGCTTGGTCGCGGCGACGTTCTGCTCCAATGGCTCGACACGTCGATGATGGTGGAGACATCGACGTTGTCCCGCGCACGACTGGATCGTGAATGGGAGGACTACGAACGTGCCGTCCGGCTCGGGCTTGAAGCCGTCGCGAGGGACCTGTCCCTGCGGGTCGAGCTGACGTTGAACGCCCATCCAGAGCCCGCACAGGCCGCAGCGTGGGTTGACGGTGCGCTCGAGGCGGCGCGGAGCGCCGCGCGCAGCGGCATCAGCCTCGTCCTGGAGAACGACTGGGTGAAGGCGACCTTCGAGCCGCACTCGTCCGCGCCGGGGGTTAGCTCGTTCGTCGGAGCGATGCTCGATCGCGACGCGTGGGTACGTGTTCGGAGGATGCTGCGCGAGAAGATGCGGCAAACGAGTGGGGCGGCCGATGTATGGCTCCGTGTGGACGATCGCGACGCGCTGTTCCGTTTTGGCGACTGGGTGCGTCTCCCATTCCGCGAACGGATCGAGGTGATCGCGGCCGCGATCCGGGCCATTCCCGATGATTCGACCGGCGGCGGCCACGACACCAACCATGTCGCTGGCGTGATCGTGTCGTCCGGTCTGCTGAGAAGCACCGCTGGGCGCGACGTGCCTCAGGACGAGACCGCGGTTGGCGACGGCGGCGCAGTGCTCCTGCGTCGAAAGATCGCAGCTCATGTGATCCGAGAGACTGCCATCGTTGCATTGCGCGACAGTGGGAAACCAGATGCCGAGCGATGGCGTGCCGCGTACGACCGGGAGGCGGCTTGGCTCGACCAGGACCTGCGTGAGCGAGGCTTTGCACCCGTCGCCGGCCTCACGCGTTGACCGACATAAGGGTCAAGGTCCATCGGTGTGCAGGGCTGGTCGCAGGTCTGACGGCCAGAGATGCCTAGCGGGAGTTTCCGGGCTTTCTTGATCGTTTGACTGTTTCGCCTTACGGGTTGGGGTTTCGGGCGTGGCTGGTGTATTACCTAAGTCGGCTGGCTGGGGTGGTCAGCGGGTGGGGGCGTAGCGGGCGGTGTCGAAGATCTCGGCGAGTTGCTGCTGGACCGGGTCGATGTCGGTGAGTATGCGTTGCGCGCGGGGGCGTCCCTTGCCGCCGTCGTGGTAGAGCAGCACGGTCTCTTCGATGCCGGCGAGGGTGGCCAGTAGTTCGCGTACTGACATGTGGAGGCCGGCGTGCTCGGCCTGCCGGCGCATCAGGTGGGCGATGGTCAGGGCGAGCACGCAGTAGAACACGTGCACGCGGATCTTCTGCTCGGTCCAGTGGTGCATCGGTGCGAAGGAGACGACGTGTGGGTCTTTGAGTTGCCGGAACCCGGATTCGACGCCGTTCTGGGAGCGGTAGCCGGCCACGACGTCGGCGGTGGTCCACTGCTCGCGGTTGGTGAACAGGATCCGTTTGCCGAACAGGCGATCCTCGAGGCGTCGGCGGGCGCGGGTATCGGTGCGCCAGGACAGGCGCAACTCGGCGGGCTCGGTGCCGGTGAGGGTGGTGGTGATGACTTGGTTGACCCAGCGGGGTTTGCAGATCGTCGCGATCTCGGCCTGGACGGCGGCCTTGTCGCGGCGGGTGCGGCCCCGGGCCAGGCGGGCCTGCAACTCGCCGAGGCGGGCGCGGGTTTTGGCCAGGGTCTGGTCGAAACCGGCCGACTGTTTGGCGTGCAGGGTCGGTGAGTGGGTCAGCACCGCGCGGCGGGTCACCCCGAGCGCGGTGACGGTGGTGTCCACGCAGCCCAGCCCGGGGTAGCGCTGC
This sequence comes from uncultured Actinomycetota bacterium, assembly GCA_963839175.1. GTDB lineage: Bacteria > Actinomycetota > Actinomycetes > Mycobacteriales > Jatrophihabitantaceae > CAWIUB01. The sequence continues at coordinate 39,989 of CAWIUB010000005.1, forward strand.
CGGTCGACGGGTCGGTAGTCGCTGGCCGGGATGGCCAGCAGTTCGGGGTGCTGCGAGGGCGGTAGCGAGCCGACGAACCCCAGCCCGGAGGCTTCGATGAGTTCCTGGTTGTCCTGGGAGTTCTGTCCGGCGTCATAGACCACGGTCAGCGACTCCAGGCCCGCGACCAGTTGCCGGTAGCGGGTGCTCAGTTCGGTGATGACGGTGCCGAACTGGGTGACGTCGGGCCGGTCGCCGGCGTAGGCGTGCGAGAGCAGCGGTATCGCGCCGTCGGCGGTGACGACCAACGCGAGTCCGACCAGGCGCAGATCGGTGCGTTTCTGCTTCGCCTTGCCGCGTTGGGCGATCGGCGCCTTCGGGTTGGCCGTGTCGATGTAGGTGGCGAAGTTGGTCATGTCCAGCATCAGCCCGGATAGGTCCAGCCCGAACTCGCTGACCATGCGCCGGCCCAGCTCGGCCTCGATGAGCTGAAGATCGGGCGCGTCGAGGCGGTCCATCGCGTCCCAGAACCGGCGGTGATCGGTCGCGGCCCTGGACAGGCGGGTGAACCGTGGCCCGGCGGTGCTGACCCACCAGTCGGCGAAGGCCAGCTTCGAGCAGGGCGCCACGATCCGGTTCGCGGTCGCCAACGCGATGTAGGTGCCCACCGGCACCGTGGCGTTCGCGTGCCGCGGCGCCACCCGGTCGATCACCGCCGCCACGCCCAGCCGATCGAGCGTCGACCACACCGCGGCCAGGTCCCCGAAACGTTTGTGCTGGGTGCGGACCGGCTGTCCCGTCGGCGCGCCGGACAACTTGGCCGCGACCTCCTCCGCGCTGCCCAGGTACTGCTGGGACACGATCCGGGGCTTGCCGCCCACCCGCGCCGACTCGACCAGGTAGTAGTACGTCTGGCTGCCCTGCCGCTTCCCCACAATAGAAGCCATATATAGGCAATACACTCTCGAGCCACGAATCCCAAGCACCACAAGGGCGTGTCGCACTGATCAACTACGAAGGCCGGAAACTCCCGATAGGGGAGAATGGCCTGATGAGTGAGTCACGGCAACAACGACGTGCACGTGAACGTGCAGAGGCGAAGGCAGCTAGCCGGCCGGGCTTGAACCTCGATTCGGCGCCGGTGGCATCGCCGCAACCGGCGGCGCAACAGCGGGCCGTGGTCCTTGAAGTGGATCTGGGCCGGTACGTCGCGCGAGATGACCCGAGCGACGTGACGTGGGCGGCGACTTGGGGGCTGCGAGACGCAAGCGTCGGCACCGAGGACAGCACCGAAGACCTCGCCGAGCTGGTCAGGATCATTCTCGAGGATGCGCAACCCCTGGGCGACCAGTACGACGTACGCATCGAATGGACCCTTCGCGGCGACCCTGCCGACGGGCAGGCTGTCGCCGATGCCATCGCCGCCGCGGGCGTGACGCTGCCCGGCAGGTTGCCTGGAGACACCGACTTGGTGCCGGCCGATGAGGTCAAGGTCAATCCCAGTCCGGCCAGCACAGGCACGACCCGCGTGTCGGCAGTCCCAGTACAGAGCTACCCGGTGACCGGCACTTCCGGCTCGCCGGAGAGTGGCAGCTAGGTGGCCACGTTTTGGCTGGGCGTTCTTTCGAACATCGTTTCGCTGCTCATCGTGGGGGCGTCGATCGGTGTTTGGTATCTGCTTCGCAGGCGACCGCTCCTAGCGTTCTTTGGCCTTCAACGCAGGCACCGAGTCATTATCTATCCTTCCCGACTCAAGGTCGAGAGCTCGCGAGGAGTCGATGACACGTCGCGTTCGTTCGGCGCGATGGCGACTCCGGAATACAAGCAAAGATCATCGCGGAAATCACCGCCTTCTTCGATCGCTTCACGCCGCGCATCCTCCGGTGGCTAGACGCCCCGCTCCTACGGTGGGGTGACGTCAAGGTCGAGGTGGCATGGCCCGCGTCGAAGGAAGAGATCGAGCACGCGTGCACCTTCATCGTGCTCGGATCGCCTGGCTACAACCTCGTGTCCGAGGCAGTCGCGGTGGACTTCAACTCGCCTGTTCGCTTCGTGAATGACAACCGCGAGCTAGCCACGCGGGGCGGCGCGCCGATTGGCGGTCCAGCCGTTGGAGTGGTTCAGCGCGTCAAGAGCCGAACGGCCGATCAAGTTGCCTTCCACGTGGCTGGCCCGTCCATGGAGGCGACGACCGCTGCCGCCAACTACCTGCTGAAGGAGTGGCGGCATCTGGCGAAGCGGCACCGAAATTGTGACTTCTACCAGGTCGTCCAAGTGACGCCGCATGGGACGTGACCAGATCCGCTCATTCTGCGGTGTCTGGCGTGCTACCCAGTGCGCCACCGGACCGGCCGTAGACCGTGGACTGGCACGCTTGTATCAGGGGTACCAGCGTCTGATCCGCGGTGCCGGCCTACTGGCCGGCCGTCCCGCAGCCGCGCATAACGGCGACCGATTACGACCGTCCCACAGCGCTCACCACACGCGTAATCGGCGATCCGGCGTGCGATATCCGCGCAGTTCGGTTGGGTTCTGGCCCGCCGAATAGAGGCGAACTGGTTACGCCGTGTGACACGTCGCCTGCACGGTCATCGGCCTGCACCAGCTCACCCGCGGAAGGTTCGGCCTGGGAATGCGCCGTGACGCGTGCCGCCGTGAGCGCACTGATCGCAAACGCGCCGCAGTTCGTGCCGGTGGGGCACTTCTCATCTTCGGCGTCGCTGGAATCCAAGTTCAGATGTGTCGCGCCGCAGATGATCTTGACCTTCGGCAAAGTTGATCTATGTCAGTCCGCAAAAAGTCCGCAAGAAGTTCAGCAGCGGCCGCAACTGATCAACAACGACCAACGATGGAACCCCCGGATTTGCTGGCCTCCAGCACTTGCCGGCAACAGCCATCAACCCCGGAATAGTTCGAGCTCTACTACGACTGCTGAGCCGTCACCACGCTGGAGGCCCCGGATACCGGGGCCTCCAGTCGTTTCGGCGCTCGCATTTCAAGATCGATTCCGCAGGGATTCCGCAGGAGATCCGCTCCGGCTCGCGATTGCGGCCGGTCCCAGCCCGGCATGGCCTTCGCCTTCCACCCCGACCGCGGCTGCACCGGGCTGCTGACCGGCAAGAAGGCCGCTGTCATCTACACCGGCGCCGTTTGGGGCGCTGACCGCGGACCCGCGTTCGGCCACGACTTTCAACAGCCGTTCTTCGACGACTGGCTGCGCTGGGCCGGTATCACCGACATCACCACCATCCGATTCCAACCCAACCTCGCCAGCCCCGACGCTGACACCGCCCGCCGATCCGCCCACGCTCAAGCCCGCGACACCGGCAAGACCTTCTAGCCCCGCCGCAACACGGCCCGGCTGTGCCCGTTGGTGCACGGCCGCGGCGACGGTCGGTGTTACGGGAGGGCCGCTGCTCGGTGGACGGCAGCGACGGAGGCTGCTACGTCCGCGTCGTCCGTGGACCAGTTGCTGACCGACACTCGAAGGACGTCCCGGTCGTGCCAGCGTGAGCCCGACATCCATGCCGTTCCGTCCTTCAGCAGCCGGGCAGTCACCTCACGGGTGCGCGCGTCGTCTTCGAACATCGCGCAGACTTGGGTGAATACGACATCGTTGAGTATTCGGATTCCGTCCGCCCGCGCGATGCCCGCAGCGATGCTGCGCGCATGCGCCGCGAGGCGGTCGACGAGGTCCGCGATGCCCGAACGGCCGAGTGAGCGTAGCGCGGCCCACACCGGAACACCGCGCGCTCGACGTGACAGTTCGGGCACGTTGTCCAGCGGATCGCTGGTTCCCTTGTCGGCGTGCATTAAATAGCTGGCGTGCACACCCATCGCGGCGTGAACGGCTGTCGGTCGGGCGACGATGGAGATTCCGCAGTCGTACGGGACATTGAGTGTCTTGTGCGCATCGGTAGCCCAGGAGTCCGCGGCCGAGTAGCCGGCCAGATGATGTCGCAGATTCGGTGACGCCGCTGCCCATAGTCCGAAGGCGCCGTCGACATGCACCCACCCGCCGTACTCGTGCGCGAGCCCGGTGGCCGCCGCGATCGGGTCGAACGCACCGGAGTGAATGTTGCCGGCTTGCAGACACACGATGGTGGGCCCCGTGGTGGTAGTGGACAGCGCGTCAGCCAACGCGTCTAGTCTGATCCGGCCCTCATCGTCGGCAGCGACAACAGTCGGTGCTCCCAGCCCGAGGTACCGCAGAGCTAGATCCACCGTCTCGTGCCTTTCGGCGCCGACCAGCACGCGCACTGGTGGTGCGCCAGCAAGTCCGCGCCGGTCCAGATCCCAGCCAGCGTCGGTGAGAAGCTGCTGGCGACCGGCGGCCAGACCGGTGAAGTTAGCCATCGTGGCGCCGGTGACGAAACCGACGGCCGCCTGCGGCGGCAGGCCGAGCAGGTCCAGCAGCCAACCGGCAGCTGCCTCCTCAGCCGCAACGGTCGCCGGGGTCGCGAACCGCATGCCGGTGTTCTGGTCCCATGCGCTGGTGAGCCAATCCGCGGCAAGAGCCGCCGGAAGCGTGCCGCCGATCACCCAGCCGAAGAAACGGCCGGACGGCATCGCCATCAGCCCCGGTTCAGCCAGCTCGGCAAGCAGGTCAATGACCGTTGCCGGATCACACGGCCCAGCTGGCAGTGATCCGCCGAAGGCCGCGACCAGGTCGTCCGCCGACATCCGCGGAGGCACGGCACGGCCCCGCATCGACCCAAGCCAGGCGCGGGCATGCACCGCTGCCCGGTCCAGAGCTGCTTCGTAGGCGTCAGCGTCAGCTGTCATTGCGACATTGTCCCGGCGGACGAGCCAACCCACGAGGCGCGAGTCTCCCTACAACGGCAATCGCCGGAATCGCCGTTCGGGGCGCGGTTTGTGGGGGCAAGAGCATGTCATCGTCGCGGATGTTCTGCGCGCTTGGGTCGACCACTGCAGTAAACCGGGGATCCCAGTCTGGTTCAGGAGTTCATCGGCTGCCGTCAGTCAACGAAAGGCGGGTGCATAGCGATGAATTCGCGCGGGCTGCCCGGTCTACCTGTGCATGATGACCGCCAGACGCGCCCAGTCTTGGGCTCTCGCCCTCACCGCCACCGCATCGCTGATGGTGGCGCTCGACGCGCTTGTCGTCGCGGCCGCGCTGAGCACGATTCGCCGAGACTTGCACGCCTCGCTGTCCACGCTGGAGTGGACGGTGAACGCGTACAGCCTGAGCTTTGCGGTGCTGCTGATGACCGGGGCCGCGCTAGGTGACCGGTTCGGCCGCCGTCGCATGTTCGTCGTCGGGCTGGGCGTGTTCGTAGCCGCGTCGGCGGCATGCGCGCTCGCACCCACCGTGGGCTGGCTGATCGCGGCGCGCACCGCGCAGGGGGCGGGCTCGGCGCTGGTTATGCCTCTGGCAATGGCCCTGCTCGGCGCGGCCATCCCGTCAGAACGCCGCGGTGCCGCGCTGGGTGTCTTTACCGCGGTGACCGGGCTCGCGGTAGTGTGCGGGCCGCTCGTCGGCGGCTTCATCTCGCAGGCCCTCGCCTGGCAGTGGATCTTCTGGGTGAACCTGCCGCTCGGCGTGGCGGTAATCCCGCTCGTGCTCGCCCGCATCGAGGAGAGCTGCGGACCGCGTATCCGGCCTGACGTGGTCGGCGTGGCACTGGTCAGCGGTGGGGCTCTGGGCCTGGTGTGGGGGCTGATCCGAGCCAACACGGTCGGCTGGGGCAGCGCCGAGGTGATCGCCACGCTGGCCGCGGGGGCAGTGCTGATGGGTGCCTTCGTCCGATGGGAGCTGCGCGTCGAGCAGCCGATGTTGCCGATGCGGTTCTTCGCCGACCGCGGCTTCGCGGCCGGGAACGGGTCGGCGTTCCTGCTCTACGCGTCCCTTTACGGGATGGTTTTCTACATCGCTCAGTATCTGCAGGTGACACTCGGGTACAGCCCGTTCGCGGCGGGGTTGCGGTTCCTGCCTTGGACCGCGCTGATGTTCGTCGTCGCGCCGGTTTCCGGACGTCTCGCCGACCGGATCGGCGGCCGCCCGCTGATTGCCGCCGGCCTCACGCTCCAAGGCGTCGGTGCCGGCTGGATCGCGACCAACGCGGCCGACGGCCGGTCCTACGCGTCGTCGATAATCGCCCTGATGATCTCTGGAGTCGGCCTCACGATGGCGATGCCCGCCGTGCAGAACCTGGTGCTCAGCGCGGTGCCGCCGTTCGCGCTGGGCAAGGCGTCGGGCACGTTCAACACGGTGCGCCAGTTGGGTGGGGTGTTCGGAGTTGCCGTACTCGCCGCGGTGTTTTCGGCGAACGGCAGCTACGCGTCGCCGCGGGCGTTCGGGTCGGGATCGGGCGCCGCGCTCATCGTCGCGGCCGCGTTCGCCGGTACCGGTGCGCTGATCGCGCTGCTTGCACCGGCCAGGGGGCGGCGACGCGTACCGGTGCCCGCCGAGGCGTCGGCCGCCATAACGGGGGCCGCTCGTGTCGGCTGAGACCGAGTTCGTCGAACGCACCGACCCATACCGCCGCGAGCTGCTCGCGCACTGCTACCGGATGCTGGGCTCGGTGCACGACGCCGAGGACCTGGTGCAGGAGACGTTCCTGCGCGCATGGCGCGGATATCCCGACTTCGAAGGGCGTTCCTCGGTCCGCACCTGGCTATACCGGATCGCGACGAACGTGTGCCTGAATGCGCTGGCCAGCCGGGAGCGGCGGGTACTGCCGTCCGGGTTGGGCGGCCCGAGCACCGACGTCCCCGGCTCGATCGCCGAGCGGGTGCTCGAGGTGGCCTGGCTCGAGCCGATCCCGGACTCGCTCCTCGGCGACGACCCGGCATCGATCATCGCGCGCCGGGAGAGCACCCGGCTGGCGTTCGTGGCCGCCCTGCAGCACCTCCCGCCGAGGCAACGGGCGACCTTGCTGCTGCGTGACGTCGTCGGCGTCAGCGCCGCCGAGACAGCCTCGCTGCTCGGGCTGTCGACCGCGGCAGCGAACAGCGCGCTGCAGCGGGCGCGCGGGCACATCGCCCAGCTCGCCCCCAGCGAGGACGACACCGCCATCTCGCCGGAGGCCGACCGCGAGATCCTGGAGCGGTTTGTGGCGGCCTTCGACCGGCTCGACATCGGCGCGCTGGCGCGACTGCTGCGCGAGGACGTGGAACTGGAGATGCCGCCGGTGCCGATGTGGTTCGCCGGGCGGGCCGCGACGCTCACGTTCTTCGAGCGCTACGTGTTCCGGGTGCCGCGCCGTTACCTGCCTACGCGGGCGAACGGCGCCCCGGCATTGGCGTCCTACCGGCTGGAACAGGACGAGCGTTTCCACGCTCACAACGTGCTGACGCTTCAGCTGCGCGACGGCGCGGTGCGGCACATGTGCGCGTTCCTCGACCCGTCCCTTTTCCCGACATTCGAATTACCGCTGACCCTGTGATGCCCCACGATTGCCCGTGATCGGGAGCACATCGGGGCCGTAGCTTGGCGCCCGCGTATCGGTAAGCAAACGAATGGCGTCATGACCACCATCGCCACCATCGGTTCGGGCTGGTCGCGCGCCGGCTCGCCACTACGTGCCCTCAATGGGATCCGCTGCGGGGACGGCAGAATCGATCGTCGGATGATCCCGGGTGACAGGGCTTGGCCGGGGTCGTCTAGCTGACGCTGGTGATCGGTGGTAGCTCGTAGGCGCCGTCGAAGATTACGTCCTCGGGCTCGTAGATGCGAAGGAGCGGCCGGAATGTGCCCCGCGGGGGTCGGCAGCCAGTTGGCGCGGTGGTCCGGGTCGCTTGGCTCGTTTTGCTGCATGACGATCACGAGCGAGCCGTCCGGTGCGGTTTGCAGGCCGGGGGTGCGGTCGCCGATCGAGTAGCGGTCGATCGGATTGTCGACCAGGTAGAAGTCGGGCGTGTCATACATCGTCACTGACCAGAACGCCCGACAGGGCGGCGGGGCCGCGAATCGCAGCTCATAGCGGCGCTCGCCGTCCAGCGGTTGAACGTCGCCGTCGACGTAAAGCATCGCGTACGCCGCTTCGTAGCCGTGTGCTGACCGTGCTGGAGGCCCCGGATTTCGGGGCCTCCAGTCTTGACGTCGGGATTTCTCGTGCGGCGCGAAGGTGTCAGGCCTTGCTCTGAGCGACTCCGCAAGGCGCCAGTCTCTCGAGCCGACCGACACCGCGTCGAGCGATCGCGCTACGGCATTGACGCACGATGATGCTACGATGCGTTAATGCCTAAGATGCGGACGACCGTGACGATCGACGAGCGGGTGCTGACCGCGGTCCGGGTCCGTGCTGCGCGCGCCGGCAAGGGTGACAGCGAAGTGATCGAGGAGGCGCTGCGGCGGGATCTGGGCCTGGACCTGATGGAGCGCCTGTGGGCGAAGAACGACCTCAGCGAGGACGAGGCGATGGCGTTGGCCCTCGAGGCGCAGCACGCGACGCGATCTGCCAAGCGTTGAGACCCGGCGACGGGGATGCGGGCGGTCGTCGACCCGAATGTCATCGTCTCGGCAATCCTGTCTCGCGGTGGCAGGCCGGCTAGGCTGCTGCGGGCCTGGCTGGACGGCGGCTATGAGCTGGTGGTGTCGCCGGCGCTGCTCGGTGAGCTCGAGCGAGCTCTGGGCTACCCGAAGATCGCCAGCCGGGTGAGCCCGGACGAGGCCCGCGAACTGCTCGACGTGCTGCGCCTGCAGGCCGAACTCGTCAACGACCCCGAGGGCGTTGCGTCCGTCCGCTCGCCGGACCCCGACGATGACTACCTGATCGGCCTGGCCGAGGACTCCTTGGCCGTGATCGTGTCCGGCGACACCGATCTGTACGGCCTGGCCGAGCAGATCCCGGTCTACACCCCAGCGGCCTTCCTTGCGCTGCTGGACCCCAGCTAATCCACCGCTAATCCCGCCTCCCGGCTGAGGTCCGGCACCCGCCGCGCCGCCGCTCGATTTGCGGCGACGCGACCACGATCCACGTCCTCGAAGAAGTCGAGATCGGGAGCGCAGCGCGAGCCGTGATCGCCGCCAACCGCGATGACACCGCGGTCTTGGCAACCCTCACCGTCCGCCAGCTGAACACCCAAGCCACGGCGGTGCCGCGGTTCGACACGCCGAGAACGCGCCCCTGCTGAGGTCGGCCGGGGCGAACGCGGCGCTGGTGACGCGGAGTCCGCCGGGCAGCTGCTCGGAGTGTCGGCCCTGTCGCCGGCGACCGGCGAGATCGTCACAGACCTGCTCACGGCCGGAACCGGGCTGGAATTGATCGAGCGAGAGGCCGACGCCGGCGACGACGGACGGCAAGTCCCCCAGGACGCCGAGGTGGTGATGGGAATCCTGCGCGACGGGGCGCTGTTGCGCTTCGGAGACGGGCATCCGCTCACACTGCGAGCGGGTGATCGTCTGGTTACGGTCCGTCCGGCCACGTCGAAGGCAGGCAAGGGCAGCTGAGAATAGGCCCGCGCAGCCAGAAACGTTGTCGCACCCGAGTGAGACAATCAGTGTGATGCCTGCCATCGTCGACACGGAACTGCACGCCGCTCCGCGCACCGCTGTGGTGCCTGCGCAGCGGCGTTTCGGCGGCCTGCTCCCTCATCGGCTGCTGCGCTATCGTCGTCCGCTGTGGTGGCAGGAGCTCGCCATCATCGCGCTGAGCTACTGGCTCTACGATCTCGGCCGCAACTCGATCCCTGAACAAGCCTCGATCGCGCTGCGGCACGGCGTCAGCGTCCAGCACCTGCAGGAAGTCCTGCATCTGGACTTCGAGCTGTCGGTCAACAAGTTCGTGGCGGCGCACGAAGCCCTCGCACAGGTGATGGACTACTACTACGCCACGCTGCACTTCGTCGTCACGGGCGGCGTGCTGATCTGGCTTTTCGTCAGGCGCCAGCGGGTGTACCGCGGCGCCCGCACCGTACTGTTTTGGCTGACAATCACCGCGCTCGCCGGCTTCTACCTGTACCCGCTCGCCCCACCCCGGCTGCTGCCGCAGTACGGATACATAGACACTCTCGTCAAGTTCCACACCTGGGGCTCGCTGGCCGACCCGAAGATCGCCGAGCACTCCAACCAGTTCGCCGCGATGCCGAGCCTGCACATCGGCTGGGCACTGTGGGCCGGCATCGCGATCGTGATGTGTGCCCGCCGCACCTGGGTTCGGGTGCTCGGCGCGCTCTACCCGATGGGCACGCTGCTGGTCATCGTCGGCACGGCCAACCACTTCGTCCTCGACGCGGTCGGCGGGTTGCTGATCGTCCTGGTCGGATTCGGCATGCAATGGCTGCTGTCCGGGCATGGCGCCTTCCGGCAGGTCGTCGACCGCCACACGCCCGACGAGAGGATCGAACGGATCGCTCAGCCGGTCGGCTCGTAGAAGACTCTCTCAACCACGTGTCGGGCACGCCGCGCCGTGCGGCGGTAGTCGTCGACGAGCAGACCGGGGTCGAATCCGGCCGGGTACCCCATCGTCCGGCCCACCCCAATCAGGGCGGTGCCGGTCGACGGCAGCTGGTCCTCGGCCTTGTCACGCACCAGCATGATCGCGTTGCGTGCCTCGGTGGCGAGCCGCCACGCCGCCTCGAGTGCGCCCGCGTCGTCCTCGCTGAGCAGCCCCGCCGCGGCGGCGCCGCGCAGCGCGTTCAGCGTACGCGGCGTGCGCAGGCCCTCGACGGCATGCCCGTGACCGAGTTGCAGCAGCTGGACCGTCCACTCGACGTCAGCCAGCCCGCCGCGGCCGAGTTTGAGGTGGGTGGATGAGTCCGCGCCGCGTGGCAGCCGCTCGCTGTCGACGCGTCCCTTCAGCCGGCGGATCTCCACCAGATCCTCGGCGGCGATGCCGTTCGGCGGGTAGCGCACCGGATCGATCAGCCGGACGTAGCGCTCGCCGAGCCCCGCGTCGCCCACACAAAATCGTGCCCGCAGCAGTGCCTGTGCTTCCCACGCCGAAGACCACCGTGCGTAGTAACGCTCGTAGGACCGCAGCGAACGCACGAGGGGACCGTTGCGCCCCTCCGGGCGCAGATTCGCGTCGACGCCGAGCGGAGGGTCGCCGGATGGGGCACTGAGCAGCCTGCGAGTCCGCTCGGCGATGTCGTGGGCAATCCGAGCACCGGTTTCTTCGGGTAACCGAGGGTCGCGAGGCTCGAAAACGAACACGACGTCCGCGTCCGAGCCGTAGCCGACCTCGCAGCCGCCCAGCCGGCCCATAGCGATGACGGCGAACTCGATCGGCAGCTCGGTGCGCCCAAGTTCCGCCGCGACCGACCGGCGGGTCACCTGCAGCGTGGCATCGAGCGTCGCCTCGGTCGTGGCACTGATCGCCTCGCCCGCCTCGGTAACGTCGAGCCGGCCGAGCAGGTCAGCGAAGGCGATTCGCAGCAGCTCCCGACGGCGCAGCCCACGCACGACCGCGACGGCCGTGGTGTCGTCCGGCTGGCGCAGGGCGGCCTCGACCATTGCCGTGTGCAGCTCGTCGGCGGGTCGCGGTACCAACGCATCGTCGTCGGCGAGCAGGGCGAGCGCCTCAGGTGCGCGGACCAGCATCTCGGAAACGTAGCGGCTGGTGCCCAGTACGGAGGCCAGTCGCGCCGCCACGGCCCCCTCGTCGCGCAACAGCCGCAAGTACCACGGCGTCGCCCCCAGCGCGTCGGAGACCCGCCGGTACGCCCGCAGCCCGGCATCCGGCTCCGGAGCCTCAGAGAAGTAGCTGAGCATGACGGGAAGCAGTGCACGCTGGATCGCGGCGCGCCGAGACAGACCGCGTGTCAGGGCCCCGATGTGGTGCAGCGCCCCGCGCGGATCGGCGAAGCCGAGTGCCGCCAGCCGGCGCCCCGCCTCGGCTGTGGTCAGCCGCAGGTGCTCGGACGGAACGTGTGCCACCGCGTCGAGCAGCGGCCGGTAGAACAGCTTCTCGTGCAGCCGGCGCACCTCGCGGGCATGCAGCGCCCACTCGGCGTTCCAGACGTCCCGCGCGTCACCGCGGGCGTCGGGACGGTAGCCCATCGCCCGGGCCAGCACCAACATCTCAGCCGGATCGTCGGGGACCAAGTGCGTGCGCCGCAATCGCCTCAACTGAACGCGATGCTCGGCTGCGCGCAGAAAGCGGTAGGCGTCGCCCAGGCTCAGCGCATCGTCACGCCCCACGTACCCGCCGTCGCGCAATGCGTCCAGCGCCGGCAGGGTGGCGGCAACCCGCAGCGTCTCGTCGCCGCGTCCGTGTACGAGCTGCAGCAGCTGGACGGCGAACTCGACGTCGCGCAGCCCGCCCGCGCCGAGCTTGATCTCGCGGGCCGCTAGGTCGGAACGGACGTGTGCGACGACCCGCCGGCGCATGGCCTGCACGTCGGCCACGAAGCCGGGACGTTCGGCGGCCGTCCACACCAGCGGAGACACGGCCGCGATATATCGAGCGCCGAGGTCGAGATCTCCTGCGACCGGGCGAGCCTTGAGCAGCGCCTGGAACTCCCAGGTGCTGGCCCATCGGCGGTAGTAGGCCTCGTGGCTGGCGAGGGTGCGGACGAGAGGCCCAGCCTTGCCCTCCGGGCGCAGCGCCGCGTCGACCTCCCACGCCACCATGCCGCAGATCCGCATCGTCTCGGCGGAGAGTCGGGTCGCCGTCGCGAGTGCCGCGGCCTCGTCCCCGACGGGACCGTCGGCCCCGGCGACGAACACGACGTCGACGTCCGAGACGTAGTTCAGCTCCCGACCACCGGCCTTGCCCAGCGCAACGATCGCGAGCCGGCAGGGTGCGGCCTCGCCCGGCAGCGAGGCCGCCGCGACGGCGACCGCGGCCTGCAGGGTGTGCCCGGCGAGGTCCGCAAGACTCTCGGTCACCGCACGGATGTCCAGGTCGCCGGCCAGGTCGCGCGCGGCGATCGAGGCCAGCTCGCGACGATAGGCCCGGCGCAGCGCTGGGATCGCATCGTCGGCGGCGACCTTGGCGGGCGCGCCTGCCGTCCCGACTACCGGGGCCGTCGGGTCGGCGCCGACCGCCTGCAGCAGCCTGACTGGGACGCCCTCGGTGTCACGGTCGCCGAGCAGCACGCGCCAGTCGTCCGGATGCTCGGCGAGGTGGTCGCCCAGCGGGATCGACGTGCCGAGCAGCGGGATCAGCCGCGCACGCAGCGGGCTGCTGGATTCGAGTTCCGCGCGCAGCGTGGCGCCCTGCGCAGGTCCCGCCCGCCATACTAGCTGCTGGAGTGCGCGCACTGCCCGGTCCGGGTCCGGCGCCCGGCCCAGCGCGGCTACGACGGCCGCGGCGGCGTCATCGGCCGGACCGTTGGCCGCCGCGTCCCACCAGCGCAGCGTGTCACCGGAGAGCAGCTCGCCAGCCGCGGCCGCGTCGGCGAACCCGAATCGCGACAGCCGCTTGGCGATGCGGATGTGTGGCGCGGTTTCCGTCGTGAGCCGGCCCTTGGATCGCCGTGGCCCGGTCATCGATCAAGCGTCGGCTGGACCGGCCACGGCAGCCGGGACGCTTCAGGGTGGCCGTGGGCGGCCTGCATCTGTGCGGCAAGTGCGGCGCGGATCTGCGCGGGATCCGTGATCGGCGCAGCCAGGGTGACCGCCATCGGCCGAAGGGGCCGCACGGAAGCAGGATCGCGCACAACCTGGGCAAAGGCCGCCGCAAACGGTCGCCACGTCTCGGCGACGTCGGCGTGCACCGCATCGGTGCGTGCCAGTAGGTGGCGCAGGTCGTAGTCGTACTCGGCCAGGGCGCCCGCGTCCTCGTCGGCCCAGGCGCGCACCGTCGCCGGGGTCGTCTCGATGTGGAACTGAACGCCCCAGGCGAGCCGGCCAATCCGGAACGCCTGCACCTCGCAGGTCGGTGAGGTGGCCAGCACTGCCGCACCCGCCGGCACCGCGGTAATTGCGTCCTGGTGCCACTGGATCACGTCGGGCGTGATCGGCAGCGGCCCGAACAGCGGATCAGTCGCGGCGGCCGCTCGCTTCGCCACGAGCTGCGCGCCGAACTCCGGCCCGTCCGGATTCGGCCCGACCCGGCCACCTGCGGCAACGGCCAGCAGCTGACCGCCGAGGCAGATGCCGAGTGTGGGTACTTCCTGCGCCAGCGCGTCCCGCAACAGCGCCCGCACACCCGGCAGCCAGGGCGCCCGGGTATCTTCCCAGGCGCCCATGCCGCCGCCGAGGACCAGCAGACCGCCGACGCGGTCCAATGCGGGGGGCAGCGTCGCTGCGGCGGAAAGGTCGCGCACATCGAGAGTGGCTCCGGCGTCGGTCAACCAGTCGCCGAGAACGCCGACAGGGTCGCTCGGATCGTTCTGGACGACCAGGATCGGGTCTGCTGCCACGCCACTTAGCGTACTGAGCGCTGCGCGTCCGATCTTGAGGGTGAGGTCGAGGCCCGGGTCAAGAAAAGCCTCAAGATTGCGCCGGAAGGGCGGCGTTGAGGCGGCAACGCGGCCACGGCGCAGCTACAGCGAGGGCAGGTAGCGCCGCAACTCGAACGGCGTGACCTCGGCTCGGTAGTCGATCCACTCGGCGCGTTTGTTGCGTAGGAAGAAGTCGAAGACGTGTTCACCGAGCGTCTGCGCGACCAGCTCCGACTCCTCCATGACCCGCAACGCCTCGTCGAGGTTGTGCGGCAGCTCGTCGAACCCGAGGGCCCGCCGCTCGGTGTCCGATAGCGCCCACACGTCGTCGGTCGTGCCAGGTGGCAGCTCGTACCCCTCCTCGATGCCCTTCATGCCGGCCGCGAGCAGCACGGCGAAGGCCAGGTACGGGTTGCAGGCCGGGTCGGGCGAGCGGATCTCCACCCGCGTCGCGTTGGCCTTGCCCGGCTTGTACATCGGCACCCGCACCAACGCAGAACGGTTCGCGTGCCCCCAGCAGACGAAGGTGGGCGCCTCGACCAACTCGCCCGGCGCCGCGTACCCGAACAGCCGCTTGTAGGAGTTCACCCACTGGTTGGTCACGGCAGTGATCTCCCGGGCATGCCGCAGCAGCCCGGCGATGAACGCCCGCGCCGTCTTGGACAGATTGAACTCGTCCGACGGGTCGTGGAACGCGTTGTGGTCGCCCTCGAAGAGCGAGACGTGGGTGTGCATGCCGCTGCCCGGACGGTGCCGGAACGGCTTCGGCATGAACGTGGCGTGGCTGCCCTGCGAGACGGCGACCTCCTTGATCACGTGCCGGAACGTCATGATGTTGTCGGCCATCGACAGCGCGTCCGCGTAGCGCAGGTCGATCTCCTGTTGCCCCGGCGCGACCTCGTGGTGGCTGAACTCCACCGAGATGCCTAGCTCCTCGAGCGCGGTGACCGCATCACGTCGGAACGAGTGCGTGCTGTCGTGGCTGGTCATGTCGAAGTAGCCACTCGTGTCGATTGGTTCCGGCTCGCTGCCGTCAGTTGGACGGTTCTTGAGCAGGAAGAACTCGATCTCAGGGTGGGTGTAGAACGTGAAGCCCCGCTCGGCCGCCCGGCTCAGCGCCCGGCGAAGGACGTAGCGCGGGTCGGCCCACGACGGCGACAGGTCCGGCATGGTGATGTCGCAGAACATCCGTGCGGAGTCGGCGGGCCGCCCATCCGACTCGGGCAGCACCTGGAAGGTGGCCGGGTCGGGGCGGGCGAGCATGTCGCTCTCGCTGGCCCTGGCGAAGCCCTCGATCGCCGAGCCGTCGAAGCCGATGCCCTCCTTGAACGCCCCGTCCAGCTCGGCCGGAGCGATCGCAACCGACTTCAGCGTGCCCAGCACATCGGTGAACCACAGCCGCACGAAGCGGATCTGGCGCTCTTCAAGCGTACGAAGGACGA
>CAWIUB010000006.1:0-22928 GCA_963839175.1 uncultured Actinomycetota bacterium
TTGGCCCGCGCGAATCTTGAGGCGAGCGCTCATCTCTAGGTGGCTCGTGCCTCCTCCTCCTCGACACGCACCCGCACGGGGTGCTGCGGGCGGTGGGCTTCACGCGGTCACACCGTCTTGGGCACGTGGCCGTTCATGGTGTAGATGACCCGCATCATCTTGTGACCGAAGTCGGCGGTCGGGTCGAACATCAGCGGGCAGCTGCCGTCGATGACGGTGATGCCGTGTTGCCGGCCGTACTCGGCTGCGGTGGGGTTCGCGCTCCCGCGGCCGGGGCCACGGTGCAGCCACACCTGCTTGATGCCGAGCCCGGCACACTCGCGGATCGTGGTTTCCGCGGTCTCAGGCCGGGTGCCGATGACAACCGTGTCGACACCGCCGGGGATGGATTTCAGGTCGTGGAAGCACGGGTCGTTCTCGACCCGGTCGGCGTTCGGATTGACCGCGAACACCTGGTACCCGCGTTGCCGCAACCGCTGGTAGACGAGGTTGCTGCCATGACCCTTCGGGGTACGGGACACCCCCGTCACCGCAACCCGCTTGTGTGACAGGAACTGCTCTGCTGCCTGTTTCACGTTCACGATGGCTCAACCTCCTGACGAACGGTGAAGGCGACCGCCTTCACGGATCCGCTCTCAGAGGCCGCGTGTCCGGCGACGAGACGCGCGCACCGGTGCGGCCCCGGGAACGACTCGATCCCTCGGCTGTGGTGTACAGGTGAAGCGCAACCGTCAACGTCCGCACGTCGATAGAGCCAAAAGTCCCGACCACCCGCGGCTCCTAGCGAGCGGTGGCGTCCGTCCGAGGCAGAGGCGGATCACCCGACTCTCGTATGCGTCTCTATCCGTGGTCAGTCCGGCTCAGCGGCAGCCCGAGCGGCTACCTGTTGGTGTCCCGTCACACGGCTCACCGGCTGGCCCGTACAACCGGAACGACGACGAGAGCCACCGCGGCGAGCAGCAGCACCCCGCCGATGGCGAACAGGATGACCGCGAGCCAAGCGAGGTCAGGGACGGTGGCGCCGGCGTCTGCGGTAACCGACATCCCGGCGGCGCCGTCCGGGTTCATCACCACGACCTCCCACTGACCGCTGACCGGACGCCAGCTCAGCGTCTGGGTGCCCGGGCCGGAAGCCTGCACCGTCCAGATCGCCGCGTCGCCCGGAGCGGTCTGCGGTCTCCCGGCCCTGCCCGGCTCGTAGCGGGTGTCGCCGTTCGCCCAGTTCGTCACGACCTCATGGCCGACACCGGCCAGATAGCGGTCGACCGCCGCCTGCGACCCGACGCCGATGAAGACGCCGGCCGTTGGATCGGTGGCAGTCGCCCGGATTCGTACCGTGCCGAAGATATCCGCCGGGGTTACCCAGTCGGTCCCGGTACCCAGGTCGATGCCTCCGCTGGTGATGGCGTATGACGGCGTGGCGAACCTGTGGGTGTCGCTGGTCAGGAAGCCAGCCGAGTCACGTTGGCTATTCGTCGCCCACGTCGCAGCCCCGGCGCCGGCGAGCACGGCGAGCGCGATCAGTCCGAGCACGGACCCGATGACCAAGGACACCACCCGTCCGGCCGTCCACCCCCGGCGTCCGGTCGGCGGAGCGGGCGGTGGCTCGGCCGGCGACGCTGGCGGTGGCGCGGCCTGCGACGATGGAGGCGTCGTAGGCGGCGACGCGGGCGCTGTCTGCGGAGATGCGGGCTGCGTCGGTTCAGACCCAGGCGCCGGTTGCGGAGCCGGTGGCGTCTCGGCTCGGGCGACGGTGGGGCTAACCGGCCCGGTTGGTGGCAGCGGGACCGGCATCGTGCCGGCCGGCTCGGGGCCCGCCATGTCCAGCTTGAACGGCGGGTACTTGTCGGTCATCAATCCCGGGTAAGCGGCCACTCGCAGCGCCCACCGGTTCATGCCGAGGACGAAGTCGAAGATCCCACCCGGGTAGTGGCCGGTGAAGGCCAGCACGATCGCCGCTACCAGCTCGAGCAGCCCGATCAGACCACCTGGCGCGACGCCGAGGTTGTGGTTGGTGGACTGCCACGCCACCCAGCTGCCACCGCCCACGAACACCCCGACGAGGAGATAGTGCGGTATGGCCAGCAGCCACCACTTCACCAGGACCAGCCCGCGGGACAAACGATCCGGGTACTCCACTCTCAAATGCGCCGGATAGTGCCGCACGTCGGCCGGTGTGAGCGGCGGGTACCGATCGGTGCCCAGTGCCCCACGGGTGTAGTAGGACACCCGCCAACTCCACCGCAGCACGCCCACGTTGAACTCGAAAAGTCCACGGGGATAGCGGCCGGTGAACAGGATCGCGAAGAACGCAACGACGCTGGCGACCACGAACGCGATCCAGAGGAAGAACAGCACGATGTAATGCGGGATTGCGAGCAGCCACTTGACGAGCCACATCCACCGGCTGATACCCGAGTCAAGCTCGCGTCCACCCGCGCGGGATACGTCGCGACAGACATCAACCCACCCCCTCCTTCTCTTTGCACCAGGCTCCTCGGCAAGTCCGCTCCCGTGGAAGGGGCCAACGTCCCGGGCAGCGGCTCAGCAGCAACTCCGTTTGCTAGCGGCTGTCGCGCCTCGGTGTCCAGCGGCGGCGTGCGACTCTACTCAAGACCTCAATTCCCGATGCGGCGACGAACCAACGTCTGTGCCGTCACGGTACGAGTTGGATGGCTGCGCGGCGCTGGGCGGGCGTTTCGGCGACATCCTCGTACGGCTTGAGCGCGCCGGCCTAGCCCCGGCTGTGGTAGGCAGGCCCGGTCCTACGGACACTGGACGCCGCTCGCGGTCGGCGATAATAGCGTCATGGCATGGTTCCTTCTCGTTGTGGCGGGCATGTTCGAAACTGGCTTCGCGGTGTTCCTCAAGCAGAGCCACGGCATCACCCGGATGTGGCCGACCGTCGGGTTCGCCGCCTGTGCCCTGATCAGTTTCGCGCTCCTCACGGTCGCATTGAAATCGCTCGAGGTCGGCCCAGCGTATGCCGCGTGGACCGGTCTCGGCGCGGCCGGCACCGCTGCCATCGGCATGCTGGTGCTCGGGGACAAGGTGACGGTGGTCAAGCTCGGGTCGATCGCGCTGATCTTGCTGGGCGTGATCGGCTTGAACCTCTCCGGCGTTACGCCGCCCTAGTCCGGGGCCTGCCGTTCCGCGCCTCCGCAGCCTCCAGTGATGGGCGTTGCCTCTGGCTGTGGTGCTTGCCGGGCGCTCAGATTGGGTGTGGTGGGCGCCCTCAGGGGGAGGTTGTCGTGCGTACAGCTCAGCCGGTGGCGCGGGCGATTGACGCCCGCAGCGGCGCGGCCGGAACACGAATCGACCTCGACGACGTGTGCCGCTACTACCGGGTCGGCGACACGACCGTCAAAGCGCTCGACCAGGTCAATTTGCACGTCGATGAGACGGCGTTCGTGGTGGTGCTGGGGACGAGCGGGTCGGGCAAGACGACGCTGCTAAACGTTACCGGTGCGCTTGATTCGCCGGCCGCGGGAACGATCCGGCTGGCGGGCATCTTCGCCTGCTCGGGCAGTGGGGCCGTCGGCGTGCCAGCGGGCGAGTTGCTCGATGTGCGCTTCCTCGTCCGCGCGGCGTGGCTGTTCGGCAGGCGGGCTTCGAGCTCGGCGAGCGCACATTGGGCGCGGGTGACGCTGTCGGCGGTCTCGCCGCCGGTGGGAACTGTCGTCCAGTCATCCTCGGCCCTCGGCGGCCGCTGGCCCAGCGGTGGCGTGTTCGCGCACGTCGGCGACAACGGTTTCGGCGGCGTCGATCGACGGCTGGAGCTCCACGGCGGAGATGTCCGCCTCACGCTGCTCAACGACGTCAGCGAGCTCGACCTCGTCGGTGATCTCGCGGTGCACGTCCTCGACAACCTGACCGGCACGACTACCGCCGACCAGTGGCTCGACGCGCATCGCGCTGAGCGGGGCCGATGCCGCGGGCGGCGAGTTCGCCGCGGGCGCGTTGTTCGGCGGCGCGGGTGGCGGCGGTGTGGGCGTACCAACGGGCGCGGATCTCATCGGCGCGTTAAAGTTGGGCGGCCTGCTGGCCGAGCACGTCGGCGGCTGCGCGCATCGCCGAGTCTCGACTCGTGATCGCCTCGCGCAGCGCCTGTTCCGGGTCGTGGCCAGCGATCTCGCCCTGCCGCAACACGCGAGACAGGCTGACGGTGTCGCCGGCAAGCGCGGTCCGCTTCGCGGAAGCGAGCGCGTCGTGGTCGACGAGCTGGTCGAGCATGGTCGCGGTGCGGCCCGCGCTGGCTCGTTCGGCGACGTCGGCGAAGCGTTCGGCGATCGTGCGCAGCGACTCGGCTTCGGCCTGGTTATGTTCGGCTTCGATGATGGCGGCGAGGTTGGGTTCGGCGCGTTAGGCGCTGCGGGCGAGCACAGCGGGGGGGTCTTGGCGGGTGGTTTCGTTGACGATCCCGGTCGGGGCGTCCTCTGGGATGGACTGGGTGACGACGTAGGTGGTGTTCGCGGCGCGGCCCTAGCCCATGCCGACACACAAGGCGGCGGGGCTAGTGCCCGACTGAATGCCGTCATCACCCGCGGCGAACGTGGGAACTCCGATATGCCGCCACGGGCATACGGGTCAGCCGGATCAAGCCTCCGCGTCGCGCTCCATTGCGGCCAGCCGTGTGTAGTAGTCCGGGATCTCATGAAGGTGAGCTAGGGCGATCCTGCCAGTGACTAGCTCGTCATCATGGGTGACATCCGTGGCTGGGTTGATGCTGCCATGCTCAAGCTCGACGGCGAGCCCTATCCGGAACTGTTCGAGGTCGACCTCGCCGAGCGTCCAATCGATGCCGATTCTCTCGCCTATGATTTGGGCCTCTTGCTGCGAGAATTGTCTGCTGCTCACTCGGATACCTCCCTCCACCGCAACGACAAGGGAACACCTGCACGCTCGCCACGCTAGCCGACGGCGTGCCCAGAGCCGAAGTGACCAGCCACAACGCACCCCTGTGTCGTCGGTGCGCGAAGATGCCGATGGTCGGGTGTCTCGCTGGCCGTTCGGGTCACTTGGCCATCCGCACGACAGCGAACTCAGCTCGCGATCGACGCGGAGCGTGCCGTCAAAGGGCATGCTCGCGGCTTTGCCGATCGTGCGTCAAGCGAAGGAAGCCGATAAGATGCGTGCGGCGCCTTGCTGTCCCGACGGTGGAGATCATCAACGGCGACTTGACGCTGGGCACGGAACGAGGACGGGCGCTTAGCCGAGATGTGCCGCCTCACCCACGTGGACTTGCTGATCATCGACGACTTCGCCCTGCAGGCGATGGACCACACCGAGACCGCGGACTTCTACGAACTGACCGTGGAAGGCCACCAGAATGCCTCCACGATCGTCACCTCAAACCGAGTCCGCCGGTGTGGCCGAGGTCGCCGTCGTGGTCCACCCAGCCTGGCGCAGTGTCGGGCTGGCCACCGAGCTGATCAAGTTGCTGGCCCGGCGGGCGCTTGAATGCGGCGTGACCGAGTTCACTGCGACTTTCCTCGCGGAGAACCGTCCGGTGGCCGAGCTGGCGCACGAGGGCCATGCCCGGGTCGCGATCAACCAAGGGGTGGCCGTGCTGCAGGCACGACTCACCGCGGGCGGCGCCGGCACCGACGGGCCCGGCGGCGCCGATCAACGATAGAGCTCCTCGATCTTGTCGGCGAACTCGCGCGCGACGATGTCGCGCCTGAGCTTCAGGGTCGGGGTCAGCTGGCCACTGGACTCGAGGAAGTCGACGCCGAGGATCGCGAAGCGGCGGATCGACTCGGCCTGCGACACGGCCTCGTTGGCGGCGTCCACCGCGGCCTGCACCTCACTGATCAGATCGGGGTCGTCGCTGAGGTCGGGGAGCTCGGCGCTCACCGGCTTGCCGTGCTCTGCCTTCCACTCGGCGAGCATCTCGGCGTCGAGGGTGAGAAGGCAGGAAATGTAGGGAGTCGGTCGCCGACGACCATGCACCGGCTGACGAGCCAGTGGGCACGCAGCCGGTCTTCGAGCACAGTGGGCGCGATGTTCTTGCCGCCCGCGGTGACGATCAGCTCCTTCTTGCACCCGGTGATCGTGACGAAACCGTCCGCGTCGATCTGGCCGATGTCGCCGGTGTGCAGCCAGCCGTCCCCGTCGATGGCCTCCTTGGTGGCTACCTCGTCTTGCCAGTAGCCGCCGAAACGAACGCGCCCTCACCAGGATCTCGCCGTCGGCAGCGATGCGAACGGTACAACCCGGAATCGGCCGACCGACGCTGCCGATCCGCTGGCGCGCCGGCAGGTTCAGCGTCGCGCCAGTCGTGCTCTCGGAAAGGCCGTAGCCCTCCAGGACGGTCACCCCCAAAGTGGCCGAGGCGAGCCCCCAGCGGCGCCCCGCCGCTGACCGACCACCGAACCTTCCCGCCCAGGGCGACACGCAGCCGGGTGTACACGAGCCGGTCGAGCAGCGCGTGCTGCGGGCGCAGCAGCGGCGTTGGTGAGTCGTCATCGAGGGCCTTGCTCCATCGGACCGCGACGCGTTCGGCAAGGTCGAAGGCCCGGCCGCTCACCGCGCTGCTGGAGTGAGCCTGGCGTTGGGCGCTGTTGTAGAGCTTCTCGAAGACCCGCGGCACGGCGAGGACGAGTGTCGGGCGGAAGCTCAGCAGGTCGCGGGCGAGTTGCTTGCTGTCCGGGGTGTAGCCGATGTGAACCCGCGCGTGCACGCAGCTGAGCTGGATGATGCGCGCGAGGCTGTGCGCCAGCGGCGGGAACAGCAGCGTCGAGGACTGTTCGTTGAAGATCTGCGGTATCCCGGGCGCCGCCGTCACATTCGTGTAGACGGCAACGAGATTGCCGTGCGTGATGAGGCAGCCCTTCGGCCGGCCGGTCGTCCCGGAGGTGTAGATGATCGTCGCTGCCGACGCGCCGCGCAGCAGCGCCCGGCGGCCAGCTGCTCGCCGGGAACGTCTCGGCCTCGCGCCGCGAGCTTCGCGAGATCGCCCGCCTGGATGCTCCACACCTCGCGCACCGTGGGCGTGCGCCCGAGGACCTGGTCGACGACCGCGGCGTGCCGCGGCGTCTCGACGAATGCGGCGATCGCTCCCGAGTCGCCGAGAGTCCACTCGACCTGCTCGGCCGACGACGTCTCGTAGATCTGCACCGTCACCGCTGCGGCCGCCCAGATGGCACAGTCGCACAGCGCCCACTCGACGTGGTTGCGCGACATCAGCGCGACCCTGTCACCCGAGGAGACACCCGAAGCGATCAGCCCGTTCGCGAGCTCGCCGACCTTGGTCGCGAACTCTCCGTAGGTCATCGGCAGCCACCGCCGTCGCCGCGGATGCTGAACCCTACGGCGCCGGGATACCTACTGGCATGCCCGAACAGGTCGTCCAGCGTGGTCTCGTCACCGACCTGGATGGCTAGAGCTGATACCGCGCATTCGTCCATCTCGCCGTACTTCCGCGAGCCGGTTCAGGGGGCGCCGTTCGGGGCGGGGCTGGGGATCAGGCGGGTGACCTCGGCTGGCACCGCACGGGGTGTTGCGGCTGCCGTCTCCCGGGCGAGGAATGAGCCGAGTTCGCCGATGGTGCTCATCAGCGGGGCGGGGAACACGACGGTGGTGTTCTTGTCCACGCCGATCTCGACCAGGCTCTGCAGGTTGCGCAGCTGCAGCGCCAGCGGGTGGGCCATCATGGTGTCCGACGCGTCCCCGAGCGCAGCCGCGGCCAGCGACTCACCCTCCGCGTTGATGATCTTCGCGCGCTTCTCCCGCTCGGCCTCGGCCTGCCGGGCCATCGCCCGTTTCATGCTGTCCGGGAAGCTGGATGTCCTTGAGCTCCACCAGGGTCACCTCCACGCCCCAGTCCACCGTCGTCACGTCCAGAATCTGTCTGATGTCGCCGTTGATCCGGTCGGTCTCCGACAGCGTTTCGTCCAGGGTGTGCTGACCGACGACCTTGCGCAGCGTGGTCTGCGCGATCTGATCGATCGCCGCCCGGACGTTCTCGATCGCGACGACCGACTTCACCGCATCCACCACCCGGAAGTAGGCGACCGCCGACACGTCGACGCTGACGTTGTCCCGGGTGATGATGCCCTGCGACTGGATGGGCATGGTGACGATCCGCAGCGACACCCGGTGCAGCACGTCAACGATCGGGATGATGAACCGCAAACCCGGTGCCCGTGCTCCGGCGAGCCGGCCGAACCGGAACAGCACCCCGCGCTCGTACTGCTTGACGACCCGGATCGCCAGCGCCAGCACCACCAGGGCCAGCAGGACGACGATGCCCAGGACGGTGATCAGAACGTTCATCTGCTGCTCCAGTCAAGACGTAAACGTCGTCGGCGAGCCCCCGTCGGGGCTGTCGACACGGCCATGCGTCCACCATCACCCGACGCCGGGGCAAGCAACAGGGCAGAACGTCCCCGGCCATGGGCTCCCGCGGTTTGCGCCACCCTTGTCGCGGTCGATCACGGTTGCCCGAGGGTTGGATACCGATTGCGATGGCGAGCTGGCGCAGCCGTTGCTTCTTGGCTTGCAGGACCGCCCCTTCTGTGCGCCAGGCTTTCCGGCTGGTGCGCTGCCAGCGGCGCGGCCGTCGGGCGGACCAGTCGGCCATCGCCATGCGCCAGCAGAAGTCTTCGCTGATCAGCAAGCCGACGTCCGGGCGCAGGCAGTCGCTGACAGGCACCGCCCGTCCGAGCGACTCGAGGTACAGCTCATCGGTGGGCACCGAGGCGTCGTGGGTCGGTTTCCGCCAGCGTCGCCATCCGCGACGCTGCCCGTTGGTCGATTGCAGATCATCCTCGCGCTGATTCGGGTCCATCGTGGCCTCCCTGGGCAGCCTGCAGCGCACGACGCGACGCGCAACCAGTCGTGGCCGGCTAAGGCTGAGCGTGACCCGGTGGCGGCATTGATGTCAGTGCGCAAGTACCGCCGTCACAAGGACTTTCGTCCCGGGTGTCACCTGTGTGGCGGCCGGGAGGGGCTCGGCGTCTGCGGAGTCTCGCCGATATGTGACGTTGGCCTCTGCCGGCGGCTACGGCATTCGATGAACATGAGCAGCATGCAGGGCTGGGTCATCATCTGCGGCGGCCCGCTAGGTGGGGTCTGCTGGCCGCGGGGGGCGAGTTCGATTCGATCTCGGGTAGCGAGTGCCGAGCGACTGGCTGAGCTGGATCGGGAGCGGGCCGGGCCGGGCGCGCGTGTGCAGTCCCGGATCGCCGCTGGGTCGGGGGCCGTCGGGTGGGGGAAGCGGTGACAGTGCCGCCGCGCCGTCCCGCCGAGCGAGCCAGCGCATTGGGCCGCGCGATACCGCTCGGGCGGTATGCCGGCGTGCGGGTGCAGGCCCATTGGTCGGTGCTGGTGGTGCTGGTTCTGCTGGTCGACCTGCTTGCGGGCGGGGTGCTGCCTGCCTCCGTGCCGGGCCGGCTAGTCGGCCTGTACTGGCTGACCGGGGTCGTCGCGGCGGCGGTGTTCCTCGCCACGTTGCTGGCGCACGAGTTGGCGCATGCGCTGGTGGCGCGGCACTTCGGTATGCGTGTCGAGCGGATCACATTGTGGATGCTCGGCGGCCTGACCGAACTGGGCGGGGAGCCGCCGTCGCCGCGCGCTGACGCGCTGGTCGCCGCTGCCGGGCCCGCGGCCAGCCTGCTGCTCGGTGTGCTGTTCGCCGCCGCCGGGTGGCTGTTCGCTGGGTCTGGCCTGCTCGCCGCCGCGCTGGTGTGGCTGGCCGCGGTCAGTCTGCTGCTCGGCGTGTTCAACCTGCTGCCCGGCGCGCCGCTGGATGGTGGGCGGCTGCTGCGTGCGGTGTTGTGGGCGCACTACCGCGACCGGGCGCGAGCCGCGCAGATCAGTGCCCGAGCCGGTCGGGGGCTGGGCATGTTCCTCGTCGGGCTGGGCGTGTTCGAGTTGCTGGCCGGGGCAGCTGGCGGGTTGTGGCTGGCGATGGTCGGCTGGTTCGTGCTCAGCGGCGCGGCGGCGGAGGGCGCCGCGAGCCGCGACGAGCGGCTGCGTGGGCGAACCGTCCGCGAGGTGATGACCTGCCCGCCGGCGACCGCGCCGTCGTGGTGGAGCGTGTCGGACTTCATCGCACATCTGGGCCGGGCACACCCGAGCGAGCAGGCGTTCGCGCTGGTCGATGTCGATGGGCACGCGCAGGGCGTGCTGATCGTGCGTGACCTGATCGGGGTGCGGCCGGACCGCCGGGCGACGACGCGGCTGCGTGACCTGTCACGAGGCGGGCCTCCGCCGACGGTGACACCGGATACTCCGCTGGTCGACGTGGTGCCCGCCATCCGGCGGCATGGCGGCATCGCGGTGGTGGTGGAGGACGGCCGGCTGATCGCCACGGTCGCCATGCGTGACATCGAGGCAGCGGCCGAGCGAGCCAACAGCGGGCTGGCTGCGGCAGAGCATCGAGGCGGATCACGGTGACACGAGCTCTGGTCGCGCACGGGTCGAAACGTGGCGGCACCTCGGGGTTGGCCGAGATGATCGCCGCCGCCCTCCGGCAACAGGGCATGACCGTCGACGTCCAACATGCACGGGCCGTGCGCGACATCGCCGGTTACGACGCCGTGGTCCTCGGTGGTGTGCTGTACACGAACCGGTGGCACCGCGACGCGCGCCGGTTCGCACGCCGGCATCAAGCGGCACTGCGTGAGATGCCGGTGTGGCTGTTCAGCAGCGGGCCGCTCGACGACAGTGCCGCCGAGGGCGACATCCCACCGGTCCCGCAGGTCCAGCAGGTTGCAAAGGAAATCCGCGCGCGCGGCCACGCGACCTTCGGCGGTCGCCTGACACCGGATGCGAAGGGGTTCATCGCACGCAAGATGGCCAAGACCCGCTCCGGCGACTGGCGGGATCGCGACCAGGTGACGGCGTGGGTGCAGGAGATCACCTCGGCACTGGGCCGTTAGTCGAGTAGAGCTCGGTTGCCAGGGCGGCGAGGCCGGCGCCAGCGGCGATGGGACCTTTGCACCTGGTCGGTTGATCGCGGCAGCGCTTGGCTATGAGTGAGAGCCGCTCGGCTCGTATCGGCAGTGAGCGGGAGCCAGGACCGAAGGAAGGAGGACGCCATGAGGGCTCAGGTGGGTGACCGTATTGTCGTTTCGTCCCCGGTCACCGGTGGGACGGTGCGCGACGGGGAGATCGTCGAGGTCCGCGGCGGGGAGGGTGCCCCACCGTACCTGGTCCGCTGGGCAGACACCGGTAGCACTGGGTTGTTCTTTCCGGGCTCCGACGCCCACGTGACCGGCAGCCACGGATCCGAACTGGCAGCCCAAGCTGGCGCAGCACGGCGCGCCCGGTCGTGGCGGGTCGATATCGACTTGTTCGAGGCAGGCGACGACACCACGGCTCATGCCGTTCTGGTGGCTGAGGCCCCACGGGGCTTGGACGCACAGGGCAAGGCGCACCGCAACCCGGTGGATGTGGATGTGCCCGAGATCGGTGACGAGGTCGCCGTCGCGAGGGCGCTGCGCCGGCTGTCAGATCGATTGTTCGAGGCGGCGTCTGCGGAGATCACGTCCGTCGAGGGGCAGGAGGCCTCGGTGTCGCAGTAGGCCACAGCGCCGGACCCGCTGCCGGCGATCGGCACGGAGTCTGCGCCCGGGGTCTGGCCAGGCATCTGCCTCTAGCCGGTCACGCGATATGTGAAGCAGGTTCGATGTGGATCGTGGTGCCGAGACGGGTATCAACGGCTGAGCAAGGGATGGATAGTGACTTGCAGACAGGTGGTTAGGTCCCGGGGGTGATGTCGGTCCGGTTGGCCGCGCTAGGAGGCCGCTGAATAATCGGCGCGTCGTGTGCGGTGTGCGCCGGTTCGGCTTGGATGATCTTCCGGTGCAGGGTGTGGAGGCTACGGACCGGGAGCTGCTGGACGCGCAGGCTCTGGTGGGTCATCTGGTCGCTGAGGGCAGCATGTTCGAGTTCTTGGCCGAGCATCGGCAGGATCTGTTCCCTGATGTGGTGTTCGAGGACCTTTTCCCTTCGGGTAAGGGCAGGCCATCGATCCCGGCGTCGGTGATGGGGTCGATCCTGGTGCTGCAGAGCTTGCATGATTTCTCGGACCGGGAGACCGCCGAGGCGGCGCGGTGTGATCTGCGATGGAAGGTCGCGACCGGGATGGCGCTGGACGATGCGGGTTTTGATGCGTCGACGCTGGTGTATTGGCGGCGACGGCTGGCGACATCGCAGCGGCCGCACCGGGTCAACGATGCGGTCAAGGATGTCATCGAGCAGACCGGGGTGCTGCGCGGTCGCCGGAAACGCGCGGTGGATTCCACGATCCTGGCTGACGCGGTCGCCACCCAGGACACCGTCACTCAGCTGATCTCGGCGATCCGGCGGGTGCGCCGGCAGGTGCCCGGCGCGGCGGAGCAGATCGCGACAGTCTGCACCGGCCATGACTACAGCCAGCCGGGTAAACCGAGCATCGACTGGGAGGATCCGGACGCCAAGGATGCGCTGGTGTCGGCGCTGGTCAACGACGCGCACGCCCTGGTGGCGGCGTTGGCCGATGCCGAACTGGAGGGCGACGCGGAGTTCGCGGTGGCGTTGCTGGCGCTGCTCGCCGGTCAGGATGTCGAGCCCGCCGAGGGGTCTGACGGTACCGATGGACGGTGGCGGATCGCCCGCAGGGTCGCCCCGGACCGAGTGGTGTCCACTGTGGACCCGGATGCACGGCACACCCGCAAGTCGCCGGAGAACCGCCGGGACGGGTACCGGGCGCACGTGGCGGCCGAACCGGAGACCGGGATCATCACCGACGAGGCGCTGACCAAGGCCGCCGGGACAGAGAACTCCGATCCAGCAGTGGCGGAGAAGTTCCTCGACCGCGAGGACGACGCGTGCGAGTGGTACGGAGATTCCGCTTATGGCACAGGGGATCTGCGTGGGGCGATCGACGACACCGATTCCGACGAGGCCGTGATCAAGCCGAAGCCGCTGCAAGCGCCGGTTGAGGGCGGGTTCACCGTCGACGACTTCACCGTCGACGAGCAAGCGGGCACGGTAGGCTGCCCGGCCGGCAACACCCGGCCGATCAGCGAGAAGACCCGAGTGGCGACCTTTGGCGCACTGTGCCGCGACTGCCCCCTGCGCGAGCGGTGCACCAAGTCCAAGACCGGCCGCAAAATCGTTCTGCACCCACGAGACGACCTGCTGCGCCAAGCCCGCCGTGACTGGGCTGAAAAGCCCCAGCTACGTGAGAAGTACCGGAAGTTCCGGCCCAACGTGGAACGTGTCATCTCTCAGATCGCCAGCCGCGGTGGTCGCCGCCTGAAACTCCGCTACCGCGGCACCACCAAGAACAACGCCTGGCTCACACGCCGTACCGCCGGACTCAACCTGCGCAACCTCGCCGGCCGTGGACTCACTCGTACGGCAGGAGTCTGGGTTCTGGCGGCCCAGACCACCTGACAAGCCGCCGATGAGAGCTCTATCGGCCCTCACCGGGCCGCGCCTGGCCCCGCACCGGCCACCCCCGGGCGCTCTCGCACAGCCCGGACCGCTCCGCCGCGCACCGACCCGGACCTCGCGTGCAGGCTGCCACCAATTTCACCCCTCGGCCCGTCCCGCGACCAGCCCCAGAACTGCCCTAATTCAGCGGCCTCCTAGGCGGCGTGGTCTTCTTCGTGCTGATCCTCATCAACGCCAGTGCGTTGAATGGCGCTCGCAGCGCCACCGATTCCGGCCAGGAGATCTTCGACTACCTGGCGCAGCACCAGGGCCGGTTCCAAATCGGTGCCGTGCTGTTGGGCCTGGCAATGTCCGCCGCACTCGTGTGGTTGTCCGGCCTGTTCCGCGCGTTGACGAAGGCTGAGGGCGGGTCCCCGGGTCTCGCTGATCGCGCTTGCAGGCAGAGTACTCGCGGCGGCCAGCACGGTAACGGGAGCGCTGATCGAGGGGACCACGGCCACCCGGATCAACGATCTCGGCGCCGCTGGCGCGCGCGTCTGGCGGACGATGTATTTGCTGAGCTTCGGCGCGACCCTGCTGGGCCTGCTACTCGTCATTGGGGCCACTGCCATCGTCTGCCTGCGGACCCAGCTGTTTGCCCGCTGGTTCGCGACGGCCAGCGGCGTGCTGGCACTCGCCTCGGTGGTCGGCGCCTTCACCATCGGATACACAACCAGCGCAATTCAGGTCGTCGCTGGCGTCACCATCATCCTCGACACCGCGTGGATCCTGGTGGTCAGCACCTTCTTGTGGCGCGATCCCGCACTAGCCCTGCCCTAGCGGCCCTGCTTCGACCACGCTTGACCGGCGCGCGGCTGCTCAGCAGTGGGCAGCCAGCACGGTTAGCGCATGTCGCAGTGACTGCTTGGCGCTCACCTCGGTCTGCACGACGATCGCGCCTGGCCAGGGATCGCGCCGAGCGGCGAGTTGCCGGGCGATGTCGGCGCCTGCCTCCGACGCGCCGCCGCCCGCGAGGCGCCGTTGCGCTCGGGCGGCCGCCGTCTCGACCGGCGCCCGGCACTCGAGCGCCACCAGACGGCTGGCGGTGGCGGTCGCCAGCCCCTCGGCGAGCTGCCGCATAGCGCAGTCGCCCCAGGTGGCGTCGGCGACGACGGATTCCCCGTGTTCCAGCGCCTGCCGGGCGCGAGCAAGCAGCTCGCGGTACGTCGCCGCCTTCGCCGTATCGCTGTAGCGACCGCCGGCGAGCTCGGGGACCTGCCGTCGCACCTCGTCGGAGCTGAGCAGCACCCATCCGCGGCGGTCGGCGACGCCTTGGCTGAGCGTGGTCTTGCCGGTGCCGGGTGCTCCGCCGACCAGCACCAGGGTCACCTCGCCGGCTTCGAGGTGCCGCAGCGCGAGGCCGGCGTAGCTGCCGGCGTCGGCGGCCGCCGACGCCAGTCCTTGCGCGGCCTGGATGCAGCAGACCTTGGCCCGCACGAATGCGCGGTAGGCGATGTAGTGATGCTGCAGCGACGCGACGGCCGGGCCGCCGCTGAACTCCAGGTACCACTCGACGAAGCGTTGGGCGAGGTCCGGCCGCTGCAGGTGCTCGATGTCCATCGCGAGGAAGGCCACGTCGTCCAGCACGTCGAGCCAGCGCAGCCGGTCGTCGAACTCGATGCAGTCGAGCACCCGCGGGTAGTCCGGCAGGCAGAACACGTCCTCGGCGATCAGGTCGCCGTGCCCGTCGACGGACAGCCCCGACGCCGCACGCTCGGCCAGCAGCGGCCCCCGGCCCTGGATGTAGCGCAGCGCAAGCCGGGAGATCTGGTCGTACAGCGGCTCGGTGAGCGGGCCACCGCGGTACACCGCGGTCTCCCGCAGGTTGTCCGTCCACCGTCGGCGCAACCCAACCGCGCTGCCTTCGGCGGCGATCCGCGGTCCCCGGTCGGCCGCGGCGTGGAAGGTGGCGATCAGCCGGGCGAGCGCCCGCAGATGATCGTCCACGGCGGCGCCGCAGCGGATCATCGTCGACAGCCGCAGGTCCTCCGGCATCCGGCGCATGACGACCCCGTGCTCGTACGCTCGCCGGTCGGCGCCCCGCACGGTGATGACGTCGAGGTAGACGTCCGGCGCGAGCCGGCGGTTCAGCTCCACCTCGCGACGGCACGCCCGGCGGCGGCTCGCCTCGGTCCGGAAGTCCAGGAAGCCGAGGTCGACCGGCTTCTTGATCTTGTACGCTCGTTCGCCGAGCAAGAGCACTACCGCGCTGTGCGTTTCGCGAACCTCGGCCCGCCAGCTCAGCGGTGAGATCGCGCCGATGGCGCGGGCATTATCGACGCTCATCCCAACCCCGCCGCGGCGGCTCTGGGAGCGGGCAGCCCGATCACGGCGTCTCGTATCGGCACAGGGCGCCGATCCCGCCGGCCGGTTGGCCGGGCGTGCCCTGCGGGATGACGCGCACCTTCGCGCCGGATAGCAGAGCGGAGCGCACCACGATGTCGATCAGCCGTCCGGACCGGACTGGCGCGTCGGACAGGACGGCGGCCTCGCGGTCCGGGTAGACGTCGGCGGGTCCGGGTCCGAACCAGGCTGTGCGGGAGTCGGTCGGCGTGTCCTGGACGAGCAACGTCGCGACCCGTCCGCGGGCCAGCGCGGCGACCGTGTCGTATGTCCCCTCGACCCCGAGTCCGCCCGGGGCCAGCCGTTCGTGCAGTTCCGCCAGCAGCCGGGCGGTCTGCGCGGCGGCGGCTTCCCGCAGGACCTGTTCGACCCGAATGTCCCGGCCTGCCTGCGAGCCGTCGGCGGCACGGCTGCCACTGATATGGCGGACCAGCAGCGCGGGATCGTTCGGCAGTCGTTCCGACAGCAGTTGCACCGCGCGCACGTCGCCGGACAGCACCAGCACCTGAGCGTCGACGGCGGAGGCGCGCGTAACGACCTGCTGGGCGACGGACGCGGCGTTGTGCCGCCAACTGTCCTCGACTCGACGCTGGTAGCTCGGCTGCGACCAACCGCCCGGCCCGCGTTTGCGCTCGATCGCGTCGTCCGGGCCGACGACCGTCCACGCCTGGTCCGGCTGGCCGGCGCCAGCCCCGGCGGTGATATCTGCGCCGGCCCGGTCGGTCACGACGAGCACGTACGCCGGGCGGTCCTGGCCCCATGCGAGCAGCGGCGTCACCGGGGCCGGGGACCGGCACCCCGCATGGTCGGCGACGTCGGCGTCGGTCAGGATCTGCTCGTACAGGACCGACCCATCCTGCGAGACGAAGACTGCCAGGGTCCCATACGCCGGCGGTGCCGCCGCGATCCGTGCTGCGATCACGGCGGCTGCCGTCTCGGACGCCCCGTGCGCGTGCAGCTTCTCGGCGGCGTGCCGCGAGCGCAGGTCGCGTTCCTCTTCGCTGGGCGCGCCGGCCAGGCGCAGGTAAACGTAGGCGACCTCCTCGAACGGCGCAACGATCGATCTAACCGCAGTCTGATGAGGTCCTGCGGCCAGCATCACCCCACTGGTTGGGCCTTCCACGGATCGGACGCGCATCACTTACCACCGCCTTCTCGGTCTTCCCACCGTTGAGCGTCGCTGCTTCTCGTGCGCCACCCCCAGAGCCGAAGGTCACAGGCTGGCGGTCGCTGCTGTGCTCGGCCCGCGACGCGAGCTGGCCGGCCGCACACTCAAGGGACCTCTTGCCCTGTGGGGCTGCGTGACCAACGCCCACCCCCCGGAAGCGAGGCGTTGCTGCGCCAGGTTATGTCCGGCGGGCGGCGCACCGCGCCGGCCGAGCCGCTCGAACGGGCTCGGCAGAGTCGCGCGGCGGATCTCGCCGAGCTCAGCGACGGGCAGCGCCGGCTGCGCGACCCCTCGCCACCGACCGCCGGGTACACCGCCGAGCTGCTACGCCACGCGCGCGATGCCGGAGCCGCGCCGCCGCTACGCATGGCGCGCTGATCGTCAGACACGCGGCCACTCCCGATCAGCTGCGGTGACCGGGAGGGGTCGAGTGTCTCTGGGTCTGCGCGCTGCGTTCGGGTGTTTCGCTCGGTGAGTCCTGCTGGG
Source organism: uncultured Actinomycetota bacterium (assembly GCA_963839175.1). GTDB lineage: Bacteria > Actinomycetota > Actinomycetes > Mycobacteriales > Jatrophihabitantaceae > CAWIUB01. The sequence continues at coordinate 17,426 of CAWIUB010000006.1, forward strand.
CAAGTCGCGGATCCGCCTGGCTGAGGTGGCGTACGAACCAGTCCTTGGCGAGGGCGGCGGCCGCCTCGAGCGTGCCCGGCTCCTCGAACAGGTGGGTGGCGCCCGGCACGATCTCCAGCCGGTTCTCGCAGCGCAGTCGCGCTTGCGCGGCGCGGTTCAGCTCGAGCACGACGTCGTCGAAACCACCGACGATGAGCAGGGTCGGTGCCCGGACGTGGGCGAGCCTCGCGCCGGCGAGGTCCGGCCGGCCGCCCCGGGACACGATCGCGGCAACGTCTGCGCCGGTCTCTGCCGCAGCGGTGAGGGCGGCGGCCGCACCCGTGCTCGCACCGAAGTAGCCGATGCGCGCGTGCCGGGCCTCCCGTTCGCCGTGCAGCCACGTTGTCACCTCGAGCAGGCGACCGGCCAGCAGGTCGATGTCGAACACGTTGCCCCGGTCACGCTCCTCCGCGACGGTGAGCAGGTCGAACAGCAACGTGCCCAGCCCTGCCGCGCTGAGCACCGAGGCGACGTAGCGATTGCGGGGGCTGTGCCGCGAGCTGCCGCTGCCGTGCGCGAAGACGACGATCCCCGTGGCATCGTCGGGCACGGTCAGGTGGCCAGCGAGCCGCACCCGACCCGCATGCGCGGTCACCTCCTCGTCGCGTCCGGGCGGGTCGGCGATTGCGGGCGCCGTCGACGCAGGATTGCCGGCCCGCGCGGCCGCCCGGTCGAGCAGGTCGACGACCTGCTCGTCGGTGGTCTGCGCGAAGTCCGCGTAGAACTGGCCGATCGCGAAGAAGTCCGACGGTGTGTCCAGACAGACGACCTCGTCGGCGGTACCCACGAACGCCTCTCGTACGCCCGGTGGACCCACCGGCACCGCGAGGACGACGCGGGTGGCGCCCTGCGCCCGGGCGACCTGACAGGCCGCGCGGGCCGTCGAACCGGTCGCGATGCCGTCGTCGACCACGATGACCGTGCGCCCGGCCAGCGAGGCGGCGGGCCGGTCACCGCGGAACCGGCGCGCGCGACGCTCGAGCTCGGCGCGCTCGCGGTGCTCGACCTCGGCGAGCTCCTCCTCGCTTACCAGTGCCTCGCGAACCACCGCCTCGTTCACGATCCGCACACCGCCCTCGCCGATAGCGCCCATGCCGAGCTCCGGCTGGAACGGGACGCCGAGCTTGCGGACGAGGATCACATCGAGCGGGGCGCCGAGCGCCGCCGCAACCTCGAAGGCGACCGGCACCCCGCCGCGGGGCAGACCCACCACCACGGCGTCCCCGAACGCCTGCTCGCGCAGCGCGGTACCGAGGCGCCGGCCCGCGTCGGCACGGTCGGCGAAACGCATGACGACCTCCTGAACGACCGATCATCTCCGACTCAAGCCGCACCGCGGAACGCGGGAAAGAGGCAAAGGTCACCGAGTCACGTATGGAGCAGCCTTCCGGATTCGGGCGTTGGTCACGTAGTCGTTGATCGCGTGGTCGATGGTGCGCAGGGCGTGGCGTAGCTCCTTCTCGCGGGCCCCGACGCGCGGCAGGTCGCCGATGACCCGGAAGCCGAAGCCGTGCTCGCCGCGGTGCGCGAACGCTGGCGGCGGCTGCCACCCGCGGCGCGCGCCCGGATTCATGTCGCCTGCCTCCCGCTCACCTCGCCCGAGGAGAACGCCGCGATGGTCAACGCGATCCAGTCTCTGGCCGCGGTGGTGGTCAAGAAGAGCTTGCAGGAGGGGTTCGGCCTCGGAGTGACTGAGGAGATGTGGAAGGCCCGTCCGGTCGTCGCCAGCGCGGTCGGGGGTCATCTCGAGCAGGTCCAGCATCTGCACAGTGGACTGCTGGTCCGCGACCCTGCCGACCTTGCCGCGTTCGGCGACGCGGTCGTCGAGCTTCTGCGGGAACCGTGGCTGGCCGCCCGGCTCGGCCGGACCGCACGCGAACGGGTTCGTGCCCTGTTCCTCAACGACCGGCACTTCCTGCGCTGGGTCGAGGTCTTCGACGCAGCGCTCGACCAGCCGACCGGTGCCACCAGCTCAGCGGGCCGCACCACGGGCCTGCCGGCGCAAGCCTGGCACGGCGGCGGAACGCGCCATCTTGCCGACCACGACGACCTGACCGGCCTGTGGAACCGTCGGCGCTTCGAGAAGGAACTCGACCGCGCACGACGAAACGCCGAGCACCTAGCGCTTCTGTCCATCGACGTGGACCGATACAACCAGGTGATCCAGCGGCACGGTGCCGTCGCCGCGGAGGAAGTGATCCGGAGCATCTCGCACATCCTCGCGAAGTGCCTTCGACCCAACGACACCCTGGCTCGCATGTGAGGCGACGAGTTCGCCGCCGCGCTGCGCGACACGACCCCTCAGCTGGTCCAGAGCCTCGCCGACGGGCTCTGCACGGCCGTGCGCGAGCAGCCACACCCCACCGGCTCCAGCCAGCTACATGCCACCATCAGCATCGGTGCCGCCTTCTTCGACGCCGGCACGCAGACCCACCACGACGCGCTGATCGCCGCCGACACAGCCCTCTACCAGGCCAAGGTCGCAGGCGGCGACCGGGCCATCGTGCACCCGCCCTCGCAAGGCGCCTAGTGCAGCGCCGCGGTGATCCAGCGGAGGCTCAGTTCCAGGCGCTGGGTTGCCGCGTTATGTGGTAACCATTGCCGGCATCGATCTCGGCCCACGCTTGCTCGACGCTATCCGTGCAGCACTCTTCTGATCGGTGACTGGGTCTCCCGTCGACGCTCGCCGTCCATTCCCTACGCGGCGATCAAGGTCGCAGATCAATCAGCGATCAACGCGTCGCGAAGCCGGGCGGCCAATCAGGCGAACACGTCTGTTCAGCTGACCGTCCGAGGTGGTACAGGTGGTCACGCGCGCCGGCATGCGCTCCGCGTTGGAGGGAACGGTGAACGCCGACGCCTGGGCATCAGTACGGGGTGTGTTGTTCCGGTGGCTTCGCGGGCGGGGAGCTCGGCCTGGTGGGCGTGATCTTTCGTTGCGGGACCTCCGTGCTTCCTGGGCTTCGTGACCTTGTCGGGTATAGGCGGTCCTGGTTTCGCGGCGATGTTGTTGCCGGGCTGACCGTTGCTGCGTATCTCGTGCCGCAGGTCATGGCGTACGCGGGCGTGGCAGGCCTGCCGCCGGTTGTCGGGCTTTGGGCGGCGGTTCCGGCGATGGCCGTGTATGCCCTGCTCGGGTCGAGCCGGCAGTTGTCTGTCGGCCCGGAATCAACGACCGCGCTACTGGCCTCGGCTGCGATCTCGCCGCTCGTGGCGGGTAACTCAGCGCGATATGCCGCGTTGACTGCTGGCCTGGCCGTTCTGATCGGCCTGATCTGCCTCGTCGCGTGGCTAACGCGTTTGGGCTTCGTCGCTGATCTGCTGTCCAGGCCGGTGCTCGTCGGCTACATGGCCGGCGTTGCGGTGATCATGATCGCCGGCCAGCTACACCGAACGACGGGCGTTCCGGTGGAAGGCTCGAGGCTGGCCACGCAGCTGAGGTCCTTCCTGCGCAGCCTGAACGAGGTGCACTGGCCAACGGTGCTGTTGTCGGCGAGCATCCTGGGGTTCCTCTTCGCGATTCAGGCTCGGTTCCCGCGCCTTCCCGGACCGCTCCTCGCCGTGTCGATTGCAGCCGTCGTGGTCGGCGTATTCGGGCTCAAAGATCACGGGCTGTCCGTCGTCGGCGCGGTACCGAGTGGGCTGCCGACACCGCGCGTTCCGGACCTGTCGGCGTCCGATGTACGCGAGCTGCTGTTACCGGCCGTCGGGATCGCGGTCGTCGGCTACACCGATAACGTGCTCACCGCACGCGCCTTCGCTACTCGCGGGCGATATGACGTGAACGCCAATCAGGAACTACTCGCATTAGGAGTGGCGAACATCGGATCGGGCCTGTTCAAGGGCTTCCCGGTCAGCAGCAGCGGCAGCCGCACGGCCCTCGGCGACGCCGCAGGCAGCCGAACCCAGCTGTACTCGCTCGTCGCCCTCGCCACGGTCCTGTTCGTGCTCTTAGCCGGCGGGCCCCTGCTCGCCAACTTTCCCGAGGCAGCACTTGGCGCAATCATCATCTACGCCGCTACCCGCCTGATCGACGTCGCAGAATTCAAGCGGATCGCTCGATTCCGCCGCAGCGAACTCCTGCTCGCGCTGGCCGCGTTCACCGCCGTACTGGTGATGAACATCCTCTACGGGGTGCTGTTCGCGATTGGCCTCTCGGTCGCCGATCTGGTGCGGCGGGTGGCCCGCCCGCACGACGCGATTCTCGGGCAGGTGCACGGACTGGCCGGGATGCACGACGTGGATGACTATCCCACCGCCCAGACAATTCCCGGACTGGTCGTCTATCGGTACGACTCACCGCTGTTCTTTGCGAACGCGGACGACTTCAAGCGCCGCGCGATGGCCGCAGCAGACTCCGCAGAACAGCCGAAGTGGTTCGTCCTCAACGTCGAGGCCAACGTGGAGGTGGACATCACCGGACTCGACGCCGTCGAATGGCTACGCGTCGAACTCCATCATCGCGGCGTCGTGCTGGCGATGGCCCGGGTCAAGCAAGACCTGCTCGACGACCTGCGGGCCTACGGGCTTGCAGACAGCATCGGCGAGACCCGCTTGTTCCCAACCCTCCCCACTGCGGTGGCCGCATACGAAAGCCGGTCAGGCGAACAGCTCGGCGAGTCCGATTAAGCGGCGCCTGCGGCGCAGGGGACGTTGTCCACCAGTCGCGGTTCGTACTGGTCCTGGCCTCCTCCCAGCACACGCAGTCGTCAACCAGTTCCTCGCATCCGTCGCCGACCAGCTGGGGTGTCGCCGTTGACCTCATCGGGAAGCCTCTCGTCCGGGTCATTCGGTTGCCGGCAACGCTGGCCGCATCACGTACTGGTAGTCGCCTTGGTTGTAGAGGGGGTGGTGGCCCTGCCAGGCGTTGCCGCCGTTCTCGACGACCTGGCCGTTGCCGGCGTAGATCGCCACGTGACTGGTGCCGGCCACGTTCGGGTCCGGGGAGATGGTGCCGTTGCCGTAGACCTGGGTGCCGGCGCCGACCCCGAAGAAGACGATGTCGCCGACCTGGAGGACCAGCGTTCGCCAGTCGCTATGGATGTTGCGGGTGACCTGCACCGGCCAATGCTTGGCGAGGCCGTGGCGCAGCTGCGCGTTGCCGTCCGGGCCGATGTCGAGGTGCAGGGCGTTCCAGAACACCCAGCGGACGAATCCGGAGCAGTCTTCGCTGGTGAGCCGGCACGTGTCGGTGTAGGCGTGGTAGCAGGAGTGCACGCCGGTGATGGATCGGCACTCCTCGGGGCAGTTCTGGTAGGGCACGTTCCAGCCGTGATCGGCGAAGAACAGCAGCCATTTCCCAGCGGCGCTGCTGAGTAGGCGCCGGTGGCGCAGATCAGCGCCGACTGCACCGCGGCGGCCGTTGGGCAGCGGACGAGCCTGCGGCGGCGGCGCTGGCGGCGGGCCAGAGCCGGCCGACCAGGGCGGCCGCGAGAGGCTCGGCGGGGGCGTAGAAACCGGCGCC
>CAWIUB010000007.1:0-68812 GCA_963839175.1 uncultured Actinomycetota bacterium
TCTCGCGGATACGAGCGGCCCGACCCGCCGCTGCGTGTTCGTCGCGCTGTTGCAGACGATCGAGCCGCTCACGGACGGCCACCGTGACGGCCCGAGTCACACTCTCGCCGGCCGCCGCGGCGAGCTGACGAGCCAGCCGCTCGGCCTCGGGATTCTTGATGTTCAGGCTCATGGCAGAAGTCTACCTACATCAGACTTCCTTTCTGTATGAGTGTCTATGGCCTCCAAGATGCCCTGACCGCGTTCTCAGGGTTTCGCCAGCTGCCGGTTCGCTGATCACCTTCGATTCCGACATGATGCGCATGCCATCCCGGCCGTCGGAAGGACGCCATATGCACAACCACCTGAGCTGGCTCGAGGCGGGGGTCATCGGAGCCATGCAAGGGGTGGCTGAGCTGTTTCCGATATCCAGTCTGGGGCACAGCGTCCTCATCCCTGCCTGGGTGGGTGGCTCCTGGGCGCGCGACCTGAACGTCAGCAGGCCCGAGTCGCCCTATCTCGCGTTCATCGTGGGGCTGCACGTGGCTACCGCGCTGGCTCTGATCGTCTACTTCTGGCGCGATTGGGTGCGCATCGTCGGCGGGCTGGTGACCAGCATCGCCCGGCGTGAGGTGAAAGCAGCTGACCAGCGGCTGGCCTGGCTGCTCGTGCTCGCCACCATCCCGGTCGGGCTTGTTGGGCTGCTCGGCGAACACTGGTTCCGGACCACGGTCGCGCGCCCCGTCCCGACCGCAATCCTGCTCACTGTCAACGGGGTCGTGCTGCTGGTTGGGGAGCAGTTGCGCCGTCGCGAAGGCAGCCCGGATTCGGTCTACGTCGACGAACGGATCACCGGCCCGCAGTCCGACGCGCGGATCGCGCAGCAGCCGGTGGCCCAGGCCGTAGGGGTTGGCGCGGTGCAGATTCTGGCGCTGGCGCCGGGCATTTCCCGTTCGGGCGTGACGATGGTGGCGGGCATGGTCCGGGGGCTATCGCGCGAGGACGCCGCCCGCTTCGCCTTCCTGCTGGCGACACCGGTGATCCTCGCGGCGGGGGTGCTGAAGCTGCCCGATCTCAATGGGCATCTGGGCAACGGGATCCGCGGGCAGGTGCTGTTCGGCTCGCTGCTGTCGTTCGTCGGGGCGTACTTGTCGGTGCGCTTCCTCACCCGATACTTCGCGAACGGGTCGCTGCGGCCGTTCGGCGCTTATTGCATCGCTGCCGGAATCGCCAGCCTGGTGCTGTTCGCCGCGCGCTGACCTACGCTCGACGGGTGGTGCGCCGGTTCCGTTTCGCCTTCGCACCGCGCTGGATCGCGCTGCATGTGCTCGTCCTCGCGGCCTGCGTGGTGATGGTGCTGCTTGGCCGGTGGCAGTGGCACGTGGCGCACGTCCACCATGGCGACGTCCGCAACTACGCCTACGCGTTCCAGTGGTGGGCCTTCACCGGCTTCGCCCTGTTTATGTGGCTGCGCGTCCTGCACGATGCATCCACGCCCGATGTGCCTGCCCCAACCCCTGCCCAGTCGGAACCGCCGATGGCCTACCGTCGCTATGTGATGCCGCAGCACTCCACGTCGACGCCCGTTGCGACCGACGGCGAACACGCCCGCTACAACGCGTACCTCCGCGATCTCGCGCAGGCAGCCGAGACCTCGCACCAGCCCGGTGAGCGCGGATGAGCCAGCAGACCGCAACGACGGTCCCGCGCATCCGGTACTCCGGCGCGCTGCTGCGCTACCGGGTGATGGCGTTCGTCACCGGCGTGATGCTGCTGCTGCTCGTCTTCGTGGCCATGCCGCTCAAGTACTTCGCCGACTCGCCGGGACCGGTGGCAGTCATCGGCACGGCGCATGGATTCCTGTTCATGGTGTATCTGGCCACGGCGCTGGACCTCGGCATCCGGCTGCGGTGGAACCCGGTGCGGCTCGTGCTGATCATGGCGGCCGGCACGATCCCGTTCATGTCGTTCGTCGCCGAACGCAGCGTCATGCGCGAGATTCGCGCCCGGCGCTGACGATCAGCCGCCGACGACCCGGGTCTGGCCGTCGTCGCCCAACCCGTCGACCAGGTCTGCGCGCGCCCGGGCGACCCGCGATCGGACCGTGCCGACCGGGCAGCCGCAGACTTCCGCGGCCTCGCCGTAGGAGAGCCCGACCAGCTGGGTCAAGACGAAGGCTTCGCGGCGCGATGGGTCCAGGGATCCAAGCAGCGCGCGCAGTGCCACCGAATCAGCCGGATCGCTCTCGGTTCGCTCACCCGGCGGGCTAACCGCCCGTGCCCGGACGGCTGCCCGGACCGCGTCCGCGCAGGCGTGTCGAGCGATCGACAACAGCCAGGTGCGGGCCGACGAGCGGCCGGCGAAGCGGTGCAGAGACGCAAACGCGCGTGCGTACGTCTCCTGGGTGAGGTCGGCGGCGGCGGCGCGGTCAGCGAGGTTTGCGCACAGCCGCCAGACGTCGGCCTGGGTCGCCCGGACGAAAGCCGCGGCCGCGGCGATGTCACCGCGGCGAGCGCGCAGGGCTGCCTCGGTGATCGGATCGCTCTCGTCCATCCGCCCTTCCCGTTGTGATCACAGCCACCCGCCGGGAACTATCGGGTCGGTTGCGGCGACTGTTCCAGACGTGAGATGCGATCGCTTCCGGGAGGCTGCCTCGGCGCGCCTCGACGGCGAGCCGATCGGCATGTCGGCTGTCACCCTCGACGACCATCTCGCGTCCTGCCCCGATTGTGCCCGATGGCTAGAACGTGCCACGCAGGTCACCCGTTCCGCACGGATCGGCAGTGCGGACCTGCCCGACCTGTCCGATCGCATCCTGGCTGATGTCGTGCTGCCTGCCCGGCGAGTATTGCGTCGCCGCATGTGGTTGCGAGCCGCATTGCTGGTACTCGGCGTCGCTCAGCTCGCGATCGCCCTGCCGTCGGTGTTCGGCGGCACCATCGATATGGCGATGTCGACGCATGCGGCCCATGAGGCGGCAGCGTGGAACCTGGCCTTGGGCGCCGCGTTCGTGGCAACCGCGTTCACCCCGCGCCGCGCGGCCGGCGTGCTGCCGCTGCTCACCGTGTTCGTGGGCGCGCTCGCGCTGCTCAGCGTCCGCGATCTGGTAGACGGCGCGGTTGCCGTTGGCCGGCTCGCTACCCACCTCGGGACGGTCGTGGGGCTCGTCCTGATCTTCGCGCTCAACCGGGCCGAATGGGCGCTGCCCCCGCAACGCGCGCCGGTCGCGGTCGATCCCGATGTCGACCGTAAGCACGGCGATGGCGGCCTGCGGGGCGCTGCATGAACAACGTCGGGAGTATTCGGTCCAGTAGGTGGACCAGATACTCGCGAAGTTTGGCTGTGCTGGTAGGGGGGCTGCTGGCTCTGCTGCTGGTCACGGCGCCCGCCGCCGCGGCGCACGCCACGGTCGTGTCATCCACTCCGGCAGACGGTGCCCGGCTGGCTGGTGCCCCGAGCACCGTCACGGTCACCTTCGACGAGGCGGTCGGCCTCAACGGCGTCGGCTACCTGCGCGTCGTCGACCAGACCGGGCGGGACGTGGACGCCGGCCCGGCCAGCCACCCCGGCGGCGACGCGACGCAGATCGCGACCACCCTGAAGACTGGCCTGGGCGACGGCACGTATACGGCCAGCTTCCGGGTGATCTCCGCGGACTCGCATCCGGTCGCCGGGGTGATCCGGTTCGTCGTCGGCACCGGGGCTTTGGTCGGCGGTGCGGGCGGAACGCCGAGCAGCGTGAACTCGACGACCAGTGCGGTCTTCGACGTGGTCCGTTGGCTGACATTCGCGGGACTGATACTGCTGGGTGGCGGTTGGCTGGTGGCTACCGTGTGGGTTGCTGGGCGCGAGGACTGGCGGGCTCGCACGATGCTGTGGGCCGGGTGGTGGACAGCGACGGTCGCAGCGGTGGCCGAGCTCGCGCTGCAGGGCCCGTACAGCGCCGGCCGCGGTCTTGGCACGCTTACTGACTGGAGCCTGCTCGACGCCACCTTACACACGACCTACGGCACTGCACACTCGATTCGCCTGTTACTGCTGGGGATTCTCGGTGTCACGTTGGCGTCGCTGCTGCGAATGGGCTGGCGTACCCAGCTGGCACAGATCGCCGCCGGCCTCGGTCTGGGCATCGCGTTGACGTACGCCGTCAGCGGGCACGCCAGCGCGCAGAACCCACGTTGGCTGGTCACGGCCAGCGACACCGTGCATCTGACCGCGATGGCATTGTGGATCGGCGGGCTGGCCTACCTGCTCGTCGCGATCCTGCCACGCCGGGAGCCAGACGAGCTGCGCACCGTGCTGCCCGTCTTCTCCCGCACCGCGTTCGGCTGCGTGATCGCGCTGGCAATCACCGGCACCTACCAGGCGTGGCTGGGCGTGGGCTCGCTCGACGCGCTCACCTCGACCCGATACGGCCAGCTGGTGCTCGTCAAAATCGGTCTGTTCCTGGTGCTCGTCGGACTTGGCAACCTGTCCCGTGTCGTTGTGCAGCGCCGGTACGTGCGTCCGGTCGCGTACGCGATGACGGAACAGATGACCGTCGCGCCGAAGGAAGTCGACGAGACCCGGCGGATGCGGCGATCGGTCTTCGCCGAGGTCGTCCTCGGTGTGACGGTGCTCGCCGTGACCGCGGTGCTAGTGGCCGAGCCACCCGGTCGCGCCGCGGTTGCCGCGGTTGCCGCCAAGCCACAAACGAGCCGTGTCGAGCTGGCGGGCAGCCGCACCGCGACGCTGACCGTCAGCCCTGGGCGACACGGAACTGTCAGCGTCTCGCTCACGCTCAGCGCTGGCGCGACGCCGATCGGGCTGACGCTCAACGCGGCGCTGCCCGCCAAGCAACTGGGCCCGATTCCGGTCAAGCTCGCTGGCACAGACGGCCGTAATTACACAGCGTCGAACGTCTTGCTGCCGGCGGCCGGCAAGTGGTCGTTCACGCTCGACATCCGCACCTCCGAGTTCGACGCGGTCACCGCAGACACGTCGATTCACCTCTCCTGAAAGGCGAAACCTGCATGCGACTCCGACTCGTCCCCGCGCTCGGGATAGCGATCACCTGTGGATCGGTAGCCTTCGCCGGCCCCGCGTCCGCACACGTCACGGTGAGCGCTCCCGAAGCGGTCCGCGGCGGCAGCGACACGATCATCACCTTCCGCGTCCCCACCGAGAGCGCGTCGGCCAGCACCACCGGGCTCAAGGTGCAGTTCCCGGTCGCCACCCCCATCGCCTCGGTGCTGGTGCAGCCGCAGCCGGGCTGGACCTACACCGCCAAGAGCACGAAGCTGACGACGCCGATCAAGACCGATGACGGCGACATCACCGAGGCGGTATCGGAGATCGACTGGTCCGCGACAAGCGTTGCCCAGGGCATCAAGCCGGGGGAGTTCGGCGAGTTCGTCGTTATCGCAGGACAGCTGCCGAACGTGCCGTCGATCACCTTCAAGGCGATCCAGGTCTACAGCGACGGCTCGCAGGTCGACTGGATCGACGTCCCCGCCCCCGGCAGCTCCGCCGAGCCAGAACACCCGGCACCAGTCCTGCAACTAGCGCCCGCGACCAGCTCGTCCAGCAGTCCGTCGGTGACGGTCTCCGCGGCGCCGGCCAAGAGCAGCAGTCAGACTGGACCGATGGTCCTGTCGGTGGTCGCGCTCGTCGTCGCTGCCGCGGCAGCCGTGCTCGGGGGCTTGGCGTTGAGCCGCGCCCGGGGGAGGCGCACGTGAGACGAGTCTCGATCACAGCCGTCTTAGCGGGGTTGGTAGCCGTGGTTGGTGTGGCCGGGCTGATCCGCGGCGCGATACCGCAATCGATCGCCGGTGGGGCGTCGCCGAGCACAGCTGCGACACAGCCGATCACGATCACCAACGCATACGTGCGAGAGCCTGCGTCACCGGGTCAGGCGGCGGCCTATCTCACCATCAACAACACCACCGGTTCTGACGACACGTTGCTCTCGGTGGTCAGCGGCGCGGGCGCCAAGACCGAGATCCACGCCGACTCGTCGATGACGCGATCCACGACCGGGCTGAAGATCCCGGCCCACAGCAGCGTCACACTGACCCCGGGTAAGAGTCACATCATGCTCGAGGAACTCTATGGCCCGCTGCTGCCGGGCCAGACCGTCAACCTCGAGCTGATCTTCGCCAACGCCGGAGGCATCGTGGTCGCGGCGCCTGTCATCGGGGTGACCGCTCCGGCCCCAACCGCCGGAGCCGCGCGGTGACTCGTCGGGTCGCCTGGGCGCTGGCCGCCGTGCTCGCCCTACTTCTCGTGGCGGGTTGCTCGTCGAGCAGCAAGCCGTCGGCACAGCGGTCCGCTTCGGACCTGAACGACCATCTCGGGACCGGGCCGTATCAGGGTTTCGGTCTGGTGCCACCGCTGCCGCGGCCGTCGTTCACCTTGACGGACACCGATGGCAGGCCGTTCGCGTTCGGTACGCGCACCGCCGGCCGTCCCACGCTGTTGTACTTCGGATACACCCGATGCCCGGACGTCTGCCCCACGACCATGCTCGACATCCGCAACGCGTTGCTCGGGCTGCCCGCTGAACTCCGGTCCACGGTGGACGTGGTTTTCGTCACCACCGACGTCAAGCACGACACCGCACCGCTGATCGCCGCCTGGCTCGGCAAGTTCGACACCGGGCTTCCGAACCGCTTCTTCGGGCTGCGCGGAAGCCAGGTCCAGATCGATGCGGCGCAAGCCGCGGCGCACGTTCAGCTGGCCGAGGACGAGGGCCAGCAGCACGCGGCGGAAGTCTTGCTCTACGGTTCGGACGACTACGCGCGCGTGGAGTTCCTGCAGAACACCAACCAGGCCGAGCAGATCGCCCACGATCTGCCGTTGGTTGCCAGGTGACCGATTCGATGCGAGGAGCAGTTCGTTCCGTGAGATGGACAACCATCCGCCCCTGGCTGGGGACCGTGGCCAGGCTGGTTCTGGGCGTGGTCTGGATCTGGGCCGCCTGGTCCAAGATGAGGAACCCGCTGGGCTTCGTGCAGGCCGTACGTGCCTATGACGCGACGCCGGAGTGGCTGTCCAAAGCGATCGGCTACGGCCTGCCGGTCCTCGAGCTGTGCATCGGCGCGCTGCTGATTGTCGGGGTTATCGTCCGGCTTGCAGCGATCCTTTCTACCGCCTTGTTCGCGGTCTTCCTGGTCGGCGTGCTGCAGGCCGCCGCGCGTGGGATCAAGGTGGAGTGCGGCTGCTTCGGTGGCGGCGGGACGACAACCTCGACCACTTACACCCTGGACGTGCTCCGCGACGTCGGCCTCATGGTGCTCGGGGTCTACCTGATCGTGTGGCCGCTGACCCGCTGGTCGGTAGACGAATACCTCGCCCGCAACGACTTCGTTGCCCCGCCGTCAGCCAAACGGATGCGCACCGGCCAGGGCGCCCGAAAATACAACGCGATGCTCGAGGCGCGGCGCAAGGCTGCGCGGGAACGAACGCTGTACCTGTCGGCGGCGCTCTCCGTTCTCATCGTGCTGATCTCGATCGTCGGCATCGGCGTGCAAGCGAACCGGGCCAAGATCCAGGGTGACCTGACCGCGACGAACGCCACGGCTACTAACGGCGTCACCGTCGGCAAGGCGGCCAAGGTGACCGTGGACTTCTTCGAGGACTTCCAGTGCCCGATCTGTAACACGCTTGAGCAGAGCGTGGGCAGCGACGTCGCGGCTCAGATCGCCGCTGGCCGGATTCAGGCCAAGTACCACACGATGTCGTTCCTCGACTCGTCCTCGAACGGCAACAGATACTCCTCGCGTGCCGCGAACGCGGCGCTATGCGCGTCCGACGTGAGCGTGGCCGACTTCCAGAAGTACCACGCCATCCTCTACGGCAAGGACAGCAAGGGCCAGAACAACCAACCTGTCGAGAACAGCAATGGCCGGACCGACGCGCAGCTGGTCGAGTACGGCAAACAGGCAGGGATCAAGGGCGATGACCTGACGACGTTCCAGTCCTGCGTTACCGGCCAGCTGCACAAGGCGCTGGTCGCGGCCATCACGGACAACGCCAGCCAGCGCGGCGTGAGCGCCACCCCGACCATCTTCGTCAACGGCAAGCAGCTCAAGACCGCCAACAAGGCCGGCCTGGACGCGGCGATCGCGGCGATCGCGGGACCGGCACCAACGACCACCTCGCCCACGCCATCATCGTCGGCTTCGGTCTCGAAGTCCGTCGCGCCGTGATCTGTGCGCGCCAAGACGCAGGCCGGGCCGGCCCGCGGCACCTTTGACAGCTAACCCGGGTCGGCCCGGTCGCCGAGAACGGGTCCTACTTGTTGGCGGCTTCTTTCAGCGCGCTGCCGGCGGTGAGCTTGACGGCGTTCGCGGCGGGGATCTTGATGGTTGCTCCGGTGGCCGGGTTGCGGCCCTCGCGCGCGGCGCGGTGGTTGACCGAGAGCGCGAAGAAGCCAGGGACGCTGACCTTCTCCTTCTTGGCGGCGGCGTCCTCGAGCGTGGACTGCAGGCCCCGAAGGACGGCGTCGACGGTCTTCTGCTCGAGGTCCGCGGCGTCGGCTACGGCAGCCACGAGTTCCTTGCGGTTCACGTACATCTCCCTTGATCGGTGGTGTGTACCGCCTACCAGTATGGGTGACGGGCCCAGATACCCCGAATTTCGGGGCTTTCGGCGTGGCGTGACCACGGACCGCACGCTGGACTTGCCGCACGATTTCTAGCCCAAGATGCACGCTGTAAGATGGCAAGTTGGTCCGCGGGGACCTGTTCCAGCATGATCTGGGGCTGTGGCGCAGCTGGTAGCGCACCACACTGGCAGTGTGGGGGTCAGGGGTTCGAGTCCCCTCAGCTCCACCCAGAACGAAAGGGCTGGAAGCCCCGCAAGATCATCTTCGATTGCTTTGGTTGCAATTGGTTGCGCTGAGCAGCCGTGCGCTGACCCGCTGAGCAGGATGGCGCCCATCCGCTCGGCTGCCTCGCGGGCCAGCGCCGGCATGACGTGGCTGTAGATATCCATCGTGGTGCGCATCTGCGAGTGGCCCAGCAGTTCCATCACCACGCGCGGGTGAACGCCCTCGGACAGCAAGCAGTGTGGCGGCGGTGTGCCGACCGTCGTGCAGGCGGACGTGCCGGACGCTGGCTGTGCGGAGAAGGTCGCTCCAGGCGTCGTAGTCGGCCTTCTTGTCGATCGGGCGGCCGTTGGGCTGGGTGAACACGAGGTCTTCGTCGTGCCATTCGTTGGCGGCGAGCATCCGTTCGCCGAGCTGTCGGCGTTTGTGCTCGTGCAGCGCAGCGACGAGGGGAGCGGGCAGGGCGATGGTGCGCTGGCTGCGCCTGGTCTTGGGCGGCTCGTAGACGAGGCCTTTGCCTTTGACCCGGTGGATCGTGCGGTGGACGGACAGCGTTCCGTTGAGCAGGTCGATGTCCTTCCACTGCAGGGCGAGCGCTTCGGACTGCCGCAGACCGAGGGCGAGTGCGACTGTCCAGCGCGCGGCGTTGCGCTGGCCGCGAGCGGCGTGGAGGACGGCTGTGGCCTCCTCGAGGGTGAGCGCTGTCGCGACTCCGCTCTCACGTTGCGCCGGCGGGTCGACGAGCGTGGCGACGTTGCGATGGACGCGTGCGCGTTGCATCGCGACTTTGAGCGCTCGGGAGACGATGCGATGAACGCGTAGCACGGTCGTGGGGGATAGGCCCTGCTCCAGCAGGGTGTTGTAGAGCTGCTCGAGGTGCTCTGGCTGAAGCCGGTCGAGCCGCTGTCCGCCAACGTACGGCGTGATGTGCATGCGCACAATCGATTCGTAGCTCGCCAGCGTTCGTGGACGTACGCGGCGAGCCGCGATGTTAGGCAGCCAGTGCTCGAACCAGGCTGCGAGGGTGTCGCTGCCGTCCAGCCATCGTTCGAGGTGATCCAGCGCGTCACCGTGCCGCTCACGCACTTCCGGGGTGGGATGCGGGAACAGCAGCCCGAATCGAGTTCGGAAGTCCCGCACCCTGCCAAGCAACGTCATCCGGCCGGCTTGGAGGGTGTCATCACTGGCACCCATGCGAAGTCTACGAATCCAATGAAGTTCGAGGGCAAATCGAGGCTCTCGATCTGCGAGCGCTCCAGCACGTCGACGAGCGCCACCCGGATCTGCTCCAGTTCGGTCAGCAACTGCTCGACGTAGGGCGTGGGACGCATGCGGGTCACACACGGACGGTACGGCTGGTCGCCGACTTGTCCCTGCGGCGCAGCGTTGAGGGGCACAGATGATCGGCACGCGGCGAGCCGAGGAGTGTCACGGCGCGATTAGGTGTCTACAGTTGTATACAGTGCCGGTGTGGAGGAGACGTATCGCTTCGATGAGGACAGCTACCAGCGTCTGGAAGCGGCCGGGATCGGCTGGCAGTCGGTGCTGGACGTGCTGCAAGCCCGGCCGCGGTGGCGCCAGCACATCGGCGCCGTGCTGCGTATCGCCGCACCCGATCGCACTGGGCGGTGGCTAGGCGTGGCGCTCATCGAGGAGGCCGACGACCAGTACCTGGTCGTCGGCGTTCGCGAGCTGGACGCCGCTGAGGCCGAGGCGGTGCACTGGCTGCTGGAACAGGGAGGATCGTGATGACGAACAGCGACGAGGCACGGCGGGCGCTGCAGGAGCGGGACTGGAGCGGTGGCGAGGCCGACACCGAGGCCGCGGCCGCGTCGATAGTGTTCTCCGCGCGGCTGAAGGGTGAGCTGGCTGACTGGGTAGCCGCCGAGGCTGACCGGCGCCGGGTCAACCCGAGCGTGGTGATCCGCGACGCGGTCGCCGCCGCCCGCGCCGCCGCAGCCGCCGACGAGACGATCACCGTGACCCGCGCCGACCTGCACCGTCTCATTGACCGATTCCCAGCGTAGAAACGGCATCTCCCGACGGTCGGTCAGGAACACTGCTGCGGCAGCGAGCCGCACCGACTGACGCTGGGATTCGCACAGCGACGCCGTTGCAAACTCGGGCGGCCGTCGTGGCCCGCCGTCGCGGTGAGCGGCTAGCGTCGGTAACAGAGCGTCTGACCCCGTCGAGGGTGGAAGGGAGGCGCACATGTGCGGGCGCTACGTCTCGGTGGCGGCGCGCGCGGACCTGCTCACCGAGTACAACGCGGCGCGGGCTGAGGGCCCGGAGTTGCGCGAGTCGTACAACGTCGCGCCGCAGACCCTGATCTACGCCGTCCTCGACCGCGCCGAGCCGGAACATCCCGCGCACGTCGAGCGGCAGATCCACTCGGTCAAGTGGGGATATTGACCGGACTAAGCGACGACACGCCGTTTGAGCGTCGCGTCTTCCGGACGGCGGCCGAATAGACCTCGTTCAGCGATAACGACTCGCGAACGAGGTGGCCGGTGGATTGCTCAGCGCTTGAACTGCCGTCGTGGGGCTCGGTCGTCGAGGACGGCGGAGCGGCGGCGTGGATGGTCGTCGACGACGTGGGCGAAGCACTCGGGCCTGTCCGCCAGTATCTCGTCGAGTTCGCTGCTCGGGGCAATCGACCGGGCAGTATGCGCAGTTACGCCTATGACCTGTTGCGGTGGTGGCGCTGGCTGCGACTGCTCGACGTGGCGTGGGAGGGGGCGACGTCGGCCGAGGTGCGCGACTACGCCCTCTGGCTCGGTGCAGCGACCAAGCCCGCCGCGGCCGGCCGGACGGAATCGCGCGCCACGGCGGGCACTGTCAACGCGATCACCCGCAAGGCCTACCTCGACGACCGCTACCAGCCAAGGACGGTCCGCCATGCGCTCGCGGTGCTGCGGGGCTTCTACGGATACTGGGCCGAGCTTGGCGAGGGGCCGGTGGTCAACCCGGTGCAGCGGGCGGTGCGGGCTCGGCCGAACGCGCACCACAACCCGATGGAGCGATTCCGGCCGGAGGGCAGGGTGCGCTACAACCCGCCGATCCCGAAACGGCGGCCACGGACGCTGTCGGATGAGCAGTGGCGCGACGTGTTCGCCGCATTGCGGTCGCACCGGGACCGGGCGCTGCTGGCCCTGGCGCTGAGCAACGGTGCCCGCGCCGGCGAGCTGCTCGGTCTGCGCGGTGTCGACATCGACTGGGGCGAGCAGCTGGTGCGCGTGGTCCGCAAGGGCAGCCGCGTCGAGCAGTGGCTTCCCGCCAGCGCGGAGGCGTTCGTCTGGCTGCGCCTCTACCTGGCCGATGCGGATCCGATCGAGCCGAACGAGCCGATCTGGCGCACGGTGCGCCGACGCGACCGCGGCGCCGGGCTCGAAGAGCAGCCGCTGACTTACGACGCGCTGCGGGCTGTGTTCCGGCGCGTCAACAATGCTCTGGGCACAAACTGGTCGGTGCACGACCTGCGGCACACCGCGGCGCTGCGCATGTCCCGCGACCCGAACCTGACCTTGCGCGACGTGCAGGTCATTCTCGGTCACGCGGACATCGACACCACCGCGTCGGTCTACCTATTCGAGGAAGACGTCGAGGTCGCCAAGCGCGTGCTGGCTCATTTAGACCAGCGCCGCGAGGCTCCGTCGGCACCGTCGCCCGCGAGGGGTTATGACCCGGCTGACCTAGCCGTGCTGCTTGGCGAAGCGGTCCGATGAGGGCGCCGACCCCGACTCCCGTCAAGCGCGCGCCGATGTGGCGAGCGACCGAGCAACAGTTGACCGTCTGGGGCGCGCGTGGCGGCGTGGGCGGCCCGCTCGATCTCGCGTCTGCTGAGGAGGTGCTGACCGCTCTACACGCCTCGCCGGAGATGGCTCGCCGATCGGCTCGCCAGCAGCGGCCGGTCATAGCCGCCGCCCGCACCATCCTCGACTGGCTCGCCACGCAACCCGGCGACGGCTGGCAACAGCGCTGGGAGGGCGCAAACCCGAACGACACCACGAGCTGGATCGAAACGATCACTAACGATCCGCAAGCGCTGGAGCCTAGACGTCGCGTCTTCATCGATGCCCTCGGCTGCCTGATGCTGGTGCGGTTCGTTTTGCCCAGCCATCGATTCCTCAGGACGCTGCAATCGAAGAACCTCTACGGCAGGAGCCGTGCGACCTTCCGGCCAGACCTGTTCGCCCTCGTGGAGCAGAAGGCGCAGGAATTGCAGCTGCGCAAGTTTCAGCGCGTTCAGGCGATCAACACACTCACCGCGCTCGTGCTGCATTGCGGCCGCGACCTGGACGCGTTGACGTTCGATGACTTCATGAATCTGCGCTACGCCACCGGCCGGCCCGGCGGGCAGACCCGCGGCGGCATCAGCATCGGCTGGGATCTCGTGCGAGGCATTGCCCAGATCCCGGACGCGCCGTTGCACACCATGCGACTACGCGGCCAGCTGTCGACGGGTGAGATCGTCGATGGCTACAACCTGCTCTGCCAGCCAATCCGCGACGTGATCGTGCGCTACATGGACGAGCGGCGCCCGGCGCTGGACTACAGCACCTTCTCCACACACACCCGTATCCTCGCCGCGTTCTGGGCGGACCTGGAAGCGCACCATCCCGGCATCGACTCGCTGCACCTGCCCGAGGACGTCGCCGAAGCCTGGCGGCAGCGAGTTCGAACCGTGGTCAAGCGAGACGGAACTGTCCGCGAGCGGCTCTCCGCGCTGAACATCTTCGTCCCGGTGCGGGCCTTCTACCTCGATATCGCGCAGTGGGCGCTCGAGGACCCGTCTTGGGCGCCCTGGGCGATGCCGTGTCCGGTGCGGCGCAGTGACACCGAGGGCTACATGAAAAACCAGCGGCGGGTGAGGGCCCGGATGCATCAGCGCATCCGTGATCGGTTGCCACACTTGATGCGGCTCGTAGATTCGGCCGAGGCCTATCTTGCCGTGCAGGCCGGGTTGCTTGCGTCTGCTCAAGGAGTCGAATCCGACGCAGAGTTCACCCATCACGGGGTCCGGTATCGGCGTCTGCCGCTGGGTGTCGATGAACTCGGCCCCGTGCGCCGCAGCGCTGCGCCCTTGGTGCGGGTCGAGGTCGTCGCAACCGGTGAGCGCGTCGACGTCACGCATGGCGAGGACGAAGCGTTCTGGGCGTGGGCGATCATCGAGGTACTCCGCCATACCGGAGTTCGGGTCGAGGAACTGCTCGAACTCACCGTGCTCGCGCTGGTCAGCCATCGGCTGCCCGATACCGGTGAGGTCATCCCGCTGTTGCAGATCGTGCCGTCCAAGACGAACCAGGAACGGCTGCTGGTTGTGACGCCTGAGCTGGCCAGCGCGCTCGCGACGATCATCACCCGCCTCCGCGCCATCGGCGGTGCAACGGTGCCGTTGGTGTCCCGGCACGACGCCCACGAACGGATCTGGGGAGCGCCACTGCCGCACCTGTTCCAGCGCAGCCGCGACTACCGCTCGTTCGTGATCAACGCGGGCATGGTCAACAAGCTGCTCGCGGATGCCTGGGCGCGTGCCGGTATCCGTGACGCCGCCGGCGAGCCGATCAAGGCCACTGCCCACGACTTCCGCCGGATGTTCGCCACCGAGATGGTCACCGGCGGGCTGCCCATTCATATCGCTGCCAAGATTCTCGGGCACAACCGGCTCGCGACCACGGAGGGCTATGCCGCCGTCTTCAACGACGATCTGATCCGCTCCTACCGCGCTTTCCTTGACTCGCGCCGTGCGGTTCGTCCACCCGAGGAATACCGTGAGCCAACCGACGAGGAATGGGCCGAGTTTCAGCAGCACTTCCAGACGCGCAAACTTGAGCTCGGCGACTGCGGCCGCCCCTACGCCACTCCGTGCAGCCATGAACACGCCTGCGTCCGCTGCCCCATGCTGCGCGTCGACCCACGAGCACGGCCACGGCTGGCCGCGATCATCGCGAACCTCCGCGATCGCATCGACGAAGCCCGCGCCAACGGCTGGCTCGGCGAGATCCAAGGGCTGCAGGTCAGCCTCGCCGCCGCCGCCGGGAAGATGGCCGCACTCGACCGCGCCGCACGCCGGCGATCAGCGCCGGTCACTCTAAGCATGCCGACCGCGTTGTCGGGTCACTGATCGCCCGATTGTGCGCGTCGCACTCGCAGGGCGGTTCCCCCCACCAGCTCGGTAGCAACCACCTCGTAGCGCCCTGCGAGCGCGTCTCGCACCTCTGCAAGTAGCACCGGCACTCATCCACCGTTGTCACCGTTTCGTCGATTAGGAGTTTGTCATCGGTGTATTCGGCCACCATTGGGCGAGCCGAGTCGCCAGACCGGTATCGAGGTCTAGCGCAGAAGGCTCGACGAGCACAGGCGGCGCTTGCACATCGGCAGGTGCGCACTGACGGCGGCAGGTGCGGACGTTTGCTGTTGCGGGCCGGGTCGCCTGAGAAGCGGAGCATCATGTTCTGCCAGCGCCGAGGCCCAAGGACCCTTCCGAGCGTCCCCCTCAGACGGCCATCGTGGACCGCAGGACCGGCTCAGAGATCGAGGGGGTGCGAGTGCAATGGCTGCATCGGAGATGCCCGTGCTTGCTTATCTGGGTGGAACCCAGGCGCTGACCATGACCCCGGTTGTCGGTGATCCCCTGCAGGTGCAGCCGGACGTGTTCATTCCCGGCGCGGAGGAGCTGGCCGTTGGCGAGATCCGCGTCACGGTGCTCGGTAGCGGAGATCCGTGGATCCGGCGCAGTCAGGCATCTGGGTCACTGTTGATCGAGGTGGGGAACCCGGAGCGGGACTTCTTCTTCTTCGATCTCGGTTCGGGGTCGCTGGCCAACTTCACGGCGCTCTCGCTTCCGGTGGAGGCAACGACGAAGGTCTTCCTGTCGCACCTGCACGCCGATCACATCGGCGACATCCCCGGTCTGGTGGGGAGTCTGGCGAAGTCTGGGCGGATCGACCCGATCGAGATCTGGGGTGGTGCCAGCGAGGACCCTGACCTCGGCCTGGCCGCCTTCGTCGAGCACATGGGTAAGGCGATGGCGTGGGACACCGCCTCGGTGCGTGGCGTCCGCCCGACCACCGGCTTCGCGATGCTCGGACACGAGATCCCCTTCGACCGGCCAGAGACGATCTACGAGCGCAACGGCGTGACCATCTCCTGCTTCCCGGCGATCCACGGGCTTAGCGGAGCGGTCGGCTACACCGTCGCCTACGCCGGGCTCAAGGTCGTCTTTTCCGGAGACACCCGCCCCTGCCGGCACGTGGTGGACGCCGCCGCGGGTGCCGACCTGTTGATCCACGAATGCTTCCAGTCGCCCGCAGTCTTCGCGCGCGCCACCGGGCTTCCCATGGACACGGCGTTGAAAATCACCCGACTTGCCCACACCGTCCCGGACCAGATGGGCAAGATCCTCGACATGACGCAGCCTCGCATGGGCGCCCTGTGGCACCTCGACGTGACACCGGGGGTGGACGCGGTCTTCACCGAGCTGGGTGCCCACTACGGCGGGCCGGTGACCGTGACCCAGGACCTCACCGTGTTCAACGTCACCAAAGACGCCGTTGTCGCCCGCCAGGCGAAGGTGAACGACGCGGCGCCACCCGTCCACGGACCCTCACAAACCAGCCCCATACTCGACCCACCGCCAACCCCACCAACATGGTGGACCAAAGCACTTCTCGACCTGTGACCTGCGACCGCACATCGGCTTTGTCCGGGATGGATCGCTACACCGCCCCCGGTAGCCGTGCTTGCAGATGACGTCTCGGCCAAGTTCGGTAAAGGGCTTGGTGCCCAGCTGGGCCAAGGACCCGAAAATCGGCAACAAGCTGGTGAACGCTCGCGTCGAGACGCTGGCCAGCAAGGCCAGTTGGCGCACCGCCTACCGGAAGCGGCGCTGCCTGATACCGGCCCGGGGTTATTGCGAGTGGCAACCGGAGGAGCGGGACGGCAAGGTCGTCAAGCAGCCCTACTACTTGCACCCGGCCGCCGGCAGCCAGCTGTGCTTCGCCGGCCTGTACGAGTGGTGGCCGGACCGAGCAAGGCCGAAGACGACCCTGATCGCTGGCTGTGGACCGCAGTCATCATCACCACTGACGCGACCGGCCCTGCGGGCGAGATCCACGACCGGCCGCTGATCGTCCCGCGCGATCGCATCGACCCCTGGCTGGATCCACGTCTGACTGACCCGGACAAGATCACCGAGGTACTCAAAGGCGTACAGGCTCCGCCGATGGAGATCCGGCCGGTGTCGCGGGACGTGAACCGGGTGGGCACCAACGGCTCCCACCTGATCGAGCCGTTGCCCAACGAGGCCGACCGGCCGTTCCAACTCGCTCTGGCCTCCTGAACCGGCCGAGCATAACCTGGCTGGCGTCGCGGTGCGCTTGGGTAGGTCGACGCGTGTCTCACGTCCTATTCCAGCAGACGTCTGGTCGCGCAACGCGGCACGTTGCGTTCGCTCCTCCTCGGCTGTGTCGATTATGCGGCGGGCCTGGACGTGCTGGAGTTCCGGAGCAACAACACCGCCCACCAGCCGGTCATCGAGGCGCTGGGCGTGATTGACCGGTACGCGCACGCCGCCGGCATCCGTCGACGAGCGAGCGTCACCGGGCTGCGCAAACCCAGGCGCAAGAAGGCCGACGAATGCGCCAAGTACCTGGTGAACAAATCCCCCTACCTCGACTACCCGACCGCCCTGGCCGCCGGCTGGCCGATCGCCACCGGCGTCATCGAAGGCGCCTGCCGCTACCTGGTCGCCGATCGCATGGACATCACCGGCGCACGCTGGAGCGTCGCCGGCGCCGAGGCCGTACTCAGGCTACGAGCGCTGCGCGCCAACCAAGCATTCGAGCCCTAGCGCCGATTTTCACGCAGCGAATCGACCCTCATTCTGGGGGTGGTGATGCGAGTTCGTAGCGCAGGGTGCGTCCGCCGAGCCAGGGGACGGTGATCTCGGGTAGGTCGGCTTGGCGTAGGACGGGTGAGTAGGTGCGCCGGTCGAGTCGCACGACGATCTGGTTGCCGTGGTTGAGGATGTGTCCGCCGGTGGACAGGAAGCGGCGTTGCAGGGTGTCGGGGGTGGCGGTGGCGTAGCCGGGGATGCGGCGGCGTAGCGCATCGCAAAGGGTGTGGGCGAGCACGGTGAGGACGACGTCGAGGTCGATGTTGAGGGCGACGGCGCCGGTGAGTGAGTCGAGGTGGAAGGAGCGGATCGCTTCGGCGAGGCGTTGTTCGATGTTCATTCTGCGGGAGTAGGTCTCGGTGAGCTGTTTGGCGGGCATCGAATGCTGGTTGGTGATCAGGATGGTGGGTTGCTCGTGGCCCAGGCCGGCGACGGCGAGTTGTCGTAGCGTGCCGGGATAGGACGACAGGCGGGCGGCGGGGTCGTCGATCACCCGGACGCGGCGGGTTGTGCCGCCGGCGCGGGCCACGGTCAGGTTGGTCCAGGCGCTGGTGGGCAGCGCGTGCAGGTGGGCGGTGAGTTTGGGGGTGCGGGCGCGCAGGGTGATGAACCCGATGCCGCGCTCGTCCAGTTCGCCGAGTTGGGTTTGGGTGGTGACCTTGGAGTCCATCACCAGCAGGGCGGGGTCTTTTCCGGTGACGGTGTGCCAGTGCTCGGTGAAGGCGAGGACCTCCTTGCTCTGACGGGCTTTAGCGAGGTCGGCGTTGGCGTAGAGCAGGGCGTGGGAGTCGGCGTCTTCGGCGAAGAACGTCAGCACGCTGCGGGTGCGTTGCGAGCGGGTGGGCACGTAGTGCTTCTCGAGGGCGGGATCCTCGCCCCAGTGCATGACGGCGTGGAAGTCGAGGTTCAGCACGTCGCCGGTGGCCAGGCCCGCGGCGAGGGCAGCCTTGTCCAACGCGGTCAGGAACTTCTTCTGCTTGGCATGTTGCAGCCGGTAGGAGTAGGTGGTCAGCGCGGTGGTCTTGGGCAGGCAGGGCGGTGAGTCCGGCGAACAGCGCGGCGGCGGGGTCGGCGGCCAGGTCGTGCACGTGGGAGACGCGGCGGGTTGCGGTCAGTTTCACCGCCAGCAGGCTGAGCAGGTAGCTGACCGCGGGGATGTCGCGGGTGCCGGGGTAGCCGGCGGCGGCGGCGAGTGCTGGCAGGTCCAGGGTGAGCAGGTCGGGCAGCACCAGCAGCAGCCCGGCCATCCGGGTGGGCGCGGCGGCGGGCAGAGCGGCGTAGTCATCAGTGCTCAGTGCTCAGCCCGGATCCACCGCTCAGTGCTCGGGCCCTGGGCAGTTCCGCCCGGCGCGGACCGCCGCGCAGAGCCTCCGGACGTCGCCAGATCCGGGGCAGCCCGGCCTCGGTGATGACCTCGCTGATCCCGGTGCGGTTCAGCCCGACACCGTCGGCGGCCAGCGCGCCGGCGATCTCGTCGATGGAGTACCCCTGCGCGCGCAGGGCGATGATTCGGGTGCGGGCGGCGTCTTTGCCGGGCGCGGTTTTCGGGCCGGGGCGGGCGTCGAGGAAGAAGTTCTTCGCCCCGGCGCGGAAGTCGGCCACCGCCGAGTTCAGCCCGGCGGGGGTGTAGCCGAACCGGGCGGCCACGGTCGCGGCTGGTTCACCGCCGAACAGGTAGGCACGCAACGCCTCGTAGCGGGTCTGCGGGCCGGGTGCGGGGACGGCGAAGAATTCGCCACCCGCCCGGCCTGGTTGCGGGGTATTCGCTGACTGGTTAATACCCTGAAGTCAATCGTGTCCGGTCGCTGAGATCAACGACCGCCGCCCAGCGTGTCGCCCAGTTCGGCGGTCGACGCACGAGAACCACTGAAACAACAGCAATGTAGTTCAGCTGGTGCCTGGCTCACGGTCCACACCCTGCCACGATCCCCGGAAACGCAAGCAGGAAACCCTTCTACCAGTCAGCGAGATGCCTTCACTGGCACCCGCCGCGTCACCTCACCGAGTAAGACGAATCGCCTCCCCAGGCAGGGCATTCCTACCCTCGCACCGCCCCGAGCACGCCGCGCGAACCCCGAAGATCAGGAAAAACCCTCGCCGCGAAAATCGGCGCTAGTGGCGCTACCACCTCAACCGCAAACGCCGCCGTGTCCACCAGTCTCGCTACCACATGGGCGTCATACCGCTCGTCGCCTAGTCCCTCCAGAAGAGCCGCACCCAATAGATTAGACGCAAGAAACGAAATGGACTTCAGTTAATTCGGTTAGGAGGGTGTTCTGCATGACTGTATCCGCGCGCGAGTCGGAGACATATCTTCCGTCAGCAACCGAGGCTGACGAGTTGGCGCAGGTCCATGACTTCCTCGCCGCGCATGAAGCGGCCGGCCGGGGAACGGTGGCCCGACGCTACCTGCTGGTGGGTGCCAAGCCCGGCGACCAGGTCGAGGTGCCCGAAGCGGTTCATCGCGTGTTGCGCCAGGTGGTGGACGCCCTTGCCGACGGTCTTGCCGTCAGAGTCGCGCCGCAGGCGATGACCTTGACCACCCAGCAGGCCGCTGACCTGCTGGGCGTGACCCGGCCGACGCTGATCAAGATCCTCGAGCAGGGCAGCGTCCCGTTCACGCGGGTCGGTACGCACCGCCGGGTGATGCTGTCTGATGTGCTTGCCTATCGCGAGCGGCGGCGCGCGGAGCAGTATGCCGCGCTCGAAGCCACGGCTGTCGACATCGACGACGAAGACGACCTCGAATCGGCGCTGGCCGAATTGCGTGAGGCCCGCCGCGTGATCGCGCAGCGCCGGCTACAGCAGCGGGCCTGACAGACTGCCCGAGTGTTCGCCGCACTGCTCGACACGTCCGTGCTGTGGCCAAGTCTTCAGCGCGACGTCCTGCTCTCGTTCGACGCGGAGGGTCTGTATCGGCCGGTGTGGAGTTCCGCGATTCTCGAGGAGCTCGAGTACCACGAGGCGCAGAAGTTGTGCCGCCGTGGGGTGGACGAGGCGGACGCGCGCCGTCGTGCCTCTGGCCTGATATCTGCGATGAGGGCGGCATTCGACGACGCCGAGGTCACGGGCTCGCAGGCGCTCGAGGGCAGTTTCGCGCTGCCTGATTCAGAGGACGAGCACGTGGTCGCAGCGGCCGTCGTTGGCGGTGCCGGGGTCATCGTCACGCACAACACGCGTGACTTCCCGCCTGACCGGATCCCGTCGATGATCGAGGTCCAGACGCCGGCAGTCTTCGCGCATCACACCGTCTCGTAGGGTCTTGTCAGATGACGATCGTGACCCTTGTCAGCGGCTGCGGATACGCGTATCCCGGAGACGGCACGTGCGACGGCGGCGGGCAGGGAGGGCGATGGGTGAGAGGATCGGCGTGTCACGCGACTTGCTGATCACGACCGTCTGATTCGTCGGGTCGTTCGATGAGCTTGCCGTTCTTGAATACCGCGCCGGCACGGACCAGCGCGACGAGGTGGTCGACAGCGTGTCCAAGAGGACACCGAACGACGGGTCCGGCCCGGCTACGCACTGCGAGGATGGCCGAGGTCCGCCCGACGACGATGCAACGCCTGCACCGCGCGGGTACGCCGACTGTGTGCGAATCGCCGAGGGAGCACCCGACGGCGATATGCGCGCTGACCGCGGCATGAGCGCGAGTTTCTCAGCAGTCGACGGCGAGAACGCGGCGCACCCGCTCAACCGTGTCGTCGAGCTCTCCGGATGCGTCGACCGGCGTCGCCGATGGACGCAGCCTCGCCACCCGGTCGATAGCGTGCACAAGCGTCGGGACATCGTCGGCCGAGACGATGGAGGCATTGATGAGATGTTCCGACCGCTCGGGGCGCAGCGCCCGCTGGGCAAGACGGCGCTGCAGCGTGGCCACATCGGCGGTGAGGATGACTTCAACGAACTTCGCGCCGTGCGCCTGGGCGGCGCTCTGGAGCTGATCGATGAATTCGGTCTTCGCGAGGAACTGTCCTACGTAGACGTCGTGACCGGAGTCGAGTTGCGTTGCTATGACGGCGAGTGCGAGGCGGCGGGCGTGGTATCCGGCCGCGGTCATGTCCGCATCCCACTGGCCTAGGGCCAATGCCGGGGAGTTAAGACCGAAACCCAAGAGTCAAGTACTGGTTGAGGGTGTGTCGTAGCGTGAATGGGAACGGAGGCCCTGTAGGACGGTAATCGCCAAGATCAACCGTCGGTGAGGACCTCCGTTGCGCCCCCAGTCTGCCATCCGTTCTGCTGTTACGACGATCGCCCGCACGGTCACGGTCGCGGCGGGGGTGTTCGCGCCGGGCCATGTGGGGGAGCTGACCCGTATCGTGCCCTTCGAACTGGCTGACGCGGTGCTCGCCGACACCCGCACGACCGAGCGTCGGCTGCGGATGCTGCCCTCGCGGGTGGGGCTGTATTTCGTGCTCGCCCTGGCTCTGTTCCCGGGCCTGGGCTACCTGGGTGTGTGGGCCAAGCTCACCGCTGGGTTGGACGGGCAGGCCGAGTCCCCGTCGGGCAAGGCGTTGCGGGAGCTGCGCCGCCGGCTGGGTCCGGCCCCGCTGCGGGCACTGTTCGAGGTGTTGGCCGGTCCGTTGGGCCGCCCGCGCACCCCCGGGGTGATGTTCGGCCGGTACCGCACGGTCGCCTTCGACGGGTGCCGGTCGATCAAGGTTCCCGACAGCGCCGGGAACCGGAGCTGGCTGGGGAAGCTGAACGCCTCCCTCGGGCAGACCGGCTATCCGGTGATCCAGTTGATGACGCTGGTGGAGACCGGCACCCGCGCGCTGCTCGGCGCGGTGTTCGGCACGCCTGCCGACGGTGAATTGGCCTGGGCCGGCAAGCTGCTGCACCACCTGGACCACACGATGCTGGTGTTGGCCGACCGCGGCTTCGACGCCGGGGCGTTCCTGGCCGAGGTCGCCGCCACCGAGGCGCAGTTCCTGGTGCGGTTGCGGGCCACCCGTCGCCCGCCCATTCTCCGGCACCTGCCCGACGGGTCGGTGCTGTCGCTGATCGGGGGCGTGCGGGTACGGATCATCACCGCCGAGGTGAGCGTCACCTGCCACGACGGCACCCGCTACGGCGACAGCTACCGGCTGGCCACCACCTTGACCGATCACCGCGCCTGGCCCGCCGAGGCGCTGATCGGGCTCTACCACGAGCGGTGGGAACACGAGATCGCCTACCTCGCCCTGCGGCACACCCTGCTGCACGGCCGGGTGCTGCGCTCGGCCGACCCCGCCGGCGTCGAGCAGGAGATGTGGGCGCTGCTCACCGTCTACCAGGCGCTGCGCGTCGCCGTCACCGACGCCGTGGCCACCGTGCCCGGCACCGACCCCGACCGGGCCAGCTACCAGCTCGCCGCCCAGACCGCCCAGACCCTGGTCACCGGCGCCGGCAACATCCTCACCGACGCGACCGACCTAGCCGGCGACATCGGCCGCGCCGTGCTGGCCAACCTGCACCCACCGCGCCGGCCCCGCATCTGCGCCCGCCGAGTCAAATCCCCACTGTCCCGCTGGAACAAGCACCCGCCCGGCAAGCCCACCACCAGCCTGCGAATCACCAAGATCACCACCGCGACCGGCCACGACCACCAGCCGCCGGCAACACGCCGCCGACGATCCTTGACACAGGCGCCCAGCCCTTAACTCCCTGGCATTGGGCCTAGGGCGTGCTTGAGCACGTCGAGATCGAGAGCGAGGTCGAGTGGTCTATCTTGTGCCAGCTGGTGGGCGATCGTCGACTTGCCAGTGCCTGGCGCTCCATTGATCAGGATCACCCGTGCCACACCGCCAGGCTAGCGAGCAACGTGACCCGCCGCGGTCCCACGGCGCTGAAGATCCGGTGCTCGGCCCGCGCACGCGCATGCAGATGCGTGCGTTCTGAGTGGCACCGTCGCAAGCGGCGTGGGCTACGTGACCCGGTTTCAGGTCCGGAAGTCGTTCATGGATCGGTATGAGGTGCACCAGGTCGGCGGTCGAACGATCCTTGAGTACTGGGTGCCAGCCGAGGACCTTGACGACCTCAACAAGAACATCGTGGGGGAGATCGAGGTCGTCGCTGAGTATCGCTGACTGCGGCTATACGCGTGCCGTTGCGACTCAGCGTCCGCAGCGGTCCACACGCTCCCAGGGCCACTCGGTGGCGAGCCAGCGTGCGACGGCATCGGCGAGTGGTACGTCGAGGCTCGATCTGTCGGCCCGCACCCAGGACTGCACCGTGACGTCCCACTCCTCGGACGCCGAGGGGTATAGGTACACGCAGCCGATGACGCCGTTGTCGCTGGGGTCGAGGACGGTGAAGGTGTAACCGGCGCCCCGCGTGAAGTCGTCAGCGTGGCGGCGAAGGTCGATGAGGTTCTCCTCGAGCGTCATGCCGGTTCGTGGCGGCCAGTTGCCGTCGGGATAGCCGGGAGTGGAGCGTATGTGCTCGATGCTTGACATCCAGGCGGCATGGTCGGCCTCATTGTGCTGCGGCCCCAGCGGTTCGAGGTGGAACTGGTTGGTGGCGAGTGAGGTCGGCGGATCGAAGTTGGCTGGCACGAACTCATCCGAGGGCATGACCGGGACCGTACTTGGCTGGCCAGACCTGGTGCTCGCGGAGATCACGAGCCGCGCCTGGCGACCGATCCCGCTCGGCGTTCTCACCCGGGTGCCCGGCGCTGCAGCATCGCGCGCCAGCCGATCTGCCGCGTTCGGCCAGGTGCCCGGAGGCCACGCAGCCGCGGCCGCAGCACCGTCGGCGTGGACAGGTCGATCAGCGCCGCGGCCGCCCAGATCGCCTCCCGTGCGTGCCCGTGCATGAGCGCGCCGACGACCAGCATCGGGCCGGTGAGCAGCATGGCCACCGTGTACGGGTTAACCGCCGACATCCGCTGCCATGCCCCAGCGGCGACGACCGGGACGCCGAGCACGAGGCGGCCCAGCCAGTACGCCAGGGCGAACAGCAGGCCCAGCCGCCCGTACGCGTCCGGCAGCGACAGCGCCATGAAGATGCCGGCCAACGCGACGCCGAAGATCCGGATCCGCAGCAGCGGGCGGGACGCGTCCAGCTGGTTGGTCTGGATCGAGGTGCCCACCCACAGCCAGTAGATCGGCACGAACACCACCAGCGCACGCGCCGCGCTGCCCCACGACAGCTGATGCACCAGCAGGCCGGACACCCGGGTGACCGCGACGACGAAGACCAGGTCGAAGAACAGCTCCGCCCAGCTGACCCGCTTCTCCGTCCCCCGCTCGTCGCTGTCGGCCACCTCGCCGGTCTGCCGCGGCATGGTGGAAGGCATCTGCCGTAGCCCGCCGGCTCGCATTCTCCAGCGCGACGGTGAACCGTAAGTCGAGCGCCGCCCGGGGCCAGTATGAGCCGCGCCGCCGCGCGGTCCTCATCGTCGCTACCGAATCATTCATCTGCGCCGAGCACGCCGCCCAGTCGTCGCGGGCCGAACGAGACGGGTCCGGCCTGGCTACCCACTGCGAGCATGCTCGAGGTGCAATCCCACGCCGGGGCAAAGCCCGCGCCGTTCGGGTACGCCGAATCGGGGACACGCTGCAGCGGACTGGGCGGCTGGCGACGCCGTTGTTATGGAACACCGGTGCTCGCTCAGTATTGGGCTGTGTTCGTTGCTTTCGTCGGTATGCGCGGGTTGCCGACTTGTCGGCCTGCTCGATGCTTGCATAATGTAAGCATGCCGAACGTGTTGGTCCGGCACGTGCCCGAGGAGGTACATGCGCGTCTGCAGGCACGCGCGGCCAAGCGGGGTCAGTCATTGCAGCAGTACTTGGCCAGCGAGATGCGGCGACTTGCCGAGCGGCCGAGCATGGACGAGGTGCTGGCCCGGATCGCGGCGCGACGCGGCGGTGTGGTCGGTCTCGAGCAAGCCGTGGCGGACCTGGCTGCCGAGCGAGACCGCCGTTGATCGTTGTCGATGCCTCGGTGTTGGCGAACGCGGTCGGCGACGACGCCGATGACGGTGCGCGGGCGCGCGGTGCCCTCGTCGGGCAGGACCTGAGCGTTCCGGACCTGGTCGATGTCGAGGTGGTCTCCGTACTGCGACGTCGCTGGCTGGCCAAGACGCTGAGTGCGCGGCGGTTCGCGGCGGCGGTCACGGATCTGACGGCACTGCCGGCGGACCGGTATCCGGTCCTGCCGTTCATGCCCCGCGCCTACGAACTGCGCGCGAACGTCAGCGCCTACGACGCCACCTACGTCGCGCTCGCCGAACAGCTCGGCTGTCCGCTGATCACCGCCGATGCGCGGCTTGCCGCTGCGCCAGGTCCACGTTGCGCCATTTCCGTGCTGTAGCGGGAGAGCGGTTCCGACGACTAGCCGATCGCCTCGGCATCGACGCGCACCTGCACACGTTGCGGCACTACGCCGCGACCCAACTGCTCACCGCCGGCGTCGACCTGCGCACGGTCGCCGGACGGCCGGGGCATGGCGACGGAAGCATCACGTTGCACCACTACGCGGCATGGGTCAATCACGCCGATCAGCGCGCAGCATCAATACTCAGCGGTCGGCTAGCCAGCTCACGGTCAGTCGTCGTCGACTGATCAGGTCCAGCCCGCGTCGAGTCCTCCACGTTCGCCCTCCAGCGTCGCTCATGCATCGTGGGGCCATGCGTGGCCGTGACAGCGCTACGGGGCCCAGAACTCCTGACATGTAGGTAGCTGGCCGCCACCTTTCCGGTTGTGAATGTTGGGCTGTTGGCGTGTCGGTGGGGTGACAGCAGCTCGTTTCGTGGGATCATTTCCGGAAAGGTTGGAGCGGATTTCGGGGGTGGCAGGGTGGGTCGGGTGAGCCAGCCGGTGCTGCTGCTGCTGCTGCCCGCCGATGCGGTGCCGATCGGCCCTGTGGCCGGGCTTGTGGAGGGGCCGCAGGGCGGGGTCGTGTACGTGTCGGGCCTGGTCACGTTCGTGTTCGCGGCCGGTGACGAGGTCGGGCGGCGGCTGGCCGCGGTCCAGCTGGTGAGCACGAAGATCGCGACCGCGGCCGCGGTCGCCCGGGCGTTCGGGGTCGGCATCGTGACGCTGTGGCGGTGGACGAGCGGCTACGAGGGTGCCGGGGTGGCCGGGTTGATCCCGGCCAAGACCGGCCCGAAAGGCCCGTCGAAGCTCACCGAGCAGGTCGCGGCCTGGATCCGTGACCTGGACGGGCAGGGCCTGAGCCTGGCCGCGATCGCCGCCCGCAGCGGGGTGAGCACGGCGACGGTGCGGGTGGCGTTGGGCCGCCGCAGGGGCAGCGCCGGCTGGGAAGCCCGCCAGACGGTCACCGCCGACGCGGCCACGGCATGCGGCGGCGAGGCGGGCGCTGCCGGCGGCAACGTCGAGGGCGGGCCGGCGTTGCCGGTGCTGCCGATGCCGCGCCCGCGCACCGCGGAGCGGGAGCTGGCCCGCACCGGCCTGCTGCCCGAGGCGCCGCCGGTGTTCACCGAGGGGGCGCACCTGCCGCTGGCCGGGCTGCTGCTGATCCTGCCCGCGCTCGCGGTCACCGGGCTGGTCGAGGCGTTCGAGGCGACCTACGGGCGGCTACGCAACGGGTTCTACGGGCTGCGGGCGACGCTGCTGATGCTGCTGTTCTTGGCCCTGCTGCGCGACCCGCGCGCCGAGGGCGCGACCCGCATCCGCCCGGCCGACCTCGGCCGGTTGCTCGGGCTGGACCGGGCACCGGAGGTCAAGACGCTGCGCCGCAAACTGATCGAGCTCGCCGGGCACGGCCGCGGCGCGCAGCTGCAGTCCGCACTCGCGAAAGCGCACGCCGCCGCCCGGCCGCAGGCGCTGGGGTTCCTCCACGTCGACGGGCACGTGCGCGTGTACTCGGGCACCCGGGACCTGCCCAAGACCCACATCGCCCGGATGCACCTGGCCGGGCACGCCACCAACGAGACCTGGATCGCCGACGCCGACGCCGACCCGGTGCTCGTGGTCACCGCCCCACCCGCGGCCAGCCTCGCCGCCGAACTGGTGCGGCTGCTGCCCGACCTGCGTACCCTGCTCGGTCCGGACCGCCGCGCCACGGTGATCTTCGACCGCGGCGGCTGGTCCCCGGACACGTTCGCGAAGATCCTGGCCGCCGGCATGGACGTGCTCACCTACCGCAAGGCACCCTTCGACCGGCTCGGCGACGACGCGTTCACCGAACACACCTTCACCGACCCCGACGGCGACCCGCGCACCTACCAGCTCGCCCAGACCACCGTCGACCTGCCGCTGCCCGACAGCCGCACCGTCACCCTGCGCCAGATCCACCGCAAAGCCGCCGACGGGGCGCAGATCCCGGTACTCACCTCGCGCACCGACCTGCCCGCCGCCGAACTGTGCTGGCGCCTGTCGGCCCGGTGGCGGCAAGAGAACTACTTCAAATACGCCCGGGCGCACTTCGCCCTCGACGCCCTGGACAGCTACGCCGACACCCCCGACGACCCCGACCGGCCCGGTCCCCAACCCCGCCAAACACCAGGCGAAAGCCGCCGTCCAGGCCGCCCGCGCCAACCTAGCCGCCGCCGAGAACGGCATCGCCGCCGCCATCGACGACGCCGTGCAACGGGCCCGCCGCCCCGGCAGCGGCGGCACCGCCACCGTCGACCCCGCCGCCGACCGGGCACTCTCGGCCGCCCGCGACAAGCTCGACCAGGCCGCAGCAGGCTCACGGATCACCCCCAGCCACCTCCCGCTGCGCCAAGTCCGCCCCGACGCCCGACTGCTCGACGAGCAACGCAAACTGATCACCCACGCCATCCGCATCACCGCCTACAACGCCGAAACCACCCTCATGCGGATGCTCCGCCCGCACTACGCCCGAGCCGAAGACGAAGCCCGCGCCCTACTCCGCGAAGCCATGACCCTCTCCGGCGACCTGCACATCACCGGCGACACCCTCCACGTCACCCTCGACCCCGCCACCGCACCACGACGCAGCCGCGCCCTGCACGCCCTCTGCCAGCAGCTCACCGCCACCGAAACCACCTACCCCGACACCCCCCTCAAGATCGTCTACGGCATCAAACAGCAGCCCAACACTTCATGATCGAACCTTCATGTCAGGAGTTCTGGGGCCCCGCCGTGACGGCTTGGGTCACGCCCGCCGGCCTGTTCGACCGTCACCTGGTGACGGCGCACCCACTGTCGGAGAGCCCAACGACGGCTCATGCCGATGAGCGCGCACATCGTGGATATGCGGGTGGTCGCTAAACGGGCGAAGCTCCAGACCGACAAAGCTCGGCACGCCTGGCACGCAGCCCGACCATCCGGGTGAGTACGAGTTCGCTCGCGCCAACCCGTTCGCCGCGCCCTACGACGCGCTCGGAGCCTGGCGGTTATTCGCTGTAGTTTCTCCGATCGACGGTCATGTTCGGCTCCTCGGCCGACGAGTACCCGCCATCCGTGCTCGGTCCGAACGTCTCGGGCTCCGGTTCGGCCGACGCGTCGAGGTACGGGTGGAAGGTCACGTTCTCGGCCATCGCCTGGCTGCGCTGCGCGTCGAGCGTGGCGGCCGACTCCGCGGCGTCCTCACCTTCGATGCGGGCCTCGCGCTGCGACGGCGTTTCGTCGGACGGATCCTTGCTGTGGTGCGCGCACCCAAGCGGTCCTGGGACCGCTGGCGCGACCGTCACTTCACGTGATGTCGCGGTTCAGCGTGAGGGCCGCTCCCATCACGGCCGGGACGAGCGCCCAGAGCAGCAACACCATGATGCCGCCCGGCCGGGACAGCAGCGTGATGCCCTCCGGATCGGAGTCGCCGCCCGGCGGGTAGATGACCGAGATCATCGCCCCGATCGGCGTGTACGGGAACGCCGCCCGCACGCCTGGGATGGCAGCGATCAGGTTGTTGATCACCAGCAGGAACACTAGGCCTAGGCTGATCGCCAGGCCCTGGTTGCGCAGCAGTGATCCGACGCCGATGCCCATGATCGCGAACAGGACAAACACCAGGACGAGACCCACCATCGCGTGCCCCACGTCGCCGCCGAGTTCGAAGTCGATGTGCTTGCTGGATAACCACGGGACCGTGATCGCGAGCTGGACCAGGATGCCGAGCACGGCGTAGGCGGCACCCACCAGTGCGTACGTGATCAGCTTGGCCGCCACGATCGCCCAGCGGGACGGGGTGGTCAGGACGGTCGGCGTGAACGTCTGATAGCGCAATTCCGTGGTGATGCCGAGGATCCCGAGGATGAACGCCACGGCCAGGCCGCCGTTCGCGTTGGCGAAGATGCTCGCGACGTCCGAGGGCTCCTGGATGTCGTCGGAGGCAAGGCCCGCGACAGCCGCCAGGACGCCGACGGCGAGGCCGGCGAGAAGCAGCCAGAACCACACCTGGGTCGTGCGCAGCTTGAGCAGCTCGGCGCGGATCAACCGGATCATGCGGCCCCCTCGGTCAGCGAGAAGAACAGCTCTTCGAGTTCGACGCGGTCGCCGCGCAGTTCGTGCAATTCGACGCCGGCGAGGAACGCGTGGTGACCGACCTCGGCCGTCGTGGCCCCGCGGACCACCAGCGCGTCCGGGCCGGTCTGCTCGACCGTGGCAGGCGGGGGGATCGCCGCCCGAAGCGCGTCCGCCCCGGGGGAGCAGACGACCACCCGGTCCGTCCCTGCGGTCAACTCCGCGATCGAGCCGGAGGTAACCAGCCGGCCCCGGTTCAGGATGACGACGCGGTCGGCGATCTCCTCGACCTCGTTGAGTTGATGGCTGGAGACCAGGACGGTCCGGCCCTGATCGCCGAGCGTGCGCAGGATCGTCCGCAGCCAACGGATGCCTTCCGGGTCCAGGCCGTTGGCCGGCTCGTCCAGCACGAGTACGTGCGGATCGCCCAGCAGCGCCGCCGCCAGGCTCAGCCGCTGCCGCATGCCGAGCGAGTACGTCCGCACCTTGCGGCGGGCGGCGTCGGCCAGGCCGACGGTGGCAAGCGTCTCGTCGGCACGGGGGATCGGCAGGCCGGCAGCGGTGCAGAGGACGCGCAGGTGGTTCCGGGCGGAGCGTGCCGGGTGGAAGCTCGACGACTCCAGGGCCGCCCCGACCACGGTGATAGGCGCCGGGATGTGGCGGTACTGCAGTCCGCCGATGGTCGCGGTGCCGGAGGTGGGGTGGACGAGCCCGAGCAGTGCGCGCAGTGTCGTGGTCTTGCCGGCACCGTTGGGCCCGAGGAAGCCGGTGACCGAACCAGGTTCGACAGTGAAGCTGAGCCGGTCTACGGCACGCACCTTCCCGCCGAAGACCTTGGTAAGGTCGTCGACCACGATGCGTCCGTCGCGAGTGCTCATGTCGGAGAGTCTGTCGGAAATGAGTTCTCGGCCGCCACGCCCGAACATGCCGCGGGTCACGCGATCCTGCCGATGGGCGGGCACATTCTTCCGCCCGTCCATTGGAGAAGCCTTTTCTGACCGCTCGTCATGACGAGGCAATATGGCACGCCTGTCCCTGTGTACGCCCACGCTGCACACCGCTCGCCTGCGACTGCGTCCCTTCACCGATGCGGACGCGGATGCCCTCTTCGCGCTGCACAGCAGCGCCTACGTGCTGCGCTACTGGGACGCGCCGCCATGGAGCGAACGTGCGCGCGCCAAGCGCTTCCTCGCGGCTTGCCAGAAGATGGCGGAAGAAGGCACCGGGGCGCGGCTGGCCATGGACCGGTCAGCTCCCTTTGGCGGCCGTTCATACACCCTCCCTCGACGCGGACTTGGGTGTGAGTGCTAGTGAGGCCCGCTACCGGACAGGATCACCAAGCGGCCCGACGGCACCGTCGACCCGGCCGACCGAGTCACGCTCGACGAGTCGATCAACATGGCCTTCCTCGTCGTGCTCGAATCGATGACCCCGGCCGAGCGTGTCGCGTTCATCCTTCACGATGTCTTCCGCTACTCCTTCGCCGAAGTGGCCGAGATCGTCGGCCGTACGCCGGCGGCATGTCGCCAGTTGGCCTCATCGGCCCGCCGCCGCATCAGCGCGTCGCAGGCTCCCGCGACTCCTGCAGCCCAGCGCGCCGGCATCGTCAGGGACTTCAAGCAGGCATGGGAAGCCAAGGACATCAACGCCCTGATCAGCCTGCTCGACCCCGACGCCACGACGATCGCCGACGGCGGCGGCCTCGTCAGCGCTGCGCTGCGCCCAATCGAAGGCCCCGAGCAGATCGCGCGCGCCCTCATCGATATCGCCAGCAAGACACCCCACCTGACGATGCTGGAACGTACGGTCAACGGTCAGCCCGGTCTAGTGACTCAGGAAGACGGCGTCACCGTGACCGTGATGGCGTTCGACGTCGCCGGCGACCGGATCAAGCACATCTGGGCAGTACGCAACCCCGACAAGCTACGCCCTTGGACGACGAGCTGACGCGTGCGCCCGACCCGGACACGGACCGCGGCCGCTCAGTCCGTGAAGTGACGCCGACCCACGCCGCGTCCGGTTCAAGCGGCTTGACACCGATAGGAGCAGGAACGGTCCAGCGCTCACGAATCGAAACCGCTGCGGTACGCAATTGCCGTGCCGCTTAGCTCCGACTGCGCGCGCAGGCGCTATGCCAAGGTTGCCGAACCTACGCAACCTGACCGGCAACGGCTGCCGCCGTCGAGCCCACCGACGCACCACCGATCAGGCGAGCCACGCCTGGGCACCGTGACGCCGGGTCGCCGGGTCGGGATCACCGCGACGCATCGAGTGGTGTGGCGCTGGTTCGGGATTGATTGGCGCTGGGGTAGTAGGGGGTTCGTGCTGGTCGGTGTGTTGCCGGGCATCGGCGAGCCGCTACTGCCGGGCCATGGCCGTCCGTAGCTCACTTTCTGTGTCGGTGATCAGCTCGCCGGATACGTCGACGGTGACCTTGCGCAGTGCGCCGGTGAACCGGTATAGCGATGGGTAGTCCGGGGTGACCGGCGAGCCGGGGTTGGCGCCGCAGGTCAGCGCGCCGGGGTTGAGGACGAACGGTGTGGTTACGGGCGTGTCGGCGTCTGCGACGAGGGTGCCGTCGATGTAGAGCTGCATCCGTCCGGGTGCGCCGCGTCCGTGTGGCATGTCAGGCTGGCCGGTCGGCTCGAATTCGAAGCGCAGTTCGTGCGTTCCGGTGGGCACCGGGTCCGGCGATGAGACGCGGTGCAGGCTCCTGCCGACGTAGTTGTGAACGTAGTGTAGCCGGCCGTCCTTGACGAACAGCGAGTAGCCGCCCGCAGCGGTGCCCTGGCAGAGCAGTACACCTTCGGCGCCGCCGTCGGGTATGTCGACGCTCGCAGTGATGCTGTGTGGCCGGTTCAGGACACGAGGGCCGGCGAAGAACGGAACCGACTGGGTGTTCGGGATGTAGGTGTAGTGGTCGCGCGGCGCGGCGGCCGCTGGTTTCTCGGCGATCATTCGGGCCAGGCCGCTGCCGTCGATCGGCATCACGCCGTACTTGCCGGCCTCGACGTACCAGGTCGCGATGAGCTCGATGAGCTTGTCGCGGTTGTCCGCGGCGACGTTGTGGTTCTCGGCGAAGTCCTCCTCGACGTGGTAGAGCTCCCACTTCCCACCGTCGAGTTCGGACAGCGTCAGGGCGGAGATGGGCTCCCCGAACCCGACGCCGGCTTCGGTGAACGACGGGCCGGGCCACGGGCACACCGCGCGCCAGCCGTCGTGGTATACCGCCCGGTGGCCGAGCATCTCGAAGTACTGCGTGTGGTGCCGGCTTGCCGACGCGGGCGTGTCGAGCGTGTGCGCGAAGCTGACGCCCTGGATCGGGGACTGGGTGACACCGCGGATGGTGGCGGGCGGGTCGATGCCCAGCAGGTCGAGGACGGTGGGCACCATGTCGATGATGTGCGCATACTGCGTGCGAACCTCACCCCTGGCTTTGATCCCTGTGGGCCAGTGGACGATGAACGGGTCCGATGCGCCGCCGCGGTAGGTCTCACGCTTCCACCGCCGGAACGGGGTGTTGCCGGCCCACGTCCAGCCCCACGGGTAGTGGTTGAAGTGCTTGGGGCCACCGATCTCGTCAATCAGTGCGAGGCTGTCCTCCAGCGATTCCTGCGCGTTGTTGAAGAACTGCGCCTCGTTCGTGGTGCCGGTCGGGCCGCCCTCGGCGCTGGCGCCGTTGTCGGAGATCACCATGACGATCGTGTTGTCCAGCTCGCCGCGCTCCTGGAGGAAGTCGAGCAGCCGCCCGAGGTGATGATCGGTGTGGCTCAGGAAACCGGCGAACACCTCCATCATGCGGCTGAAGAGCTTCCGTGCCGGTTCCGGCAGTGACTCCCAGTCCGGCACGTCCGGGTCGTGGCGGGACAGCTCGGCATAGGCCGGGACGATCCCCAATTCCTTCTGCCGGGCGAAGGTCACCTCGCGGTAGGCGTCCCAGCCGTCATCGAACCTGCCCGCGTACTTGTCCGCCCACTCCTTGGGAGCGTGATGCGGCGCATGCGTCGCGCCGAAACACAGATGCAGATAGAACGGCTTGTCCGGGTCGATCTGCTTGCTGTCGGCGATGAACTGGATCGACTTGTCGACCAGATCCGCGGTGAGGTGGTAGCCCTCCTCCGGCGTCGCCGGCGGCTCGACCTGGTGGTTGTCATACACCAGGTCGGGATACCACTGGCTCGTGTCGCCGCCGAGGAATCCGTAGAAACGCTCGAAACCCCGCGCCAGCGGCCAGCGGTCATACGGCCCGACGGCGGTCTCGTGGTTGCTCGGCGTCAGGTGCCACTTGCCGACCATGAACGTGTTGTATCCGTGGCCCTGCAGCATCTCGGACAGGAATCCGTTCTCGAACGGAACGATTCCGTTGTATCCGGGATAGCCCGAGGCCAGCTCGGTGATGGCGGCCATGCCATTGCTGTGGTGGTTGCGACCGGTCAGAATGCAGGACCGGCTCGGCGAGCACAGCGCCGTGGTGTGCATGTTGTTGTAACGCAACCCGTTGGCCGCAAGCGCGTCAAAATTGGGCGTCTCGATCGGACTGCCGTAGCAGCCGAGTTGCCCGAACCCGGTGTCGTCGAGCACGACCATGAGCACGTTGGGCGTGCCCGGCGCCGGCCGAGCCGACTGCGGCCACGCCGGTGACGACACATCCGTCGTCCGACCGATGACGCCCGGGAATGCAGCCCCTGGCTCGTACTCGGACAGCGCCATGTCGGACCTCCAGAATGGGCAGTGGTACCAGCAAACGTGTGACGCCACCGGCGCGCCTCACCCGGGCGGGATGATCCTTCTGGTCCGGTCCGGCCCCTACGTGTGACCGCATCGACGTGAGCAAGCGACCAGCAAATGCTGCTCGCAGCAGGGTGCGGCGGATCAGCTGGCGCCGAGTCGCTCAGCGCAGCTATTCGTGGACGGAAGTGGTGATCCTCCCGGCAGATCGTTGTGACGTGTGCTTATCGACGGCTTACTCGACGCGCTGTACGACGACCCGTTCGCCGTGCTACTCGGCGGCTACCGAACATGATGTGCTCCTTTCGGCAATGTCTGGTGGTGCGGTTGCTGTCGACAGTGGCTGGTCCTTCAGCTGCACTCAAACTGCCGCAGCGGTCGCGGCTTCGAGGTTGTGCAAATGCTGGGCTTCTTCTGCGGTGAGCATGCCGAGTTCGACCAAGTCGAGCGGGCTGATGAACCCGTCGCTGATACGGAATCCGCCGGCCCTCACGACAGCATCACGCACCGGTATGGCCCAACGGTGCTCGAGCAGGATCAGGGCGGCTGCAGTGTCGTTAGGGATTTCCTCGAGCACGTCCCACCCGCCGGCCTCCGCCAGAATCGAATCACCCTCCTGGGCGCCCTCGGCGCCGGCGAGTGCGCCCGCTTCGGCACCTTCTTCGCCGGCGAAGCCGAGGCCGATGAGTGCGCCGATCGTGGAGCCCATTTCGATGGCCTCCTCTTCAGTGAGGTTGCTGAGGTGTTCGGCCTCGAGGTCGCCGTTGGCGTCCTTGTAGATGGCGAGAGCATCGACCACGCGGACGGTGTCGCTCTCCCGAAGTTTCTCTAGCTGCTCGATGATCTCGCCGTGGAAACTCGGGTGTTTGAAGCCGAGCACGACGAGTTGTACCGGTCCGATGGTCATCGCTACTTCCCTTCAGGAGTTACGCCCGGAGCCACTTGTGCGGCGGATCGTTTCGCCGCGATCGGTTCGCGAGCTGGACGACCTCGAGCTCAGCAGCGATCACGTGCCGTCGCATCACCCACCACGGGTAAGCGTCGGCCCGCGAAACAACCTAGACCGCTGAACCTGGATCCACCGCGTGAATCGGTGTGATCGTTTTCGATTGTGGTGTTGATCTTTGCGGCGGCTGGTCTGGTTTCGGGCGCGGTGGTGCCGCCGGTCTGCCCGGCGCTTCCACGTTGCGGTTGGTCCGGCCCGTGCGGGCCGAAGCGTGTGGGGTGCTCAGGTGGCCCGGGGTGGCCGGTGCAGCGCGTCGAACAGCTGCTGCCAGTCCTGCCGCCAGGGCCAGGCGGCGGGTAGGTGCAGCCGCAACCGGCGCGCCGAGCGGGCGATCCGGGCGGGGACCGAGATCAGCTGTCGGCGGATGGTGGCGCCCGGCGGCGCGGGCGTGAAACGTCGAGGCCAGGGCGCCGGCGGAGCGGGTGAGGTTGAACGCGATTTTGACGGTGGATTCAGGCTGAAACAATCCAGAAAGTGTCTTCGCGTCGACTAGCGGGGAATCCCTCAGACGGCGGCCGGCAACACACCGTTCAAGTGGGCACCCAGGTGGGTTCGCACCTGGGCGAGACACGCAACCCGATGGTCGTGCACTGGCCCGCGCGCATCACCGACGCGGGCGCGCTGCGCACGCACCACACCCACGTCATCAACATTTCACCGCTCACTATGGCTCGCTCTATCGTGTCGCCGATGAAAGCCTGCGGCGATTCGTCCGTGTAGTGATCGATGACAGGTTCGGCGGTGTTCTTGCCGACGTTGAGCCGGCGATAGAGAACTTTCCAGGCTGGGTCCTGATCTCAGCCGCGGATGATGCAGCGGAAGCTCGGTCGGCAGCTCCTTACCAGCCCAGGCGGCGTAGGCGAGGGCCTCCTCGAAGGAGACGTGCACGACCGGGTGCAGCTCCTTTCCGCCGAGGGAGCTACCCGGCCCGTCCAGCGAGCGCCAGTTCGCGCCCGGCGGCCAGTGCTACCAGCGCCGCCAGTCGTCCAGCGGAACCGGCCCGGGCGTCGGCCTGAAGACGAGCGAACCGGGCGTGAGATCGCCCGGATCCGCGTCCGGGAAGTCCTCGGCGGACGGCGCTAGCTCGGCGGTGGTGCGGTGGTTGGTGTCCTTGACGAAGCGATGGAACTCGGCATTGGTCACGGGATGCTCGTCGATCAGAAACGCCGACACGTGCTCCTCGTGGGCCGGACGCTCCTCAGGATATTGCTCGTCACTCCCCATAACGAAGCAACCTGCGGACACCTCGGCCATGTTCCTGGGCACCCCTACGACGTTAGGCCGTTGGCCGTCGAGTCAATCACCCGATCCGGGTGGTCGCGGCTCACGTCGCCGCCGAGGGCAGCCGAATGGGCAAGGATTAAGAGGCAATGTCACGCGTGCGGGAACGAGGGGCGGCACCGCGGGACATCGGCCTGGCCACGCAGGTGGCACACGCGACACCTCATGAGCCGACCGGCCTAGCCCGAGCCTTCATCGGCGACGCCGACCGGCGCGACGAGCGAAGTCGTCGAGTGAAGTGAGCACCTCACTGGATTGCCACAGCCGATTTCGGGCGAAGTCGGTGAACTCGGTGAGGATTCCTGCGTCCGCGAGTGGGCAATGGCGCGCTGCGCGTTCTGCGGGGCGATCGCAAGTTCGGATACGGCCCGGGCAGCGTCGATAACGGGCTGGCGAATCAGCAGATCGGCCAACTGCCACGCGGTTGTGCCGCGGCGCACACAACGAGTTGGCGCCCGTTGTTGATCGCGGCAAACGAAGCCCCGCGCCATCTTCTCAACGATTGCTGCTGGATTGCATGCGAGATATGCGGTGAGGGTCTCGAAGTAGCCCGGCATGTCGGCGAGCAGTCCGGCAGAAACCGGCACGGTGCCATTCCGCCCCGCGCTGCGTGGCGCGGACGACCTCCTACAAGAGGCCGAGCACGAGCTGGTCGCCACTCTCGGCGACCGGTGAACGCGGTCGATGGCGTGACCGTGCGGGCGGTGTCCCGCTGACCATCGCCCGCAATGGATGATGCGCATTGGCCGCGGGGATCGGATCATGAACGCTGGACCGAGCAACTCGGTCGGTGAGGGGCGGCGGCGTGTCCGACATCAAACATGGAGGATCCGAAGCGGCTCAGCATGAGGAGGCAGGCTGGCACTTGGCCGCGACTGTCCGACACCGCCAGACTCGGCGAGGCTCGTTGCCAGCTCCGAGTACTCACAGCTCGTGTCGGGTGTCACCCCGCTCGGAAGTATCTCGTGAGCGGCGGCGATAGCGTCCGGCCGGCGACGGCGG
The DNA here is from genome assembly GCA_963839175.1 of uncultured Actinomycetota bacterium. Taxonomy (GTDB): domain Bacteria; phylum Actinomycetota; class Actinomycetes; order Mycobacteriales; family Jatrophihabitantaceae; genus CAWIUB01. The sequence goes on from CAWIUB010000007.1 coordinate 38,076, forward strand.
ACGAACCGGGCCGCATACACCCATCTGACCCACGTGCAAGTGCCGTCCTGCGCGCAGCTGCGGGGCACGCATGGCGCCGGCTGAACGCGATGGACTTCATCAACCGGGCGATGCTGTTCGGCGCCGTCCTGTTGCTGTGCTTCGTCCCGTTTCTGCTCATTGTCGAAGCCCTCGCCGGGCGAAGTGGAACTACCAGGCTCATCAGGCGCTTCGGCCTCACCGGCGAGGCCGCGGATGCGACGAGCGCAGTCCTCACGTCGCCTTCCACTACCTCTTCCGCGATCACTGGGTTGAGCTATGTAATCTTCGTGCTAAGCGGAATGGCCGTCGCTGCCGCTATCCAGGAGCTCTACGAGCGAGCTTTCGATCTCGAGGCCCGCGGCCTGAAAGACACTCCTCGCCGTTTGGTGTGGCTGGCCATCCTCCTCGGATTCGCCGCGCTGGTCTCCTGGGCCGGCCCCTCCGTGCACGCGGCTGGAGGCCCGGTGCTGCTTGCCCTCGTTGCGCTGGTCGTGCTCACCTGTTTCTGGTGGTTCACCATGTGGCTGCTGCTGGCCGGGCGGGTCTCATGGCGGGAGCTGATCCCATCGGCCCTCGCGACCGCCATCTGCTGGCTCGCGATGAGCGTCGTGTTCAACCTGACTATGTCAAGCACGATCACGTCGAACTACACGAAATACGGCGACGTCGGTGTGGTCCTGTCGCTCATGTCGTTTCTGATCGCGATTGGCGTCGTCATCATCCTTGGGGCCATCATTGGCGTCGTCTGGCGTCTGCGACGGACGACCGCACCGGATAGTGCAGCAGCCGGCGAGTCAGACTGAAGGGACCCGTCGAAGACCATCGGTCACATCGAGGGAGCCGTCGCGGCGCCCAGGACTGCCCGAGGTCCTCGCGGACCTGACTAGTCCCGCACCGAACCAAGCGCTTAGTCCGGCACGCCGGGCCATCCTGGTTGCGTGTCGCGTCTCGTTCGTGTCGACGGGCGCCGAGGACGTCGACACGCGCCTGCCCGAATTGGCGGCCTACGCGGTTTCCGGGGTCCGGGGCCGGCGAAGCCAGGTCGCACGATTAGGCGCGATGGCGGCGGTAACTGTGTTCGGCCAGGTGCCGACGGGTGGCCCGTTCGACGAGGACCGGGATGAAGTCACGGACCGCGCTGTCATCGAACGTGTCGTAGCTGCCGTATACGGACCGCTCTATCTCGGTGGCGGGCAGCTCAGGAAATTGCTCGAGCATCCGCGCGACAATCCGGCGGATCGCGTCCTGCTCGGCCGCCTCGTGCCGGGCGCCTGGTCTGCGAGTCGTTGTCATGAGCTCAATTCCTCCCCCCGGTCCGATGCCTCGTTGTGCGATCGTTTCGCACAGACCTGGCAGTGCAGGCACCGGTTTGTGTCAACGTTTCACCGTCTGTCGTGGCACCCCGACCGCTATGCAGCGGGTGCCATTGACCTCGACCACGACCACGCCTCGCGTGGCGTGCGCGGCGTGCGCGGCGTGTCCCGTTCATGGGAGTTCCTCAGATGGACGCGCAGTTTGCACGGTGTCGCTGGGATCGGGCGACCGTGGCGTGGCCCGGCTCCGCGCTGAGCGGGAGGGTGGGGTCATGTGGCAGTCCTCGACGTAGCGTCAGGCGCCGCTTTCGGCCATCTTCTGTTGCGCGTCGGCGATCGCGCCTTTGAGGGCCTGCACGTGGTGGCCCTCTGCTTCGCCGACGACCTTCTTGATGGCGCGGGTGACGGAGGGTTCGACTTTGGTGGCCGCCGAGTGTGGGTAGGCGAGGATGAGGCCGGAGCCGCCGACGGGGATGGTGGTCCCGGCCTGTTCCTCTAGTTTGTTGGCGGTCTTGTGGTGCAGCAGTTTGCCGGCGCCGGCGCCGATCACTGCGCCGACGGCGGTTGCGGCCAGCAGTGGTGGTGCGAACAGTCCGACGGCGAATCCGACGGCGCCCAGGCCGGCTGCGCCCTCGCGGACCATGTGGTCGGTCTGCTCTACTGACACGTTGCCTTTGAGGTCCTTGCTGACGACCACCGCGCCGTGCAGGTAGCCGCCGCTGGCCAGGGCCGCTTCGTAGTCGTCGTGGGCGGCGTCGGTGGACAGGTAGCCGCCGATCAGTACATCGATTGTTTCGTCGTCGAATGCCATCCGGAACCTCCTGGAGCCGTGCGTGTTCTTATTGCGAGAGTCCGTGTCCGGCGTGCCCGTGCTGGGCGGCCGCGTGCAGTGTTTGTTCGTCCTGGGTTGACGGATGCGGCTTGACGTCGAACACGACTTTTTTGACGGTGCCGGTGAACGCGAAGGGTTTCTTGTCTTCGTAGCTCAGGTCGACGACGCCTCCGTTGTCGCGGCCGATGTCCATGCCCGCGTAGGCGGAGAAGCGGATCGGGACGGTGTGGTCCATGCGGCCTTTGCCGACGGGCCTGTCGTTGATGTACAGGGTCACCTCGCCGCCGGTGGCGGGTTTGGCCGCATCGGCGGCGAAGTCCATGCGCACGTTCACCTCGCCGGCCGGCAGCCGGTCGTCGGCCTGCTGCCTGTAGACGAACACGCCCATCATCGAGTAGGTGTGGGTGAGCTTGCCGTCCTGGACGAACAGTGAGAACCCGCCCAGATGGTCGGCCTCGGCCACGATCACCCCTTCGGCCCCCTCGCCCGGGACGACCAGATCGGCGCTGATCGTGTAGGAGTGGTTGTAGATGCGCGGGATCATCCCTGACATGACGTTCTGCACGTCGCCGCGGTACTCGGTCGGGACGACGTCGGGTCGCGGCGGCAGGATGCCGAAGAAGGCGGACAGGGTCGCGAGCAAGGGGAGCACCTTGTACTTTTCCGCCTCCTCCCAGAAAAGGTCTTTGAGCTGCTGCACCTTCTCGGGATGCTCGGCAGCGACATTTCTGGCCTGGGTGAAATCCTCGGGCAGGTAGTACAGCTCCGCCGGGCCAGCGTCCGGGTCCCACACCCCAGGCGCGTACGGCCGTAGCGCATCGGGCGTGACCACCCACGGGATGCGCTCGGTCTTCATGGCCAGCCACCAGCCATCCTTGTACATGGCCCGGTTGCCGATGGTCTCGAAGTATTGCTGGGTGTGGCGTTCTGGCGCGGCTGCGTCGGACAGTGAGTCCGCGAACGTCACACCGTGGAAGGGTTCTTGCTCGATTCCGTCGACATGAGACGGGGCTGGGATGTTGAGGATGTCCAGGATGGTCGGGCCGACGTCGATGACGTGGGTGAAATGCGCGCGCAGTGCGCCCGCGTCGGTGATGCGCGCGGGCCAGTGCACGACCATCGGGTTGCGTGTCCCGCCCAGGTGCGAACCGACCTGCTTGCCCCACTTGAACGGTGTGTTGCCGGCCCACGCCCAGGCGGCGGAGTAGTGCGGATCCATGATCTGGGCGCCCCAGGCTTCGATGCCGCCGTATCGCTCCGCGAGCTGGAGTTGCATCTCGTCGGTGAGCGGGATGCCGTTTTGCATCGTCATCTCGTTGAACGAGCCGGTAATGGTGCCTTCCATGCTGGCGCCGTTGTCACCCCAGATCCAGATGATCAGCGTGTTATCCAGCTCGCCGAGCTCGGCGATCGCGTCGATCACCCGGCCGACGTTGTAGTCGGCGTTTTCCGAGTAACCGGCGTAGACCTCCATCTGGCGCGCGTAGTAGGCCTTCAGCCGGTCGGGAACGTCGTCCCAGGCGGGGAACGCGTCGTCTCGCTCAGTTAGCTCCGCGTCGGCGGGGATCACGCCGAGCTCCTTCTGCCGGGCGAAGATCTGCTCGCGAAGACGGTCCCAGCCCTGGTCGAACTTGCCCTGGTACTTATCCGCCCATTGCCGGGCCACATGGTGCGGGGCGTGGCTGCATCCGGTGGAGAAGTAGACGAAGAAGGGCTTACGAGCGTCCTGCCCCCGGACCCCGTGAAGCCATTCGACGGTCTTGTCGGCCATGGCATCCGGCAGGTAGTACGGCTTCTCCCTGTCATAGAAGCCCTCCGGAGTGCCGATGATCTTCTGGTTCTCGGCCAGGCACGGGTCCCACTGGCCGGAATCACCGCCCAGGAAGCCGTAGAAGTAGTCGAAGCCCCACCCGTTCGGCCACCGTCCGAACGGCCCGGCCGGGCCCTGCTGGCCGTCGGGGGTCAAATGCCATTTGCCGAACGCCGCAGTGCTATATCCGTTCTCCGCCAGAATCCTCGGCCACGGTGTGCAATCACGCGGAACCATCGCCGTGTAACCCGGAAAGCCGCTCGAGAACTCACCCACCGAGCCGAAACCGACCGCATGGTTATTCCGCCCGGTGAGCAGCGACGCCCGCGTCGGCGAGCACAGCGCAGTGACATGGAACCGGTTGTACCGCAACCCGTCGGCAGCCATCCGCGAGTAGTTCGGTGTGTCAATTGGCCCACCGAAGGTGCCCGCATTGCCGAAGCCGGCATCGTCGATCAGCACCAGCAGCACATTCGGAGACCCCTCCGGAGGCTCGACGTGCCCGATCAGGTTCCAGTCAGGCTCAGATCCCGCCAGCGTCTTGTTGCTCACCCCCTGAAACGGCGGCCGGCGGATCGGCAGCTTCGTTCGGTCAGGCTCGCTCATCTCCCACCTCCATACAGCACCCACCGGCGCAAGGGTCAGCGCGCAATCACGCCACGACGAGCAGTCCGACCCCTAAGCGACGAACACATCCACGACCGTGACGACGATCCGCCCAAACACGCGCGGCCGTCATCACCCGCAACGGGCGATCCGTCAGATCCGCCAACGTCGTCGGTGCGGCAGCAAAGTTCGCCGTTAAGACATCCTCGCGGGTGTTCGAGCAGATCTGACGCTCGATCGCCGGCACGAAGGAAACCGGCGAAGGCGAGGATGCGAGCGGGCTCAATTCGGTCGTCGATGGACACCGAGCGGTGCTGACCAGAACCCGACTGCGCGCGACCCGGATCGGTGGCCTCACATGAATTCGTGACCACGTTCACCCGCGATGGGGTGAGGCATTCAGCGGCAGACTCGATTGAACTGGTGGGTAGGTGCTGCTGCTCACGGAGGAGTTGAGAGTGGTGATGATGTACGAGATTGTCGTGAGGGGTGAAGCCGGGCCTGCGGTGCGCTCTGAATTCGACGATCTCGTCCTATCTGTCGGGGATGGAGAGACGACGTTGAGAGGCGATTTGGCCGACCAACCGGCGATCTTTGGGGTGCTCGCTCGGGTGCAGGATTTCGGACTCGAGCTTGTTGAGGTGCGCCAGCTCGGTCCCGAAGGCGGCACAGAAGTCGGGGATGCAGCCGTATCCGGGGGATAGGTCCCGCGCCTTTCCGGCGGCGTTGGCGGTAGCTGCGGATTCTCGCCGGGCCCGGGGCTGCTGGCCTGGTGGGCCGATACAGCGTCAGAGCAGCCGCAGGTCGACTGCCCGCTCGATGGCCTGTGAGCGCGACGTCGCCGCGAGCTTCTGGTAGATCGATCGGAGGTGGGCCTTCACGGTGTTGTACGAGATGTAGAGGGAGGCTGCTATCTGCGAGTAGGTGCTGGTTGGTAGCAGCCGGAGGACCCGCAGCTCGGCAGCAGTCAGTGGCTCGATCGGCCCACGGCGGGCGCGGCGGGCGCCGGGCTGGGTGGCACGCACATCGAGAGCGGCGGCGATCAGTTGCTCCATGAATGGATCTGATCGCGCCTGCGTGGAGTGCTCGACTAGGTAGGCGGTCACCTGGGGTGCTGTCGTAACGACCGTGTTGAGAAATCCCTCGTGGCGGGCTGTTTGCAGCGCAGTGGCCAGGATGCCGCTGGCCGTCGGGTCACCGCACCCGATCGCGGCGGCTGCCAGGAGTAGCTGACGCACCAGCGCGTGCCGTGGCGTCACATCAGACAGAGGTGACGCCCGAAGGTGTTCCTGTGCCGCGTGGGGATCGTTGGCGGCCAGCGCGATCTTGGCCAACAGCAGGCCGCGACGGGCAGCCGGCAGGGTGCTCGCCAGATCCGTGGGGTAGCGCAGGTCGCCCAGCGCCAAGCGTAGAACCGCTTCGAGCTCGTCAGCCCGCGCCAGCAGCACGGACCTGGTGCCCTTAAGCACTGGACGCGCGGCGTCGATCGTGGCCAGTGCTTCGCGGATCTGCCCGCGGGTGGCCCAGATCTCGGCTCGGTCGAGCATCCCCAGGAATGCGAAGGCCGGTCGCCCGTGCTCTGATATCGACAGTGCCCGCTCGGCGAGCAGCTCGGCGGTGTCGAGGTCACGCCGCTCGAGGGCAGCGCCAGCCAGCGCACGCAGGTGATCGACCGCGAAGAAATGCTGGTCGAAGCCCAGCCGCTGCGCATCCGTGTCGGCGGCCCGTGCGGCATCAGCGGCCTGCGCCAGGCGGCCGAACTCGAACCATGCCTGCGCTTGGGCGCCGCGCACCTGCACCAGCTTGACCGGTTCGGGGAGTGCCGGCGCGGCAAGACCCACGGCTGCCTCGCGCTCGATTGCCGGGAAGTCTTCCAACCACAGATAGGCACGCATGAGGATCACCGGCAAAGCGGCGGTCCACTCGTCGGTGACCTGGGTGCGGTCCTGGATCGCTCGCGCGATCAGCGCCTCGGCCACGGCCTTGTCCGCTTGGCCGATCAGGGCGTGACGCACGCACCGTAGCGTTGCGAACCGGGCGGCCAGCCGGGACTCGCGCGGAATGATGGGCGGTTGGGTGCGCTCCAGGAGATTGAGGTATTGGCCGCCGCGGGCTAGGTCACCTGACAGCAGCAGGTCTGCTGCCAGGGCCAGCAGCCGCTCGGGGGCATTTGCCAACAAGGTCGGGTCGACTGTGCTGAGATCCGGTGCCGCCGGCAGTACTGGGTCGCGTAAGAAGTCGGCGACCACCCGGTCCTGCATGAGCGCCAGCGCCCGCTCGGCCTGCCGTGCCGCGAGCAGGTGGTGGGCCGCTCGTCGTGTCTCACCCGTTGACTCGTACCATTCGCCCGCCCGCAACTGCAACGCCTGCTCACGCGGCCGGTCCCGGGCGCACAGTTCGGCATGCAGCACGTGGCGCACCAAATGGTGATACCGGTAGCTCGTCCGGGCATCGTCGAGTGCCACCATGAACAGGTTGGCCGAGTCAATGCTGCGCAGCAGCGCCGCGGCGTCTCGTCTTTCGGTGATAGCTGCGCAGACACTCGCGGTAAGTTCGCTCAGGACCGATGTGTCGAGCATGAACTCTGCCACCTCGGCTGGCTGCCGCTCGAGGACCTCGCAGATGAAGTACTCAGCGAGCGCGTGGCCGCGCACGTCGAGTGCTCGCGCTATCCGCTGCGGGTCGTTGGTGCCGCGAAGCGATAGCGCCGCCATCTGCACGGCGGCGGCCCACCCCTCGCTTCGCTGTTGAAGCAGGGCCAAGTCAGCAGGTGAGACCTCGACGTCGAAGTTCGCCAGCAGATCCCGGATCTCGCTAAGCGAGAAATACAGGTCGTGGTCGCGGAGCTCACCCAGCTCACCGGACATCCGCCACCTGTGCAGCCGTAGTGGAGGGTCGAAACGGGTTGCCAGCACCAACTGGGCGGCCCCGGCCGGCCAGCGCTCGACAAGGTCGGTCATGTCCTTGGAGACCGCCGATGCCACGGTATGGAAGTCGTCGACAATGATCGCTGACCCTGCGGGCAGCGTGGCGACATCGTTCGCGATCGACGCAGTCACATCGGCCGACATGACGTTGTCCATCGAGAGCAGCTCGGCGGCATCGGCGCCGAACCCCGGCGTCATCTCGCGGGGAGCCTCGATGAAGGCGGTCCAGAAGCGCAGTGGGTCAGCGTCAGCTTCGTCGCAGGACATCCAGGACGTCACGCCGGGTGGCCTTGTTGCGGCCCAGCTCGACAACAGCACGCTCTTACCGGTGCCGGCCGACCCGACGACGACGGTCAGGCGCTTGCCGGCCTCCGCCGTAAGCCGATCATGTAACACCGATCTGGTGATCAGCGTGTTGGGTAGCGTCGTTGGCCGGAACTTCGTCAGCGCGAACCGCGCGCCGCGCGCGGCGCCGCCGGCCGTACCGCCATCTGCCACGACACGTTTCCTCGCAGTTTCCCTGCCCGATGCGGTAGCCACGGGCCTAACCGTTCCTGATTGTAAGCGGCGAGGCAGCCGTTCTGGCGTGTCAGCACTGCCCAGGCCACGGAGTCCATCTAGACAGCTATCCTCTTGGATCGGCGGACCGCTTCCGGGGGGATCGATTGGATCGGGGCGCGAGTGCTCTCTATGACGGTGCGCTCCTTGTTGCCCTGCGGACGACCGGGCTCGGTCTCGGGCTGTCGTCCGATGTTGCTGGTTTCCTCGCGCCGCTGCGCAACAAGAAACTGCTCGCGAACCTGATTGTGCTCGATGTGGTCGCGATCCCGTTGCTGGTCTGGGCGCTGACGCATCTGTTCGATGTGCCCAGGGACTCCGCCATCGGGCTGCTCCTGGTGGCTATCTGCTCGGCTGGCCCCCTCGGCATCACCGCGTCACGCATCGCGGGCGGCGATGCTCGGGCCGCCGTATCGTTCGTCGTCGTGTTGGAGGCGGCCAACACGGTGGCGATCCCGGCCTGGGTGGCGTGGCTGCTCCCGCCTGGCGTGTTGGTGCCGTTCGGTCAGTTGATCGCGGCTTTGGCCGTTCTCGTGTTGGCTCCGCTTGGGTCGGCGTCGGACTGCGTGCGTGGAGGGGGCGCGGCGTCGAACGATGGTCTGCGCCGCTTGCGACCTTGTCGAACCTGCTCGTCCTACTGGTCATAATTCTGGTGGTCATCAAGTACGGCAGTGATGTCGCGCAGGCAGCCACAAACGGGGTCGCGCCGGTGGCAGCGATTACCGTCATCGCGGCCATAGCCCTCGGATGGACCGTCGCCGGGCCGAGTGCCGGGTTGCGTGTCGTCGTCGCCTTGGTCACCGGCATCCGCGCGAACGGCTTAGCGCTTGCGATTGCACAGGCATCGTTTCCGTCGCGGCCCGCGGTGCATGCGGCGGTCGTCACGTTCGGCGCCTTGTCCGTCGTGCTGCCGGTGGCGACAGCGTTCCTGGTCGCCGGACGGCACAAGCGGCCGGGATCCGGCACAACAACCACCGAGCCAGGGCCGTCCATTGTCAGCCAATGAGAAACAGAAGTCCCCAACTCGCAAGTTGCCGCACGGACAGCGCGGTCAGCCATATGAACCTGCGACGGGCCGACGACCATCACAGCGCAGCCGATCTCCGGATCCGGCACGGGACCCCACATCGACCTGGAACGTGAACCAGTGGCCGTCCTCGCCCGCGAGTAACTGATCCGCCCGGCAGCGCATGCTTTTTCACCCCCCGTGGGGGGATGGCTGGGGACGGGTGGCGTGCTTGTCTGCTATCAGCGCCCGGCCTGGTCGTGGTGCATGAGGTGGCGGTGTCAGGCCGCTACGGATCGAAGGGTGGCATGACGGTGATGGCTGAGAGTCGCACGGCACGGCGGTCTGGTGCGCAGGCCGGGACGGTGGAGCAGCTCAGTCCTGCGGATCGGGTGGCCCGCGGGAAGGATGCCCGGGCGGTGGCGCCGCTGGAGTCGCATGCGGAATTCGTGCCAGCTGAGTCGCGGGACCCGGTCGGGCTGCTTCTCGGACAGGCCCGGTCGCGGGTGCCGGAGCTGGTGCCGATCCGGCACGGGCGGATGCTGGTGTCGCCGTTCACGTTCTATCGGGGGGCTGCCTTGCCGATGGCGGCCGACCTGGCCGGCACGCCCGCGTCGGGGCTGCGGGTGCAGTTGTGCGGGGACGCGCACCTGTCCAATTTCGGGGCGTTCGCCTCGCCGGAACGGCGCCTGGTCTTCGATGTCAACGACTTCGACGAGACGCTTCCCGGCCCGTTCGAGTGGGATGTCAAGCGGCTGGCGGCGAGTCTTTCGGTGGCGGGGCGGGACAACGGGTTTCCCGCCAAAGCCCGCCGTGGGATCGTCCTCGCGGCGGCCGAGGGCTACCGCACGGCGATGCGCGGCTTCGCGCAACAGTCGCTGCTGGGGGTCTGGTACGCCCACATGGACATCGAGCAGACCCTCGGCCAGTTCAGATCGCAGATCAAGGCGAAAAGGCTCAAGGTCGGCGAGAAGCTGCTGGCCAAGGCCCACACCCGCGACAGCATGCAGGCCCTGGACAAGCTCACCACCGTGGTCGACGGGCGGCGGCAGATCACCGCCGACCCGCCGATGATCGTCCCGATAGAAGAGGTGTTCAGCGATGTGCAGGCCGACGCGCTGTACGAGCAGTTGCGTGCAGTGCTGGGCAAGTACCGGCGCAGCCTGCAGTCCGACCGGCGACATCTCCTGGAACAGTTCGCGATGATCCAGGTGGCCCGCAAGGTCGTCGGGGTCGGCAGCGTCGGCACCCGCGCCTGGGTGGTGCTGATGGAAACCGGCGACGGGTTAGAACCACTGTTCCTGCAGGCCAAGGAGGCCCAGCCCTCGGTGCTGGCCGAGTACTGCGGGCGCAGCCAGTACCGCAACGAAGGCGAGCGGGTCGTCGCCGGGCAGCACCTGATGCAGGCCCAAAGCGACATCTTCCTCGGCTGGACCCGCGCCACCGGTGCAGACGGGGTGGAGCGCGACTTCTATGTGCGCCAGTTGCGGGACTGGAAATTCTCCGTGCCCATTGAACAGATGGTCCCCACCGGAATGACGATCTACGCCCGGATGTGCGGGTGGACCCTCGCCCGCGCCCACGCCCGCTCCGGTGACCGCGTCGCCCTGGCCGCCTACCTCGGCGGCTCCACCAAATTCGACCAGGCCATCGCCGAGTTCGCCGAAACCTACGCCGACCAGAACGAACGCGACTACGCCGCACTCCAAACCGCTGTCAAAGACGGCACGGCCCAAGCCACCACCGAGATCTAGGGACCGCGAAGTCGCCGCCTCGAACCGTCGCCCTGTCCTCGCTCCACGTCGTCGATCAGAACCGCGATCGAGTGGGAGGACGGCAACCAGGTCGATGAACTGTGAGGACCACCAGGAGGGACAACAGCGACCCCGAGACCCACACCCAGCCGCTGGTGGCGATCTGGCCCACCTACGGCCCAGTCGGTGTCGCGGTGCTGGAGTTGCCGGTACGGCGCGCAGAGGCAGTAGCAGCGACGCTACGGTCTTGCGGGCCGGCCGGCAGGACCGCCGGAGCAGACGATGACGAGTGAGCAGCCCGGGAGCCTGGTCACCGAAGGAGTCCGCAGCCTCGAGGTGCGGTGGATCTTCCCTGGCCAGCTGGAGACTTCGGTCGTCGGATGGTTCGCGCGGTTCCCGGCCCGGACTGAGTCACGTGAGGACACCTACCTTCTGGATCCGCAGCTGCGCGGGCTGTCGCTGAAGGTCCGCGGGGGCGGGGCACTGGAGGTCAAGGTGTACCGCGGCAGTCCAGGAATCTTGGATGTAGCGGGCCGCGCCCGCGGACACCTCGAGTCCTGGCAGAAGTGGTCCTTTCCGTTCAGCCCGCTCCGCGAGAACAGCACTGACCCGGCTGGCTGGAGGCCGGTTCTCAAAGGGCGGCGCATCAGCCAGTTCGCACTGACCAGCGGACAGGTGGCGGCGCGCGGCCCAAGTCTGATCCAGGAGGCTCAGTGCGAGGTCGAACTCACCGAAGTCCGCACCCGCGGCCAGTACTGGTGGACCCTGGGATTCGAGGCGACCGGGCCCGCCGATCTGCTGCGTAGTGAACTCGATGCCACCGCCGCGGTCGTGTTCTCCCACGCCTTGCCGGGTGGAATGGAACTCGGACCGGATGAATCCAGGTCCTACGCGGAGTGGCTGGGCCAGATGCCGGACCGCGAAAATGACGGCGACGCTTGAGTCTCAACTCCTCGTCCAAGCGCGAGCGGGTTGTGACGGTCGTTCCTCGTAGAGGCGCTCGGCACGCAGCATCGCCGAGAGGACATTGACATCGTCCGGCAAGCGTCGCCTGCCTTCGGCTCGATTGCGGTCGTCGTAGGTCTTCGGCGCCACGCTGCACTGGATGCTGATCATGGCGGAGGTCTAGAAGACGCGCTGCAGTTGGCGGCTGTATCGCCTGGGTCGGTGCAGATTGCCGGCCTCGACCCTCCGGAGCCGCACTACCGCCGGAGGCGGCGAACAGGTCGCCGATATATCGACCATGACCTCTAGGCGTACCGTCGCTGTGCCTGGCTCTTGGTCCCTGCCAGGCACCTTGCCGACGGCCGACTCACTCGAACGGCGGGGACTGGAAACGGAACGCGGCAGCGTCACCGCCAGCCAGGCCCCCGACCCGACCGTCACCCTCCCAGGCCTAGGCCTCGTCGGAACCGGCGGCAGCGTTGGCTTCCTCGAGGCCGAACCCCGCGACACCCCGTATGCCTAGGTCCGGTCCCGCGCGACTGGTCGCCGTACGCACATATCGCGATCTTGACGTGATGACCTTGAAACCGAGACTGGACAAACCCGCGCCTTGCCGATGAATCAGCTCGGCGGGAACTTGGGTGGGTTGAAGGCGCTTGCGGTACCAGAGGACGTCCGTTCCTGACGGGAAGTCCTCGACTCGACCCACCAGTTCGTAGCCATTCCGCTCGTAGAGAACTCGAGCCTGAAACTCGTACGTGAAGTGGACAGTCTGGGAGCACCCGCGGGCCGCCGCCTCGGCTTCGGCAGCGGCGATGAGCCGAGTCGCTAGGCCGCGACCGCGGAGACTTGGCTCCACCCAGAGGTTTTGCAGCTCGCAGCAGTCGCCCCAGGTCCATCCGCTGATACCGGCTACGACCGTGCCAGCGTCGCGCATGAAGATCGCCAGGTCGACTTCGTCACCCAGCCCCATGGCCGCGGACGCCTCACGACGTATCTGCGCTTCGAGGGCTTCGATGTCGAGCGGGTTCGGGTGGTCCTCGACCTGGAACTCCACAGCGACCGACTCGTTAGACCTCGACGATCTGCTCGATCAGTGAGACGTCGTCGAAGTACGTGCGGAACGACCGGATCTTCTCCCCGCGGAAGTCGGCAACGGTGACGCCGGCCATCCGGACGTGCCGTCCCGTTGCGTCCAACACGGCATCCTCGCCGAGAACCATGGGCCCGGTGTGATCGGCTTCGATGTGCCATTCGGCGAACGCCTTGTTGCCCACCTCGTCGAGTCCTCGGAACATGATGACGACGTTGGAAAATGCGGTGTCACGGATGGCGGCGAGGTCAGCGAGATCAGTCAACCCGGACACCGTCGCGATCGGCGACCAACCGACGACATCGTCGGTAAACAGGGTGCTCGGATCGACCGAAGCGCCACCGACCTCGGCCTCGAGCGCCTTCAACAACACGTCTTTGCGCGATTCGCTCATTGGAGCCCCTGTTCCCGTTGTTTGGCAATCCGACGTGCGTTCACGACCCGATCGCCTGCGCCTTGGCCGCGGCGAACTCTTCGTCTGTCAGCGCGCCCGAGGCGTGCAACTGCGCAAGATGTTCGATCTGGTCGGCCGGGTCCGCCGGAGGCGGCGCATATTGCGCCTGCTCCTGGTCGTCGTCGGCAGGCGCCTGGTCGTCGGCCTGCTGCTCGGCGTACCTCCCTGTCCCGGTGGTGAGCAATCGCCGCTCCGGCAACGAGCGCCCGGCGTCTAGTCCGTCGCCTGAATCCCATGGAGAACCCCCTTCCCGGGCGTCCGCCCTGAACATGTTGGATCAGAGCTCCACCGTGCCACGGGTCGTCGGAACCGTCCTCACCCTCGAACGGGTGAATCGTCCGCCGCAGGACGTGCGGCACACGCGACCGGGTGGACGTGCCCCGAGCAAAGCTGCGTCGACGGCCTAGCTGGCTGCCGGCGTCAAGGTATGACGCCAGCGGGCCGTTTACATTGAGCGTGTGCGGACGCCGATCAAGCACCCGCCGGACCCGATGTACGCGGAGTTCGAAGTACACCGGACGATGATCCGCGACCGCGTTCGCACTGAGGCGTTCCGGCGTGCGATCGACTCGGTGGTGCGCACCGGCGACATCGTTCTCGACGTCGGGGCGGGAAGCGGCATCCTGAGCGTGTTCGCGGCGCGGGCGGGTGCTGGACGCGTCTACGCGGTGGAGCAGACGTCGGTCGCCGTCCTCGCTCATGAGCTGGCCGCCGCCAACGGGCTTGAGGAGATCGTCCAGGTGATCCACGGCGACATCCTGGACGTCGAGCCGCCGGAACGTGTCGATGTCGTCGTCTCCGAGTGGCTCGGAGGGTTCGGGATCGACGAAGGAATGCTCGTTCCCGTAACCGCCGCACGTGACCGCTGGCTCAAGCCGGGCGGAGTCATGATCCCCCGCTCGGTCACGGCGTGGGCCGCACTGGTGCACGACCGCTATCTCGAGGACATGGTGAGCTTCCTGCGGAACAACCCGTACGGCCTCAAGCTCGATGACCTGGTCGAAAAGACGGTCAACGAGATTCTCTATGGATTGGGGGTATCTATCTGACGGACTAGTGTGATGTGATGTGTAGTGGGGTGGGTGACTAGCGTGGTGGGGAGTTTCAGTATTGGTTTGGCAAGGATGAGAACTGATTGGATTATTGGAGTGGCTGAGGTGGAAGGAAGGGTTAGTGTGAGCACGCTGAGGGTAGATTGGAGGGTGGTAGACTGAGGATGGAAGCTACAAGTGAGGGGAGTGTGGTGCTAGGATTAGGTGAAGGTGGGGAAGCTGTTAGACGGAGGTAGGACAAGGCTGACAGTGTGGTTCACGGAGTGTTGGATGTTAGATACGGCTAAGGAAGGCGTCTCAGCGCAGAGATTGCAGAGGGTATTAGAGATAGGCTCTTAAGAGATGCTTGGGTGATGCTGCAAGGGCTGAGGTAGGTGCTGGTGTGGTAGGGTAGGGAGGCTGAAGGGCACGGTAGAGGTGGATGAGATTTACATAGGTGGTGAGGAGAGAGGGTTGCGGGGTGGGTGGGTAAGAGGCAAGAAGTCTTTGGTAGGTGTGGCGATAGAGGTCAAAGAACGAGGCGGCTACGGTAGCTGCCGCATGAAGATCCTGAGGAACGCCTCGGCGGCGGCTTTACACGAGTTTGTCATAGAGCACGTAGAGCGGGGCGCGACGGTCATCACGGACGCGTGGCAGGGCTACGCGGGCATAGACAAGCTGGGCTACACCAGTGACTGGCGCAGTCAACGGGCGGCTCGCGCTGGCGGGGAAGACCGGGGCGCGCTGCTGCCCGGCGTACACCGGGTGGCCTCTCTGGCCAAGCGGTGGCTGCTCGGCACGCACCAGGGCTCGATCGACGACGCGCACCTGCAGAGCTACCAAAGTCGTGTTCCGCTTCAACCGCCGCCGTTCCCGCAGCCGCGGGCTGGTCTTCTACCGGGTGCTCGAACTCGCAGTCGCCCACGACCCGGTGCGCTACCGCGAACTGTGTTGACGCCTCACCCAAGAACGTGCCACCTATCCTGCCCGGCGGACGCGGTCACCCACCGAGCCTGGAGCGGCCTCCAGCGGAAGATGGGCAGCATGCGAGGTAGTGGTAGATGATACCTCCGGCATTTTCCGTCACCTTGCGGCAGGTGACAGGCGCTCCGAGCCGAGTTGGTTGTGGACGACGGACGCGGATCTGATCCCGCTCGAGCAGGCGCGGGCCCCTCACGAAGCCAAGACGCTGCTGCATGTCCGCGAACACGGAACGGCCAACGCCCTCGCACTATGGTTCAGAGCCGAGCTCGCGCCCGGCATATCGCTTTCCGTGGGACCCGGCGATCCACCAACA
Source organism: uncultured Actinomycetota bacterium (assembly GCA_963839175.1). Classification (GTDB taxonomy): domain Bacteria; phylum Actinomycetota; class Actinomycetes; order Mycobacteriales; family Jatrophihabitantaceae; genus CAWIUB01. The sequence continues at coordinate 53,723 of CAWIUB010000007.1, forward strand.
CACTGGGGGATGACGACGGCCCCGCTGAACTCGCCGGTGGAGCTCACGCCCGGCATGGTCGTTCGCGCCAGAGTCAGGACCACCCCGGCTCGCCCGATCGGGACATGGACGAGCTGGGCGATCGCGCTGCCAGGCACCGACTGGGAGGAGCACGATGAGCAGGCGGTCTGGGAGGAGATCGACGACTGAGCGATCTCAGGAGCCCCGAGGGGCTCCTCGGCAGCACGCCGCGACCGGCAGGTCCAAGCAGCGCTCCGCGATGAAGACTCATCAAGCAGAACGCCCGCAACTAGGCCGATCAGGCGTTCCATCCCATCGATCGACCCGTGGCAACTCGGCGTGGCCTTGCCGCTGGCAAGCAGAACCTTTGTTGCGCAGATCAGCGGTACCCCGAGAACTTGCGGATCGCGACGCGTGGCAAGCATCGACTGAGGCCTTCACCACGGCCTTCATTGACGACGCGCTGGAGCTCCAAACCATCTCGAGTACGCGCACCCGGGGCGCGGCCCTCTTGCCATCCTCCACCGAGTGGCACGCGTGTCACGGTCTCTGGGCGTGGGTTTCTACCGCTTATGTAGTGTCTCGCAATTAGGCGATGATTGCGGTAGAGTGCCTGTATGCGCCCACCGACAGCTGCCTTGGTGATGAGCGACGGTCAACGCGAGATCCTGGAAGACCTGGCGAGTTCGCGTACGGCGCCGCATCGGGAGGTGGTCCGGGCGAAGGCGTTGCTGCTGGCCGGTCAGGGTGTGGCGACCACCGCGATCGCGTCACGGCTGGGGGTGTCCGCGGCGAGCGTGACCAGCTGGCGGACCCGGTTCGGCACCGACGGGTTGGCGAAGTTCGGTCGGGTACGCGAGGGGCGGGGCCGCAAGCCGTCGATCTCGGCGGAGCAGGTGGAAGCGATCGTGCATGCCACCTTGCACGACAAGCCGCCCGGGGAGACGCACTGGAGCTGCCGGTCGATGGCGAAAGCGCAGGGGGTGAGCAAGGCGACCGTGCAGCGAATCTGGAAGGCGCGGGGACTGCAGCCGCACCGGGTGGAGACCTTCAAGCTGTCCAACGACAAGCGGTTCGAGGACAAGCTCGTCGACGTCGTCGGGCTGTATCTGAATCCGCCGGAGAAGGCGGTGGTGTTGTGCATGGACGAGAAAAGCCAGATCCAGGCGCTGGACCGCACCCAGCCGTCGCTGCCGATGAAGAAGGGCCGGGCCGGCACGATGACGCATGACTACAAGCGCAACGGCACCACCACACTGTTCGCCGCGCTGAACGTGCTCACCGGAGTGGTCATCGGCCGGTGCCTGCCCAGGCATCGGCACACCGAGTTCCTCAAGTTCCTCCGGGTGATCGACCGGGAGGTCCCCAAGGGACTGCAGGTCCACCTGATCCTCGACAACTACGGCACCCACAAGCACGCGAACGTCGTCGCCTGGCTGGCCAAGCACCCTCGCTTCCACCTGCACTTCACGCCCACCTCCAGCTCGTGGCTGAACCTGGTCGAGCGCTGGTTCCGCAACCTCACCGACAAGGCCATCCGTCGCGGCGTGTTCCACTCCGTCCCCGACCTCATCGCCGCCATCGAGGCCTACCTCCAAGCCAACAACGATGAGCCCAAGCCGTTCGTGTGGACCGCGACCGCGGACGAAATCCTGGAGAAGGTGCGCCGTGGGCGGGTGGCCCTTCAACCGATCGCCAGTTAAAACCGAGACACCGCACTAGAATGGCTTGATCGTCTACAGGGCGCTTCCGGGTTCTTCGTGGGTCGGGTCTGGGTGTGACGGGCGCTTGGCGGCAGGATCTGTCGCATGCGCGACACCGAGTTGTACCGCCATCTGCTGGGGTTGGTCGCGCCGTGGGAGGTTGATCGCGTCGAGCTGTCGGCCCCCGGCGGGCGGGTGGACGTGTGGGTCGGGCATCCGGGCCGGACGCGGTTCGCGTGCCCGGACTGCGAGCGGGAGCTGGCGGTCTACGACCACGCCGAGGAGCGGGCTTGGCGGCATCTGGACTCGTGTGCGTTCTTGACGTTCCTGCACGCCCGCCCGCCGCGGGTCGAGTGCCCCGAGCACGGGGTGCGGCAGGTGCGGCTGCCGTGGGCTGAGCCGCACGCACGGTTCACCGTGTTGTTCGAGCGGCTGGCCATCGACGTGCTCGCCGCCTGCGACGTGGCCTCCGCGGCCGGGTTGCTGCGGGTCAGCTGGGATGAGGCGTGGCACCTGATGGACCGCGCGGTGGCCCGGGGCCTGACCGCGAAACCACTGACCGCCCCGGCGCATGTCGGGGTCGATGAGAAGGCGGCCGGGCGGGGACAGGACTACATCACCGTGGTCGCCGACCTGGACACCGGCACCGTGGACTACATCGCCGACGAGCGACGCCAGGCCAGCCTGGACGGCTACTTCGAGAAGTTCACGCCCGAGCAGCTGGCCGGCATCCAGGCGGTCGCGATGGACATGTGGGAGCCGTTCGCCAACTCGGTGCGCGCGCACCTGACCGACCCGGACGACAAGATCGTGTTCGACCGGTACCACCTGATGGGCTACCTCACCGGCGCGGTGGACACCGTCCGCAAGCAAGAGAACCGGGCGCTGGTCGCGGCCGGTGACAAGAGCCTGGCCGGTTCGAAGTACCTCTGGCTGTACTCGGCCGAGAACCTGCCCGACCGTCACGCCGACCGGTTCGCCACGCTGCAGGCCGGCGACCTGCGCACCGCGCGGGCGTGGGCGATCAAGGAGAGCCTGCGGCACTTCTGGTCCTATAAGCGCCGCGGCTGGGCGGCCAAGCACTTCAACCGCTGGTACTTCTGGGCCACCCACTGCCGGCTCAAACCGATCATCGACGCGGCTAAGACACTCAAACGTCACCAGGCGGGGCTGCTGTCCTACTTCGCCCACCGGATCACCAACGCCGGCGCCGAAGGCCTCAACTCCCGCATCCAGGCGATCAGAGTCTCAGCGCGTGGCTACCGCAACCGCGAGCACTTCAAGACCGCGATCTACTTCCACCTCGGTGGCCTACAGCTCTACCCGGCCACACCATGACCCACGGACTTCGGAAGCGCTCTAACAGTGGGTACAGCAAGACACACTCGGGCTAGGCGCAGCTTGAGCCGATCCCAAAGCGTGAACCGGCCAATCAGTCGAGTGGGAAGGGACGACGAGGGGTGAGGATTCAGGATCTGGGACAGATTCCGTGATGCATGCTGAGCGTGTGTCCCGGATCAGTTTGCTCGCTGCGTTGATCATTTCGGGAATGCGATCTTGACCGATCTATTGCTGATGCGCTGCTGCCGCATCTCGGCGGTGTCACCGTGGAGCGGATCGAACGCAGGGGTAATTGCGTCATCATTCGCGGCCATGTCGGTGCCACGCCCGCGGTGTGCCAAGGTCCAATTCTTCGGCCGAGCGGGTGCACAGTCGATACGAGCGCTGGCTGGATGATGCGGCGATTGGTGGCCGCCCAACACTTATTCGGCTTCGCGTCCGACGGTTGTTCTGCGGCAACGACGCCCAGGCCTTCGCTGAACAGGTCCCGGGCCTGACCGTGCCACAGGAGCGCCGCAGTGCGGTGTTGCGCGCCTTGCTAGAGGCGATCGGGGGGCGTTGGCCGGACGAGCTGGAGCGCTTGGCCAAGGTGCTGGGTCTGCCGGTGGGTAGGAGCACGCTGCTGCGCTTGGTGCGGGCGGTGCCGGAGCCTGAGCGAGCTCGGTCGCGGCGCTCGGTGTCGACGACCTTGCCGTCTCTGCGCGGGCACGCGCCAGCGCGCGACGTTGCTGCCGGTGCTCGGCCAGGACTACCCGCACACCTTGACCGTCCGACGTGACAGGTGACGGCAAACCGAGGGCTCGGGCCGCCGCGCAGTTGGGCGTTGGTCAGACCCGCAGCCGTGTTCAGCGGCGGTCGCGCCTGTCGTCGCGTCGGGCTCCTCGATCGTCATGTCGATCCTCTCGGCGGTCATGACGTCGGCCGACACCGTGCGCGACCACGGCCGTTGTCCCACGACGGCGGCGGTGCGGGCGACTGGGGCGCCGGATGACGCCGCGGCGCACAATGCGGGCGGGTCGAAGCGGCATGTCAGTTCCCTTCCTCGGCGGCCAGTTCGGCCTCCATCGATGCGGCGATGGCCTGGATCGGGCTGCAGCCAGTCGCGATCAGCTGGCCCCCTGATCGGCGTGCGGCGGTGGCGTACGGCGCTGCCCAGCGGTTCTCCCAGACCAGCACGCCCGCGACGCTTCCGGGCCCCATCGCCGGGCCAGGTCCTGGACGTCGTCGGCGGCCAGGATCTCGGCCAGGTCCCTTTTTGCAGCGCCTGGAGCTCGTTCATAGCGTCGGTCTCGTCGATCTCGTTCGCGTCGACGGACCCGTCCGCCGCCTTCTGCAAGATCAGCAGCAGCACGCGGATTGTTTCCGCGTCGGGCAGGCGGGCGAGTTCGGCCGCCATGTTGCCGTCAAAGTTCTGAGCTTCGCGTGGGAACTCCACCACCGAGCGTGACATGAATGTCCGACAACGACCTGAGTCGATCGCGAGTCAGCGCTATCGGTCGCTATCGGGACGCGATCCCCGGTCTTGTTCATCTCGTCGGGGTGAGGCCGCGCCAGCCGGGCACCGATGAGGATTAATACAACCAAGCCGGAGGCAACAGCGGCCGTCCGCATCGGTCAAACAAGGGGTGACATCATGATCTGGGCAATCCTCGCGCTGCTGGGCGTTCCGCTGTGGCTGTGTGCTGTCGGTATCCTCGTATTGGTCTTCCGCAACCGTGGCCTGCGCAAGCGGGCTGCCGACATCCCGTTGCGGCTGCGGCTTGATGCCAAGCGTCGCTGGCATCGAGGGCATGGACTATGGATCCACGACGTGCTGGGGTTCCGTGGCAGCCCCGCGGCCTGGAAAGAAGCCCTGTTGTGGGCAGGCAGCGGTACCCCTCGTGAGCTGACCTTCGAGGAGGCGCACAGGTTCCGCAGACTTGATCAGCCGGTTGCCGCGACCTTCACCGCCATCGACGGCCCTGCGTTCGAGGCAGTACACAGCGGCACCTCTCGCTGCTGCTCGGTCCATTTCAACAACACCACACGTAGGTAAAGTCCAGGTCACAGGCTGAAAGCCACCAGTGGCTGGGCTCATCGGCTGGCTTCGTGCCGTGCCACCTGATCCTTAATGCCTTCGCCAGCTTGGCTGGTCAAGTCCGAAGCTTTCTGTAGATCGGTGGCCTGGTGATCACGCGGCGGCCGTCCCGCGGCGGCAGGATGCCGAAGAAGGCGGACAGGGTCGCGAGCAGGGGAGCACCTTGTACTCTTCCGCCGCCTCCCAGAAGAGCTCTTTGAGCTGCTGCACCTTCTCGGGATGCTCGACAGGCAGCGACATTTCTGGCCTGGGTGAATCCTCGGGCAGGTAGTACAGCTCCGCCGGGCCGGCGTCCGGGTCCCACACCCCAGGCGCGTACGGCCGCAGCGCATCAGCCGTGACCACCCCGCGCATGGCGTTCGTGCCGCGTCCCGTTCGTAGCAGTTCCCCAGCTGATGCATGACCGCTGTCCACTGCAATGGCTCACGCCGTGGCCATCGATACGCGCATTCGTAGCTCGGTCCAGCTCCCGTATGCGTCGGCTGGCGCGACGGCGCTGGCGGATGCGCGGCCGACCTAGCTGTGCTGCCCAGGGACGTTAGTCGACTGGATGTGGCGACTCGCTGTGAGTTGAACTTTATGGGGAGGACTTCAGGAGGTCTTCGTGTCGCACGCTAACGCTCGGGTCATGGCTCATCGGCTATCGGGATCACTGCCGTGGCCGATTGGTGAGCTTCTACGATCGGCGGTGTCTGGCGGCGCCTGTCGCGCCCGTTGCACGGCCCCAACGAACATGCGAATGCCCAAGCCCAGGACAAGCAGGTCGAGGATCATCTGGACGGTGACTACAAGCCTGCCGGTCTGGCTAGTCGCCGTGATATCTCCGAACCCCACCGTGCTGAACGTGGTGACCGTGAAGTACAGCGAGTCCGTTCGGAGCTGGTAACTGAAACCGGCCGGGCTGGACCGGGCCATCACAAAATAGGCCGAGGCGAACAGGAGCACGAACAGCGGCACCGTGGTGGCCAGGGCCTCCACAGCTCGCACGGCCGGGTAGCTGGCACTGATGACCAGGCGCAGTTGCCAGCCGGCGACGACAAACAGGACCAGCAGCCCCGCCACCAAAATCACCGCCAGCGGCACGCTTGCAAGATGATCCAACGGCAGCAGGTAGTACAACGCAACGAGCACGATGGTCGTCGCGAGTGAGCGAAGCAGCCCCAGTCCGATCAGTCGACGGCGTTTGGCCGCCATTTCGGTCCGTGCGGGCGGGTCAGTCATGCCGGGCCCGCTCACGGACGAGCCAGGACGAGCAAAGTGCATGCTCCAATCCGGTTGCTATCAACCTTGTCCCCGTCACTCGTCAACCTGGACGACGTTCCGGCTATGAGTCTGGACCTGCCGGGGACGGCCCGACTTCACCCCGCGCGGGTTATGCGACGCATGACGGTTCCACCGCAAACTGACCTTGAGGAGGCTGGAAGAGGTTGTCCCGGGTCTCGTAGAAGTTGAGGTGGCGGTCCCCCGCTCGATGCCTGCCGCATGGTAGGTGTCGGGCTTCCGCCAAGAAGTTCGACAAGAAGGGGACCGCCGTGACCAAGAACTACCAGACAAGGGCGTCGATGACGAGCGCCGAGCTGCGGCTCGCGCTGCCGGAGACGGTGAGTGTGGCGATGGGCGAGATCGCCGAGAATGTGCAGGAAGGCCTGCTGGCCTTGGCTGTGGGCACTGGTCTGCAGGTGATGCAGGCGATGATGGCCGAGGACGTGAGCGCGGCGTGCGGGCCGAAGGGCAAGCACGACCCGGACCGGACGGCGGTGCGTCATGGCAGCGAGGCCGGGTCGGTCACCCTGGGTGGACGACGGGTGCCGATCGAGCGGCCGCGGATACGCGCCGCGGACGGCTCGGGCGAGCTGCCCGTGCCGGCCTACGAGCTGTTCTCCTCGACCGAGATCCTGGGCCGGATGGCGATGGGTCGGATGCTGGCCGGCCTGTCCTCGCGCCGCTACCCGTTCGGGCTGGAACCGGTCGGGCAGCGTGTCGAGAAGTCGGCTCGTTCGACGAGCAAGTCCGCGGTCAGCCGCCGGTTCGTGGCCGCGACCGAGACCGCGCTGGCCGAGTTGCTCGCCGCGCCGCTGCACGAGCTGGACCTGGTCGCGTTGATGATCGACGGGGTGCACTTCGGCGAGCACCTGTGCGTGGTCGCACTCGGGATCGGCATCGACGGCACCAAGCACCCACTCGGGCTGGCCGAAGGCAGCACGGAGAACACCAGCGTGGTCACCGATCTGCTGACCGGGCTGCGTGAGCGCGGCCTGGACACCGCGCGGCCGATCTTCGTGGGCATCGACGGCGGCAAGGCGCTGCGGGCCGCAGTCGTCCGGGTCTTCGATCATCCGGTGATTCAGCGCTGCCAACTCCACAAGATCAGAAACGTAGCGGACAAGCTGCCCGATCATCTGGCCGCGACGGTGACCAAGCGGATGCGTGCGGCCTACCACGCCAAGTCGGCGATCGTGGCCGAAGCACAGCTCGAAGCGCTGGCCAAGGAACTGGAGCGCACCCATCCCGGCGCGGCCGCGTCGCTGCGCGAGGGGCTGGTCGAGACGCTGACAGTGCTGCGCCTGGGTGTCTCGCCGACGCTGGCGCGCACGCTGCGCTCGACCAACAGCATCGAGTCGATGATCTCGATCGCACGTGATCACTCGATGAACGTGAAGAACTGGCAGAACGGGAACATGGCGCTGCGCTGGTGCGCGGCCGGGATGACCGAGGCGAGCAAGCAATTCCGTCGCGTCAACGGTCACCTGCACCTGCCCGCGCTTCGCGTCGCCCTCGATGAGCATGTCGCCGCACAAACTGTCAGTGCCACCCGTCATAATGACAACGTGATCGCCGCCTGACGATCATGAGGACCGCCACCGAAGTTCAACGGGAAGCGCGACAACCTCGGCTGGAACGCCGCCGCCGCGCCGAGGCGGCGTTGGCCAGCGTCGTCGCGACGAGCGGCCTGCTAGAAGTGTCGACGCGGCGGATGGAGAGGCTAGTCGAGACCTTCAGCACGACCAGACTTCTTAGGTCCGCCGCACTAGCGACTGCGCCGACGACCCTCGCGGCAAGCAATGGGAGTGCGAACAGTCCCACCACCAAGCCGACCCCGCCGTCGAGCGCGAGGCGCTTGCGTCCGAGGCGGTCCCCGGTCTCCTTGACCCCGACAACACCGTCGGGGTCGACGGTGACCAGGGCGGCGATGCCTTCCACTTCGAGTTAGCCCTCATGTTGAAGGAATCCCAGCGGTGGCGGCGGATGACCACATACGCCGTAGACGAATCTTGCTTCCGTCGCGCGGCGGCGTCTTCATCCCTCGCGGACGAGAGGGACCGATCTCAACGCTGATCGGGGTGTTCGGACTCGGTGAACAATGCGCCCTGTGCTGCGGCGGATCCGGCCAGGCCGCCGCCACGTCCCCGCAACACGAACGCGATCCCGACCGCGATCGCCGCGCCCACCAGCGGGCCCGCGATATAGACCCAGTACGAGCTGAAGTCGGCGCTGACCAGATCGGGACCGAAGGTGCGGGCCGGGTTCATCGAAGTGCCCGAAATCGGGCTGCCCCACAAACCGGCCAGAGCAATGTAGCCGCCGACGCCCAACGCCCCGAAGGCTCCGAGGTTCTGCGCACCGGACGCCGTCCCGAGAATGACGCTGACCAGGCCCAGGGTCAGCACCGTCTCCATCAGGAACGCGTCCCAGGAAGAGTAGGACGCCGCCGGGCAATTCGAGCCGTACGAAGCAGACACGTTCACGACTGCCTGCAGGAACCACGCGGCCAACGACGCGCCGACCAACTGGATCAGGATGTAGCCCGGGACCCGACGCCACGGGAAATCACCGCGCAGCGCAAACGCGATACTCACCGCCGGGTTCAGGTGCGCACCGGACACCTTGCCCATGAATAGGATGATCGCCATTACCATCAGTCCAGGCGCCACGACCGCGGCGGTCCGGCTGATCGTGTTCGGGAACGCCTGGCCTAACATGCCGCCGCCCGCGGCCACCAAGACCAGGAAGAAGGTGCCCAGCAGCTCCGAGAACAGCCGCCGCCATTCCTGGGACGGATCCTGAAAATCCCGGAAGATAGAGACGAGTCGCTGCTCGGCGTAACGCGTGAGCTCCTCGACGCCGCCGGAGCTGTCAGCCACCGTCGCGTGCCCGGGTCCGTCGGTCACCATGCACCCTGCCTCCTCATCGACCTGATCTACTCCCTGACGTCCGTTCGCGACCAGCGTTTGCTGGTTGCGACGTTCTCCAAATTTTCGCGGGCCAGGCGCTCGACCATGATCGGCACGACGTCCCGAACGCGGCTGTCCTGGAAATCGCGGTATCTGCCGCCGACGGCGGTCGCGAATACACGGCAGGAAGCTCGGGGAAACGCGAGAGAAACCGCTCAACGATGCGATGCAAGGTCTCACGCTCCAGCACCACCTGGGAGCGCACCAGGTTCAGTGTCGTCACCGTCACGTCCCTCCTCCGGCCTGATCGCCCACCTGACGGTCAGGCCCACCGGGTCGCCACGATCTGGTCCATGTCAGCCCACCGCATCCGTAGCGAGGTGCGGATTGGTGCGCAGCATCCGCGAGGCGATGACGGAGGCGGCCATCCATGCGGCGGTGTATCCGAAGGCGAGCGCCGGCGACACGAACGACTAGGCAGACCGGCGACGAGCGTCGACCCAAATCACCCAGGGACTGGGGTCAGCCGAGCACTCCGAAGCCGTTGCTGCGCAGTCGGTCCGGCAGACCGCGTGCCACAACGGTCGATTCCGCCGGGTTCACCGACTGATTCCGACTCTGCATAGCAGGAACGAGGCGAGCAACGCGTGCCACGCATGCGGACCGACCGCGAAGATCACGTACCCGGCGACGTACACCGCCACACAGGAGCCGAACACAGCCGTGGACCGAGCCGGTCCGCCACCCGCCCACCGCCGAGCGCGGCCAGGCTGGCGGCGGCGTTGTGCCCGGCGTAGAGCAGAATCGCCAGGCTGGTGGCCGCGGTCAGGCCCCGCGCCTGGCCCTGCCCGCCGCCGTTCTGCAGCAGATCGGTAGCCCGCAGGATGAGCGGCGTCGTGGCCAGGTTCCCCAACTCGAACAACGCGACCGGCGTTAGGACTCGCGGCAATCCGGCGTGGTGCCGGCGGCGTTGGTCGCGGTTGTCCGCATCCGGCACGCCATCGTGCTGACCATCGTGCCCAGGGTCTCGGTCAGCGTGCCGATGATGGCGCCGGCGTTGCCGCCGACGCGTTCCACGCCGAACGCACGGCCGTAGGCGTCCCGCCTAGGTGGCTGGTGTCGAACGGCTGTCTGAGGGGGTGACCGCTGACGGCGGAGTGCCGGTGGGCCGGTGTCGCGGCGCCTGGGTCGAGTTGAGCGCGACCTGCGATCGGTGCTGCTGTGAGCGATTTGCGGTGGCGGTGAGGTGGTGGCGGCCGCTTGTGGCTGCCGGGTACGGCGTTGTGCTGCCTGGATCGGCCTATCCGGCCGCTGTGGCCCATCCTTGGTTCGGCGTGCCGGCCACGGCGAGCGCGGCCAGGCGTGCGAGGTTGACGGCGGCGGCGAGCAGGGCGAAGTCGGCGGCGACCTTGGTCTGTCCGCGGACCCGGGCGCGCCTGCCGCCGTGGTGGCGGCGCATCAGGTGCCCGATCTTGCGTTCCACTTTGGGTCGGGTGGCGCGGTAGTCGGCGACCCAGTCCGGGTCACGCTGCCGGTGCCGTGCGTGGGCGAGTTGCTGCTCATACGGGCCGATGCCGATGCTGCGCCCGCCAGCGGCCTTGGTGCACTGCTCGCGCAGCGGGCAGCCGGTGCAGGCCTGGCCGAAGCTGGCGGTGCCGGCCCCGTCGGCACCGCGGCGGATCGGCGCGGTGTTCCCGGCGGGACAGGTCACGCTGTCCTGTTCGAGGTCGATGTCGAAGCGGTCCTTGCTGAACAACCCGCCCGCGGCGACCGGCTGCTGGGTCTTGCACTTGGACTCGATCCCGGCTTGGTCCAGCCGGTCGTGGAACTGTCCAGTGCCGTAGGCGTTATCGCCGTAGACACTGGCCTGATCCGAGCCGGCGTCGCTACCGGCATCACCGGCCTGCCCAGAGTCGCTGCCCGGCGCGGCCTCGCCGGCGGTATCGGATGCCTCGACGACCTCGTCAGCAACCCCATCGGTGCCGGTGCCGGTGTCGGTGGCCTCGCCGGTGTCGGTGTCGTGGTCGGTGTCGTGCTCGTCGAGCAGGTCTGCGATGAGGTCTTCGGCGACGCTGGCGTCCCCGGCGTTACCGGCGCTCACCGTGGTGGCGGTGATGATCTCGGTGTCGGGGTCGATGCCGACATGCCCCTTGTAGCCGTCGAAACCGCGCGCCGCGGTCTTGTGCCCGTGCCGGGTCTCGGGATCCACGGTGGAGATCACCCGGTCTTTGGCGACCCGCCGGGCGATCCGGAACACCCCGGCCTCGTCGCGGTCGAGGTCTTGGCCGAGCACGGTGGCCAGCAACGCCGCGGCCTGGGCCACCGCGTCGGTGAGTTCTCTGCCGTCCAGCACCGCCAGCAGCGCCATGCCGTCGCGGGCCAGCGCGTCGACCAGCTCGGCCCGCGCGTCCGGGTCGTCGTAGTCACACACCGGCTTGCCCGCAGCGACGTAGTCGTCATCACGCCCCAGCACCGCCCGGAGCTCGCCGGCCAGCTCGCTGTCTGCGGCTTTGAGCAGCCCCCGGATCGCCGAGCGGACCAGGGTGACGGTGTCCATCGTGGCGACCGCGTCATACAACGCTGTGGAGTCCAGCACCCGCCGCCGGCCCACCAGCCCGGCCGCCTTGGCCACCTCGAGCACCATGTCGAAGATCCGGTCCGGCGCGGCCGAGGCGGCCAGCCGGGCGCGCATGTCCACCAGCACTGTGTGCACGAACCCCGGGTAGTCGAAATCCAGCCCGCCCGCCGCGTACTTCCACCGCGCGTCGAAGCAGAACCGGTCGGCCGCCTCCCGGTCGCTGCAGCCCTCGATGCGTTGCAACACCATCACCACCGCCACGATCTGAGGCGGCACGCTGCGTCGGCCCACATCGGTGAACAGGTCGGCGAACATCTCATCGGGGAACAGCCGGTGACACTCCCGGTGCAGCAGCCCGTAGATCGACTCCGGTCCGACCCGGCCGTCACAGAACCCGGCCGTGGACCGGAACAAATCAGCCTGCCTCGGCGCCAGCCCCAACGTCACGACTCACCCCGGCAACCACGTCCCTGCGGCATAGGCACATGCTCCCAGAGATGATCAACAAGACGCGGCACCGCCACGCGACGAAAAACACCAGCCACCTAGATCGGTCAGCAGCATGTCCCGCGCCGGCGAGCGCAGACCACGCCACACCCACGCGAGCGCCCGCCGATCGCGACCTGCCACACCGCGGTCGCCAGCCCGATCATCGCCGCGGCCACCGGCGGTGCCCAGATAACCCCCGGTGGCCAGCCGACCGCGGCGAACCGGGTCGTTTTGCGAGCGGGCCACCGGCCAGCTTGCACAACCCGGTCAACGCATCCGACACCCCATCGATCACGCCGAGCGCCGCCGGGCCGGAATGCAACGTCGAGGTCAGAAACGTAGGCAGGACCGAGGTCACCATTTCGTGACCGGCGTCGAAAGACAATGACGCGCCACCGACCGCGATAACGCCCGATGTCAGCCGCCGGCCCTCATGGTCCGCCGGTAGGGCAGACGTCGCCCGGTCGGGGGCTACACCGACTACGCCCGGCGCATCATCGCCACCGACACCCGCCTCGAACCGCCGCCCGCCTCGTCGTGCTGCTGCACGAGGCCGCTGCCGCCCACCGGCCGGTGTTATGCGCGGTCGGTCGGGATGCGCATTGACCACCGCTTGAGCGCCGACCTCAGGCGCGGCGGACATCGAGGGTGGAGCGAGTGTAGCGGTCTGGTGCAATGTCCTCGTGAGTGTCTCTGGTGGTGACGTGGCTGCTTTGGCTCGCGCGGTGGTAGATCGGATCGACCCGGACCTGGAGGTGCGCATCGAGCCGGCTGACCCGGTCGATCCGTATCGTTGGGAGACCGCCGCTTGGACGGTGTACGCGGGCTCGGCGAGTAGCTACATCGTGGCGTCGATGACCGAAGAAGAGGCGTTCGAGAAGTTGACCCGGGACCTGGCTCGTTGACGTCGGCATCGGTCTAGTGGCGTGTCGCATCTAATTTGATGCTTATGTGTGGTCGGCTGTTCTGGTTGATACTTGACCAGGAGGAGTTGACGGCGTGCCTCGTCCGAAGGAGTTCATGGTCTCCTTGACCGCTGGGGATCGTGCGAAGCTGAAGAAGGTGGTCGCCTCGGGGCGGCGTCCTGCCCGGTTGATCACCCGGGCCAGGGTGTTGCTGGCCTTGGATGAGACGCAGGGGCCGGCGCCGGATCGGCGTGTGGTGGCCGAACGTCTGGGCACGTCGCAGAGCACCGTGTATCTGGTCGCGAAGGCGTTCACGACGCATGCCGGGCGGGTTGAGGACGTGATCGGCCGCAAGAAGCGGGCCACACCTCCGGTGGAGCCGAAGGTGACCGGCGACGTCGAGGCCCGGGTGATCGCGCTGGCGTGCAGCCAGCCACCGCCGGGGCGTGCGCGGTGGACGCTGCGGTTGCTGGAGAGACGGGTGGCCTTGACCGAGGGGATGCCGCCGATAGACCACTCCACGATCGGGCGGGTCCTAAAAAGGGGGCGCTTAAGCCTCACCTGAAGGCGTGCTGGACGATCCCGCCGAAGCAGAATGCGGCGTTCGTGGCCGCGATGGAGGATGTGCTGGGCGTCTATGCCCGCCCCTACGATCCGGCCTTCCCGGTCGTGGTCATGGACGAGAAACCACTCCAACTGCTCGCCGACGCCAGAGCAGGCACGCCGGCTGCGCCCGAGCGGGTGGCCCGCGAGGACTCCGAGTACATCCGCTGCGGCACCTGCTCGATCTTCGTGTGGGCCGAACCCCTGCGGGGTTGGCGCCGCGCCTACGCCGAGTCCACCCGGACCCGCATCGACTGGGCCCACGGCGTCGAACATCTGCTGAACGTCGACTACCCCGACGCGGACAAGGTCGTCCTGGTCATGGACAACCTCAACACCCACTCGATCGCCTCCCTCTACGAGGCATTCCCGCCCGAGAAGGCCTACGCCCTGGCCGGCCGGCTGGAGATCCACCACACACCCAAGCACGGCTCCTGGCTCAACATCGCCGAGATCGAACTGTCCTGCCTGACCAAGCAATGCCTCGGCCGGCGTATCGCCGACCTCGCCGTCCTCGACACCGAACTCGCCGCCTGGGCCGAGGCCATCAACGCCGACGAGCGCCAAGTCGACTGGAGGTTCACCACCAGCGACGCCCGCATCAAACTTCGGCACCTATACCCAGCTATTTAGAAGCGACAGACTACTAGGTTTCGTCGGGTCGATGACCGGCCGCGCGGCGTATATTGTTTGCGAGGCCGTCGCGTTGGGCATCGGGACTCCAGTACAGCGTCGAGGGAGTGCAGGACATACGGTTTCCGGAGCGGAGGCATCGCCCTTGTTGAGCGTCTTTATCCGGCGATGAACTGCTGCCCGCCGTCGATGTCGTAGGTCGCGCCGGTGAGCGCCGTGTTGGTCATGATGTGCACGGCGAGCGCGGCGACGTCGGAGGGACCGACGACGCGGCCGATCGGGAGCGTCGCCCGCAGCTCCTCGCGGCGCTTGTCGAGGTCATCGCTGTTCGGGAAGTAGGACGCCGACAGCGGGGTGTCGACGAAGCCGGCGGCGATGAGGTTGACGCGGACCGGGGCGAGTTCGAGCGCGAGGGCCGCTGTGAACGGAGGCAGAGCGGCGGTGGCCGCGGAGACGAGTCCGAGCTCGCGACTGATCCGCCGGCCGCCGGTGCCGCCCATGAGGATCAGCGTGCCGCCCGGCCTCATCTTGCCGGCGGCGTTGCGGGCGACCTCGAGCGCAAGGATGACGTGATCGCTGAGCGCTAGGC
>CAWIUB010000008.1:0-108418 GCA_963839175.1 uncultured Actinomycetota bacterium
CCACCTAGGGCCATTCGTCCTACTCGTGTGCGACGCGAAGCGGCGTAGCTCACATGTCGCGTCTGGTCGCTAACGAACTGTGTCCGTTGCCGCGCACTTTGTGCAGTTGTCTGCCTGCTCGCCGTGTCAGGCTTCCGGTCATGAGCGAGCGGGCACCAGACATTCCGGGGTTCGACGTCACCACCTTCACCTGGCGGGGGCGGAGCCACCACGTGTACCGAGCCGGGTCCGGTCCCGCAGTCATCGTGGTGCACGAGCTGCCAGGGCTCCACCCGGGTGTGATCGCGTTCGGCCAGCGGCTTGTCGACGCCGGCTACAGCGCGTACCTGCCGTCGCTGTTCGGTCGACCGGGGGCGCCGCTCACCAGCGCTGCGACGGTGCGATCCATCTTGCGGGTATGCGTAGCCCGGGAGTTCACCATCCTGGCCGACCGCACCAGCCGGGTTGTGAGCTGGTTGCGCGCGCTCGCCACACAGGCCCATGCCGACTGCGGCGGGCCAGGTGTTGGTGCCGTCGCCATGTGCTTCACCGGCGGATTCGCCCTCGCGATGGCTGTCGAGCCGGCGGTTCGCGCGTCTGTCCTCAGCCAGCCGGGACTGCCGGCTCCGTTGACCGCACGCAAACGCGCAGCACTCGGCCTGGACCCCGCCGACCTCGCCCGCATTGAGGCGCGCACGAGAGAGGGGCTGTGCGCGCTCGGGTTGCGGTTCAGCCACGACAAGGGCTGCCCAGCCGAGCGGTTCCAAACGTTGCGTCACGTGCTCGGTGAGGCGTTCGAGGGCATCGAGATCGACTCCTCACCCGGCAATCCGCACGGGATCCCGACCCGGGCCCACGCGGTTCTGACCGTCGAGCTCGTGGACGAACCCGGCCATCCGACCCGGGCCGCGCTCGACCGGGTCCAGGAGTTCCTGCATCACCAGCTGCGAGCCTGATGCGTAACCCTGCCTGGGTCTGCGCCCCAGACCGACGTACGCGGGCTAGCCGGTGCCTGACTGGCACGGGTGCAGGCGATCGCGGCGGAGGACTGGCGCGCCGAGCGCGGAAATGCGGGAAGCGGCATCGTGGGGTAGCGGACAGACGTATGTACGCCCGAGGCGGACTCCCCGTCTTCAGACGTTGGGTCAAGCGCGGTACCTGGAACCACCGCCGTCACCATGTCCGCCCTCGGGCGTCATCGCCGGTCTTACCCGGCACCTTGATCATCGCCGCGTGAGCCAGCCGGCAACAGGGACGTTGGTCCCGACTTCCGGCCGATCGGGCCCGCGGGTACGCCGGTGGTGCGTTCATCTGGTGTGCGGGCATCGCCCGCCCCAATCCCGCTTCGCTATAGGTGCGACCATTCGGGCCGCCGGAATCTGGTCACAGCCATAGCAAAGCGGTACAGATGGGTGAGGTGGCCTACGACATCGACCTCGGCCGCGTCGCGCTGGTGATCGGCCTCAACCTGGATAGGCGTCGCTGCGCGCGTAGCAGTCTCCCGCGTCTTGGTGGCGCAGATCATGCTGTCACCGGGCCGTTCGGCCCTGCCGTCGCAGGACTGCCGTTGGATGCTGGTCTTATGGGTGTTGTGGATAACGCCGAATTGGACGCCGTCCGGACCGATGGCGGGCTGATCCATCTCCGACCGGTTCGTGAGTCCGATCGTGACGCCCTGCAGGACTTGAACAAGCGGGCATCCGACCGGTCGATCTACCTGCGGTTCTTCTCGTTGAGCCGTTACGCGGCCGACTCCTACCTGGACACGCTGCTGCGACCGGCTAGTGCCGACCACCAGGCGCTTGCGGCCTGCTTGGGGGACGAGATTGTCGGCGTGGCGGCATTCGAGCGGCTACCCCCGGTGTCCGCAGAGGTGGCGTTGCTCGTCGACGACGCATACCAGCACGAGGGAATCGGCACCTTGCTGCTCGAACATCTCGCCAGCATCGCCCGCCACCAGGGGATCCGCCATTTCGTCGCTGAGATCCTCAGCGAGAACGCCGGGATGATCAAGGTGCTCCGCGACCTCGGCTACCCGTTCACCTCGGATGAGGACCACGGCGTGCTGCAGATCGTCTTCGACCTGCAAGCCGGGCCGCAGGTCGTCAACGCGATCGACGAACGCGAGCGGGTGGCCGACGTGGCCAGCCTGCGCCCGGTGCTGGCGCCGCGATCGGTGGCAGTCGTTGGGGCTAGCGATCGGCCGCGGTCGGTGGGCCACGAGGTGCTGCGCAACATCCTCGATGGTGGGTTCACCGGAACGGTGCACGTCGTCAACCCGCACCACGACGTGGTGCTGGGTGTGCCGTGCGTCGCCTCGGCGGCACAGCTCCCGGCCGCGCCGGATCTGGCGATCGTGGCGGTACCGGCCGCGGCGGTCGCCGATGTGGTGCGCGCCTGCGGCAAGCGGGGTACTCGCGGCGTGCTGCTGCTCAGCTCCGGGTTCGGCGAGGTCGGCAGTGCCGGCAAGGCGCAGCAGGACGAAGTGCTGGCCATCGCCCGCCGGTATGGGATGCGGCTGGTCGGCCCCAACTGCCTGGGTGTGCTCAACACCGATCCATCCGTCCGGCTGAACGCGACCTTCGCGCCGTTGCCGATGCAGCCCGGCGGGCTTGGGCTCGTGTCCCAGTCCGGCGCGCTGGGCATCGCGGTGCTCGAGGCGGCCGAGCGCTGCGGGATGGGTATCTCGCAGTTCGTCTCTGTCGGCAACAAGGCCGACATCAGCAGCAACGACCTGCTGCTCGAGTGGGAGCGTGACGAGCGCACGTCGGTGATCGCCCTGTACGTCGAGTCGTTCGGCAATCCGGGGAAGTTCGCCCGCATTGCGCGACGCGTGTCACGGCGCAAGCCGATCATCGCGATCAAGGCGGGGCGCTCGCCGGCGGGGAAACGCGCCGGGCAGTCGCACACCGCGGCCGCCGCCTCGTCCGATGTCGTGGTCGATGCACTGTTCACCCAGGCCGGGGTGCTGCGGGTGGACACGATGGCGCAGATGCTCGATGTCGCTCGGGTGCTGACCGGTCAGCCGCTGCTGCGTGGGCCGCGGGTCGCGGTGTTCGGCAATGCTGGCGGCCCGGAGATCCTGGCGGCGGATGCTGCGGTCGCCGCCGGGTTGACCGTCGCGCCGCTGGACGACGCGACAGCCGAGCTGATCCGCCGCGCGGTACCGACCGCCGCCTCGTGCCAGAACCCGATCGATCTCGGTGCCGGCGTGCAGCCGGCCTCGGTCGGTGAGGCCCTGCGCATCGTGCTGGCGTCGGCCGAGATCGACGCGGTGTTGGTCGTCCTCACCGAGACGCTGGTGGCGGCTCCTGCTGACGTGCTCGATGCGGTTGCCTCCGCTGCGGCAGACGGCGGGAAGCCGGTGGTCGTGACGCAGGTCGGCGGTGAACCGCGATCGCTGCCCACCACGGGAACGCAACCCGGGCTGCCGGTCTTCGAGTTCCCCGAACCGGCCGCCGCGGCGCTCGGACTGACCTGGCGATAC
This sequence comes from uncultured Actinomycetota bacterium, assembly GCA_963839175.1. Lineage (GTDB taxonomy): Bacteria > Actinomycetota > Actinomycetes > Mycobacteriales > Jatrophihabitantaceae > CAWIUB01. The sequence continues at coordinate 3,467 of CAWIUB010000008.1, forward strand.
GCCGGGATCCGGTCCGCACCGGCGGACGAGGCGGTGCGTCCGGACGGCATCGACCTGGACGGCGCCCGCGCGCTAGTGAGCGAGCTGCTACCCGCCCAGCCGCACTGGCTGGGCCCGCAGGACGCGGTCCGGCTGCTGGACCGTTACGGCATTCCGATGTGTCCGCAGCGGATCGTGGCCGAGGCCGACGCGGCGGTCCAGGCGGCGAACGAAGTCGGCTACCCGGTTGCGGTCAAGATCACCGGGGCCGTGCACAAGAGCGATGTCGGCGGCGTCCAGCTCGGGGTCGAGGACGAGGCCGGCGTGCGCAAGGCATTCGACGCCGTCCGCGCCGCATCGCCCAAGGGGACACCCGTGCTGATCCAGCCGATGATCCCGGCCGGTTTCGAGCTGATCGTGGGCGCCGTAGCGGACCCGCAGTTCGGACCTGTCGTGATGGTCGGGGCAGGCGGCGTGCTGGCCGACCTGCTCGCCGACCGGACCTTCCGGCTCACCCCGCTCACCCCGAGCGACGCCGAGCAGATGATCAACCGATTGCGCATCGCCCCGGTGCTTGACGGCTACCGGGGCAGCCCTGCAGTCTCCCGCGCGGCGGTGTATGACCTGCTCCAACGGGTGTCTGCCCTCGCCGAGGACCTGCCGGAGCTCGCCGAGCTCGACCTCAACCCCGTCGTCTGCCGCGGCGAGGAACTGGTCGTGGTCGACGCGAAGGTGCGGCTCGCCCCGGCCCGCACCACACCCGACGCCGAGCTACGGCAGCTGCGCGGCCCGGCAGGTGGTTGACGGCGCCGCAACCGCCGATGCGTTCGAGGCCACCCGCTGGGATACTGCACACGACAGCGGAAGGGGCGCGCCGTGGCGAAGAACAAGGCACACCTGGAACCGGACCGAACCATCCCGCACCGACTCAGCCGTGCTGTGTACGAGAAGGAGCTCGTGCGGCTACAGGCCGAGCTTGTCGCCATGCAGGAATGGGTCCGTACCTCGACCGCGCGGATCGTCGTGATCTTCGAGGGTCGCGACGCGGCTGGCAAGGGCAGCACCATCAAACGCGTCAGCGAATACCTCAACCCTCGGGTCACCCGCATCGTCGCCCTGCCCGCCCCCACCGACCGGCAGCGCACCCAGTGGTATTTCCAGCGCTACGTCGAGCACCTCCCTGCCTCCGGCGAAATCGTGCTCATGGACCGATCCTGGTACAACCGCGGCGGCGTCGAACACGTGATGGGCTTCTGCACCCCGCACGAGCACAAGCGGTTCCTCGCCCAGTGTCCGGTGTTCGAGCGGCTGCTCATCGACGACGGGATCCTGCTGCGCAAGTACTGGTTCTCGGTCAGCGACGACGAGCAGGAACGCCGGTTCCGCTCCCGCCTCGACGACCCGTTGCGTCGCTGGAAGCTCTCGCCGATGGACCTCGAGTCGATCCGGCGGTGGGAGGACTACTCGCGGGCCAAGGACGAGATGTTCGTGCACACTGACACCGCCGAGTCACCGTGGTACGTCGTGGAGGCCGATGACAAACGCCGGGCCCGCATCAATGTAATCGCCCACCTGCTCTCGACCATCCCGTACTCGGAGGTTCAGCGGACGCTGCTGCACTTACCGCCCCGCCCTGCAGCGACGAACTACGTCCGCCCACCCCGCGAGTTGTACCAGCTGGTCCCCGACCACACGGCGAAGCTGGAATGACCCCGACGGGGCTCAGACAACCACCGCTGAACAAGGAGGCACGACATGGCTGCACAACGTCCCGTCGTCGTCGGCGTTGATGAATCGCCGGGTGCCGAGGAAGCGGTGAAGTGGGCGATCGACGACGCCGTCAGCCGGAAGGCTCCTGTGCGGCTGGTATGCGCTTTCCGCTGGACGCTAGGTTTCGGGATTCCGATGTACGCGGACCCGGCAGAGCTGGATCCGCAGGCAGACCGAAAGATCGCCGAAACGCTGGTCGCCGCGTCAGTCGACCGGGCCGCGAAGCTCGCCGACGGAGTGGAGGTCGGCGGTGAGGCGATCGACGGCCACGCTGTCCCGGTCCTCGTCGACGAATCAGCTCACGCGTCGCTGCTGGTGTTGGGATCGCGTCATCTGGAGGCGCTCGGCTCCGCCGTGCTCGGTTCAGTGAGTGCCGGCGTCGCTGCCCGCGCCGCGTGCCCGGTCGTCGTCGTGCGCGGGTCGGCCGGCGATCCGGCTGAACGGGCGGAGGTCGTGGTCGGCGTCGACGCGACCGAAGGGTCCCAGGCGGTTCTCGAGTTCGGCTTCGGCCACGCCAGCCGGCACCATGTCGCGTTGCACGCGGTGTTGTGCTGGCCGCACGACTTGCTGGCCTCGATGTCGTGGCGGCACGAGCCGCCGCCACCGGCCCGGGCCGAGGCGTGGCTCGCGGAGACGCTGGCCGGCTGGCGGGAGAGGTACCCGGACGTCGTGGTGCACAGTGGCGTCATCCGCGACCATCCGGTGGCTGGCCTGGTGGCCTCATCCGCCGGGCAGTACTTGCTCGTCGTAGGCAGCCGGGGGCGGCATGCGCTGGCCGGCACGCTGCTCGGTTCGGTCAGCCAGGGCGTGCTGCATCACGCGACCTGCCCGGTTGCCGTCGTTCCCACACACGCCGGCTGACCGGCGGATGTCAGCCGAGTCCCTGCCGCTGATTGGCAGATGACGGCCGCTCCGATCACGCCGGCCGGCATCGACCTCAGCCGAGACCGGCCGACGCGCGAGCCGCTCGACCTGCTGTTACGGGACCTGCGAACCGGTGTCGACGGGCTGGGCCAGCGTGAGGCCGAGCGCAGGCTGGCTGTGTACGGCCCTAATGCGCTGCCCCGGACCCGGAGCCGAACCTGGCTTGCGGACCTGGTCCGCCAGATCACCCATCCGCTGGCCCTGCTGCTGTGGGCGGCGGCCGGGCTGGCCCTCGCAGCCGGGACGCCGGTGCTGTGCTGGGCGATCCTGGGTGTCATCGCGGTGAACGCCGCGGTGGCGTTCCTGCAGGAACGGCAGGCCGCCCGGGCGGTCGAGGCGCTGGCGGCGTACCTGCCGCAGCAGGCCCGGGTCGTGCGCGCAGGCGCCGTCGCCGTCGTCCCAGCAACCAGCCTGGTGCCCGGCGACGTGCTGCTGCTCGCGGAGGGTGACCGGGTCTCGGCGGATGCTCGGCTGATCACGGGAGCGCTCGACGTCGACATGTCCGCGCTGACCGGCGAGTCGGTCCCGGTACCGCGTTCCGCCGGCGAGCCGGACACCGCGGACCGCTTGATCGACGCTCCGGATGCGGTGTTCTCGGGCACGGCTTGCACCTCAGGGGAGGCACGCGCGGCGGTCTTCGCGACCGGAGCGCATACCGAAATCGGCCGGATCGCGGCGCTGTCCCAGCGTGGCAAGGCGGAGGAGAGCCCGCTCGAGAGGCAGGTGCGCCGGTCGGCCTGGCTGATCGCCGCGGTGGCCATCGGCGTCGGCGCCCTGTTCCTGCCGCTGGGGCTGCTCGCCGGCCTCTCGCTGCCGGACGCCGCGGTGTTCGCGATCGGGCTGCTGGTGGCCAACGTTCCCGAGGGCCTGCTGCCCACGATCACCCTCGCGCTAGCGGTCGGGGTGCGCGTCCTGGCCCGCCAAGGCGCCCTGGTCAAGCGGCTGTCCGCGGTGGAGACACTCGGCTCGACAACCGTGATCTGCACCGACAAGACCGGGACGTTGACCGAGAACGCGATGCGCGTCGTGCAGGTGTGGGCGGCGGGTCAGCTCTACGGCCTGGACATCGGCCCGCCCATGCTGCGGCCGTTGGCGGAGGTGATGGCCGACTGCAACGAGGTCGAGCTGACCGCGGACCGATGGAGGTGGCGTTGCGCGCCGCCGCTGAGAGCCTGGGCGTCGCGACGCCGGCCGAGCGGATCGCGACATTCCGCTTCGACCCGCGGCGCAAACGGATGAGCGTCGTCGTCCGACGTGCGGGTTCGCTGCGCGTCCAGACGAAGGGCGCGCCGGAGCAGGTGCTCCCGCTGTGCACCCGCCGCTACGACGGCGTGACCGATCAGCCGCTGTCACCGGGGGACAGCGCGGCGGTCACGGCCGCGGTCGACGAGCTGGCGCTACGGGGGCTGCGGGTGCTTGCGCTGGCGACTCGGCCCGTCGCGACGGCGCCGCAGAGCGTCGACACGGCCGAGTCCGGCCTGTGCCTGCTCGGGCTTGTCGCGCTGCTCGACCCGCCCCGGCCCGAGGTCGCCGGCGCGGTGGCGGCGTGTCACGACGCCGGCATCACCGTGCACGTGGTTACCGGAGATCACGGCCGAACCGCGGCCGAGATCGCCCGCGAGGTCGGCATCGCCGCCGACCGCGTGGTTACCGGATCGCAGGCTGATGCGATGCCCGAGTCCGACCTGGACGCTCTGCTCGCCGGCCCCGGTGAGATCGTCTTCGCCCGCAGCACGCCCGAGGGCAAGCTGCGCATCGCCGAAGCGCTGCGCCACGAGGGTGAGGTCGTGGCGATGACCGGGGACGGCGTCAACGATGCGCCAGCGTTGCACCGCGCCGACATCGGTGTCGCCATGGGCCGTTCGGGCACCGACGTCGCGCGCGAGGCGGCCACCATGGTGCTCACCGACGACAATTTCGCCACCATCGTCACCGCGGTGCGGGAGGGCCGCCGGGCCTACGACAACCTGCGCAAGTTCGTGCTCTACATCTTCGCGCACGCCGTTGCGGAGGTCGTGCCGTTCGCCGTCTTCGCGCTCAGCGCCGGCACCATCCCGCTGCCGCTGACCGTGTTGCAGATCCTGGCGATCGACCTCGGCACCGAAACGTTGCCCGCGCTTGCTCTGGGCCGCGAACGAGCCGAGCCGGATGTCATGACCCGGCCGCCTCGTCCTCGGCACGAGCACCTGATCACCCGCAGGCTGCTGGCCCGGGCCTGGCTGCTGATGGGGAGCATCTCGGCGGTGCTCGCGCTGGGTGTGTTCTTCGCGGTCCTCCTCCGCGCGGGCTGGCATCCCGGCGACCCGGTCGGCACCGGGTCGCCATTGCACCACGCATACCTGCAGGCGACCACCGCCACGTTCGCAGCGATCGTCGCCTGCCAAGTCGGCACTGCGTTTGCGGCCCGGACGGAACGCTCCTCGCTGCGAGCCATCGGCATCCTCACCAATCCGCTCCTGCTCGCGGGGATCGCGGCCGAGGTGGCCTTCGCTGGCCTGCTGATCTACCTGCCCCGGCTGCAGTCGGTGTTCGGGACCGCGGGCCTGCCCGGCTGGGTGCTCATCCTGCTGCTGCCGTGCCCGGTGCTCGTCTGGGCTGTCGACGAGGCGTTTCGCTTCGCAGGGCGCCGCCGCGCGCATCGGCCGCCGGAAGTTCGGGACCTCAGTCCTTGACCCGACGGGACCAATGCCGCTGGGCGGTGGGCGTGGCGCCGCGCAGGCTGATGTTGCCGGGTAAACCGGCAGCCACGCCCGAGGGGCAGACACAGGGATGGCGGTACAGCAGGACCGCGATGGGCCCAGCGTCGCAAGACGGGGAGTCTTGCCCCACCGGGCGTGGCATGATGTGCATGGTCTCCGCCATCGACCGCAGGAGGGCTGATGGATTGCTCAGTGACCGGCCCTGACGAGGAGAGTAAGCCGACCCCACGCCTGGGCGTGACTCTCCGGGCAGAGCGGGTCATCTCACGACTGTGCCGGGACCTCGGACGGCAGGTGCTGCTGCTGTCGTGGCCCGCCGGTGCTGCGTACCTGCCGGTCGAGATGTTCCAGCAGAGCGACTTCGACGTCATCGTCGGGCACATCGAGCGCTGGCCGATCTACGCGGACGCTCGCCAGCTTCGCCTGTTCTGCGACGAACAGCTTGTCATCGACGTAAAGGTGAGATCGGCGGCACGCACGCGGCCGCTGCTGGTGCTCCGACCGGCGGACGCGTCGGAGGTTCACGAGGTGCTACCGGTGCCGCGCGGAGCCACCCGGTGAACGCGACGATGCCGCGCACCGCGGCGCGGGTAACCCTCGAACTGAACGCTCAGTTCGCCGGCTCGCTGCCTGCCACGGCGATCAGCGTGTGCGTCCTGCGTGCGATCCGCGATCTGCAGGGGTCGACCAACCCCGAGGCACTGCCCGAAATGGCCGTCCGGCTGGCTCGGGTGAGACTTGCGAAGCTGACCCCAGTGGCCAACACGGCGCAGACGCCCGGCCGGTCGTAACCGGCCAGGTCGTAACCGGCCAGATAGCCCGGCTGCCTAGCCCGGTGGCCGCGTCCTGACCGGCTCGCCTGGAGCGGCATCTCGACGGCGTAGCTGCGACTCTTCGTCCGGGCCGAAGATCTGGCCGCAGGTTGCGCACATGGTTTCTCGGCTGTTCCAGCCCCAGTCGTTTTGCCGCGTTCGCCGGGGGTGGTCACAGCTTGAAGGGCCGCCGGCCGGTGAGGCCGATTGTGGCTGGTTCGGTGTGAGCATGCCGCTACCTCAGGTTCTGGGGCGTTCTTCGAAGATCGTGCGTATGGCCTCGCTCCGCCGGGTAGGGGCAACCGTCCCGCAAAGTAAGGCCTTCCGTCCCGCGATGCAGCGGGGACGTCACCGGGTGCGCAGATCCTATCGGGACGTTGGGCCCTATCAGGACCGGGTGTGCCGTGCTGGCGTGAAGGGGGTCGCCCGCAACGATCGGGCAGAAACGGAAGGGGCAGCAATGACGACGAGCAAGCCAGCCGGTCGCACCGAACTGCAGCACTGGCACCCGTTCAGTGAGGCGTTCCCGTGGAACCCACGGCTGGGGCAGCTGTTCGAGAACATGTGGCATGCGGCCGCGCACGAGGGCTACGCCCCGGGCGCGGAACTGGAGGAAACGGACGACGGGTTCGTTCTGGAACTGGACGTGCCAGGCGTCGACAAGAAGGAGATCACCGTCGACGTGATCGGCCGGCGGGTGGCGGTGCGCGGGACACGGGTTGAAAAGGAACGTACCGGCGTCATGCGCCACTCGACGCGGGTCACCGGCAGCTTCGCCTACGAGGCAACCCTGCCGGCCGAGGTGGACGAGAAGGCCACCACAGCGGAGCTCACCGACGGGGTGCTCACGGTCCGCCTGCCGAAGGCGGGCGGCGCGAAGACCAACCGGGTGCCCATCACCTGACGTTGGCTGATGCGGATGCGGCCGAACGTGCGGCAGGGTTGGGAGCATGCCGAGGCAACGCCCGGCCGGCGAACCGCCTGTCGGCTATCCGGACAGCTACGAGACCTCGCTGCGGCTCGCCGACGGACGTCGCGTCGGCGTCCGTCCGATCCTGCCGTCGGACGCGCCGGAGCTGGCCGAGGCGATCCGCACAGCGGATCCGGAGACGCTGCACGCCCGCTTCCTCGGCGGGCCGCCGCCGCTCACCGAAGCCGTCCTCGACCGGCTCACCCGGCTGGACTACACCCACCGGTTCGCTCTGGTGGCGCGCGACCGCACAGGTCGTGGCGTTGCGGTAGCCCGGTACACGGCACTTCCCGAATCCGCTGCCGGTAAGCGCGCAGCCGAAGTCGCCGTCGCGGTCGACCCGCCCTGGCGCGAGGTCGGGCTGGCGACCGAGCTGATCAGGATGCTGGCCCGGCGGGCGCTCGAATGCGGCATCACCGAGTTCACCGCGACCTTCCTCGCGCAGAACCGCCCGGTGGCCGAGCTGGCACACACGGGGCATGCCCGCGTTGCGATCAAGAAGGGCGTGGCTGAACTGCAAGCTCGGCTGATCGCGGACGGACCCGGCGCCGACGATCAGCGGTAGGGATTCTCGGTCGGTAGGCATTCCGTCCGGCTCAGCGGCGGCCATTCATCGCCGTCAGCGCATGCGCGAGTGACTGCTCGGCGCTCGCATCGGTCTCGACGCCGATCGCGCCCGGCCAGAGATCGCGCCGAGCCGCGAGTTGCCGGGCGATGCCGGCGCCTGCCTCCGAGGCACCGCCGCCCGCGAGGCGCCGTTGCGCTCGGGCGGCCGCCGTCTCGACCGGCGCCCGGCATTCGAGCGCCACCAGGCGGCTGGCGGTGGCGGTCGCCAGCCCCTCGGCGAGCTGCCGCGTAGCGCAGTCGCCCCAGGTGGCGTCGGCGACGACGGATTCCCCGTGTTCGAGCGCGTGGCGGGCGCGGGCAAGCAGCTCGCGGTACGTCGCCGCCTTCGCCGTATCGCTGTAGCGGCCGCCGGCGAGCTGGGGTACCTGCCGTCGCACCTCGTCGGAACTGAGCAGCACCCATCCGCGGCGGTCGGCGACGCCTTGGCTGAGCGTGGTCTTGCCGGTGCCGGGTGCTCCGCCGACGAGCACCAGGGTCACCTCGCCGGCTTCGAGGTGCCGCAGCGCGAGGCCGGCGTAGCTGTCGGCGTCGGCGGCCGCCGACGCCAGTCCTTGCGCGGCCTGGATGCAGCAGACCTTGGCCCGCACGAATGCGCGGTAGGCGATGTAGTGATGCTGCAGCGAGGTGACGGCCGGGCCGCCGCTGAACTCCAGGTACCACTCGACGAAGCGTTGGGCGAGGTCCGGCCGCTGCAGGTGCTCGATGTCCATCGCGAGGAAGGCCACGTCGTCCAGCACGTCGAGCCAGCGCAGCCGGTCGTCGAACTCGATGCAGTCCAGTACCCGCGGGTAGTCCGGCAGGCAGAACACGTCCTCCGCGATCAGGTCGCCGTGCCCGTCGACCGACAACCCCGACGCCGCACGCTCGGCCAGCAGCGGCCCCCGGCCCTCGATGTAGCGCAGCGCAAGTCGGGAGATCCCGTCGTACAGCGGCTCGGCGAGCGGGCCACCGCGGTACACCGCGGTCTCCCGCAGGTTGTCCGTCCACCGTCGGCGCAACCCAACCGCGCTGCCTTCGGCGGCGATCCGCGGTCCCCGGTGCGCCGCGGCGTGGAAGGTGGCCATCAGCCGGGCGAGCGCCCGCAGATGATCGTCCACGGCGGCACCGCAGCGGATCATCGTCGACAGCCGCAGTTCCTCCGGCATCCGGCGCATGACGACCCCGTGCTCGTACGCTCGCCGGTCGGCGCCCCGCACGGTGATGACGTCGAGGTAGACGTCCGGCGCGAGCCGGCGGTTCAGCTCCACCTCGCGACGGCACGCCCGGCGGCGGCTCGCCTCGGTCCGGAAGTCCAGGAAGCCGAGGTCCACCGGCTTCTTGATCTTGTACGCTAGTTCGCCAAGCAAGAGCACTACCGCGCTATGCGTTTCGCGAACCTCGGCCCGCCAGCTCAGCCCTGAGATCGCGCCGATGGCGCGGGCATTGTCAACGCTCATCCCAACCCCGCCGCGGCGGCTCTGGGGCCACCGCCTTGAACGGCGCGACGATCAATCGTGTCGCGAACTGAGGTGGTCCCACGGCTAGAGTCACCCCGACCGCCTGCTGCCGCGTCGGGGATCGTTCGTGTGCCCGCCCGAACCAACCTGCGTACGTCGTTTCCGAGTCATCCGCGCGTCCTTCGCCGTGTCGTAGTCTCCGGCCCCAGCTGCTCGCCGGGCCCGCGGACAGAACCCGCGGTCGCCACCCCGCTCGTCCGGGGACCTTATGCCCTGGCCCCGGGCCGTCGACGAGGCAGCCAATGGAGCTATGGCCGGTGCATTGTCGACGGATCTCTACGAGCTGACGATGCCGACGAGCTACCTGCGCCGCGGCATGACTGGCCCTGCGACCTTCAGCCTATTCGCACGTCAGCTGCCTGCCGAGCGGGGATTCCTGGTCAGCGCCGGCCTGGCCGACTGCCTCGACCACCTCGTGCGCAAGCTCGGCGTGCCCTTCCAGCCAGAGCTGGCAATGGGGGCGATCGGTGAAGGCGATGTCGTGGTCTACAACGACCGGGTCGTCGAGCGGGCGCGCGTCTCACCCGAGGAGCTGGCGGAGGTGCGGGCACGGGAGCAGGCCGAACTGGACCACCGGGCCCGGCGATACCGGGGCTCGCGTACGGCCGCCGATTTGACGGGCCGCAGCGCAGTCGTCGTCGACGACGGCATCGCCACCGGGGCGACGGCCCGGGCCGCGTGCCTGGTGGCGCGGGCCCGCGGCGCCCGACGCGTCGTCCTGGCTGCGCCCGTTGCGGTGACCGACTCCGTACAGTCCCTCCGCGACGTCGCCGACGAGATCGTGTGTCTCTATCTCTGCGCGCCAGGCTCTTTCTTCGGCGTGGGACAGTTCTACCGCGATTTCGCCGCCACCTCCGACAGCGAGGTCGGCAGACTGCTCGACGAGAGCCCGAGGAATGGGTCTGCTCGCCGAGCTCAGTAGAGCGGCGACCGCGGCGGTGGCAGCGTCTTGTCATCGATCTGATAGGTCAATGCGTCATGCACTCCGACGACGCCGGCCATGCGGCGCACCGCGCCCAGCAGGGGTTCGATGAGCAGCCGCCGCTGGACCTGTCCGGTCAGCGTGACGACGCCCTCGTGCACCGCGACGTCGATCGCCGACGGATCGAGGTAGAACTCTTCGGCGGCGAGTTGCTCGACGACGTGCTTGCGGATCTCGTCGTCGTCGCGGAGAAACACCCGCAACAGGTCGGAGCGTGTCACGATGCCCACCAGCAAACCAGCCCGGTCGACGACCGGCAGCCGTCTGACGTGCGCCAACGCGGCGGTACGCGCGGCGACCACGACGGAGGTGTCGCCGGTGGTGGTCACGGCCGGGCTGCTCATCAGGTCGCCCGCGGTCTCCGCGTAGGACTTGCGTCGCGTTTCGCGTCGTGCCGCGTGCCCGCCCGGGATCCGTACGTGCGGGTCGCCGCCAGTCACGACCTTCGCCAGCAGGTCCGACTCGGAGACGACACCGATCACCTTCCGGTCGGCGTCGACGACCGGGACGGCGCTGACCCGGTGCCGGCCCAGCGCGTCGACGATCTCCTTGAACGGCTTGTCCTCCGCCACTGAGATCACTTTGGTCGTCATCACGTCCTGCACCAGGTTGTCCTCGATGTTCCAGGCGCGGGTGACGTGTGCCGGCTCGGGCGCGGGTGCGTGCTCCTCGGACCAGGTCAAGGCCGCCATGTAGCGCTCCAGGGCGGACCGGTACCGCTCGGCGGCTGGGCCCGTGCTGGCAGCCGAGGCGGCCGCGGCGTCCCGCGCGGCGGCGAAGCGCTCTGACTCGGACATGGCAGCCTCCTCGTCCGATGCTTCTAGCCCACCAGTCGAGCATGGCCCAGTGCGGTCGCTGGGGGTAGCGGCTTGCGGCCCGCAGACACGGGACCTTCGTCCGTACCGCCCAAGCACTTGGCCTCTACCGGGACGGACTCGGCGCGCGGTCAGCTGGACTGTGGTCCCGGCCGACGAGGAGTTGACCGACATGCGGATCGTCGTGGCGCTGGGGGGCAATGCCCTACTGCAGCGTGGCGAGCGGCCCGATGCCGACGCCCAGACCGGACGTCTGGCCGCGGTGGGCGGCGCGCTGCGCACCCTTGCGGCCGAGCACGACCTCGTCATCACTCACGGCAACGGCCCGCAAGTTGGCCTGCTCGCCGCCGAGAGCGAGGCCGATCCGATCTTGCGCAGTCCGTATCCGCTGGACGCGGTCGGGGCACAGACCCAGGGACTGATCGGGTACTGGCTGCTCGAGGAACTGGACCGCGCCGACACAGCCAGAGCAACGGTCGCAGTCATCACCCGGGTGCTCGTCGACGCGTACGATCCCGCCTTTAGCGCGCCGAGCAAATTCGTCGGCCCCGTCTACACCGAGCGGCAAGCCCGGAAGCTGTCCGCGCGCCACGGCTGGCCAGTTGCCCGGGACGGCGACATGTGGCGGCGCGTCGTCGCGTCGCCCCGGCCGACCGCAGTCCTGGAGTTGCCGGCGATCGCCGACCTGCTCAGCGGCGGGAACACCGTCGTGTGCGGCGGCGGTGGCGGCGTGCCGGTGGCTAGCGACGACGATGGCGTACTGCGCGGGGTACCCGCCGTGGTCGACAAAGACCTCACCGCGGCACTGCTCGCAATCGAGCTTCGGGCAGACCGGCTGGTGCTGCTCACCGATGTTGAGGGCGTGTACCTGAACTTCGGCACGCCGCGCGCCGAGCTGCTGCGCAGCCCGACCACCGAACAGCTCCGGTCGATGACGATCGCGGCGGGATCGATGGGACCCAAGGTCGAGGCCGCCTGCGCTTTCGCCGAGGCCACCGGTGCGACAGCGACCATCGGCTCACTGGCCGACATGATCCGCGTCGTGGCGGAAGAAGCGGGGACGTCCGTGCACGGGACGTCGGTGCTTGCCGAGGCGCCTGGACCTCCGGTCGGCGCGCCACCTGCGGTGGCTGTGCTTGCCGAGGCGCCTGGACCTCCGGTCGGCGCGCCACCTGCGGTGGCTGTGCTTGCCGAGGCGCCTGGACCTCCGGTCGGCGCGCCACCTGCGGTGGCTGTGCTTGCCGAGGCGCCTGGACCTCCGGTCGGCGCGCCACCTGCGGTGGCTGTGCTTGCCGAGGCGCCTGGACCTCCGGTCGGCGCGCCACCTGCGGTGGCTCTTTGGCCGATGTTGAGCTGAACCGAGGTGAGACAGATGCCGGGCCAGCATGCTAACTGGTTCGTCGTCAGCGGCGCTGCGGCGCAGGGCGCCGCGACCCACGACGAGCGATTGGTCGGGCGAACCGTGCGCGACGTGATGACCTGCCCGCCAGCGGCGGCGCCGTCGTGGTGGACCGTGTCGGATTTCCTCGCGCATCTGGGCAGGGCGCACCCGGGCGACCAGGTGTTCGCGCTCGTAGACCTCGACGGGCAGGCGCACGGCGTGCTGCGCGTTCGTGATCTCACTCAGGTGCGGCCCGATCGCCGGGCGACGACCCGGCTGTGCGCCGTGTCCGGCGGCGTACGCCCGTTGATCGTCACGCCAGATGCCCCGCTGATCGACGTGGCTCAGACCATCGCGCTGCACGGCGGCATCGCCGTCGTGCTCGAGGATGACCGCTTGATCGCAACAGTCGCACTGCGCGACGTCGAGGCGGTGGCCGCCGCGGCCACGTCTGCGCGTGCGGCTAAGCCTCGGCCTGTCGATCGGCCGTCTCCTCCGTGATCAGTTCAGGGGCTCTGGCTGATACCTCGCGCATTCGTGCGATGACGCACGTAGCGCAGTCAGTCGAGAAGTCCGGCTCGCTGCGGCAGGGGCGAGGATGGGCGCCTCGCTACGGGGGGCCCCTGGGGTGGGATCTCCCCGGATCCGCGGGTGACGAGCACGGTTGACAGGACGTGTCGCGATGTCGGGCTGTGGTCGCCGTCAATGCGGGCGAAGAGCAACTGTGCGGCGTGGGTTCCCATTGTGGCGGGATCTTGTCGAACGACGGTGAGACCGGGCTGCAGCAGGTCGGCGAGCATGAAGTCGTCGAAGCCGACGAGGGCGATGGTGTCTTGGCAGCCGCGGGCCCGCAGTGCGCGGATGGTTCCGACGGTGACGATGTTCCGGCTGGTGAACAGTGCCGTCGGCGGTACGGTCGAGTCCAGCAGCTGCCCGGCCGCCTCCTCAGCGAACTCGATCGTCGACAGGTCGTGCCGGGCCAGCCTCGGGTCGGGCCGCACGCCAGCCGCTAGTAGGGCGTCGGTGTAGCCAGCGAACCGGTCGCGGGCGGTCGAGATCTGCTGGGAGTCACCGAGGTAACCGATGCGTCGATGTCCCGCGGCGAGCAAGTGCTGCACGCCGGTGATCGCCCCATCACGGTTGGCGGTCAGCACCACGTCGCCGCCGACCAGGGAAGGCTCCCGGTCGACGAAGACCATCGGCGTTCCTGCTTGCTGCTCGACCGCGAGATAGGTGTGATCTGATCCAACCGGCATGATGATCAGTCCGTCGACGCGTCGATCGATCAGGATGCGTGCGAGCAGCTTCTCCCGGGCCGCGTCGGTGTCCAGACTGCCGGTCAGTACCTGCGCACCGGCGTCATGGGCTACGTCTTCCACCGCGCGCTGCAGGGTGCCCGAGAAGGGGTTGGCGACGTTGTCGAGCAGCAGCCCGATCGTCCCGGTCCGTCTGTCGCCGCGGCGCAGGCTGCTCGCGGTGAGGTTGGGTCGGTATCCGAGCTTCTGCGCGGCGGTGCGCACCCGGTCGGCCAGCTCCTGGTCAACGGTAGGGACATCGTTGAACACCCGGGAGACGGTTTTGAGTGCCACCCCGGCCAACGCCGCGACATCACGCATGGTCGGGCGACCGGGCGGAGGAGTGCGTACAGGAGATCGCTGAGACACCGTTGTATCACTCCCGTGAGGAGAGTTACTGAGCCGTTATCACGCAATCTACTGGAGATGTCTTGACGTGGGTAGGTCGACGGCCTTAAATATCAGACAACGTTGTCCGAAGGGATCGGACAAGACTCTGCGAGAGGACGTGGCATGGACAATCCTGACCGCCGCAAAGCACCATGGCGCAGCAAGCGGCTCGGCCGCCTCACGATGGGGGTGGCGGCGGTGGCCGCCTCGGCATTGACGGTGGCGGCGTGTAGCTCATCGAGCTCCTCCAGCGGCTCGAGTGGCGGTAGCGCCTCCGGCGGGTCGTCCGGCAAGAAGGTCGGCGTTTCGCTGATCCTCAAGACGCTGACCAACCCGTACTTCGTCACGATGAAGAAGGACGCGGAGGCCGAGGCGTCCAAGGACAACGTCAGTCTGACGGTGGCCGCGGGTAAGCAGGACGGTGACACGCAGAGCCAGATCGCGGCGATCGACAACGCGATCTCGCGCGGCGACAAGGGCATCCTGATTACGACCAACGGCGATGCCATCAACAGCGAGCTGGCCAAGGCCAAGCAGTCAGGCATCTTCGTCATCGCGCTGGATACCGCGCTGAATCCGCCGAGCACTGCCGACATCACCTACGCGACCGACAACGAGCAGGCTGGCAAGCTCATCGGCCAGTACGGTGCCGCCAAGCTGGCGGGCAAGAAGGCCGTCATCGCCATGCTCGACCTGTTCAACAACCAGGTGGTGTCCGTCGACATCCAGCGTGACCATGGCTTCCTCGAGGGCATGGGAATCGATCCCGCAAGCACGACGCAGAACGCCAAGGAGGCCAAGTCCGGCCACTACACCGCCGGCCAGGGCGGCGACTACCAGATCGCCTGCCACCAGCCGACGCAGGGCGCGATCCCGGGCGGTAAGACCGCGATGGAGAACTGCCTGTCGGCCAACGGCGACATCAACGTCGTCTACACGATCAACGAGCCGGCGGCGGAGGGTGCCACACAGGCTCTGCAGGCCGCAGGCAAGTCGGACGTCACGGTCCTGACCATCGACGGCAGCTGCAAGTACATCAAGGAGGTCGGCAGCAAGTTCGCCGCGGACTCCGCACAATACCCGGGCAAGATGGCCAGCCTCGGCGTCTCGGCGATCGCCAGCCTCGCGCGGGGCGGCGCGAAGCCGACCACGACCAGTGGCAAGAGCTTCTTCGACACCGGCACGGCCCTGATCGCCAAGGACGCCCTATCCGGAGTCACCAGCCAGACACCAGACGAGGCGTCGAAGGCCTGCTGGGGCAGCTGATCTAGCGGCTCACGAGGAGCGTCGCCGGTGCGGTCGACCACTTCGCCGCACCGGCGACCCCCACGCTCTCGCACGATCGATATTCCCGGGGGCCACCGAACGGCCTAGCATCGGCACCGGCACGGGCGTTCGAAGCCAGCGCGGGTTTGATCCGACGAAACGACACTCGGACGACAAGGACAGGTCATGACCCAGATAATCGAGGAACCGGGGCTCGCTGAGGACATCCTGCGCCATAAGCGCACCCCCGCGGAGCGCGTCCACGAGCTCCTGCACCGGCAGCCGGCGCTCAGCCCGCTCATCGTGCTCATCATCGCGTGCATCATCTTCGGTCTCGTCAACGACCGGTTCTTCCGGGCCGCGAACCTCTCGATCGTCCTGCAGCAGGCCGCCGTCGTCGGCTCGCTCGCCGTGGGGCAGACGCTGATCATCCTCACCGCTGGCATCGATCTGTCGATCGGCGCCGCCATGGTGCTCGCCACCCTGGTCATGGCGAAGCTGGTCTCGGACAACGGCTGGCCTGGTCCGCTCGCCTTAATCTTCGGTGCCCTCGTGGCGTTGGCATGTGGCACCCTCAACGGCTTACTGGTCACCCGAATCAAATTGCCGCCGTTCATCGTCACGCTCGGCACGCTGTCGATATTCACGGCCATCTCGCTGATCTACGCCAGCGGCCAGACGATCTCCCTGGACCCGAACACCTTCCTCACCTGGACCGGGAAGTCGTTCGCCATCGGCAACTTCCATGTCACGGTCGGCGTGGTGATGATGCTGCTGCTCTATATCGGCTTCGCCTACGCCCTGCGGCAAACCGGCTGGGGTAGGCACCTGTACGCGACCGGCGACGACCCCGAGGCGGCGCGGCTGGCCGGCATCCGCACCAACCGGGTGCTGCTCTCGGCCTATGTGGTCGCCGGCGCCGTCGTGGCCGTAGCCGCGTGGATCCTGGTCGGGCGTATCAACGGTGCCGACACGAACGCCGGTCTGAATCTCAATCTGGAAAGCATCACCGCAGTAGTCATCGGCGGGACCAGTCTGTTCGGCGGCCGCGGGGCGGTCGTCGGGTCGTTGATCGGCGCCCTCATCGTGCAAGTCTTCGACAACGGCCTCGCCCTCGCCGGGGTCGACCCCAACTACCAGGTGCTCACCGTCGGCATCCTGGTCATTGCCGCGGTTGCCATCGACCAGTGGATCCGGAGTGTGAAGTCATGACCGCACCCGTTCTGGAGGCCCATGGCCTCATCAAGACCTTCGGCCACGTGGTCGGGCTGGCCGGCGTGGACATGCAGCTCTACCCCGGCGAGGTACTCGCCGTGATCGGCGACAACGGGGCCGGCAAGTCCACACTGATCAAGTGCCTGTCGGGCGCCATGTCGGCCGACGCCGGAACGATGTCACTCGACGGACGGGAGGTCAGTTTCAAGAGCACGCAAGAGGCCCGCGAGGCCGGCATCGAAACCGTCTACCAGACACTTGCCGTGGCACCCGCACTGGACATTGCCAGCAACCTGTTCCTCGCTCGGGAGCAACGCCGGCCGGGCGTGCTCGGCTCCGTCTTCCGCATGCTCGACACCGGTGGCATGAAGCGGCAGGCCAAGCAGCACATCGATGACCTGGGCATCAGCACCCTGCAGAACATCGGCCAGTCCGTCGAAACGCTCTCAGGTGGTCAGCGCCAGGCGGTCTCGGTTGCCCGCGCCGCGGCGTTCGGCGGCAAGGTCGTGATCCTCGACGAGCCCACCGCTGCTCTCGGCGTCCGCGAGACCGGGCAGGTGCTGCGACTGATCCGCGAGTTGCGGGAACGAGGACTTGCCATCATCCTCATCAGCCACAACATGCCTAACGTCTTCGAGGTTGCCGACCGCATCCACATCCAACGGCTGGGCCGCTGTGCCGGCGTCATCACCCCGAAGTCACACACCCCGGCTGAGGCCGTCGCGATCATGACGGGCGCGGCGAAGCTCGAGCCGAAACCTGGGGACGAGGTGTCAGCCACGACGGGCGGCTGACCGGCGGGATCTGCGCGGCCGAACCCACCGAGGAGCCCACATGCCTGAGCCGGCGAGCTTCTTGAGCATCCTGACCGGGTCGTTCTCCACACCGGCGGGCGACAACCCGACGGTGGCGATGGTGGAGGCGGCTTACCGCCATCACGGCACCAACGCTCGGTACCTGAACTGCGAGGTGGAGCCTGCGGCGTTGGGCGACGCCGTACGGGGAGCGCGCGCCATGGGCTGGGTCGGCTTCAACTGTTCGATCCCGCACAAGGTCACGGTGATCGAGTATCTCGATGGGCTGGCGGACTCGGCGGCTGTCATTGGCGCGGTGAACTGCGTCGTGCGCCGTGCCGGCGGCTACGTCGGGGAGAACACCGACGGGCAGGGGTTCCTCACGGCGTTGCGCGCGGTTGTCAATCCCGCCCAGAAGGCGCTGGTGGTGTTCGGTGCGGGTGGCGCCGCCCGGGCGATCACAGTGGAGGCGGCGCTGGCCGGGGCGGCCTCGATCACCATCGTCAACCGCGACCCAGCACGAGGCGGCGAGCTGGTCGCGCTGCTCAACGAGCGCACTCCGGCCCGCGCCGAGCTGATAGCCTGGGACGGTCCGTACTGCATTCCCGAGGGTACCGACGTTGTCGTGAACGCCACGCCCATCGGGATGGCGCCCGACCGCGACGCGCGACTCGCGCTTGAGCCCAACTCGCTGACCGCCGACATCGTGGTCGCCGATGTCATCCCGAACCCACCACGCACCCGGCTGATGCGTGACGCGCAGGCGCGCGGCTGCACGGTCCTGGACGGGCTCGGGATGCTGGTCAACCAGGGCGTGATCAGCATCCGGCACTGGACTGGCGTTGACCCCGACCCGGCGGTGATGCGCCACGCCCTCGAGCAGATCTTCGGCGGCTAAGACGTGGGTGCACTCAGCGCCGATGTAGTGATCATCGGGTCCGGCATGGGCGGCGCCACGACGGCGCACGCCCTGGCGCGCCGGGGTGCCGACGTGCTGGTGCTGGAACGTGGCGAGCGCTTGCCGCGGGAGCCGCAGAACTGGTCGCCGCAGGCGGTCTTCATCGACCGCCGGTACAAGCCGGCAGAGCAGTGGCTGGACGGCGCCGGCCGCGGGTTTTCCCCTGGCGTGCACTATGTGGTCGGCGGCAACACGAAGGTCTTCGGCGCCAGCCTGCCGCGTTTCCGCGAGCGGGACTTCACTGCAATGGAACACGAGGACGGCACCTCACCGGCCTGGCCATTCAGTTACGCGGACCTCGAGCCCTACTACCGCCAGGCCGAGCAGATGTACCGCGTCCACGGCACGACCGGTGAGGATCCGACCGAGCCGTGGCGCAGCACGGCCTTCCCGTACCCCGCAGTGCCCCACGAGCCCTACGTCGCGCAGCTCGCCGCCCGGCTGCGCGAACGCGGCGTCAGCCCGAGCGCGAACGCCATGGGTGTCGACCTGCGCGAGGGCGGGACCTGCTTCCGGTGCGCGACCTGCGATGGCTTTCCGTGCCAGGTCGATGCCAAGAGCGACGCGGAGACCTGCGGGATCGATCCGGCGATGGCCACCGGGAACCTGCGGCTGCTCACGGGCGTGCGGGTCCGACGCATTGTCACCGACCGGGTCGGCCGGCGCGTCGACCATCTCGTGGCCCAGGACCGTGACGGGCTGGTCACGGTGACGGGCCGCAAGTTCGTCCTTGCTGCCGGCGCGGTGAATTCCGCGGCGTTGCTGCTCGCGTCCGCCGACGACTCGCACCCCCACGGGCTGGCGAACTCGTCCGGTCAGGTGGCACGCAACTTCATGATGCACAACAACGCGCACATCGTCGCCGTCGATCTCAATCGGCCCAACGACGTGATCTTCCAGAAGACCCTTTCCGTCAACGACTGGTATCTCGACGGCGGCGACGGATACCCGCTCGGGGCGATGCAACTGATCGGCAAGGTCGACGGCGTGATCATGAAATCCGCAGCTCCGCGGGCCATGCCGCGCGAGATCCTGAACCAGGTCGCGCGCCGCAGCGTCGAGTGGCTCATCATGGCCGAAGACCTGCCGTCCCCCGATAATCGGGTAAGCGTCGACGGCAGCGGCAGGATCACCACCGCGCGGGTCCCGCGCGGCGTCCGCACCCACCGTCGCCTGCTGAAGCGGGCAAAGCGGCTGTTGCGTTCAGTCGGCTATGACGTCATCTTCACCCAGTACTTCGACATCAGCATGAACAGCCACCAGTGCGGGACCGTCGTCGCCGGGACCGACCCGGCCACCAGCGCGCTCGACCCCTGGTGCCGGACCCACGACATAGAGAACCTGTGGGTTGTCGACGGTGGGTTCTTCCCGTCGTCCGCCGCGATGAACCCCGCGCTCACGATCGCCGCGCAAGCGATCCGGGTCGTCACCGAATCCGACCTAGCCACCTGAAGCGTGGGCCTATCTGCGACCGGACAAGACCTCTCAGCACCACGCCGGGCGACGTGGTGGGATCACCGAGGCGCTATGTCAGGAGTCGGCTCCAAGCCGCGCAAGTAGGGGCCGAGCTCCTCGGCGATCACCTTGTCGTCGGCCGGCCACGGAGGCTGCTCGTAGACCTCGGCCTGCCAGCCCTGCCCGGCGATTAGGTGGGCCATCAGGTACAGCGGGTTGCCCCCGGTGAGCAGCTTTCCGCGGATCACCGGCCGCAGTGGCGGCGGCGATTCGCCGATGCCTGCCAGGTGCGCGATTGCGGCCGCGGCTGTGTCGGCCTGTTGCGCGCCGATGCCGCCGTGCTTGATGACCAGGTTCGTTGCGTCACCGGCCGCGAAGATGCGCCCGTCGGTGTCCCGAACCCGGCATTGCTCGTCGACGGACAGGAACCGGTTGGTGGCGTCGCCGGGGATGCCCCGCACATTGGGCCCGCTGATCGTCGGGATGGTCACGATGCGGTCGGGGTGCAGCTCGAGACCGCCGGGCTCGAGCACGAGGTGCTGCGGCCCGGCGATGCGCGTAGCGGACCCGGTGTGCAGCGCGATCCCCGCGTCGCGGAGCAACTCGGCGACGGCGGCGCCGGCGGGACGGCCGAACGGGTAGAGCGGGTGCGGCTCGGGCGTGATGAACACGAGGTCGGGGTGCACACTATGGTCGCTGGCCCGCTTCGCGGTCATCAGCGCCAGTTCGTAGAGGGGTAGTGGCCAGGACCGTCCCGACGGGAGCACGAAGGCGAGGCTCGAGATCGTGCCGATCTCGATCTCGCGCACCATGTCGTGATAGGTCGGGTCGGAGCTGTCACCGGTGAAGACGTATGCGTGCTCGAGCCCGGCTCGTCTCTGGCCGCCGGTCGCCACGAGCAAGGCGTCATAGGGCAGGCTGTGCCCGCCAAGCGTGTGCACGGTCCGCCCCGCCTGGTCCACCCACCCCAAGGCATCCTTCACCCACCGGGCTGCGGTGTCCGCCGCGATCCGCTCCATCGGATACCGGCGAACCCCGCCCAGCGCGAACGGCTCGAGCACCGCGAGGGGCCGGTAGACCAGGTCATCCTCGGGACAGATCAGGGTCACGTCCAGCTGATCCCGGGCCAGCCGGCGCAGCCGCAGCAGCCCTTCAACGCCGGCAATCCCGCCACCGCAGATCACCACGGCGAAGCGGTTCATCACGTGCCCGTTCCGGCGGAAGGAGGTGGCGCACCGTGCACGACAAGGACCGGGCAGTGGGCATGCTCGGCGCAGGTCTCGCTCACCGATCCCAGCAACAGGCCAGCGAAGCCACCATGACCGCGGCTACCGACCACGAGCATCTGCGCGCCTTTGCTCTCGTCCAGAAGCACCTTCGCTGCGTTGCCTCTGCGGACGACGGTGCGCAGCCCGGGCGGGCGGGCACCGTCGAACGTCTCGTCGATGGTCTCGGAGAGCACCTTGTAGGCGTCCGCCTCAGGATTCCAGTCGTCGGCGGCAATCGCCCACCCGTAGCTGACCGGCATGTCCCACGCGGTCACCGTTTCGATGGTGGCGCCGGTCGCTGCGGCGATTCGTGCTGCCCACTGCAAGGCCAGCTTCGACGACTCCGATCCGTCGACGCCGACCACGATGCGATCCGGTTGTTCGGCCATCAGCCGTTCCCTCTCCGCGCGATCAGAACTGGAAGACGATACGGGCGGGGATTGCGCCGGAGAGAACGTCGGAAATGGACTGGTTGACCTCGTCCAGCTTACGGTCGACCGCGATCACCTTGGTGCGGCCGGCGGCGTGCAGCGCGAAGACGTCGGCCAGGTCGTTACGGGTGCCGACGATGGAGCCGATGACCGAGTTGCCCTTCAGGACGGTGTCGAAGATCGGCAGGGTCATCATTCCGTCCGCGGGCAGAGCCACGCAGACCAGTCGGCCGCCGCGGCGCAGCGAGCGGAATGCCTGGTCGAACGACTGCGGCGAAGCGGCCAGCGCCACGGCGACGTCCGCGCCGCCGAGCTGCTGGATCGCCGCGACCGGGTCGACGGCACGGGCGTTCACGACGTGGTCGGCGCCGAGCTCGGTGGCCATCGCGAGTTTGTGATCCTCGACGTCCACGCCGACGACGAAACCGCCGAAGATGCGCGCGTACTGCAGGGCGAGGTGGCCCAGCCCGCCGACACCGAAAACGGCAACCGTCTCGGCAGGGGCAGTTCCGGCGACCTTGATCGCCTTGTAGGTGGTCACGCCTGCGCAGGTGAGCGGCGCGGCATCGCGGGGGGAGATACCGTCCGGCACCGGTGTGGCGAAGGCCGCGGGAGCCACGGCGTACTCGGCGAATGCGCCGTTGACCGAGTAACCGGAGTTGCGCTGCTGCTCGCAGAGGGTTTCCCGGCCGCTGATGCAGTAGCGGCACTCGCCGCACGAGTAGCCCAGCCAGGCGATCGCCACCCGATCACCCACGACCCGTTCGGTCACGCCGGTGCCCAGCTTCTCGATGACCCCGATGCCTTCGTGGCCGGGGATGAACGGCGGCGTCGGCTTGACCGGCCAGTCGCCGTGCGCGGCGTGGATGTCGGTGTGGCACAGGCCGCTGGACTCGATGCGCACCAGTACCTCGCCCTCGCCCGGCTCCGGGGTCGGAACGTCCTTGACCTGCAGCGCAGAGCGGAAGTCGGTGACTACGGCAGCCTTCATGGTGTGCTCCATTCGGTGATCTCGTTGGGTCCATGCGTAAACGTCACAGGTGATGAAGGGGCAGCGCACTGCCGTCACAGCAACCGTCGGACTGGACGAAGATCAGCTCACCCTCTTCGGCCGGGAGGCGGCGGATTGCCTCCGCCGCCCCCGTTGTCGCTGCAACCATCGGTGCTGACATTACCGCAGCCGCAGAACAGCCCGACGGCGTTCGAAGCTGACGAGCACGTCTTGGTCTGGCTGTAGCGGGGACGGCACACTGCTGTCCCGGTGGTCACGCCAGGGCAGGGCCGTAGAGGTCGAGCGAGCGCACCAGTGCCGCGAACAGCCGCGTGTTCATGACCGCGGCCGCCCGCTTCAACAGCTCGTAGCCCAAGGCCGGGTCGTCGTCGCACTTGCCACGCAGGCAGAGCCCGTCGAACGCGATTGCGTCGGTCGGCTCTGTTGCCCGGGCGTCAGCCTCCCAGCGGTACGGCGGCACCAGCCACGACCACCCCAGAACGTCCTCCTGCTGGAAGGTCGTCAACACCAGCAGACCCCGACCGGGGCTGGGCACCTCGAGCTGGACCCGACCGCGCCGCAGCACGTAGAAATGGTCGGCCGGACTGTCTTGATGGAACAGGTAATCTCCCGGCGCATAGTGCACGTTGGTCGCGCAACCCGCCATCAGCGTGAGAGCCTCGCCATCCAGGCCGGCGAAGAACGGGTGGTCGGCAAGCAGCTGGTCGAGACCCCGCATGCAGCGACTGTCGCGCGCACCACCGAGGGCGGCAAGGGCCATAGGTCCCGCATTCGAAAGCCCGCCGGCGCGGTTATCGGGATGGTGTGTGCCCGCCAGGATGCGGGACGGACCGGCTGGCCTCGCTGATCTCGCCGGCCACGGCGGCGGCGCCGGCCGGGCTCAGGCTGATCGTGTAGTGATTGACGCCGGGCACTTCACTCCACCGAAACCGCGGGATCCGTTCCTGCCATTGCTCGAGGGCGGCCGGCGGGTACAGGCCGGGTGGCTCGCCGAACAGCCCGAACGGCGCCCGCAGGAAGCTGAGGTCGTGCGCCAGCCCGTCCCAGGCGGCGAGCAGGCTGCCGTCTTCGCCCAACTGCCGGGAGTCTTCGGCGACGGCCTCGTAACGGCAGCTGCTGTGCAGGTTGGGTTCGGTGCCGACCAGGTCGTAGTCGACGTAATCCGCGATCGCGTCGGACCATTCGGCCGACAGTGCAGGGTGCTGGCGCCAGAAGTCCTGGTAGGCCTGCCGGGTGGGGAAGGTCATCGCGAGCCGTTCCGCGGCCGGGCCGAGCGTCGCCTTGAGCAGCTGCTCCGGGGAGACACCGGGTGGCGGTGGCAGGGGAATGCCGCCGTCGACGAGCACCAGCGCGGACGTGAGCTGCGGGTGGCGGTGGGCGAAGACCATCGCGACGAAGCCGCCCATGGAGTGCCCGACCACGACCGCCTGGGTGACGCCGAGGGCACCGAGTGCGGCAGCGGCGTCGTCGGCGTGCTGCGGCATGCCCCAGGGTCCGGGGAGGTCGGCGCTGTGGCCGCGGCCACGCAGATCCGGGGCAAACACTCGCACGCCGTCCTGTTCGGTGAGCGAGGCAGCGATCAGGCTCCACGACCGGTGCGAGGCGGTCACCCCGTGCAGGGCGAGCACCGCACGTTCTGGCGGCGCGCCCGCGGCCACATCGTCGCTGTCCCACACGCCGACGCGCAGCTCGCCGCCACGCACCGCCACATCCATGGTCGTGTAGTTCGTCATCGCGCTCTCACCCCTCGCGTAGTAGGCAGGTGTCAATGGGCTGCGAGTCATGATCTGATCGCATTATCTTGGCCGAGCCGAACATTGTCCGCTCGGGCCAAGTGCGGTTCGCTGACTCGGCCCGTTCGGCCGAGCGCCAGTGAGTTACCTCAGCCCGTGGCGCTCGATGCCCGCGTGCGACAAGGTTGTCGCATGATGCCGCAACTGCTCATCGCCGGCGGGGTAGGCACGGCTCTCGCCGCGTCCCGCCGGTATTACCGCGACTGGGGCGCCAGCAAGTCCGAGTGCCGGGCGGTGCTGCCGGGCGACGAGCTGGTGGCTGACCCGGCCGACGTGGTTACCCGGGCTGTCACGATCGACGCACCCGCTGAGCAGGTGTGGCGCTGGCTGGTGCAGATCGGCCAGGACCGCGGCGGCATGTACAGCTACGACTGGCTGGAGAACTTGGTCGGTTTGCAGATCCACAGCGCGCAGGAGATCCGGCCCGAATGGCAGCAGCTGGCCGCCGGTGAGCAGGTCCGGCTCGTGCGCCGCGGGTGGCTCGGCCTGCGCGATGGGCTGGCGCTGGCCGTAGACCGCGTCGAGCCGGGTCGAGTGATCGTGCTGCGAGCCGAGCCGTGGCAGGCGGTCTGGTCGTTCCACATCCACCCCCTCGGCGCCGAGCGTTGCCGGCTGATCTCCCGCAGCCGATCGCCTCGCCCGCATGGACTGGAACGGCTGGCCGGTGAGCTGATCGATCCGATCACGCTGCTGATGACCCGCAAGTTGCTGCTCGGTGTCAAGGCCCGCGCCGAGCGCGGCGACGGTCCTGCTGGCAGGACCGAACGGCTCTAGACGACGCGACCCGTTAGGAGTGTGCTGGACGGCGTGACAACCTCGCCCACCCACGCACGCACCGCCGCCCTGCGCACCGCCGTGGCCCGGGCAGTCCTCGCTCCGTCCATCCACAACACCCAGCCCTGGCGATTCGTCCTCACCCCGTCGCGGCTGCAGATGCTGGCCGATCGCAGCCGGCAACTCGCCGTGCTCGATCCGACCGGCCGACAGCTGCATCTCAGCTGCGGGTGTGCACTGCTCAACACCCGGGTCTCCCTTGCCGCCGCGGGCCTGGCGGTCAGCGTCGCCCGCCAACCCGA
Source organism: uncultured Actinomycetota bacterium (assembly GCA_963839175.1). Taxonomy (GTDB): domain Bacteria; phylum Actinomycetota; class Actinomycetes; order Mycobacteriales; family Jatrophihabitantaceae; genus CAWIUB01. The sequence continues at coordinate 28,875 of CAWIUB010000008.1, forward strand.
GCCATCGCGCCCGGATCTGCTCGCCGTGATCGACGTCGTGGACGATCGGACGGCGGACACCCGCCTGGCGGAGCTCGATGTCGCCATCGAGCACCGCCAGACGAACCGCCGGCGCTTCACCGAATCGTCGGTGCCCGACGAGCTGATCGAGCAACTCGGGACGTCCGCCGACGCCGAAGGTGCCGTGCTGCATGCCGTGCGCAGCGCCGACGATCGCCAGGCGGTCGCCAGGCTGACCCAGCGTGCGGACGCGCTGCAGAATGCCGACCCGGCCTACCGCGCGGAGCTACGCCGCTGGACCACCAGCGATCCTCAGCGCCAGGACGGGGTGACCGCGCTGGTGGTGCCGCACGTCGATGGCCAGTCCGGCGACGATGTCCCGATCCGCGACTTCGACAGCCAAGGCACCGGGTTCCTGCCCGCCGACACGCGCTCCAGCCAGGACCAATGCTTGCTGCTCCTCGGCACCCACGAGGAAAGCCCGCGCGCATGGCTGCGGGCCGGCGAGGCGCTGGAGCGGGTGTGGCTGGAGATCACCCGCGCCGGCTACGTCGCGAGCCTGTTTACCCAAATGGTCGAAGTCCCAGCGGTTCGCGACCAATTGCGCCGGGAGCTGCGCTTGATGATGCACCCGGACGCGCTGCTTCGCGTGGGACGAGCTCCCGTGACGCCCGCGACTCGACGCCGTCCGATCGGTGACGTGCTCGACGACCGGACCCAGCGCTAGCGTTGCGGCGGACAGCAAGCTAGCTGCTGGCGGCGGGCAGCCGGATCGTGAACTCGGTCCACCCCGGCTCACTGTTCACGGCGATCCACCCGCCATGCGCGCGGACGATCGCGTCGACGATCGCGAGCCCCAGACCGGTGCTGCCCGAGGCGTGGGTGCGGGCTCCGTCGGCACGCACGAACCGGTCGAAGACGTGGCCGAGGATGGCGGGCGCGACGCCCGGGCCGGTGTCACGGACTCGCAGGTCGACGATCCCGGCAGTCACGTCCTCCCTCACTTCGGTGGTGACGGTGGTGCCGTGAGGCGTATGGGTACGGGCGTTGGCGAGCAGGTTGGCCAGCGCCTGGTGCAGACGGTCCTCGTCTCCGCGCACGATGACGGGTTGGTCGGGCAGCTCCAGCTGCCAGCGGTGATCCGCGCCGGCGACGCGGGCGTCGCTGACCGCGTCGATGGCCAGCCGGCTCAGGTCGACGTCCCCGGCCGCGAGCGGTCGGCCGGAGTCCAGTCGGGCGAGCAGCAGCAGGTCCTCGACCAAGTGGCCCATCCGGTCGGATTCTGAGCCGATGCGCAGCAGCGCCTGCTCGACCTGCTCGGGCAATGCGCCGGCCGCACGCTGCGCGTATTCAGCGTGACTGCGGATCACGGCGACCGGTGTGCGCAGTTCATGGCTCGCGTCGGCGACGAAATGCCGCAGCCGGTCTTCGCTGGCCTGCCGTTCGCCCAACGCGGATTCGACGTGCTCGAGCATGTGGTTGAACGCGTCGGCGACCTGACCGACCTCCGTGCCGGGTGCCAGGTTGGGGACCCGTTCCGGCAGCGAGACCTCCCCGCTGCCCAACGGCAGTTCGGACACCCGAAGTGCGGTGCCGGCCACGCGGGTCAGCGGACGCAGGGAGAGCCGAACGCATACGGCGCCGGCGAGACCCGTGACGAACAGCGCGGCCACGAACACGATCCCCTCTATCCAGGCCAGCCGGTAGACGGTCTCGTCCACCTCGTGTTGCGGCAGGCCGGTGACGAGCAGGTCACCAGCAGGCCCCGCGGCGACGATGACGCGGTACTTGCCCAGGTCGGGCAGCCGCACCGTCGTGGGTTTGCCGGTGACGGTCAGTCCGGCGAGTGCCGCCCGATCCTGCGCGGACGGCGGCGGATAGTCACTCCCTGCGGCGACGATCCCGATGGTGGTGACGGTGCCATTGCGGAGGCGGGCGCCCAAGGTCCCGGACGGCTGCCCGACGACCGACGCGAACTGGCTGTCGTCGGCGTCGGCGTCACTCGGGTTCTCCAGCGAGGCGGCGTACCGGGCGCCGGCTGCGACGAGCTGCTGGTCGAGGCGATCGAGCAGAGAGCTGCGCAGCGCTAGTGACGTGGCGACGGCGACCACCGCGCAGCTGAGGAACAGCAGGGTGAGCAGGACGGCGACCAGCCGGCTGCGCAGGCTGAGCCTGCTCACCCGGCCGCGCAGCGCCACACGGCCGAACGGTAGTCGCCACGGCCGGGGCATCAGCTCGCCGGTTTGAGGATGTAGCCCGCGCTGCGCACGGTGTGGATCATCGGCGGCCGGCCGTTGTCGATCTTCTTGCGCAGGTAGCTGATGTAGAGCTCCACCACGTGCGCCCGGCCGCCGAAGTCGTAGCTCCATACCCGGTCGAGGATCTGAGCTTTGGACAGCACCCGGCGTGGGTTGCGCATCAGGAAGCGCAGCAGCTCGAACTCGGTGGCGGTGAGCTCGATCAACTCCCCGGCACGGTGCACCTCGCGGGCGTCTTCGTCCATCGTGAGATCGCCCACGACGATCTGCGATCCGCTGTGGAAGCGGGCGATGCCGGCCCGGCGGACGAGCCCACGCAGCCGGGCCAGCACCTCTTCCAGGCTGAACGGCTTGGTGACGTAGTCGTCACCGCCTGCCGTGATGCCGGCGATCCGGTCCTCCACCGAGTCCCGGGCGGTCAGGAACAGCACGCACACCACGGGGTTGTCCGCGCGCAGCCGATGCAGCACCTGCATGCCGTCCAAGTCGGGGAGCATGACGTCGAGCACCACCGCGTCGGGCACGAACTCGCGGCCGATCCGCACCGCGCTCGCCCCGTCGAGCGCCGAGCGCGCCTCCCAGCCTTCGAAGGTGAGCATGCTGGTAAGCACATCGGCCAGGGTGGGCTCGTCATCGACAACCAGGGCGCGCAGTGGTGTGCCGTCCGGCCGCACCGCCAGTGGTGCATTCGGCTGCGAAGGCGAGCGGCTCACGGTAACCAGCATGCCCGCCCGGCGGCTGGTCAACATCTGAATCCGCTCTCAACCTGCTGTGCACGCAGGAACGTCACAGCCTGCACAGAGGCACCGCAGAGCCCGGCCGCGCACGCTGGGACGCGTGCCAGCTACGCGGGAGGGGAGGTGCCGGTGACTGCCACATTGCCGACCCGGGTCGGCCGGTCACCGGCGCCCGCCGTGGGGCCGGTGCGCATCGGGCCGGGTCTGGCGCTGGCTGCTATCGGTGCCGGCGGGCTCGCGGTGCTGGCGCTGTGGTGGCACGACACGCTGGTTGTCCGCGGCTTGGGCGATTGGCTGACCAACGCCGGGCGGATCACCGGGTTGCTGGCCGGGTACGCGGTAGTGGTGCTGCTGGCGCTCATGGCCCGCGTTCCGGCGCTGGAACGCGGCGTAGGCACCGACCGGCTCGCGCGCTGGCACTCGATGGGCGGGCGATACACGGTCAGCCTCGCGGTGGCGCACACCCTGCTGATCATCTGGGGGTACGCGGTTACGGCGCACACCAACGTCGCGAGCCAGACCGCGACGCTGCTGACCTCGTATCCCGACGTGCTGATGGCTACCGTGGCGGTGTTGCTGCTGGTCGGCGTCGGGATCGTTTCGGCCCGGGCGGCGCGGCGCCGGCTCAGCTACGAGACGTGGCACTTCCTCCACCTCTACACCTACCTGGCGGTGGCACTCGCGTTCAGCCACCAATTCGCCACCGGGGCCGACTTCATCGCAAACCCGAGGGCCCGCTGGCTGTGGTCGATCCTCTACATCTGCGTCGCGGCGCTGCTGCTGTGGTATCGAGTCGTCACCCCGCTCCTCGCCCTGGCCCGATGCCAGCTGCGGGTGGTCGGGGTGGATCGGGAGTCGGCAGAGGTCGTGTCGGTGTATGTCTCTGGCCGGCATCTGGACGAGTTGCAGGCCGAGCCGGGCCAGTTCTTCCGCTGGCGGTTCCTCACCCGCAACCTGTGGTGGGCGGCCAACCCGTATTCGCTGTCGGCGCCGCCGCGTTCGGACATGCTGCGCATCACGGTGAAGATCGCCGGAGACCACAGTGCGGCGTTGCTCGCGCTACGTCCGGGCACCCGGGTGCTCGCCGAAGGCCCGTACGGGTCGTTCACTGCGGCCCGCCGGCGCCGCCGCAAGGTGCTGCTGCTGGCCGGCGGGGTGGGCATCACGCCGCTGCGCGCCCTGTTCGAGACGCTGCCCGCCAGCCCTGGCGACGTCACACTTGTGTACCGAGTCAACACGCCCGCGGACGTGGTGTTGCGGGAGGAGCTGGACTGGATCGCCGCGCAGCGGGGCGCCCGGGTGCACTACCTGACCGGCCCGCCCCGGCACGGCGCCAACGACCCGCTCGCCCCACGCCGGCTACAGCGCCTGGTGCCCGACCTGCGCCACCACGACGTGTTCCTGTGCGGACCGCAGGGCATGATGGCCGCCGCCCAGGCCTCCCTGTTGCAGGCCGGTGTTCCGCGCCGGCACATCCACTCCGAATCCTTCACCCTCTGAGGTGGACGAGCCGTGAAACGCGTTTTGCTCGCCATCACCGGGACCGTGTTCGGGCTGGTGGCCCTGCTCAGCTTCAAGTCACACGGGCACCCGATCGGCGCCAGCACCGGCCTGCCGTCGGCGGCGCTGCCCGGTGGCACCGGCGCCTCCAGTCCGTCCCGGCCGACGCAGACGACCAGCGGCCCGCCCAACCCGAGCTCGCCATCCACATCGGGCTCCGCCACCAAGACGGTCGTCGGCGACGCGATCGACACCCGATACGGCGTGGTGCAGATCCAGCTCACCGTCTCCGGCAGCAAGATCGACCAGGTTTCGTTCGTGCAGCTCACCGCCTACGACGGGCGCTCGCAGCAGATCAACAGCTACGCCGGGCCCATCCTGCTGCAGGAGACACTGGCCGCGCAGAACGCGAACATCAACACGGTCTCCGGAGCGACCTACACCAGCGACGGCTACCTCCAGTCCCTGCAAAGCGCGCTGAACCAGGCGGGCATCCAATGACCGCCACCGACCTCGCCGGCATGCGCCAGGTCGAGCACTGCATGGGCACCGTCTTCACGATCGAGGTCCGCGACTCCGACTTCGACGAGGAGGCCGTCGACGAGGTCCTGCGGTGGCTGCACTGGGTCGACACCACCTTCTCGACCTACCAGCCCGGCAGCCAGATCAGCCGCCTGGGACGCGGCGAGCTCACCGTCGCGCAGTGCGCGCCGCAGGTGCGTGAGGTGCTGCAGCTGTGCGACCAGCTGCACGACGTCAGCTGCGGGTACTTCTCCGCGTACGCGACCGGCACCCTCGACCCCTCCGGCGCGGTCAAGGGGTGGGCCATCGAGCAGGCCAGCGAGCTGCTGCGCAGCGCCGGGTCAGACAACCACTGCATCAACGGCGGGGGAGACGTGCAATGCGCCGGCCAGTATGCCCCCGGCCAGCCCTGGCGCATCGGCATCACCCATCCACTGCGGCCCGGCTACCTGGCAGGCACGGTCGTGGGGTCGGACCTCGCCGTCGCGACCTCCGGAACAGCCGAGCGCGGCCAACACATCCTCGATCCGCACACCGGCGAGCACCCCACGGCGCTGGCGAGTGTGACCGTGATCGGGCCGCGACTGACCTATGCCGACGCCTACGCCACCGCCGCATTCGGCATGGGTGACGCCGCACGCGCTTGGATCGAGGACCTGGTCGGTTATTCGGCCTTCGCGGTCGCCGCCGACGGATCGACCTGGCGCAGCTGACTGCGCGAGGTTGGCGCGAGTGCTCGCCGTCTCGGCCGCGGGCGAGCCGCCCGATGCGTTTGCTCTCAGTTTCCTCTGAATCGGCCGAGCCCCGCACCATGATCGCCCGCCGTGGTCGAGACTGAACCGCGCCCCGACGACCACCCACCGAAGCCGCATGTGCACAGGACTTTCGTCGGGACGTTGTGCCCTGGACGGCGCTGCTGTCACGGCGTCTGGTTTGGGCCGACAGAAGAGGAGGTCGCGATGGGAACTGCTGGACTGCTCGGTGATCGGCGGCGGCGATCATGACCCTCGCAACGGGGCTGCTGGGTCACCATGCCTACTTTCTGGACTGGGGTGTGGTGCAGATCTCGCTCACCAACTTCCTGATCATCGTCCTGATGGTGGTGGTGTTTGTGCTGGCCCTGGTGTTGCCGTTCCCGCATGGGCGAAACGACGAACCTGCCGACGAGGGCTCCGATGTCCAGCGTTGAGCCGGAGCCGCGGCGCAGCTGGACCGTGTGGTTGCGCACCCGGTTGAGCCGGGTCGTGCCGGCGGGCCAGTGGCTGCCGGACCGGCAGCCGGCGTACGTGCGGTCGTGGATCTACGTGTTCGGCGTCGCGACGCTCGCCGCGTTGGTGTACGTACTCGTCTCCGGCGTGGTGCTCACGGTGGGTGGCGCGACGTGGTGGCACACCTCGTCGGTCGGTCACTTCTTCAATTCGACGCACCTGTGGAGCGTCGAGCTGTTCTTCGTCTTCATGGTGATCCACCTGTGGGGCATGTTTTTCATGGCGGCCTGGCGTGGCAAGCGGGCGTGGACGTGGATCACTGGCGCGGTGGCCTTCGTCGGATCGATCGCGACCGCGTTCACCGGCTACCTGTCACAGACCAACTTCGACTCGCAATGGATCTCCACCCAGGCCAAGGACGGCGTGAACTCCGTGGGTGTCGGTGCGGTGTTCAACGTGTTGAACACCGGGCAGATGCTGCTGTGGCACGTCATGCTGCTGCCGCTGATCGTCGGCGTGCTCGTCGTGGCACACGTGATCCTGGTCCGCCGGCGCGGCGTGGTACCGCCCTTCGACGCCGTGCCACCCGAACAGGCGCAGGAGTCATCGGCTGACGCGGCGCCGGCAACGCCCGTGGTTGCCGGTGCGGCCGATCCCGTGGTGGGTTCGCGATGAGCCACGAAAGCGGCGCCCCAGCCCGCCGGCGACGCCGCGACATGACCCCGGACACCCACGTGTTCCCCACGCGCCCGTACGACCTGGTCAAGGAATTCGTCGTCGCTGTGGTCGTCGTAGGCGTGCTGACTGTGCTGCTCGCGGCGGTGTTCTCCTCGCCCGACCGCAAGGCGATCACACTCGCGAACTGGGCCGCGGCCGCGCCGAACGACGTGGTCGCCACCGCTGCGGCGGAGCTCGCCGGCACGAGCACCAGCGCAAGCTACGGCGCCCCGTACAACCGGGCCAGTGACGGGCAGAAGCTCGGGCCGCTGCCGCTGCAACGCTGGGGCAGTGTCCGTATCCCGATCGACAGCGCCAACGATCTAGTGATCACACCGCTGAGCACGATCACTGGCGAATCCGACCTGACGGGCGCGCTGCAGACCTGGCGCAGCGCCGACGCGGACCAGCAGGCCAAATGGGCCGGCGACTACTCCGACGCCCTCGCCGCCGCTCCCGACGGCGACCCGGCCAAGGTCAAGCCCGGCGACTACGGCCCGGTACCTGCACTGGCGACGAGCTTCCTCGCCCTCGCCCGCAGCGGCGGGCTCGAAGGGCTGCTCACCTCAAGTGGCACGTTCTACGTCAGCGACGAGACCAAGCCGCTGCTGCTGCTCTCCGACGGCGCCTACCTCGAAGACCAGGCCCGCGCCGACCACCTGGGCGGGGACCAGTGGGGGATGATGAACGAGACGGGCAACTACCCGGGCCAGCCGTGGATGTGGCTGTACACGTTCTGGTATCAGATCAAGCCGTTCTCCACGTCGGATAACGCCGATGCGCTCGTCTGGGGCGCTGATGGCCGTGCTCACCCTCGCGCTGATCCTGCTGCCATTCATCCCGGGCCTGCGGTCCCTGCCCCGCCACCTCGGCGTCCACCGTCTCATCTGGCGCGACGGCGCCGGCGCCCGCTCACCCGGACGACGGCCGCCCGGTTGACCGACGCCCCGGCTGGGTCTGCCGACGTGATGCGACCGGCTAGTCGACCGCTCGATGGCGGCGGGTGTGCACCCGGATGACGCCGGGTACGGTGCGGGCCAGCACGATGGCGATCTGCTCCTGGGCCTCGTCGTCGAAGTGGCCGGTGATGGTGACTACGCCGTCGTCGACAAAGACGCTCCACCGGCCGGGCTCGGAGGCGTAGTCGTCCAGTCGCTGCTGGACCTCGGCGGTGATTGCGTCGTCGTCGCGGACCAGGGTGCGCAGCAGATCGCGGCGACTGACGATCCCGACCAGCTGCGAGCCGTCGACGATCGGCACGGCCCGAACGTTGTTGACGAGCATCAGCTCGGCGAGGTCGGCGGTGTCGGCGTCGTGGTTTACGCAGACCACGGTCTCGGTCATCACCTGCCGGACCAGGCGCGATGGGTCGGGTTGCTCGTGAGGCGCCGGCAGCACATGGCTGCGCGGGTCGTGCGGCATCCGGTCGCGGATCAGGTCGCCTTCGCTGACGATGCCAACGACGTGGTCCTCCTCGTTGACCACGGGCAGCGACGTGATGCCGTATTGCGCCAGCAGCACCGCCGCCCGTTGGACGGGTGTGTCGGTGTGGACCGTGACCACGGGATGGGTCATGATCTCGCGCGCCCTCATGTACGCCTCCTTCACCCACTGATTGATCCAACTGATGCACAGACTAGCCAGGTCAGCGGGCAGTCCAGCCGCCGTCCAGCACCCAGGACGCGCCGGTGGCAAAGCCGGCGTGCGGCGAGCACAGGTAATGCACCAGTTCAGCGACCTCGGCGGGCTCGATGAGACGTTTGATCGCGGGTTCGGCAAGCATCACGTCGGTGACGACCCGCCCGGGCGGCAAGCCGTGGGCGCGGGCCTGCTCGGCGATCTGTCCCTCGACCAACGGGGTCCGCACGTAGGCCGGGCAGACCGTGTTGGACGTGACGCCGTGCCGGGCACCTTCGAGGGCGACGACTTTCGACAGCCCCTCCAGGCCGTGTTTGGCGGCGACGTAGGCCGACTTGAACGGCGAGCTGGTGCAGGTGAATGAATCGATCTGCGCGGCCAGGCCAGTCTCGCCGCTGGCCGAGGGCGGCAGCGGTGGCTACCACGCGGATGCAACGGCCGGCAGCGACGGCGAAAAAGGGGGCTCTTCGAAGCGCTTGCCGAGGCGTTCGCGGCCGAACTCGCGCGGCTGAGCGAGCTGGCCGCCCACGCCCTGGGCCCCGGGCCGGGCACCGGGCGACAGCGGGGTTTGGCGGCGGTGGAGACGGCGATCCGTGCCGCGATGACCGCCCTCGGCGGGTCGTTGCTGGAAAGGCTGCTGGCTGCCGAGGCCGGGCACCGCGGGCCGCGGATCGACTGCGGCGCCGGGCATGTGGCCAGCTTCGTCGCCTACCGCACCAAGCGCCTGGACACGGTCCTCGGCCCGATCATGCTGCGCCGCGCCTGGTACCACTGCCCCGACTGCCAGCACGGCCTGGCACCGGTCGACGAACAGTTGGACGTGGCCGGCGCGTCACTGTCACCGGGACTGCGGGCGATGAGCGCCCGCGCCGGCGCTGCCGCGCCCTTCGCCCAAGCCGCCGCCCTGCTCACCGACCTCGCCGGGATCACCCTTACGACCAAACGCGTGGAGCGGTCCGCCGAGGCCGACGGGATCGCGGCCGCCGCCGTGCTCGCCGAGCAGACGCAGGCGATCCTGACCCGCCGCGTCATTCCCCTGCCGCCGCTCGGCCCGATCCCGGACATGCTCTACCTCGCCGTCGACGGCACCGGCGTCCCCATGACACCGGCCCAGACCGCCGGCCGAACCGGCAAACACCCCGACGGGCGGGCCGTACCCGAGAGGCGAAACTCGCCTGCCTGTTCACCCAAAGCAGCCTCGACGAGCACGACCGGCCGGTGCGCGATGTCGACTCGACCAGCTACCTAGCCACCCTGGACCCGGTCGAGACCTTCGCCGAGCTCGTCGAGGCCGAAGCCCACCGCCGCGGCGCCGAACACATCCGCCAACTCATCGTCCTCGGCGACGGCGCCCGCTGGATCTGGAACCTCGCCGACCAGCGCTTCCCGGCCGCCACCCAGATCGTCGACCTGTTCCATGCCGCGAACACCTGCACGCCCTCGCCGAGCAGCTCGCGTTCATCGTGCCGACCCCGCCGCCTGGCTGGACGAGCGACTGGCCGACCTCGACAACGGCGACATCGAGGCCCTCTCCCGCGCCGCCGCCTCTACCCCCTCCTCGGCACCAAGGCCACCGACGTAGACAAAGCCGTGACCTACTTCGAATCCAACGCCCACCGGATGCGCTACGCCACTACCGCAAACTCGGCATGTTCGTCGGCTCCGGAGTCGTCGAAGCCGGCTGCAAATCCGTCATCGGCGCCAGGCTCAAACAATCCGGCCGCCCGCAGGCCGTGCACGGAGGAGATGTTGACGATCCGGCCGAACCCCTGGGCGTACATGTGCGGTAGCGCGGCCTGGATGAGCCGGAATGGAGCTTCCAGCATCACCGCGAGGATCGTGCGGAAACGCTCCAGCGGGAACTCGGCGACCGGAGCGACGTGCTGCAGCCCGGCGTTGTTGATCAGCACGTCCGCGTTGCCGGCCAGTGCTGCGGCGTCGAAGTCCGCACGGCTCAGGTCCGCTTGCACGGCTTGCCCGCCGATCGACTCGGCCAATGATGCCGCGCCGTTCAGGTCCAGGTCGACCACGACGACCCGCGCGCCGGCGTTGGCCAGCCGCCGTGCGCATGCCGCACCGATGCCGCTCGCGCCGCCGGTCACGACGACCTCACGGCCGGTTAGGTCGGCGACGGGCGGAGCAGCAACCCCGCCTTCGGCAGCCGGACCGTCAAGAACGTCACTCATGGCTAACCTCTTCGCGCAAGCGCTCATCGGCCGCTCGTTCCGCTCCGTGTCTCCTGCGGCGGCCATCCGCCGCGTGCGATGCTCGCTCGCTCATGCGGGCTCCTTCGAGATGGTCTGCTCGACCCAGTGACCATCGCCACCCACGCCGAGATAGGTGCGCAGCGCCGAGCCGGACGACAGCTGCTCGCGCGTTCCTTCGGCCCGGCAGCGACCCTTCTCGAGGATGTAGCCGCGGTCGGCGTGGCGCAGCGCGAACACCGCGTTCTGCTCGGTGAGCAGCACACCGAGCCGCTGCTCGCGCAGCTGATGCAGCCAGCCGCCCAGCTCGCTCACGACGGCGGGGGACAGGCCCTCGGTCGGCTCGTCGAGCAGCAGCACGGTGGGGTTGCTCAGCAGCGCGCGGCCGATCTTGAGCATCTGCTGCTCGCCACCGGACAGCAGGCCCGCCCGGCGCCGGGCGAGCGTCGCGAGCTTTGGGAACGTGTCGTGTACACGGTCAATCGTCCAGGCACCTGACCGGTGCGCCGCGCTGGAGACCGCGAGGCGCAGGTTCTCCCCGACCGTCAGGGTCCCGAAGACCCGGCGCCCGCTGGGGACGAACGCGATACCCGACCGGGACGCGACGTGCGGCGCCCTGCCGGTGATGTCCTTGCCATCGAGGATCACCTGGCCGCGCCGGGGCGGCGTCAGGGCGACGATGCTGCGCAGCGTCGTCGTCTTGCCGGCACCGTTGCGGCCGAGCAGCGTCACCACCTCACCCGGCGCCACGCTGAGGCTCACGCCCTGGACGACGTGGCTGGAGCCGTAGTAGGTGTGCAGATCACGAACCTCGAGCATCAGCTGGCCTCCCGTTCGGCTGCCCCACCGAGGTAGATGGCCATCACCTCGTCGTTGGCGCGGACGTCGGCCGCCGGCCCGTGCGCGATCACCCGTCCCTGGTGCAGGACGGTGATCGTCTCGGAGATGGCGAACACCACGTCCATGTCATGCTCGGAGAACAACACGGTGAGCCCTTCGGTCCGGGCAAGGTCGCTGATCAGCTCGATCGTGCGTCCGGTCTCGCTCGCCGACATGCCGGCCGTCGGCTCGTCGAGCAGCAGCAGCCGCGGACGGACCGCCAGCGCCAGTGCCACGTCGAGGGCCCGCTGGTCGCCGTGCGAGAGGGTGCGGGCCGCACGGTCGGCCATCGCTTCCAGGCCCACCCGGGCGAGCACCTGCCGGCCTTCGGGCGCGCTCGTGCGATGGAACCAGCTGAGCAGATCGTGAGTGCGGCGTTCCCGGGCGATGATCGCTGCCTGCACGGATTCGAGCACCGTGAGCCGCGGGAAGATCGTCGTCAGCTGGAAGGACTGGGCGAGCCCACGCCGGGCGATGACGTGCGGGGGACTGCCGGCGATGTTCGCGCCGTCGAAGTACAGCGTTCCAGACGTCGCCCGCAGCAGGCCGGTGAGCAGCCGGAACAGCGTTGTCTTTCCCGCGCCGTTCGGTCCGATGATCGAATGGATGCTGCCCTCGGCCACGTCGAGGTCCACGCCATCGACCGCGGTGAATGCGCCGAACCGGCGGGTCAGCCCACGCGCCTGCAACAGGGCAGTGCTCATTTGCAGACCTGGCTCTTCGCGCGAGCGCTCATCGCCGAGTTCGCTGCGCTCCTCGCGCCTTTGGCACTACGATGCTCGCTCACGAATCCTCCTCGGCGGATTCGGCTCGCCGCCGGAGCCAGCGCCACCAGCGCGAGGGCGACAGCAGGCCCGCCAACCCGTCCGGGCGCAGCAGCACGATGATCAGCAACACCGCGCCGAGGATCAGCTGCCAGTCATGGGTGTGATTGACCAGATACTGATTGCCCAGCGTGTAGACGCCGGCGCCCAAGGCCGGGCCGAGGAAGCTGAACATCCCGCCGATGACGACCATGAAGACCGCGTACCCGGACTGGGTCCAGTCGAGCAGTTCGGGGTAGGCCGACTGGCTGTAGACAACGAATAGCGCACCCGCCACCGAACAGAACGCCCCGGCGATCACGAACGCGATCAGCTGGTGGGCGAAGACGTTGACGCCGAGCGCCTCCGCCCGCTCGCGGTTCTCCCGGATCGCGCGCAGCACCAACCCGAACGGTGACGCGGTGACCTTCCACAGGATCAGCAGGCAGCCGGCCGCGACCGCGAGAACGAACAGGAACGAGGTGCGTGGATCGACAAGAGAGTCGGGGATCATCGGGCCGATCACGCCGTTGGCACCCTGGGTGAAGCTGTACCGTTCCTCGGCCAGTACGTAGAACAGCTGCGAGAAGGCCAGGGTCAGCAACGCGAAGTACAGCCGCCTGCTGCGCAGGGCTATGAGCCCGACCAGGAAGGACAGCACCGCGCCGATGATGGGCGCGAGGACGAAGGTCAGCCAGAATGACAGTTGCCAGTGCAGCCAGCCGAGCGCCACGGTGTAGGAGCCAGCGCCGTAGAAGGCGGCCTGGCCGAAGGACACCAGCCCGCCGTAGCCCACCAGCAGGTTGGTCGCCACCGCGAACACGGCGAGTCCCACCGCGTTCTCGAGCGTGAGGACGTTCGTGAGGCTGAGCACTTGCCCGGCGATGACCAGAACGGCGACGAGCAGCAGCGGCCCTGCGGTGGCCGCCGTAAGCCGGCGGACCCGGCTCACGGGGAGGGGGTCGGCGGGTTCGAGCCGCGCAGTCGCGGCGTCCGCATCGGGCAAGGTAGTTCGGACGTCAGCCATCGTCAGCGCTCCGGGGTCCCGAGCAGCCCCGAGGGACGGGCCGCGAGGATCACGATCATGGCGAGGTAGGTGAAGCTGGAGGCCCAGCTCGGTGCGACCGACGTGCCGATCGTCTGCGCCGCGCCGATGATCAGCGCGCCCAGCGCCGCGCCCACCACCGAGCCCAGGCCGCCGACCACCGCGACGATGAACGCCGAGACCACGATCGCGGCGTCCATGCCGGGCGTGACCGCGACCTGCGGCGCGACCAGCGCGCCGGCAAGCCCCGCCAGCAGGGCGCCGAGCACGAAGACGCCGGTCCGGAGGAGTCTCAAGTTCGTCCCGCTCGCGGCGAGCAACTCCGGATCCTCTACCGCCGCGCGGATCCGCCAGCCGAGCGGCGTCCGTTGCAGCAGGAACCACAGGCCGACCCCGACGAGCACGGCCGCGGCGACGACGACCACGTCGTACGTGGGGAATGTCGCTCCGCCGACGGTGACGTGCCCCGAGACGATGCTCGGGGCACTCACCGACCGGCTCTTGTTGCCCCACACCCGCAGGGCCAGATCGGCGATGATCAGGAACAGCCCGAACGTGGCAAGCAGCTGCGTCAGGTGTTCCTTGCCGTAGATGCGACGCAGCACGGTCACCTCGACGGTGGCGCCGATCAGCCCGACGACCACAGTCGCGACGACCAGCGCCAGCCAGAAGCGCAGCCCCGTGGCGACTCCCGCGACCGTCGTCATGACGAACGCACCGATCATGTAGAGGCTGCCGTGGGCGATGTTGATCAATCGCATCGCCCCGAAGACCAGCGTCAGGCCTGCCGCCACGATGAACAGCACACCGGCCGAGGTCAGGATGCCGACAGTATCGAGGATGACCGTGCGCATGAGCTCGTCAGCTGGTCGAGCAGGGGACGGCGATCTGGTCGAACGGTGCGGTGAACACGGACGACGACTCCCACAGCGGAATCTGGTAGGTCGCGTCCGGGGTGCTCGACACGGTGCCGACGTACTCGGGTACTTGCGCCTGGTGATCGCAGGCGCGGATCGTCAGATCGCCGCGGATCGTGGGCACGGTCGCACCGGAGAGCGCGTCGGCCACCTTGCCGCCGTCGAAGCTGCCGGCCTTGGTGACCGCGTACGCCCAGGACTGGACCGCCGTGTAGGCCAGGATCGCCCACTCCGAAGGCCACTGGCCGTACTTGGCCTTGTACTCGTTGTTGAACGAGGTCAGCTGCGACCCCATCGCCCAGAACGGGGCCCGGTCGAAGCCGATCGCGCCGGCCGGCACCTGCGCGCCGAGCGCGCTCAGCGCCGGGGAGTCGAACATGGCAATGGCGGTCGTCTTCTTGAAGAACCCGTAGCCGTTGGCCTGCTTGGTGAACGTCACCAGGTCGCCGCCGAACTGCACGTTGAACACGTACTGCGGGCTGGCGGCGACCAGCTTGGACAAGTACGGCGCGATGTTCGTCTCGCCGAGCGGCGGGAACTGCTGGTCGACCAGCTTGTAGTCGACGTTCAGGGCCTTCAGGGCGGCGAGGAACCCCTCCACGGTGTGGTGGCCGAAACTGTAGTCCGGCGCGAACGTCGCCACGGTGATCTGCTTGCCGCCGGCCTGCTTCGCGAGGTACGCGGCGACGGCACGCGGCTCCATCGTGGTGTTCGGCACCACCTGGAAGGCGTACTTCGTGAACGTCGTCGTCATCAGCCCGATGTCGTTGGACGTGTGGAAGAAGATCGGCGTCTTGTACTGGGCGGCCAACGTCTTCTCGGCAGCGGCCACCGCGCTCGACACCGGCCCGAAGATCGCGGACACCTTGTCATTCAAGATCATGTTTCGGACGTTGGCCGTCCCCGTCGCGGGCTTGGCGGCATCGTCCGCGCTGACGACCTTGATCGTCTTTCCGAGCACACCGCCCTTGGCGTTGAGGTCGTCGACAGCCAGTTGCACTCCCTGCAGGCCGGTCTGGCCGAGTTCGGCGATCGATCCGGACAGGGTGGTCGACTCGCCGATCGTGACGGTCTTTCCGCCGCCGGAGGTTCCGGAGGATTTGCTGGAGCTGCAGGCGGCAGCGGTCAGCGCCAGCGCGGTGACGCCGATGATGAGGGATCGGGTGGGCCTTCTTGACATCGCAGTGGCTCCTGTCGTGGGTCGGAGTTGGCTGGCGATGCGCCCGGGGAGGGCGCACGAAACTCGCGCTCCGAGCTGTGTTTGCTGGTGTGCTGGGTGGGTGGGTGCTAGGGGAGGGCGGATTGGGCGGCGAGATACTGGCGGACCCGTACCGCGAGCAGGAGTGCCGCGGCCCGATCACCGTCGCCGATCGTGGTGTCCAGGAACGGGCGCAGTTCGTTGATCCGGTACTTGACGGTGTTCTGGTGGACGCCCAGCGCCGCGGCGACCTCCTTCAGCCGGCCCTGGCGGGACAGATACGCCTCAACCGTCGGCAGCACCCACTTTCGATCGATGACGGAGGACAACGGTTCGAGGGCCGTGACGGCGAATCGGCGGGCTCGCGCGGGTTCGGCCAGCAACGCGATCACCGGCGCGAGGTCGCGGTAGTCGTAGACCGGCTGCGGGTTGTGCGTCACGTGCGGGCCGACCTGCAGCGCGTCGGACGCTTCGGCATAGCTCTGCCGGGTCTCGGCCGGCCCTTCGGCCCGGTCGCCCACACCTAGGGCGAGTACCCGGCCGTCGTGGGTCAGCCGGGCCAGCCGCTGGTGCAGCTGTTCGCGGCCGACGTCGCCCGCAGTCCCGACGGCGGCGACCACACTGCAGTGCCGGACGGTCCAGAGCAGGGCGTCGGCACGGTCCTCCAGCTGGCGGCCGACCTCCTCCAGCGCCTCCAGCGACAGATTCGACGGCAGCTTCGCGACGACCACGCAGTGCGGCGCCGCCAGCTCGTCCGGGCCGCGTCTCTGCTCCGGCCCGGGCCCGGCCAGGATCACGTTGAGCAGGCCCGAGCGCCGGTGCTCCCGTTCGCGCGCGACGTGCGCCGCCTCGTCGGTGTACGCGGCCGCCACCGCTGTCGTGATGCGGTCGGCGAAGTCCAACACCCACGTGGCCACCGGGGCCATGACCTCTTGCAGGGCACGTCCCCGGCAGGCGGGCGATGCGGTGATCTCGCTCCACATCACCCGCACCCCGATGCGGTACGCCCGCAGCATGGACTCGAGGGGAATGCCCTGAGCCGCGCGTCGCCGGGCGCCTTCGGTGAGCGGCTCGAGCAGCTCGTCGTCCACGGGCCGTCCGCTCGCCATGACGGTGAGCCAGCACCGCACCATCGCCGCGGACACCGAGTGGATGTCGCTGATCAACGATGCGTCCGCGATCGCACGGTAGGCCGGGATCTCCGCCTCGTACGCGTGGACCATGCTTCGGGCGATTGCGTCAGCCTGGGATTCCAGCTGTGCGGCGACGGCGCGCAGCAGCGCGCTCGCCCGAGGCGAGACGGACTCCGCCGCGCCTCGGGTCCGCGATGCCAGTTGGGCCACCTGAGCCGTCACCTGTCGTTCCCATCGATCGTGTCCATGTGCACGATGACGTTAGCCGAGCGTGACGTGCTGCACATCGGCTGAAGTAGCCGACTCCTGATCGGTCAGTTGTCCGAGTGGGACAATGTCGCCACCGAACAAGATCGCCAAGCTTGGGAGATGCCCTTCGCCTCTGGGCGGTCAGGACCAGGGTCGCGCGCGAGCTTGGGGACGGCAACTCGCCGCGATGATCGGCCGTCAATCGACCGGGCGGGCAGGCAGCCCACGTATGCGCGGCGCGGCGGGTGTCCTTCGGCTCGGCGGAAAGGGCCGAACGTCTCTGCTCGCCATGAGATCCGGGAACGACAATGGCGACAGGGGCCGCGCCGCGGCTCCGCTGCGGGCTGGGTTGCGGGGCCGAGAAGGAGATCACGGTGATGTACTACGACGGCCACATGAGCGGATGGGGAATCGCGTTGATGACGATCAGCGGCGTGGTGTTCTGGGGGTTGGTGATCGCCGGCATCGTGCTGCTGGTCCGCTACGTCGGCCGCAGCGGGCCATCGCCCAGGCAGCCGCCCGGCATGAGCACCCCCGAGCAGGTGCTTGCCGAGCGGTTCGCCCGCGGCGAGATCGACGAGCCGGAGTACACGAATCGGCTGGCGACGCTGCGCGGGCGGGTGCCGTGATGACCGCGGCGGTCTGACAGGCAAGGGCGGAGGTCCGCACATCGTGGGCGCGATGCGGCGCATTTGGCGGGCGCTTCTCGCGTTCGGCGTGGTCGTGCTCGTCGGCACCATCGGCTACGTCGCACTGGGCTTCAGCGTTCTCGATGCCCTGTACCAGACGGTCACCACGGTCACCACGGTCGGCTTCCGCGAGTTGCATCCACTGAGCGCGGTTGGGAAGACCTTCACCATCCTGCTGATCTTGCTTGGCGTCGGCACCGCGCTGTACACGTTGAGCGTCCTGCTGGAAGGTCTCATCGAGGGACACCTGCGGCTACACCTGAAAAGACGGCGGATGGATCATCAGATACACCGAATGAGCGGCCACGTGATCATCTGCGGCTGGGGCCGGGTGGGCCGGGCGTGCGCGCAGTACCTCAGCGCGACCCGGCAGAACCTGGTCGTCATCGACCGCAACCCGTCCCGGCTCGAGGGCCTCGATTACCCGTCCGTACTCGGCGACGTCACCGATGACCGCGTCCTGGAAGCGGCCGGCATCCGCCGCGCCCACGCGCTGGTCGCCGCACTCGACACCGACGCCGACAACGTCTACGTCACGTTGTCCAGCCGAGCTCTGCGTCCTGATCTGGTGATCATCGCCCGCGCCCGCACCGAGTCCTCGAAGTCCAAGCTGGTCCGAGCCGGCGCCGACCGGGCCGTCAACCCGCAGCTGATCGGGGGACGTCGGATGGCCGCGTTCGCGCTTCAGCCGCACGTCGCCGATTTCCTCGACATCGTCATGCACGACGAGGCCGTCGAGTTCAGGATGGAGCAGGTCGAAATCGCCCCTGGTTCACCGCTTGCCGGACGCTCCCTGCTGCAGGCGGCGCTGGGCGACACGACCGGGGTGTTGCTACTCGCGGTGCGACCGAGTGGCACCGGTGCGTTCCTCGCCCACCCCAGTCAGGAGACGGTGCTCGATCCGCACACCGTTCTCATCGTCGTCGGCGCGGACGCCCAGTTGGACGCTCTGGGTTGCCTCGCAAAGGCGCCCTGAACCGCGTCCTCACCATGGCTGGTAGGTCTGCTTGCCGGCTTGCAGAGTGCTGACGTAGCCGGCGCGTTCGTACGCCGCCTCGTCGACGCTCGCTGGAACAGCGAGCAGTCCGCGCACGTCGTCGACCGCGGTGAATCCCTTGCGCTTCAGCCAATCGGACAGGCCGTCCAGCAGCACCGCCACATGGGCCGGGCCGTGGCGCAGCAGCGCTGAGGCGGTCATTACGACGTCCGCTCCGGCGAGCAGATACTTGACGACGTCCTCGGGACCCTCGACGCCGGTTGTGGCCGCGAGGGCCGCGCGTACCCGCCCGCGCAGGATGGCGATCCACGTGCGTGGCAGCCGCGCCTCGGCCGGGGTGGACAGGTCGATGGTGGGCGTGACGGCGAGGGTCTCGGGGTCGATGTCCGGCTGCAGGAACCGGTTGAACAGGACCAGCGCATCAGCGCCGGCCTGGTCGAGTCGCAAGGCCATCTCGCCGGTGGAGCTGAAGTGGGGGCTCAGCTTCACCGCGACCGGGACGGTCACGTTGGTCTTGACCCGGGTGAGGATGTCGACGTGCCGCTGCTCGACATCGCGGCCGGCGATGCGCGGGTCACCTGGCACGTAGTAGATATTCAGCTCGATAGCGGCCGCGCCGGCGTCCTGCATGGCGCGGGCGTAATCGACCCAGCCATCGGGTGAGATGCCGTTGAGACTGCCGATCACCGGAATCTCGACCGCCGCGGCCGCACGTTCCAATAGGCTCAGGTAACGGTGCGGGCCCATCCCGTCGTCGGCCGCCGC
This sequence comes from uncultured Actinomycetota bacterium, assembly GCA_963839175.1. Taxonomy (GTDB): domain Bacteria; phylum Actinomycetota; class Actinomycetes; order Mycobacteriales; family Jatrophihabitantaceae; genus CAWIUB01. The sequence goes on from CAWIUB010000008.1 coordinate 48,334, forward strand.
CGGCAGGTAGGACAGCGATTCGGCGAAGCTCTCCGTTCCAGCGTCGACGAGCCGGGCGTACTCCAACGCCTCGCGGCGCAGTTGCTCCTCGAACAGTGAGAAGAGCACCACGGCGCCCACACCTGCATCGCCCAGCCGCCGCACGCCGTCTACGGTCTGGGACAGCGGCGACGCCGAGGCGACGAGCGGGTTGCGCAGTTCCAGCCCCATGTAGTCGGTCGCGAGATCCATCAGCCGTCCTTCCGGGCGTCAGCCGCGAAGCGTTCGGGACCACGGGTCGCCATCTCCTCGTACACCGCCCAGCGCTGGTTGACCGCCTCCTGCGCCAGGGCGAGCAGTCGTTCGGCCTCGGCCGGAGCGGAGTTCGCGAGCATCTTGTACCGCAGCTCCCGGTACACGTAGTCGCTGAGGGCGATGCGTGGTCGCGGCGAATCGAGCAGGAACGGGTTGCCGCCCGCCGCCCGGACGAGTGGGTCGTAGCGGACCAACGGCCAGTGGCCGCTGGCCACCGCGCGGTACTGCTGGTCGAGGCCCTTGCTCATGTCGATGCCGTGCGCGATGCAATGGCTGTACGCGATCACCAGCGACGGCCCGTCATAGGCCTCAGCCTCGCGGAAGGCACGTAGCGTCTGCTGCGGATCGGCGCCCATCGCCACGCGGGCCACGTACACGCTGCCATAGGCGATCGCCTGCAACGCGAGATCCTTCTTCGGCACGGTCTTGCCCGCGGCGGCGAACTTGGCGACTGCACCGAGGGGCGTGGCCTTGGACATCTGCCCGCCGGTATTGGAGTAGACCTCGGTGTCGAGGACGAGGACGTTCACGTCGCGGCCGCTGGCCAGCACGTGGTCCAGCCCTCCCGATCCGATGTCGTAGGCCCAACCGTCACCACCGACGATCCACACGCTGCGCCGGATCAGGTGATCGGCCACGCTGCGCAGGTCGTCCGCGGCCGGTCCGGTCACCCCGTCGAGCCGCCGCTGCAGCTCGGCCAGCAGCTCACGTTGCGCGGCCAGCTCCGACTCACGCAGCTGGGTCGCGTCAAGGATCGCGTCGACCAAGTCGCCACCCACCGTTTCGCGCAGCTGCGACAGTCGCGTGCGGGCGAGTTGGGTGTGCATGTCGGCGGCAACCCGTAGGCCCAGCCCGAACTCGGCATTGTCCTCGAACAGCGAGTTCGACCAGGCGGGCCCTCGCCCGGCGGCGTTCGTTGTCCACGGGGTCGTGGGCAGGTTGCCGCCATAGATCGACGAGCAGCCGGTGGCGTTGGCGACCGTCAGCCGGTCACCGAACAGCTGCGAGAGCAGCTTCAGGTACGGCGTCTCGCCGCAGCCGGCGCAGGCGCCGGAGAACTCGAACAGCGGCTCGAGGAACTGCGAGCCGCGCACTGTGCCGAAGTCCACCCGCGATCGCTCGTTGACCGGCAGCGTCTCGAAGAACGCGATGTTGTCGCGTTCCCGGGCCACCAGCGGCGCCCGGTCGGCGAGATTGATCGCCTTGCGGGTCGGGTCGAGCGGCGCCTGCGCCGGGCAAGCCTCCACGCACAGGCCGCAACCGGTGCAGTCCTCGACATAGACCTGCAGCGTGTACCGGGCATCCGGCGTACCAACGGCGTCCAGCGGGGCTGACGGAAAGACGGCCGGCGCGCCCTCCAGCCGCGACTTGTCGTAGTACTTCGAACGGATCACGCTGTGCGGGCAGACAAAACTGCAGTTGCCGCACTGGATGCACAGGTCCGCGTCCCACTCCGCCACGATGTCCGAGATGTTGCGCTTCTCGTAGGCGGTGGTGCCGCTGGGGTAGGTGCCGTCGACCGGCAACGCGCTGACCGGAAGCTCGTCGCCGCGGCCGGCCATCATCATCGCGGTAACCTGCTGGACGAACGGCGGCGCGCCCACCGGCACGACCCGCGGCAGCTCACGGGTCGCCGTGACGTGCTCGGGCACCTCGATGCGGTGCAATGCGGCCAGCGCCCGGTCGACCGCGGCGTCGTTGCGGGCAACGACATCGGCGCCACGCTTGCCGTAGGTCTTGGCGATCGACGCCTTGACCCGGGAGATCGCCTCGTCCCGCGGCAACACTCCGGAGATGGCGAAGAAGCACGTCTGCAGCAGGGTGTTGGTGCGTCCGGGCAGGCCGACCTCGCGCGCGACACGGCCGGCGTCGATCGCGTACACGTCGATGCCCTTGTCGAGGATCTGCTGCTGGACCGGGCGAGGCAGCGAATCCCACACCAGTTCAGGGTCGTACGGCGCGTCCAGCAGCAGCGTCGCTCCGGGCGCGGCCCGGCTCAGCACGTCGACCCGATCCAGCAACCCGAAGTGGTGACAGCCGACGAAGCTCGCCTGCTGGACGAGGTACGGGGCCCGGATCGGGTCAGGCCCAAACCGCAGGTGCGACACCGTCTGCGAGCCGGACTTCTTCGAGTCGTAGACGAAGTAGCCCTGGGCATGCAGGTCCGGATCGGACCCGAGGATCTTGATGGTGTTCTTGTTCGCGCCGACCGTGCCGTCCGAGCCCAGCCCGAAGAACACCGCCCGGACGGTGCCCGCCGGCTCGATGTCCAACGCCGCGTCGTACGGCAGGCTGGTGCCGCTGACGTCATCGGTGATGCCGATCGTGAACCGGCTCCGCGGCCGCTCCAGCGCCAGCTCGGCGAACACGCCGGCGACCATGCCGGGGGTGAACTCCTTGGACGACAGCCCGTACCGCCCGCCGACCACTCTGGGCAGCGCATCGAGCGAGCCGGCCATATGCGCCTCGGTGAGCGCCGTGACGACGTCGAGGAACAGCGGCTCACCGTGGGAACCCGGCTCTTTCGTCCTATCGAGCACGGCGATCGTGCGGACACCCGCAGGCAGCGCGTCGAGCAGCGCCTGCGCCGGGAACGGACGGTACAGCCGCACCTGCACCACGCCGACCCGTTCGCCGTGGGCGTTGAGATACGCCGCGGTCTCACGGGCTGTCTCTGCACCGGAGCCCATCAGGACAAGCACCCGTTCGGCGTCTGGCGCGCCGGAATACTCGATGAGCTGGTACTGCCGTCCGGTCCGCTCGCCGAAGCGGTCCATCGCGTCCTGGACCACGCCGGGGACGCGGGCGTAGAACGGGTTGACGGTCTCCCGCGCCTGGAAGTAGACGTCGGGGTTCTGCGCGGTGCCTCGGATGAACGGCCGCTCTGGAGACAGCCCCCGCGCCCGGTGCTCGCGAACCAGATCCTCGGGAACCAGCGCGCGCAGGTCGTCGTCGTCGAGCAGGTCGATCGTGTTCAGCTCGTGCGATGTCCGGAACCCGTCGAAGAAATGCAGGAACGGGACGCGCGTCTGCATGGTGGCCGCCTGCGCCACCAGCGCGAGGTCGTGCGCTTCCTGCACGGACGCTGACGCGAGCAGGGCGAACCCGGTCTGCCGGACCGCCATCACGTCGGCGTGGTCACCGAAGATCGACAGCCCCTGTGCCGCGAGCGACCGAGCGGCGACGTGCAGCACCGCCGAGGTCAGCTCACCGGCGATCTTGTACATGTTCGGGATCATCAGCAGCAGGCCCTGTGAGGCGGTGAACGTGGTGCTCAACGCCCCACCCTGCAACGCGCCGTGCAGCGCGCCAGCGGCGCCCCCTTCGCTTTGCATCTCCACGACGGTCGGCAGGTTGCCCCACACGTTGCGTTGGCCCTTACTGGCCCACTCGTCGGCGAATTCCGCCATCGGTGACGACGGGGTGATCGGGTAGATGCAGCAGACCTCGTTGAGCCTGTACGCGACCGACGCGGCCGCCTCGTTTCCGTCCAGCGTCGCGCGCATCACCCGGGCTCCGGTTCCATCTCGATGGAGTGCACCGGGCACTGCTCGAAGCAGGCACGACAGCCGGTGCAGCGGTCGTAGTCGAAGCGGTACCGGTGTCCCTTGCCCAGCTTGATCACCGCGTCCTCCGGGCAGGCGCCCAGGCAGCCGTCACACTCGCAGCAGTTCCCGCAGGACAGGCACCGGTGCGCCTCGTAGTCCGCCTGTTCGGCGGTCAGCCCGCCGACGATCTCGCCGAACTCGGCCACCCGTTCCTCCAGTTCGAGTTCGGGCTGGGGCCGGCGCGTGGTGTCACCGAAGTACCACAAGTTCAGCATGTCGAACGTCGCAAGGTCGTGTTTGGGTGGCGCTTGGAAGGTGGTCTCGCGCAAGTAGGCGTCGATGTGCCGAGCGGCCTTCTTGCCGTGCCCGACACCGACCGTGACGGTCCGCTCGCTGGGCACCATGTCGCCCCCGGCGAACACCCCGGGGCAGCCGGTCATCAGCGACGTCGACACCTGCACGGTTCCGTCGTCCGCGAACTCCACGCCCGCAACGCCGCGCAGGAACGCGGTATCGGTCTGCTGGCCCAGCGCCAGGATCACCGTGTCCGCCGCGAGCGTCTCGAACCGCCCGGTCCCGCGTGGCCGGTGTGCCTCGTCCAGCTCCATGACCTCGACGGTCAGCTCGGGCCCCTCGAACGCGGTGATCGTCCGCAGCCAGTTGATGCGGACGCCTTCGCGTTCGGCGTCCTCAGCCTCTTCGGCATGGGCCGGCATCTGCTCCCGGGTGCGCCGGTAGACGATCATCGGCTCCTCGGAGCCCAGCCGGCGGGCCACCCTGGCGGCGTCCATCGCGGTGTTGCCGCCGCCGTACACGGCTACCCGCCGGCCGATGACCGGCCGCTCACCGGACGCGACGCTCCGCAGGAACGACACCGCGTCGACGACCCGCGCCGCGTCCATCGCCGGGATGTCGACCCGCTTGGACAGGTGCGCACCCACCGCCACGAACACCGCGTCGAAGCTGCCGTCGCGCTGCTCGGCGACGAGATCCTCCACCTTATGACCCTGCACGATCCGCACGCCGAGCCGGGCGATGCGGCCGACCTCGATGTCGAGGACGTCGCGTGGTAGCCGGTACGAGGGGATTCCGTACCGCATCATCCCGCCCGGCTCCTCGCCGGCGTCGCGGATCTCGACCTGGTGACCCAGCCGAGCCAGGTGGTAGGCCGCGGACAGCCCGCTTGGTCCGGAACCGATGACCAGCACCCGCTTGCCGCTCGGCGGCTGCGACGGGTCGAAGGTCCAGCCGCGCTCGGTCGCAAGGTCGCCGAGGAAGCGCTCGACCCCGTGGATCGACACCGCGCTGTCCAGCTCGGCGCGATTGCAGACGCCTTCACACGGGTGGTAGCAGACCCGCCCGTGGATCGAGGCCAGCGGGTTGTCGGCGACCAGCTGCCGCCAGGCCCGCTCGGGGTCGCCCGCCTGGACGTACGAGAGCCAGGCCTGGATGTTCTCGCCAGCCGGGCATCCGGCGTTGCACGGCGGCAGGAGGTCGAGGTAGAAGGGTCGTTGGTGCCGAACCGGCCCGGCCCGGGACAGACCGTGCAGCAGATCAGGCAGCGGTGTGACGTCGGGCCGCGGTCCGGGCATACCTGCCCCGGTCATGACGAGCCCCGGCTTGCACGCAGATGGTGAGCCACGTGTTGATAGAAACACGGATCGGCCCTTTCGAACAGGGCCAAACGGCTCTGGCTAGCCAACCCGCTCCGATTCGTCACGCTCGTCAGGGCGCGAGGCTGAACGGCGGGTACCGGTCGGTGACCAGCACGAAGGCGTAGCCGGTCACCCGGTTGTGCCAGCGGATGACGCCCTGCACGAAGTCGAAGATGCCCCGCGGGTACCGCCCGGTGAGCAGGATCGCGAACCAAGCGACGATGACCACCACGAACGCGGCGATATCCAGGAACAGCAGCACGATGTAGTGCGGGATTGCCAGAAACCACTTAACCAGCGGGAGCCACCGGTTCAGGTCGCGCTCCGCATCGGGATAGGGGTAGTCGAGGTACACGGACTGGTGATCATCGGTGGACGGGTAATGGTCGTCCATCAGGGCGAGGTAGATCCCGACCCGGTTCACGAACCGCTGCAGTTCCAGGTTCCAGTCGAACCACCAACGGGGGTATTTCTGGCGGAACAAGATCATCAGCAGTGGCGCGAGGACCAGCAAACCACCCGCTCCGGCCCCGGTCCACCCGCGGGCCGACCAGCCCCCGCCGCCTCCCGAGACGGCACCCAACACGATCACGATCGGGATGATCACGAAGATGCGGAAGCCCGTGGTCACCCGATTCAGCTCCCGATCCGGGTAGTCGACCGAGAACTGCACGGGGTAGGTCGTCGAAGGTTGCATTTGCCGCTCCTTCCGGGTCGCTGCCTCAGCGCTTCACGCTAGCGCAGCTCGCGATCATCACGTCGTCTGAGGTACGATTCGTACCAATGACTGAGATGGCTGTCAGCGAAGCCCGCGAGCACCTCGCCGAGCTGATCGAATCCACGCACCGCTCCGGTGAGCCGGTGTATGTGACCCGACGCGGCCGACGCGTCGCAGTCATCCTCGACCCCGCTGAATACGAGCGGATCATCGACGAACTCGAAGACGCCGTGGACCGGGCAGAACTGCGTGTCGCACGCGAGGAGGATGACTACGTGCCGTGGGAGGAGGTCAAGACCGAACTCGGCCTGACGTGACTGCCCGATACACCGCCGAGGTCGCCCGCCGGACCTGGAAAGCGATCGCGGCGCTCCCACGGCGCGACCAGCAACGTGTCCGAGCTGCCATTCATCTACTCGCGGACAATCCCCGCCCGCCCGGCTGCGTGGCGATGACTGGCGAACCCCACGTCTATCGCGTCCGGGTCGGCGTCTACCGCATCGTCTATGAGGTCATCCACGACAAGCTCATCGTGCACGTCGTGCGAGTTGGTCATCGCCGAGACGTCTACCGGAGTTAGCTGCCTGTTCTGGAAGGGCTTGTACGGTGTGAGCCGGCGACCAGGTTGAGGAAGTCGGTGAAGCAGAGGCTCGGAGAAGGAGAGGCAACGTGCAGATCAGAACGCTCGGCTCGACCGGCCCAGCCGTTTCCGCGATCGGCTTGGGCCTGATGGGCATGTCCGACCTCTACGGCCCGGCCGACGAGGCCGAGAGCATTGCCACCATCCATGCCGCGCTCGATTCCGGCGTGACCCTGCTGGATACCGGCGACTTCTACGGAATGGGCCACAACGAACTGCTGCTGCGCGATGCCCTGCGCAGTCGCAACCGGGAGCAGGTAGTGATCAGCGTCAAGTTCGGGGTACTGCGGGCCCCCACCGGCGCACCCGCCGGGCTGGATGCACGTCCGCAGGCGGTGAAGAGCTTCCTCTCCTACACGCTGCGTCGCCTCGGCACTGACCACGTGGACATCTACCGACCGGCCCGGGTCGACCCCGCAGTCCCGATCGAGGAGACCGTCGGCGCGATCGGCGAGATGGTGCAGGCCGGATACGTGCGGCACGTCGGCCTGTCCGAGGCCGGCGCCGAGACCCTGCGCCGGGCCCACGCGGTGCACCCGATCAGCGACCTGCAGATCGAGTACTCGCTGCTCTCCCGGGGCATCGAGGACCAGATCCTGCCGACGGCCCGCGAGTTGGGCATCGGCGTCACCGCGTAGGCGTACTGTCCCGCGGCCTGCTGTCCGGGCACTGGTCCAAGGACCGGCCGCTCACCCCCGGCGACATTCGGGGCCGCAGCCCGCGGTTCAACGCAGACAACGTCGATCGCAACCTCGGACTGGTCGAGGCGCTGCGCGGCATCGCACAGACCAAGCAGTGCACCGTCGCGCAGCTCGTCATCGCCTGGGCGCTCACCCGCGGGGAGGACATCGTGCCGCTCGTCGGCGCCCGCCGCCGCGACCGGCTCACCGAGGCGCTCGGTGCGCTGGACGTCGAGTTCACGGCCGACGACCTGGCGGCGATCGAGCGCGCCGTGCCGGCCGGAGCCGCGGCAGGCGCCCGGTACGACGCCGCCGGCATGGCCGCACTCGACAGCGAGCGCTGATCGGCTCAGCGCGCGACCAGATCGCTTTCGACGGTGATCTGCACCAGTGGCGGCTGAGCGAGGCTGTTGTGCACGGTGCAGTGCGAGGCGACTGCGAGGAAGGCGTCGCGCCGGTCGGCGGGCAACGCACGCGGCGGCACGATCCCGATGCGAATCTCCGTGACGCGGGCCGGGCGGCTGCCCGTGGTGTAGCTGGTGGTGACCTCGAGGCCGTCAGCGGGGATGTCGTGCCGGGCGAGGTAGCGGCGAGCGTAGAAGGCGACGCAGCTGGCGAGGCTGGCGACGAACAGCTCGGTGGGCGTGGGCGCCGTGTCGGCTCCGCCCGCGTCGGCTGGCTGATCGACGGTGACGGTGTGCCCGCGGATGTCGATGGCGAAGCGGTCCGCGCCAAGGTGCCGGACCGTCATCTCGTTCGGTGCGCCGTCGGTCATGACACCGCTCGCTCTGCGCGCTCAGTCCGCACGGCGCTGCGGACCTCGTCCATATCCAGCTCGCGGACGGCAGTGATGACCTGTTCGAGGGCGCTCTCGGGCAGCGCGCCGGGCTGCGAGAAGACCAGGACGCCGTCGCGGAAGGCCATCAGGGTGGGGATGGAGGAGATGCGGGCGGCCTGGGACAGCGCCGGTTCGGCCTCGGTGTCGACCTTGCCGAAGGTGATGTCGGAGTGCTTCGCGCTGACCCGATCGTAGATCGGGGCGAACATGCGGCATGGCCCGCACCAGGAGGCCCAGAAGTCGACGAGGACGATGCCGTCCGCAGTGACGGTGGGGGCGAAGCTGTTGGTAGTGAGAGCGACGGTGCTCATGATCTGGTGTCCTTTCGGCTCGGGTTGATCCTGACAGTGCGGCTGCTCAGTGCGCGAAGCGGACGGGGGGCAGGATCCGGTCCAGCCAGCGAGGGGTGTGCCAGGCGCCGTGGCCGGTCAGCCGGAGCACGACCGGCAGCACGATCAGCCGGATGCACAGCGCGTCCAGGAAGACCGCGACGGCCAGGATGATGCCCATCTCCTTCGGGGCGAGCGGTCCGGACAGGGCGAAGGTCAGGAACACCGCGACCATGACGCCGGCGGCTGCGACGACGACGCGTCCCGACGTGCGCAGCGCCATGCGCATGGCGTGCTGGGGGTCGCCGGTGGCGTCGTAGTGCTCACGGGCGGCGGACAGCAGGAACAGCGTGTAGTCCATGGCGACTCCGCAGAGCATGGCGCCGAAGAACAGCGGTGCCCACGCGTCGACGAAGCCCTGCGGGTGGAAGCCGAGCAAGCTCGCGCCGTGACCGTCCTGGAAGATCAGCTTGGCGACGCCGAACGCCGCCGCGATCGAGGCCAGGTTGGTCACCACGCCGACGAACGCGACCAGTGGGCTGCCCAGGGCCAGGAGGAGCAGCAGAAAGCCCAACCCGATGAGCAGTCCGAAGACCAACGGAGTGCGTGTGGACAGTGCCTTCTCCAGGTCGTGGTTCTCGGCCGCGGCGCCGCCGATCAGGCTGCCGGCCGGTAGGTCGCGGCGCAGCCGGTCGATGGTCGAGCCCGTTGCGGGCGCGGACGGGTCCGTCGTGGGGACCGCGAGCGTCATCGTCCAGCCGTGGCTCGCGCCGGCGGGCATGGTTGCGGCGACCCCGCGATCGGCAGCCAGGACTGCGCCCGTACGGGCCTGGTCCGCCGAGGGCGTGAGCACGGATAGCGTGCCGGGCGCCCCCGGGCCGAACGCGGAGGCCACCTGGGTATAGCCGGCGCGGGCACTCTGGTCTGCGGGGATGATGCCGATGCTGGGCATACCGGTTCGCAAACCGGTGACCGGCCAGGCCAGCAGGGCCAGCACGACCACGACCAGCCCACCGGCCACCCATGGCCGGCGGTGCAGCACCGCTCCCCAGTGGTGCATGACGCGTTCCAAACCGCGCACGGCATCCGGGACGTGGTGGGCTCGCTGGGGGCGGGGCAGCCGCACGCGGCCGGCGTCGATGCGGCGGCCCAGCCGGCCCAGCACCGCCGGAAGCACGGTGAGCGTCGCGGCGAGGACCGCGACGACCGAGAGCATGATGCCCAGCGCCATGCTGCGGAATGCCGGGCTTGGCACCAGCAGCACGGTCGACAGCGCGATCAGCACGGTGACGCCGCTGAACGCAACCGCCTTACCTGCGGTACCCATCGTCTCGGCGACCGCGTCGATCGAGGCCTGGCGCCGATCGGGTTGATCGCGACGGCGGTGCAACGCCGCCCGGAAACGCACCACGATGAACAGCGCGTAGTCGATACCGAGCGCGAGGGCGAACATCAGCGCGAAGTTCAGCGCCCAGATGCTCACCGGGGCGATATGCGTGGACAGCACCAGCGCACCGGCGGCGCTGAGCAGCCCGACCAGCGTCAGCATGAGTGGCAGGCCGGCGGCGACCAGGCTGCCGAACGCGATCACCAGCACGGCCATCGTGACCGGCCAGGACAGCACCTCGGAGCGGATCATCGCTGCGTGGTTGACCTTGTTGAAGTCTGACCACAGGGCGCTGTCGCCGGTCAGGTCGACCGTGATGCTCTCGGTGGCCAGCCGCGAGATGGGCCCGGTCAGGTGGTCGGCGGCGCGGACCATCTCGTTCGCGTCGGCCTTGGCGCCGGCCTGGATGATCGCGGTCTGCCCGTCGCGGGACAGGCTCGCGCCCGGCTGGGGCTGGACGACCGTGCTCACCCGAGCATCCGCCTGCAGCAACGCGGTTGCGCGGGAAAGCACCTGCTGCGCGGCCGGATCTGCCGCAATGGGGCCGCTGCTGTCGTGTACAACGACCTGCAGGGCCGTCGACCCCAGCCCGGCGAAGTCCTTGGCAATCACCTCGCGCGCCTTGACCGACGAGCTGCCGCTGTCCTGCCAGCCGGCTCCGGACAGGGCGGACTCGACCTGAGGAGCGAACGCACCGAACCCGGCCAGCACCGCCAGCCAGCCGAGCAGGACGATCCGCAAATGGGTAACCGTCCACGCCCCGAGCCGGGCCAGCCAACCGGGTTCGACCTGGCTGATCTCGACGAGCTGGTCAGGTCGCGTCGCGGTCGTGGTCACCTTGCTCCTTTAGGGTGCGGGGTAGGGTATGTGTGAAGCCGGGCTCTGTTGCGGCGCTTCTGGTCACGTTCGTCAGGCCAGGCTGAGGAAGAGTTTCTCCATTTCGTCGCTGGTCATCGGCTCGGCCTCGCCGTTGGCGGTCGCCGTCAAGCATTGCCGCAGGCCGGAGGAGAGCAGCCGGAACCCGGCGCGGTCCAAGGCCCGGCTGGCGGCCGCGAGTTGCGTAACGATGTCGGAGCACTCGCGGCCCTCCTCGATCATCTTGATGATGCCGCCGACCTGCCCCTCAATCCGTCGCAGCCGACGCAGGACGTCGCCGGCTGCGGTCGCCTCTAGTTGCATGAGATCACCCTACCAGATACCCCAGGGGGTATGAGCCACCTGCTGGTCATGGCAGCCGCACGTACCCGTTGCGGGACTTCCAGAGGAAGTACTTCTCGAAGCCCAGCTTCATCAGGTGGGCCTGCGGGCCCGGGATCAGCAGGCCGTGCTTGCGCGGCGGGAGCATCTTGTCGGCGAGGATGATCACGCCGTTGTTGCCGGCATCCATCACGCACACCGCCGGGATGTCGGCGAACTGCTTGGTGTGCTCGGCTACCTCGCCGCGGATCTGCGCGGCGATGTTCTTGGCCGCGGTGTGCGCCTGCACCTCGGTGGGGTAGCCGGTCTTCGGTATCCCGACCGGGACGGCGGTCTGCCACGGCACCTCGACCGCAGCGGCGATGCCGACGGCGTAGACGTCGTCGTACTTCTCGCTCTGGTAAGTCTCGCGGACCTTCACGTAGCCCTTCTCGTCGGCGAGGGAGCTGACCTTGCGCACGACCTCTTGGCCGATGAACGGCGGCACGACCATCGCGTAAGAGAACGGGATCTCGGTGCCGCCGGACAGCACAAGCGCGTCGGTGGCGACGTGGTCGATCGCGACGCCGATGTGCGGCTGGATGTGCTCCTTCTTCAGGAACATGCCGAGCAGCGACTCGCCGTGTGGCAGCCCGCCGATGCCGAAGTGCCCGAGGAACGGCTCGGCGGTGACGTAGCTGAGCTTGACCTGTTTCTTCAGGCCGGCCTTGCGCAGCCGGTAGGACATGTTGAACAGGAACTCGTAGGCGGCGCCGAAACATCCGGCCCCCTGCGAGGCCGCGATCACGACGTCGCCGGGTTTGTCGAGGAATCGCCGCCACTGCTCGCCCGCGCGGATCGCGTCGGGCAGGGTGGTGATGGTGACCGCGTTGTCGGTCATGCCGGGAACCGCGTCCATCTTGTTGCGGTACCCGGTGGCGATGACGAGGTAGTCGTAGCTGTGCCAGGTGTCCTCGCCAGTACGTACCCGTTTGCCCTCCGGGTCGATCTCGGTCGCCTCGGCGTGCAGGAACGCGATCCCGTGCTCCTCGAACGTGGGAGCCACCGGGAAGGTGATGTCCTCCGGGCTGCGCTTGCCGAACGGCAGCCAGATCAGGCTCGGATTGAACACGAACCGATCTCCGGGCGAGATCACTTGCACGTCCACGTCGCCGTGCAGTTCATGCTTGACCGCCAGCGCGGCGGTCAGACCGCCGAAGTTCGACCCCAGAACCAGCACCTTCTTGCGCATCGCGCACCGCCTCTCGCAGATACCCCTGAGGGCATTGCATATTAGGGCATGAGGGTATGGACCAACGTCCCGCGAGGCTCAGTCCATTTGGGCGTGTTTGGAAAGGTCGGCGATCTTGATACTCCCTGATCGGTCGTGGCCACACATAGGTATCAAGATCTGCTCGCTCCCCCGACCAGCTGTTCGCTGATCTGCCACAGCCGGGCTGCCGCGGCCGCATCGTACGAGCGCTTCGCGGACGTCCTCGGTTTGCGGTTGGCGAAGTACTGGCCGGAGACACCGTGCACGCCGGGCGAGCAGGCCAGGTAGATCGAGGTCGCCGCGCCGTCCTCAGGACTCTTCATGAATGGCCGGGCCAACGGGTTGAGGATCTTGTAGAAGCGTGCCGGGTCTTCGGCGCCGAACGCGGTGCGCACCACGCCGGGGTGCAGTACCGTGGCGGTGACGCCGGTGCCTTCGAGACGACGGGCCAACTCATAGGTGAACATGACGTTGGCCAGCTTCGACTGGTTGTAGGCACGCTGGCCGGAGTAGTTGTGCTCGCCCTGCAGGTCGTCGAAGTCGATCGTGCCCATGGCCTGGGCGCCGGAGGAGACCGTGACCACCCGAGCCGGGGCGCTGTGCTCGAGTCGGTCCAGCAGCAGGTTGGTCAGCAAGAACGCCGCGAGGTGGTTGACGGCGAAGGTGTGCTCCAGGCCGTCGGCCGTGACGTGCCGGTTGGCCCAGAACCCGCCCACGTTGTTGACCAGCACGTCCAGGCGCGGATAGCTGGCGAGGACCTCACTCGCCAGGCGGCGTACCTCGGCCTGGCTGGACAGGTCCGCCGTGAACACATCGACGACTTGGTCCTCCGCCGCTGCGCGGACGTCGTTGGCCGCGGCCTCAGCTCGGCGGCGGTCGCGGCCAACGATGCCCACTCGGGCGCCCAGGGCGGACAGCCCGACAGCGGTGGCCTTACCGATGCCGCCGGTTCCCCCGGTGACCAGGACCGTCTTCCCGGTCATGAGGTCGTTGGCGTGGTCAGCCATCGCTGACTCCATCGCGCGGATCGGCGCTGGTCAGCGCACGATCTTGAAGTTGAACATCGGTGTATTCAGAGCACCCATCAACCGCAGCCAGATCGGCACGATCATTTCGCTGCCCCGTGCAGTGGAAATGTCGCCCAGGTCGATCACGTCGCTGTGGCCGAAGCTCTCCAGCAGCGCGACCACGTCCTGCTTCGCTTCCGGGTCGTTGCCGGAGACGAACACGCTGTGCTCGCCATCGGCCAGCGCCTTCGGGTTGACCATCAGCGCCGCGGTCAGGGTGTTTAGCGTCTTGACCACGCGGGCGTCCGGGAATGCGGCCTGGATCTGCTCGCCGAGGCTGTCGGTGTCCTTGACGAGCAGCGTGGGCGGCATACCCCGAGAGAAGTCCAACGGGTTGGCGATGTCCAACAGCACCTTGCCCGACAGGTTCTCTGCACCGGCTGCGGTCAGCACGCCGATGGACACGCCGCCCGAGGTGGCATTGACGATCAGCTCGGCGTCAGCGGCGGCGTCGGCGAAGGTCGCCAGCTTGACGTCGGTGTGCTCGGCAGCCCACGCCGAATAGGGCGGGTTGCCCATGGCGTCGAGGGCGGTGCGGCTCAACGTGTCGGACACGTCGCGCGTGCCGACGGTCACGTCATGGCCCAGCTCGGCGAGCCGGCCGGCGAGAGCCTGGCCAACCATCCCGGTACCGAGTACGGCGATCTTCATCGTGATTGCTCCTAGCATCTGTGGGATCCTGTCGAGGCGGACAGAGTATCAGACAGGTCTGTCTACCTTCAATGGCCATGTATTTCGGTCGCCTATCTCTCCTGTCAGGCCGTTGGATAGACAGATGTGTCTGTATGATGTTGCCGAGACGACCCACCCCCATCCGAGGTGAAGCGACCATGCGCCCGACAGGCAGCACCCCGGCGCGCCAGCGCATCCTGGACGCCGCGTTCCGGCTGTTCTATGCCCACGGCCCCCGCGGCGTGGGGGTGGACACCGTGATCGCCGAGTCCGGGGTCGCGAAGGCCACCCTGTACCGGCACTTCCCGCGCAAGGACGACCTGGTGCTGGCGTACCTGGACACGGTCGACCAGGCCTGGTTCGGGCAGCTGCGCACCGCCGCCCGAGCCGCCGGCGACGATCCCAGTGAGCAGCTCGTCGGGATGTTCGATGCGCTGCGCACGGCCTGCCGGCGCGAGGGCTACCACGGGTGCGCGTTCATCAACGCTGCCGCCGAGTCCGCGTCCGGTAGCGACGTGCACGCTCGCACCGTCGAGCACAAGAGCGTCGTACGCGCCTGGGTCACCGACCTGGCCCGTCGCGCAGGCGCCACACATCCGGACCAGCTCGGCCGCCAGCTGACCCTCCTCCTCGACGGCGGCCTGGCCGGCGGCGTGCTCGACGCGGACCCAGCTACGCCCGAGGCAGCCAAGGCCGCAGCCCGGATCCTGGTCGACGCGGCCCGGGTTAGGCGCTGACTTGCACGGTGCCCATCATGCCGGCGTCTTCGTGGTCGAGGATGTGGCAGTGGTACACGGATCGGCCTGGATAGTCGGCGAAGTAGACCCGAATGCGCGTCCAGCCGTGGGCAGGCACAAGGACGACATCCTGCGGCACTGCGTCGGGGATTCCGCCGGCGCTGTCCTGCAGAATCTGGAACGGCCAGACATGCAGATGGAACGGGTGATCCATCGGGCTGACATTGGTGATCAGCCAGTCTTCGATGGTGCCCAGCCGCGGCGTCTGGTCGGTTCGGTTCGGATCGAAGGTTCGCCCGTCGATGGTGAACGCCATGCCACTGCCGCCGATGCCGCCCATGCCCCCCATTCCGGTACTGCCCGTAGCCATGGCGAAGGTGAGTTGCCGAGTTGCGGCGACCGGGCCGACGGGTATCGCTGGGGCCGGCGGCTCGGGTGAGACTGTGGCGGCTCCTCCGCCGCCGCCCGCGACCGTCACGGTAGCGAGGGCAACCGACCGGGTGGTGGATGAGGCGCCGCCCATCCCCATGCCGCCGCTGCCCCGGTCGTAGGGGTCGGTGATCAGGCGGTGTTGGCCACCGGTGGCCGGGCGGACGAGGACGTCGCCTCGATTGCCGGGAGCCAGCACGAACCGATCAACGTCGCGCGGCGTGGGCAGCGTGGAGCCGTCGACACTGAGGCGGGTGAGGCGATGATTCTCCAGTCGCAGCGACAGCACCCGCGAGGTGCAGGCGTTGATGAGGCGCCACCGCTGCGGCGAGCCGGCGGTGGCGATCAACGTCGGGGCGAGTTGGCCGTTGACCAGTACCCACCGGCCCTCTCGGCCTATCATCTTGGCCATGGCGCTGCTGTCCGCGACCCGGCCGGCCTCATCGATGGTGGTGTCCGTGATCACCAGGATCCGCCCTTGCGCCGTCGACGTGGTGTGGTCGCCGTCGACAACGAGGGCCCCAGCGAGGCCGCCGAAGATCTGGTCGGCGACGTGGCCGTGATGGTGTGGGTGATACCACAGCGTGCCGGGCGGGTGGTCAGGCGGAATCCGGTACGCGTAGTCGAATGACGCGCCGGGCTCGACCGAGATGAACGGGTTGTCGCTGTTTCCGACGGGCGAGACGTGCAGGCCGTGAGCGTGCAGGTTGGTCGGCTGGTCGAGGTGATTGGTGAGGCGAATGCGGAGCAGGTCACCGGGATGCACCCGCAACGTCGGGCCGGGCGACGATCCGTTGTAGCCGAAGGCGGATGTACGCCGCCCAGCCAGGCGCACGCCGGGCGCGGCGGTCAGGTGCACGGTCAGCAGTCCACCGCTGCTGGCCAGCGCGGCGGGCTCGACCAACGCCTCGCCGGTAGCCCCAGGCATGGCGGATCCGCTGCGGTCTCCCAGCCGAGCCAGCCAGCCGCCGGCACCAACCGCCACGCTGACCGTTCCGAGACCGGCCAGCTGCAGCGCCCGCCGGCGGCTGATCGGCCGACCGGTCACTGCAGCGTCTCGCGCCGCGTGCGGTATTCGTTCTCATCGATCTCCCCGCGGGCGTAACGCTCATCTAGGATTTGCCGCGCAGTGCTGTGCGCATGGACGGAAGTGTCTGTTCGTGGTCCACCTGACCTGATGAGCCGCACCGCGACGTAGCCGAGCAGCAGCAGCCCGACCAGCACCAGAATCGGCCAGAGCCACATCCAGCTCACGCCACCGTCCATCATCAGGCATTATGCGCTGGCTACTTGTGCCTCACGGCCTTCAGCGCCCGCTCTCACCGGCGCGGTCGAACACGTCGCAGGAGTCCCAGGTGACCTCAGCGGGAGTCGCTACCGCCCTTCCCTCCGCCGAGTGCGAGGGCGGAGCGGCCAGCCTCGAGACGCGCGACCGGCACCCGGAACGGCGAGCAGGACACGTAGTCGAGCCCGGCCTCGTCGAAGAAATGGATCGACTCCGGGTCGCCGCCGTGCTCGCCGCACACGCCGACCTGCAGCGCGGGGTTGGCCCGCCTGCCCTCTTCGACGGCGATGCGGACCAGCCGCCCGACTCCGGCTTGGTCGAGGGTGTCGAACGGCGAGACGTCGAAGATCCGGTCGTCGAAGTAGATGGGGAAGAACGCTCCCTCGACGTCGTCGCGGCTGAATCCCCAGGTCATCTGGGTCAGGTCGTTCGTGCCGAAGGAGAAGAACTCCGCCGCAGCAGCGATCTCACCGGCAGTCAGCGCGGCGCGGGGGACTTCGATCATCGTCCCGATCGGGATCTCCAACTGGTCGCCCGAGGATTCCACCACCTCCGCGATGACCTTCTCGACGTCGCGGCGGGTGATTTCCAGCTCGGGCACCGTGGCCACCAGCGGCACCATGATCTCGGCCCGCGGATCGAGGCCTCGCCGCCGGACCTCGACGGACGCCTCGGCCACGGCTCGGGTCTGCATCTCGAACAGTCCCGGTATCGCGAGACCGAGCCGCACACCTCGCAGGCCAAGCATCGGGTTCACCTCGCGCAACCTGTCGATCGCCGCCAGCAGCCGGGTGTCGTGTTCGTCGGCCCCGCCGTCGGCATTGGCGAGCGCGACGCGCACGGCGAGCTGCGTGCGGTCGGGCAGGAACTCGTGCAGCGGCGGGTCGATAAGGCGGATCGTGACCGGCAGCCCGTCCATGGCGGTGAGGATTCCCACGAAGTCATCGCGTTGCAGCGGCAGCAGCGCTGCCAGCGCGGCGTCGCGTTCCTCATCGGTGTCGGCCAGGACAAGGTCCTCCACATACTGGCGGCGCTCGCCGAGGAACATGTGTTCCGTGCGGCACAACCCGATGCCCTGCGCGCCGAAGCGGCGGGCCCGGGCGGCGTCCTCCGGCGTGTCGGCGTTTGCCTCGATGTGCAGACGCCGCCTGGTGTCGGCGTGCTGGACGAGCCGGTGCACGGCGCGGACGATCTCGCCGACTTCCGGTGCGTCCGGGTCGAGGCGGCCTTCGAAGTAGTCCACGACCGGGGGCGGCTCGACCGCGACCCGGCCGAGGTAGACCGCGCCGGACGTACCGTCGATCGAGATCTGATCGCCTTCCTGCACCACCGTCCCGGATCCGATCAGCTGGCGTTTTTCGTCGTTGATGGTGAGTTCCTCAGCGCCGACCACGCACGCCTTGCCCATCCCGCGGGCTACGACAGCGGCGTGCGCGGTCTTACCGCCCCGAGTGGTCAGCACGCCGGCTGACGCGACGATCCCTGCCATGTCGTCCGGGTTGGTCTCGCGGCGGACAAGGATCACACTTTCGCCGGCCTCCCCTCGGCTCACGGCGGTGGCCGAGTCGAAGACCGCAGCGCCCACGGCGGCGCCGGGTGAGGCGTTGACCCCGGTCGTCAACCGGACGGTATCGCCGGCCGGCACGAACTGCGGGAACATCAGCTGGGCGAGCTCGCGGCCCTTGACGCGCCGCAGCGCCTCGTCCATGTCGATGACGCCCTCGTCCACGAGCTGGCAGGCGACCCGGAACGCGGCCGCCGCAGTGCGCTTGCCGATCCGGGTCTGCAGCATCCACAGCTTGCCGCGTTCGATGGTGAACTCGATGTCGCACAGGTCGCGGTAGTGCTTCTCCAGCATGTCGGCGTTGCGCAGCAGGTCCTGGTATGACGTCGGATCCAACCGCTCGAGCTCGGAGATCGGCAGCGCATTGCGGATGCCGGAGACGACGTCTTCGCCCTGGGCATTGGACAGGTAATCGCCGTAGAGGCCGGGCTGCCCGGAGGCGGGGTCGCGGGTGAACGCGACGCCGGTGCCGGAGTCGGCGCCCTTGTTGCCGAAGACCATGGACATGACGTTGACGGCGGTGCCCAGGTCGTCGGGGATGTGCTCCTGCTTGCGGTAGATGGCGGCGCGCTCGGTGTTCCACGAGTGGAACACGGCCTGGATGGCGAGTCGCAGCTGCTCGCGTGGTTCTTGCGGGAACTCGTGGCCGGTCTGGTCGAGCACGACCTGCTTGAATGTCGCGACGATGTCCTTCAACCGCTCGGGTGACAGGTTCGCGTCATCGGTGTGATCCTGCTCCTTCGCCGCGTCGAGTACGTCGGCGAAGTAGTGCGCCTCGATGCCGAGTACGGTGCGGCCGAACATTTGGATCAGCCGCCGGTAGGAGTCCTGAGCGAAGCGTTCGTTGCTTACCTGCGTCGCGAGGCCCCGCACGGACTCGTCGTTCAGGCCGATGTTAAGAACCGTCTCCATCATTCCGGGCATGGAGAACCGGGCACCGGACCGTACGGACACCAACAGCGGATCGTCCGGCTGTCCCAGCCGCTGCCCCGCCTTGGCTTCGAGCGCGGCGAGGTGGGCGTCCACCTGCGCGAAGAGTTCAGGAGGCTCCGCGCCGTCACGCAGATAGCGCCGGCACGCCTCGGTCGTGATGGTGAATCCCGGCGGCACGGGAAGCCCGATCCGGCTCATCTCAGCCAGGCCCGCGCCCTTGCCCCCGAGCAGGTCAGCCTGGCTCCGGTCGCCTTCGGCGAAGTCATAGACGTATTTCGTTTCTGTCGGCGCCGGCTGGTCAGTCAGGTTCGGTAGCACCTCGCCCTTCAGCGTCATCGCGATCCTCTCCAATTCACTGGTCGACGGCGGCGAGGGCCGCCGACGTACGGTCGAGCCGAGGTAGGGCCGGCGCTACTCCACGGCCACGCCGACGTCTGGATAGGCCGAGTCATCGCTGCCTCGTGTCCCCATATCATCACACTGGGTCGATGACGCCGTCGACCAGGCCTGGTGTGCGGGGTACGGACACGATCACTCCTGATCGAACGGCTACGCTCGGCTATGTTGAAAGCGTTTCAAGTATCGCCCATCCAAGGTCGCCACGGTCGGGCCAAATGTCGCGGAACGAGCGGGACGTTCGCCCCTGATGCTTGCCGCCGTCGGGCGGCAAAGTCGACGATCAAATGGCCAGACCGGATGTGGAAACAGGTATCGAGATGACCTCGTTGATCAACCCGAAGCTGACCCAGGCGCTGCGCCGGGCGGCGGTTCGCGCCACTCTCGCGCCGTCGATCCACAACACGCAGCCATGGCGATTCGTGCTTGGCGGCGATGCCCTGGAGATTCACGCCGACTGGAGCCGTCAGTTAAGGGTGATCGATCCGCGGGGGCGTCAGTTGTTGATCAGCTGCGGCTGCGCGGTGTTCAACGCGCGGGTGTCGCTGGCCGCCGCGGGCTATGACGCGAACGTCGAGCGGCTTGGGGACCCGGCGCGGCCGAATATGGTGGCGCGGCTGACGGTGCCCGACCGGCCCGGGAACTGGGTGCCGATCGGCGAGCTCGACGCGGCAATCGAGCAGCGGCGGACCAACCGCAGGCGGTTTGCCGACGAGGTGGTGCCACCCGAAGCGGTGTACGACCTGGTCCGCGCCGCGAACCTGGAAGGCGCGGAGCTCTTCGCGATCACCAGCCGGGAGCATCGGCGCGCGGTGGCGCGTCTGAGCCAGCAGGCCGACCAGCTGGAAAACGCCGATCCGGCCTACCGCGCCGAGCTGCGCGCGTGGACCACCGACGACTCGCGGCGTCTCGACGGGGTTCCGGCGGCGGTCGTTCCGCACGTCGAGGCGGGCGCCGGCGACGACCTGCCCATCCGCGACTTCGACACTCGGGGCACCGGCTGGCTCCCCACCGGAACTCATTCGACCCTGAACCAGTGCCTGTTGCTGCTGGGGACGATGGAGGACGGGCCCGCGGCGTGGCTACGGGGCGGCGAGGCGCTCGAGCGGGTTCTGCTCGAGATCGCCGATCGTGGCTACGCGGCCAGCCCATTGACGCAGGTCATCGAGGTGGCCCACACCCACGCGCAGCTGCGCCAGGAGTTGCAGCTGGACATGCATCCGAACGTGCTGCTGCGCGTCGGCCGGGCACCGACCACCCCCAACACCCGCCGGCGGCGGCTGGTGGACGTGCTGACCGAGGCCGAGTGAGCGCCCTGCCGCGACCATCCGGCACCGATAGAGTGCACGGTGATGCCGTCACGCGCACTCGAAGAGGACGGGCCGCCGGAAAAGTCGGCTGCGCCCGCACTGCCTAACGGGCCCAAGCTCGAGTTCGACCAACTGCTCACCCAGCTCGTCGATCGCGCCCAGGACGTGCTCGCCGCGGAGGGCAGATTACGCGGTTTGCTCGAAGCCAACCAGACGATCGTGAAGGACTTGGGCCTATCGGTCGTCCTGCGCCGGATTGTCGAAGCCGCCCGTACCTTGGTGCGGGCGCGCTACGGCGCGTTGGGGGTCCTCGCACCGGGCGGTGGGCTGGAGCAGTTCGTCCACGTCGGCGTCGACCACGAGACCGTGGCCCGCATCGGCCATTATCCCGAGGGCAAGGGCCTACTCGGCGCGCTGGTCGACGACCCTAGGCCGATTCGGCTGCCCACCATCTCCGGCGACCACCGGTCGGTGGGCTTCCCCGCGGGTCACCCGGCGATGGACAGCTTCCTCGGCGTTCCGATCCGAGTACGTGGCGAGGTCTACGGCAACCTTTACCTCACCGAACGAGAAGGCGGGGAATTCACCACGGAGGACGAGGAGCTGGTCGTCTCACTCGCGGCCACGGCGGGCATCGCGATCGAGAACGCCCGGCTGTACGAGGAGGCACACCGCAGGCAGGACTGGTTGCAGGCCTCGACCCAGATAACCCGCCAGCTGCTGTCGGACGACGGGGAGGAGCCGCTGCAGCTGATAGCCCGGCAGGCGCAGCAGATCGCCGACGCCGACATGGTCACCGTCGTGCTTCCCACCGCGGACGGGCAGCGGCTGATGGTCGAGGTCGCTGCCGGCGTGGGCGCGGACCAGCTCACCGCGCTCACCTATCCGATCGAGGACACGCTGGCTGGTCTCGCCCTGAGCAACGGACGTCCGGTGCTCGTCGCGGACGGGACCCACGAGCGTGACCTGATGCACCTGTCCGAAGTCGAAACGGTCGGGCCGGTGATGGTGCTTCCCCTCGTCGGGTCGCAGCGGGTACGCGGCGCCCTCGTCATCGGCCGGTTGCATGGTCGGCAGCGCTTCGATGATGCCGACCTCGACATGGCCACGACATTCGCCAACCACGCGGCCCTGGCTCTGGAACTCGCCGACGCCCGGGACGACCAGCAACGCGTCGTGTTGCTCGAGGACCGCGACCGGATCGCCCGGGACCTGCACGACCACGTCATCCAGCGGCTGTTCGCGGCCGGGCTCACCATGCAGAGCGTGGCGTCAGGACTGGGTTCCGACGAGCGGGCTGCCCGGCTGAGCCGGGTCGTTTCCGATGTCGACGAGACGATCAGCCAGATTCGGACATCGATCTTCCAGCTGCGCGGCTCGCTCGGTCCGCAGACTGGCACCGTGCGGGCGAGTTTGCTTGCGGTGATCAGCCAGGTGACGCCGCTGCTCGGGTTCGAGCCGCAGGTGCGCTTCACCGGGCCGATCGACGCCGTGGCGCCACAGCACGTCGTCGGCGACCTCGTCGCCGTGCTACGTGAGGCGCTGACTAACGTTGCCCGGCACGCACAGGCGACCCGCGCGGACGTCGATGTCACCGCCACGCTCACCGACCTCGCTCTCGAGATCACCGACGACGGAGTCGGGATCGGCGACGCGCAGCGGCGCAGCGGCCTGGCGAACCTGCGGCTTCGTGCCGAGCAACTCGGGGGCACCCTGGTAATCACGACGGCTGCACCCGAAAGCACGCACCCGACACAAGAAGGAACACGCCTGCGATGGAGCATCCCACTGACGTGACAACGCCGCGGAGCCCTGACCCGGTGCGGGTATTCCTGCTCGACGATCACGAGATCGTCCGGCGGGGCATCGCCGACCTGCTCGAAGCCGAATCCGGCATCACCGTCGTCGGCGAGGCGGGCACCGCGGCGGAGGCACTGCGCCGGATTCCCGCGGTGCAACCGGATGTCGCCGTCCTCGACGCCCGGCTGCCCGACGGCAGCGGCATCGACGTCTGCCGCGACATCCGCTCAGCCCTCCCCCAGGTTCGCTGCCTGATTCTCACCTCCTATGACGACAACGACGCGATCTTCGCCGCCGTTATGGCCGGGGCGGCGGGCTACCTGCTCAAACAGATTCGCGGGTCGTCGCTCGTCGATGCCATCCGGCAGGTGGCCCTCGGCAAGTCGCTGCTCGACCCTGCGGTCACCGAGCGGCTGCTGATTCGGCTACGTGAAGGCGCGCCGCAAGACGCACGCCTGGCGTCGCTCACCGATCGGGAACGCGAGATCCTCGGCCTGATTACCGAGGGCCTGACCAACAAGCAGATCGGCGAGCGGCTATTCCTCGCCGAGAAGACCGTCAAGAACTACGTATCAGGCCTGCTCTCCAAGCTGGGCATGCAACGGCGCACCCAGGCCGCTGTCTATGGATCACAGGTCCGACCGACCTGACTGGCGGCTCAGGCACTCTTCGTCGGCGAGCAGTCAGCGGCGGTCGGGCGCCGGCTGATGAACCGGCGAATCAGGCCGGCGAAGCGCTCTGGCTCGTCGAGGTGTGGGAAGTGCCCGGCACGCTCGAAGATCTCGACCCGGCTGCCCGGGATGGCTTGCTGAGCCAGCACCGCATGCCAGGACGGAATCAGGCGGTCGCGGGCACCCCAGACGAGCAGCGTCGGGATATCGGCAAGCAGGGCGAGGCGCTCACCTGCGGTGACCGCCTGGCCGCGCACGTCGATGACGGCGCGGGTGGTCGCGAGGAACGCGCGGCGGCTCTCCGCGTCGTGCAAAGAGCCCAGCGCCCGCCATGCCTTGGTTACGTCGCCCCCGCCGTGCACTCCGATCCGAGCCAGCGCGCCCCCCACGGAGCTGCCGCGGTCGCGTACCCAGTCGGAGGTGAGCAGCGGCAGCACCCATTCCGCTCCGGGCAAGACCGCCGCCCGCAGTAGCAGGCTCAGCTCCCGGCCGAGGCCTCCGCTGCTGACCAGGACGATGCCCTCGACCCGTTCGGGGAACAGGTAGGCGAATTGCATCACGATGCCGCCACCGAGGGAGTGGCCGACCAGCGTCACCGAGCCGATGCCGAGGTGGTCGAGCAGATCGCGCAGCGTGGCCGCGTGCGCGCCCAGCGAATAGTCCCCTCTGGGCTTCGCCGAGGCGCCGTGCCCGTACAGGTCGGGCGCGACGGCGCGGTGATCCGCCCGCAGTTCGCGCACTGACTGCTCCCAGTCGTCATGCGAGCCGAGCAGGCCGTGGACGAACAGGATCGCCGGGCCCTGACCGGCATCGGCATAGTAGAGGCATTCGCCGTGGAGCGTGACGGTGCTCGGCTCGCAGTCGGGCACGCTCCACCTCCGATGGGTACCTGATCGTAGGTTACCCGACCGTAGGTTGAAGCTCCGAGATCCGACCTACCGCTGATGCCTCAGGTTCAACTGAGGCGATGCTTGAGCGAGGCGAGTTCGTCGCGCAGCGAGGATGGCAGGGACGGGCCAATGGTGGCAAACCATTCCTCGATACCGCTGATCTCGTTGCGCCACTCGGCGGCATCCACGTCGAGCACTGCCTCCAGCTGGTCATCGCTCAGGCCAAGCCCGTCGACGTCGAGAGCCCCAGCTGTCGGGACCCGCCCGATCAAGGTGTCGCGCGCGGTCGCCGTGCCTTGGATGCGTTCGATCGCCCACTTGAGCACTCGCATGTTCTCGCGGAACCCGGGCCACAGGAACCGGCCGTCTGCGTCGCGGCGGAACCAGTTCACGTAGAAGATCTTCGGCAGCTTCACTGCATCGGCGCTCTTGCCGACCTCGATCCACTGCGCGAAGTAGTCGCCAGCGTCGTAGCCGAGGAACGGCAGCATCGCCATCGGGTCGCGGCGCACCAGGCCGACTTTGCCGGTGGCCGCGGCGGTGGTCTCGGACGACAGGGTGGCACCCAGGAACACGCCGTGCTGCCAGTCGCGGGCCTCGGCGACCAGTGGAACAGTGTCGGCGCGCCGGCCGCCGAAGAAGATCGCGTCGATCGGCACACCGTTCGGGTCCTCCCATTCCTCCGCGAGGATCGGGCACTGCGCGATCGGCGTGCAGAAGCGGGAGTTAGGGTGCGCCGCTGGTTGTCCGGAAGACGGCAACTGGTTGCCGTCGCTGTCGAGCCCGGACGGCGTCCACGAGCGGCCCTTCCAGTCGGTGAGATGGGCGGGGGGCTCGTCGGTCATGCCCTCCCACCACACGTCGCCGTCATCCGTGAGCGCCACATTGGTGAAGATCGAGTTGCCCTGCTCCATCATCCGCATCGCGTTGGGGTTGGTGTGGTAGCCGGTGCCGGGCGCGACGCCGAAGAACCCGTACTCGGGGTTGATCGCGTACATCCGGCCGTCTTTGCCGAAGCGCAGCCAGGCGATGTCGTCGCCGAGGGTTTCCACCTTCCAGCCGGGCAGGGCCGGGTCGAGCATGGCGAGGTTCGTCTTGCCGCACGCGGACGGAAACGCTGCGGTGATGTAGTAGGTCTTCTGCTGCGGCGAGGTGAGCTTGAGGATAAGCATGTGCTCGGCGAGCCAGCCCTCGTCGCGGGCGATCACCGAGGCGATGCGCAGCGAATAGCACTTCTTGCCCAGCAGCGCGTTGCCGCCGTAGCCCGAGCCGAACGACCAGATCGCGCGTTCCTCAGGGAATTGCACGATGTACTTGGTGTCGTTGCATGGCCACGTCACATCGGCTTGCCCCGGCTCGAGCGGCGCGCCCACCGAGTGCAGGCAAGGAACAAACGCCGCGTCGTCGCCGAACTTGGCGAGCGCTGCCGCTCCCATGCGGGTCATGATGCGCATCGAGGCGACGACGTACGGCGAGTCGGTGATCTGGGCGCCCAGCTGCGGCTCATGCGAGGTGAGCGGCCCCATGCAGAACGGAATCACGTACATCGTCCGGCCGCGCATCGACCCGCGGAACAGCTCGGTGAGGATGGCCTTCATCTCGTCCGGGTCCATCCAGTTGTTGGTCGGCCCGGCATCACGTTGCAGGCGTGAGCAGATGAATGTGCGGTCCTCGACCCGGGCGACGTCGCTCGGGTCGGACGCACACCAGAACGAGTTCGGCCGCAGCTTCGGGTTCAGCCGGGTGAGCGTGCCGGATTCGACGAGTTGGTCGGTGAGCCGCGTCCATTCATCGGCCGACCCGTCGCACCACACGACCCGATCGGGCTGCGTGAGCTGTGCGGTTTCCTCGACCCAGGCAAGCAGGGCAGCGTGCTGGGTGGGCGCGCTGTCGAGACCGGGAATGCTGTGTGTCGTCGCCATGGCGGATTCTCCTTGCCCGTAGTCGTCGACCTCGCTACGTCGAAGGCGGACCGTCGGGTGTTCGGGGGATCTGTTGAGGTTAACCGCTGAAACCGCTTCCACGCGCTGCTACCCCGGTGCGTTGCTGCTCACATGGCGACGGATCCCCGTCCCGGCCCGTCGATCTCAACTCAGAACGTGCGCCGTCGGCTGCGGCTGTTGCCGTAGCGCATGCCACCGGGCGAGCGCCGTCCGGGAGCCCATCCGCACCCCGTAAACGGTCCACGCGCAGATCGACAAGATTGCGACGGCGACGATGCCGTCCAGCCACCAGTGGTTACCGGTGGCGACCACGACGAAGATCGTGACGACCGAGTGCGCGGGACCGATGCAGCGCCAGTGACTGGGGCTGATCCGCCACGTGTAGTAGCCAACAAGCACTGCCCAGGCGACGTGCACGGAGGGCATGGCCGAGAGCTGGTCGATGGGCAGGCCGTGGCTATACACCGACTCGTCGTACAGCAGGCCGGTATCGACGATCCCCGGAAGCATGCGCGGCGGGGCGACAGGCAGCAGCTGTACGAGAAGGCAGCCAAACGTCGTCCATGCCATCACCATGCGCACGGGCCGGTATCGATCATGGTGCCGGATGAACAGCCAGATCAGGAACGTCAGCATCATCGTCATGTGCATCGCCGCGTAGTAGAGATTCGCGCCTTCGATGATCAGTCGATGCCCGAGGACGAGGCGCTGCATACTGCGCTCAGATGGCAAAGGCAGGTTGCGGTCGAATCGCTCGATCCACCGCGCCCGTTGGTAGGCGCGTTCGGTGCCCGTGACGGAGATTCGACCCACGAGCTCCCACAACGCATACAGCACTCCGATCATGGCGGTCTCGCGGGCGAACGCTCCCGCGGCCCGCAGCACCCGGCTGTTCGACAACGCCAGACCGCCGCCGCCGACCGTAAGCACCGCGGCCACTTCGACCGAATGCTGCCAGGTCAGTCCCACCGTCTGCACCAGCGTGACTATGCCTGTAGCCACTGATTGGACGGAACAACGGGGGTGCGAAGTGGAGATCGCCGGCGAGTCAGAAACACCGTGCATTTCACCTTCGTCACCGTCGAGGTCTGCGATGGGCTTCCCTCCCACGTCGAGGACGAGGCGGTGACCTCGGACGATTACTGCCCTGGTCGGCGAAGGTTGTCGAAGTGGAGCCGATGAGCAAGCGGTGCAGGTGTGCGCTGAACTGTCGGTCGGGCCCGCTATCGTCGACGCACTTACCCTTGAGGAGCTGGCTTTGACCGCTGATACCACGATGGAAGGTGCGCTCGTTCGGGCCGAGGCGGACGTCGAGGCGGCGACCCGGTCGGCCCACGTCCTGGCAGGCGAGCTCAGACGTGCCCGCTCAGCTGCCGCAGCGGGGCAGGTGCGTGAGCTTCGTCGCGCGCTCCAGGCCGCCGTCGAGCTCGCCGACGAGCTTCAGCGGACCGTGCGGGAGGCTCGCGGCTCCTACGACGTGGACGAGGGCGGGCTGCTTGGGTCGGGCGCCTACGCCAAGGAGCTGCTCGCAACCGCGGCCGAGGCGGGCGTTGCCATGTTCGAGGAAGACGACCGGCTGCTGTGCTACCCGTCGATCGTGCGCGTCCTGCCGGGCGATCTGGCCCTGGAGATCGACCGCCGACGGGTGCGCGGGCTGCGCCCCTCGGTTGTGATCCGGCAGCTCGAGCGTGCGCAGAACGCTGGGCCACGGTTCAAGCCGGAGCCGTTTCTGGTCAGCCTGCTTGCCGCCTACCAGCTGGTGCTGGCCCGGCAGGGGAAGGCGGCGGGCGCGGTGGTGCGGCTGCTGGATGTCTATGGGGTGTTGACGCTGCTTCCGGGTCAGGCACGGGAGTACACCAAGCCGGAGTTCACCCGTGACCTGTACCTGCTCGACCAGACTGGCGTCACCGTCGCGGGGTCGACCGGGCGGCAGCTGCGCTGGGCGGCCAGCACTGGCACCCGGCTGTCCGGGGTGCTGACGACGGTGGCCAAGAGCGGTCAGCAGCAGCGGTATTGGGGCATCGCCTTCGAGCAGGTCGCGCAGTGACCGAGCCACTAGGCAGTGGCCTGCCGCTGGGCGGCACCGGCCTCACTGCCGAGTCCTATGCCGAGTTCGTCGCGAAGGAGTACCTCGCGGACTACGTGCGCGGCGGTGGGGCCGCGATCCGATTCGTGGTGACCGGCGGCGACGAGGTGGCGACGCGGTGGCACCAGCACCTGGCTGCGGCCGCGGCCGACGAGGGCTACCTGTATGTCGGGGCCGGGGCGGCCGACGTGCGAGTACACCTCATCGACCAGCTCTACGCGGCCGTCGCGCGGCAGCTGGACTGGTCCGAGCTCGCCCGACGTCAGGTCCGTAGCGTCTGGGAGCAGCTCGGCTTGCCGGCGCCCGATCCGGCTGAGCTCTCGGTCGCGACGATCGCCGAGCACCATGAGGTCGACGCGCGCGAAGCGGCGCGCAGCATGCGCCGCCAGCTGGAGAGCACGCTGCTGCATGACCCGTCGCTGGCGCGGGAGTTCCGGCTCGCCGTGCTCCGGCTCTGCCAGGCGGAACTCGGTACGGGCGACGTGCTTGCCGCCGAGCGGGGCGCCGTGCTGTCCTGGCTGCGGGTCGAGCCGGTGGGGCTGCGCGACCTGCGCTCCGCCTCGCTTTACGCGCGCATCGGCCGGCACAACGCGCGGTCGATGCTGGTCTCGTTGGCCGCCTGGCGTGCTCGAGTCGCTGGCACCGGGCTCGTGCTCGATCTCGACCTCCCCCGGCTGGCGGTGTCGCGCCGGCCACCGGTCGACGAGCGGATCGGGTGGTACTACAGCAAGGCCGCCGTCCTCGACGCCTACGAGGTGTTGCGCCAGCTCGTCGATGCCACCGACAGTCTGCGCGGCGTGTTCGTCGCCGCCGCGCTGCCGCCCCAGCTGGTGACCGACGACGTCCGGGGGTTGCCGGCTTACGGTGCGCTGCAGCAGCGCGTGGTCGACGAGGTCCGTGACCGCCGCCGAGCCAATCCGTTCGCCGCATTGGTGCGCCTGGAGACCAGATTGGAGGCCACACCGTGACGACCACGGCTGGCGTGCTCGAACGGCTGTCCGCGCGCCGCGCGGTCGAGGCGTTGCGCTCCGGAGTGCCGAGCCGTGACGGGGTTGCCGCGCTGGGCAGCGGGCAGGCCGAGATCGAGGACCGGTTCGTCGGTTTGCTCGATACCGCAGGCACCGTGCGTCCGAACGCACACCGGGGCCTGCTCATCGGTGGTGGTTTCGGATCGGGCAAGAGCCACCTGCTCGAGCACCTCGCCCACCTAGCGCTCGATCGCGGTTTCGCCGTCAGCCGGGTGGTGATCAGCAAGGAGACGCCGCTGCACGACCCGGCCAAGGTGCTGCGGGCGGCCGTGGAGTCGGCGATCAGCCCGAACGGCGCGGTCGGCGCGGTGGCCGAGGCCGCAGCCGGGCTGGACCCGGGCAGCCCCGGTTTCGCCGAGCTGTTGCGGTGGGCCAGCGGCGGTCCGGTCGACGAACGGTTCCCGCTCACCGTCAGCCTGTTCCCTCGTGCACAGGCCGCTGACGACGAGTTTGCCGACGCGATCGTGCGTTTCTGGTCCGGTGACCGGCTCCCGGTGGCCGAGCTGCGCCGACAGGCCAGACTGGCCGGAGAAGGCCGTCGCGTCCTGGCCGCTGTTCCGGTGCGCGAGCTCGCGGTGCAGCGGTTCCGCTTTCTCGCCCGGCTGTTCGCCGCGGCTGGCTGCCTGGGGTGGCTGCTGCTGTTCGACGAGGTCGAGCTCATCGGCCGCTACACGTTGCTGCAGCGCGGCAAGTCGTACGCCCAGCTCGCTGACTGGCTGCTCGCCGACGCAGACGATCCGGCGAGCCCGCTGGTTACGGTGCTCGCGATGACCGACGACTTCGACGCGGCGGTGCTGACCGCCAAGAACGACCGGCAGGTTGTCCCGGCCAAGCTGCGCGCCAAGCAGCAGCCGCAATGGGACGAGGTGGCGGCAGGTGCCGAGACCGGCATGCGGCTCATCGAACGTGACATGGTGCTGCTCCAGCAGCCGGACGCGGCCGAGTTGGACCGGACCTATCAGCAGCTGAAGACGCTGCACAGCGAGGCGTTCGAGTGGGACGCCCCCGACGTGGCCGGGCTCGAGCGGCTGGGCGCAACGCAGATGCGCCAGTACGTCCGGGCATGGATCAACGAGTGGGACCTGGTCCGCCTCGACCCGTCCTACCGGCCGCAGACGGAGGTGGCGCCGCTAACAATGACATACGACGAGCAACCCGATCTCGACGCCGACGAGAACGAGTCGACGTCGGACGACGGCTGATCCGCCGAGTGGCAGTTGTACAGGGCCACCTGACTCCCTCCGATTCCTGCCGAGCGTTCGGGCCCCGAATCTGCCGGTGGTTGCTGTGTCAACGAGGCGGGTGCTCGGCCTCGCGGCTGCGGTCACGAGCGGGCCGCGGTGGTGGTGCACCTCACCGTCGCGGACATGTGCGTCGAGGCGGAGGGTTCCGACGCGGCTGGGCCGTATTCCGGCCCGGAACCTGCCAAGCCGGACGTCGCTGACGCGGCTGATGGTGACGAACCTGAGCGCGCCGCGGTGGCGGGAGCGCGTTCAGCTGAACGCGCCCGGCCGTGTGCACGCGTCGCCGGGGGACCGGGGTTGCCCGACCGGGTGGTGAACCGGTTGCTGTGCAGCGGGCGGATCCGTACCGCCGTGCACGACACCGGCGGCGACCTGCTGGACCTGGGCCGCTCCCACCGTGTGGTCACCGACCGGTTGTTCCGCGCCCTGCTGATGTGCGACGGCGGGTGCACGCACCGGCTGCGGAGCGACGCGCGGCCTGCAGGCGCATCACGTGCGGCACTGGATCGACGGCGGCCGCACTCACCTGGCTAACCTCCTGCTGCTGTGAAGCGCGGCACCGCGCCCACCACGACGGCAAGTTCCGCATCACTCCGCTTGGCCGGGCGCTCGAGCCCAGGCCAGCTAACGACAAGGCGGGTTACCGAGCGCAGTCGGGCGGTGACCTCGGGCGCAGTAAGCACCGCGGTGATCATGAGGTCGGGCGAGACAACCCTCTAGCGCTGCTGGCTTCGCAGCTGGTCCGGCCAGCGCACCCCGATGCCGAGCGTGGTGAGCAGCCGCTGGAAATCGGTCAGCAGATCGGGCCGAGCTCGAACGGCGCGCGGCGGTACGCGGTGATCAAGTGCGAAGGCGGCCAGCGCGCCCGCAGCCTCGCCTGCGCTCCATTCCACCGGATGCAGCCGGTAGCAGCCGTTGGTGACGTGGGTGACGCCGAGGCACTTGCCCGCCGCCACGAGGTTGTCGATGCGGACCGGCAACAGGGCGCCGAGCGGGATCTGGAACGGGTAGGAGGGGAGGTCGAGGTAGCCGCGGCCGGCGGTGCTGGGGTGCAGGTCGATGCGATAGCTGCCGACGCCGACGCTGTCACCGAACTGCTCCGCTTCGCTCGCGCCTGGCCGGGCCTGGACGCCGATGTGCTGTTCGACGACGGTGGATTCGGCGCGGATCCGGCGGCTTTCCCGGATGTACGGCTCGGCGGCCAAACCGTCGCGGGTGCCGAGCGGGTATCCGGTCAGCCGCAGTCCGGGGTGGCCGGTTCTACCGTCGGGCCGAGGCGCCTCGGTCTGCATCCAGTAGACGAAACAGCGGGTCAGTTCCCGCGCGGCCGCAAGGCGCTGGCTGCGATCATCGGCGGTTACCCCGACGACGGGCGCGAGCCAGTAGTCGATTTGAGGCCAGTTGACGAGGGTGATGTCCGGCAGCTGCGGCTGGTAGAGACTGCCGTCCCGGATCCGGCGAAACCGCCAGAGATCCTGGTCGTCGCCGAATAGTGGTCGTCGCACCGGCCGCCCGGTTTCCGGGTCCTGCGTCGTCCAGCCGAGCTGCGGGCCGGGCCAGAACGGGGCCTGATAGCCGCGCCAGAACGGGTAGCTGTCTGGGCGGTCGATAGTGTGATCGCCAGCCGGATCCCATTCGAGCGCGGCGCACCAGGTGAGGGCCTGCTGGTCACACGGATCGGCCGGCCCGTCGAGCGCGTGCAGCTCGCCGGTGTCCGACACGCTCTCCGCGCCGAGCGTGTGCTCGCAGCCTGTGAGCGGCAAGAGGTCCCCTTCTTCGCTGGCATCGAGCACGCATGCGGCTGTCACGACGACGAGGGGATCACCCCCAGTGGTGGAGGCGAATGCGACGGCCCCGATCCGGTCTGCGGTGACGTCGGCACTGACGGGGAGGTAGTGCCGCAGGATTCGCAACCGACTCGAGTATTCGTGTGGGGCAGCCATCTCTCCCAGCACCTGGTGGAACACGATGGGCTCGGCGCACAGCGTGCTCACCCATCCTCCGCCGGGATTGAGCAGCGGCATCCGGCGGGCTCTTTCCTCGATGCGTTGATCTGCGCGATAGTGATCGCGGACGGCTT
Organism: uncultured Actinomycetota bacterium; assembly: GCA_963839175.1. Lineage (GTDB taxonomy): Bacteria > Actinomycetota > Actinomycetes > Mycobacteriales > Jatrophihabitantaceae > CAWIUB01. Next base: position 81,007 of record CAWIUB010000008.1, read on the forward strand.
CGCGCATTCGACGGTACGAGGCGTGATCCCAGTGGTTTCCACCCAGGGATGCTCGTCGGGTGGGACGGCCTGGGCGGTCAGCTGCCCACCCAGCCATCGGCTCGGCGCGACGAGCAGGGCCGCTCGGCCGAGGCTCGCCGTGGCGAGAGCGGCGGCGAACCCGCCGCACCCCGCGCCGACGATGAGCACATCGGTCTCGAGCTCCACGCCTGGTCCTTCGGGGATTGGGCCGTTCGGGCAGCCGCCATGAGACCAAAGTCCGTAGTGGATCAATGTGCGGCCGCCGACAATAAGACTTCCTACCAGGCAAAGGCGGCGGGCTGTTCACACTGCCCGCCGCCGTCGCACGTGAGGAGAGGCGATGACGGCGACAGACCGGATCCGGACGGCGAAAGGAGCAGCGTCGCCCACCACCGGGCAGGCCACGGTGATGCTGGCCCTGGCCACGATCGGGTTCGGCGTCAACTTCTGGGCTGTGGCGCTGCTCAGCCCGCTCGGGCCGCGCCTGCGGGACTCCTTGCACCTGTCCTCGTTCTCCCAGGCGTTGCTGGTCGCGGTGCCGGTCATCGTCGGTTCACTCGGCCGCATTCCGGTGGGCGCGCTCACCGACCGGTTCGGCGGCCGGCTGATGTTCCCGGTCGTGTCGTTCGCGACGATCGTGCCGGTGTTGTTCATCGGCCTGGTGGGCCATTCCAGTCTGCCCGCCCTGCTGGTGGGCGGCTTCTTCCTCGGCATCGCCGGCACGTCCTTCGCCGTGGGGGTGCCGTTCGTCAGCGCATGGTTCCCGCCGGAGCGGCGGGGTTTCGCGATTGGCATCTTCGGCGCCGGGATGGGCGGCACGGCGATCAGCGCGCTCACGACAGTCAACCTGGTCAAGGCGCACGGGATCGTGACGCCGTTCGTGATCACGGCGGTCGTGCTGGCGGTCTACGGTGTGGTGGCCGCGCTGGTGCTGCGCGACGCGCCGGGCCGCACCCCGCCGAGCGAGCCGCTCGGACGGCGCCTGGCGGCGGCCGTGCGCCTGCCCATCACCTGGCGCGCGTCCGTCTTGTATGCGATCGCCTTCGGCGGCTACGTCGCGTTCAGCGTCTATCTGCCCACGTATCTGAAGAACGCCTATGCCCTGACCAGTCGGACGCCTCGAACAAGATGGCGGGATTCGTCGTGGTGGCCGTGGTGATGCGCCCGGTCGGCGGATGGCTCTCCGACCGGTGGCACCCCGGCCGGGTGCTGGTCGTCGCGTTCGCCGTCGTCGCGATCACGGCGTTCGTGCAGTCGACCACCCCGACCCTGGCGCCGACGGGCACGATCGCGTTCCTCACCATGGCCGCGGCGCTCGGCGCTGCCGCCGGTGCGGTGTTCGCCCTGGTGGCTCAACAGGCTCCAGCGAGCAAGGTAGGTGCGGTGACCGGATTGGTCGGTGCCGCCGGTGGTCTGGGCGGGTTCGTGCCGCCGCTGGTGATGGGCTCGATCTACGGGTGGTTCGGCAACTACGCCGCGGGACTGGCCGCACTCGGGGTGGTGGCCGTGTTGGTGCTCGTCCTATCGGCGCAAACCGCGAGGCGGCCGTCCCCGGCGAGTTGAGGAGGTTAGAAATGTGTGAGTACTGCGGCTGCCAGGAAGTGCCGGCGATTGCCCAGCTAACGGTCGAACACGACGAGATCCGGGCCGTTGCCCGGGAGGCGGGACGCGCCGGTCACAGCGAGGATCACGGCGCAGCGGTCGCCGCGGCGCAGCGATTGCTCGAGTTGCTCGAACCGCACACCGCCATCGAGGAGCGGGGTCTCTTTCCGGCGATGGCGGGCGAGTTCGCTGAGCACACCTCCTCGCTCGTCGCCGACCACCGGCGCATCGAAGACGCCCTCGCCGATCTGGCGTCGAGCACGGGGCCCTCCAAGGGCTGGACCGGACGGCTAGACACCGCCCTGTCCGAGCTGTTCGAGCACATCCTGCGGGAGCAGGACGGTCTGTTCCCCGCCACGCTGTCGGTGTTGACGCCAGAGCAGTGGGAGGCCCTGGACGAGGTGCGCGCGCAGGTCCAATCACGGCGCGCGGTGCCGGCTCACTGACCGATCCGGGCGGTCTCTCGCGCTCGCCCGCGCTGACGCCAGGGTCGACGAGACCTGCTTGATCAAGACCTGACTGCAGGGAGCGCCGCCCAGTGAGCGAGCATCGTAGCGAGCGAGAGCGGGCGAGGAGCGCAGCGAACGCCGCGATGAGCGCTCGCGCGAAGAGCGATAGCAAGCAGAGCGAGCATCGTAGCGAGCGAACCAAGGCCGCGCTGGACGACCCACTCACCGAGGCGTTGCTGCGGGCCGGCCGGCACCTGCGGCCGGGCGAGGTGTCGGCAGACCTGCGCACGCTACACCGGGTCGGGGGGCGGGACGCGGATTCCTTCTATCGGGACCGCTGGTCATACGACAAGGTGGTGCGCTCGACGCACGGGGTGAACTGCACCGGGTCGTGCTCGTGGAAGGTGTACGTCAAGGACGGCATCATCACCTGGGAGGCGCAGCAGACCGACTACCCGTCGGTGGGTCCGGACCGGCCCGAGTACGAGCCTCGGGGCTGCCCGCGCGGTGCCGCGTTCTCCTGGTACACCTACTCGCCCACTCGGGTGCGCTATCCCTACGTGCGCGGCGTCCTGCTGGAGCTGTTCCGCGCCGCGAAGGCACGCCACGACGGCGACCCGGTCGAGGCCTGGGCCGAGATCGTCGGCACACCCGAGCTGCGAGCGCGCTACGTCGGTGCCCGTGGCACGGGCGGCCTCGTGCGCGCGACGTGGGACGACGCGGTCGAGATCGCGACCGCAGCCCAGGTGCACACGATCCGGGCTTGGGGCCCGGACCGGCTGGCCGGGTTCTCGCCAATCCCGGCGATGAGCATGGTCAGCCACGGCGCGGGCGCCCGGTACCACGCGCTGCTCGGCGCGCCGATGCTGTCCTTCTACGACTGGTACGCCGATCTGCCCGTCGCGTCGCCGCAGGTGTTCGGCGACCAGACCGACGTGCCCGAGTCGGGTGACTGGTGGGACGCCGGGTACTTGATCATGTGGGGCTCGAACCTGCCGGTCACCCGCACGCCCGACGCGCACTGGATGACCGAGGCCCGCTACCGCGGGCAGAAGGTGATCGCGGTGTCGCCGGACTACGCCGACAACGTGAAGTTCGCGGACGAGTGGTTGGCCGCGCAGCCGGGCACCGACGCGGCCCTGGCCATGGCGATGGGGCACGTCGTGCTGCGCGAGTTCTTCGTCGACCGCCAGGTGTCCTACTTCACCGACTACGTCTCGCGGTTCACCGATCTGCCGTTCCTGGTCACCCTCGACGAACGGGCCGATGGGACGTACACCGCCGGCAAGTTCCTGACCGCCGCGGATCTGGGCGGCACCGACGAGAACGCCTCGTTCAAGACGGTGCTGCTGGACTCCGCTACCCGCGAGCCCATCGTGCCGAACGGCTCGCTCGGCTTCCGCTACGGCGAGGCGGGGATCGGCAAGTGGAACCTCGACCTCGGCGAGGTACGTCCGCTGCTCACTGTGCTCGGCGACCCCGACTCGCAACCGGTCGAGCTGCTGCTGCCCCGCTTCGACGAGCCGAGCGGCGCCGGCACGGCAATGCGCCGGGGGGTTCCGGCGCGCCGCATCGGTGGACGGCTCGTGACGACGGTATTCGATCTGCTGCTGGCCGGCTACGGCGTCGGCCGGGACGGTCTGCTGGGCGATTGGCCGAGCGGCTACGACGACGCGAGCCAGCCGGGCACGCCGGCGTGGCAGGAGGAGATCACGTCGGTACCGGCCGCAGCCGCCGCGCGAATCGGCCGGGAGTTCGCAGCAAACGCAGAGGCCTCCCACGGCCGGTCGATGATCATCATGGGGGCGGGCACCAACCACTACTTCCATTCGGACACGATCTACCGGACGTTCCTCGCCCTCGTCACGTTGACCGGGTGCCAGGGCGTCAACGGCGGCGGCTGGGCGCACTATGTCGGGCAGGAGAAGGTCCGTCCGGTCACCGGGCACGCGATGTACGCCACGGCGTCGGACTGGGCCCGGCCGGCCCGGACCATGATCGGCACCGCGTTCTTCTACCTGGCCACCGACCAGTGGCGTTACGACACCGCCGACAACACGCACCTCGCCTCACCGCTCGGGACCGGTCGCTTCGTGGGCAAGTCGCCGGCCGATCTGATCGCGTCGTCCGCGCGGATGGGCGGGATGCCGTCCTACCCGACGTTCAACTGGAACCCGCTGGAACTCGCCGACGCGATCGGACGATCCGGCGACGAACCGGCTGACTTCGTCCGCAGCGAGCTGCGCAGCGGACGGCTCGCCTTCGCCTGCGAGGACCCGGACGCCGAACAGAACTGGCCACGGGTGCTCACTGTGTGGCGGTCGAACCTGCTCGGCTCGAGCGCCAAGGGCGACGAGTATTTCCTGCGCCACCTGATCGGCGCCGAGGACTCGCTGCGTGCCGTCGAGACTGCGCCGGAGGCGCGCTCGGCGGACGTGCGATGGCGGGAGCAGGCACCCGCCGGCAAGCTTGATCTGCTGCTCACGATGGACTTCCGGATGACGTCGACGACGCTGTTCTCGGACGTCGTGCTGCCGGCCGCGACGTGGTACGAGAAGCACGACCTGTCGAGCACGGACATGCATCCGTTCGTGCACGCGTTCAACCCGGCGATCCCGCCGCCGTGGCAGACCCGCACGGACTTCGACACGTTCCACACCCTGGCCCGGAAGTTCAGCGAGCTCGCCGCGACCCATCTGGGGCAGCGCAAGGATCTGGTCGCCGTGCCGCTGCTGCACGACACGCCCGACGAGATGGCCACTCCGCGCGGCGTGGTCGCCGACTGGCGCGCCGACGGTGTCGAGCCGGTTCCGGGAATCAACTTCCCGAAGCTGGTCGTCGTCGAGCGTGACTACGCGGCTATCGCCGACAAGCTCGCCGCGCTCGGGCCGCTGGCCGACTCGCTCGGCGCCACGACGAAGGGCGTCACGTTCGAGCTGCGCGAGTCAATGGACTACCTCGCCGCAAAGAACGGAGTGGTGCGCGGCGGCGTCGCCGACGGCCGGCCCGCGCTGGCGCGCGATTCGCAAGCATGCGAGGCGATTCTCGCGCTGTCCGGGACGACGAACGGCCAGCTTGCGGTTGATGGTTTCCACATGCTCGAGAAGCGGACCGGCACCCGGCTGGCGGATCTGGCCGCCGAGCACGAGGGCAAGCAGATCACTTTCGCCGACACCCAGGCTCGTCCCACGCCGGTGATCACCTCGCCGGAATGGTCCGGGTCGGAGGCCGGCGGACGGCGGTACTCGGCCTTCGTGATCAACGTCGAGCGATCCAAGCCGTGGCACACGCTGACCGGCCGGATGCACTTCTTCCTCGACCACGACTGGATGGCCGAGCTCGGCGAGCAGCTACCGGTCTACCGCCCGCCGCTGGACATGCACCGGCTCTTCGGCGAACTGGAGCTCGGGTGCACGGGGGAACTCGGCGTCGCGGTGCGGTACCTGACCCCGCACTCGAAGTGGTCGATCCACTCGGAGTACCAGGACAACCTGTTCATGCTGTCGCTCTCGCGCGGCGGCCCGACGATCTGGATGAGCCCCGCCGACGCCACCAAGATCGGCGTCGCGGACAACGACTGGATCGAAGCCGTGAACCGCAACGGCGTCATCGTCGCCCGTGCCTGCGTCTCGCACCGGATGCCCGAGGGGACGGTGTACATGTACCACGCGCAGGAGCGGGTCGTGGACGTCCCGCTCGCCGAGGCCAGCGGCAAGCGCGGGGGCATCCACAACTCCGGCACCCGGCTGCTGATCAAGCCCAGCCATCTCGTCGGCGGCTACGCCCAGCTGTCCTACGCGTTCAACTACCTCGGGCCGACCGGCAACCAGCGCGACGAGGTCACCGTCATCCGCCGCCGTAGCCAGGAGGTCGTCTACTGATGCGCGTGATGGCCCAGATGGCGATGGTGATGAACCTCGACAAGTGCATCGGCTGCCACACCTGCTCGGTGACCTGCAAGCAGGCGTGGACGAACCGGTCCGGCGTCGAGTACGTCTGGTTCAACAACGTCGAGACCCGGCCCGGACAAGGCTATCCACGCACGTACGAGGACCAGGCGCGCTGGCGGGGCGGCTGGAAGCTGACCCGACGCGACCGGCTCACGCTGCGCGCTGGTGGCCGGTTGAGGAAACTGGCGACGATCTTCAGCAACCCGCTGCTGCCGAACATCCACGACTACTACGAGCCGTGGACCTACGACTACGAGAACCTGATCACCGCTCCCGCCCAGCAGCACACGCCGGTGGCTCGGCCCAAGTCGCTGCTCACCGGCCGGGACATGAAGGTCGAGTGGTCGGCGAACTGGGACGACTCCCTCGGCGGCGGTCCGGAGCTGACCAAGAACGACCCGATCCTGCAGCGGATCAGCGAGACAGTGCGGCTGGACTACGAGCGCGCGTTCCTGTTCTACCTGCCGCGGATCTGCGAGCACTGCCTCAACCCGTCGTGCGCGGCGTCGTGCCCGTCGGGCGCGATCTACAAACGCACCGAGGACGGCATCGTCCTGGTAGACCAGGACAAGTGCCGGGGCTGGCGGATGTGCGTCACCGGCTGCCCGTACAAGAAGATCTACTTCAACCACCGCACGGGCAAAGCCGAGAAGTGCACGTTCTGCTTCCCGCGCGTCGAGGTCGGCATCCCCACGGTCTGCTCCGAGACCTGCGTGGGCCGGCTGCGCTACATCGGCCTGATGCTCTACGACGCGGATCTGGTGCTGGAAGCTGCCTCGACGCCCGACGACGCAGGCCTGTATGCCGCGCAACGCCAGGTGTTCCTCGACCCGGCCGACCCGGATGTGCAGCGCGCGGCGCAGGCCGCGGGCGTCCCGCGGGACTGGATCGACGCGGCGCAGCGCTCGCCGGTGTGGGCGCTGATCAACCGCTATCAGGTCGCGCTGCCGCTGCATCCGGAGTACCGCACGATGCCGATGGTCTGGTACATCCCGCCGCTGTCGCCGGTCGTGGACGTGGTGCGGGGCGGCGCCACGACGCCGAGGAGGCGGCGAACCTGTTCGGCGCCATCGACGCGCTGCGCATCCCGATCGGTTATCTGGCCGAGCTGTTCACGGCCGGTGATCCGAAGCCGGTGCGCGATGCGCTCGCCCGGCTGGCCGCCATGCGCTCCTACATGTGTGACGTCAACCTGGGCCAGCCGCGCCGCCCAGAGCTGGCCGACGCGGTCGGCCTCACGGGGGCCGAGGTCGAGGACATGTACCGGCTGCTGGCTCTCGCGAAGTACGACGAGCGGTACGTGATCCCATCCGTCCACGGCGAGCTGCACGAGCGGGCGGAGCAACTCGAGAAGCTGGCGTGCTCGCTCGACTACGAAGGCGGCCCGGGCATGGGCGGGTCCGGGCCGTTCGGCGAGTCGTCCGGTGGCCCGCAGCCGATCGCGGTCGAGACGTTCCACGCCCTGCAGCAGCGGCAGACCTCCGACGAGTTCGTCGACCCCGCGGACGGCACCCGGCGCGTCAACCTGCTCAACTGGGACGGCAAGGGCTCGGCGGCGGACGTCATGCCGCCCCGTCGCGGCAACGGGGGCGGAGTGTCGTGAGTGCGAACCGTGACCGCACCCGGGCCCTGCAGGCGGCCGCGCTGTGCCTCGACTATCCCGACGAGACGCTGCTCGCGAACCTCCCGCTGCTGCAAGAAACCGTCGCCGCGCTGCCGGCGGCGGCAGCCGCGCCGCTCGGTCGCTTCGTCGACCATTTGGGGTCAACGTCGCCCGACCGGCTGGCCCGCGACTATGTGCAGACTTTCGACCTGCAGCGCCGCTGTTGCTTGTACCTGACGTACTACGCCTATGGCGATACCCGTAAGCGCGGCATGGCGCTGCTGCGATTCTCCCACGCCTACCGCGCAGCGGGGATCACGCTCGCCGGCAGCGAGCTGCCCGACCACCTTGGGGTCGTCTGCGAGGTCGCCGCCCGTGTCCCGCAGACCGGCCTGATGCTGCTGCGCGAGCAGCGGGCGGGCGTCGAGCTGCTGCGGACGGCCCTGCACGACGCGGGCTCGCTGTACGTGAACGTGCTCGACACGATCCGGGCCGTGCTGCCCGATCCGGCGCCGCGCGACCTCGACCGAGCGATGCAGCTCGCCCGCTCCGGCCCGCCTGCCGAGGAAGTCGGCCTCGAACCGTTCGCCCCGCCGGAATCTGTAGGAGCCCGGCGATGAGCGTATTCCTGTGGATCATCGTCCCGTACCTGGCGATTGCGATCTTCATTGGCGGGCATCTGTGGCGTTACCGGTAGACAAGTTCGGCTGGACCACGCGGTCCAGTCAGCTGTACGAAAACCGGCTGCTGCGCATCGGCTCGCCACTGTTCCACTTCGGCATCCTGCTGGTGATTCTGGGTCACATCGGCGGCATCCTCATCCCGGAATCCGCCACGTCCGGGATCGGGATCTCGGAAGATGCCTATCACGCCGCCGCAGTGACCCTGGGCGCGATCTCCGGATTCATGACGCTCGCCGGTGCCGCTATCCTGATCTACCGGCGGCGCACGACCGGACCGGTATTCTCCGCGACCACCCGAAACGACAAGGCCATGTACGTCCTGCTGGTGGCCGACGATCGTCGCGGGCCTGGCCACCACCGTCCTCGGCAACATCACCGGCCACCCGCACGACTACCGGCTCACGGTCGCGCCGTACTTCCGGTCGATCTTCTACCTGCACCCCGACGTCGACCTGATCACCAAGGCACCAATCGGCTTCCAGATCCACGCGATGCTCGCCTGGGTCCTGTTCGCCGCGTGGCCGTTCACCCGGCTGGTGCACGTGTTCTCGGCGCCGCTCGGCTACCTCACCCGGCCCTACATCGTGTACCGGTCGCGCGCCGTCACCGGCGCCCGTCCGCCGCGGCGCGGCTGGGAACCGATCTCGACCCCAGCACGCCGGCGCGGCTGACAGGAGGCGACCGATGCAGAAGCTATCCCTGGACGCGGTTGGCCGTGAGCGACTCGAGGCGGCGCGCCGCTCGTCGTCCGGCCGAGCGGCGACGACGGTCGTCGGCGGGCACGAGCGCGTGCTGCGGCAGACCGTGATCGCGCTGCTTGCCGACCGGAGCCTGGACGAGCACGAGAACCCCGGCGAGGCAACGGTGCACGTGCTCAGCGGTCGGGTACGGCTCACGGCCGGCGACACATCCTGGGATGGCCGCGCCGGTGACCTGCTGGTTGTACCCGCCGGACCACACGCCCTGCACGCCCTCGAGGACTCCGCGGTGCTGCTGACCGTGGCGAAGCTGCGCGGGTAGGTGTCGATTCCGTTGTACTTGAGCAACGGCACCCCAGCGTCGCCGGCGTGCCCAACCTGAACGGGACAGACGTAACCGCAGCTGACCCAATGTAGTAGCGCAATCCTTGCGGTTGACGGCGGCGAGCGGAATGAGCACCGCCCGGTTCACGGCGACTGGCCCGGCAACGACCGTCGCCGATCATATTCGTCTAGTCTGCACTAGACATATCTGTCTAGTGTACGCTAGACAGGCGTTGTGACCAAGCGGCGAGATGTGGTGAGGCGGATCGCCACGCAAGCCAAGGCAACCGGTTTGGAGTGGGTGCTCGATCACGACGGCGGCAAGCACAGCGTCTACCGGCTCGATGACGTAATGATCCCCATCCCACGTCATGCCGGGATCGACAACATATTGGCCGAGGTGATCTATCGCGAGTGTGCGGTCAAGTTCGGAAAGGGTTGGTGGCGGTAATGGCGAGCTACGAAGTGCAGGTGTCACGCGGCGAAAGGTACTGGCTGGTGTACGTGCCGGGAATCGACCGCACCACCCAGGCTCGGACCCTACGTGAGGTCGACGCCATGGCCCGCGATCTGGTCGCGGTGATGACTGGCGAGGCGGCTGACTCGATTACGTTGGACGTGCAGGTGCAATTACCGCGGTCGGTGCGTGCTCACTTGACGAAAGCGGAACGGCTGCGTGCGGATTCGGCCGCAGCGCGGTCGAGGGCGGCTGCGGAAGCGCGGGCGGCAGCGCGGGAGCTGGCCGCATCGGGCATGCCGATGCGAGATATCGGCCAAGTGCTGGGCGTGTCGCATCAGCGCGCGCAGCAGCTCGTGAAGGCCTCATGAAACGTCGAACCGACGTACGGTGAGGCTCGTCCGGCCCCGCGCCGTCAGCGCTGAGGTGTCCTCGGCTCAGCACGGGATCAGCACGGGGAGATCAGCCGGCGAGCAGGACGCCGAGGAATAGCGCGGCGAGCGCACTTGTGCCGGCGAGCGCGCCGAACACGGCGAGGCCGGACCGGCTGCGCGATCGGGTGTGTAGTGCCGCGGTGATGCCGGAGATGGCGACCATGCAGAGCTTGACGATCAACGTGGTGCGGTAAGGGCCGGTGTCCTTGTCGCTCTCGGCGATCATGTTCCATATCCCGGTTGCGACGAGGACCGCGAAGGCGGGCCAGGCGACCTGGTTGAAGCGGCGCGCCGCGGCTTTGGTCAGGTCGGTACCGAACCGGCGCAGGGCAGGCACCAGCGCGGCCAGGGTGAGCTGTCCACCCACCCAGACCGTGGCCGCGAGCACGTGCAGGAACAGCCGGATCGTGTCCCAGCCGACGGCCAGCATCGGGCTACCCGCCGCTGAGCAGCTCGCGGGCTTCCCGGGCGATCTGCAGGTCTTCCCGGGCCGTGACTACCAGGGTCCGCACGGCCGCCGTGGCCGCCGAGATCTCGGCGTCGGTCACCGTGTTGTTGCGATGGGCGTCGACGCCCACGCCGAGCCAGCCCAGCCGATCGGCGGCCCGCGCCCGGACGATGCGGGCGTGTTCGCCGACGCCACCAGTGAACACGAGCGCGTCCATTCCGCCGGCCGCCACGGCCATCGCGCCGATTCCGCTGGCGAGTCGATGCAGGTAGACGTCGAGGGCGAGCTGGGCGTTCGTGTCGCCAGCCGCTGCCCGGCTCTCCACATCGCGCATGTCCGCGGTGCCGGCCAACGCGGCGAGCCCGGAATTGTTCTCCAGCGCGATGGCGACCTCGTGGGGGGACAGGTGCTCGTGCTCCTCCAGCCAGAGCACCAGGCCGGGGTCCACCGTGCCAGAGCGGGTCGCCATCACCAGGCCCTCCAGCGGCGTGAACCCCATCGTGGTGTCGACGCTGCGGCCGTCGACCACCGCGCACAACGAGGCGCCGGCACCCAGGTGGCAGGTGATCACCCGCAGGCCTCGGGGTGACCGGCCGAGCAGGTCGGCAGCGCGCCGGGAGGCGTAGGCGTGGGACAGGCCGTGGAAGCCGTAGCGGCGAATCCGGTACCGCTGCCGCCACTCGGCCGGGATCGCGTAGGTTGCGGCAGCGGCCGGGATCGTGGTGTGGAACGCGGTGTCGAAGCAGGCGACGGCAGGCACGTCGGGCAGCCGCGCGGTAACGGCGTCCAGCGCGGCCAGCGACTTCGGCTGGTGCAGCGGCGCCAGGTCCGTCAGCTCCCGCAGCTGCTTCGTCACTCGCTCATCGAGACGGACCGGCCCGGTGAACTCGGTGCCGCCGTGTACGACGCGATGGCCCACCACGTCGGGGGAGGGCCAGCGGCGCAGCACGTGGGCCAGCTCCGCTTCGTCGAAGCCGGACGAATCGGCGGGCAGCTGCGTGTGCTCAACCGTCTCGTCGCGCCCGCCGAGCAGCTGCAGCTTCAGGCTCGACGAACCGGCGTTGACGACGAGGACCCGCACCCGTCAGTCCCGTCCGGGCCAGGTCCAGCCGGCGATCGCCGGATCGTCCTCGCCGTGCTCGCGGGTGTAGGCGCGGGCGGCGAGCCGGGCGTCGGACATCTGCTGGCGCAGCACCGCCGCCCGGCTCCCCAGCGACGGGACACGGTCGATGACGTCCATGACCAGATGGAACCGGTCCAGATCGTTGAGCATCACCATGTCGAACGGTGTGGTGGTCGTGCCCTCTTCCTTGTAGCCGCGCACGTGGATGGTGTGGTGTGCGCTGCGTCGGTAGGTCAGCCGGTGGATCAGCCACGGGTAGCCGTGGTAAGCAAAGATGACCGGCTTGTCGGCGGTGAACAGCGCGTCGAAGTCGTGGTCGGACAGCCCGTGCGGGTGCTCGGCCTCCGGCTGCAGCCGCATCATGTCGACGACGTTGATCACCCGGACTTTCAGCTCGGGCAAGTGCTCGCGCAACAGATCGGCGGCCGCCAGCGTCTCGACGGTGGGGATGTCACCGGCGCAAGCGAGCACCACGTCAGGTTCGCCGTCGGTGTTGCTGGCCCATTCCCAGATTCCGAGCCCTCGGGTGCAGTGCGCGATCGCCTCGTCCATGCTCAGGTAGTTCAAGGACGGCTGCTTGCCGGCCAGGATGACGTTGACGTAGTTGCGGCTGCGCAGGCAGTGATCACCAACCGAGAGCAGCGTGTTTGTGTCCGGCGGCAGGTAGACCCGGACGATCTCGGCCTTCTTGTTCATCACATGGTCGATAAAACCCGGATCCTGGTGGGAGAAACCGTTGTGGTCCTGACGCCACACATGCGAGGACAGCAGGTAGTTCAGTGAGGCGATAGGGCGCCGCCACGGGATGGTGCGGGTGCTCTTGAGCCACTTTGCGTGCTGGTTGAACATCGAATCGATGATGTGGATGAACGCCTCGTAGCAGTTGAACAGACCGTGCCGTCCGGTGAGCAGGTAGCCCTCCAGCCAGCCCTGGCACAAGTGCTCCGACAGCACCTCCATCACCCGCCCGTCCGGCGAAAGGTGGTCGTCGCCGGGCACCGTGATCGCATCCCAGGCCCGGTCGGTCTCGTCGAAGACCGCCCCGAGCCGGTTGGACGCCGTCTCGTCCGGACCCATCAGCCGGAACCGGTCTGGGTTGCGGGCGATGATGTCGCGCAGGAACGCGCCGAGCACCCGGGTCGCCTCGCTGGACTGGGTCCCTGGTCGGTCGACCGGCACCGCGTAGTCGCGGAAGTCGGGCATCACCAGGTCGCGCAGCAGCAGCCCGCCGTTGGCATGCGGGTTGGCGCTCATCCGCTGCTGCCCGATCGGTGCCAGCGCTTGAAGCTCGGGGATCAACCGCCCGTCCTTGTCGAACAGCTCGTCGGGACGGTAACTGTGCAGCCACTCCTCGAGCTGCGCCCGGTGGTTGGCGTTGGTCCGCGTCTCGGCCAGCGGGACCTGATGGGACCGGAAGGTGCCCTCGACCGGCAGCCCGTCGACCTCCTTCGGCCCGGTCCAGCCCTTCGGGGTGCGCAGCACGATCATCGGCCACGCCGAGCGAACTGTCGTGTCCCCGTCTCGGGCTGCCTGCTGGATGGCCGCAATGTCGTCCATGGTCTCGTCCAGCGTCGCCGCTAGCTGCTGGTGTACGTCCGCCGGGTCGTCGCCTACCACGAAGCGCGGCTGGTAGCCGTAGCCGCGCATCAGCTCGGCCAGTTCGTGGTCCGGGATGCGCGCCAGCACCGTCGGGTTGGCGATCTTGTACCCGTTCAGGTGCAGCACCGGCAGCACCGCGCCGTCGGTCACCGGGTTGAGGAACTTGTTGGAATGCCAGCTGGCCGCCAGCGGGCCGGTCTCCGCCTCGCCGTCGCCCACGACGCAGAGGGCAACCAGGTCGGGATTGTCGAACACCGCCCCGTAGGCGTGCACCAGCGCGTACCCCAGCTCCCCGCCCTCGTGGATCGAGCCGGGTGTTTCCGGCGCCACGTGGCTGGGTATCCCGCCCGGGAAGGAGAACTGCCGGAACAGGGCCCGCATCCCGTCCTCGTCCTGCCCGATGGAGGAGTACACCTCGCTGTACGTGCCCTCCAGATAGGCGTTGGCCACCAGGCCTGGGCCGCCGTGGCCCGGACCCGTGATGTACATCGCGTTGACGCCCCGCTGCTTGATCACCCGGTTCATGTGCACATACAGCAGGTTCAGGCCCGGCGTGGTGCCCCAGTGCCCCAGCAGCCGCGGCTTGACCTGCTCGGCCTGCAGCGGTTCGCGAAGCAATGCGTTGTCCAGCAAGTAGATCTGCCCCACGGACAGGTAATTGGCTGCGCGCCAATATCCGTCTATCAGCGCCAGCTCGTCCTCGGACAGAACCTGCTTCGACGCACCCTGCTCGGCCATCAGCCATCCCCATCGCTTGCCGGAGAGATCAGTGCTGCAGCCGAGTCTGCCCGCCGCCGATTGGGCAGCAGCAGCCGGTCCGACAGCCAGACCGCAGAGCAGTTGTCGATGCAGGCTTCGCGGCGGTGCCTCGATCAATCCGGTAGGGGTGTTCTGCTCCAGCCGGTGGTCAAGCGCACCTTGGGTCACCGGCGTCGCGAAGATCGACTTGTCGAGCGCAAGCGAGGTGGCGACGGAGACCAGCGTGCTGGGTTCGGACAAACATCGCTCGGCGGTCCGGGCCACGATCGTGCGGGCGGCGGGTCGGACGTAGTGGTTGAAGTGGACGTCGGCGTAGATCGCACTGTAGGCGGTGATGATGAATGACTCGAACACGCTCCCGCCGATCATGGTGTCTAGGTTGGTGGTGAAAGGGACCAGGTCGCTGGCCGGGGCCATCGCGACAACTCCAGCCAGCGACGCGTCGGCGGTGTAAATGGGGGCGATCTGCCCGGTCCACAACGCGGAGTTGCCACGCTGGGAGTGACCGCAGACCACCGTCTTGTCCGAGAGGCTCACGTTGGGCAACTGGCGGGTGGCGCGAACGGCGTCGAGCACCGAGCGGGCCTCGCCCTGCCCGGGACACGATGAACACCATTCGCTCCGCTCCGGGCGCGGCCGGCGAGCAGACCAACCACCCAGGCGACGGTCGCGGCCGCGACAGTGACCGGGATCAGCCATCGCCACTGACCGATCGCCCAGTCGATCGGTTGGCGGTGGCTCGACGCGTGATGGCGGGATGCAGCGGCTCGGTGTCACCGAGTGCAGTCGGCGGGTCCCATGCGTCACCAGGGATTCAGCATGTGCCCAAACCCCATTCCGCGGATGGTTTAGCCTCGATCCGTGGACGGGTAGCTGATTCCGCGGCGTGGTGATCACCTAAAAGTGCCTTCTGGATCGGAAGAATCGGGAGTGTCGAGATCCTGATTTGGTCCGAGCCAGAGGGCACTGATAGTGAAGCTACCTGATGTGTGGTCGCGGGCTACGCCGGTGTTCGGCGACGAGGATCTGGTGTCGTTCGCCGGACTGGTGCCGGTGATGGCTCTGGCCGAGCGGGCAGGCCTGTCGGGGCTGCTCGCGCAGCGGCTCAAGATCAAGACGGTGCGCGTCAAGTCGGCGGGGGTGAACTCGGCGGGCAAGATCACCTCGATCATCGCGGGGATGGCCGCGGCACAGCATCGACGATCTGGACGTGATCCGCTCGGGTGGGATGCCGCGGCTGTTCTCCGGGGTCTACGCGTGTTCGACGCTTGGCCGGTTGCTGCGGGAGTTCACCCACGGCCACGCCCTGCAGTTGGCCTCGATCGCCCGGGCGCACCTGGTCAACCTGGTCGAGCACAGCAACTTGCTGCCGGGCATCGCGGATCGGGCGTTCGTGGACATCGACTCGCTGCTGCGCCCGGTCTACGGACACCAGAAGCGGGGCGCCAGCTACGGGCATACCAAGATCGCCGGTAGGCAGATCCTACGCAAGGGCCTGTCACCGCTGGCCACCACGATCAGCACCGAACACGGCGCGCCGGTGGTGGCCGGGATCCGGCTGCGCGCCGGGCGGGCCGGTTCGGGCAAGGGCGCGGCGTCGATGGTGACCCAGGCGATCGGCACCGCCCGCGCCGCCGGCGCCAGCGGTGAGGTCCTGGCGCGGGGCGACTCGGCCTACGGCAACAGCGCCGTCGTGAACGCCTGCATCAAGGCCGGGGCGCGGTTCTCGGTGGTGCTCACCAAGAACAGGGCGGTGGCCCGGGCCATCGCCACGATCCCCGAGCACGCGTGGACCCCGGTGGACTACCCCGGTGCGGTGCTCGACCCGGACACCGGGCAGCTGATCTCCGACGCCGAAGTCGCCGAGGTGCCGTTTACCGCGTTCGCCTCCACCAAGCACCCGGTTACCGCGAGGCTGATCGTGCGCCGAGTCCGCGACCGGGCCCGCATGGACGAGCTGTTTCCGGTCTGGCGCTACCACCCGTTCTTCACCAACAACAGCGAACCGACCGCGCAGGCCGACATCACCCACCGCCGGCACGCGATCATCGAGACCGTGTTCGCCGATCTCATCGACGGCCCGCTCGCGCACCAGCCGGCCGCTTCGCAGTCAACAGCGCCTGGGCTATCTGCGCGGCGATCACCCACAACCTGCTGCGCGCCGCCGGAACCCTCACCAGCGACCGGCACGCAGTCGCCCGCGGCGCGACACTGCGCCGTCACATCATCACCGTGCCGGCCCGGCTGACCCCCCCAACGGCGCCAGATCCTGCACCTGCCCGCGCACTGGCCCTGGGCCATGCAGTGGACCGCCCTGTGGAACGCCGTGTTCACGACCGGGCCACCCGCCCCCGCCTGACCCCGACCACCGCCGCCCAGGCCCGACCGGAGACCACGTGGAACAGCTGGACAGACCAGCAGACCCACGCTGCCAAAACCCAGACGGAGATCAACTACCACCCAGCAAGATCATCCGATCAGCTGGTCCACGGATCGAGGTTTAGCGGGCGGCGCCGCCATGGACGTCATGCAGGAGGTGCACGCTCCGACCGCGACTACGCATTGACCGTCGTCCCCGAGGACGAGCTGGGGGTCCGGACCCCGTCGTTGAGCTTTGTGCACGCCGCTGCCTCGTGGCACCGGTGTTCAGCCTTCTGCTCGGCGCCGTCAGCTTTCCCGCCGGGCGCGCGGCTTGCTGGCCAGCCCGACCACCTTGGCAAGGACGGCGCGCCCTCAGTATGGGTGGGTGTGCTGCCAGTTGGGCCGCGAGGGACGTCGTGTGCCAGCGGGTCCTTGGCCGAGCAGCTGCAGCAGGTTGGTGGTGACGCGCTGCACGAATGGCGCTGGGCATGCCCGGGCGCCTGTGGTGCAGGGCGTGAGCGCGGGTATCCAATTGTTCGTTCCCGAGTCGAACACCCCCGCCTTGCTGGCCGGATCGGTGTAGTAGGTCATGTCCGAGTAGTAGGCCGGCCCCCATCGCCAGCCGTGGGTCTCCGATTCGGCCACCGGCACCGGGGAGTGCCCGAGGATCTGCAGGTTGGCCGGGTGGGACGCCGGGTCGAACCCGTCCACATCGGAGCCGATCACGCCGCGCACCGCCGTGCCGTTACGTGCCCCGGTGCCGGCGAAGATCCACGCTGAGGCATCGGCGACGACGAACGCGACCGGCCGCGCACCCGGCTTCAGGAATCCGGAGTACAGGTCGCCGACGAAGTCCCCCGCGGGCCAGTTCGCCGGCGGCGAGGCCCAGGTGTTGCCGGTCACCTCAAGCGGATTGCCGTGCCCATTCAGCGGATCCTCGTTCGAATCGCGGTAGTCGACGACCTCGCGATCCGGGCCGAGTAGGGAAGGCTGCAGCCGCACGTGTCGCAGGATCGGGCTGGCGCCGAAGAAGGCGATGTTCAGGCCGCGGTGCTCCGCCGCGACGGCCGCCTGTCGTTCCCGCAGATCCCAACACTCGTCGTGCCCCAGCGACAGCAGCGCCCGGTGCTGGGCCAGGACGGCCGGGTGCTGGATCAGCGTCAGGTCTGTCGCGTAGGAGACGTCCAGCCCACGCTGCTCGACCAGGGAGACCAGCGGCAGCTCCAGTCCGAGGAAATCGCCGGCGCCCTGCCCGGTCTGGTAGGGCCGGTCGAAGGACACCACCCGCGCCCGCGAGCACCACGGGTACTCGTCCGGTGGGCAGGATCCCTGGCCGGCGTAGAAGTCATACCCACCGAACGGGTTCCACGCCTGCCAGGTCAGCACGTCGTTCTTGATCAAGTAGGCGGCGTGACTGCTCGGATCCCACACGGTCAACGGTATGTAGCTCTGCTGGCCGCGGCTGCCGACCAGCTTGAACAGGTAGTCGCCGGGCAGGAAGTGCTGACCCAGCACCAGTGACAGCGACGGCGTCCACCGGTCGCAGGCCACCATATTGGTGCGCGCGGCCCGCGAGCACCGCGGCTGCATCGTGCTGGGCTGCGCCGCCGACCGCCAGACCAGCCGCCCGCCCGCACCGCCGTAATAGCCCATCCGGTATGCCTCGACGTGGAAGAACGGCGCCGCGGTCGACACATCCAGCGACACCCCCGGCCAGCCGCCGCGTACCCCGTGTCGGCGAACCCGACGATGTCCCCGGAGGCATTGGGCGGAATCTTCCACGCCGTCGTTCCCGTCCGGGCGTTCTCCTGCTGCACCCAGCCGGCCCGCACCCCGTCCGGGCCCAGCGACGGTGCCGCCGCCCGCAACTGCACACCCGCGCTCGGGCCGGCGCCAGTTGGTGAAATGCCGGCCTGGGCGTGTTTGGCGCCGCTGTGCGTCCCGATGCATCCGGACAACAGCAGCCCGACCACGGCCAGCCCGACCGCGGCCAGCCCGAGAAACCAGCGACGTGACACCGGCACCATCTCCCGGCGGCGGTGCCGAGCCGACGGCACCTAGACGCACTGTAATCCGAGCAGCTCGCTGCCACGGGCCGCCGAAGAGGCACCGTCTATTGGCGGCCGACGGCTGTGCCAAGCTGAGCAGGTCACCGGTGATGACCGCGGCGCCCTGGTGGTGGTACAGCGTGGCGTGGATGCGCTGCACCCAGGCGGTGTACGCTTCGCAGTGCGTAGCTCGGCGACACCGCTTCAGATGACGCGTCTAGGTGGCTGGTGTTTTTCGCGGCGTGGCGGTCCGCTGTCTTGTTGATCATTTCCGGGAGACTGTTCCTATGACGCGGGGACGTGGTTGCCGGGGTGAGTCGTGACGTTGGGGCTGGCGCCGAGGCAGGCTGATTTGTTCCGGTCCACGGCCGGGTTCTGTGACGGGCGGGTCGCGACCGGAGTCGATCTACGGGTTGCTGCACCGGGAGTGTCACCGGCTGTTCCCCGATGAGATGTTCGTCGACTTGTTCACCGATGTGGGCCGGTGCAGCGTGCCGCCTCAGATCGTGGCGGTGGTGATGGTGTTGCAGCGTCTGGAGGGCTGCAGCGACCGGGAGGCGGTGGACCGGTTCTGCTTCGACGCGCGGTGGAAGTACGCGGCGGGCGGGCTGGATTTCGACTACCCGGGGTTCGTGCACACGGTGCTGGTGGACATGCGCGCGCGGCTGGCCGCCTCGGCGGCGCCGGACCGGATCTTCGACACGGTGCTTGCGGTGGCCCGCTCGGCGGGGCTGGTGGGCCGGCGGCGGGTGCTGGACTCGACGGCGTTGTATGACGCGGTGGCCACGATGGACACCGTCACCCTGGTCCGCTCGGCGATCCGGGGCCTGCTGAAGGCCGCGGGCAGCGAGCTGAAGACCGAGTTGCGGGCGGTGCTGGCCCGCGAGGACGACTACGTGGCGGCGGGCAAGCCGGTGTGTGACTACGACGACCCGGACGCGCGGGCCGAGCTGGTCGACGCGCTGGCCCGCGACGGCATGGCGCTGCTGGCGGTGCTGGACGGGCGCGGGGTGTCCGAGGCGGCGGCCCAGGCCGCGGCGTTGCTGGCCACCGTGCTCGGCCAAGACCTCGACCGCGACGAGGCCGGGGTGTTCCGGATCGCCCGGCGGGTCGCCAAAGACCGGGTGATCTCCACCGTGGATCCCGAGACCCGGCACGGGCACAAGACCGCGGCGCGCGGTTTCGACGGCTACAAGGGGCATGTCGGCATCGACCCCGACACCGAGATCATCACCGCCACCACGGTGAGCGCCGGTAACGCCGGGGACGCCAGCGTCGCCGAAGACCTCATCGCAGACCTGCTCGACGAGCACGACACCGACCACGACACCGACACCGGCGAGGCCACCGACACCGGCACCGGCACCGATGGGGTTGCTGACGAGGTCGTCGAGGCATCCGATACCGCCGGCGAGGCCGCGCCGGGCAGCGACTCTGGGCAGGCCGGTGATGCCGGTAGCGACGCCGGCTCGGATCAGGCCAGTGTCTACGGCGATAACGCCTACGGCACTGGACAGTTCCACGACCGGCTGGACCAAGCCGGGATCGAGTCCAAGTGCAAGACCCAGCAGCCGGTCGCCGCGGGCGGGTTGTTCAGCAAGGACCGCTTCGACATCGACCTCGAACAGGACAGCGTGACCTGTCCCGCCGGGAACACCGCGCCGATCCGCCGCGGTGCCGACGGGGCCGGCACCGCCAGCTTCGGCCAGGCCTGCACCGGCTGCCCGCTGCGCGAGCAGTGCACCAAGGCCGCTGGCGGGCGCAGCATCGGCATCGGCCCGTATGAGCAGCAACTCGCCCACGCACGGCACCGGCAGCGTGACCCGGACTGGGTCGCCGACTACCGCGCCACCCGACCCAAAGTGGAACGCAAGATCGGGCACCTGATGCGCCGCCACCACGGCGGCAGGCGCGCCCGGGTCCGCGGACAGACCAAGGTCGCCGCCGACTTCGCCCTGCTCGCCGCCGCCGTCAACCTCGCACGCCTCGGCGTGCTCGCCGTGGCCGGCACGCCCGGCCGAGGATGGGCCACAGCGGCCGAGTAGACCAGCGCAGCGCCGGGATCCCTTACCCAGCAGCCGAAACGCTTACCACGACGCCACTATCACCCGCCGAGCACGCAGAAATCGATCACCGCCAGGCGCGCCCACCATCGGCACCGCCGTCGGCTCATCGCCGTTCCGGCACCAGTGGCGGTCCACCGACAGCCGTTCGACACCAGCCACCTAGGACGGCTCCAGCGCCGGTCAAATGCGGGCTGACCACGGCGTCTTTCTGGTGGTTCGCCTCGCTGTGGAGTGGTCGCCTCAGGTCGCCGGTGGAGCCGCACTCTTACCGTTGCTTGCCTTCTCGAAATTGCGCGATCGCCTTGTCGATGCGGCGTTGACGCGTGTCGGCGCTCTTCGCGCCGGTGATGTTGTCGAGTGGAAGCGCTGCATGCTATTGGACAGCCCTGCGAAAAACGATCGTGCTTGCTTATCAGCGGCAAGCGCGGCGGCGAAGTCGGCTGGACGCCGAGATCCCTCGGTGTATCCGCCACCGTCAGCGTGACAGGGAGCGGGTCGCCGCCCGTCAGTCCGGTTGCGCGTGAGCGCCGATGCGGCAATCCCTGTCACCGCGTGAGGACCGGTCGTTTGCGAGTTGAGCGTCACGGCAGGCGCACAGCGTGAGCAGCTAAGTTGGGTTCACTCAGCGTTGTCGGTGTCGGTGCTGCCATTTTGGGGGGTTCGTTCGTTGGGTGGTGTTGTCGACGCGTCGGTGAGTGGTCCGGCACGGCTGTACGACGCGCGGCGGGATGTGTACTACGAGAAGCCGCGCCTTCGTGGCTGGGCTCACCTGCTGTCCTTCGCGGTGTGTCTTGTGCTGGGCACGTTGCTCATTCCGACGGCGCAGGGCCGGGTCCAGACCGCGGTCGCTTCGGTGTACGCGGCGTCGGTGGCCGGGATGTTCGGTGCCAGCGCGCTGTACCACCGCGGCAACTGGAGCCCGACCGCGGCGTCATGGCTGCAGCGGCTCGACCATTTGATGATCTTCTTGGTGATCGCTGGGACGGCGACGCCGCCGCTGGCGATCTGCTTGCCGGCGCGGTACTCGCCGCTTGCCCTGGCGATCCTCTGGTGTCTGACGGTGGTTGCCGCGCTGGTGCGGCTGGTCTGGATGCGGGCTCCGGAGTGGCTGGCCGGGGCGATCTTCGTTGGCCTGGGTTGGGCCGCCGGCGCCGCGGTCCCGGCTGTCTGGGTGCACGCGGGCGCAGCGCCGGTCGTGCTGCTGGTCGTCGGTGGGGTGCTCTACACCGCCGGGGCGCTCATCTTTCACCGTCGCCGGCCGGACCCTTGGCCGGCCGTCTTCGGCTACCACGAGGTGTTCCACCTATTCGTGTGTGCGGCGGCCGCCTGCCAATACGTGGCCATCGCCTGCTTCCTGCTCTGACCGGTCGCCCGGTCGGGTTCGAGCTGCGGGATGCTGTACAGGTGACCGGGAGAGCGTGTCGCTGACGTACTGGGGGTGGCTGCGTCGGGGCAGCCGACCGCCGGTGCACCGCGGCCCGACGAGAGCGCCACGCTGTACAGCCTCGGCGCCGGTGTCTGGACGCGCGACATGGGCGTCGCCTACCGGGCCGGACGGGAGATCCAGGCCGGCCGGGTGTGGACTAACTGCTACCACGACTACTCGGCACACGATCACCTGTCGTGCCACCCTCGACGTTCCCGCGAGCACCGTGTCCCAGGTGGCGCGCTGGCTGAGCGCGTACCGCAAGCTGCGCGCCAGCGCAGTAGCCGTCGCTCCAGCCTGGTGATCAGCCACTCGGCGACCAGAGCCACTACAGCCATGATCACCATTGCGGCCCAGACGCCGTTGGAGTCGAAGTTGCCCTGGGCTTGGCGGATCAAGTAGCGCCGGCCGCTGCGGCTGGCCACGACGACCACGGCCGACGGCCGGCACCGCGGGCTGGCCAACATGGCCACCAGGGCCGAGGACCTCGGCGGCGCGTTCACGATCCGCCGCTCAACGCTCGGCGGCATCCGCATCGAGGTCCGGGCGCCCCGCCCGGCAAGCCCGCGACGGCTGCCCTCGAAGGCGATGGGCTGACCGACATGACCAGGCCTGGACCGCCCGCCCGTGGTACCGACGAGCCCGCGGCCACGATTGACATCGTGTTGGTCGACGACCACGCGATCCTGCGCCAGGGACTGCGCTCGGTCCTCGAACGCGAGCCAGACCTGCGGGTCATTGGCGAGGCCACGACTCCCCGCGAGGCGATGGCCGTGGTCGCCACCACGCGCCCCAGAATCGTCCTGCTCGACCTGAAACTGTCCACCTCGACCGAGACCGCCGGTCTGGACCTGTGCGCCAAGCTCACCAGCGCCTATCCCGACGTAGCCGTCCTTGTGCTGACCACGGTGATCGACGACCACCTCGTGCTGCAGGCGATCCACAACGGGACTTGGTAGACCGAACGGATCGCTGTCCTCCTGCGATATCGCGCACCCGTACCTCGGGTGTTGTCTGGACCGTAGGCACCGCTACGCTGCAACACCGCTGCAAAAATGTGTGAAATTGCTAAGACGGCACGGCGGGTGCGGTCGTTGGCCGGCGTGGTGACCAACGGCCCTGGACGCCGCAGCCTGTCGCTGCTTGGCTGAGTCCGGACACTCAGGAGGATCGATCATGACGAAGCTCGCTCTTATCACCGGGTCACCGGACCGCGTCGCGTCGCTGCGCGATGTCTTTCAGGCGGGCGACATCGAAGCCCGCAGCCTGGCTGAGCTCGGACCCGCTGAGTTGGAACAGCTCACCGGGAAGGTCGACTACTACGTCCAGCTCGGGGTGCGGGTGCCCGCCCGCGGCGACACCGTCGTCCGCCGGGTGCATTCATTCCTCAGCGAGGGGCTACTTCACCGTTTCGTCATGGTCGAGGAAGTGATGCCGCTGCTCGCCGACCAGGCGACCGTGCTGCTCGTCGCCGGCAACCTGCCGGCCGAGGTCGCCGCGCCCGACGACCAAGCCGCCCGCCTGGCGCTGCTGCGGGTGCTTGCCCACGCAATGCGCGCCGACCTCGCTCCCAACCGGGCTCGGATCCGAGTCGTCACCGGCGACCGTACGGATGAGGAGATCGCGGCGTACGCGATCAGCGGTCAGAAGGACCCGCTGGCCGATCTGCCGCCCGACGAGGGTTCGGTGTTCGAACGGACCTACGAGGACTGGCGCATCAACGTGATGGGCCTGGTGCACGTCGAAGCCTGACGGTCGGCGCCATCCCGGTAGCGTGAGTCGAATGGCGGACCCGTGGACGGCTCAGGTCCAGGCCCTGGGGGCCTACATCCGGCATCAGCGGCAGCTCGCGAACCTGTCGCTGCGTCAGCTTGCCGAACTCACCACGCTGTCGAACCCATACCTCAGCCAGATCGAGCGCGGGCGACACCAGCCTTCCGTGCGGGTATTGAAGCTGATCGCCGATGCGCTCGGCGTATCCGCCGAGACCCTGCTGGCTCAGGCGGGCCTGGCCGATGAGGGTGACCACGAGCCGGCGGCCTCAGTCGAAGCGGCGATCCGCTCCGACGCCCGGCTCTCCGCCGAGCAACAGGCCGCGCTCATCGCCGTCTACCGCAGCATGGTCGACGCACATCGGCTGGATTCGCCCGAGTGAGGTTGGCCGAAATATCATTGACCCCCGGCTGGAGCCGGGGGTCAATGAGGCGAGGGCTACTTCTTCGGCAGCACTCCGGCGGTCGCTGCCACCACTTTCTCGGCGAACTGGCGCTGGCCTGCCAGCAGCTTCTCCGCGAAGTCGTACGCGTTGCTCACCAGCTCTTCGGTCTTCGGCAGCTTGTCGACGAACTCGGGCAGCGCCGGAACCTCCGGGGTGATCGACTTGATGGTCTCGGCCCAGGCGGTGATCGCGTCGATCACGGCTTCTTGGCTCTTGCGGATGGTGGCGAGGATTTGCTCTTGGACGTCCTTGCCGACGACGGGGCTGGACGACTTGGTTGCACTGGTCATGGCGGTCCTCCTTGGGACTATTGCAGGTGTCCTACTGGCACCCTTCCTGCTGACACGCTAAGCATATCACGCGTGTGCTTGGGATAGTTAGCAGATGCTGTGACGCCCATCACAACAGATCAGCCGTGCACGTACTCCCCCGGCGCGTCAGCCAGCGGCGGGTACGCCTCGCCGCCCATCGGCGGCGGCGCGACGAGGTCGCAGCCCGCTCGCTGGACCATCGGTCGAGTTCTCCCACCAGAGCCGCTGTGCCGCTCTGCATCCGCGCGCCAATGTGCGGCCTCAGGCGGATTGTGGGTGCGATTCGTACCAGCCTTTCGGATTGGGCGGGTTCACGATGCCGGCGATATGACCGCCGCTGGAGAGCACGTAGTGGACCTTGCCGCCGAGCAGCTGGGTCGCGTGATACGAGGCCTCCCACGGCACGATGTGGTCGTTGATCGCGCCGACTACATAGATATCGCTGGTCACGGCCGGAAGCATCAGCCGCGTGCCGGCCAGGCTCATCTTGCCCTGGGCGAGCAGGTTCTTGCCGTACAGCGTCCGCAGGCAGAACGTGTGCATGGCGGCCGGCATGCGGGTGTTGTCGGCGTTCCACGCGAGGATGTCGAACGCGGGCGGTTGCTCGCCCATCAGCCAGTTGGAGACGACATAGTTGAAGATCAGGTCGTTGGGCCGCAGGATGTCGAAGGTCGTGGCCACGTGGGCACCTTCGAGGAAACCGGTGCGCGACATCTGCTTCTCCAGCCGGGCGATCGTCTGCTCGTCGGTGAAAGCCCCCAGCGCACCGGGGTTGGTGTAGTCCAGCAGCGTGTTCAGCAGGGTGATCGCGCCGATCCGCTTGTCTGCGGTCTCGGCGAAGTAGGCCGCGGTCATCGCGGTCAACGCCCCGCCGAGACATAGCCCGACGATGTCGACGGTCGGTGATCCGGGTGATCTCGCAGACCACGTCCATCGCGGTGTGCGGGCCGTGGATCAGATAGTCGTCCATGGTCACGTCGCGCATCGACGAGTCGGGGTTGCGATAGCTGATCGCGAAGACGGTGCGGCCGTGCTGCACGGCCCATTCGAAGAAGCTGCGCTGCGGCGCGAGATCCATAACGTAGTACTTGTTGATCCACGGCGGGCTGGCCAGCAGAGGTATCGCGTGGACCTGCTTCGTCTGCGGCGCGTACTGGATGAGCTCCATCAGGTCGTTGCGGTACACGACCTTGCCCGGCGTCGCCGCAAGGTTGCGGCCCACCTCGAAAAAGGAGCTGGCGTCGACCTGGCGGGGCCGTCCGCCGTTCTTGAGCACGTCGTTGACGAAGTTGCCGATGCCGGCGGCGACACTCAGCCCGCCGGTCTCGGCCGCCCGGCGCAGCGCGGCGGGGTTGCTGAACAGGAAGACGGTCCGCGCCATGGCGTCGACGAGGAAGTTCCAGGCGAGCCGCGCCTTGCCGTCGGTGATCGGGTCCTCAGCACCCGCGTCGAGCAGATCGCTGCCCAGCTTGGCGACGGCGAGATACGCCTGGCGCAGTGCGAAAAAGTTGGCGTTCTGCGACCACGCAGCATCGGCGAAGCGGCGGTCGTTGGCATCCACCGGCAGTGGCGGATCGCTCGGGTGCCCGATCATCCGGGCGAGGGTAGCTAGCCCCAGCTGGGCCATTGCGTTGGCGAAGGCGAGCCACGCGCCGGTGACCTCCGTCGGCCGTGCGGCCGCGCGGGCGAGCACCGTCAGGATCGACTTGCCGAAGTCGATCGGGTCGGCACTGGCGATCAGGTTGGCCTCCGGTCCCAATGCCGCAACGGCTTGCTCGGCGGCCTCCCACGCCTCTTCTTCACCAGCGGGCACGTTCGTCACCCGTCACCTCTTGCCCATCGGAACGTCGGCCGTGGTCACGACACTCGCCCGCGCGGGAGCAGGCGGGAACAGGAACCCCAGGTTGCGCGGATCGTCCAGCAGCTCTACCGGACGGTGGCCAGCCTGCCCGGCGTGCTCGAGCCAATCCACGAAGAAGAACCAGGCCGGCCGGGCGCGGCCTGTCTCTCGACGACCTCGAACGACGCAGCTTGTCCAGGTACACCTCCGCGGCGGGATCGGAGCAGCGCCGCGCTGCAACAGCCCCGGGGCCCCGAGACCGCCGGCCTGGCGGGGGCTCGCCCAGCACGACCTCAGCGACCGTCGCCGAGGGGCCGCTTCGACGCCTGGGAGTCGACGTTCGTTTCGGCGAAGTCGACGCATCCGGGCGCCTTCCACGGCGCCACCAGCTTGCTCCAAAATCCGGCTTCGACCGCGTTGCGATCAGCCGGATGATCGTGGCGTGCGTCTGCAGGTCGATGTCCAGGTACAGCCAGTCGTTTTCGTGCAGCCAGTGTGGCACCGAACGCGAGCAGGCCATCCAGGTCCTCTTCGCGCAGTCGCCGGATGATCACCTGCGAGCCGTCCGCGGGACCCACCTGCTCGCTCATGACGCTCCGATCGCACTGGGGACGCCGGCGTCGAGGACCGCCGTGACGCGTTCGGCGACCTCGGCCGGCTCGCCGCTGCCGTCGACCTCGAACACTGCGCCGGTCTCGCGGTAGAAATCGGCGAGCGGCCGGGTCTGCTGCTCGTACACGTCGTAGTCGGTGCCGCGCGGTTTCCATGTTGTCGTCGCTGCGGTGTGCAAGTCGCCGCCGCACAGGTCGCAGACAGCCTCGACGCGGGTGGGGGAGAAGAAGATGTTGTACGGGGACTGGCAGATCCGGCAGGTCTGCCGGCCGATGATGCGCCGAAGCAGGGTCTGCCGCGGCGCGGTCAGCAGCACGACCGCGTCGATGCGCCGAGGCGGGTCGCCGCCGGACGAAGCGAGCTGCGCCGACAGCTCCCGC
>CAWIUB010000009.1:0-11721 GCA_963839175.1 uncultured Actinomycetota bacterium
TCGACGGCGAACGCCGTATCAGCTTGCGGGTCGCGGACCCCGCGTGGGTGAGCGCCCTGGCCCTCGGTTCAGCCAGCGAGGTCCGCGTGCTGTCACCGGAATGACTCCCTGTGTCGATCCGGACCAGGCCGCTGTTGCGCTGCGCTCTTACTCGATGGCAGGCGAGTCGAGTGGCAGCCATGCCTGGCTGGTCGTCGCGGCGTGGAATCGCCGTCCTGGTGGCGGTTGTCGTGCTGGGTATTTGCGGATACAGATGGCTTGGAAGTCCGCGCGATTGCGGCGCGACCTGGCGCAGCTGGACCGAGTGCGCGCAGATGTGACCCGGGATCAAGTGTCTGCTGCGGTCGAGCGCGGCGAGCGCGCAGGCGCGCTGTGGCCAGGCGAGCGGGATCACACAGAATTCTCGCGATTTCGCCACCGGGCCCGCCAACCCCGAGGGCGATGTCGGTGCTGGACACCTGCGCGAGCTGCGCCGGCGGCTAGTCGTGATCGCCGTCGTCGTGGCAGTTGGTGCCATCATCGGATGATCTTCTTCCCGCAAATCCTCGACATCCTCGAGCGGCCGACTGCGGGCTGCCCCCCAGCCGCCGGATTCGGCGGCGGCAAAGGTGAGTGCACGCTGATCTTCACCCAGCCGCTCACCGGCTTCGCCACGCGGCTGAAGGTGGCGGTCATCGAGGGGGCAATGATCGCGGGTCCGGTGGCTCTACCGGATCTTGACATTCATCACCCCCGGCCTGCGAAAGAGCGAACGCAAGTACCGATGATGTTCGTCGGCAGCTCGTCGGTGCTCTTCAGAGCCCGGCATCGGCTTGGCCTACGTGGTGCTGAGCAAAGGCTTACAGGTGCTTATTGGATCGGCCGGGCCAGTCGCGCAGCCCTGTGGACGTGAGCAGCTACCTGTCGTCGTCGTGCTGATGTTCGTGGTCTTCGGGGCGGCCTGGGAGCTGCCGCTCCTCGTCGTCTGGCCGACCTTCCGGGCGCCCTGCCGGCCAAGTCGGCTGCGCAAGTCCCAGCGCGTCGCGATCTTCTTGATCTTCCTCTTCGCCGCCGTTGCCACGCCCAGCACCGACCCGTTCACCATGTGCGCCATGGCCGTACCGATGTGCCTGCTCTACGAGGCCGCGGTGATCGTCGCGGTGGTGCACGACAAGCGCAAGGCCCGCCGCAAGGCCGCCGAACGCGCCGCCCGGCAACTCGATGACGACGTTCCGTCCCGGATCGACCCGATCCCGCGCCGCGTCGACGAGCCGTCGAGCGAGACCACCTGAGCCGCCGGGTCGCGCTGGTCGTCAACCCGGCGTCCGGCGTCGGACGGGCCGCGCGCATCGCCGATGCCGTAGCCCACTCGCCTATCGCAGGCCTGCACGCTCACCCGGCTGGCCGGGTCGTCCGCAGCGGACTCGGCCCGGCTGCTGGCCGGCGCCCGGCAGCACGACGCCGTGGTCGTGCTGGGGGGCGACGGCATCGTGCATCTGGCTCTGCAGGCGCTTGCCGGAACCCCCACACCGCTCGGCATCCTCCCCGCCGGAACGGGCAACGACCTCGCCGACGTGCTCGGCCTGCCACGTGACCCGCTCGCCGCGGCCGACGCCGCCGCGGCCGCGTTGGCAGCGGACTCGACGCGGCGGATCGATCTCGGCCGCACCGACGACGGGTGCTGGTGGGGTGGGGTGCTGTACGCGGGATTCGATTCGGCGGTCACCGAGCGGGCCAACCGGATGCACTGGCCCCGCGGGCCGCGCCGGTACGATGTGGCGATCGCCGTCGAGTTGCTGCGGCTGCGTCCCCGCCCGTTCACCGTCTGCCTGGACGATCGACGGCTGGAGGTGGCGGCCACGCTGGTCGCGATAGGCAATGCACCCCAGTACGGCGGAGGCAAGCTGATCACGCCGGATGCACGCATGGACGACGGAACATTCGCGGTGACCCTCGTCGGCCCGGTGAGCCGCACGACCCTAGCGCGCATCGCGCCGACGCTCCCGCGCGCCGGCCACATCGGCCACCCCGCGGTCACCACACACGTCGCCCAGCGCGTGGTCATCGACGCGCCCGACACGGTGGCCTACGCGGACGGCGAGCGGATCGGCCCGCTGCCGCAGGCCGTCACCTGCGTTCCCAACGCCATCGACGTGCTGGTTCCCCCGGTGGAATAGGCGGCGAGGACGGTGGGGTTGTCTGGCCATGGGCGCCGACGATGCACTCGAGAGGCTGCTGACCAAAGTCAGCCGCAGCGTGCTCGCCACCATCAAACGCGACGGCCGGCCGCAGCTGTCGAACGTCACTCACTTCTACGACCCGCCAGCCCGCCTGGCGCGAATCTCGATCAGGGATCCGCTCGCCAAGACGCGCAACCTGCGCCGGGATCCCCGCGCCAGCCTGCACGTCACATCAGCGGACTTCTGGAGCTACACGGTTGCCGAGGGCACCGCGGAGCTCACGCCCGTGGCGACCGACCCGCACGATGCCACCGTCGCGGAGCTCGTCGACTACTACCGCGCGATCCGTGGTGAACACCCCGACTGGGACGAGTACCGCCAGGCGATGGTGCGCGACAAGCGGCTCGTGCTGCGGCTGCACGTGGAGCGCTGCTACGGACAGGCGACCTGATCGCATCCGACCACGACATGTACGCCACGCCGGTCTGCGTGCAGGTCGACGAACGACAGATCCGGAGTACTCACCGTCGCGTCCTCGAGTGCGCGGTAGGTGGTCTGCACTCCCAGCACCGTCATGCCAGCAGCCAGGCCGGACGCGACTCCGGCCGGGGCATCCTCGACGACCAGGCAGCCCCCGGCTGAGTAACCGAGGCGCTGGGCGCCCAGCAGATAGCAGGCCGGATCAGGCTTGCCCACTGCGACGTCCTCGGCGGTGACGAGCACCCGCGGCAGCGGCAAGCCGACCGCGCGGATACGCGCGCGAGCCAGCTGGCGGTCGGCACTGGTGACGATCGCCCAGCGGCTCGTGGGCAATCCATCGATCGCGGCGAGCGCACCAGGCTGCGGCACGACATCTCCAGTGTCGGACGCCTGCTCGGCGAGCATCCGGTTCGTCAGCACAGCCGCTCGCGAGCTCGCCAGCCACGGGGTGACGGCCGCGAAGACCTGCGGCGCGGGAATCCCGTGCATATACGGCTCGAACCGCTCGATCGGGGTATCCAGCTCGGTGGCGACCCTCCGCCACGCCCGCGCGACGCTGGCCGACGAGTCGACCAGGGTGCCGTCCAGGTCGAACAGCACGGCGTCGACGGAGAAGCTTCTCACCCGGCAACCGTAAGGTAGAGCTATGTCCGCCCCGGTCGGCTCGTCGCCGGCGGACCGATTCGCAGCAGCCAGGGTGCGTGCTCGGCACCCGGCGGTCGGGGACTTCCGCTCCGGTTACCCGTTCGAGCTCGATCCGTTTCAAGTCGAGGCATGTACCGCAGTCGCGGACGGCTTCAGCGTGCTCGTCTGCGCACCCACCGGGTCCGGCAAGACCGTCGTCGGCGAGTTCGCCGTTCACCTGGCGCTCGCCACCGGCCAGAAGTGCTTCTACACGACACCGATCAAGGCGTTGTCCAACCAGAAGTACAACGATCTGGTCGATCGGCACGGCACCGCGCAGGTCGGCCTGCTCACCGGTGACAACTCAGTCAATGCTCATGCGCCGATCGTCGTGATGACCACCGAGGTGTTGCGCAACATGCTCTACGTGGGCAGCACCGCGCTGGACGGGCTCGGCTACGTCGTGATGGACGAGGTGCACTACCTGGGCGACCGCTTCCGCGGTGCCGTGTGGGAAGAGGTGATCATCCACCTGCCTGCGGCGGTGCGGCTGGTATCCCTGTCGGCCACCGTGTCCAACGCGGAGGAATTCGGCGAGTGGCTGGTGTCGGTGCGCGGCCACACCCATGTCGTCGTGCACGAGGAACGCCCGGTACCGCTGTGGCAGCACGTCCTGGTCGGCAACCGGCTGTTCGATCTGTTCGGCTCCGCCGAGAATGTCGTGGGCGGCTCCGCCGAGAATGTCGTGGGCGGGTCCGCCGAACCGAGTGTCGTCAACCCGGAGCTGAAGCGTCACATCACCGAACGGATGCGCTATCTCGATCCCGGGTCTCGGTCGCGGGAACGGCGCCCGCGGCGCGGTTGGCGGCCGCTGCACCGGCCGGACGTGATCATCCGGCTCGACCGCGAAGCGTTGCTGCCGCTGATCACCTTCATCTTCAGCCGCGCCGGCTGCGACGCCGCGGTGCAGCAGTGCGTCCATGCCGGTTTGTGGCTCACCCAGCCAGGCGAACGGGACGAGATCACGGTCGTCGCGGAACGGCACACCGCCGAAATCCCGAGTGCCGACCTCGACGTTCTCGGTTATTGGGACTGGCTGGACGGCCTGCGCCGCGGTTTGGCCGCGCACCACGCCGGACTGATTCCCGCGTTCAAGGAAAGCGTCGAGGAGCTGTTCGTCCGCGGCCTGGTGCGTGTCGTGTTCGCTACCGAGACGCTGGCGCTGGGTATCAACATGCCAGCCCGCACGGTCGTCCTGGAACGGCTCTCGAAGTTCAACGGCGACACGCATGCCGACGTGACGCCGGCCGAGTACACCCAACTCACCGGCCGGGCCGGGCGGCGGGGCATCGACGTCGAGGGGCACGCCGTCGTGCTCTGGAGCCCCGAGATCGACCCGGCTCGGGTGGCGGGCCTTGCCTCGACCCGCACGTATCCGCTGCGTTCGTCGTTCCGGCCGTCGTACAACATGGCGGTGAACCTCGTCGGGCAGTTGGGGCGATCCGCGTCTCGCAACCTGTTGGAGGCATCCTTTGCGCAGTTCCAAGCCGACCGCGCGGTCAGCGGTCTGGTTCAGCAGATCAAGCGCAACGAGGCACAGCTCGCCGAGTACGCCGCGCAGATGCGCTGCGATCGCGGCGACATCGACGAGTACATGACGTTGCGGCGCGAACTCGCCGATCGGGAGGCCGCGATCTCCCGCGCCGGCGCCCAGGCTCGGCGGGGCGCGGTCGCCGCGTCGCTGGAGCAGCTGCAGGTCGGCGACGTCATCCGGGTATCGGCCGGCCGGCGGGCTGGCTTGGCCGTCGTCCTGGACCCAGGGATCGGGCACGGGTCAAACGACGATCCACGACCGTTGCTGCTCACCGAGGGGCGCTGGGCCGGGCGGCTGTCGCTCATCGACTTCCCTACACCCGTCGAGCCGGTAGGCAAGGTCCGTGTCGGCCGCAACTTCAATCACCGATCGCCACAGGCCCGGCGCGACCTCGCCTCGACGTTACGTTCGATCGACGCACCGCAGCCCAAACGCAACCGCCGGGCCGGCACAACCATCGCGGACGACGAGGAGGTCACCCGGCTGCGGGCCGCGGTGCGAGCCCATCCGTGTCATCGCTGCCTGGACCGGGAGGCGCACGCCCGCTGGGGCGAGCGTTACGCCCGACTGGCCCGCGAACAGCAGGGCTTGCGGCAGCGGATCGACGGCCGCACCGGGTCGCTCGGACGCACCTTCGATCGGATCTGCCAGCTCCTGGACGACCGCGGGTACTTGGCCGCAGACGAGACGACGCCCGCCGGACGTCGGCTCGCCCGCATCTGGTCGGAGTCCGACCTAGTCGTCTCGGAGTGCCTGCGCGCCGGCGTGTGGGACGGCCTGGACGCTCCCGAGCTGGCCGCCGTGGTCTCGACATTGGTGTACGAGGCGCGTCGCGACGAGCGGCCGGCTGACCGGCTGCCCACCTCAGCAATCCGCGCGGCGCTGTCGGCAACCGTGCGGATCTGGGCGGACCTCAGCGCCGCCGAGGCAGAGCTCGGGCTGTTTCGCAGCCGCGAACCAGAGCTCGGGTTCGTCTGGGCCGCCTATCGGTGGGCCCGGCAGGAGGGTCTCGATCAGGTGCTCACCGCCGCTGCGGAACACGGCTCGGAGCTCTCGGCGGGCGACTTCGTCCGGTGGTGCAAGCAGCTGCTCGATCTGCTCGACCAGATCGCCTCGGCGCCCTCGCCCACTGGCACCACCACGCCGGTCGCCGACCAGGCTCGGCGTGCCGCCCGGGCGGTGCGCCACGGGGTGGTTGCACAGGGTATGGCGGCCTGAGCGCAGCGCCTGCACCGGCGTGCTATTACCGTATGTCGCATCGACCGGGACTACACCGACTGCGAGGTGCCTATGGCTGACGAAACGGACCCAGCGGGTCAGTACCCGCCGGATGCCCAGCCGGAGAGCACAGCACCTTCGGCAGGGCCCGCTCGGCCTGACCCGGCACTCACCGGCCAGACTCCGCCAGCTGGGCCCAGCCCCGGCGAGGACGAGCAGCAGACCCATGTGATGCCGCCCGTCCAGGCACCGCTGGCCGCCGACCCTAACCCGCAGGACGAGACCCGGGTTCAGCCGCCGCAGGTGACCTACCCGCAGAACGCGCCGACCCAGCCGCCGCCCAGCCCGCCGCTGCCGCCCAGCTACCTGCCGCCCGGCTACACAGAGTACGGAAGGCCCACCGCGCCGCCGTCGCCGTACGGCCAGCCGCCGTACGGGCAGGGCTACCCGCCGTCCGGCTACGGTCAGCAGCCCTACGGCCAGTCGCAGTACGCGCCTCCGCCGTACTCCCAGCAGCAGCCCTACGGCCAGCCCGCGTACCAACAGCCGTACGGCCAGCCGAGCTACGGCCAGCAGGACCACGGCGCGCCGGCCGGCGCCTACCCGACCCAGCAGTACCAGCCGCCGAGTTCGGCCCGCGACGAAGCCGCTGTCGAGGAGCCGGCGAGGCACCGGTCCCTCGGCTGGCTGTGGGGGACACTCGTCGCGGTGGCCGTCATTGCGATCGCCGCTGTGACCGTGGTGCTCACCAAGCCGTCGTTCCTTTACACCAAGAAGCTCTCGCACACGGCGGTCGAGAAGACCATTCAGGACCAGTCCAAGGGCCGCGGCGACTATACAAATGTCTCCTGCCCGTCCGGCGAGGACGCCAAGACGGGCACGACGTTTACCTGTACCGCCGCTGGCGGCAAGAAGATCACCGTGAACGTCACGAGCAGCGACGGTGATTACGTTTGGACGCCGGCCAGCTGAGACCTCGCTACTAGGCGCGCAGTCGGCGCAGCACGGACAGTAGCCGGTTCATCGGCCGGTCCAGCCCGTAACGATCGACCAGCTCGACCAAGAACGCCGGGTCTGCGGGCTCGCCTGGCAGCTGGTCGTCGACCTCGGGCACGAGGGCGTCCAAGCGGCCGCGGACCGCAGCCGGCGCGACGGCTAGGTAGTCGCGCGCGTCGCCGATGCGAGCGGCGGCGCCCGGCGGGAAGCCGTCCGCCCCAGCGTCCGCGGCCGCCACGATCTGCTCGATCGCGCCGAAGCGCACCACCAGCGCGGTGGCCGTCTTGGCACCGATGCCAGGCACGCCGGGCAGCCCGTCGCTCGAGTCGCCGCGCAGCACAGCGAAATCCGGGTAATGGGCGGCTGGAATCCCGTAGCGCTCGAGAATCTCGGCCGGGCCGAGGTCCTCCAGCTTGGCCACGCCCTTGCCGGTGTAGAGCACCCGGACCCGCTCGGTGGCCAGCGCGAACAGGTCCCGGTCACCGGTGACGATCTCGCACGGCCCGTCCTCGCGCGCGGCGAGCGTGGCGATCACATCGTCAGCTTCGAACCCCTCGGCGCCGGCTCTAGCCAGCCCGAGCGCGGCCAGGACGTCGAGGAATACCGGTATCTGGCGTAGGAGCGGGTCGGGTATCGCCTCGTTCACACCGTCGGGCGCCAGGCGGTGGGCTTTGTACGACGGCACAAGCGCCACCCGGAATGCTGGCCGCCAGTCGAGGTCGAGGCAGGCGACGTACCGGGTCGGCCGCCGGCGTTCGAGCAGGGTGGAGGTCATGTCGAGGTAGCCACGCACCGCGTTGATCGGCGTGCCGTCGGGCGCGGTCGTCGACTCGGGCACGCCGTAGAACGCCCTGAAATACAGTCCCGCGGCATCAACGAGCATCAGGGTCACGGGTTGGACGGTAACGTGCGGGCTCGTGCTGACGGTGATCGGTGAGGCCCTCGTCGACCTGGTCGACTCCGGTGACCACCGGACGTTCGTGGCGCATCCCGGCGGCAGTCCGCTCAACGTGGCGGTAGGGCTTGCCCGGCTCGAGCACCCGACCGCGCTGCTTGCCCGGCTGGCCACCGACGCGTTCGGCCGAATACTGCGATTGCATGCGCAGGACAACGGCGTGGACCTCGCCGCTGCGCCCCGCGCGGTCGAGCCGTCCACGCTCGCGGTCGTGTCGCTCGACGAGCAGCGCCGCGCCTCGTACGACTTCTACCTGGACGCAACTGCCGACTGGCAGTGGACGGCCGCAGAGCTCGCTGCAATCCCGGCGGACGCCACGCTGGTGCACACCGGCTCGCTGGCCAGTTGGACTCCGCCCGGCGACGCCCGGATCGCCGACGCGGTCGCCGCGCTGCACGCAGGGGGCCAAGTGCTGATCAGCTACGACCCGAACGTCCGGCCCAGGCTGATCGGCACACCCGAGCGGGGACGGCAACTCGTCGAACGTTTCGTCGCAACGGCACATGTTGTCAAGGCAAGCGACGAGGACGTCGGCTGGCTGTATCCGGGGGCTACCCTCGATCGGGTCGCGGCGGACTGGCTCGGGCTCGGCGCGCGACTCATTGTGATCACCAAGGGTCCCGGTGGGGCGTCGACCTATCGCGGCGGCCGACGGCCGGTGCATCGCCCCACGCCGCCGATCGAGCTCGTCGACACGGTCGGTGCCGGGGACGCGCTCATGTCCGGCCTGCTCAGCTCGCTCGTCCAAGTCGGAGCGACTGAACCGGGTGCGCTGGCGGAACTCGACGACGAGGTGATAGTCCGCGTGGTCGACCGGGCGATCATGGCTGCGGCCATCACCTGTGAACGAGCCGGAGCGAACCCGCCGACCGCCGCCGACCTGGCCGGGCGGATCAGCCTCGCCTAGCGTCCGCAGCCGATGTCAGCGACGGGCCCGCCAGCAAACCCGCGCTGCAGCGTGGAGATGATGACGACGGGAAGGCTTCGCTGCGCTGCCAAGCGGACCAATTATTCGGATGCGGTGGTCAAGCCAGAGCGATATTGTTAACTCTATGGTTAACGATGCCTTCAAGGCGCTCGCGCATCCGGTGCGCCGCGGAATCGTGGAACGGCTGGCTGGCGGCCGGACAACGGTCGGCGCAGCGACCAGCGGTTTCGGGGTATCCAAACCGGCCATCTCCAAGCACCTGAAGGTGCTGGAGGAGGCCGGAGTGATCGTGCGTAGGGTCCACGGCCGCACCCACGAGCTGCGCCTGGACCCCGCCGTGCTGGGCGAAGCGGGCAACTGGATCGATCAACAGCGGGCGGTATGGGATCGCATGTTCGACGCCGTCGAGGAGTACCTCGCGGAACAGGAGAAGCAAACATGACGGACGCGACACCGCAGGATCCCACCGTTCTTCGACTCGAGCGAACCTTCGGCGCGCCGGCCGAGACAGTGTTCGACGCCTGGACGAGCGCCGAGATGCTGCGACGGTGGTGGCCCGCCGGACCGAGTTGGGACTGGGACACACCAGTGGCCGATGTGGATCTGCGAGTCGGCGGCGCCGTGCGGTTGGTCATGCGCAGCCCGGACGGGGTGGACTTCGGTGGCACCGGGGAATATCTCGAGATCGATCCGCCCACGCGATTGGTGTTCAGCTGGACCTGGGACGGGCGCGACGGCACGCAGCTTGTCGAGGTCGATTTCCACGAGAACGCCGACGGCACGACGACTGTGGTGCTGACGAACAGCGGGCTCATTGACGAGGCGGACCAGCGATCGCATTACGAGGGCTGGCAGGCGTCCTTCGACAACCTCGATCGTGCCCTGGCCACGTGAAGACCACGGGCCAGGCCCCACAGCGGGCCGTTTCCACGCGTCGGCGGGAGCTGCCGCGATGAAGGCGTGGCTGTCCCGGGCGGTTACCGGCACGGTCCTGCGCGGGGAAGACCGACACAATCGAATCGCCCGGTGGTCGCGCTGGTTTCCGGTGACACCTGCGGTTGACGAAGCCCGGTTCCAGGATGCCGACGACCCGTATCCGGGGCATTGGCGCGAGTTTCCCCCACCCTGGCGCCATATTGTCGAGACAGACCCCACCGTGCGTCATCGGCTGGCAGAAGCGGTGACCGAGCTGCCCACCACGTGGCGGCGCGTGCTGGCCCTGCGCGATGTGCAAGGTCGGTCGCCCGCCGAAGTCTCGGCAAAGCTCGAGGTCAGCCGGGAGCAGGAACGCGCATTACTCAATCGCGCCCGGGCGTTCCTGCGCGAGCGGCTCGCGCAGCTTCTCAGCCGAGACGGCGCCCGGTGACGGCAGGCATCGCAAGGTCAACGACGCCGCCCGCGGTTTCCCGGCGGCTGCGGCCGCTGCAGGTCGCGATCGGCCTACAGGGAATGCTGCTGTGGGTCCCGGTCGAGAAGCTGTTCATGTCGCAGATTGGGTTTACCGCAGCCACGGTCGGCCTGATGGCGGCTGCCTACGCCGCCGTGGTTCCGCTCCTGGAGGTGCCGTCCGGCATCCTCGCAGATCGATCGAGCCGCAACTGGGTGATGGTGTGGGCCACCGTCTCCTTGATGGCCAGTTCGCTGCTGGGTGGGCTGAGCGAGAACCCAGCCACGTACATTGCCGCGGCCATGATCCTGGGCGTCTACTTCGCCCTGAACTCCGGCACCGTTGACAGCATGGTCTACGACCTTGTGATGGAGGAGACCGGATCGAGCACGCTCTACGAGACCTGGATCGGCCGGGTCCGCATCGTCGAGAGCGCCGCGTTCGTGACCGGCGCGCTGGCCGGCGGTGCGCTGGCCAGCGTGACCTCGCCTCGGTTCACCTATTTCGCGTCGGTGCCCTTCACCGCGGTGGCGGTGGTGGCGTTCCTACGGTTCGACGAGCCGCGGCTGCATCGTTCCGCCGAGCCGGTTGCCCTGCGCCGCCACGTGGCCCTCGCCGTCCGGACGATGACCCGACAACGGGAGGTGCTCCGGATCATGCTGCTGTCCGCCCTGGCGGGGCTTGTTTCCCAGGCTGTGTTCGAGTTCGGCCCGCTCTGGCTGGTCGCGCTGAGCGCCCCCGCGGTGCTCTTCGGCCCGTACTGGGCGGCCTTGGTCTCCACCTTGGGCCTGGGAGGTTATCTCGCTAGCAAGCTGAACCTGCAACGTCGTGCAATCGTCATTCTCTTCGCGTTCCTCGGACCAATCGTGACTGTAACGCTTGCCCTGACCCGGTCGCTCGTCGCGGTGGTGCTCGCGCAAGCGTTGCTGGCGCTGCTTCTGGCGATCATCGGGATCCACGCTGGCCGACTCCTGCACGACGCGGTGCCCTCGAGAATCAGGACCGGCGTCTCGTCCGGAGTGGGCACGCTGTCGTGGCTGCTGTTCCTGCCATTCTCCGTCGTGTTCGGATGGCTGGCTCGCGAGCACGGCGTGCAGACCTCCGGATGGATCCTCACGGCCGCAGCCGCACTGGTCGGCGTCGTGCTCCTCGTTGCGACCCTCCGGCGCGTGCCACCACCCGCCCAGCCGGCCACCGGCCTGCCAGAGCTCGGCCCATCCCCGACCGGCGAGCTCCCATGTCGCGAGCTGGTCGACCTGGTCACCGATTACCTCGACGGCGCCCTTCCGCCGGAATGGAGAGCCGGATTCGAGGAGCACCTAGCCGGATGTGACGGGTGCACCGAGTATGTCCAGCAGATCCGCGCCACGATCAAGGCCC
>CAWIUB010000010.1:0-269702 GCA_963839175.1 uncultured Actinomycetota bacterium
CGTTGTGCCGACGTCGGCACAACGCCGATTGTGCCGACCTTTTGGTTGTGCCGACCTTGAGGCTGGATCGCCTGCGGGTTAAGGGATCCGCCGCCAGTAGGTCGGCACAATCCCGTTGCTCGGCCTGATGTCTGCCATCGCCGAGCGAGAGATGCGGAGCCGGCGCCGCGACCGAGGACGAGAGTCGCGACGGACCGCGTCGCGGGTTGCTTTGGCGTGTACACAGGCGAATTCGAGTCGACGGCGGCCCTCGCCACGCTCGGTTGCGCCGATCCAGGTCCATCCGGCAACTCGCGACCGAAAGCCTGCAGACCCTTGTCGACGGGTCGTGATTGTGCCGACCTGCCGAGGCCGAACCCCTTGCAATACGACCGATTCGCACCGGAGGTCGGCACAATCGCAAGGTCGGCACAATCGGCGATCGGTGCTCCAGCGCCGTGCCACGTGCGCAGCTTTATGGCCAAGCGGATGCGTAATCAGCAACGAGGTTGCACAGCATGCGGGACATCTACGCCAACAAGATCACTCCGCTCGTATGCCGACCACTGTGCCATTGGTGATCACCACACCGACCTCGACCACGGTGGGGGCCGACGCTAGCGGCACACGCCGAGCAAGCGCAGTGCACCCACCGCGCCCGGCCGGACACCGCCGTATGCACTGACGACGCTCCGAACCCCTTCGTCTATCTGATCGGTCGTGCCGTCCACAGCGACAACGCCATAGTGGTTCGCCGGCGATGCTGGTCCGCACGCTTACCGCGAAAGCCGTGCCGCCGAGGCTCTGTTGCGTTGGCCGACCACCGCTCGCGTGGGGAGACTGATCGGGTGATCAATTCGAGGTCTGCCTCGTCCACACCGGCTGGCTACCGGTTCCCGCGTGAGGTGATCGCGGTGGCGGTGCGCTGGTATCTGCGTTACGGCCTGTCCTATCGCGACGTGGAGGAGCTGCTGGCTGAGCGTGGTGTCGACGTCGACCACGTGACGATCTATCGCTGGGTGCAGACGTTCACGGCTGAGTTCATCGACGCCGCCCGCCCGGCCCGTCACGCAACGAGCGACCGGTGGTTCGTCGACGAGACCTACGTCAAGGTCGCCGGCCGCTGGACCTACCTCTACCGAGCGGTCGACCAGCACGGGCAGGTCATCGATGTGCTCGTCTGTCAGCGCCGAGATGGCGCCGCAGCACGGGGGTTCTTCACCCGCGCGCTGCGCGTCGGGTCCGCTCCGGTCGAGGTCACCACTGACCGGGCACCGGTGTACCCGCGGGTCATCGACGAGCTCGTGCCGGCCGCACGGCACGTCTTCGAGCAGTACGCCAACAACGTCGTGGAAGCCGACCATGGCCGGCTCAAAGCACGGCTGCGGCCGATGAGCGGCCTGAAGACGATCACCTCGCTGCGCACCCTCGCGGCTGGGCACGCCTTCGTGCAGAACCTGCGCCGCGGCCACTACCAACTCACCATCGACACTCCCGTCCACGACCGACTCCGAGTCGCCTTCGCCCAACTCGCACACAGCCTCTGACACCCAGGTGAACTTCACGACGAGCGACTCGCCGTCCCCTCCGATCGATCAACGCAACAGCGCCCGTGTCGCCGGCGTCGCGCTTACGTCGAGCAGCGGACTAGCCGACCGCTCCGCCAGCGGCGACAGGAGCGGCCGACGGGGCGCTCGGTGGAACGACGACACCGGGGTCGCTCCGGCCGCTGGGCGCGGCCTGCCCGCGCAGGCCCTTGTTCCACAGCTCCGAGGTCTGCCAGCCCCAGAACACGGCGAACAACGCGATGAGGGTGGCTTCGATCCAGATGATCCAGTGCGACCAGTTGAATACCAGCCCGACGATGCCCCAACCGATCGCGTCCGCGATCATCACTAGCGCGATAACCGCGTAGGGATTCCGCCAGGACAAGAATGTTGCCTTCACTTTGTCCGGAACGGGATGCGCCGCGACGGCCGGTTCCTTGTGGACCTTGTAGTTGATCGCGTCGAGGATGACGACGGCCAAGAAGCACACGAACATGGTGATCGCGGCTGAGTAATGCGCTGTGTCCCGGAAGAAAGTGCGGAACCAGGCGAACGTCACGACTGCGTATCCCCACACGACGAGTGTCAGGGCGTAGCCGACGAGGCAGAGCCGCGGCGGCCAGGTTCCGTGCTTGGCGCGCCCCACGATGGAGATGACCGCCAGGAATACGAAACCTGCCGCCCCGACCGCGAGCAGCACAAACATGTTGTTGCTGATGTTCACGTCTCGGTTGTCCGCGGTGGTGAGAACGGAACCGCACGAGCCGGTGCCTGGTGTTGGCACGAGGGCGACGACGGGTGCGAACATTCCGGCGAGGTTCAGGAGAATGTCTTCGGCATCGGTGTTGCCCCTAAGGCAAATGAGGCAGGTGCCGACAGCGACCAGTGCGCCGATGAAAATGCCGTGGACGGGCGTGTAGTAGTAGGCGCTGATCGACGTTTGGAAGCACCCCGGAGCTTTGGATCGTTCGAACCCGACCCCAATGAAGATGGCAAGCACGAATCCGATCATGGAAGCGCGCAGGTAGCGCCACGTCTTGATCGCGAATA
This sequence comes from uncultured Actinomycetota bacterium, assembly GCA_963839175.1. Classification (GTDB taxonomy): domain Bacteria; phylum Actinomycetota; class Actinomycetes; order Mycobacteriales; family Jatrophihabitantaceae; genus CAWIUB01. The sequence continues at coordinate 2,577 of CAWIUB010000010.1, forward strand.
TCTGGTCGGTACCGTCTTGTCGCTCGAACTGCGTAGTCGTGGGCATGGGCGGTCCCCTCGGCGAGGTCTGACCTGACAATGGTTCCGTTTGTGCCCTTACCGGGGGGGAGGCGCGCAAGGACACTAATCGCTTCTGCCGGGGCTGTTTGGCAAGCTCGGCTCTGGTAGCGGCTGGCGGGTCAGCACCGCTCAAGCGGCGATCGACACCAAGGACGCGTGACCCAGGCGTCGAAGGCCGGTTGATCGAGATCTACTTCTCGGTTGTCCAACGCAAACTGCTCACCCCGGATGACTTCACCAGCCTCGACCACCTCGCCGAAGGCCTCACCGCATTCGAGAGCCGCTACAACAAGGCCGCACGCCCATTCGACTGGCGCTTCGGCCGCAACGACCTTCACCAGCTCCTACAGCGGATCGCGGCATCACCCCCAACGAACTAACGGGCGTGACCACTAGTATGGCTCGACGCGACAGTCGCCGATGAAAGATCGGCTAGCAGATCCGCTAGGAACGGACGACTTCCAGGCAGACCTGGTCCGCGAAACGAGGGATTGACATGTTTTCTGTCGACGCTCCCACACGAGGCCCGCACGAGCCAGAATCCGCTGGAGATCTTATCCGGGTCGTCCTTTCGGATCATGATTCCTGCGTCGTCGACCATCCGGTCCTGCTGGCAGACAAGCTTCCGGTCGGCAGCACGGTGACCGGCACCTGGCAGAACGACTTCTGGACGGTCGCGGTGAGCGCACCGGACCAGTCGGTGGCCTTCTCCACGCATGCTGGCGAGCTCCTGCTGAACCTGCGGTTGCAAGGTGGCGGTCCGTGCCGCCTGACCGTCGAGACGTCACCGCACGTGCAGGTGTGGGGGCTGGGGCAGTGCTTCGCAAGCCCCGATACGCGGGTGGACTGGATCGGACACCGCCGTCAGGTGGACGTGCAGAACGTCTCCAACGAGTTCAAGCCGTACGGGCACGGTTTGCAGTCGTATGTGGCCGGCACCGAGGGATACATCCAGATCCCGATCCTGATGGTGGCCAGCGGACCGCAGCCGTTCGCCCTCGTGCTGGACTATGTGTATCGGGTGGAAGCCGACTTCACCACCAACCCGTGGTCTGTTGTGTTGGGTTCCGCGGTTGCCGGCAGCCCGACCTTCCCGATCCGGGTGTACGTGGTGGGCGGCGCGACGCCGCTGGAGGTGCGCCGCCGGGTGATGGACCTGCTGGGTCGCCCGCCGGTGCCGCCGCGCAAGGCATTCGGGTTGTGGGTGTCGGAGTTCGGGTTCGAGAACTGGAACGACGTGGACCGGGTTCTGCACGGGCAGCGGGCCGGGTCCTTCCCGATCGACGGCATCGTCTTGGATCTGTTCTGGTTCGGTGGCATCGCACAGCAGGGCGTGGACCACAGCGAGATGGGCCGGCTCGGCTGGGACATCACCGACACCCCGGCTGTCGACGATCCGTTCTTCCCGGACCCGCAGGGAAAGCTGGCCGACTATGCCAACAAGCACGTGGGGTTCGCCCTGATCGAGGAGTCCTACGTGAACACCAGCACGTCGACATTCACCGAGATCCAGCAGAACGTGTCGAATGCGTTCGTCCGGGACGGGTCCAGCGTGCTCAAGTTTCACGGCGTCTGGTTGGGTGACGAGGCGGCGATGCTGGACTGGACCAATCCGCAGGTCGGAGAGTGGATCCACGCCAACCGCCGCAAGCCGTTCATGGTCGACTACGGGGTGAACGTGCATTGGACGGATCTCGGCGAGCCGGAACTGTTCGGGCCGGCCGCGACGTATCAGGGGTTGGACCTGGACGGCAACGCGGTGCCCGGCACCGGTCATGCTGATGTGGCCAACGTCTACAACCTGCAGTGGCACCGGTCGATCGACCGGGGATACCAACAGTCCAGCCCGCAGCGGCGCAGACTGCTGCTATCCCGGTCGGGCAGTGCCGGAATCCAGCGCTACGGCGCGGCGATCTGGTCCGGGGACACCGGCAGCAGGATGGAAGTGCTGATCGCGCACCTGCACGCGCAGGCCCACATGTCCTGCTCGGGCATCGACTATTACGGTGTCGATGTCGGTGGCTTCCGACGCGAGCACGTGCTGGCCGGGCACCTCGATGAGCTGTACACGCAATGGTTCGCCAACAGCGCCTGGTTCGACGTCCCACTGCGCCCCCACGTCGACAACAGCCCGTTCTACGAGAACCGAGCCGAGGGGACGCTGGACAGCCCGCAGCGATACCGGGTGGCCCCCTACGAGGTGGGACACCTGCCGAGCAACCTGGAGAACCTGCGGACGCGGTACCGGCTGATCCCCTACTACTATTCGCTGGCCCATCAGGCCGCCGCGACCGGCACTCCGATCTTCCCGCCCCCGGGCATCGTCTACCCCGACCCGGACCTGATCGGCATCGCGCACCAGAAGCTGATCGGGCAGAGCCTCATGGTTGCCGTGGTCGCCGGTCATGGCGAATACGCCCGGCGGGTCTACCTGCCCGCCGGCGTCTGGTACGACTTCTACAGCGGGCAAAGGTACGTAAGCTCCGGCCAGTGGTTCTCCTTCACCCCCGAATACCGCAACGGGCTGTTCCGGCTGCCCGCCTTCGCGCGGGCAGGCGCGATCATCCCGATGATGCACGTGGATGCCGACACCCTCGACTCGGCGGGCAACCGTACCGACGGCAGCAGGTTCGAAGACCTCATCCTGCGCGTGTTCGACGACGAACAGTCCCCGAGCACGTTCACGGTCTTCGAAGACGACGGGACGACCCGAGCAGGACCGTCCCGAGAAATCCACGTCGCCGCCCGCCGCGACGGTCAGCACATCCTGGTGACCGTGGACGGCGCAAACACCGTGCCCGGTCTGGCGGACGTACGACCACTCGTGGTGGAGATCGTCTCGACGGTGACGGTATCCGCCGCGACCGTGAACGATCTCGGCTTGCCGCAGCTGCCCGTCCTGTCGCGCACCCAGCGAGGCTGGACAACCGTCGACAGCCGGACCGTCCGAGCATGCGTGCCCGACGCAGCCGTCTCGCAGCCGCATACCTTCGCGTTCCAGATCTCCGGTCAGGCCCCGACCACCGCCTCCCTGCTGCTGGTCTGTGACCGTGCCTTCACCGACCCGGGAGAGGATGTCTACGCCAGATTCATCCAGCCCTTCCACACCACCCACTGGCCGGTCACCGAACTGAAGCTGGACCCGTCCCTGACCTATCCCTACATGTATCCACAGCCACCCGACGAACAGCGCAACTGCCCGATGTGGACCTACTATCTCGACGATGTCTTCCCCGACCAGGAAATTCGCCTCGTCTTCGAAAAGCGCCGCGGCGGCACCGTGGTGTACTCCAACCCGCTGCAGTACTACCGCTCCTCGGGTCCCGGCGGCTACGTCGGAGAACTCCGCGGAACCCTGTACTGATCGGCTCCCGCGGAGCTTTCCCCGACTGCACCGAATGCTGCTGCACCGCCGACGCCGGCACTCACCTGAGCCAGTGTTCCCCGCAGGTTCGCCAGACCAAGGGCACGATGACACCCGAAAAGCCGGGCACCCCGGCCTTGGAGTCCAAAACGTCTGCAGTTCGCTGATCCAGGACCCTGTGGGTGCCGAGAAGCCATCGGTGACCGCCGACCTGGGCCTTCCGTTGCGCGCCGCTGCCGCCGCGAGGATGACGTCATGGCGCTTCGGTTCCTCTACCTGTTCGTCATCCGCGTCACCCAGCTGGTCCGCCTGTGGTGGCGGGGCCATGACGAGCTGGCGATCGAGGTGGTCATGCTGCGCCACGAGGTCTCGGTCCTGCGCCGCCAGGTGACCCGCCCAGCACTCCAACCGGCCGACCGGGCGCTGCTTGCCGGACTGGCCCGACTGCTCCCCCGCCAGCGTCTCGGACGCTTCTTCGTCCAGCCCGACACCCTGCTCCGCTGGCACCGAGAGCTCGTCCGCCGCCGCTGGACGTATCCGCACCGACACCCGGGGCGGCCACGGGTCCGCGCCGGCACCGTCGCCTTGGTCCTGCGATTGGGGAAGGAGAACCCGACGTGGGGCTACCGAAGGATCCACGGCGAGCTCGCGACCATGGGCGTCCGGGTCGGCGCCTCGACGGTGTGCTCGATTCTCAACCGTCACGGGCTCGACCCGGCACCCCGACGCTCGGGACCGAGCTGGGCGGAGTTCCTCCGTGCCCAGGCGAAGGGCATCGTGGCGTGCGACTTCTTCAGCGTCGACACCGTGTTGCTCCGCCGCCTCTATGTGCTCGTATTCATCGAGCTGGACACCCGGCTCCTCTATGTGACCGGCGTCACGGCCAAGCCGCTGTACGCCTGGGTCACCCAGCAGGCCAGGAACCTCTGCTTTGAGCTCTCCGAGCGGGCGACGCCGGTCAAGTTCCTGATCCGGGATCGTGACGCCAAGTTTCCCAGGGCCTTCGACGAAGTCTTTCGAGCCGACGGCATCCGAATCGTCAAGACCCCCACCCGGGCTCCTCGGGCCAACGCCATCTGCGAGCGGGTGATCGGCACCCTCCGCCGCGAATGCCTCGACAGGGTGCTCATCCTCGGTCGACGTCACCTCGAGGCCGTCCTCGCCGAGTACGTCGACCACTACAACACTCATCGCCCTCACCGCTCGCTGAGCCAGCGAGCGCCACGACACACCGGCGACGCAGCCCGCGCCACGTCAATCGACGCATCGCCGCTCCGGCGCACCGATCTCCTCGGCGGGCTCATCCACGAGTACCGCCTGGTTGCGTGAGCTGGTCGGACTGGTTCTCGGCACCCACACGTTCCACTGGCCGCAGAATATCGGCTGGAGCATCCCGGTCCTCTATTTCGTCCTGATGACGGGCTACTTGGCGCTGTGCTGGTGTGGTACGGGGCGAACGTACGGCGGCGCGTTGCTCGGCGTGCGGGTTGTCAATCACCGAGGTGCGCGGATGCGGGTTCCGGGTGCGATCCTGCGCGCCATCCAGTGCGTGGTGTCAGATCCCCTGTGGTTTGCGTCTGACTTCGCGATAGAGATCGGCGTGTCTATCAGACAACATCCGGGGGGTTCTCCGACCGTTCTCGGAGGATCCGATCATCACCGCACTCGAGGGTGGGACCGACCGTGCCGGCAGGCGTGCGAAGCGGTTGCTGTCACCGTCGCAGAAGTACGAGATCTGGTTGCGGCTGGTCCGTCAGCAGGTGACCATCGCCGAGGCCAGGGTCGACCACAGATCAACGCCCGCGTGCAGGCGAAGGCCGCTGGCTCGGGCTGCACACGGTCGGGGTCCGGGACTCGCTGGACGCGATCAACGGCATCGGGCACGCCGCCGTGGTCACCGATCCGCAGTTCCGTACCGCGCTGGGCGGGCACGGCTTCACCCTGAACGAGGACGGCGAGATCACGCAGCTGGCCGAGTATGTCGGCCCTGTCAGCGCCCGCGCCGCGCAGATCGCACAGCACATCGACCGCTACGAAGCGGACTGGCAGGCCGCCAACCCGGATCGGCAGCCGGGGCCGGCGCTGCGCCGCGCATGGGATGCCCGCGCCTGGGCCGAGGATCGGCCGGACAAGGTCATCCCCGCATCCGGAGAGGCGCTGCGGCAACGCTGGCTGCACGAACTGCGGGATCTCGACTACCGCGACCCGCACCGGCAGCCTGACATGCGGGTGCCGGTCGCGCAACGAGTGACCCGCTGGATCCCCGGTGAACGTCAGCGACAGCCCACCCGAGCAGCCACCCGAGCAGCCACCCGAGCAGCCACCTGACGGCATGACAGGCCGGCCCGCCAGCTAGCTGCTGCAGGCTGGCTGGTGAGCCGTTTACGAAGATCCTCACCCGAGCCGAGTTGATTGCCCGCCTTCGGCGACGACCGCACCACGCTGCTGATACGACACCGACACGGTGCCGGTGCCGCACGCCCCGGCGCCGAGTGCCACACCGTCGAGAACGGCAAGATCAGCCATATTACGATCATCTTCGACCGGCAGCCGTTCACTGAGGCGCGCGCAGCAGCCGGCGCCGGCTGAGTCGGCACGCTGTGCCCCACAGTGCAGTCGTCCCGTGCGGGATCCCTCTCAAGCATGCGCGAGAGGGACAACCGAGACGAGCGCCGGCCGCTCAGAACGGTCATCCACGTCCGGGCGCGAACGCGTCCGGCATCGCGACCTCGTAGCGAAGGCCCGAATCGCCGCGCAGCTTGACCGGATCATGGGCCAGCAGTCGCCGCGCTCGCCGATCATCGCCGACTCCTCGTCGTCAATGTCGTCCGAGAAGGCAGGGTGCGGCGGGCGCAGCCGATACGGAAACGGCGCCGTCGCGGGAACGTACCCGATCCGCTGCCCCGGCGGGCGGCGCCGTCTGCCATGCTGGCGGACCAAAGCGCGGGCATGACGCCCGAAGGTCTTGTCACCTGCCTGCTCGCCTCCGCGGCCGCCGGCACTGTGCTCGACGCGAGCGGCCTCGCTCTTTTGTACCGCCAAACCTCGCCTGCCGCCGTCCCCGGGAGCAAGATCATGCCGTCACGGCGGGGCCACGTTAAGTTGACACCGCCACACCGCCGGCGTGACAGAACGCTCCTTCCGTTCGCTCAATCGGTCAACGCTGCCCACGTCGCCTGAGCTTCGACGGTCACCCCATCTGTGGCGCCGGGCGCGGTCCCGTGTGTCCCGCGATGTCGTCCCCGGTAGGCGAGACAGCCGGAATCACGGCGCACATAACGACGTCGGCGCCCGGGTCGAACCCTGTCAACAAAGCGCGCTATATTCGGCGTTGTGCCGACGTCGGCACAACGCCGATTGTGCCGACCTTTTGGTTGTGCCGACCTTGAGGCTGGATCGCCTGCGGGTTAAGGGATCCGCCGCCAGTAGGTCGGCACAATCCCGTTGCTCGGCCTGATGTCTGCCATCGCCGAGCGAGAGATGCGGAGCCGGCGCCGCGACCGAGGACGAGAGTCGCGACGGACCGCGTCGCGGGTTGCTTTGGCGTGTACACAGGCGAATTCGAGTCACGGCGGCCCTCGCCACGCTCGGTTGCGCCGATCCAGGTCCATCCGGCAACTCGCGACCGAAAGCCTGCAGACCCTTGTCGACGGGTCGTGATTGTGCCGACCTGCCGAGGCCGAACCCCTTGCAATACGACCGATTCGCACCGGAGGTCGGCACAATCGCAAGGTCGGCACAATCGGCGATCTGGCAGCGACTCCCGACGGGCATTCCGCACCGACTTCGGCCTGTCCATGTCGAATGAACATGCCGTCAGGCGGATCTTCATGCACTGTCGCAACGCACGCATTCGGCACGAGCGGGAGCTTTAACAACGGACGTCGCCGGCCGCGTTCGGCCTCGGAGATCCAGCGCCGTTCGGCATGGCACCCGGGCATCACGCTGTTCCCGCTGAGGGCCAGGTGTCTGGATCGCCGGCGGGCGTCGCCGATCGTTCTCGGCACGTTCGGCCGGTCCGAGCAGCTGGGCGCGTCACCTTGCGCGTGAGCAGCTCGGTTCCGGCGTGCGCGGCCACGTCCGCACGCTGGGCTGCGGCAACGGGCGCGGGGTGCGTCGGATGCGCCATCACCTTCCGCAGCGTTATGTCAGGTCATCCGTGCGGCAATGCGACACCGGGCGGCGCGGCCTGCCATACCGGTCGCCAGCGGGTCCACTGACTGGTTCGCCGGCCCCGGGAGCGACACAGTAATTGTGGGTGAATGGGTTCGCTCGAAGGCACCGAGGGCCCGGAAAACAAGGCCCCGCGCACAACGGTGGACCGGCTTGGCCTTCTAAGCACTTGGCCGCAGGTTCGATTCCTGCCGGGGGCACAATTTCCCAGCAATAGAAGCGAATTCCGGCGCATGGCTAGCGGGGCCGCAGCACTCGGGTGCCTCTGCGATCGGGTTAGGGCGAGCGCCCGGCGGAACTGGGGCCCAACAGTTCCGGGGTTTGCTGCACTGGGCGGACGCCGAGCTCCATGGCACGCATGAAGCGGCGCTCAGATGTCCGGCGCCTCTGTTCGCACGGTGGTCAGCCCTGTCGGTAGACGTCGGCGCGGTGGTCAATGCGGGCGACCAGCACGGTGTGGGCTGCCTCGTCAAGGCGGATGATCACGCGATAGTCGCCGCGGCGGGCGCTGCGGTAGCCGGACAGCTCGCCGGTGAGCGGTTTGCTCAGCTGGGCGGGGTTGTCGGCCAGCGACCCGGTGATGAACTCGACGATCGCGGTCGCCACCCTGGCGGGCAGTCGGTTCAAGCCCCGTCGGGCGCGGCTGTGGACTTCGATGCGCCATGGCCAGGCCTCGGTCACCCGGGAGGCAGCCCGAACTCGGCGCGCAGCTGGTCGCCGCTGACCGTATCGCCGGCGGCGTACTCGCGTTCGGCTTCGGCAAGCGTCTCGCGGATACCGGGCTTCGACAGCCAGTACAGCGTCTCGTGCAGGGACTCGAGGTCGTCGGCGGCCATCAGCACCGCCGCGGGACGTCCGTGCCGGGTGATGGTGATGATCTCGTGGGTGGTTTCGGCCTCGTCGACCAGTCCCGACAGCTTGTCCTTGGCTTCACCGAGCGGTACGGTTCGCATGCCCCCACTATAGCCTTGCTTTTGGCCGGCGACTAGACAGACAATTAGCCACAGTGTGCCTAACGTAAGCGTCAGTGTGCCGACCAAGATCAGGAGCATTGATTTCGGCCAGCCTTCCCGGCCGCCTGACAGGGATCGGTCGCCGTATCGCCGGGCAGCGTTCGTCGTGTACGGCGCTCGTAGACAGTGTTAGCGGGACCGGACGGAGGTGATCGTTGTGGGGAGGCTGCGCGGTCGAACCCGCGCGGCGACCCAGGACCTGCGACGCGCGCCGCGCTTGACGTAGCAAGAAGGTTCTCACCAACGGATCGGTTGTCGGCGCATTCCGCGTCGCGCGTGGGTGAAATGGCAGAACCCGCCGATACCTGGCACGGAATGCGCACGTGGTGACGGCTTGCGTGTACGCGTCGAAAGTCGGCCAGCGCGCATCATCACCGCTGCCCGGGGCGGACCATGACCTTGACCGTGGTTGCGTCGCGGCGGCCCGCGGTAAGCGCCTGTTCGACCTCGTTCAGTCCGTAGTGCCCTGTGACGAGCCGGTCGAGGTCGACCTGCCCGGACGAGGCGAGCGAGATCGCGGTGGGCCACGTGTTGGCGTATCGGAATACGCCGGTCACCGTGATTTCCCGGTCCTGCAAGTGTGCGAGCGGGAGTCTCACCTCGTCTCCGCCCATGCCGACCAGCGCCACCCGTCCCGCTCGGCCGACGGCACTTACGGCATCCCAGGTCGCTTGTGAGTTGCCGGAGCACTCGAGTAAGACGTCCGCCTCGATACCGCTCTTGGCAAGAGGAGTCGACCCGACGTCGATGGGCGTCAGACCGAGATCTTCAGCAAGCGCCAACCGCTGCGGGTTGACGTCAGTGATCGCGACCTGGACGGCACCGTAAGCGCGGGCGGTCTGCCCTGCGATGAGGCCAATCGGCCCGGCACCGGTGACCAGCACCCGGGAATCCGGGTCGACGTGGGCACGCCGGCAGGCCCATACCCCGACCGACAGCGGCTCGAGCAAGCCGGCGGCGTCGTCGCTCATGCTGTCCGGCACGGCATAAACGAAGCTTTCGGGCATCACCACATACTCGGCGAACGCGCCATCGTGTGGCGGGGTGGCGAAGAACCGGACACTAGGGCAGAGGTTGTAGCGGCCAGCGAGGCACTGCACGCAGTTGCGGCAGGGGACTCCCGGTTCCAGCGACACCCGCTGTCCGACGGACAGGGAGGTGACGCCGGATCCGACGCTGGCAACCACGCCGCCGGCCTCGTGACCAAGCACGAGTGGCGCATCGACGACGTAGGGCCCGATCCGACCGTGCTCGTAGTAGTGCACGTCCGAGCCGCACACGCCGACCGATCCGATCTGGACCAGGACTTCCCCGGCGCCGGGAGCGGGAATTGGGCGCTGCTCCACAGCCACCTCGCCGGCACCGCGCAACACGCTGACCTGCATGGTCATATGCGCTCACTCTCATTTGAGCAGCTTCAGAAGCAGCGAGCGGTTACGTGATCAGCTCGGCCTGAATCGTGCGGTCGTCGTGAATGGCGTCGATGGTGACAACGCCGCAACCCGGGACCAGCTCGGTGCGATCGCCGCTTCGCTTCTCGAGGAGATCGTCACGCCGCAGGATGTGCTGGGCGTCGGCTGGTCTCGCGCGGTGTTGTGCATGGCCGAGCATGTGCGCCGGCTCAAGGTGGGCGAGATCGTGCAGCTCACCGGGGCGCTTGCGCGTCGCGATGTGACGACGAACATCGTCGAGCTGGTCGACCGGCTGGCCAACCTAAGCGGCGGCAGCGGGTACTCGTTCTACGCACCGATGTTCGTGTCCGATCCGGCTACCGTCGAGGCCATGCGACGTCAGCCGGAGGTCGCGGCAGCGTTCGCGCGGTTCCCAGGCGTCACGAAGGCGGTGGTTGGGGTCGGCGGCTGGCGGCCACCACACTCAACCCTGCACGACGCGCTAACACCCGACGAGCAGGCCGCCCTGCAACGCCACGACGTGCTCGCCGATCTATCCGGAACGTTCGTCGACTCCTCCGGTGAGCCGTTGACGATGCCGATGAACAAGCAGGTGATCGGTATTAGCGCCGAACAGCTGAGAAGCGTGCCCGAGGTCATCGGCATCGTCTACGGCCCGGAAAAAGCGCCGGCAGTACGCGTCGCCGTCCGCGCCGGCTACGTAGGAAGCCTTGTCACGACCGCCGCATTCGCGCAAGAGCTACTCGCTGAGGAGCCACGATAGTGATGCCTTCCGCCCAGCCCCGTTGCGAGCCGGTTCATCCCGCCACCACGCCGACGAGCCACCGCCGACCGGTCGACTGGGCGATCGGTCAGTGGCGATGATCATCGCGAGCGCCGCCACCGCGACGACGACCGTCGCGGCTGCGGTGGCTGCCGGACCAAATCTGAGGCGGTGCGCTGGGCGATGCGGTCCGGCGGGCCGAGCTGCGAGTCCAGCTGGGACAGCAAAGCGCGATTGATCGCATCCTGAGCCACCAACACCGGTCGGTTGCCAGATCGGCAACCTGCGCCTCGAGAACGTCGCGCCCCCGCTGCGCAACGAACGGGGCCGGCTCCACCCCCGGGAGCCGCGTCCAGACTGCCCCACTCGGCGATAACCCTGGCTTGCCGCTTGCCCGCCCACGGGCCGTAGTCGCGGTCGATCAGCCGCTTGTCGACCACCACCGGCGCGGCCGCCCGCGCGGTGACGATCCGTTCGAGGCAGGGACCGTTGGCGACGGTTCGCACTTGACGGCGGGCCCCTCCGCCGTGCTGATCTCCTCAGCTTATCCGGTGCGCCAACGACGCGTCAGCGTCTGAAGTAGGCCCGCTGGCGGCCGTCTACCACGGTACGGTGCCGGCATGGTGACCGTCGAGGACGCGGCTCGACTCGCGTTGGCATTACCGGAGGTGACCGAAGGACAGCGATACGGCAACCGGACCTGGTCCGTCGGCGGTAAAGCGTTTGCCTGGGAACGGCCCTTCAGCAAGGCGGACATCAAACGGTTCGGCGACACTCCGCCACCCGATGGACCGATTATCGCGGTCCGAGTGTCCGACCTGGGAGAGAAGGAGGCCGTGCTCGGTGGGAACCCGACAGCGCTGTTCACGATCCCACACTTTGCCGGATACGCGGCCGTTCTCATCAAACTAAACAAGGTCTCCAAGAAGGCCCTGGAAGAAGCACTCGTCGACGGCTGGTTGGCATGCGCGCCGCCGAGGCTTGCGGATCAGTATCTCAAGACGGAGGCGTAGAGCGGTCTTCGCCAGCACCAAGACGGCCCTTCCGCCCCGGCTCAGGGCTCTGAGGCTCAGATCGAGCTTGGTGTGCACCACATCAACCCTGATGCCGAACAGGTTGATGGCGGTGCAGAATACAGACTCCTCGGCCCGCAGCACTTGATAGGCGTCCGCGAATTGGTGTTCCATCATGCTGATCGTGATCACGCGCCGTTGCACGTGCAGAGGCGGCAAGGCGACGCGTGATACCTCCCGCGGCGGGTCCCGCAGAGAAACGCTGCCTTCGTCGAACGCGTCTAGCCCAAGCCGAGGTGCGGCGTGACCTGGGCAAGGCACGGCCAGCCGGACAACCGAAGAGCGCGTTCGCGTGAACGCGCTCTCCATCTCACCAGGACACAGCCGATGGGTACAGGCGCGTCTTGTTTACATCGGCCGGAACGCGCTCTTGATCAAATGCTGGCGCACAGGATCGAGCCCACCGAGGCTGGTCGAAACGTCAGAGCACCACTGCGCAAGTGATCGAACACTTCAGTAGGCGACGCAGAATCGCTGACGGGCGTGGTCCGGGTTCTCGATCTCATCGACGAATGCGATGGCGTAGTCCTCGGCCGAGATGTCACTGTTGCCGTCGTCGTCGGCCAGCAGTTGGTCGCCGCCGATGCGGAAGGTGCCGGTGCGCTCGCCCGGTTGCAGGGTGGCGCCAGGCGACAGGTAGGTCCAGTCAAGGTCGCTGACCGTGCGGTACGCGTCGAGCACTGCGGCGTGGGCGAGCGCCTCGGGCTTGTACAGGTCGGGGAAGCCCGGGGAGTCTACGAGTCTCTGGCCGGGCGCGACCTGCAGGCTGCCCGCGCCGCCGACCACGATCAGGCGACGCACTCGGGCTGCCCGGACCCCCTCGATGAGGGCTTGGTTCGCGGCCAGGAAGGGCCCGGTCGGCTCCGAACCGTCGCGGGGCGGAGCCAGTGCCGAGGCGACAACATCGTGCCCGGCGGCCAGTTCCGCGACCCTGCCGGGGTCGGCGGCGTCGGCGGCGACGACGGTCAGCTTCGGGTCTTCGAGGCTCGGGCCGCGGCCCGAGCGGGTGACTGCGGTGAGCTCGTGGCCGCGACGCAGCGCTTCCGCGGCGATGCGGCTACCGACCATCCCGGCGGCACCAAACAGCAGGATCTTCATCAGCTGGCTCCATTCTCGGCGGTCCCCCGGCGAATCAGTCAGCAGACGGGCAGACTATCCGACCCGTTCTTGACCGGATCACGGCGCTGCGGCGTCGGTACTGCCGGACTACGGTGCACGCATGTCGAGCCGCTTCCGCAACATCACCGTCGACTGCGCCGATGCCCAGGGGCTCGCCGGGTTCTGGGCCGAGGTGCTCGGCTGGCACGTGTTCTGCGACGACGACCCCGAGGTATTCTTCGGGCCATCGCTGCCACACGTCGGCGACGGGCCGTCGATGCTGTTCATCCCGGTACCCGAAGCCAAGACCGCGAAGAACCGAATGCACCTGGACCTGCAGCCCACCGACCGGACCCGCGACGAGGAGGTCGAACGGCTGATCGCGCTAGGTGCCACGGTCGTCGAGGATCACCGCATCGACGGCGGCGCGGGCTGGGTGTGGATGAGCGACCCGGAAGGCAACGAGTTCTGCGTCGAACGTGGCGCCAGTGAACGCGCTGCAACACGCCCGCAGCGCTACCGGGTGACCCACGTGAGCTAACGCGGCAGCAGACCGCGCCCGCTTGTACGTCTTCGAGGCGGTGCCGTCTCACACGGCACGGCGTCCCGCTCTCACGCGACAGGACCCGCGAGGTGATCGGCGCACTCGACGTCGTGATGATGACCTGGCGCGCGGGTCGTCGAACGAGAAGGCGAATCGGGAGCTGGGCTGGCGCGCGCCCACCCGAGCTGGCGGCAGGGCTTCCGCACCGGCCTCGGCTAGCCGCTCTGGACACGCGGTTCAGGCACAGGCTCGGTCACTCGGGTCGGGGGTCCCAGCGGAAGCGTCGGACGGCGACGAATGTGCCCACCACGCCCCAGGCGAGCAGGACAGCGAGGTGATTCCACGCGAAGCCGGTGTGACGCCCGAAGGGGCCGAGGAGTGCTTGGTTGAACGGGCGGACCGGGAGGATGCCGACGATGGTGTTGAGCGCTGCGGAGTGGATCGGGAAATAGGTGCCAGACAGGAACACCAGCGGGAACAGGATGAATTGCACCACCGCTGGTGCGGCGTCGGAGTTGGTGATCAGCGAGGCGACCGCGACTCCCAGAGCGCAGAAGCTGGCAGCGCCGAGCACGAGGGTCAGGATGATCGCGGCCCAGTCGGTGGGCAGCGGAACTCCGTAGGCGGCACCGATGCTGATGATCAGCGCGACCTCGATGACGCTGATCGCGACGCAGTGCACCACCAGGCCGGCGAAGTACGTCCAGGCCGGCAGCGGGGTGGCCCGCAGCCGTTTGAGAATGCCGGTCTGGCGGCGGATCGCCAAGCCGATCGCCAGCTGGCTATAGCAAGCTCCGAGTACCGACACCGCGGCAATCGTGGGGATGTAGTACTGCAGCGGGGTCAGCCCGTCATAGTACGAGCTCGGTTTGACACCGTTGAACATCGCTCCGAAGATCACGACGATCAGCACGGGGAACATGAAGGTGAAGAACGCGCTTTGCGGATTGCGCCAAAACGACAGCTGCTCGTAGCGGATCTGGTGACTCAGCAGCGCAACGGGGCCACGCTGCTGAGTCGCAGCTGGGACGGCGCCGGTCACCGCGCTCATCTGGCGCTCCTGATCAGCGGGCCGCGTCGCGGGGTTGTCTGCTCCGCCGCGGAGGACGCAGCACTCTCGGCGGTCAGCTGCAGGTAGACATCCTCCAGGCTGGGCCGCTGCACCGTCAGGTCCGGCAACGTATGGCCGCGGCGCAGCGCCCACCCGGTAAGCCGGTGCAGCACCTCGGTCGGCTCGTCAGCCTCGATGGTGACCAGCCGGTTCTCGGTCGGTGGACGGCACGATCGGCAGCTCTGACGGCGCACAGCCGTCCGGCAGGGTGAACTGGATCCGGGCACGCGCCGTGTCGCGACCGCCGATGGTGGCCGGGTCGCCCTGGGCCACGATGGCCCCCGCCGCAATGACCGCGACCCGGTCGGCCAGCTGCTGGGCCTCCTCCATGTAGTGGGTCGTGAGCAGGATCGTGGTACCCGCCGCCCGCAGGTCGCGCACCAGCTGCCACGCGTCGCGCCGGGCGCTAGGGTCGAAACCCGTTGTCGGCTCGTCCAAGAACAACAGCCGCGGATTGCCGATCACACCCAACGCCAGATCCAGCCGGCGCTTCTGCCCGCCGGACAGATCCTTGACCTTCGTGCGTTCGTTGCCGTCCAATCCCACCACGCCGATCACCTCGTCGACGTCGAGCGGGGCCGGGTAATACCCGGCGTTGCGGGCGATCGTCTCGCGCACGGTCAGGTACGGCTCGACCGCAATGTCCTGCAACACCAGCCCGATCTGCTCACGCAACCGACGCGCGCTGCTGCGGACACCCGGGTCCAAGCCGACCACCTCGACGCGGCCGGCGTCTCGGCTGCGGAACCCCTCCAAGACTTCCAGTGTCGTCGTCTTGCCTGCTCCGTTGGGACCGAGCAATGCGAAAATCTCACCGTCCTCGACGGTGAAGCTCACACCCCCGACCGCCTGCACCGCGCCATAGCGCTTCGCCAAACCATCCACCACCACAGCTCTCATCCCGACGGTTCCTTTGGCAGTCGCAGCGCCCGGCATGCTCCTCGACGAGGACCAGGTCCGATCTGGTACAGCGTGCGTTCGTCGTGCGCGCGAGACATCCGCCAGTTGGCCGAGATCCGGCCAGCACATCGTCTCCTCGCTCGGCTCCACCTCGCCGCGCTCGACGACCCCCGCCTGCCACGCGGTCAGCGGCGACGCAGCGCCGCGCCCACCGCGGCGGCTGCCGCGATCACGGCGATCACGGCGACGATCAATGCCGACTGCATGCCGTCGGTGAAGGCGACGCCTGCGCGATGCGCGACATCGGGGCCGAGCTGGCTGGCGAGGCCGAGTGAGGCGCGGGCCTTCTCGGCCAGCTGCGCGGACGCACCGGGAAGGTGCAGGTGCGCGCGGTAGGTCGACTGCAGGACGCTGCCGAGGACGGCGATGCCGAGCGCGCCGCCCAGTTCGCGAGCCAGGTCGTTCATCGCCGAACCGATGCCCTGCTTGTCAGCGGGCAACGCGTCGGTGACCGCGGCGGTCGCTGGGGTCATCGCGAGCCCCATGCCCGCGCCGAGTGGGATCAGGCCCGCCAACAGCAGCCAGTACGCACTCGTGCCGTCGAGCTGGGCCAGGACCATCAGGCCGCCGGCAACCAGGAGCAGACCGATGACCGTAACCCGGCGAGTTCCCAACCGGGCAGCCAGCCGTGGGGCAGCCACGCGCGCGCTGGGCATCATCGCCAGCGCCATCGGGATCAGGCTGAGCGCGGCCAGCAGCGGGCCGTCACCGCGGACCAGCTGCAGGTACTGCAGCACGAGGAACACGAAGCCGAAGAACGCGAAGAACTGCACGGTGATCGAGATCGTCCCGGCGGCGAAGGCGGGGCGGCTGAACAGCCGCGGATCGAGCATCGGGTTCTCGCGGGTGAACTCCCAGCCGACGAACCCAACGAGGACTACGAGGCCGATCACAACGCCGACGAGGGTGTGCGCGCTCGTCCAACCCTCGGTCGGTGCCTCGATGATCGAGTAGACGAATGTGCCCAGCCCGGCAACGGCGATCAGTGCGCCGATGACGTCCAGACGCGGGGCGTCCGGATCGGCCGACTCGGGGATTACCCGCAGCGTGCCGACAATGGCGATGACCGCCAGCGCCACGTTCAGCCCGAACACGGCTCGCCAGGACCACGCCTCGAGCACCAGGCCGGACGCGAGCAGGCCGAGGATCGCGCTCGCTCCCGCGACACCGGCCCAGGTCCCCACTGCGCGCGCCTTCTGCTCGGCTGGGAATGTGCTGGTGATCGTCGACAGGGTCGCCGGCATCACCAGCGCAGCGCCGACGCCGAGTACGCCACGCATCGCGATCAGCCAGCCCGGATCGCTCACCGTCATCGCGGCAAGGGAGCCCGCGCCGAAGATCGTCAGGCCTGTCAGCAGTGCCCGCCGCCGGCCGTATCGGTCGCCGATCGCACCACCCGGCAACAGCAGTGCGGCGAACACCAGGGCATACGCGTCGATGACCCAGGACAGCTGGGTCTGGGTCGCGTGGATGTCGCGTGCCACGGACGGGATCGCGACGTTGAGCGACGCGACGGCCGAGATAACGGTCGCTAGCGCCACGCAGACGACGGCGAGTACCGGGCGGTGGTTGATGACAGGGGGTCGAGTGCCCTGCACGACGGTGGTCATCGGTGCCTCCACAGATAATTCATTGACCATGAATTGAAGCCTGGATGTGATCGACCTATAATTTCAAGTCTGATGAATAAATTCCGTCCCACGCGTCCGGAAAGATCGGGCAGACCGGCATGAGATTTCGAGCCTGATGAATAAGTCCGCACGGCGCGGCCGCCGCCCAGGCAGCTCGCACACCCGGGCTGCGGTACTCAAGGTCGCCCGGCGCCGATTCCTGGCCGACGGCTACCAGGCCGTGACGCTGCGCTCGATTGCGGATGAGGCAGGCGTCGATACGGCGTTGATCAGCTACTTCTTCGGCTCCAAACGGGGCTTGTTCGGCGCAGTGATGGCGCTGTCGGCCAACCCTGCCGAGATACTGACCGATGCGCTTGCCGGTGACGTGAACACGCTGCCCGAACGGCTCCTGCGCGCGTTGCTGGCAGCCTGGGACGATCGGCGGCGATCCGCACCGCTGCGTGTCATGATCGCCGGCGCGGTGGGCGACGAGGACGTTGCCCGGTTGGTTCGCGAAGTCGTCCAAGGTGAGATGGTCAATAGCCTGGCCGGGCGAATCGGCGGACCGGATGCGACGTACCGGGCGGCGGTGGCCAGCGTGGTGCTCGTCGGGCTGATCTTCGACCGATACATCCTGCGGCTGGAGCCGGTCGCGTCGATGCCCAGCGACGCGTTGGCTGCCCGGCTGGCTCCGGTCCTGCGCGCCGCGTTGCGCCCCTACCGCTGGCCCGGCGCTCGGCCAAGTCTCCGCGCCTGAGGCCGGGCGGCGGGTGGGCACCACTGTCTGCGGCAAACTACTCGGCGCCGAACAGAACGCGCTGAGCGTACGCGGTGTCGAAATACTCGCGCACCTCGGTGATCAGCCCGTTGCGGACGCGGAAGACGGCGGTGTAGTCGTTCTGGTAGGCCTGCCCGGTCTTGGCCTGGGCGTAGCTCGTCCACTCCGCGACGGCCAGGTCCCCGTCGGCAATGATGTGTCGGACGTCCTGGCGAACCGGGACCCGCAGGTCGAGCTGGGCTGTCATGGCGGCGAGGAACCCGTCGAGCGCTCGATCAGGTTGGACCGCGGCCGCGATGGTAAGCCACCTGGGCCGCAAGCTCGGCGCGGGAGCCGACATCCAGCTTGACGAACATATGCGCAAGATGCGTTTGCACCGTCCGGCGGGAAATGTAGAGCCGGTCGCCGATCTGCGGGTTGGACAGGCCCTCGGCAACGAGGCTCGCGATGGTGCGCTCGGTCGTGGTGATGCTCTGCCAGCCGGTCTGAGGTCGTCCACGCCTGCCACGCCGGCCGCGCCGGATCCCCGCCTCACGCAGCACAGCCTCGGTGCGAGCCAGGTCGCGGGCTGCGTCCAGCCGCTCGTAGATCGTCAGCGCCCGCTCGAGCAGCGGACGCGCCCGATCCAGGTTGCCTCGACGGGCGAAGATCGCGCCCGCGTCCTCGCACGCGAGAGCGTGCTCCAACGGGCGCGCTGCGCGGGCGTAGACCTTCGCCGCCTCGGCGAGGATCCCGCTGTCGTCAGCGGCCAGCCCGCGGCAGCGCAGCGCGATGCCGGTGAGTGACGGCACGTCGTTCCGCTCGGCGAGCGCGGACACCGCTGCGGCCACGTCGCGGGCCCGTGCCCGGTCGCCGGTGGCCAGGGCGAGACGGACGAGGTCGGCCCCGAACACCCGGTGCTCCAGGACGATCCCAAGCTGCGTGCACTGGTCCCAAACATCAGCGAGGGCCGCATATGCGTCCTCGATCTTCCCGTCAGCCTCGAGGACGAGGGCGTGCGCAGCCAGCGACCAGTGCGCGCGGTAGCGAGCACCGGTCTGCGTGAACTCACTCACGGCTGTAGCCGCCGCCTCTCTGGCGCGCTCGATATCGTTGCGGTGGAGGCTGATCAGGGACAGCAGGCTGTTCGTGATGATGAGGCCGTAGGCCTCACCGGTCTCGGCAGCCAGCTCGAAGCTCGCGTCGATCTCGGCGACGGCATCGTCCCATTCGCCTGCGGCGTAGCGTTCGAACGCGCGCGCCATCTGGTAGCTGGCAAGGTGCCAGCGGATGCCGAGCTCCTCGCTGATCCGGGTGCCGGTCTCGAGCGTGGATCTGGCCTCCTCAAGCCGGTCGAGCTCCACCAGGACGAATCCGCGCGGGGCGTGGATCGGGTAGCGGTGTCCTTGCCTGCCGGGGCTCTGGTCGGCCAGCCGCACGGCATCGTCGCAGACCTGGATCGCCTCGTGGAGTTGCCCGCGAAGGTAAGAGACCACCGCGAACATCGCCATGCCGATGGATGTGGCTAGATCGTCGCCGGCTGCGGCGGCCGCGGTGCGGGTCTGCTCGGCGGTGGTGGCAGCACCGTCGAGATCGCCGAGCCACATGCGGGCGATGCTTGCCCACCCCAAACCGGTGGCCCGCTCGACCGCGGTGAGCAGCGGCGACTGGGTCGCCTGCTCCAGCTCTCGCAGCGCGTCGCGCGGGCGCCCGGAGGCCAGCAGGGCAAGGCCGAGGCAGAGCCGCGCGGCTGCGCCCGCGCCCGGGTCGTGGGACCGGTGCAGCAGGGCCTGGCAGACCTGTTCCACATCAAAGACGCGTCCAGCCCCCATCAGGTAACTGGCCTGCTCAGCGACGAGCCGGTCGCGGCCGGGATCCGCCGGAGCCGTTAGGTCGATCGCCCGTTCGGTCAGGTCCGCGGCGACCTGCGGCGAGGTGGACGCGGCCTCGCGAGCTGCCCGGGTCAGCCAGCTGACCGCCTCGGCGTCTCCCGGCGTCGCCGCGCGGGCCAGGTGTTCGGCGACCTGCAGCGCCGGCGCTCCCGCCCGGGCCAGCCGCTGCCCGGTCTCCCGGTGCAGCCCGCGGCGCACGCTGCCGGGGAGGTCCTCGTAGATGGCATCGCGGATCAGGTCGTGGCGGAATCGCAGGGAGGCGCCGTCGTCACCGACCACGTGCGCCCTGATCGCTTCTTGCAACCAGAGGGACAAGTCGACGGCCGGCTGGTTGGTGACGGTGGCCAGGTCGGCGAGCGTAAAGCGCGAGCCCAGGATCGCGGCGGGGCGCAGCGCGCGCAGTGTGTCGTCGGACAAGAAGCTGAGCCGGCGCATGATCGTAAGCCGAAGCGTCGGCGGCAAGGCGCTGCGCGCCACGTCGGCTTGTCCGTCCGCGGTCTGGATGGCCCCTTCCTGCAACAGTGCGCCAACCAGCTCGATGATGAATAGCGGGTTGCCCGCCGTCCCGGAGATCTCGGCAAGCAGCGCAGGGCCTGGCTCGGCAGCAACGCTCTCCGCCACCAGGTCATGCACCGCGCCGTCCGCCAAGGGGCTGACCCTGAGGTGCTGCGCGCCAGCGGCCTCCAGTGCGTCCACGAGTCGCTCCAAGTCCGCGACGCGCGGGGACGGCCTGAAGCACCCGATAAGGCCCACCGGGTAGTCGAAGCGCCGGCCCACCGCACCGAGCGTCAGCAGGCTCGACGGATCCGCCCACTGCAGGTCGTCCACGCTGATAACTACCGGCCCGGCGAGCGCGAGCTCCTCGACCAGGTCTCCGAAGGCGTCGACGGCGCGGAACTGCAGCCCGGGGTCGCTGGTCACCGTGATCGGCTCGCTGCCATTGCCGCCGTGGATGGCCAGCAGCGACGCGATGTCCGCCCGTCTCGGATCGGGAGACAATGCCGTGCACCCGAATGCGCTTGCCAGCAGGCCGAACGGCCGGTTGCGCTCCAGCTCCTCCGCACGCCCTGCAACGACCTGCATGCCGCGGGCCTGCGCGTCCGTGAGTGCGTGTTCGAGCAGCCGCGTCTTGCCAATGCCGGCCTCACCGTCGAGCAGCACGACCGCCAACCGCCCGGAGGCGACCCGGTCGAGAGCCTCATTCAGCGTCGCGATCTCGTCCGCACGCCCGAGCAGCCGCGGGCGCAACGCCTGCGTCGCCACTTGCCGGATGCTACGCCGCAACATCGGCATCGAACCCGCCGCTGCGCGACGGAGCCGGGACCGCAACGCACCGAGAGGTGGCAGACCGACATCGGCCATCTGGCCGATGTCTGCAATGCCGGCGCGGCACAGGCTGAATGCCGAGCAACCCACAGCGAGAGGACACACCGTGAATGGCTACGTCATCGGGCAGCTCGCCGACATCCAGCGCGACGAAGTGATCGCCGAGGCCGTACAGCACACCATGAACGGCGTGCGCCACCGGCCGAATCGGGAGGCCATTGCCGGTCGATTCGACGCTGAAGCTCACGCACTGCAGGCTCTGTTGGCCGGGGGCATGGATCGGGCGAGCCATGCCCACCGCATCGACCTGGACCGCCGGCCGGCCGGCGGCGGGCGGATCTGCGTACGCCCCCAGCTATGGGCGGCGACCTCCAGCGACCCGATCGGCAGACGCGCCGCCATCGACCTGCCCTGTCAGCGGCACGACCCCGACCTCTGGTTCGCCGACGCCCCGGCCGATCTCGAGCGCGCGAAAGCGCTCTGCGCCGGTTGCCCGGCCATGCTGGGGTGCCTGACCGGCGCGATCCACCGGCGGGAGCGGGCCGGCGTGTGGGGCGGCCAAATCTTCGACGACGGCAGGATCGTGACCCACAAGCGTCCGCGAGGACGCCCCCGAAAGGACAGCACTCGGGCCGTCGCGCAGCGCTGACCGTGGCAGCCGTAACGTGCCCGGCGCCGCACACCGCCCGCGCCCGATCAATCTCATCCACTGAGGAGTGCCACCATGATCGCCACCTGTGCACCACGTACCAGCGGGAGCGACCGGGTATATGCCGCGGCCCGCCGTCTCTACGACGCAGAATGCGCGCTTCACGTCGCGCATCAAACCCGTGTCGACGGGTGGATCGTCGCCGCCTACCAGAAGCTGCACGAGGCAGTCGCCGAGCATCTCGCAGCCGTCGCGGAACAGCAGGCGAACAGCCAACTGTGACCAGCGGTTACCCGACAACCCACTCGCGCAGGCCCTCGGATCAAGCCTGTTCGTGGTCCGGGAACCGCTGCAGCCAGTAGGCACGGTCCCAGGGCGTCAGCTCCGGGTCCGGCTCGACACCGACGACCGGCGTCAGGAACACCGTTGCCGTGCGCGGGATCGCTTCAGCGACGCGCCCGCGGAGTTCGGCCAGCAGCTGACGCAGGCGTAGCCCGCAGATTGCGTCCATCGGCTGAATCTCGGCGGTCACCAGCAGCTGGCGCGGTCCGACGTAGACGCTGGCCACCTGGCCGACTGCGACCACGTCGTGGTCGGCGGCGAGCAGGTCCCGGATGCGGTCGAGCACGATCGGGGAATCCGAGCGGTTGGTCAACAGGGCGCGACTGCGTCCTGCCAGCCGAAGTCCTATGGCAGCCAGCAGCAGGCCGATCACGATCCCGGCGACGGCATCAGGCGTCGGCGAGCCAAGTAGCTGATGCATCCCAAGCCCGGCGAGTGCGACAGCGTTGCCGAGCAACGCCGCGGAGTCCTCGTAGTACACGGCGGTGACCGCGGTGTCGGTGGTCGAGCGAATGTGCTGCCGGAACGGCACGCCGCGCGCCGTCGCCTCCCGGCGCAACTGGCGCACCGAGGTCAGCCACGAGATGCCGTCGAGCAGACAGCCCAGACCGAGCACGGCAAAGCCCAACAGGGTCACCTGCACGTCGATCGGGTGCAGCAAGCGCTGCGCGCCCTCCCAGACCGACAGCACGCCGCCGACGACGAACATGCCCAGCGCGGCCAGGAGAGACCAATAGAACAGCTCGGCACCGTAGCCGAACGGGTGTCGCGCGTCGGGCCGCCGGCGGGCGCGGCGGAGGCCTTTGAGCAGCAGCAGTTGGTTGCCCGTATCGGCAAGCGAATGCAGTGTCTCCGCGAAGAGCGCCACCGAGCCGGTCAGCGCTGCCACGACCGCCTTGGCAACGAACATTGCCGCGTCGGCGCTGATGGCGATCGCAACGGTGGCCAAACTGTCGCCGCCGACGGCCTCGGCGTGGTGCTGCCGGATCGCGGCGCGGTTCGAGCCGGCGCTCGCCTTCAGCACGCTGCCGGTCCATCGAAGCAAAGCCAGGACGTTGTCCGGCGGCGGAGGTGGCGGGAGATGCGGAAGGTCCGGCGTTCGTCCCGGCGATAATCCCTGTGGCATCAGGGATTCCTATCGGCTGATCGCCTCTGTCGACGGTTGGAGGTCACGGTTCGGCGAAGAAGGACCGGATTGCCGGAGCGACGACTTCGGGTTTGCCGCCGCGGTTGGACGGGCTCACGTCACTCGAGCCGCCATGGTCGAGGCCGGGGAACCGGACGCGCTGGTTGCGCGGGAGCGTCCGGGCGAGGGCGTCGAACGCGGGCTTGATGAACGCCGGTCTCTTCATGGAGCCGCCCATCAACAGCACCTTGGCGGGCACGTCAGCGAAGTCACCGATGGTGCCGGCCACCTCGGCGAGCAGCACACCCTCGTACCGCAGGGTCGGGGCGAGTTGACGCATGGTGACGGCGTCGTGGCCCGCTCGCTTGTCCTCGCTGTTCATGGCCTTGTTAGTGAGGGCTTCCAGCAGCGGCCGTGGCATGATCTTGAGGACCGGCGGCGCGAGGTCGAAGCCGAACATGCTGGTGATCAGCGCGGCGGCCACCTTGCCCTGGGCCATTTCCTGGTCGAAGCGGTTCACCCATCCGGTGTAGTGGTTTGCGTCCATGAGCAACGCCGGCTCGTAGACGGCGACCTTGCGGATGGCAGGCAGCATGCGGGCGGCCTCGAGGGCGACCAGTGCGCTGACGCTGACCCCGAAGACCTTCTGCGCGCCGGATTCGGCCAGGACGGCCCGCAGGTCCTCGACCTCGGTGCGGATGCCGTGATCGGGTTTGTGCGGGCCGGACATGCCGCGCCCGCGGCGGTCGGGCAGGTAGACGGTGAATGCGTCGGCCAGCGCCCGGGCCAGCTGCGTGTGGCTGCGGGCCGACTCGTTGCTGCCGTGCAGCAGCACCACGGCCGGGCCCCGGCCGAGCCGGAGGTAGCCGATGCGGGTTCCGTCCTGGGAGACGACGGAGCCCGAGGTCATCTCGGCCATCGTCGACTCGGCGTTATTGGCTGTGTCCATCTCATCTCCTGCTCGGGTAGGCGTGTTCATGAGTTGGCTGGCTCGAACGCGGGTTCGACGTTGACCGACGGCGCCTGGGTGACCGCGGCGGCGAGGTCGGCGCGTTGCACGCGGATGGTCACCGCCGCGACGATGAACGCCGCGAGGGCGATCCCAGACGCGACCAGGAAGCCGCGGGAGATGCCTGTGGCGAGGGCATTGTGGTAGATCGTCGTCGACACCGTGTTGCCCGGCGTGACATGGATCGGGTGACCCGTCGCTGCTGGCAGCTGCATTGGCGGACGCGACCTGGCTGCGGACGCTGTTGGCCACGGCTGTCCAAGCCACGGTGCCGAGCGCGGCCAACCCGATCGCGCCACCGACTTGCTGGCCGGTGTTGATCAGGCTGGAGGCGACCCCGGACTCCTCGTGACGGACTCGATTGAGCGCCACCAACGACAGCGGCACGAACAGCAGGCCCAGCCCGGTTGCGGTGACCAGGATCGGTCCGAGCAGGCCATTGAGGTAGCCGCTGTGCACGTTGAGGTGGGAGAACCAGTACATGCCGCCCGCGGTGACCGCCGTGCCGGTCAGCATCAGCGGCCGGGCGCCGACACGGCTGATCTGCTGGCTGGCCACACCGGACACCACGACGATGGTGCCCGCGAAGGGCAGGAAGGCGACGCCGGATTTCAGCGCGCTGTAGCCGAGCACGGTTTGCACGAAGATCGTCAGGAAGAAGAAGATGCCGAACATGGCGGTGGCGACCAGCAGCATGATCAGGTAGGCGCCCGATCGGCTGCGGTTGGCCAGGATGCGCAGTGGTAGCAGGGCTTGCCGGCTGCGGGACTCGATGAGCACGAAGGCGACCAGCAGCACTGCCGCGGCCACCAGCGAGGCGACCACCTTGGTGTCGGTCCAGTGCGAGACGCCGGCCTGGTCGGTGCCCGCGTTGGACAGCCCGTACACCAGCAGCGCCACGCCACCGGTGCCGGTGATCGCCCCCGGCAGGTCGAAGCGTCCCGGGCGCCGGGGTGACTCGGCGAGCACGAGCGGCGTGACGGCGGCGGTCAGCACGCCGATCGGCACGTTCACGAACAGCACCCACCGCCACGACAGGTAGGTGGTGAGCAGCCCGCCGGCGACCAGGCCAACCGCCGCGCCGCCGCCGCTCATCGCGGCGTACACGCCCATCGCGCGATTGCGGGCCGGTCCTTCGGCGAAGGTGGTGGTGATCAGCGCCAGCGCGGTCGGCGCGATCAGCGCACCGCCGACGCCTTGCGCTGCCCGGGCGATGAGCAGCCAGGCCTCAGATGTGGCGAAGCCTCCGGCCAGCGATGCGGCCGAGAACAACAGCAACCCGATGATGAATACCCGCCGGCGGCCTAGCAGGTCGCCGGCCCGTCCGCCGAGCAGCAGCAGGCCGCCGAAGGTGAGGGCGTACGCCGTGATCACCCACTCCAGGCCGGAGCCGGAGAAGCCGAGCGCCCGCTGGATGTGCGGCAATGCGACGTTCACGATTGTCGCGTCCAGCACCACCATCAGCTGCGCGGTAGCGATGACGACCAGGGCGAGGCCGACGTTTCGGTGACGGCCGCTGCTGGACGCACCGTTCGGTGTGGTGCGGCCGACAGATTGTGTGGTGGACAATGCACTTCTCCTCAGGTTCTCAACTGCGCGGACGCGGGCCCATGCGGACTCGTGGCTCGTTCCAGGGTGAAGTGCGTCGCGTGCCGAGACATCGGCCAGCTGGCCGATATGGGCGCCGCGGATGAGGTGACGCTGCGGCATGCCGGCGCGGCTAGCTGGCGGCACCCTGCGGCTGATCGGCCTGGTGCCGGGTCACTTCGGCGGCGAGTTGGGCGCGGGACGACAGGCCCAGCTTGGTGAACGCGTGCCCGAGGTGGGTTTGCACGGTACGGCGCGAGAGGAACAGCCGATCGCCAATCTGCGGATTGGACAGTCCCTCGGCGACTAGCCCTGCGACGGTACGCTCGGCCGGGGTGAGGCTGGCCCAGCCGATCTGCGGCCGGGCGCGGGCTCCCCGGCGGCCACGGCGAATCCCCACTCCACGTGACACTGCCTCAGCGCGGCCAAGGTCGCGAACGGCGCCGAGACGTTCGTAGATCGCGATCGCCTGCTCAAGCAGCGGGCGGGCCCGGTCGGGGTGCCCGTGCCTGGCGAACGCTGCTCCCGCGCACTCAGAGGCAAGCCCGACCAGAAGCCGGCGGGATCCCCGCGCATAGGTGGCAGCGGCCGCTTCCAGTATCTCGCCGTCGTCCTCGATCAGGCCCCGGCAGTGCAGCGCGGATCCGGTTATCCAAGGCACCTCGTCGCTGGACACGACCTCGTCGACCGCAGCCGAGACATCCCTGGCCAGTCTCACGTCCTCTGTGGTGAGAGCGAGCCGGACAAGGTCGGGGCCGACTGCTGGGCATTCCAGCGCGATCCCGGAACTAACGCACCTGTCCCATGCGCTGGAGAGGACGGCAAGCGCCCGTGCAGGATCGCCCTCGGCCTCCAGGATGAGCGCGCGCGGCCAGGCTGCCAGGGTCATCCGGTAGCCAGGACTTCGACCGGCGAGGTCTCGGTCGGCGGCGTCGGCGGCGTCACGCGCGCGGCTGAGATCGTTGCGATGAAAGCTGATCAAGGACAGCACGCCGTCGGCGTATACCCGGCTGTAGATTTCGCCGATCTCCTCCGCCAACTCGAAGCCCGTCTCTAGCTCGGCGATGGCGTCGTCCCACTCGCCGGCGGTGAAGCGTTCGAAGGCATGAAACACCTGGTAAGTGGGGAGGGGCCAGCGGATGCCGAGTTCCTCGCTGATCCGCCTGCCAGCGCCGAGCGAGACCCTAGCCTCCTCGAGCCGGTCGAACTCGATCAGCAGCCATCCCCGAATCGCGTGCAGCGCGTACCAGTGTCCTTGTCGGCCGGGGCTCTGGTCAGCCAGCCGGACTGCCTCGTCGATGATCCGCAGCGCGTCCGCAAGATGACCGCGGAATTCCGAGACCAGGGCCAGCGAAGCCAAGGCAATACTGGTGGATAGGTGATCGCCGACCGATACCGCGACCGAGCGAGCATTCTCGGCTACCACTGCGGCGCCGTCCAGATCCCCCAGTGCCAGACGGGCGCTGCTTGCCCAGGCCTGCGCGGCGGCGCGGTCGGGGCCGGTGAGTACCGGTGACTCGCCCACCCGGTCAAGTTCCCGCAGCGCGTCGCCTGCCTGCCCTCGGGCGAGGAGGGCCTGCCCCAGGCAGGTCCGGGCCGGGCACTCAACCAATGGATCACGGCTGCGGACCAGCAATACCCGGCACGCAGCCTCCGCGTCGCCGATCCGACCCGCCAGGAGCAGGCTGCTGGCTCGTTCGGCGAGCAGCTGGTCGCGGCCGGGGTCGGCCGGGTCCATCAGCCCGACCGCTCTCTCCAGCAGTTCCGCGGCGACATCGGGCGAGGTGGGCGCGGCCTCCCGCGCGGCCCGGGTCAGCCAACCGATCGCCTCGGCGTCACCCGGTCCGGCGCCGCGGGCCAGCTGCTCGGCCACCTGCAGCGCCGGGCGCCCGTCCCCGGCCAGTCGCTGCCCGGCCTCCCGGTGCAGCCCGCGGCGCACCGCCAGCGGCAGATCCTGATAGATGGCCTCGCGGATCAGGTCGTGCCGGAACCGCAGCCGCTCCCCGTCATCCTCCAGCACCCGCCCGGCGATCCCCTCGGCCAGCAGCTGCGACAGCTCCAAGGCCGGCCGGGCGGTGCACACCGACAGATCGGTGAGGGTGAAGCTGGAGCCCAGAATCGACGCGGCCCGCAACACGTGCAAAGTGTCCTCGGGCAGGAAACTGAGCCGGCGCAGCACGGTCAGCCGCAACGTCGGCGGCAAGCTGACCTGCGCCACCTCCGCCCGGCCATCGCAGGTGCGTACAGCCCCCTCCTGGGCCAGCGCCGCCAGCAGCTCGGTCACATACAGCGGATTGCCCGCCGCCCCCGCCACCTCGGCCAGCAGCCCGGGACCCGGCTCGGCGGCCACCGCCTCGGCCACCAGCTCACCCACCGCCTCCTCGGCCAGCCCACGCACCATCACATGCCGAGCTCCCGCAGCGTCCAGCGCATCGATCACCCGATCCAGCTCCGCCTCCCGCGGCGACGGCCGCAGACATCCAATCAACGCCACCGGCAGAAATGCCAGCCGGCGAATCAGCGCCCCCAACGTCAGCAGGCTGGACGGGTCGGCCCACTGCAGGTCATCCACCGCGGTGACCAGCGGGCCGCCCAGCGCCAACTCCTCCGCCAGATCGGCGAACGCATCCACCGCCCGGAACCGCAACCCCGGGTCGCTGGTCACCGTGATCGGATCCCGCTGGCCGATACCCCCGGTGGCCAGCAGCCTGGCGATGTCCGCCCGCCGCGGATCCGCCGACGACCGAGCACACCCGAACGCGACGGCCACCAGGCCGAACGGCCGGCTCTGCTCCAGCTCCTCGGCCGCGCCCGCCGCCACCTGCATCCCCCGGCCGCGCGCGTCCGCCAGCGTTTCGTCCAACAGCCGGGTCTTGCCGATCCCCGCCTCGCCCTCGATCAGCACCACACTCGGCCGGCCCGCCGCCACTTCGTCCAGCGCCGCACCCAAGACCGCGAGCTCCACCGACCGCCCACGAATCCCCAGCACCGGCGCCGCCGTGCCCACCTGCCCGATGTTAGTGCTAGCTTGCGGCGCTTTGCGGCTCGCCTGATGCCGAATCACGTCGGCTGCGAGCTGGGCACGGGTGGTGAGGTCCAGCTTGGCGGACATGTGCGCTGTTGGGTGTCCCGAGGCGAGAGAGCCTCTCAAGCGGGTTCCCCCTGCGAGCGATTGAGTACCGATCCGGGGTCGCGCTGGTGGGGCCGCCGTCTTGCTTGTCCGCCAAGGCCTACTGAGGCCGGATGTTGTGGTTGCGGGCGAACAGATTGCCGGGGTCGTATTGACGCTTGACCGCCGCGAGCCGCTGATAGGTCTGCGTTGGATAGATCGCGGTGACGTCCTCCTCGGTGGCAGAAGCGAGGAAGTTTGCGTAGGCGCCGTTGACGTGAGGTGCGAGTCTCCCCCAGATCGCTTCCAGAGCTGGACGAGCGGCGTCGACGGCCGGCTTCGGACCCGCGGTGAGAGTCAGGAACATCAACTCCGCTTGGCGATGCGCGTAGGCGGTGGCATCGGCGGGGACTCGGGATACCGCGCCGCCGACGCTGCGAACGGCGATGAACGGCGACCGCTGCGATGCGCCAACCTCAGTGAGGATCTGAAGGACGTCGGGCACCGATTCGGTGTCGACAAAGGCGCTTCGGGTCATGAACTGGATGGCTGGCGGTGGGGTCGCTCCGTCCGCGAGCGTGTCCGCATACGGTTTCAGCGCGACATCGTCGTCGAGCACCGTGCCCAGCCGGCGGATCGGGTCGATCGCCGTCGCGGCGAGCTGCGGGTCATCGCCGTCGAAGGCCACGTGGATCTCGACCGGCGCCTCAGGTCCGCCGGCGACGGGATTGGCAAGGTTTGCGATGCAGGTGAGGTCTTCCGGCGCGCTGCGGAGGTAGTTCGCCCAACCCTGCAGCACGGTGGCCGCCTCCGATGCCGGGAAGGCGATCTTGCCGTGGAAGACGTCTGTCGTCGGGTGTGCCACGAACTCGAAGGCGGTCACGATCCCGAAATTGCCGCCGCCACCGCGAATCGCCCAGAACAGCTCCGGGTTCTGCTCCGCGCTCGCATGCACGACCTCTGCGTTGGCAGTGACCACCTCTGCGGCGACCACGTTGTCCAGGGCCAGGCCGTACTTCCTGACCTTCCAGCCGATGCCACCGGTCAACGTCAGTCCACCGACACCGACGCTCTTGGTGTCGCCCGAGGAGATCGCCAGGCCATGCGGGGCCAAGGCCACCGCGACCTGACCCCAGGTGGCGCCTCCGCCGATCCGCACGAGGTGACGCTTCTTGTCGATGATCCCCACGTTCGCGAGCTTGCTGAGGTCGATCACGACGCCGTCGTCGTTGGTGCCGAAGCCCGGAAAGCTATGGCCGCCACCTCGCACGGACAGCAAAAGCCCTGCGCTGGCAGCGAATCTGACACCCGCTTGCACGTCCCCGACGCTGTTGGGTCGCAGAACATAGGCCGGACTAGCCGAAGCCAATACCGAGCGACTAGCCGATTCGTACTCCGCTCCGCCCGGTTCGATGATGTCGCCGCCGAAGTTACGGCGAAGGGTTTGTTCGATCATGTCGCCGCCGAAGTCACGGCGAAGGGTTTCAAGCGCTGAGCTCATGACGTTCCTTCCACACAGGAGAATCCTCGTTAGCCGAACTGGCCGGGCTGGTAGTCGCCGCCGGTTGCCGCTGCCTCCGACGGTCTTGCTGGCGATTCCAGCGTCAGCCGCAAGACGAGCCGAGACATCCGCCAGCTAGCCGATATCGACGTTCGTTGTTCCTGGGACGCCGTGGGCTGCGCGCGAAGTTACGGCTGGCCGTCTGGGCGTTGGGCTACCTCTGCGGCGAGTTGGGCGCGGGTAGTGAGGTCGAGCTTGGCGAAGACGTGCGCGAGATGGGTTTGCACGGTGCGGCGGGATATGTACAGCCGGTCGCCGATCTGCGGGTTGGACAGTCCTTGGGCGACCAGGCCGGCGATGCTCCGCTCAGTCGGGGTGAGGCTGAGCCAGCCGGTCTGCGGCCGGCCGCGGACGCCCCGCCGGCCGCGGCGAATCCCAGCGGAACGCAGCACAGCCTCGGCGCGTGCGATGTCGCGCATCGCGTCGAGGCGCTCATAGATCACGATCGCCTGATCGAGCAGTGGCCGGGCCTGGTCCAGATCACCGCGCCTCGCAAAGTCCGACCCGGCGTCCTCGGCGGTAAGAGCGAGTTCCAAGGGCCGCGACCCCGAAGCGTAGGCAGCAACGGCTGCCTGCAGGATCTCGGCATCGTCCTCAGCCAACCCCCGGCAGCGCAGCGCCGCTCCGGCCAGCGAGGAGACCTCCGGGTTCCCGTCGGCGAGCGCCGTGACCGCCGCGGCGACCTCGTGGGCCGGGGCCCGTCACCGAGGCGAGCGCCAGCCGAACAAGATCCGGGCCGAGCGTCCGGTACTCCAGCGTGAGCCCCATCTCGGGCGCACTGGTCCCAGCATCCGGCCAACGCCGCGAACGCGTCGTCCAAGTTGCCGTCGGCTTCCAGAACGAGTGCGCGGGCCCACAGTGCCCATTGCGCAGGAAAGCGCCAGCCGGTGTCGGCGAGCAGGCGCTGGCTGCGGTGTTTGCGGCCTCAGCAGCGCGGCGAGATCGTTGCGGTGCAGGCTGATCAAGGCCATCAGGTGTGCGCAAGCCCGCTGATGAAAGCTCTGCCCGTCCGTCCGCCAGCTTGCTTCGATCTCGGCGATGGCGTCATCCCACTCCCCGCCAATGAAGCGACGAGGGCGTCGCAATCCGAGTAGCTGGCGAGCGGCCAGCCGAGCGCCGAGTTCCTCGCAGATCCGCTGCTCCGGTACGAGCGCGGATCTCGGCTCCGTCGAGCCGGTCGAGTTCGATGAGGATGTGCGCGCGCGTAGCATGTGAGCGGATAGCGGTGTCCCTCCCTGCTCGGGCTCTCGTCCGCTAGGTGCATGGCGTCGTCGATGATCTCAGCGCGTCCTCCAGGCGGCCCGCGGTTCTGCCGAGACCGGCGAGCGACGCCATGCCCGAGGCGACCGTCTGGTGGTCCCCGCTGGCCATCGCCGCCGCGGTCTGGCCTGCTCCGCAGCGGCGGCGGCGCTGTCGAGGTCGCCTAACCAGCGGCTGGGCAACGCTGGCCCATGCCAGCGCGCAGCTCGCTCCGCCTCCGCTGAGCGCTGATGAGGTGGCCGCGCGTTCCAGTTCCCGCAGCGCGTCCGGCAGCGGCCGGCGCACTGCAAGCGCGTGCCCGAGGCAAATACGCGGCCCGTCCATCGACACCCGGGTCATGATCACGGTCCAGCAGGGCACGGCAAGTCGCCACGTGCGGCGGCGACCGGCCAGCCCGCATCAGGCTGCTGGCTCGTTCGGCGAGTAGCTGGTCGCGGCCGGGGTCGGTGAGGTCCATCAGCCCGATCGCCCGTTCCAGCAGCTGCGCGGCGACGTCCGGCGAGGTCGGCGGCGGCCTCCCGGGCGGCCCTGGTCAGCCAGCCGATCGCCTCGGCATCTCCCGGCCCGGCTCCGCGGGCGAGCTGCTCGGCCACCTGCAGCGCCGGGGCGCCGGCCTGGGCGAGCCGCTGCCCGGCCTCGCGGTGCAGCCCCGGCGGACGCTGAGCGGCAGGTCGTCATAGATGGCGTCGCGGATCAGGTCGTGCCGGAACCGCAGCCGGTCCCCGTCGTCTTCCAGGACACCTGCCCGTGATCGCATTCGCGAGCACCAGGGATAGCTCCAGAGCCGGCCGGGCCATGGCCACCGAAGGTCGGTGAGCGTGAAAGCCGGAACCCAATATCGAGGCAGACCGCAGGACCTGCAGGGTGTCCTCGGACAGAAAGCTCAGGCGACGCAGGATCGTCAGCCGCAGGGTCGGCGGCAGCGCGGCGGCGGTGACATCGGCGTACCCGCCCGAGGTTGTGATCGCGCGTTCCTGCGTGCAGCGCCCCGAGTAGTTCGGTGACGAACAGCGGATTGCCCGCAGCCCCAGACATCTCGGCCAGCAGCTGGGGACCTGGCTCGGCCGCGACTGCTTCGGCGACGAGCTCCGTCACGGCCCGCTCGGCCAGCCCGCGCACGGTCAGCTGCCGCGCGCCGCCCGCGGCCAGCACCTCGACCAGCCGGTCCAGCTCCGGGCCCCGCGGCGACGGCCGCAGACACCCGATCAGCGCCACCGGCAGAAACGCCAGCCGGCGGGCTCAGCGCCCCCAGCGTCAGCAGGCTGGACGGGTCGGCCCACTGCAGATCATCCACGCCGATCACCAGCGGCCCGCCAGCGCCAGCTCCTCGGCCAGGTCAGCGAACCCATCCACGGCCCGGAACCGCAACCCAGGGTCGCTGGTCACCGTGATCGGCTCCCGCTCCCCGTGCCTCCGGTGGCCAGCAGCCCGGCGATCGCCGCCCGCCGCGGATCCGGCGAGGACCGGGCACACCCGAACGCGTCAGCCACCAGGCCGAACGGCCGGGTCTGCTCCAACTCCCCGGCCCGGCCCGCCGCCACCTGCATCCCCCGGCCGCGGGCGTCGGCCAGCGTCTCGTCCAGCAGCCGGGTCTTGCCGATCCCGGCCTCGCCCTCGATCAGCACCACACTCGGCCGGCCAGCCGCCACACAGTCCAGAGCCTCACCCAGCACCGCGATCTCCGCCGCGCGCCCGCAGATGCCAGGCGCCGGCGCCACCGTGCCCACCATTCCGACGCTACTACTGGTCAGCGGCCATCGACACGGCCCCGGCCAACCGGGTCCTACTCGCCAAATTCCGGCACACCGGAGCCTGTCTCTCCAGTCACCTCATACAACGCCTTCAGCAAGCCGAGCCAGCCGACAAACCGGATCTGGTCATCTTCCCTGAGGTGGCGACCGTCTCCAGCGTCGTGCACGACCCGAAGGCGGCCGGCCGGCGGCTCGACGCCGTCCAGGACTAGCCGGATCTCCACCACGCCATCCTGCAAGCCCCGGCCCGAGGCAACATCGGCCAGCTGGCGGATGTCTCAGATGCGGCGCCACCGCACGCTGGAGCGCATGCAAACGAAACGAGTCCACGTAGCGATACGGAAATGACGACTGCGGCCGGCTTCCGCGAGGTCGCACCATCCCATGCCTGCGGATCGGATGAGAACCAAGGAGGACACCATGTACACCCACTTGACCGAAATTGAGGCGGACTACCGGCGTGAGCAGATCGCCGAGGAATTTCGCAACGCGCAGCGTCGGCACAGACGCCTGCACCGCACCTACCAGGACCGGCGTTGGCATGGCCGTCAGCGTCACACCGCGTGATGTACGCCGCCATCGAGGTGATCGCGCGGGGCAGTGCCGGTAGTTCGGCCACCGTGCCGCCGTGCGTCAGCCTCCAAACGAACGGTGGGAGATGAGATGCCATGAACGTTACGTCCGCGCCGCGTAACCGGCAGCGGGTGGTGATCGTCGGCGCTGGCTTCGCCGGGGTGCACGCCGCGCGCAGACTAACTCGGCGCACCAACGGTGCCGGCGAGGTGGTGCTGATCAATCCGACGGATTACTTCCTGTACCTGCCGCTGATGCCAGAGGTCGCCGCCGGCATCCTGGACCCGCGGCGGATCGCGGTGCCGCTACCCACCGTGTGTCCCGACGCCAAGCTGCTGCTAGGCACCGTGGACGAGATCGATGTGCACCGCAGGCAGGTCTGGGTCGTGGATGGTGAGGGAAATCGGCGGACGGTGGGGTATGACCGCCTGCTGGTCACCGCAGGCAGCGTCAACAAGCTCTTGCCGATCCCGGGCGTTTCCCAGCATGCGCACGGATTCCGAAGCATCGCCGAGGCGCTGTACCTGCGAGATCATCTGATCCGGCAGATCGAACTCGCCGCCGCCACCGATGAGCGTGCGGAACGCGACGCCCGCTGCACCTTCGTCGTGGTGGGCGCCGGCTACACCGGCACGGAGGTCGCCGCCCAGGGCCAGCTACTCACTCACGACGTGGCGCAGCGTCGCGCCGATCTGCGCGATCAGCCAATACGCTGGCTGCTGCTCGACCGGGCCCCACAGGTGCTGCCTGAGTTGTCCCCACGATTGTCCGTCACCGCAGACCGCACGCTGACCCGTCGGGGTGTCGAGATCCGCAGTGGCACGTCCGTCGAGAAGGCCACGCCGGACGGCGTGCGGTTGTCCGACGGGGAGTTCGTCCCCACTCGGT
The DNA here is from genome assembly GCA_963839175.1 of uncultured Actinomycetota bacterium. Lineage (GTDB taxonomy): Bacteria > Actinomycetota > Actinomycetes > Mycobacteriales > Jatrophihabitantaceae > CAWIUB01. The sequence continues at coordinate 37,591 of CAWIUB010000010.1, forward strand.
CGCTGATCTGGTGCGTTGGGGTGCGGCCCGACCCGTTGGTCGAACAACTCGGCCTGCCGACCACCGCGGGGCGGCTGACGGTCGACGAGTATTTGACCGTACCCGGGCATCCAGAGATCTTCGCGTGCGGCGACATCGCCGCCGCCCCCGACCGGACCAGACCGGGCCAGCTCACCCCGATGACCGCCCAGCACGCTGTGCGGCAAGGAAAGCGGGCCGCGCGCAACATCGCCGCATCCCTCGGCCACGGCCGACGCCGTGCTTACCGGCACCGCGACCTGGGGTTCCTCGTCGACCTGGGTGGGGCCAAGGCGGCCGCCAATCCGCTCGGGCTGCCGCTTTCCGGGCTGCCCGCCAAGGCGGTTACCCGCGGCTACCACCTGGCCGCCATCCCCGCCAACCGAATCCGGATCGCCTGCGACTGGCTGCTGGATGCCATGCTCGACCGGCAGGCCGTGCAGTTCGGATTAGTCCGGGCCGGCGCCGTCCCACTCGGCGTTGACAGCCCGCACGACCGAGCGCACCCCGACGCTACCGCCGACCACGCAGCCGCCGGCGCGCGGAGACCGGACCATTCAGCGACAAGCCGAGGCCGTGCCCGTCCCGGCGCATCCACACCAGGTCACCGCGGCGCGGTCGTCGATGACCTCGCCTACCAGCGCTCGCGCTGATCGGCGCATCCGTCCAGTTATCGCTTGCAGAACCACGCAGAAGACGTCCTTGGATGGTGTACGAGGCGATGGCCCCCTCGTGGCCGGACTGATGAACAAACGATCGTCGGCCGGTTCGTCCGCGATGTGCCACGGAAGGAAGGGAGCAGTGACGTGAGACTCGTTGAGGAAATGACTTACACGGAGACCATCGCGGGACCCTGGGGTCCGAGCGTCGGCAGCCCGCTCGGTCCGCGGCTGTGCTGGCAGGTAGTCACTGCCAGCCTGACCGGGCCGCGCATCGATGCGCACCTGGCGATGCCTGGCCACGACTGGATCCGGTTGGGCCCGGACGGCCTGCGGCGGCAGGATCTGCGCGCGACCCTGGTCACCGCCGCGGACGACGTCATCATGCTGCGTTACGACACGGCGCTGATTCGCGAGAGCGAGGCGTTCATGACCGCGCTCGAGACAGGCGGGACGACCAGCTACGGCGAGCAATATATGTGCATGATCCCGCAGTTCGACACCGGCGCCGACGGGTACGAGTGGCTGACCTCGAAACCTGTTCGTCGGCGAAGGCCGTATTGCCGGGCCTCGGCGCATCGAGTATCGCATCTACCGCATCGACTGACTCCGCAGGCGAGCAGGCTGGGGTCGAGTGCATCGGTGGCGCTCTGCTGGCTTTGGCTGCCGTGCGGCTAGTCACCTCGATGCTGCGTCACCGCGGCGGCAAGCTGGGCACGAGAGGCGAGGTCGAGCTTGGCGAACACGTGCGCGAGATGCGTTTGGACGGTGCGGCGCGATATGAAGAGCCGGTCGCCGATCTGCGGGTTGGACAGTCCTTGGGCCACCAGGTCGGTGATGGTGCGCTCGGTCGGGGTCAGGCTGGGCCAGCCGATCTGCGGGCGGCTACGGGTTCCCCGGCGGCCGCGACGGATCCCGGCCGCGCGCAGCGTGGCCTCGGCCCGGGCGAGGTCGCGGGCGGCCTCGAGGCGCTCGTAGATTCCGATCGCCTGACCCAGCAGTGGCCGAGCCCGTTCCAGATCACCCTGCCGTGCAAAGGCATTCCCCGCGTCCTCGGCGGTCAGAGCGAGTTCCAGCGGTCGCGAGCCGGAGGCGTAGGCGGTGACCGCAGCCTGCAGGATCGCCGGATCATCTTGCGCCAGTCCGCGGCAGCGCAGCGCGGCGCCGGTCAGCGAGGGAACGTCCTGGTTCTCCTCGGCGAGTTCGGCGACCGCGGCTGCCACCTCCTGGGCCCGTGTGTGGTCTCCGCGGGCGAGGGCGAGACGGACGAGATCGGGCCCGAGCATCCGGTATTCCAGCCTGAGCTCCATCTGAGCGCACTGGTCCCAGCAGTTGGCCAGCGTCAGGAAAGCATCGTCAGTGCTGCCGTCGGCTTCCAGGACGAGTGCGCGGGTCCACAGCGCCCATTGCGCGCGGTAGGAGGCACCGGTCTCTACGAGCTGGGCCTCGGCCGCGCTGGCGGCCTGCTTCGCACGGCTGAGGTCGTTGCGGTGCAGGCTGATCAGGGCCAACACGCTGCGGCTGAGGATGAGGCCGAAGGCTTGAGCGGTCTCGTCAGCGAGCTCGACGCTCGCCTCGACTTCGGCGATCGCGTCATCCCATTCCCCCGCGGTGAAGCGCTCGGTGGTGCGCACCATTTGGTAGCTGGGCAGGTGCCAGACACAGCCGAGTTCCTCGCTGATCCGCCTGCCGGTATCCAGCGCGGCCCTGGCCTCCTCGAAGCGGTCCAGTTCGGCGAGGATGAATCCGCGGTGCGCGTGCAGCGGATAGCGGTGTCCCTGCCGGCTAGGGCTCCGGTCGGCCGACCGAATCGCCTCATCAATGATCCGTATCGCGTCCCGCAGGCCGCCACGGAGTTCGGACGCGGTGGCCAATGAGGTCATGGCGATGGCGATGGTCAAATGGTCCCCGGCAGCCACGGCTGGGGAGCGGGCCTTCTCCGCGGTGGCGGCCGAGCCGTCCAGATCTCCCAACCACCGGTGGGCAACGCTCGCCCAGCCCAGCGCGCTGGCTCGCTCGGCATCGCTGAGCACCGGTGAGCTGCCCGCGCGCTCCAGCTCCCGCAGCCCATAGAGCGGGCGGCCGCTCACCAGTAACGCGTGCCCGAGGCAGATCCGCGCGGAACCTTCTGCGCTGGGGTCATGGTCGCGGTCCAGCAGAGATCGACAGAGCTCTTCGGCCGCTGTGATGCGGCCGGCCCACATCAGGCTGCTGGCCCGCTCGGCGAGTAGCCGGTCACGGGCCGGGTCGGCTGGATCCATCAGCCCGATGGCTCGCTGCAGCAGGTCAGCGCCGACATCCGGCGATGTCGCCGCGGCCTCCCGCGCTGCCTTGACCAGCCATCCGACGGCTTCGGCGTCTCCGGGCGCGGCCGCGCGGGCGTGGTGCTCGGCGACCTGCAGCGCCGCGGCGCCCGCAGCCGCCAGCCGCTGCCCGGCCTCGCGATGCAGCCCACGACGGACGCTGAGCGGAAGATCATCGTAGATCGCATCGCGGATCAAGTCATGGCGGAATCGCAGTCGGTCGCCGGAGTCCTCCAGCACCCGTCCCGTGATCGCTTCCGCCAAAGCCACCGAAAGGTCCAGGGCGGGCCGTGCCGTCGCCACCGACAGGTCGGCGACGGTGAAGCTCGATCCCAGGATGGCGGCCGACCGGAGCACCTGCAGGGTTGCTTCGGGCAGGAAGCTGAGACGGCGCAGCATGGTCAGCCGCAGCGTCGGCGGCAGGCTCGCCTGCGTAACCTCGGCCTGCCCGTCAGCGGTCTGGATCGCCCCCTCCTGGGCCAGCGCCCCCAGCAGCTCGGTCACGAACAGCGGATTACCCGCCGCCCCCGTGACCTCGGCAAGCAGCCGTGGCCCCGGCACGGCGGTGACCGTCTCCGTGACGAGATCGCGGACCGCCGTGTCCGCGAGTGGGCCCAGGGGAAGCCGCCGGGCACCGGCGGCGTCCAGGGCAGCGGCCAACCGGTCCAGGTCCGCGGAGCGCGGTGACGGCCGCAAGCACCCGATCAAGGCCACCGGAAGATAGCCAAGGCGGCGGCTCAGCGCGCCCAGCGTCAGCAGGCTCGACGGATCGGCCCACTGCAGGTCATCGACCCCAATCACCAACGGCCCGGACAGGGCGAGTTCCTCGGCCAGGTCCGCGAACGCATCCACTGCGCGGAATCGCAACCCTGGGTCACTAGTCACCGTTATCGGGTTCGGCAGCCCGCCGCTGCCGGCCGCCAGCAGGCCTCCGATTGCCGCCCGCCGCGGATCCGGGGAAGACCGGGCACAGCCGAATGCGCTGGCCACCAAGCCAAACGGCCGGGTGCGCTCCAACTCCTCACCTCGGCCCGCCGCCACCTGCATGCCCCGGCTGCGCGCCTGCGCGAGTGCCTCCTCGAGCAGCCGCGTCTTGCCGATCCCCGCCTCGCCCTCGATCAGCACGACCGCCAGTCGGCCCGACGCGATCAGGTCCAGAGCCTCGCCCAGGACCACCGTTTCGCGCGCCCGCCCGCGGATGCCGGGGACCGGCGCCACCGTCCCCATGAGCCGGATGCTACTGCTGCTGGCGCGCGCGGTCGGGGTGTTCTGCGTCCTCGCTGTACCGTCAGGCGAAGCACTGGCCGACCGGTCTGGCGATCCCCGCCGACGATCCGCTGCAGAACGCGATCACCCGGATGACGACGACAGCGATCGCCGGCACGACTAGCAGCAGCTGGATGAGGCCGAATCGCAACGTCGTGTGCAGGCGGTCCCCCACGTGTTACGGATCAGCTGCGAATCCGTCCGCGCCCGGCCCACGGCGCGGCGAGCACACCCCGCAATGTCGGGTCGCCGCCGTCCGCCCGTTCGTTGGCGGCGATGACCAGTGCGGTCTGGAAATAGATCGCGACGACCGAGGCAGCGAAGGCCGCGAAGACAGCGCCGACCCAGCCTCCCCAGTCGCGGTGCCGACCGCCCTCGTGGACGTCGCAACCGTCAAGTGACGTACGCAACATCGGCTTCAGAGTTGAACGTTCACCCGGCAGCAAGCGTGCTCAAGACATGCGGAGGGAGAACACAATGGTTGACGACCTCAGACGCGCTGCCGCGCAGGACGACTCTGGGCGGCCCAGCAACCCATCACGCAGCAGCGAACAGATCGCTGCCTGCTACCAGAAGCTGCTAGCCGACCAACGCATCGAGCTACACCTACCCGTTCGACACCGCTGCGCGAGCGATCAGATCGTCGCTGAATCGGTCGGTCCAGCGTCGTCGGTGGCTACGGCGTGATCTACGAAGTCCACGATGCGGCCCTGGTCGTGCTCGTGCTGCGGGTCGGGTCCCGCGCCGGGGTGTATCGGTACCTCGGCGATTAGGCGTGCCGTTCGCGTGAACCGCTCCTGGGTGGCCGCCGTAGTAGTTCGAGAGTCGGCAGATCGTCAGCTCGCTTGGGGGAGAGAGATATGACCGTCGACCTCGGCTCCGGGCAGCGCTGATGTCACCCAACGCTGCGTCGAGGTTTCCGTGCTCAGCAGCCCGGACGCGCCGCCCCGAGAACGGTCAGCCAGCGGCCCATCAGGCCGCGCCCTCGCGGCCGCCTGGGCGAGGACGGACGACGATGCACAATCTGAAGGTGGCGAATCGCTGGGTGCCGTCCGAGGTGGGCGTGTCGGCCCGCGAAGCTGAGGTGCTGACCGCGCTTGCGGAGCATCTGACGAATGCCGAGATCGGCGCCCGGCTGTTCATCTCCGTTCGCACCGTCGAGAGTCACGTTTCTTCGCTGCTGCGCAAGCTGCAAGCGGACGATCGCCGCGCCCTGGCGGTCATCGCCGCGACCCTGCATTCGGCGCCAGCGAGTTCGCCGGGCCTAGGAGGGGAGGCCGCGGTTGCCGCTCCGCTGCCCTCGCCGTTGACATCGTTCGTGGGGCGGGTGGCCGAACGGGCCGCTCTGACCGATGCGCTCGACGCGCACCGCTTGGTCACTGCCGTCGGGCCCGGCGGAGTTGGCAAGACACGCCTCGCGCTGAGTGTCGCCGCCGACGTGGCTGACCGATTCGCCGACGGTGCCTGGTTCATCGATCTGGTGCCGGTCACCGACCCGTCGATGATCGCGCCAACGATCGCGGCCGCACTCGGCCTTGGCGAGCATCAGGGGCAGTCGGCGGAGGACACCGTCCTGGGCTGGTTAGCCGGCGGGCAGACGCTGATGGTGCTGGACAACTGCGAGCACCTGCTGGACGGCGTGGTGGGCCTGCTGGAACGGCTGCTCGCGGGCAGCCCAAGGCTGACTGTGCTCGCCACCAGCCGAGCCAGATTACTGGTGCCATTCGAGTGGGTGTTCCCGGTGCCCGGGCTGTCCTTCGAGGCAGACGACCGCGGCCCGGGTGACGCGGTGGACCTGTTTCTCGCCCGCGCGGCAGCCGGCGGAAGCACGCTCACCGCGGACGACACGCAGCGCGTTGCCGCAGTCTGCCGGGGGCTCGACGGCATGGCGCTGGCGATCGAGCTGGCCGCCGCCCGTGTCCCGTCGCTCGGCCTGGACGGAGTCGAAGCAGGGCTCGCCGACCGGTTGCGGCTGCTGACCGGGGGCCGGCCGGTCGACGACCGGCATCGCTCGCTGCGATCGACCCTCGACTGGAGCTACGCGCTGCTGGATGAATCCGCCCGGGCCGTCCTGCGCCGGGTCTCGGTGTTCGCAGCCCCGTTCACCGCCGACACGGCCGCCGCCGTGCTCGCCGCTTGGCCGCCGGTGACTGGGGACACCATCCCGGCCGTCCTGGCCGCGCTTGCCGACCAGAGCCTGCTGATGGCGATCGCCGATCCGAGCGGGACTCGCTACCGCGCCCTGGAAACCGTCCGGCAGTACGGCGCCGATCGACTCAACGATGCCGGCGAGTCGGACCAGGCGCGGTCCGGTCACCTGAGCTGGTGCCTGCACGCCGGAGCAGCCCTCGACGCACCTGCCGGCGACGACCACGGTGCCTGGCGATCGGCGTTCGACCAGCTCGCCGACGAGCTGCGCGGTGCGCTGAACTGGGCGGCCGGCAATGCTGGCTACCGCGCGGAAGCGCATCGGCTGGCGATCATCCTGGCCGACCTCAGCTTCGCCCGCGGCATGCCCGGCGAGTCGCAGCGGCGCTACGAGCAGGCGGCCGAGCTGGCCGGTGACGACGGCGCCGCCGCGGCCGCTCTGCACCGCGCTGCGGGCGCCGCAGAATCCCGGCACTTCGGCACCGACGCTCTGCGGCTGCACCGGGCGGCGGCAGAGGCCGCGGTCCGCGCGGGTGATCGGGCCGCCGCGGCGGTGGACCTCGCCCGGGCGGCTGAGTTGATCCTGCGCGGACCTGGACTGATGGCCACGCCCTCCCCGGTCGGCGAGGTGGACGCGCTGCTCGTCCAGGCCTGGGCGCTAGCGGCCGGCGACCCGGCCGCGGAGACCCGAACACTCACCGCCGAGGCGTTTAACGGATCAGCACTCGATCCGGTCACCGCCGAGCTCACCGAGCGCGCGATCACGCTCGCCCGCCGGGTCGGAGACCCGCTGACCGACAGCGCCGCACTGGACCAGCTCACCGCCATCCAGCTGGCTCAAGGCGAGGTCCGTGCCGCCGCGGCCAGCGCTTTGCGGCGCACCGAACTGCTGGCTGCGGTGCCGGTGACGGCCGTGTCCGGCTTCGAGTTCGCCGATGCGTTCATCATGGCCGCCGAATGCGCCATCGCCGCGGGCGATCTGCGGTCCGCCAGGGCGCTGGCCGAAGGCTCCAGGGATCTGCCCTTCTACCGGGAGGAAGGCCACCTGGCCACGGCCCGGCTTATCATCGTGGCCGCACTTGCCGGCGACTGGGACGAGACGGTGGCGCTGGCCGACCGATTCCGCGAGGGATGGGAACGGGCCGGACGGCCACGCGCCGGCAACCTCAGCCGTGGCGCGTACGCGGCGGCGACCGTCCACGGGTTGCGCGGGGACGACGACGCCCGGGCTGCCTGGCTGGACATCGTGGACGGTCTGGCGACCCCGGGGCGGCCGTTGTCGGAGATCCATTTCGGGGAGTTCTTCGACGCGCTGCTGCTGCTGCACCGCGGCCACCCCGACCAGGCGCTGCGCCTGCTCGATACGCCGCCGGAGCAGTTCCGGGAATGGTACAACGGGATGTGGCGACCGTGGTACGCGGCGCTGTGGGCCGAGGCGGCAGTGCTCACCGGGCATGAGACCGCCGCCGCCCGCATTGACCGCGCACGCTTCATGACCTTGGACAACCCGATCGCCGCCGCCATCGTCGACCGGGCGGCGGCCATAGGCGGACGAGCCGGCGGCCGCGACGAGTTGCTCGCCGCGGCCGCCGCCCTGCAGGCCGCCGGATGCCGCTACCAGTGGGCCCGCACGCTCGTCGTGATCGGTGGGCCGGAACGGGTGCGCGGCGAGTCCGCGCTAGCCGCGATGGGTGCGACGCCTATGGTCTGGCCTCCAAAATGAGGTTGAACGGGGTTTCGGTCGCCCGGCGCACGCGGGTGAACCCGGCCTCGCGCAGCACAGCGGCCAGGCGGGATTCACCGGCCTGCCCGCCGAGCCCCAGGCCGACCTCCTGCGCCAGCGACATCGGCGTGCAGATCACCGTGGACAAGCCGTAGAAGGCTCGCCCGACCGGGTTCAGGTTGTCCTCCAGCCCGTCGCCGGCCAACGGCTCGACCAGCATCAGCGTGCCGTCCGGCACCAGAGCCTGCCGGATGCGGCGGGCCGCCCCGACCGGGTCACCCATGTCGTGCAGGCAGTCGAACAGGCACACCAGGTCGTAGCCGGTGCCGGGCAGCTCCTTCGCGGTCGCCACGTCGAACCTCACCCGCCGGTCCACGCCTGCCTGCACCGCCGCCTCGCGGGCGGCGATGATCGAGGGCTCGTGGAAGTCGAGGCCGGCGAACGTCGACCGCTGGAACGCCTCCGCCATGATGATCGTGGACGCGCCGAGCCCGCAGCCGATGTCGGCGACGCTCGCCCCCGTCCGCAGCTTCTCGACCACCCCGTCCAGGGCAGGCAGCCATTCGTCGACCAGATGGGCAGCGTAGCCAGGACGGAACAGCCGCAGCACGCCGGAGAACAGCCGCTCGTCGTGCTCCTGCCAGCCGACCCCTGCGCCGGTACGAAACGCGTCCACAAACAGGTCGTGGTCGGCGTAGCAGGAAGCGATGCTCTCGAAGGCGCCGCCTAGGAAGACCGGGCTGTTCTCGTTGGCGACCACCATGGCCTGCTCCGGCGGCAGTTCGAACGTACTGTCGGCCGGGTTGTGGACGACGTAGCCGCCAGCTGCCTGGTTGCTGAGCCATTCACGGACGTACCGCTCCGCGGTGCCGGTCCGTTCCGCCAGCGTGGCCGAGGTGAGCGGCCCCGCGCCCGCCATCGCCTTGTAGAGGCCGAGCCGATCGCCGATATGTAGCAGCAGGCCCGAGATAGCCGCGCCCATGTCGACGACCGCCTGCCCCACAAACGCCTCGAGTTTCGATTCGTCAAGCGGCTTGATGTCGATTGTGGTCATGCCTTGTCTCCGTCCTTTCGAATGCGGGTCCTCCCTGGACCCCGCACCTAGAGCCTTCGCGACGGCGAGGCGGACGGCATCCGTGCCGAGCACGGATCCCGGCACGGAATCTCAGCAATCCGTAGCGGCCACCGATGCCCGGCAGACCGGCCCTGCAGCAGATTGGAAGCGAGCGGCAACGTCCGCCAACTGACCAACGTCGAAGGAACGTCCACATGATCAATCACCACATCTCTGCCGCCATGGCGACCGAAAGGCGCAACACCCTGCTGGCCGAGGCGGAGGCCGCTCGTCGAGCCAACCAAGCGCGGATGCACCGGAAACGCACCCGCGCCTCCGGTGTCCGCAGATCGCCGCTTCGCTGGGTCCAAGCACTGGTTGGGGTCCGGCCTGATCCATCGGCCCCGCGCGACGCCGTTGAGCCCGCTGCGGAGCGCCTGCTCAATAATCCGCGTGCGGCACAACCAAACGCCGTGAACTCGTGAGCCGTTCGGCGGCTGTGCTCAACGAGTCCGTGATGACCGACGTGACCGTCCGCACGGCCGCTCCAGCCGACCGGGCCGCCCTGATGGCCATGCACGAGCGCTGCTCGGCTCACTCGATCCGCCAGCGCTGGCACGGGCCGCGCAACGAGCTACCTGAGCCCTACTTGACGGAGGCGCTGGGCGGGCTGCCGACACATATCGCTCTACTCGCCCTGGACGGGCCACAGGTCGTAGCGCTGGCGAGCGCCGTCCAGCAGGACCGTGAGGAATGGGAGATGGGGGTGCTCGTGCTGGATGCCTGGCAACGCCACGGCGTCGCCAGCACCCTGGTCGGGACGATCGCGCAGCGTGTGGCCGCGCGCGGTGGCCGTCGGCTCAGCGCGACTGCGCTGCACGAGCAGGCAGCCGTGCTCGCACCCCTCGAACGTCTCGGGCCAGTGACGTTCGACGCGGCCGACGGCGACGGCGTCACAGCCCAGGTCGACCTGGCCGTCGACGGCTCGAGCTCGGCGCAGGGACGAGCGTCATGAATGGTTGTCTCGATGGGCCCGAGCCCTAGATTGGGTGTGTGTATTCGACGCAGGTCTCGATTCTCATCCGCGCTCCGCGTTCAGCTGTGTACCGGGCGCTTCTCGATGCAAGCGCGATCGCGAAGTGGAGAGTGCCGACCGGCATGAGCAGCCACGTGCATGAGTTCGATGCCCGCGAAGGTGGGTCGTTTCGACTCACGCTCACCTACGATGCGCCGACTGGAACCGGCAAGACGGTGCCCCATGCCGACACCTACCACGGCCACTTCGTGAAGCTGGTGCCCGACGAGCAGGTAGTCGAGGTATTCGAGTTCGAGACAGCAGATCCCGACCTCCGCGGCGAGATGACGATGACGACAACCCTTACAGAGGCGGACGGCGGAACTGATGTCCTCGTTGTCCACGACGGCATTCCGGACAGCGTGCCCGTGGGCGACAACGAAACCGGAACCCGGATGGCATTAGAGAGCCTCGCCAAGCTCGTTCAGGCGGGCTAGTTCGCGAAGCCCGCCCAGCTCCGTATTCGGCTAACGATCGAACGGATCGATTGGACTGACGATGACGAAGGTTACCTGCAACATCTCGGTCTCGGTGGACGGCTTCGTCGCGGGACCACGGCAGAGCCTGGCCAATCCGATCGGCGAGAGGGGCATGCTCCTGCACGACTGGCACTTCAATCCGCAAGGTGAAGACCAGATGGTGATCGACGAGTGGCAACAGTCGCCCGGCGCGTACGTCATGGGGCGCAACATGTTCGGCCCTGGTCGCGGCGAGTGGGACCTCGACTGGAAGGGCTGGTGGGGCGACGAGCCGCCCTACCACGCCCCCGTCTTCGTGCTCACGCATCACCCGCGCGAACCATTGGCCATGGCCGGCGGAACTACGTTCCATTTCGTCACCGACGGCCGCGGCACCGCGCTCGAACATGCCAAGGCCGCTGCCGGCGGCAAGAATGTGGAGATCGCCGGTGGCGCTAGCACGGTGAACGCGTACCTGCAGGCGGGCGCCATCGATGAATTACACATGCACATTTCGCCGCTGATCCTCGGTGCCGGCGAGCGCTTGTTCGACGGTGTGTCGGCGGATCTGCGGCTCGAGCCTATACACGTGATCGGCTCACCCGGAGTCACGCACATCAAATACCGCGTGGGGCTACCCGTGCTGGTGCAGGCGACCTAGCCGTCTCGATCGGTGCCGATTGGCGCGGCCTACCGGCTCGGGCGCCTTCATGACGGTCGGGCAGTGCAGGGTGAACTTTGACGGTCCGTTCACCGCGTGGCTCTTAAGGTGTTCACAGGAAGTGGCTCGTCTGGGTCTCACTCGCCTGTGTTGGGAGCTTCCAGTGAACAGCCCGTCGCATCCGTGCCGAGAATGGTGGCTGACGCAGCGGCGGGCCGGTGACCGGTGGACGCACCGAGGGCACTGTGCGATGCAGGCGGTGGGCGTGCGGTGGGCGGGGCTCACGCCGGAACACCTCGATGTCTTCGTCAGCACGCGCGCCGGTCGACGGCGCGACCAAGTCGATTTCGTCGGCTGCAAGTGACGTCCCCCTAAAGGAGGTCCTCGATGACACGCTTGCGTTTTCTGCAGCATCGGACCGCACGAAGGCGGCTGGCAGCGGTCGCTGTGCTCGCCCTCGCGGTTAGCTTGCTGGCCGGCGGTGGCGCGTTCGCGGCGCGCCCCACCGGGCAGCCCGCGGCTCAACCGGTCGAGAGCCGGGTGAACGCCCTGCTCGCGAAGATGACGTTGCAAGAGAAGCTCGAGCAGATCCAGTTGCTCCCCGACTTCCTGGTCAACGACCAGGAGGTGCAAGCCGGCCTCGGCTCGGTGCTGAGCGTCACGGATCCGGTGACGATCAACCGGCTCCAGCACATCGCGGTCGAGCAGTCCCGGCTACACATCCCGTTGCTGTTCGCGTTCGACACGATCCATGGCTTCCGCACCGTGTTCCCGATCCCGCTGGGCGAGGCGAGCAGCTTCGACCCGCGGGTGGCGATGGACGACGCCACGATCGGCGCCCGCGAGTCGGCCGCGGTCGGGCTCAAGCAGGCGTACGCCCCGATGGTGGACGTCTCGCACGAGCCGCGGTGGGGCCGGATCGCTGAGGGTGCCGGGGAGGACCCGTTGCTCGGCTCGGCAATGGCGGCCGCCCGGGTCAAGGGTTACCAGGGGAACGACTACAGCGCGCCCGACAAGGAGGTCGCCAGCGTCAAGCACTTCGCCGCGTACGGTCAGCCGGAGGGCGGGCGCGACTACAACACGACCGACATGTCGACGCAGCGGCTGTTCAACCTCTACCTGCCGCCGTTCAAAGCGGCGGTCGACGCCGGTGCCGGCACCGCGATGTGCTCGTTCAACGCGATCAACGGCGTGCCGGGCTGCGGCGACCACTACACGATGACCGACATCCTCAAGAATCAGTGGGGCTTCGACGGTTTCGTCGAGGCGGACTGGGCGGCGGTCGCCGAGATGCGGGCGTGCCCGCCGGTGAACCCCGCCTCGGGTGACTGTGGGCACGGCTTCGCGGCGGACGGACCGGACGCGGCGGCCAAGGCGCTGAACGCCGGCCTGGACTCGGAGATGACCAGCACGTTCATCCGTGACTTCGGCGCCCAGCTGCTGGCCTCGGGCCAGATCTCGATGCCGCGGATCAACGACGCGGTGCGGCGCATCCTGCGGGTAAAGTTCCGCGCCGGGTTGTTTGAGCACCCGTACGTCGACGTCTCCCAGGCGGCCGGCGCGCAGCTGCGGCCCGACGCGGTGGCGCTCGCACGCAAGGACGCGGCCGACTCGATGGTGCTGCTGAAGAACGACAACTCGACGCTGCCACTCGACCCGGCCAAGAAGACGGCGGTGATCGGTCCGCTCGGCGACGACCCGCACGACATGCTCGGCCCGTGGTGGGGCACCGGTCGTGACCAGGACGCGGTCTCCCTGTACACCGGGATCAAGGCGCAGAGCACTGGGACGACGACGTTCGTGAAGGCCTGTGACCTGCCGAACACCGAGCCGCCGCAGTACAACCCGGCGGATGACTGCCCGGTCGGGCCGGGGTTCGCTCAGGCGGTGGCCGCGGCGAAGTCGGCCGACCAGGTCGTGCTCGCGCTCGGCGAGCCCCGGGAGATGAGTGGCGAGGCCACGTCGCGCAGCAATATCGACCTACCCGGCCAGCAGCAGGAGCTGATCGACCGGATCGCGGCGCTCGGCAAGCCGTTCACCGTGGTGCTGTTCAACGGCCGTCCGCTGACGTTGGCCAACGTGGCGGCGAAGGCGCCGGCGATCCTTGAGGCGTGGTTCCCCGGCGTCCAGGCCGGCAACGCGGTGGCCGATGTGCTGTTCGGCAAGGTCGACCCCGGTGGCAAGCTGCCGGTGTCGTTCCCGGTCAACATCGGGCAGGTGCCGATCTACTACAACCACGAGCCGACCGGCCGCCCGTGCGACACCACGTCCAAGTACAACTCGCGCTACCGGGACCTCACGACGTGCGATCCGCTGTACTCGTTCGGGTACGGCTTGAGCTACACCACGTTCGACATCTCCAACCTGCGGCTCAGCTCTAGCACGATGCCGTCGTCCGGCTCGGTCAAGGCGTCGGTGGACGTCACGAATACCGGTAGTCGCAGCGGTGATGAGGTGGTTCAGCTCTACATCCATGACCCGGTCGCCAGCATCTCGCAGCCGGTCCGCAGGCTGCGCGCCTTCGAACGCATCACCCTGGCACCCGGCGCGACCAAGACGGTCTCGTTCACGCTCGACCGCACCGATGTCGGCTTCTACGACAACATGGGACGGTTCGTGGTCGAACCCGGCCAGATCGACGTTTACGTCGGCGACAGCTCGAAAGCGACCCTGAGCAAGTCCTTCACGGTCACCGGATAACACCGTTGAGCGAATATCTCATGCCCCCAGCGGCCCGATAGAGGTGGTGCCTCACTGCGATCCGCTAAACATGCACGAGCAGCCCGGGCCGGCTTCCAGCCGGTTCGGGCGCCCGGTGGCCCACACGGTGATGCGTCCTGCGAGAACTTCCTCGGCCCAGCTTTCCGTGCGGCAGCGCCAGCGTGGCTGTCATCGCCCCATTACGTGCGGCAATTCCATGACTGGAAGGGCGGTGCGGACGTGGAGAGGCTGCTCGTACCCGGCGCCACGGTGTACACGCGGATCTGCGGCGCAACCCTGGCCCGGGCGCACGCCCGCTGGGGCGCCCGGATCGCGATCGCCTCCTACCTCGGCCAGGGAGACATGTTCGACCAGGCCATCGCCGAGTTCGCCAGCGTTTACGCCGATCAGAACGAGCGCGACTATCGGGAGTACGCGTAGATCGATCTGCGACGTGCGCCCAACGGTACCCGTCGCGTAGTGCACCTCTGGCCCACCGACGACGCCCGAACCCGCGCGACGCTCGACGCCGTTCTTGGCGCCAATGTCTCGGCGCCGAGCAGACAGGTGCTGGACGGACAGCAGAGTCGAGCGATGCATGAGATGCCCAGATTCCCGGAGATCGCCGGCTTGTGGGGCGGGTGGGACTCGAACCCACGGCCAAGGGATTATGAGTCCCCTGCTCTAACCGGCTGAGCTACCGCCCCGAGATGTGCTTACACCCCCGCAAATCCTGTCCCGCAGGCACCTCGGCTCCTGCGCGTTGCTGTACGTCGCTCCGGTTGACCCGCCTCAGGCAATCGATCAGGACCGAGGAAACCGTCAACCTCAGCTCTCGCGCTTCAATGCGCGCCAGCCTCCAGCGCGGTTGTTGGCAATGATCTGCTCGAACATGGCGGTGAGGGCCGGCGCGTTGATCGTTTCGCCTTGGCGCACGGCCATGGTGCGGGCGGTCTTGTTGTCGCCGCCCGCAGTGATGATTCCCTCCGGATCAGGGACGATGGCGCCGTCGTAGAGGAATACGTTGACGTGGTCATTCGCCGCCAAAAGGGCGCAGATGTTGCCCTGCATTACGAAGTACGGGCGGTTGGTGCGCTTGATGGTTTCAATGACGTCCTCGTCGGCAGCGTGGACGAGGTCGCGGACCTCGCGGCAGATCGCCTGCTGCCAATCGGGCAGTGCATCGATGTAGGCGTCGACGCGTGGGTCGGCGGTGTAGGTCATGGCGGGATCCACGATAGTTGGGGTGTCCCGCGCTCCGGGTGCGCGACGTGCTGCTGGCAGCGCTAGCCGAGGCGCGAAAGCATCGGCCTGTTGTGTTGAACAGGGCGCGAATATCGACCGCTGCTGGACCTGTCGTTCGATGTTCATGCAGGCGTGGGGGCGCCGGATTGCTGTACCGGGTGGCCGTTCACCCGAGGGAGTCCCCCGCGCCTGCGGACTGCTCATAATGGGGCGCTTCCGGGTTCTTCGTGGGTCGGGTCTGGGTGTGACGGGCGCTTGGCGGCAGGATCTGTCGCATGCGCGACACCGAGTTGTACCGCCATCTGCTGGGGTTGGTCGCGCCGTGGGAGGTTGATCGCGTCGAGCTGTCGGCCCCCGGCGGGCGGGTGGACGTGTGGGTCGGGCATCCGGGCCGGACGCGGTTCGCGTGCCCGGACTGCGAGCGGGAGCTGGCGGTCTACGACCACGCCGAGGAGCGGGCTTGGCGGCATCTGGACTCGTGTGCGTTCTTGACGTTCCTGCACGCCCGCCCGCCGCGGGTCGAGTGCCCCGAGCACGGGGTGCGGCAGGTGCGGCTGCCGTGGGCTGAGCCGCACGCACGGTTCACCGTGTTGTTCGAGCGGCTGGCCATCGACGTGCTCGCCGCCTGCGACGTGGCCTCCGCGGCCGGGTTGCTGCGGGTCAGCTGGGATGAGGCGTGGCACCTGATGGACCGCGCGGTGGCCCGGGGCCTGACCGCGAAACCACTGACCGCCCCGGCGCATGTCGGGGTCGATGAGAAGGCGGCCGGGCGGGGACAGGACTACATCACCGTGGTCGCCGACCTGGACACCGGCACCGTGGACTACATCGCCGACGAGCGACGCCAGGCCAGCCTGGACGGCTACTTCGAGAAGTTCACGCCCGAGCAGCTGGCCGGCATCCAGGCGGTCGCGATGGACATGTGGGAGCCGTTCGCCAACTCGGTGCGCGCGCACCTGACCGACCCGGACGACAAGATCGTGTTCGACCGGTACCACCTGATGGGCTACCTCACCGGCGCGGTGGACACCGTCCGCAAGCAAGAGAACCGGGCGCTGGTCGCGGCCGGTGACAAGAGCCTGGCCGGTTCGAAGTACCTCTGGCTGTACTCGGCCGAGAACCTGCCCGACCGTCACGCCGACCGGTTCGCCACGCTGCAGGCCGGCGACCTGCGCACCGCGCGGGCGTGGGCGATCAAGGAGAGCCTGCGGCACTTCTGGTCCTATAAGCGCCGCGGCTGGGCGGCCAAGCACTTCAACCGCTGGTACTTCTGGGCCACCCACTGCCGGCTCAAACCGATCATCGACGCGGCTAAGACACTCAAACGTCACCAGGCGGGGCTGCTGTCCTACTTCGCCCACCGGATCACCAACGCCGGCGCCGAAGGCCTCAACTCCCGCATCCAGGCGATCAGAGTCTCAGCGCGTGGCTACCGCAACCGCGAGCACTTCAAGACCGCGATCTACTTCCACCTCGGTGGCCTACAGCTCTACCCGGCCACACCATGACCCACGGACTTCCCGGAAGCGCCCATGTCGAGGGCGAGGTGAGCTGGCGGACGCCATCTCTTGCCCTGCCCGATCCGGCCCATCTGCCAACGCTTTCGGCGCTGGCCGCCATCGCGTCGTTGCAACTGTTCGTGCAGCGCGCGTCGGCGGTGGCGCCCGGGTTCTCGCTCACCGTCGACAACGCCGGCGCGGTGGCGGAGGTCTGCTATCGCCTCGACGGGATGCCGCTAGCGCTAGAGCTCGCGGCGGCATGCGTCCCGGTGCTCTCGCCCCAGCAGATCGCCGCCCGCCTCGGCGACGCCCTTGCGCTGCTTAGCCGCGGCCACCGGACGACGATCACACGGCAGCAGACACTCGCAGCCACCCTGGCCTGGAGCCATAACCTGCTGGCCGACGACGAGCAGGTGTTGTTCCGACGGTTGGCCGTCTTCGCCGGATCGTTCACGCTGGAGGCTGTCGACGGAGTGTGCGCGGACGACCCCGAGCAGCCGCAGGTGTTCGGGGCTCTCGGCCGGCTCGTCGACACGTCGCTCGTGGTTGCGGACTTGCGTGGCGACATCACGCGCTACCGACTGCTCGAGACGGTGCGGCAGTATGCCACCGAGAAGCTGCGCGCCGCGGGCGAGGAAGCGACGATCCGAGCCCGGCACTGCGCCTGGTACGTCGAATTCCTGAGGCCCGCGACCCGGAGGTATCGACAGGGGTTATCCAGGTCGTGCCTGCGAGCCTTGACGTCGAGCACGACAATCTGCGCGGGGCGTTGGCCTGGGCGTTAGCACGCGAGCCACCGGTGGCATTGCGC
Organism: uncultured Actinomycetota bacterium; assembly: GCA_963839175.1. GTDB lineage: Bacteria > Actinomycetota > Actinomycetes > Mycobacteriales > Jatrophihabitantaceae > CAWIUB01. The sequence goes on from CAWIUB010000010.1 coordinate 55,211, forward strand.
CTTGCGGTCGCGCTCTGGCGATACTGGCTGGTGCGGGGCCACTTCGCCGAAGGCCGCCGATGGCTGGAGGAAGTGCTCGCCGCCGTCCAGGAGCCATCGGTTCTGCGGGCCCGCGCGTTGCTGGCTCTCGCGGTCTTCGATGCGCGCCTCGGCACCTGCCAACGGTTGGCCGAGATCGGCGCTGAAACGGTCACCGCGCAGCGCGCCCAGCATGATCGCACCGGCCTTGCACTCGCGCTACACGCGGACGGGGTGCTCGCCTACATGCGCGGCGAATGGACCGAGTCCCTGGAACGCAGCATGGAGGCCCGGGAAGTGGCCCGCGACGTCGAGGAGGTCGAAGCGTCCACCGCGCACCTGGAGGCGATGGTGCTGCTGGGCCGGGGCGAGTTGGCGGCTGCGCGAGTGGCGTTCGAACGTGCGCGTGCGGCGCTCGCCAAAGTGCCGTCGCGGCGACCGTTCTTTACCGCTCTGATGCTCGGCTTTGCTGTCGATGGCGCCGAGCAGGCCATCCCAAGGCTGTACTTCGAAGAGACAGTCCTGCTCGGGCCGCGGGTGAGTGCCGAACAGGCTCAGGGCTATGTGATATGCAACTTGGCGTCCCTCGCCCGGCTCGCCGGCGACCTCGACACGGCACGCATGCTCGCTGACGAAGCTATCTCGGTATTCACGGCGCTGGGTGACCGCACGGCGAAGCGCTGGCAACCAATTACCTGGGCTGCGTGCACCGGGTGCGGGCCGAGCACGACGCCGGCCGGGCGGCCTTCGAGCACAGTCTGCGGCTCCGGCACGCCATCGGCGACCGGCGCGCGATCGGTCTCACGGTGGGCAACCTCGGGGTACTCATCGCCGCCGATGGAGACCCCGCACACGGAATCGCGCTGCTGCAGCAGGCGCTGGCCGGGTTCCGCGAGACGGAGGACGCGCCGGGACGGGTTGCTGCCAGCCTCACAATGGCAAGCGTGCACGCGGAGGCGGGCGACTACCACGCCGCGCAGCGCCTGTTGCCGGACGCCCTGGTGGAGTCCGGGCAGATCCCCGGCAACCACCGCGCGACCGCTTGGGCTTACGCCATGCTCAGCGACGTCTACCGCCGAAGCGATCAGCTCGGCGAGGCCGCCGAGGCGCTGGGCCAGGCCCGCGATCGGTTCCGGGCCCTGGGTGCGGTCGATGGCACTGCGTTCGTTCGCGCCGTGACCACGACGGCAACGTCGCGCTAAGCGCTGCTAAGCGGTTGCGAAGCCGCGGCTCGTAACGTCGGCCCCGATCTCGACAACCGAGGAGGGGCGATGACGACGACAGAAGCGCCGAAGGTGGTGGGCGAAGCCACGGTGGGCGAGCTGCAGGCTGCGGTGCGCGGTGAGGTGATCCGACCTGGTGACAGCGGCTATGCCGAGGCACGGGTGGTGTGGAATGCCGCCCACGACAAGCATCCGGCGATGGTCATTCGCTGCACGGGCACCGCTGATGTGATCAAGGGGGTGGAGTTCGCCCGCAGTCAGGGGTTGCTGCTCGCGGTACGCGGCGGCGCGCACAGCATCGCCGGGTTCTCCACCTGCGACGGTGGAGTAGTCCTCGACCTATCGCAAATGAAGGCCGTTACCGTGGACCCGCACCGTCGCCGCGCCGTCGCGCAGGGCGGGGCCACCTGGGCCGACTTCGACCACGAGACCCAGGCCTTCGGGCTCGCGGTCACCGGCGGGCTGGTCTCCACCACCGGCATCGGCGGCTTCACTCTCGGCGGTGGCATCGGCTGGCTGCTGCGCCGGCACGGCCTGACCTGCGACAGCCTCGTCGCCGCGGAGGTGGTGCTTGCTGACGGGCGGCTGGTCCATGCCAGCGCCGATGAGCACAGCGACTTGTTCTGGGGGTTGCGCGGGGGCGGCAGCAACTTCGGCGTCGTCACCGCGATGGAGTACGCGCTGCATCCGGTGGGCCCCACCGTCCTCGGCGGATTAGTGTTCTTCCCTGGCGAGGCCGCCAAGGACGTCCTGACCGGGTGGCGGGACCTCACCGCCTCGATGCCCGACGAGCTGACGTCGTTGGTCGATCTCACCACCGCACCCCCTGTCCCGTTCCTGCCGAAGTCGGTGCACGGCAAGCCCATCGTGGCCGTCGGCGCGGTCTACTGCGGTCCGCTGGACCGCGGCGAGGACGTGGTGCGGCCGCTGCGCACACTTGCCGACCCGATCCTCGACCACCTGGGAGCCGTTCCCTATGTCGCAATGCAGCAGGCGCTCGACCCGCTATGGCAGGCCGGCGCGCACAACTACTTCACCTCAGCGATGCTGGACAGCCTTCCCGACAGCGCGGTCGACGAGCTCATTGCCAGGTGGTCGGCCAAACCGACGCCACAAAGCGAGCTCCACATCCACCACGCCGGCGGCGCCATGGCACGCGTACCCGCGGCGGAGACGGCCTTCGCGCAGCGCAGCTCGCCGTACATCCTCAACGTGATCGCCAGGTCGGTCGACGGTGCAGGGTTCGCCAGCGATGTGTCGTGGGCCAGGGACGCCCGTGCGGCGCTGGCGTCGTATGGACCGGACACGATGTATGTCAACTTCACCGGCGAGGCGGGCGAAGACAAGGTCCGCGCGTCCTATCCGCCGGAGACCTACGCCAGGCTGGTCGAGATCAAGGATCGTTACGACCCGACGAACGTCTTCCGGCTGAACCAGAACATCCCACCCAGCCAGTCGTCCGGGGCGTCGCCAGCCCCCATCTCCGCGAACTGAGAGCGCCGACTGCGTCGAGGGGTCGCAGCCGGTACCACGGCATCAATCGTGTCCACGATCAAGAGGATCAACGGAGGAATGACATGTACCGACTCAGATGGCTTGCTGCCGCCACGGCCCGCGCTCGCGGCCGCGGTACTGCCGGCCGGGACCGCGTACGCGGGCAGCGGCGGGCAGCTGCGAATCGAGAAATCCTGGTACAACGGCCACGAGGTCACCTTCTTGCAGCCATCGCTGTTCAGCGCGAAGCCTAATGGCGGCGTCTTGGCCTGCTTCGGACTTGGTCCCGACCTGTCGGGCATCAGCAGACCCACTCAACCGCTGTACGTCATCTTCGACAACACCGCGACCCAGGATCACTGCGACGGCCAGCCAGACGTCTTGCGTCACGACCACGTGCTCCCCGTCGCGCCGGGCGATCAGGGTTACACCGGGGCGTGGACGCTCGTCCTGCTCGTCGAGGCGACCCCCGGGAGCGTCGATCTCGCAGCCACTCCGGTCACGTCGGCGGCGCAAGTGCGAGCCGCACTCAATGCCGGCACTCTGCTTGACGTGACGTCGGCCCTGGCGCCGGGACCGCCCGTCACAATGGTTGCACCAGTGATCGGGGGTAGCTGACAACAGTCCGACGGCCGATGACCGCCTGGTTCACCCGCCCGCGCAGGACGGCACGGTGGTGCCGATGAAGTCCGCGACGACCTCGGCGAACCCGTCTGCATAGCGGCGATGCGGCTCATGGCTCTTGCCGGGGAACAGCTGGAGGCGACTGCTCGGCAAGTGCCGGTGCAGGTCGTAGGCGTGACTGACCGGGATGACGTGGTCCTGTTCGGACCAGATGATCAGTGTGGGGTTGTGGTCCGCGACATAGCGCATCTCGATCATCGACCCACGCTGGCCGGAGGGCCGGATCACCGACCGCAGGGTGGCGAAGAATGCCCCTTGTCCGGCAGGTGTCACGAGCGTGCGCCCTGCGCGGCGCAGGTTGACGAGGTTCTCCGGGGTGAGCCGCAGCGTGCGATGCAGCCGCGGTGCCCGGTACAGCGGGGCTGTGCGCGCGTTGACGAGCATCCGAAGTATCGGCGGCGCGATCGGCAGCGCCGCGGCCCGCAACGCGACGTGCACCTGCTTGCCCAGCCCGCCACTCGACACAAGAACCAAACGTTCGGCATAGCGCGGGTAGTGGAACGCGAAGTGCATCGCGATCGCCCCACCCAGCGAATGGCCCACCAGCGTGGCGCTGCGAATCTCCAGGGCGCCCATCATGTCGTGCAGGCTGCGCGCGAATCCGTCGAGCGAGTAGCCGCCGGCCGCCGGCTTGTCCGATTCGCCGTGTCCGAGAAGGTCCGGGGCGACCACATGCAGGCCACGCTGTGCCAACGGCACGATGGCCGGTTGCCATGTGCCGCTGTCCGAGGCGAGCCCGTGCAGCAGGATCACCGCCGGGCCGTCAGGTGGTCCAGCTTCGCGGACGACGAGCCGATGCCCGGCCTGCGTGACCGTCTGGCGACGGACCTCTACCACCCGCTGGACCCTACGTCACCCCCAGGCGGCCGCGCGCGTCAGTGCAGGCAGCCAAGCACGGGATCACGAGCACCGGAACCTGGCGCATCCGCTCACCCAGCCACGCCACGCTGGCGCCGTTGTTCCTGGTCGGTGACCACCGGCCAGTGCCAGCCCTGCCGGTTCGAGCCGGACGGTGCCTGCAGCGCGATCTGCACGCACTCGCGGATCAGCTCGGTCTGCACCGAACGGGTCAGGTCCAGGCGCCGGCGCACCGAACGGGTGGTCATCAGGAGTTCGTCCGGCGTCAGCCCAGCAGTCGTCATGCCAGGCATCGTGCCAGCGGCGCATCCCGACGTATCACGACCGGTAGCCGGTGCTCCAGGTTCACAACAGTCCGGTCGGCGGACGTCCACACGCTGGAGGCACGACATGGCCAAGACAACGACGCAGCGCAAGCTCGGCCGCTACGGCTGGGTACCGGACCTGCCCGACGCTCGGGACCACGTCTACAGCGTGGCGCGCCCGGCGATCGCCGCCCTTCCGACGGCGGTCGACCTGACCGACCACTGCCCACCGGTCCACGACCAGGGTCGGATCGGCAGCTGCACCGCAAACGCGATCGCAGCCGCGTTCGAGTTCGATCTGATGAAGCAGGGCCTGGCCGACTTCACCCCGTCGCGGCTATTCATCTACTACAACGAACGAGCGATGGAAGGCCACGTCGCTTACGACTCCGGGGCCATGATCCGCGATGGCGTCAAGAGCGTAAAGAAGCTCGGCGTCTGCTCGGAAGCTGACTGGCCATACGACGACACTCCCGCGACCTCGGATGGTGGACCATTCCCGCCCGGAGCACACGACGGCCAGCGGCCTCCGGCGGACGACTACGTCAAGGCGTTGCAGAATCGGGTGACGTCCTACCAGCGCATCAGCCGGGACCTCGACCATCAGCGCGCCTGCCTCGCGGCCGGGTACCCGTTCGTCTTCGGCTTCACGGTCTACGAGAGCTTCGAGAGCCACGACGTCGCGACCACCGGCGTGGTGCCGATGCCCGGCCCCGGCGAGAGCGTGCTAGGCGGCCACGCCGTCCTGGCGGTCGGCTACAACGACGCGGACCAGCGCTACATCGTGCGCAACTCGTGGGGTACGGGCTGGGGGCAGAAGGGCTACTTCACCATGCCGTACGCATACCTGACCGACCACGGCCTGTCGTCGGACTTCTGGACGATCAACACCGTGACCTGATCGCCAATCGGCCGGGTGGCGCCACTGCTCGAACGGAGGGATTCCCGAGTGTGCTGCGTCAAGGAACTGGCACAGTGTGACTTGAAAGTGATTGACGCTGCGCTCCGCCGACGTGTCCGCGCAGCAACACCGCCACCGTGACGGACTCCCTGCGGGGCCGGACATTTCAGGGTCGCCCGTCAGCAAGGGATCCGCGCCGGCGACAAACCAGCGGCATGGGGCTGGTCTTCAGTTCCGCGCGAGGCGCGGGTATGACATCCACCGGGCCCCGAATGAGGAGGCGCCATGATCCGTCCATCGATGGCTGCGCGCCAGCTCGTGCCCGCAATCGGGGTAACAGTGGCCATTGTCGTGGCCGGTTTCCTCACCAGCGCGCCGGCCGGAGCCGGCACACTCACCAAGGAGACCGAGACGTTCGGCCCCGATCCGTACGGCGGCTCGTTCGAATGTGACGGGTTCTCGGCCCACTACGTCGGACACGACCAGGGCACGATCATCACCTGGTTCGACGCGAACGGCGACCCGGTTCGGCAGCAGGGCAAGATCTCGGCGGTCGAGACCGACATCAATGACACCACCCTCGCCAGCGTCGTCGTGCGTACGCAACTCAACGTGCACATCGACTACGTGAGGAACATCCAGACCCTCACCGGAATCCGCGAACTGTCGACCGAACCCGGTCGCGGCGTCGTCATCCAGAGCGTGGGCAACCGTGTGTCATCAGCATCCGACCCCGACGTGCTGATCGCCGTGCACGGACCGGCCGACGACATCAACCTCGGCGGCGGCTTCTGCGAAGCGCTGAGCGGCTGAGCGCAGGTACGCGTCACACGGGACGCGGTCGTGGAGGGCTTGGTGGGGTCGGATGGTGTTGTAGATCTGCCGGAAGCGGTTTACTTCGACGGCGAGGGCATCGCCGTCGTTGATCGGACCCGCGGTAGAGGTGCTCGTATTTGAGGGTGCCGAAGAACCGTTCGGTTTCTACTTCTACAACACGATCGACGAGGTGGACCTCGTCGTGAGCGCGCTGGCCGACATCGTCGCACCACGCGTGGCACACAGCGCAGGCAGCCCGGCGACGCGGTAGCCAAAGCAGTTCTTGGCACCCTGATGCCAGGATGGCGAGGTGATCACCGCGGGCCACCGACGGGCCGCAGCGCTGTCTGCGGCCGTCCTGGTGGCGCTGAGCACGGGCTGCGGCACCCGGTTGCCCAAGTCGGCGTTCTCCAATACCGGCACAGCGGGTCCGAGCGCGAACGGGCAGGGCCCGGACGTCGGGGTCACCGGCAGCCAGATCACGGTCGGCATCATGGCCAGCGTCACCGGCCCACTGGGAAGTGGCACGTTCTCGCCACCAATGTACGGGGCACAGGCCTATCTCGATTCGCTCAACGCTCGAGGCGGCGTCGGCGGCCGCACGATCAAGGTCGTCACATGCGACGACGAGTCCTCCGGCGCGGGCAACCAACGCTGTGCCCATCAGCTGATCGACTCGGCTCACGTGTTCGCGCTGGCCGCGACCAGCGTGCTGAACTACTCGGGGGCACCGTACGTCAACAGCATGGGCGTGCCCGACGTCGGCGGCGAACCGGTAACCACCGCCTACGACCAGTACCCGCACCTGTATTCGATCGACGGCAGTTACGAGCCGCGCAACGGGACGGTCGGCTGGAACGGCAAGATCCCCACCACGACCGAGATCTACCGCTGGCTACGGCAGAAGCTCGGCGCCCGCACCGCGGCCGTCGTCTATTACAACCAGGTCGACTCGACCCGCTACGCCGGTCAGATCGAACAGGGCCTGCGGGCCGAGGGGTTCACCGTGGTGCCCGAACAGGTCGATTTCGCCTTGCCCGACTTTGTGTCAGCCGCACTCAACATGAAGGCGCGGCACGTCGACGCCGTCTTCGACGCCCTGGACAGCGGCGGCAATGGCGCGCTGTGCAAGGCGATCGACGCCCAGGCCGTCCCGATCGAGGCAAAGATCACCACGGTGCAGGGTTGGAACGCGCAGGTGCGCAGGGAGTACGCCGACGCGCCGGGCTGCCGTAACAAGCTTTACGCGACCGCCAACGAGCGCAACTACGAAGACGTCTCGATCCCCGTGGTCAAGCAGTTCCGCGACGACATGGCCCGCTACGTCCCGAACCGGGAGGACCAGCTGTCGATGTGGGAGCTCGAGGGCTGGGCAGCCGCGCAATGGCTGACCGACGCCATCAGCTCGTGCGGTGCCGACGTCACGCGGCGATGCGTCGAGGCGTACCTGAACCGCGACACCCTCTACGACGGGCACGGCCTGATCCTGCCGACCGGCTTCACGCCCGAGCCGACCCCGCCGAAGACCAGACGGGAGTGCGTCAACGCGGCGCGCTGGCAGGACTCGGCGAACGGCGGCCGGGGCGGTTGGGTCACTCAGGTGCCGGACATGACCACCAACTGCTTCGATGTGCCCGTGCTCCTCACTATGCCCTGAGCGTCACGGGGCAGCCTCGCTCACCAGGTCGGCGGGTTCGCCGGCGAACGCCACAGCGCCGCGCCGCAGCACGTAGACGACGTCCGCGAGCTCGAGCGCAGAGTCGGTGTCCTGGTCGACCACGACCACCGCCCGATCGTCCCCACCGGTCCCCCGCAGCGCCCGCAACAGCCGGTACAGCTCACCTACGACCGGACGCGCCAGGCCACGGCTCAGCTCGTCGACGAGCAGCATCCGGAACGGCTGGAGCAGCGCACGAGACAGTGCGAGCATCTGCTGCTCACCTCCGGAGAGCGTCCCGGCACGTTGTGGCCGGCGCCGCTCGAGGATCGGCAGCGCCGCGAACACGGCCGCGAAGTCCGCCGAGCCGCTGCCGGCGAACAGTCGCAGGTTCTCCTCGACCGTCAGCTGGGGGAAGATGCTGCGCTCGTCCGGGATGAGCAGCAGACCGGCGCGGGCCCGCTGGTACGGCGCCAGTTTGCCGAGGTCGCGGCCGAAGACGGAAATCACCCCGCTGGTCGGCCGCAGGAGGCCGGATAGCGTGCGCAGCAAGGTCGTCTTGCCAGCCCCGTTGCGGCCGAGCACCGCAGTGACCCGGCTGGCCGGGACATCCAGGTCGATGCCGTGCAGCACCTCGACCGGGCCATAGCCCGCGCGCAGGCCACGCGTCGCGAGCGCGATGGTCACGGCGGGTCTCCGGTCACTGATTCGGTTCGGATCTGCGCGGGCGGTCCCGAGCGCACGATGCGGCCAGCGGTCAGCACGTGCACCACGTCGGCGGCCGCAAACACGAGGGACAGATCGTGCTCGACCACGACGACCGCGCAACCGTCGGCCGCGATTGCTCGCAGCGTGGCGGGCAGCCGGGCCACCTGCTCGTCGTCGAGCCCGCTGGCCGGCTCGTCGAGCAGGACGATCCTGGGCTGGCTGCTCAAGGCCCGGGCGAGTTCGACGAGGCGCAGCGTCCCCGTGGGCAACCGGGCGGCGGGCTCGTCGGCGAGTGGCGTCAGACCCAGCAGATCGAGCAGCGCCAGTACCTGTTCCTCGGCCACGGTCTCGTCCGCCGCACTCGACCGGCCCAACAACGGAAACAAGCCGCGGCGACGGCGGTTCTCCGCTCCTACCCGGACGTTGTCGGCCACCGACAAACTGGAGAAGACCGCGATCCGCTGGAAGGTTCGCGCCATGCCCAGGCGGGCCCGCGCGTCGGGTGGCAGCCGAGTGACGTCGACGCCGAACATCAGCACCTGTCCGCCGTCCGGGCGCTGCTGTCCGGCGAGGCAGGCGAACAGGGTGCTCTTGCCGGCCCCGTTCGACCCGATCAGCGCCGTCACCTGGCCCGCAGCCGCCACTAGGTCGACGCCGTCGACGGCCACCAGGCCGCCGAAGCGGCGAACGATGCCGCGAGCCTCCAGCGCGGGCACGGTCACGAGCCGGCCGCCGATCGCCGGGGTCCCCGCGAAATCGTGAAGCGATTTCGTGGGGTGGGAACACACAACAGGAGCGCAGAGCGGAGGCCGGCGGGGTACACAGTCAGGGGCCCGTCCGGCGGGCGGCGAGGGCGGCGACCTGGCGACCGCGCTCGGTGAGCCGCAGGCCGCGGCGCGGCGGTGGCGCGGCGGCACCGGCCGCGATGAGCCGGCTCACGGTCGCAAGGACGCCACCCGGCATCCGGCCGAGCAGCAGCGCCAGCACACCGACCAGGGCGGCCGACGCACCGGTCACGATCCCGGCGTCGATGCCGACGAGCAGCGCTGCAGCCAGGACGGCCCCGAGCAGATCGTCCGCACCGAACACGACCACGGCCGCGAACCAGAGCAGGCCCTGGATCGGGTCGAAGCTGGCCGCATCGAACGACTGCGCGCCCTCGACCAGCAGCGCGCCGCCGAGGCCGGCGAGCAGCGAGCCGACGGCAAACACCTGCACCTTGAGACGACTCACGTCGACGCCGCAGGCTCGCGCGGCTGCCTCGTCGTCGCGGATCGCTAGCAGCGTCCGGCCCACCCGCCCCCGCCGTAGCGTCCAGACAACGAACACGGCTGTTCCCAGCAGCGCAAGCTGCATGCCGTAGAACGCGCGGTCGCTGGCGAACGGCCCCGGCCGATGTACCTGAAGCCCTGCGGTGAATACCGGCTGGGCGAAAACGAATCGGCTCACCACCGCCCCCACGGCGAACGTGGTCAACGCCAGCGCCAGCCCACGGCGGCGGATGGCCGGCCACCCGGTCAGCAGGCCGATCGGGATAACCAGCAATGCGCCTACGCCGAGCGCCACCAGCCCGGGAATCGCCGGCAGCCCGGGGATTCCACCCTCCGTCGTGAGGGCGGCACAGAACAGGCCGCCCAAGCCGGCGTATCCGGCCTGGCCGAGCGAGATCTGCCCGGCCAGCCCACTGACCGCGACGATCGAGACGAACACGACAGCCAGCCCGGGTACCAGCAGCGCCGTACGCAGGTCAGCCGGGTTGAACCCGAGCGGGAGCAGCAGCAGGACGACGAGGGCCGCGGCTCCCCGTGCGCTGCGGCGGTCGCCCATCAGCCGAGCAGTGACCCGGAACCGGTCTGTCACGTCGTCGGACGGCGGCAGAATCCGCGGCAGGATCAGCACGGTGCCGAGCAGCGCGACGACGAACAAGTTGCCTTGCGACGCGCGCAGAACCGCCCCAGCGACGCCGGTGGCGTGCAGCTGGGTGAGCTCGCTTTGTGCGATGCCCAGCAGTAGCGCGACGACCACGGCAACCAGCGGACGCGTGAGCACGGCGGCTACCGCCACCACCATGGTCTCCAGGACGACGAGGGTCGGCTGTATCGGATCGAGCCGTAGCTGCGGCGCAAGCAGCACGCCCGCAAGCCCGGCCAGGAAGCTGCCGAATGCCGAGCCGATGGCGGAGAGCCGGTCGGAGTCAATGCCGGTGAGTTCGGTGAGCTCGGGCCGGTCGACGACGGCCCGCACCGCGGTACCCAATTCGGTCCACCGGGTGACCGCGACGACCAGCAGGGTCACGGCAAGCAGCACGGCGAGCTCGTAGCCCAGGCCCGTATTCGTGTGAATCCCGCCGGGCAGCCGTGACGGTCGGACGGGAAACATCTGCGGCGGATCCAGCCGCGCGTCGGCGCCCCAAACCAGGTAGGCGATCCCGACGCAGAGCACGAGCACGCCAAGCGCGGCAACCAGCCGCTCGGCCTCGGACGCACCACGTCGGCGCAACGGCGCGAACACCGCGGCGTCAAGGAACCAGCCGATCGCCGGCGCCACGACGAGCACGTCGAGGGGCGCGGCCAGCCACAGCGGCCAGTGCCACTCCACCACCGCCTGCCACAGTAGGTAGGCGACCAGGGTCGCGACGCCGCCGAAGCCGAGATTGAAGACACCGGTCAACTGGTAGCTCGCGATCAGACCGACGCCGATGAGTGCCGCGATACAGCCGATCGCGAGCCCGGCTACCGCGAGGTTGAGGGTGAGCACGATCAGGTCACGACCCGAGGACCGGAGGCTCGCAGATCGGGCAGGGAGTCAGCCCGCGTGCGGTGATCGTCGCGAGGTCGACCAGAACAGCGCCCTGCCGGACCAAGGGGCAGGCGGCGCGGTGGTAGGTGGTGCCGTGCACGGTGGCCCACCATCCGTCGGTGTCCGCGGCGCTCGCTTGCATCGCGCCGCCCGGTTCCTCGCCGGCTTCCAGCAGGGTGGAATGCAGATCTTCGAGCAGTTGCCGGTCGTGCTCACTCCCTCGGGTGCGGGCCGTCAGCAGCAAGCCAGAGACGAGCAGCGCCGCGCCCGGGATCGTGGCTGACGCCAAGTAGGGCATTTGCCGCGCGACCACCGACTCCCCCGAGATGCCGTACCAGCCCGCCACGAGCAGCACGACCCCGATCGCGGCAACTGCGCCGCCGAAGGGTGCGCCCGCCGCCCCGCGCAACAGTCGGCTCACCGTTTCGCGCATCGCCCCTGCCGTTCCGACATCGACCACCGCCAAGTGTGTATAACCGAGTTGACTGTTCCACCACTCGACGGGTGGCTGGGCGTGCGACGCGCGAACGGCCAGAGGAGGAGCGCATGCGCGGCATCCGACGCCTGATGGGGCTGCTGGGTGCGGCGGTGGCGTTTAGCATGCTGCTCGGCTCGTGCAGCAGCAGCTCGTCGCCGTCGACCACGACGACACCGGCCATCACCTCGGCACCGGCCTCGAGCACGTCCCCGTCCCCGAGCCTGGACCGGGCGGCGGCCAAAGCCGAGATCATCAAGAACTGGGAGGCGTTCTTCTCGAAGAACACGCCCCTTGCCAGCAAGACCCAGTACCTCGAGAAGGGGCAAGCCCACCTCGCAGCAATCCGCCTGTTCGGCACCGACCCACGAACGAACCAGGCGACAGCCAAGGTGGTCGACGTGGCTGTCACGACGCCGACGATGGCGTCGGTGTCCTACCAGATCCTCCTCGGCAGCACGGTAGCGCTGCCGAACGCCACCGGAACGGCCGTGTCGGAAGGTGGCGTCTGGAAGGTCAGCGACGCAACCTTCTGCGGCCTGCTCGGCCTGCTCGGCACGAAGGCAATTCCGGGCTGCTGATCCAGCTCGCGCGAGGAACGTCGCAATATTTGGGCCGCGTTCCGCCGCGGTACCCGCTCATCCGGACAAGTATGCCTTCTCATGTGTTGCCGACTGAATCTGACCTGCGGCCCGCTCCAGCAGCTGCGACGCCAGGTCCGACAGCGCCCGCGCGGCAGCGATCTCCTCACCGACCATCGGCTGGCTCGGGTCGCGCGGGTTGCGGTAGGCGTCACCACGCGCACGGACGTCCGTCCCGTCGGCGAATCGAACCACGGCATTCGCATGGGTGTGCGTATCGTCCTCGTCGAACGAGATCTCCATCTGCCACCCCGCAGTGGACATCGTCATCACCTCCGTGGCAGATCTCCCTACCGCCCGGCGGAGACCAGCATCGGCTGGTGCAGGTCGAAGTAGGAGATCTCACCCATCAGCTGGCCCTCTTCGTCGAACAGGGAGCGCAGGTCGTCGGGTATCTCCATCTGCTCGTGCGCGCGGGCCTCGGCCTCAGAAGTGAAGTAGACCGCTTCGACATACCCGCCATCATCGGTGGTGGCGAACATCCCACCGATGATCTCCGGTCGCATCTGGTGAATCCGGTCCCCCGTCTGAGTCAGCAGGTCCCGGATCCGGTTCGGATCGGAGGTGTGGCCCTCCATGACCTGTACGAACCGTGCATCGTCCGAGCCGCCCTCCAGCCACTGCGAGACGTCCGGGCAATCAATGAACGTCGGCGGGCCGTCGAAACACTCCTCCATCTCGGCCCACCAGGCACCTTGTTCTGGACGCTCGCTGTTTCGCCGAGCGGCTTCTTCGGACTCGAACCGGACGAGGCCAAGGAACGTCCCGTCATCGCACATGCCGGCCGTAGTCCCTAAGTAGCCCATTGCGCCCGGTTGCAGGTCCCGCGTCCAGCGATCGATGCACTGACGCAGGCGTGGCTCGTCGGAGACTTTTCCTTGGAAGACTTGGATGAACATGACTGCCTCCTTGCGCGGCGATAGCCCGCACTCGGCACGAACCCGATGGCTGACCCGTCCCGGTTCGCCGTCGGCGGGCACCGACAGCCCGCGGCCGCAGCCACTATGAGAGAAATCCTTCGCCACCCGCCCGCGTGGCGCAAGATGCAAAGCGGGCGGGCAATGCCCCGTCCGCGCCGTATCTCGGTCACCTCAGTCGGTGACGACTTGCTCGCCGAGCGCCGCGCGGGCCTTGTCCACCTCGTCGACCCCCATGACGGCGTAGAACTGGTCGTCGAAGATGCGCACTGGCAGGAACAGATCCACGTTGACCCCCGCGTCCGCGAGCTTGCGGAACGCTGCGGCCCCGGCTCCGGGAGTGTTGCTCATGCGTACGGTCAACGAGGTGTGCTCGTCGACGTCGTAATCGGCCTCTTGCAACGCGCCGCGCGCCGCCGTCTCGTCATCGGCGATGAACGCGATCCGGCCCGACGTGCCCTCGGCCGTCGCGCAGAGGATCAGATTGACGCTCGCCTCGGCCATCGTTTCGCACAACCTCGCCAGCTCGCCGGGCTGATTCGTCAGGTCAACCGTAAAGACGCTCACGTTGTGTCACCCTTCCGCATGTCGGGCATGTCCGGAGCCGGTCGCTTAGCGCTGACCGTACTCCCGGGAATCCGCCCGATCGAGGGTCCAGAATCGCGTCGTCTTTAGGACTTCACCGCCGCCGCGCAGATCATCTACGACCCGGCACCACAAACGTCTCGACATTAGTGACCCACGAGATCCAGGTCGGACCTCGTCGTGTACTGCGAGCTGTGGGGGCCCCTTATACCGGCCCGAGAGCGGGCGGATGGCGGCCGGCGAGAATACGGCGGGCAGCCGCCCAGTTCGGGGCTAAGGTTCGCTATCCCCCACGCCGCGTACCATGCCAGGTCAGAATGGCGCCGGTTCGTCGTTGGGCGGTGAGCCGGGCGGCGGGTCCTGCGCATCGACCGTGGTGTCGCGCGGCAAGTCAGCGGATCGGGATCGATATCGGTGGCCGGTGGGACTGGTCCAGCTGGTGCTGCCGTCCGGCCTATTGGTGTAGCTCCAGCCGGCTTGGTGTTTCATCACGTGATGCCGGCGACATAGCGCCGTGAGGTTGTGCGGACCTGTGCTGCCGCCAGCCTCCCAAGGGACGGTGTGGTCGAGGTCGCCGCGGCGGGCGTCGCGTTGGCAGCCGGGGAAGCGGCAGGTGCCATCGCGAGCCGTGACGAAGTCGCCCAGATCCCGTGGCGGGCGGTAGGTGGTCCGGCCGTACTCCAGCAGCGCACCGGTGAGCGGGTCGGTGACCAGCCGACGCCAGGTTCCCGTCTCGTCGCCGGCGAGATGGCGGGCCACGCTAGCCGGAATGGGACCGTGCCCGGCCAGCTCGCCCGGCTGCTCGTCCAACCCGAGCAGGGTAGAGAGCGCGACGGTGACCTGCACGTTCGGCCGCAGCCCGTGCTGGCACGGCAGGGCCGGGTCGTGCAGCGCGGCCACGCCGAGGTCGACAAGCGCGTCGGCCCGGCGCTGGTCGAGAGTGCGTGGATCGTCCGCCGAGGTGACCGAAGCCAGCGCATTCACCGCGGCCTCGATAGCAGCTGCACCCTCGGCTGGCAGCAGCGCCCACAGCTCGCTCATCCCGTCCGGTCGCGGGGTGAAACACACTCGCCGCTCGGCCATCGCATCGGCCCGCTGACGGCGCACCCGCTCCGGGTCACTTGCGGCCACAGCTCTGGCAACCGACGACCGGAACGCTGCGATGCTCTGTTCGGGCGCCCTGCCCAGAACCCGCTCCTCCACGGTCGTGGTGGCCTCATCGTCCAGCCCGGAGACCGCCTCCGCCAAGATCACCGCCTGCTGATCGGTGATCCGGCCTGCGGCCAGCGCCGTCAAGGTGCCAGCCAGCCGGGTGGCCAGTTCGTGGCCCACCGCCAACGCCGCTCGCGCCTGCCCGGGACCCACCCGCAGCGCGCAAGCCACGTCCTCGCGCACCCAGCCGCGCCGCAAGCGCTCAACCGCGTCAACACCATCGCGGCGCGGGTCGCCTGCGTGCTCGGTTATGGCGGCTAACGCCCGTTGCCGCGCTGCCTGCAGCGACGCGATCTGCCGGCCCAACGCCACCAACAGATCAATCCGCCCCGCGTCGGACAACCGTTGCGGGTCCACCGCTGCCAGCGCCGCCGCCCCGTTCGGACCGGGCAACCCGACGGCCAGTGCCGCGGCAACGTCATCCGGGCAGGACAGTGCGTCGAGCAAACCAGGAGGTGACGGCTCGTCCAACCACCCCGGAGGCTCTCGATCCGGCATGCCATCCTCGAACATGTGAGCGATTCTACTGTTGCTAACGAGTGATCGTCAAGAGGGAATCGCCTTATTCTTCAGGGAGATTCCTTCACGAGTCGCTGAGAACGGCGCCGCGCGACTGCGTCTTCCGCGATCCGTCGCAGTCGCAGCTGAGCGAGGTGGCCAAGGGCGGACTGCTGACGGCCTGACCGGCATCGCGGTGGTCCTCAACGGACGATCGGTACCGCGGCATTGGCGCCAGACGGGGATGCGCGATGACCTACAACTCGCCGAGCGCCACGATCGGCGACTCGATGCAGTCCGCCACGAAACGCAGGAATCCCCCTGCCGTCCCGCCGTCGCAGGCACGATGATCGAAGGCGAGCGTGAGCTCGGTGACCTTGCGGACAGCGAGGGAACCATCGACCACCCACGGTCGGTCTACGATCCGGCCGAACCCGAGAATCGCCACCTCGGGAAGGTTGATGATCGCCGCGGACCCGTCCACGCCGAACACGCCGTAGTTGTTCAGGGTGAACGTGCCACCGGTTAGGTCACCCGGGCTCAACCGACCCTCGCGAGCCGCTGCGGTGTGCCGAGCGAACTGCTCGGACAGCTCGCGAGTCGACAGCAGCTGGGCATCGCGGACGACCGGCACGACGAGACCCCGCTCGGTCTGTGCGGCAAAGCCCAGGTGGACGGCCGACACCAGCACGAGGTCGTCCTTCTCGACGCGGGCGTTGAGCTCGGGGAACCGGTGCAGCCCGATCACCGCGAAGCGGGCGATGAGCCCGAGCAAACTGACCGGACGCTCAGGCGAGCGGGCGTTGAGCGTGGCCCGGGTGGCCACCAGCTCGGTGGCGTCGACGTCCACCCACACGGTCGCTTCGGGTATCTCCCGGCGGGACCGGCCCACCTTGTCCGCCATCGCTTTGCGGATACCGCGCACCGGGATCCGCCGTTCAGCGCCGGCGACCGCCGCGCTCTCAACATCGCGGCGCAGCACGATGCCTTGCGGACCGCTCCCGGCCAGCTGTCCCAGATCGACGCCGCGCTCACGAGCCATGCGGCGGACCAACGGCGAGATCACCGCCACGTGTGGCGTAGCCCGACGCGATGGCGCGACCGCCCGTTCGTCGGCGCGGGGCCCTGACGAAGCCCGGCGGCGGCGCGTCGTCTCGGACGACGTGCCATAGCCGACCAGCACCCGACCGCTGCCGTCACCCACCGCATCGTCACGCGAAGCCTGCGACGTGTTGACGTTGACGAGCACGGCGCCGACGGGAACCACGTCGCCAGGCTGGCCGTGCAATGCGGTCACCACGCCTGCGAATGGCACAGGCACCTCGACAGTGACCTTGGCAGTCTCAACCTCCACTACAGGCTGGTCCGTGCTGACCGCGTCGCCGACGCTGACCAGCCACCTGACGATCTCGGCTTCGGTCAGCCCCTCGCCGAGATCGGGCAAGAGGAACTCAGCCATCTGGCAACACCACCGTGTCGTCCCACTGCAGCCGGGCAACCGCGTCCAGGACCCGGTCGACGTTCGGCAGGTGATGCTTCTCCAGCTTGGGCGGTGGATAGGGGATGTCGAATCCAGTCACGCGCAGGATCGGTGCCTGCAGATGGTGGAAACACTGTTCGCTCAGCCGCGCGGTGACCTCGGCGCCGTAGCCACCGAAGCCCGTCGCCTCATGGACGACGACCGCTCGGCCGGTACGCCGCACCGCGGGAACAACGGTCGCGTCGTCGAACGGGGCGAGGCTGCGCAAATCGATTACCTCGATGTCCCAGCCTTCCTGCTGCGCCGCATCGGCCGCGTCGAGAGCTGTGGACACCGTGCTGCCATAGCCGATCAACGACACGTCCGTGCCAGGACGGCGGATCACGGCGTGGTCAAGCGGGGCGCCGGGGTACCGCAGCGCGGCGGCCTCCTTCGCCCAGTAGCAGCGTTTCGGTTCCAGGAAGATCACCGGGTCGGGGCACTCGATCGCCGCACGCAGCATCGAGTAGGCGTCGCCGGGGGTGGCCGGAACGACCACACGCAATCCCGGGGTGTGCGCGTAGTACGCCTCGGACGAGTCGCTGTGATGCTCGACTCCGCCGATCCCGCCGCCAACCGGGATGCGCACCACGACCGGCAGTTCAATCGCGCCCCGGGTCCGGTTGCGCAGCTTCGCCAGGTGGCTGGTGATCTGCTCGAACGCCGGATAGGAGAACGCATCGAACTGCATCTCCACGACGGGGCGCAGGCCGTTCATCGCCATGCCGATGGCGGTCCCGACGATGCCCGCCTCCGCGAGAGGGGTGTCGAACACCCGACTGTCGCCGAACCGCGCGGCCAGCCCGTCGGTGATGCGGAAGACGCCGCCGAGCGTGCCGACGTCCTCGCCGAACACCACCACCCGTTCGTCTGCAACCAGCGCGTCCGCCAATGCCTGGTTCAGGGCGCGGGCCATGGTCACCGATTCCGGCGTCACTCCGACCGCGCTGGTCACGCGTCGGTCTCCGTCAACTCGGCCGCCAGTGCGCGAGCCTGCGCCCGCAGCGCCGCGGTCGGTTCGGCGTAGACATGGCGGAACAGGTCCGCCGGGTCGAGGTCGGCATCGACGTTCATCCGCTCGCGCAGTGCCTCGGCGAAGGCTTCCGCCTGCGCGGCAACTGCGGCCCGCTCACCGTCGTCGAGCAGGCGGTGGTCGGCCAGATACCGCTCGAGGCGCGCGATTGGATCGCGCGCCAGCCAGGCCCGCACCTCCTCGTCATCGCGGTAACGGGACGCGTCGTCGGCGTTGGTGTGGGCCTCGATCCGGTACGTCAACGCCTCGATCAGCGTGGGACCGTTGCCTGCCGCCGCGTCCTCGATCGCCTCGCGCACCGCCGCATACACGACCGCCGCGTCGTTGCCATCGACCAGCCGTGAACGCATCCCGTAGCCGATCCCCTTATGCGCCAAGGACGGCGCCGCACTCTGCTTAGCCAGCGGCACGCTGATCGCGTAGCCGTTGTTCTGGACGAGGAACACGACCGGCACGCCCCACACCGCGGCGAAATTCAGCGCCTCGTGGGTATCTCCCTCGCTCGTCGCGCCATCGCCGAGCATCGCAAGGGCCACGGTGTCCTCGCCCTTCAGCCGTGCGGCATGGGCAAGTCCGACAGCATGCACAGCGCTGGTCGCTAGCGGCGTGCACTGCGGGGCAACCCGGCTCGCGTACGGGTCGTAGCCGCAGTGCCAATCGCCGCGCAACAACGTCAACGCCTCGACCGGGTCGATGCCGCGGGTGATCAGTGCAACCGAGTCGCGGTAGGTCGGAAACAGCCAATCCTGCCCGCGCAGCGCCAGCGTCGCCCCGACCTGGCACGCGTCCTGCCCGTGTGAGGACGGGTAGACGGCCAGCCTGCCCTGTTTCGTGAGCGCGGTCGCCTGAGCGTCGAAGCGACGGCCGATGACCATCCCGCGATACAGCTCGCGCAGCAACTCGTCGGACGGGAGTTTGAAGTCGGGGCAGCCAACCGGACGGCCCGCCGAGTCGATCAGGCTAAGGGATTCGAGGCTTGGCAACCGGGCCTCATGCGAGTGCGTTTCCACGGTCAACCTGAGCTCGCCCTCTCGACGCGATCGATGAACAAATTCTGACCGTGCCGACGCCAACTCTCCAGAACGCGGATCAGGCGGAAGACACTTGGCTCGAGATGGTGCACTAGGGTGAGCAATATGACTGCGACGAGGCCGCCGGAGGCCGCCCGGAGTGGACAGGTTGCCGTCACTCTGGACGCGACAGATCGACGCATCGTCGAAGCGCTGCGAGCCGACGGCAGGCTGTCGATGCGAGCCCTCGCCGAGCGACTGCACATCTCGCGAGCGGGTGTCTACACCCGCGTCGAGCGGCTACACCGGCTGGGCGTCATCACCGGCTACACCGCCATCGTCGACCCCGACCGCTTCGGCCTCGGCATCTCGGCCTACGTCTACCTGAAGATCAGCCAGCACTCCTGGCAGACTGTCCGCGAACGCGTGCTGCACATCCCGGAAGTCGAACACGGCGCTCTCGTGTCCGGGGAGAACGACCTGGTGCTGCTCGTGCGAACCTCAGACGCGCCGAGCCTGCGCGACCTGGTGCTCAATACGTTCCAGACGATGCCTGATGTGCTCACCACGCAGACGGTGCTCGTCCTGGAAGAGCTGCCCAACCCAACACTCGCCAGAGCCGCCTCGTCCGGATGATCCGCTGGTCATGACCGCCAAACGCGAGGTGCGAGTGGGGCGCATCTATGACCCACCGTCGGGGCGGGACTGCACGCGAGTGCTGGTCGATCGCAGCTGGCCACGCGGAGTGCGCTGTGCCCGCGGAGCGAAAACAGCGTTACCCTGGCAGCGGCAAGCCATCGCGCTGATATGTCCACAAAGCTGGTGATGAGCCATGAAGACGCGCGATAAGCAGGCAACCGACGAGGGCCTGCGACCTATCAATCCGATCCGCGCCCGGCTCTTGAAGATCTGGGGACCGGCCGACTCCTGGGACAATCCGCTGGTCGGTACGAAGTACGACCCTGTCGTCAAGCAGCATCGCGAGCAGCAGCACCGAGACGAACGTCGTGCCCATCGCGAGCAACGGCGACGAGCCCGCGAGGAACGCGGCCTCACCGTTTCCCAGGAGAACGTGGAGCACTACACCCCGGACGCCTGACACCCTTGAGGTTCGGTGGCGGCGGAAACGACTTCGCCGACGGCAACCGCGGCACCGACACCGAGATCAGACGTTGTCTCGAACGCGGGAACCGATCCTGAACCTCGGCGCGGGTCGGCACGCTGACAGGTGGGACGCCGCAAATCGCTTTGCCCGGCCTCAGGAGGGACAGCACAATCTCGCATGTTGTGAACCTGTACATCGATGGCCGCGCTGGCATCCACGCAGCGCTGGTGAAGCAGCTTGTCACGGCTCAGTTTCCGCAGTGGAAGCGCCTTCCCGTGGTCCCTGTCGAGGCCGGTGACATCGATAACAACGAGCAGGCAGCCGTCGTCAACCGCCGGATCATTGAAAACGTCCTGGCCGACCACGAGACTGCCAGCTAACTTCAACCGCCATGGGAGATCTTGGTCGGTCGCGGCACGTCGTGACGACACTGTCTCAGTCCGTGGCGACCGCGGTCGGGTCGGCCCGCATTGCGGCGCGCACCGGAAGTGCGGTCCCGAGCGTCACGAGCAGGAGGGCGGCACCGCCGATAAGGGCCGCGATGGGCAGTGGTGCATGCGGCGGATACCCGGGAGTCATCCCGCCAGCGAAGGCGGTGAGGATCGCGATCGCGAAGCCGGCGCCCAGCGCCAACGCGATCAGCGCCGCGGCGAGAGTCTCCAGGTAGACCATGACGCGAATCTGTCTGCGCTGGACGCCAACGAGCCGCAGTGCGGCGAACTCCTGGCCGCGGGCCACGGTCGCCATCGCGAGCGTGTTCACCACGGCGATGGCCGCGAACGCGATGACGAGGCTCATCGCGAGATCACCGATCCGGGCGGTCGTGGCCTGCTGATGGGTCACGCCGGCCCGGAACTGCTGGGCGTCGAGGACCCGGACTTCGGAGTCGGCGGAGAGCGCGCGCCGCAGCACCGCCGGGTCGCCGCCGCGGACCAGCACATCGTCGGCGAGCGGCTGGTCGACATGCCGGGAGAGAACGTCCAGTGGCAGCACAACGTCACCGAAGCCGAGACCGCGGGCATAGACGGCGGCCACGGTCATTTGCACCTGTACGCCGTCGCCCAGGGTGACTGGCAGGTGTTGGCCGACGTGGACGTCGTGCTGGTCGGCGGCGAGCCGGGAGACCGCGATCTCGTCCGGAGCCAGGTGCGCGGTGGATCCGGCTCGCACGTCGAGATCGAGTGTCCGCGGCAGGCCGTCGGGCGTCGCCGCCGTGGCCGGGTACTTGTCCTGGCCGATGAGGACCGTCCGACGCATCTCGGCTGTCACGGCGGTGATACCCGGCCCGCGGGTGGCCGTCGCGACCACATTGGCCGGTACGCCGTGTCCACGCCCCACGATCACGGCGTCGGCCCGGAGTCCGTCGCGCCGCTGCGCCGCCGCGGCGTGCTGAGTGGTGGTCGGGGTGAACAGGATCGTCATCGCAAAGGTGGTGGCGAGCATGATCGGTGTGATGATCGAAGCCGCGCGCCGGGCGTTCGTGCGGTTGTTCGCCGCGGCGAGGTAGCCGGCTCGCGCCGACACCGCCCGCAGGGCCGGCCCGAGGATTGTCCCGGCGAGGCGGCTGATGACGGGCCCGAGCAGGGCTACGGCGAGGACGGCAAGGAGAGCACACAAGAGGGTCACCGGGCCGGCCGCGGCATCGGTGTGCAGGTGGGCCAGGACGACGAGCAGGGTCAGCTGCCCGCCCAGGGCGCTCAGGCCGGCCACCAGCCGGAACGGGCTCAGCCGGTCGGGCTCGACGGCGGCCTCGGCGAGGGCCTGGGTCGGACGGATCCGAGTGGTCCGGCGGGCCGAGACGCGGGCGGCGAGCAACCCCGCCAGCACGGTGCCGACGACGGCTGCGGCGACGGGGACCGGGCTCCGGTGCAGAGCCATGTTCGGCGGCATGCCGCCGAAGGCGACAAACTGCGAACGGAGCCACGAGGCCATGGCGACCCCCACCGTGCACCCGGGCAAGCAGGCGAGCACGCCAACGACGACGGCTTCCCAGCCGATCAGCCGCCGGATCTGTCTCGGGGTCGCCGCAACCGCGCGGAGCAGCGCCAGTTCGCGTCGTCGCTGGGCGATAGACAGCGCGAAAGTCCCGACGACGACGAGAGCGGCAACGAGGGCCGAGGTGGCGACGAGTACCCCGGCGACGCTGACCAAGGTCGTCCGGGACCGGGCGACGTCGGTGAACTCGACCGTCCCGCGGTCGCGGCCAGTGGCGATGCGGGCGTCCGTACCGTGCAGGGCCGCGCGCAGCTGTGCCGGGTCCGGCGCGTGAGCGGGCGGAAAGCCGATCGCGAAGTACTGATCGGGACGACGGGCAAGCCGCTGCGCCGTCTGCTCGGTGAAGAAGAGGCTGGTCTGGTCGGCCAGTGCCCGGTCGGTGATGCCAGCGACCGTGTACGACGCCCGGCCGCCCGCAGTCAGCACCGTCGCCGCGGAGCCGACCCCCAGCTGCGCCTCACGGGCCAGGCGGGGGTCGATCACGACGTCATGGGCGGTGCTCGGCCGGTGGCCCTGAGCCAGCCGGAACGGGGTCAGCACGGCGGACGTCCACGCGTGGCCCCACGAGAGCCTGGCACGCCCCCCGGCCCCCGCCGGATCGTTCGGAGTAACGACCCAGGCCGTGAACGTGAGCTCACCGATCGCGGCACTGGTACCGAGGCTGTCGTGCAGGCGATCCAGGACCGCGGTGTCGATCCAGGCGTGCTCGGTGAGCGGCTTCGACTTGGTCTTGCCGTTCGACTTGATGAGGTGCCGGGACTGGTCGGCCGACACCACGGACGGCGACCCGGCATACCGCTCGGTCGCGACCGTACCCAGCAGCCCGGTCTCGAGCAGCGTGCCGCACGCGGTGATCAGCGCGGCCGCGCACAACAGGGCAACGAAGGCGGCGACGAAGCTGCCCACCCGCGAGCGAATGGTGGCCAGGGCGAGCCAGCCGGTCACCGCAATCACCCCGGCCGCAGCTTCGACACACGGTCGATGATTTGCGCCGGGCTCGGCTGGGGAAGGTGATCGACGAGTCGCCCGTCGGCCATGATCAGCACCGTGTCGGCGTAGCTGGCGGCCACGGCGTCGTGAGTCACCATGACCACCGACTGGCCGATCCGGTCGACGGCCCCACGCAGCAGGCACAGCACGGCCGTGCCGCTCGCACCGTCCAGTGCTCCGGTCGGCTCGTCGGCGAAGACCACGGCGGGGCGTGTCACCAAGGCCCGCGCGATCGCGGCTCGTTGCTGTTCACCACCGGACAGCTGGGCCGGGCGGTGCCGAGACCGGTCGGCCAGGCCGACCTGCTCGATGACCTCGCGCAGCCACGCCTGGTCGGGCCGCCGCCCGGCGAGCCGCAGGGGAAGCGTGATGTTCTGCCGCACGCTCAGCGAGCCAATCAGGTTGAACGACTGGAAGACGAAGCCGACCTGCTCGCGACGCAACCGGGTGAGCTGTGATTCGCTCAGTCCGCCGATGTCCCGGCCAGCCAGTCGGACCCGACCCGCCGATGGGCGGACGAGGCCGGCCACGCAGTGCAGGAATGTGCTCTTCCCGGAGCCGGACGGCCCCATGACGGCGGTGAACGTGGCCCGCGGGATCGCGATCGACACGGCGTGCAAGGCCCGGACGCCGTTCGCGCGGCCGCCGTAGGTCTTGCTGAGCTGTTCGGTCTCCACGCAGTAGTCGGCGGGACCGGTCACGGCCCTCACCGGCGGCTGCTCCGGTCGGCCCGACCGATGATGTGTCGACGCAAGCCCCGTCCGGCTGGGGTGTGCGGGTCCCAGCGGAACAGGTGCATCGCGGCGAGCAGGCCGACGCCGGTCCATGCGGCGAGGACGGTGAGATCGTGCCCGGTCATCAGCGTCAGTCCGCTGCTGGTGTGTCGCAGAGCGTGTGCGGCGGCGTCGATGATCGGCCGTGCGGGCAGGTAGCTGACCAGAGTGGTCAGCCAGCGCGGTTGATCACCGAGTGAGCCGAACACTCCGGAAAGGATGATCACCGGGTAGAAGCTGAGCGCCAGCAGCGGCTGGGCGCTGTCGGTGCTTGGGATAACCGCGGTGGCCGCGGTGCCGACGGTGGCCATCGCAAGCGCCCCGAGAACGACGGCGATGAGCAGGCTGACCACGGTGGCGATGCGCAGGCTGACGCGGTACAGGGTCGCGCCGGCGACGACGGTGGCGGCGGTGCTGGCAACGGCGAGCACTACGGTGGCGGCGATCCGTCCAGCGAAATAACACCATCGCGGCAGCGGGGTGGCATGCCAGCGCCGCAGCACACCATCCTCCCGGGCGGTGACCAGGCCAGCTGCGTGGGTGAGGTAGGCGGTGCTGATGACCGCAAGGGAGACCAGCCCGGCGACCAGGTCGACCATGGCGCGCGAGTCACGGTTGCCACGAACGACCAGGAGAACCAGCGGCAGGAGCACCCCAGCGACGATCGCGCGAGGCGTGCGCACCAGCAGGAGCAGCTGGTAATGGACCTGTCCGATGAACAGCCGTCCGAGGCCATCCGGCCGCCCCCCAGCCAGGCGAGCGGTCATCGAGCAAAGCCTTCGCTACGCGGCCGGGAGTCGGTAAGCGCCAGGTAGGCGTCCTCCAGGCTGGGCGGCCCGACCTGCAGCCCGGCCAGGTCGATCCGGTTCCGGTGCGCCCAGCCAAGCAGTTCCTCGAGATCCCTGCTGACGTCGCGGGACGGCACCACCAGATCGCCTCGCTCGGCGTCAAGGTGACCAACCAGCGCCGGCGGCAGGTCGCCGACGGGTGCTCCAACGGGCAGTGGCCAGCGAATGACCGTGGCAGCGCTGCGGGTGCGCAGCTGATCGGGAGTGGCGTCCGCGACGACCCGCCCGTCGCCGAGCACAATCACCCGGTCGGCGATCTGCTGGGCCTCGTCGAGGTAGTGGCTGGTCATCAGCACCGTGGTCCCGGCCGCGGTGAGGTCCTCGACACTGGCCCACACGCCGCGCCGGACGTGCGGATCCAGCCCGGTCGTCGGTTCGTCCAGGAATAGCAGCTCGGGACGGCCGATCATGCCGAGACCCACATCGACCCGACGGCGCTGACCGCCCGAGAGCGACGCGATCCGGGTGTCCGCGTCGGCAGCGAGGTCGATCACCTCCAGCACTTCGGCGACCGACATGGCGCGGGGATATACCCGAGCGTAGGCACCCAGCACCTCGGCGACAGTGAGCTGCCGATCCAGGCTCGTCGACTGCAGCACCAGCCCGATCCGCGCCCGCCAGGCCCGGCCACCCCGGCGCGGGTCCACCCCCAGCACCTGCACCACCCCGCTAGTAGGAGCGAGGAATCCCGCCAGGATCTCGGTGATCGTCGTCTTGCCGGCGCCGTTCGGGCCGAGTAGCGCAACCACCTCTCCCGGTGCGATGTCGAAGCTGACATCGTCGATCGCGATGAACGCGCCGTACTGCTTGCTCAGCTGCGTCACGACGATGGCACTCATCGATCTTCGCCCGGACGCTGGCGCTCGCCGCCCGCCCCTTGCCAGGCGTTCCAGGCACGGACGCCGGACACGACGAGCACGATCGCTCCGATCACAGTTATCAGTGGTCGGGCACTGGCCAGCCCGAGTCCCAGCGCCACGATGCCGATGACCGCGCCGACGGCGGGATTCAGCTGGATCCCAAGTAGCTTCAGCATTTCTTCTTCCTTGTCGTTGGGTCTTTTCGTGTCGAGCGAACAGCCAGGGACGCTCGCCTGACTTTCCGTCAGCTGGCCCAGCCATGGGCGAGCGCCTCGGCGGACTCGGCGGCGGCTCGCGCGTGGCGGGTGTGCGCGGCGTGGGCGATCTTCTCCAGCCAGCGCCAGCGACGGGCGGCGGCCAACGGGCGGGAGACGCGGTACCGCTCGGCGACCCGCCGAGCCTCCCGCATTCGCTCCCAGGCGAGTGCTTCGTGCAGCGTGTACATCTCAATGCTCCTTAACGTTGCGGTTCTGAGGTGACGGTCATGCGGCGATGTCGTTCTTGCGGGGCCGCCCCCGCGGGCGCTTACGGGCCACGACGTGGCCACGCTCGAAGATCTGGCCGCCCCAGACGCCCCAGGGTTCGCGGCGGCTGATCGCCCCGGCCAGGCAGCCGACCCTGGTCGGGCAGCCCGCGCAGAACTCCTTCGCCCGCTCGAGGTGTGCTGGCGTGTCGGCGAACCACAGATCCGGGTCTTGCACCCGGCAGGGCAGATCCGCAGGGCTACGTCGCGAAATCGGGTCGACTACGGGCCCGAGCACTGCAGGTGCGCCGGCCACCGAGCTCGGCTCGGTTGGGCAGCTGGTCAACATCTCGCTCGCCTCCTTCCTCGCTGCGAGACTCGGTGGTCTCGTTCGGCAAGGACGGTATGAGCAGACAGCTGCCATGGGCGTCACCCAAAGGTGCACATGCCAGGTGGAATCTCGCGCAGCCGAGCGCAGGCACGAAGGTGCCGTCGGCCTGACGGCGCGTGTCGCGCTAGCCGATCAGGCCCAGCTGCCGTGCCCGGGCGACGGCCTCGGTGCGGTTTACGGCGCCGAGCTTGTCGAGGACATGGCTGACGTGCTTCTTGACGGTGTCCAGGGTGACCACGAGCTCTTCGGCTATCCGCTGGTTCGAGCTGCCTGCGGCCAGCAGCGCCAGTACCTCCAGCTCGCGGGTGGTCAACGGTTCGACCAGGCCCGGGACCTTCTGTCCTGAGCGACGCGTGTCCTGTCGTACGTCGAATGCTCGCAGCAGCCCTGCCAGGCAATCGAGCGGAACCGCCGCGGCGACCTGCCCGGTTCGCGCAGCGGCGACCAGCCGGCTGAGCAGGGCGGCCATCGGTTCGCCTTCGTCGACGAAGACCCGGACGTAACCTTCGGGACAGGCGAGTGTGAGCGCCTCGGCCAGGGCGGTCAGCGCGGCGGCTTCGTCGCCGCTGGCCACCAGCGCCAGCGCCTGCAGCACGCGTACCCCGATAACGCTGCCCGTCCGGCCCTGTGCCGTCGCGGCAGCCAGCAGCCGCTCCAGCAGCGCCAGCGCCCGGTCCGGAATGTCTTGGGCGAGAAGCACCCGAGCCAGCACCAAGTACTCCGGCTCCTTCGGGTAGCTCAATTCATCGTCCGCGCCGAGGCCGCACTGCTGTGTCCAACGCGCGGCCGCGGCGACGTCGCCCTGGGCCAACAGCAGCCGGGCCCGCTGCGCGGGGACCGGGTTGAGCAGCCCGGCCACGCCGGGTCCGGGCGCCACTTGCTCGGCCTCGTCGATAGCGTCCAGCGCCCCGACCTGATCAGTTCTTGCCTGCCGGACCCGCGCCAGCGTCGCCAGGCCGGTAGCCAGCGGCTGGGTGTAGGCGAGCTGCCGGCACAACCTGACGCCGTCGGTGGCGTGCCGCAGGGCGGCATCCAGGTCGCCTCGTTCATACAGCACCTCGGCCATGCCCACCTGCGGCATGCCGGCTGCCGGCAGTGGGCGGCCGGACTCCGTGCCGATCTCGAGCGCCTGCTGGTAAGCGTCGAGCGCTGCGTCCAGACGCCCTTGCGCGCGCTGCACCTGGCCGAGGTCGCAAGCGCAGCGAACGGCAAGATAGGGATCGCCGGCCGCGCGATACTCGGCGACCACCCCGAAGAGGCAGTGCTCGGCTGGCACCAGACGACCTTGTAGCCAATCTCCTACGGCGCCGTACCACTCGACGTGGATCCGCAACGCCGCGTCGTCCTCGGTCAAGTGCGCCTTGGCCCGGTGAGCGAGTGCGACCATCTGCTTGCCGTCCCCACGCCGCCGGGCGATATCGGCGCGTGCGAGGGCGATCGCTGCGGGCACGTTGGCCACCCGACTCGCCGCGCGACCGACCGACGGCTGGATGGGCTCATCGCCGCAGGCCGTTAAGGCATGCTCGGCAGCCGCGAGCAACGACTCGGCCTCGGCCACGCGGCCCCCGACGAGTGCCCAGACGGCTTGGATGAGGCGCAGCCGGGGCCGGGCGCTGATCAGCTCTGCGGGCAGCGCCTGCAGCCACTTGTCGACCGTCCCGCCTTCGACGCGCTGTAACTGCGCGTCGAAATGCCGCTCGATCAGCCGGGCCGCCCACACCGGATCACCAGCGGCCAACGCGTGGCGGATCGTTTCGTCGACCAGTCCGTGACGTTCGCACCAGGTCGCGGCGGCATGATGCAGCGCAGGCACCCGGTCGGGCTGTTCTTGCTGCAGGCGGGCGCGCAGCAGGTCAGCAAACAGTTGGTGATAACGCCACCAGCCGCGCACCTCATCCAACGGCACCAGGAACAGGCCGGCGGTCTCGATCGCCTCGAGCGTCGTCTGGCTGTCGGTCCGCCCGGTGATCGCATCGCACAACCGGCCGCTGAGTCGCTCCAATACCGAGGTCTGCAGCAGGAACCCACGCACCTGCTCGGTTTGCTGGCCCAACACCTCCTCGGTCAGGTAGTCCAGCACGAACCGCTGGCTGCCGCTGAAGGACGCGACGAACGCGGCCACGTCTGCCTGCCCTCGCAGCGACAACGCGGCCAATTGCAGCCCGGCACCCCACCCTTCGGTGCGGGCCGTCAACGCCGCCGCAGCCGCGTCGGGCAGGTCGCGCCCGACCGCCTCGCGCAGCAGGGCCGCCGCCTCGTCCGCCGCGAACCTCAGGTCCGCCGCGCGCAGCTCCGCCAGCTGCCCTCGGGCGCGCAGCCGAGCCAGCGCCAGCGGCGGGTCCATCCGGCTCGCCAGCAGGACGTGCAGTGCCGGCGGCCGGTGATCGAGCAGGAACATCAGCGAGGCATGGACCGACTGGGCGTCGATCAGGTGGTAGTCGTCGAGGATCAGCACCGTCTCGGCCTCACCCGGTTGTGTCGCCAGCTCATTGATCAGCGCCGTCACCAAGCCCTCCAAGGACGGCGGCGCGGCCGACCCAAACGACGGGGCGACCCGCCGAGCGATCCCCGGCTGCAGCTGATCCAGCGCCGTGGCGGCATGACGCCAGAACCGGGTCAGGTCGTTGTCGCCGGTATCCAGCGACAGCCAGGCGACCGGCCGCTTGCCGCGCCGGGCCCAGTCTGCCAACAGCGCCGTCTTCCCGAACCCGGCCGGCGCGCACACCAGCACGAGCCCGCGAGCCAGCCCCTCGTCAAGCCCTTCGACCAGCCGCGGGCGCGGGACGAAGACCGGCTGCAGATGAGGCACGTGCAGCTTGGTGGCCAGCAAGACGTCCCGCTCCGACGCGGCAACCTCAGATGGGGGCATCGCGGGCGACTTAGCCATAGGCGACCCACTCGCTCAGCGGGTCCAGCGGTGATCCGTCTCGTAGCTGGATGAGCCCAACTGTAGTGCTGTTGCTCAACGAACAGACACCGAGCCAGGCGATCCGGCGGCACCTTGGTGCCGGATGACGCCACGGCAGATTCCACCCCAGGTGTGCACCTTCGGGTGACGCCCGAGCCGGGAACCATTCGTAGCGTCCCGAGTGACATGAACGCACACGACCCGGAGGCACCGCAATGGCTGCTCTGGGCCGAGCCCGGTTCACGATTGACCCGGAAGCAGGCGAGCGAACGTGAGCGACACGGAATCGCCAGCGCGATACGAGATCCGCGTCGACGGTGCGCTCGACGACCGGCGGGGGCTGGCCGAGTGCGGCGTGCGGTGACCGGTCACCGCGAAAGGACGGCGTGGATATGAGGAGCTACGGGGTCAACTACGACACGGGCCAGCTGGTCAACGGGCGCTCCACCCGCTCCACCTTCGACGGCGATGTGGCGCGCCGCGAGCTGGAGATCATCGCATCGGACCTGCACGCCACTGCGGTCCGGGTCATCGGCGACGACCCGCAGCGGCTGGCGGCGGCCGGCGGCCACGCGCTGGACGCGGGACTGGAGCTGTGGTTCGCCCCGACCGCATACGACGTTCAGCCCGACACGCTCGTCGAGCACCTCCTCGAATGTGCACATCGAGCCGAGCAGCTTCGCCGTAGCGCCGGCAGCGAGGTGGTGCTCGTGCTGGGCAGCGAGATGTCGCTGTCCTGCTCGGGTTTCATCCCCGGGGACGGCCTGACGGGGCGGCTGGCCACGATGACCGACCCGAGAACCTGGAGCACCCCGGAGGGCCTGGCCGCGCTAGCCGAAGGCAGCGAGCGGGCGCGGGCCACGCACCGCGAGATCGCCGCCCGGGCACGGGCCGCATTCGGCGGCCCGATCACCTACGCCGCCGGCGCCTGGGAGGACGTGGAGTGGGATCTGTTCGACCTCGTCTCCGTCGACGCTTACCGCGACGCGCAGAACGCGGCGACCTACCGCGAGCAGTTGCGCGCCTATCACCGGTTCGGCAAGCCGGTCGCGGTTACCGAATTCGGCTGCTGCGCCTACCGCGGCGCCGCCGAGCGCGGCGGGGCGGGCTGGATGATCATCGACCGAGACGCCGACCCAGCGGCGCTCAACGGCAAGTATCAGCGAGACGAGGACGAACAGGTCCGGTACCTGCGCGAACTTCTCGCCGTTTTCGAGACCGAGAACATCGACTCCGCGTTCTGGTTCGGCTTTGCCGGCTTCGAACTCCCCCACCGGTCAGGCGACCCGCGTCACGACCTGGACCTCGCCTCTTACGGTTTGGTCGCCGTCCTCGAGGATGGCGCCGGCACGACCTATCCAGACATGAGCTGGACACCGAAACCCGCCTTCCACGCCTTGGCCGCCTACCTGCACGCACGCGCGTCAGCATGACCCGATTCTCGAGTACCACCGGTCACAACCGATAATGGACGCGGCTAACCGGCTGCGAGTGGGCGGTAACGGGGCTCCCAGACCAGGTTGCGAGCGGCGGCATACCAGTCGTCGGATTGGACGCGCGCGACGCCGTCGGCGAGGGCCGCGGCGGCGACTGGTCCAGCAACGGCCAGCGAGACCGCACGCAGGTCCGCGACCTGGGGCAGCAGGGGTGCTCCGGGGGCGGACACCTCGACCAGGTCGGCGATCGCTTGCGCTGCGGCGGCGATCATGGTGTCGGTGACCAGGCGGGCGCGGCTGGCGATAATGCCGAGGCCCAAGCCGGGAAACACCAGGGCGTTGTTGGCCTGGGCTATCACGTAGGTCGTCCGATCGTGGGTGACCGGCGGGAACGGGCTGCCGGTGGCGACAAGGGAACGGCCGTTGGTCCACGCGATGAGATCTTCTGGGCGCGCTTCACACAGCGATGTCGGGTTGGACAGGGCCAGGATGATCGGCCGGTCGGTGTGGGCAGCCATCTCGCGGATCACGTCGGCGGTGAAAGCGCCGGGCACGGTGGAGGTGCCTACCAAGATCGTCGGGTGCACGTGTCGGACGACGTCGAACAAGGTGGTACCACCCCAGTCGGCGACCTCGGCCGCAGGCCGGGCGTAGCGACGCTGGAAGTCGCGCAGCCGCGAATCTCTGTCGAGGAGCAGACCCTGCGCGCCGAGGCACCAGAACTGCTTCACCGCCTCCTCGCAGGCGGTCCCATCGCGAACCATCGCGGCCAAGATCTCGTCAGCGATGCCGACCCCGGCGGTGCCCGCGCCAAAGACCACCACCCGATGCTCGGCCAGCGGAATACCGCTGGCACCCACCCCGCCAAGCACCGCCGCCAAGGCCACCGCGCCGGTGCCCTGGATATCGTCGTTGAACGTGCACACCGTGCCGCGGTGCCGTTCCAGGATGCTCCGGGCGTTGTCGGTGCCGAAATCCTCCCAATGCAGCAGCGCATTCGGGAACTGCCTGCTGACCTCGGCGACGAACGCGTCGACGAACGCGGCGTAGCGTTCCCCGCGTTCCCGCGGATGCCGGTTGCCGATGTAGAGCGGGTCCTGCAACAGCTGCTCGTTGTCGGTGCCGACGTCGAGCATGATCGGGATAACTCGATCCGGATCGATCCCTGCCGCCGCGGTGTACAGAGCGAGCTTCCCCACCGCAATGCCCATCCCGCCCGCTCCCCAGTCGCCGATACCGAGGATGCCTTCGGCATCGGTCACGACGACGATGTCGACCTCGCTCGCACCGAGCCCGAAGTTGCGCAACGCTTCGTCGATCGCCTTCGGCTCGTCGATCGACAGATACACCCCACCTGGGCGACGGAACTCGCGGCTGTAGTGCTGGATCACCTCACCGACCGTCGGCGTGTACACGATCGGCAGCATCTCGGTCAGATGGTCCGTAAGTAGCCGGTAATACAACACCTCGTTGCGGTTCTGCAGATTCGCCAAGAACATCGCCTTGGCGACGTCCCCGGCCTGGTTGACGTACTGGCCATAGCTGCGCTGAGCCTGCTCCTCCAGCGTCAGCACAGCTGGCGGCAACAGTCCCGTCAATCCAAGCGCGCGTCGCTCCTCCGGTGGAAACCCGGTTCCCTTGTTCAGCGCCGGATGCCGCAACACATCCCGCCCACGGCTCGACGTGACTCGGCCCTCGTCACCGGCATCCACAGCAACGACTCCTCACGTGTCGCCGGGGAAGCGCTGCATGGTTCCTTCGCTTCCATCGGAGCGGGTCCACCGAACCAGGAGTTCGACGCGGGCTCCGAACCTGGCGAGGTGACGCCCCACAACGTCCTCCAATCGAGCGAGTCGTTCCGACTCCGCCTGGACCCGGATCTCCAAGGACGCTGGCGTCGCCGACAAGCGTGCTGAGCCGTACTCGAAGCGCAGCCTGCCACAACCACTCGCCTCGTCCCACTGCGACTCGGCTCGCCGACCGAGGTGGGCGGCAAGTTGCTTGGCGTAGCGATGTGCCCGGTCCGTTTGCACGGATGCCGTGCTGACGGCCGAGTCGGCGTCGACGAATGGGAGTCGATCCAAGAAACGCTGTTCTGGCTCTCCCAGCCGGGCATCCGCGAGGACCTGGCCCAAGCCCGCGAAGACGTCGCTGTGGGACGCACCTACAGCGAGGAGCAAATCCGCGCCGAGTTCGGCGTCCCAAAGCCCAGCCAGTGACCTACCACGTCGTCTTCTCCGCGGTTGCCCGCCGGGACCTTCGCCGAGTGCCGCCGCGGATCGTGCCGGCAATCGTGGAGTTCATCTACGGCGACCTGGCCGCTGAACCGCGCCGGGTCGGGACAGCTTTGGAGCGTGATCTTGAAGGGGCCTATGGCGCACGCCGCGGGCCATACCGCGTTCTTTACGATCTAAACGACGACGCCCGCACGGTGCAGATTCTGCGGATCGACCACCGCAGCGACGTCTATCGGCCGCGATAGCCAATGGTCCGCTGCCTCAGGCGTAGTAGCGCAACACGATCTCGGCGACGCAGACCGGCTTGGCGGCTTGGTCGCACTCGACGGTTCCTGCGATGACGATCTGCTCACCGTGGCCCGGAATCTCCTCCACACTGGTGATCGTCGCTGCGAGCCGTACCCGCGAGTTCGCCGGCACAGGTGCCGGGAAACGCACCTTGTTCAGCCCGTAGTTGACGCCCATGCCGACGTTCTCGATCACAAGCAGGTTGGACCACAGCGGGGCGAGCAGGGCCAGAGTCAGGTAGCCGTGGGCAATCGTTCCGCCGAAGGGACCGGCCTTGGCGCGCTCGACGTCCACGTGGATCCATTGCTCGTCGTGCGTCGCCTTGGCGAACATGTCGATGTCGGCCTGGGGCACTGTGAGCCACTCGCCCGGCCCCAGCTGCTGGCCGACGAGGTCGAGCAGGTTCTTCGGTTCGCTGATGGTGGTCGTCATGGTGCGTCCTCTCCTGTAGTGAGCTCGGTGCGGTGCGGTCCGGTCGCGCAACTGGCGGCGCAGCGGCTTTCCGGTTGCGTTGCGGGGCAGCACACTGACCTGACGCCGATACTTCGGAGCCTATCTACGCGGTCCGGCTGGGCAGTAGAGGTGAACCGGACGTCCGGTGGCGCCATACTCCAGCTCATGCCCAACTGATGTGCTACCTCGGACGCCCTGAGCGGAACGTCGGCCGCCCGGACCGTTTCGAGGATCTTCTGCATCGTTGGTGGTAGGCGCCGTCGGGTGGCCGGGCCGGGCGCGGTCCGCAGCAGGCCGTAGAGATTATCGACGGTGGCCTGGTCCGCCTCGCCGACGGTGGCCAGGTGTTCTCGCCAGCGGCGGTAGGTCTCGAGCTGACTGCGCAGTTGGGCGAAGCCGAACGGCTTCACGAGGTAGTACACGGCACCGACCTGGATGGCCGAGCGCACGGTCTGGAGGTCTCGCGCTGCGGTGATGACGATGCAGTCGGGCGCCGGCTCGGTCGCCGCGTGCAGCGAGCGCAACAGGGACAGGCCGTGCCTGGGTTCGCGAAGCGGCGCCCGCACCTCGACCTGATGGCGCGGGCGGCCGGACTGCGCCTGCTGCAGCGGTGGGCCGGGTGGAGCCGCGAACCGTTCACCGCAACCAGCACGTCCCCCGTCTCGGTGTACGGACGCTGACCGGTCACCTCGCTTGCGGCAGCTTGACGGGGCGGCGCGTCCCACGGGGTGCTGAGGGCGGCGGGACGACCGGCCCGATATCGCCATCCGGCGCCTCATCAAGGTCGACGATCACCGGCGCGTGATCGCTCGGCCCGGTCCCTTTGCGGGCGTGCCGGTCCACCCATGCCGCCCTTGCTCGACCGGCTACCGCCCCGCCCGCCAGGACCAGGTCGATGCGCATCCCGAGGTCCTGATGGAACATGCCCGCCCGGTAGTCCCAGTAGGTGAACACGCGCTGCGTCGGCCAGCGGTCGCGCACCACATCGTGCATGCCCAGATCCTGAAGCCCGGCCAGCGCCGCGCGCTCCGGCTCGGTGACGTGGGTCTGGCCGACGTAGGCGCCCGGGTCGAACACGTCGGAGTCGGTCGGTGCGATGTTCATGTCGCCGCACACGAGTGCGTCCGACGGACCGGCCGCCACGGCGTCACGCAATGTCGCCAACCACGCCAGCTTGTACTGGTAGTGGTCAGACCCGGGGGTCCGCCCGTTCGGCACGTACACCGAGTAGATGCGGATACCGGCGCAGGTGGCCGACACCGCCCGCGCCTCCGGCCGGGGGAATCCGGGCGCACCAGGCAGCCCAGCAACGACATCCTCGAGGCCGACCCGGGACAGGATCGCGACCCCGTTCCACTGCGCCTCGCCGTGGTAACCGATCGAGTAGCCCCGGCGCGCCAGCTCGGCACCAAGCAGATCAGCGAACGCATCATCGGCGAGCTTCGTCTCTTGCAGGCACACCACGTCGGGCTGGCGCTCATCCAGCCACGGCAGCAGCCGAGGCACCCGCTGTTTGACCGAGTTGACGTTCCAGGTCGCTACCCGCACCCGGCCACGGTAGCCGAGGACGCGGCCATGAGCGGCCATCACCTCGGTAATGCGAAGCGGGCCGCACGGTTGGCCGCGCTGCGCCTCCGAGATGCCCTCGTGGTGGGCGAGTGCCGATCCGATGTCGATGCAGTACGGGAATCGTGGAGACCGTCGTCGCATTGCGCCTGCGGCCTGCTCGTCGACGAGCGACGCGGTTCGATCATGGCGCGCGGTGTCCGGGAGAGCGCGTCAGGTTGCACATGCGGCGCGGCGCTCCTCGCCACTTTCATTTTGTATCAGATTCGCGAGCCTCATGAGGCGCCGGATTCTGTTCCATACTCGCTGTCGCCAACAACCCGACAGACGGCGGAGCAACTGCATTGAGCCACGTTATGAGTTTTGAGCAGATCGACCGGACGCACGTCGCGGACGTCGGCGGCAAGGGCGCGCACCTGGGCGAGCTCTCGCGGATCGACGGCATCCGCGTACCGAACGGCTTCTGCGTGACAACGCACGCCTACCGGCAGATCATTGCCGCGGCACCGTCGATCGACGATCAGCTCGACCGGCTGTCACGCGTCGAGCCCGACGACCGCAAGGCGATCGGCGCGCTGAGCGCGCAGATCCGCCGGACTGTCGAGGCCGTCGCGATACCCGACGATCTGGTGGCGGCGATCAACGGATCGCTCACCCGGCTCGGCCAGCAGGCCGCTTACGCGGTGCGATCCAGCGCGACAGCGGAGGACCTGCCGACGGCATCCTTCGCCGGCCAGCAGGACTCGTACCTCAACATCGTGGGCCCGGCGGCGATCCTCCGGCACGTCCGGCGGTGCTGGGCCTCGTTGTTCACCGAGCGGGCAGTGACGTACCGGCTGCGCAACGGCTTCGACCACCGGAAGGTGCTGATGGCCGTGGTCGTGCAGCAGATGGTGGTCCCCGAGGCAGCCGGGATCCTGTTCACGGCAGACCCCGTGACCTCGAACCGAAAGACCTCCACGGTGGAGGCCGGCTGGGGGCTGGGCGAGGCACTGGTATCCGGCCGCGTGAACGGGGACGTCTACACGGTGAAAGACGACGAGGTCGTCACCACCTCCGTCGTCAGCAAGCGGCTGGCCGTCCAGGCGTCGCCGGGCGGCGGGACGCGGGAAGCGACAGTCGAGCCGGAGCGGCAAATGCGGCCGGCGCTCACGGATGCGCAGGTCGTGCGCCTGGTACAGCTGGGCCGACGGATCGAAGCGCACTTCGGCCATCCCCAAGACATCGAGTGGTGCCTGGTCGGCGACGACTTCCACGTCGTCCAGAGCCGGCCGATCACCACCCTGTTCCCCGTCCCACAGACCGACGACCGGGAGAACCACGTCTACGTCTCCGTCGGTCACCAGCAGATGATGACCGACCCGATCAAACCCCTCGGGCTCTCCCTGTGGCAGCTGACCACCCCGCGGCCGATGTACGAGGCCGGTGGACGGTTGTTCGTCGACGTGGCGCCCGCGCTGGCAACTCCCGCCGGTCGCGCGGGCATCCTGGGGACGCTCGGCCGGTCCGACCCGCTGATCCGCGACGCCCTGCAGACCGTCCTCGACCGCGGTGACTTCGTCCGGTCGCTCCCGGACGAGACTCCCGGCGCCGCACCTGCGAGCGCGGCGCCCGCCTCGATCGAGACCGATGCGGCTATCGTCACCGAACTGATCGCGCACAGTCGGGCGTCCAATTCCGCCCTGCACCGCGAGATCCAGACCTTGTCCGGGCCGGCGCTGCTCGACTTCATCCTGGCCGACATCGGGGAGCTGAAGCGGATCCTGTTCGATCCACGGAGCCACCAGGTGATCATGGCCGGGATGGATGCGACCTGGTGGCTCAACGACCACCTCGAGGCGTGGCTGGACGAGAAGAACGCGGCCGACGCACTCACCCAGTCCGTCCCCCACAACGTCACATCGGAGATGGGCCTGGCGCTCCTCGATGTCGCGGACACGATCCGCCCGCACGCGGACGTGGTGGCGTTCCTGCACCGCATCGCGGACGACGGCCCGGAGGACGACGGCTTCCTGGACGACCTGGCCGGATTGGCCGGCGGACCGGAAGCACGCGACGCCATCCGGGGCTACCTCGACAAGTACGGCATGCGCTGCGCGGGCGAGATCGACATCACCAGGCCGCGCTGGAGCGAGCGTCCCGCGATGCTCGTGCCCACGATCCTCGGCCATATCAAGAACTTTGAGCAGGGTGCCGGCGCGAGACGGTTCGAGCAGGGTCGCCAGGAGTCGCGACGGAAGGAACAGGAGCTGCTGACGCGGTTGCGCGCCGTGCCGGACGGGGAGCGCAAGGCCGAGGAGACCAAGCGGATGATCGACCGCGTCCGCACCTTCGCCGGGTACCGGGAGTATCCCAAGTACGGCATGGTCAGCCGTTACTTCGCCTACAAGCTGGCGTTGCTGCGGGAAGCCGATCGCCTCGTCCGGACCGGCACGCTGCGTCAGAAGGAGGACACCTTCTACCTCCGGCTCGAAGAGCTCCGGGAGGTGGTGCGCACGAACAATGTGGACGACGAACTCATCGAGAGACGGCGGGAGCAGTTCCGGTGGTACGAGACGCTGACGCCGCCCCGGGTGCTCACCTCGGACGGCGAGGCCATCAGCGGTGAATACCGGCGCGACGACGTTCCACCCGGCACGCTGGCCGGCCTGCCGGTGTCGGCCGGGACCGTCGAGGGGCGAGCCCGTGTCGTCGTGGACATGGCGCAGGCCGACCTCGACGCGGGCGACATCCTCGTCACCGCCTACACCGACCCCAGCTGGACCCCCCTGTTCCTCACGGCCGCCGGCTTGGTGACCGAGGTCGGCGGCGTGATGACGCACGGCGCAGTGATCGCGCGGGAGTACGGCCTGCCGGCCGTCGTGGGCGTGGAGCAGGCCACCCGGCTAATCCGGGACGGACAACGGATCCGCGTCCACGGAACCGAGGGGTACGTCGAGATCCTGGTCTGAGCCGCCGGTGCCCGGTGCGGCTGTGACTGACGAGGCACGCGGCGTGAGCAGCTAGCTGCTGACCTCTTAGAGATCTCCTGAGCCGTTGAAGGACGTCAATCGGTAGCGGCCACAGGCCCAGCCTGCCGCGAGCCGGGACGGCCGACTACAACCGGCGCGCGTCGGCAAGCAGCCCCGATGTCTGCGGGTGGCGGCGAGATCAACCGCTCATGTTTCTTCGAAACCGGACTGCTCGAACTTGAGCTGGTTGGCGTTCTCCGAGACGGTGCGCACGCGGTTCTGGTCGAACCCCTCTGAAGTTGTCGCCTCGATCTCAACCCGGACGGTGAGGTTCACCCCTGGGGTGGCGGCTAGATGAGCGAGCACCTCGTCGGAGATCTTCTTGAAGTCCATGGCGTACCGGTCGGGGTTCAGTTCGCGGGTATCGAAGAAGCGGGTCTTCGTCGGCTTCGTCGGCTCAGGTGGGATGTCGGGTCGCGACTGCGGCTGGCGAGCCACCGTCCCCGGGGTTCGAGGGACCGCCTGGCGGGCTCGTCTGCCCTGCCTCGGCGAGTTCGGCCTCGCGTTGGGCGACAGCGAGCGCAGGCTTCACCACGAGCACGGCATCGGTGATCGCCGGGGGGTGGCCGTCGGTGGGCAGGTACAGGCCCTGGTAGCGCCGGACCGTCTCGTCATAACCCTGGGCGAGCGCGAATCCGTCCTGCTGCCAGAGCAACGGCTGGTCGACCAGCCCTCGGTTCAAGACGGACTGGTCCCGCAGCCGGGGCATGTAGGCATAGGCGGCGTAGACCTTCCACAGATCGCCGCCGCGGACATGCCCGGATTCCCACAGCGCGGGGACCCGGTTCCGGGAGGACTACCGACGCGCCGCCGAACTGGTGCTCGCCTACCAGAACCTTCCGTTGGGAACCACCGACGCCACCGTGATCGCGCCACCGTGATCGCTATGTGCGAACGACTCAAGCTGACCGAGGTAGCCAGCCTCGACCATCGTCACTCTCCTGTCGTCCGGCCACGCCACGTCACGGCGCTGACACTCCTGCCATGTAGATAGGGTCGCGCTTGGCCACGTGCCAGGTGCATGTCTATTTGCGTGACAACCGCGGCGATCTTCCACGCACGCCGGCTCACGTCCACGCCCGGAATCCCGGGCCTGTGAGACCTCAATGCCCGCGAATACAGGCTGTCGGTGTACGGATCCGTTGCGCGGCTGGCCATACTCGTCGGGCAGGGTCACGTGTTCCAACCGCTACATCCCTGTGCGGCGGATGGCGGAGGTTGCGGGGAAGCGAGTGAGCGTTCATAATCTTCATGTGTTCAGAAATTTTGAACAAGACGCCGAGCTGAACACTCAAGAGACATGGCTCAGCACTGTCGCGGCTCACCTTGAAGACCGCGGCCTGCACGTCACGATCACCGAGGACCTTTCCGCAACAGGCGATGCCGTCCTGTCAATCCGCACCGGAACCAAGAGCCAGCGCCTCAGGGCGACGTTCCGCTCGAGGGCGTCCCCACCGGTTGTCGCCGCACTCGCCCCCGCGAGGACGAAGCACCAGGTTCTGCTGATTGTCGAGCACCTCAGCCCCGCGAACATCGAGGCCTGCCGCAGGCTCGGCCTGGCGTGCGCGGATCTCGACGGCAACATGTACCTGCATCTCGGAGCGACCCACGTTGAGGTGGCCGGCCGGCCTCGCAAGCAGAGTGGATCGCACATGAGCTCTTCACCGCTCATGAC
This sequence comes from uncultured Actinomycetota bacterium, assembly GCA_963839175.1. Classification (GTDB taxonomy): domain Bacteria; phylum Actinomycetota; class Actinomycetes; order Mycobacteriales; family Jatrophihabitantaceae; genus CAWIUB01. The sequence continues at coordinate 95,563 of CAWIUB010000010.1, forward strand.
ACGCTCCGGCGTACAGCTGGTCTTCGTCCTGCTCGCCGATCCGACGATGGTCGATCTGCCCATGAGGGCGCTGGCTGAGGCGAGCGGGACTGCGCTCGGCTCGGTGTCCGTGGCCTTCCGTGAATTGAGCGCCCAACACTACGTCTCGACGCGCGACGACGAACGCAGGCGGCTCCACCGAACCGGCCACCTGCTCGACCGTTGGGTCGAGGGCTACCGGCTGCGCCTGTTTCCGAGGCTCACCGTCGGCAGCTACGCGACCGACGCCGGACGATGGTGGACCTCTGCCGACACCGCCCTTCGCCGCGTCGGCGCACAGTGGGGCGGCGAAACCGCCGCGTGGCACGCGGACCGGCGTCTACTCCCTGCTCAGGGTGTCATCTACGCAACAGCTCTTCCGACCCGGCTGCTGGCCAAATTCCGGATGCGAAAGGCAGACATGGCTGCCGCCAATGTCGTTGTCCGCCGACGATTCTGGAACGTGTCGGCATGGGAGGAGGCCATCACTGTCCCTGCTCCGCTTGTCTACGCCGACCTTCTGGCGAGCGACGACCCGAGGCAGATCGAAGCTGCGGTGCAACTGCGAATGACCGATGAAGTCCTACGACGTCTCGACTAGCGCGGAATTCGGACTGCTGGCCGGCGTGCTGTCCGTTCTGCTCGAGCACGCGGGCAACTACGGCGTCGAGACTCTTCTCATCGGCGCTGCCGCTCGCGATGTGTTGATCCGTCAGGCGACCGGCGTGTTGCCGGAGCGCGCCACGGCCGACATCGACATCGCCGTCGCGGTAGCCGACTGGGCAGACTATTGGCGCCTCACCGCTGCTCTCGCCCCGATCGGCAACAGCGGCCACTCGTTCCGCGTCGAAGATGTCGAGGTGGACGTGGTCCCCTTCGGTGGGGTGGAGTCGGCTGGCCGCACGATCACATGGCCAAGTGATTTCGTCATGAACACCACTGGATTCCGCGAGGCCCTTGTGTGTGCCGTCGTCGTGACGTTGCCGGGAGGCGTCGTGATCCGCGTCGCGTCGTTACCTGCGCAGGCGGTGCTCAAGCTGCACGCCTGGCGCGACCGAAGGATGACTACCACGCGGGATGCGATCGATCTACGCACCATCCTCCTTGCCTTCAGCGCGGGGTCGTACCTCGACGAGCTGTACACCGATTGGAGTTACGTCCTGGCGTTGTACGACTTCGATCCCCAGCTGGGCGGCGCCCACCGGATGGGAGTCGAGATTCGGCGCGGTCTCGGTTCGGCTATCGCTGATGACTGCCGTCACACGATCGAGTCAGAGGCAGCAGCCGCTGACCGCCTCGCCGCCGAGATGGGCGGCACGATCGAACGCAACCGGCTACTCCTCGACGCCCTCCGCGGGGGCGCGGCGGTCGAGCGCACCAACGGATGACCTACGTATCGGAAGATCTAAGCCGCGCAACCGCCTGCGGAGGGTCGGCCGTCGGGGCGAGACACCAGGCGCGCGGGCGGCCACCCGGGTGTGATCATCGCGAGACCACTGCGCACGACGTCGTCGCGGGGGGCACGGCCATGACGAGGTCGTGATGCGCCGCACCTAAAGCCACCCGGACGCCGACGCTCTCGCAGCCGCGGGACGGCCGCTCTCCGGTGTGCTCGCCGGCACCCGATGATCATGACGATGCTGAGCGCGACCTTCGTAATGTCAAGGGTCGAGGTGGGCGTCTGGCCATGAGCGAGCTGTGGGTACCACGGCCATCGGTGCTGGAGGAGTCGTGTCAACCCGATCCAGGCGAGCGCGGTGATTACGACACCGCCGAGTAGCACGAGGAGACTGGCCCAGAAGAGCCCTAGCCCCTCCCCCGCCGCCGAGCTATCGGCATGTTGTGCCTCGGCTCGGGCTGCTGTGTGCAGTGCGACGCGCCTCTAAACGCCGGGGAAGAGACGCACCGGCAGGCGCCGTGTGACCAATGTCTGACCAGTCGGGTCCGGGAATGCTCTTGCAAGTGGCTACAGCCCAGCACTTCTCGGCTCCCCCGGCGGGACTCGAACCTGCAACCTGCCGATTAACAGTCGCAGCACGTACGTGCTCAGGGGTAGTCAGGAGTGGTCAGAGGTCCCGGAATTGCTGGGATCTGAGCCCGCGATCTGGTCAGTGATAGTCGCTGGTAGTCGGCCCTCTGTGCCACTGGCCGTGCCACTGGGGAGATCAACTCGTGCCGTAAGGAGATGAGCTGGTCCAGCTTGGGATGCGACTCGGAAGAGCTGGAGCGGCCAGCTGCCGACGCTCGGCAACTGAGACGTCAGAAGCGCGGTCCTCAAGACCGTTGGCCATGCTTCTTGGCGGATCGGCCCAGAAGCATCGACCAGCCAGTGTTAACTCGCGAGCAAGTCGCGGCCGATGCGCGTCGGATCGAAGGCAACAAACGCAGCATGGAAAACCGCTAGGGCGCGGAAGTGTCCTCGTGGGTTCGAATCCCACGCCCTCCGCTTCGCGACGGGGGAAGTCCTGGCCGCGCTAGGAGAATCGGTGCTCGAACGGTTTCCGTGACCGCGGCTCAGTACGGCTCACTGAGACTCACGCTGTCCACTTCGGGTCAACTGTCTACGGGCCATTACCGGGCCAGCTTGGTAGGGTGCCGCCCTGGCCGGGCACGCGGGAGCGACAAAATGTCAGGGGGTCAGATGGCGAGCGGTCAGCCGTCTGTGCAGAAGCGCCGGATCGCATGGTTACCCCGCATGTCCTTTGCCCGAATGGCCGGTATTGGTCTTGTCGCGCTCAGCCTCGGCCTGACAGTCCTGATCGCGTTCATGGGAACCGCGAAGAAGCCTGCCTCACGGTCACAGACTGTGTTGCTGGCAGTCGTGGCCGGTTTCTTGCAGATTGGTGGCGCCGTTGCGTTTAGTCGTGAGGGACGGGCGGATCCGAGTCATGCACGTAGCGCGGTGCGCCAGCTGTACGCCAATGCAAGCTTTGTGGTAGCCGCACGAGAACTAGCTGAGCGTTATGAAGCGCGGAAGGCCGGGCCAGAGGAGTTACGTGCCGCCATGGGCAAACTGAGTGTCGTTCTGAGCGTGGCGGAGGAGGGCTTTGTACAAGCGGTGGATGACTGGCGGGAGGTACACCCGATTGTGCTTGAGGACATCACCCCGAAGGGGGCCGGGCGTCCATGACCGGGGATGAGCAGTCCCCGATCGAGGCGAGCGTTGCCCGCGTGCTCAACGAGCGGGAGCTAGTGCTCAATAAGGGAGTGCGGGATGGCGTGCGCCTTGGGATGCGTTTCGCGATTCTCAACCGAAACGCCGTCGATATCAGGGACCCGGTGACGCATGAGATTCTTGGCTCCGTGCCAGTGGCAAAGACCATCGTAAAGATCGTTCTCACTGAGGACCGCCTGGCCATCGGGCGAACGTTTCGCACGATCAAGGGCCGGACTGGCGCGTTCACCATTGCAACCAGCTTGGCCGGGGAGCCCAGTCGAGCTGAGACCCTGCGTAGCGGCGAGAAGACTGTCCTCGAAGAGTTGAGTGAAGAAGAGTCCGCGATCAAGACAGGTGATCCCGCGATCCAGGCATTCGGAGACGAGTACACCGTGCCGGAACTCTGAGCGAAGTACCGCTCATTGGTCCAGACGAATGTCTCCGCGCTCTTGTAGCGCGCGAAGCTCTGCGACGCTGCTCATGCGGTAGCCGGCCGTCCGGCCTGACCCCGGTCTTCAGCGCCGCTGGGTGATCTCGGCTGCCCGTCGCCGCATGTCCTCGTCGGCGTGCGGCTGGCAGTGCTTGGCGCCGTGGCTGCGCGGTGGCGCGTTGCACCCGTCGCGCTGGTAAGTACGGGGCTTGCGCCGGGACTCGTCGACACATGGCCGTGAGCAGTAGAGCTGGCGGGGATGCGTGGGGTGGAAATTCCGCTCGCAGATCAGGCAGACGGCCCGCGCGCCGGCCGCGACGCTCATCCGATCCGATCTCCGTCCGCTCGGTGGGTGGCGGGCCACGCCCGATCTTCGGGCCGGGTCCAAGTAGCCCAGGGACCGAACGCGGCCCGCCATGTCGACGGGCGACGCGCACTCGACCTCCGACACGCCCGAGCCTATCGTGAATCGACTCTGTGTAAGGGAAAGCTCGATCGCTAGCGTGAAGCGTTCACGGACGCCCGCGGACGCCCAGAGAGCGTGCTAGGCTCCGAGGTCTGGGTAGTGTGCCCCGGATAAACCCCGCGAAAGTGGCAGGACGTGGCGGTGGAGATCCGGCGCCGCCTGGCGCTACGAGTCGCGGTCGTCCGAGCGGACTTCAGCTCGGGGTTTCCGTATGCTCAGGAGCGCTCCGTGCCCGCCAAGGCCATCACACACCCTCAGCTGTCGCCAGAACAGCTCGCTGCCCTCGCGGCCACCCTCGCAGCCGCGCTCGCGCCCCCGCCCGAGCCCGAGTCGAAGTACGAGCCAGAGCCCAGGCCGAGGTTCGAGCCCGAGAAGTACCTGTCCCCGCATGGGGCGGCTGCCTACCTGGACGTGGGCATCTCGACCGTCTATCGCCGGATGCAGGAGGGCATGATCCCGTACACCCGGCTCGGCAAGCGCGCTATCCGGATCAAGCGCAGCGACCTGGACGCGCTGGCTGACAGGCAGGAGTCCGCCTAGATCCACCGCTCGACCAGCATCACCACGCTCGACCAGCATCACCACACGCGCCCTGGAGAAGATCGACCTCTCCAGGGCGCTGTGCCGTTTCGAGACGCTGAACGCCCGCCGCTGCGGGGCGACGGGCAACAGCACTACCAACTGAATGTGTCCCCTCCGACCAAAGACAGGACGGTCGTCACGGTACCGCAGAACCCGCCCGACGAACTGCTCACTCGTCGGCTGGCCCGCGAGGTCGAGGTCGAGCGCGAGCGGCGCAGCGACGCCGACTTCCACCGCTTCATTGCCGCCTGCCATGCCTACCGCTCGGCCGCGCGGACCTTTCAAGCCGAGCACCGCCGAGCCCTTCGGGCCGGCGTGCTCGGGCCGGTGAGGGCCGACCGCGAGGTCAGCGACTACGAATTTTACGCCCGCGAGTGGACGCCATCCTATCCGGGCGAGACAGGCGCGTCATGAGCCGGCGGAGTCATGACGGGTACAACTGGGCCGAGCACTACCGCTGGAAGCGGATCAAGAAGCTCAACGGCGCCGAGCACCTCGGCTTCAGGGAGTGGTTCTATGAGACTTCGGAGGACGGCGCTCCGCCGATCATCATGGAGGCGCCCACGCCGCTACGTCGCCGCATCCGCACGTACCGCTACCGCGACGAGCACGGCGCCGAGCTGTTCACGAAAGTACGGTTCGCACTGACCTGGCCGATCGGGTACGTCTGCGAGCCGGTCTGGCGCCAGGTCTACCCCGGTGACCGGCTGCCTGCGGGGCAGCAACTACAGCGCTGGCCGGAGCGGCTGATCGGCACCCAGCGAACCAAGGACTTCCGCTACCAGTCGATCTCGGAGGCGTCGGGCTACCGCGTGTGGCGCAAGCCGAGGGGCGCCGATGCGATCCTCTACCGGCTACCGGGGTTGCTCGCGGCGATCGAGGCCGGCGAGACCGTCTACTGGGCCGAGGGTGAAAAAGATGCCGACGCGCTAGGTGGCTGGTGTTTTTCGTCGCGTGGCGGTGCCGCGTCTTGTTGATCATCTCTGGGAGCATGTGCCTATGCCGCAGGGACGTGGTTGCCGGGGTGAGTCGTGACGTTGGGGCTGGCGCCGAGGCAGGCTGATTTGTTCCGGTCCACGGCCGGGTTCTGTGACGGCCGGGTCGGACCGGAGTCGATCTACGGGCTGCTGCACCGGGAGTGTCACCGGCTGTTCCCCGATGAGATGTTCGCCGACCTGTTCACCGATGTGGGCCGACGCAGCGTGCCGCCTCAGATCGTGGCGGTGGTGATGGTGTTGCAACGCATCGAGGGCTGCAGCGACCGGGAGGCGGCCGACCGGTTCTGCTTCGACGCGCGGTGGAAGTACGCGGCGGGCGGGCTGGATTTCGACTACCCGGGGTTCGTGCACACAGTGCTGGTGGACATGCGCGCCCGGCTGGCCGCCTCGGCCGCGCCGGACCGGATCTTCGACATGGTGCTCGAGGTGGCCAAGGCGGCCGGGCTGGTGGGCCGGCGGCGGGTGCTGGACTCCACAGCGTTGTATGACGCGGTCGCCACGATGGACACCGTCACCCTGGTCCGCTCGGCGATCCGGGGGCTGCTCAAAGCCGCAGACAGCGAGCTGGCCGGCGAGCTCCGGGCGGTGCTGGGGCGTGATGACGACTACGTCGCTGCGGGCAAGCCGGTGTGTGACTACGACGACCCGGACGCGCGGGCCGAGCTGGTCGACGCGCTGGCCCGCGACGGCATGGCGCTGCTGGCGGTGCTGGACGGCAGAGAACTCACCGACGCGGTGGCCCAGGCCGCGGCGTTGCTGGCCACCGTGCTCGGCCAAGACCTCGACCGCGACGAGGCCGGGGTGTTCCGGATCGCCCGGCGGGTCGCCAAAGACCGGGTGATCTCCACCGTGGATCCCGAGACCCGGCACGGGCACAAGACCGCGGCGCGCGGTTTCGACGGCTACAAGGGGCATGTCGGCATCGACCCCGACACCGAGATCATCACCGCCACCACGGTGAGCGCCGGTAACGCCGGGGACGCCAGCGTCGCCGAAGACCTCATCGCAGACCTGCTCGACGAGCACGACACCGACCACGACACCGACACCGGCGAGGCCACCGACACCGGCACCGGCACCGATGGGGTTGCTGACGAGGTCGTCGAGGCATCCGATACCGCCGGCGAGGCCGCGCCGGGCAGCGACTCTGGGCAGGCCGGTGATGCCGGTAGCGACGCCGGCTCGGATCAGGCCAGTGTCTACGGCGATAACGCCTACGGCACCGGACAGTTCCACGACCGGCTGGACCAAGCCGGGATCGAGTCCAAGTGCAAGACCCAGCAGCCGGTCGCCGCGGGCGGGTTGTTCAGCAAGGACCGCTTCGACATCGACCTCGAACAGGACAGCGTGACCTGTCCCGCCGGGAACACCGCGCCGATCCGCCGCGGTGCCGACGGGGCCGGCACCGCCAGCTTCGGCCAGGCCTGCACCGGCTGCCCGCTGCGCGAGCAGTGCACCAAGGCCGCTGGCGGGCGCAGCATCGGCATCGGCCCGTATGAGCAGCAACTCGCCCACGCACGGCACCGGCAGCGTGACCCGGACTGGGTCGCCGACTACCGCGCCACCCGACCCAAAGTGGAACGCAAGATCGGGCACCTGATGCGCCGCCACCACGGCGGCAGGCGCGCCCGGGTCCGCGGACAGACCAAGGTCGCCGCCGACTTCGCCCTGCTCGCCGCCGCCGTCAACCTCGCACGCCTGGCCGCGCTCGCCGTGGCCGGCACGCCGAACCAAGGATGGGCCACAGCGGCCGGATAGGCCGATCCAGGCAGCACAACGCCGTACCCGGCAGCCACAAGCGGCCGCCACCACCTCACCGCCACCGCAAATCGCTCACAGCAGCACCGATCGCAGGTCGCGCTCAACTCGACCCAGGCGCCGCGACACCGGCCCACCGGCACTCCGCCGTCAGCGGTCACCCCCTCAGGCAGCCGTTCGACACCAGCCACCTAGTCCGCCTCGGCTACGCAGCCACCTCACACCATCAGGGCGCGAGCAAGGCCACCGCCGAACAGGCCGCTTGGCTGGCCGGTGCGCGACGCGTGGTGATCTGCGCGGACCTGGACGACGCAGGCTTCCTGTGCGCGTTGCGCCGTTACGAACTAGTCGGCGAAGTCGTCGGACCGCGGCGAGTATCCGTCGTCTGCGCCCGTGGCGAAGGTTCGAACGATGTCAGCGACCACCTCACCGCGGGCTTCACCGTCGAGCAACTGGAGCGGGTGCCGATCCCGCTACTGCGGCGGATATCCAAGTCTGTCACGCCGGCCAAGGTTCGCGCCGATGGCTACTCGTGGACGGGCCCTGATCAGTTCGTGGATCTCCTCGGAAGGAACGATCGACCGTGACCGACAAAGAACCGCACAGCAACGTCGCTCGACTCGACGCGGAGCAGCGGGAGAAGATCGCAGCAGCCAAGGCAGCGAAGTCTGGCAGCATCACTGAGTTCAGCGACTCCGGCTTGGTCGACAAGGTGGCCACCGAGCTGTTCGCCGGCCGCTTCGTCTGGGTCGATCGGATCGGCTACCGCTCCTGGGGTGGCACCCGTTGGGAGCTGTCCTCCGACGTCGCCGCTGTCGAAGAGATTCGCACCTTCTTTCGCGGCTGGATGGCTCGCGAGGCGGCCTCCCGCACTGCCTCACCCGAGCGGCTGATCGAGATAGCCAAGCTCCAGTTCGCCTACAAGATCAATCCTGTCGCGTCACTGGTCCGCGGTGCGGTGCTGCGCCAGGCCGTGGACTTCGACCGTCACCCAAATCTGCTGAACATGCCGAGCGGCCCGATCGACTTGCGAACCGAGGAGCTGTTCGACCCGGACCCCGATCTGCTGCTGACCAAGTGCACTGCGGTCGACTACGTGCCCGGCTACACCCATCCCGACTGGACGAAGGCCAAGGCCGCGCTGCCCCCGAAGGTCTGCACGTATTTGCTCGACAGATTCGGTCAGGCGATCACCGGCCACACTCCGCCGGACGACAAGCTGCCCGTCTTGCAAGGCGACGGGGAAAACGGAAAGTCCACGTTGTTGGCCGGCATCGCCGCGGCGCTAGGCGACTACGCTGCGCTGATGCCGAAAAAGCTGCTGCTCGGCGAAGGGCAGAAACACCCTACCGAGAAAATGCCGCTGCTCGGCGTGCGCTTCGCTTTCCTGGAGGAGCCGTCCGAGTTGCACGTGCTCGACATCGGGCAGCTGAAGGAAGTGCTCTCCCCGGTCATCACCGCTCGCTACACGCACAAGGACAACATCACTTTCGACAGCTCGCACACGCTGTTCCTGTCCAGCAATTACGAGCCTACCGTCGTCGAAACCGACCACGGCACGTGGCGACGGCTGGAGCTGATCCGGTTTCCGTACACGTTCGTGAAACGCCGCGCCGATGTTGTCGAGGATTCCGACCGGCTTGGCGATCCCGGTTTGCGGGATCGCGTCAAGCGCGACCCGGACGTCCATCGAGCGATCCTCGCCGATCTCGTCCCCCGTGCCCGGCGCTGGTACGAGCATGACAAGCGGATGCCCGCTCCACCGCAGCGCGTGCTCGACGACACCGCGGCGTGGCGAGGCCGGCAGGACTCGGCGGGTGGCTTCGTCGCCGAGCGACTGATCGACGATCCTGGCTGGCACGTGATGTCCACGGACCTGCTCGCTGAACTCAACATCTGGCTGGAGGCGCACGGGCAGCACACGTGGACCGACAGGACCATGGCTAGCCGGCTGACGGGCAATCGCGGGCTACCGGTCCGGATGGAGAAGCGCGCTGTGCATCGCGAGTCGGACTCCCACGGTGCACTGGACCGACCCGGCAAGGCATACGGGGAGGTACCGAACACCTATCAAGCCTGGGTCGGAGTGCGCTTCAGGGATGCCGAAGATGATCAGTGAAGATCATCCTGATTAGATGGATCAGCAGTTTTGTAAACTCGCTCGTCGGCCCCTATATAGGGGAGTTTACTTTTTCGCTGATCCATCTAATCAGGATGATCTTGGCAAGATCAATTCGGGGTTCCCTGCCGACAGGTTTCCTGTCACAGCCTATCTAGGTTCCTGCCCCTGGACGGATGACCGTGGCACCCTAGGTGACATGCCAAACGTGGGCGGACGACCGCGGGTGCTGACCGCGGACCAGATCGAGCAGGCGACCATGCTGCGAACCGTGCTCGGTCTGTCGATTGCTGCCATCGCCGAGGAGGTCGGCGTCAACCGAGAAACCTTACGCGAGCAGTTCGTGCGAGATGGCGTGCAACCTCCGCCTACGCCACCGAAGAGCGACGCTCCGCCCGCCACGCCTACTTTCACACCCGCGCCGTTCGACGATGCACCGGTCGACGACGCCGGCTTCCCTGCGACGATCACAGAGGCGTTCGGCTCGGACCCTCGCCCTCTGCCGCGCGTCGCCGACCTGAAGGATGGCTGGGCGACCGACCTGGCCGTGGCCGAAGTGCTCGGGACTCGTAGTGACAACCCCCGTCTCGTCCGGCAGATGACCGAGGCCGATCACCGTAAGTTCGACTCGCTGGTCGACGAGGCGTATCCGTCGAACCGACGAGACCTGAACGGTTGACACCCGATAATCGATCGGATGGCCGGCGCTGTGCAAGCCCCGCGCCGCAAGGCTCGCAGGCACCGCCGCGCCGCGAGTGGCACGGCGAACGGCACGACCGCGCCCGAACACCGCGTCGGATGCCGGCGCTGCGCATGGTCGGCCGGTCGCCGCTCGACGCATTTGGCCGAGACCGACCGCGCCGCGCACGAACTCGACCACAGCGCCAGTACGCTTGCCAGGAAACGCTGAAGAGGAGATCACGTGAACGCGGCAGAGGCAGCAGCCGCGGACAAGTGGGTTCGCGAGTATGAGCGCGACTATGGCCGCCCTGGCTCGCCGCGTCGGGTGGCTGCCTCGGCCGCCCCGATCGAGCCGGCCGATGACTACGAGGCCCTGTACCCGACCGACGAGCTGCGCGACCGCCAGCGGGCAGTCGCTTCCGCCAGCGTCGATGCGCTGAGCGATGACGAGATCTACGCCTCGCTCTACGGCGATGAGCCCGAGCCCTCGCGCGAACTGCCGCCGGTCGAGCGGCCATACGCCCAGCTCAGGGCCCTTCTCGGTGTCTGACTACTCCCCGCCCTACTCGAACGACTCTCGGCCCTTCAGCTTGGCGATGGGTACTGGTTTAGCTCCGGTTTAGCTCGCCGCTCGCCAATCGGTAGCCGACTCCACGAAGGCGGCTGACAACTTCGGGCCGAACCCCAACACCCGCTCTTGCAGCATGTCGGCGAGGTCTCCCGCGAGTTCTTGGCGTTGCCGGTCAGTCAGCGAACCGCACTCGCGAATGACCTTGGCAATCTCGACAATGAGCTCGCCCGGGCGAGGGATGGCGATCTTCATGGGCTGCCTCCGCCATTGAACTGAGGTTGCTGTCCGTCCCCCATGCGGCCGGTGTTCAATCGAGAACTTGCCCACGCAACAAGCCACCAGGAACCAAGATCCCACCAGCACGCAAGGTCGGCAAGGTGATCTCAATGAGTCAGGGCGCCTGAGCGCACCGCAGAGCGGCCCGCTCACCCGGACGTATCGGTGACGGACGCTCGTGTGTGTCGGCCCCAGCATCGACGTTTTGAGTCCGGCAATGGTGGGTACGAATCTGCCCGTGAGCGACATGCGCGAGGCCCGGTTCGTAAATATCTGGTTGGCCGCAGCGACCCTGGCGATCCTTATCATCGCTGCGCTTGTGACTGCCGTTGTCACCACGTCGGGCGGCGGCAGCTACTGATCACCATCCGGATAAGGTCGCAACGGCACGTCGTCCGGCCCGGGTCTCGCCGTGGGAGGGACAGGCCAGGCGACCTGCCCTAAGGACATGACAGAGGGGAACCGTTATGGCTCTCGTGATCGTTCTGCTGGTACTGGCCTTGCTGCTGGGCGGCCTCGGTTTCGCGGTCCACGTGCTGTGGTGGATCGCCATCGCCGTATTCGTCCTGTTCCTCGTGTCGCTTGTGTTTAACCGCAGGTAGCTCTTGTATTTCCCGAACAGCTGTTCGACTATCGTGGTGTGGGCGCTGACGTGTTCGACCCATCCACAGACCCATACCGCTGCCTTGCGGTATCGGCGAGTGGGAAGCGCTGCCAGCTCCAGGTCGACCACGACGGCGCACACGCTCATGCTTGGCGGGAGCGCCGCGAGCAGCCGAGACGCGGGCAGGCGTTGCCACCCGTTCAAGGGAGGTGATCGAGATGGCAGACGACGTATCCGCATACGACAAGATCAGCGCGGCACGGACCAGCGAGGAAGCGGATGCAGTTCTCGTGGAAGTCGAGCGAGGCGGATTCAAGCCGTTCGGCGAGTGCACTCGCGAGGATCTGACCGGCGCGGCTCAGGTTCTCCGCGACCGAGCGGAGCTGATCTACGACGAGGCGCGCTTCTTCGAAGAGGAGGCGGAGCACTTCGAAGAGAAGAAGCCCAGCGCGGCTGAGGTTGCTCGCGAGCGCGCGCAGCTCGAAGCGGAAAAGCTCCAGCTCGACGAGACGGCTCGCGAGACGGGCCAGCCAATGAGCTGGTAACGCATCACGGCGCCGGTGGCGAGAACGGTGGAGGTGTCGTGGTCGGCGGTGGGACGGTCGTGGTCGGCGGTGGGACGGTCGGGTCGGCGGTGGGACGGTCGGCGTCGGCGGTGGGACGGTCGGCGTCGGCGGTGGGACGGTCGGCGTCGGCGGTGGGACGGTCGGCGTCGGCGGTGGGACGGTCGGCGTGGGCTGCACGAACTGGTACGGCACCAGGGTGATCTGCTGGGTCTGCGGGAAGACGGAGCCCGCAACGGGACTCTGCGCGGCGACGGTTCCGTCCTTGGCCTTGTCCGTCGTCTGCTCGGCATCACCGATCTGCACGTTGCCCCAGCCCGCGCTGCTCAGCGTGGCCTGGGCATCGGCGATCTTCTTCCCCACGACGTTCGGCACGCCGACCTTGCCGGTCGACACCGACAGCGCCACCGTCGAGCCGGATGCGACCTGCGAGTACGGCGCCGGGCTCTGGTCGACAACCGTGCCGGCCGCGGCTGCATTGTCGACGTCCTTGCGAACCGGCTTCAAGCCGAGCGCAGAGATCGCCGCCGCCGCCTGGGCATAGGGCTGATTGCGGTAGTCCTGCAGCCCGATCGTGGGCTTCTTGTAGGTGGTGAAGGTGATCCGGGTGTCCTTGGTCTGCTTGGAGTCCGCGGCCGGGTTCTGGGTGCAGACCTTCCCCTCGGTCACCGTCTGTGGGGCCTCGGCCGGATTCGCTCCGCACGGACCACCGTAGGTCGTCGGCGTCGCTATCGTCAGGAAACCCGCCTTCTGCAGGGCCAGCGTCGCCGCGGGCACCGTTTGGCCGATGACGTTCGGCACCGGGTAGGTCTTCGGCGTGCCGGACTTGCCGAGCGCGACGATCGCGTACGCGGCGCCGCCGATCACGAGCAGCAGGGCCGCCACCAGGGCCACCCCGATCCACTTGCTGCGCGGGGACTCCTCCTCGCCCTCTCCGTCCGCCTCGCGGGCGATGAACTGCGTCTTCTCGGCGTCCGTCATGATCGCTTCCGCCTCGACCGGACGGTCGGCCAGCGCCCGCTGCAGGTCGGCGCGCATCTCGGCGGTCGACTGGTAGCGATTGAGCGGGTTCTTGGCGAGCGCCTTCATGACGATCGAATCGAGCGCACGGGGCACCTCGGGGTTGACCGAGGAGGGCGCCGGGGCGTTCTCGCGCACGTGCTGGTAGGCGACGGCCACCGGGGAGTCGCCGGTGAACGGCGGGGCCCCGGTGACCAGCTCGTACAGCAGGCAGCCGGTCGAGTAGACGTCCGAGCGGGCATCGACCGACTCGCCGCGCGCCTGCTCGGGTGAGAGGTACTGCGCCGTTCCGATGACCGCAGCCGTCTGGGTCACCGTGGCGGCGTTGTCGGACAGCGCCCGCGCGATCCCGAAGTCCATGACCTTGACCGAGCCGTCGCGCGTGATCATGACGTTCGCCGGCTTGATGTCGCGGTGCACGATTCCGTTGCGGTGGCTGAAGTCCAGGGCGCCGCAGACCTCGGACGTGATCTCCATCGCGCGGCGGGCCGGCAGCCGTCCCTCGGTGCGCAGGATGTCGCGCAGCGTCCGTCCCTCGACGTACTCCATGACGATGTAGGGGACGGCCCCGTCCGGGCCGTGGTCCTCGCCGGTGTCGTAGACGGCGACAATCGCCGGGTGGTTGAGCCCGGCCGCGGCCTGCGCCTCGCGGCGGAACCGGTTCAGGAACGACTGGTCACGCGCGAGATCGGCGCGCAGCACCTTGATAGCGACATCGCGGCCGAGCCGCACGTCGCGCCCACGATGCACCTCGGCCATGCCGCCGTAGCCGAGGAGCTCACCGAGCTCGTACCGGTTGCCTATCAGCCGCGTTGGGGCCGTCATCGGTGAGCCTCCCTGATCCGTCCCGCTGGTAATTGCACCACTAATGACCTCGCACGCTGTCGAGGTAAGCAGTTCTCGTGGAAGTCGAGCGAGGCGGATTCAAGCCGTTCGGCGAGTGCACTCGCGACCGGCGCGGCTCAGGTTCTCCGCGACCGAGCGGAGCTGAGGACGGCTGGATCGGCGTGGCGAACCTGGTAGCTCTCACGCTCACCGAATTCCATCGGCAAGTCGGCAAGCGCGGGGCCCAGTAGCCGAGCACAGCGTCATCAGCGCCGGACCTGTGCCCCGGACAGCGCTCAGCGAAGCCCGTATGCAGCCGCGATCTGAGGTTTCTGCGACAGCAACCGCTCCAGGTGACTATCGGGCCACAAAGTCACATGCGGCGCCGTGCCGCTCTCGTTGCGGTTTTCAGCCCAGGCCACCGCGTCCGCAGTAAATCGACCTGACGTCGCGAGGATGAGTACGCGCACCAGCGGGGGTTGCCACAGGCTTACCGCGGCCACGGTCGCGGCAATCTCTGGGACGGAAACAGACCGTGACAGCCAATGCTTGGCCTGAACATGGACCCGTTCGGTCCGAACACTGCCCGCCCCGTCATCAGAGACGCGTTCGAGCGAGAGGTCACGACCGCGGTCCGGCGCTCGGGTCTGCATCAGCCACTGGACGTTCTGATAACCGGCCAGGGCGTTGAGCAGATCGAACAGGAGACGCTCGAAACCGTCGTCATCGAGCTGTTTCCAGTCGAGCGCAGTCGTGACGCCCCCGGAGGGGTTGGAGGACGCTGCGTGCCCGAGGTCGATGTCAGGAACCGGAACGGGGTCAATGTCGGATAAACCTGCCGCCTCGATGTCGGGTTTGACGGTGGGCCAGTCGAACTCGGCGATGTCGTGCCAGTCGTGACCCTGACTGACGTGCATGTGTCGGTACAGGTCACTCCAGCGGCCCCGGCGGGCGGTCTCGCCTATCAAACGATCGATTTCGGCGACGGCGGCCGATAAGGCCGCGGTCCTTTCATTGTCGAGCTCGATCTGCGAATCCCTCGCAACCCCGGACAACACCAGCGGCAGGCATGAGTCGATCAGCGTGACGAGCTCACGGAGTCGATCGCGGACGGCCCGCCGTCGCGCCCTACCCAGCCGATACCGGTACTCCTCCAACTGACGCCCTGGCCGCCCGGTCCACTCAGCGAGGTCGAAGGATGGCTCTCCGATTTCCCACAAGTCGAGATAGCTCTGACCTACGCCGTCGATGTCAGGAAGTGGCTCGGTTACGGTGAAGCCGTCGATCGGTGGTAAACCAACCAACAGGTCCTGCCACGCTCGGCCGAGATCGTCGTACTCCCGAACTGAGCCTCGCGCCGGTGATGACGGAATGAAGGGTTCGGCCCGCTGCCACACGGCATCGAGCTTGTCGAGGTTCGCTGCGGCGCGGTCCATGACAGCCAGCAGGTCGTTGAGATCCACGCCGCCAAGTATCCTGCCCCTGCGCCCGCTGATCCAAGGATCGTGTGTTCTTGGGCATCGGCGATGGCAGGTCAACGCGATCTTGCCTTGGGTGTGTTCCCCGGCTTGAGGGTGATGGAGCGGATGGAGCTGAGTCCACTGCTGGTGTCGACGCCGGCGATCCCGGACGCTGCAGAGTTGTACTAGTCGTCATGCCGACGATCGTTTTCTTATGCCCCACCGTCTACGGTCGATGGGTGCCGAGGAGCGAATGGTCGGGCGAGATCCTGTTTCCCGCTGCGAACGCCGAAGGCTATCGCCTCGTCTTCGAAGCCGAGACCTGGTTGCGCCGAATATGTCTGGCTGCGCTTCTGCTTGCGGATGGCCCAGCGTGGGCGACGACACTGGAACCGGATCTACGTCGTCGCCTGGAGAACCAATCTAAGAGCAACAGCGCGCGATGGTACCTCGGCGTCGACGCCGAGGAGGAACTCTTGTGGTCGACCACGCACAGCCAACTGGCGGACCTGCTCCGCCTCCGTGCGGTTGGGTCGCGGCTCAATGAATTGTGCGGTCTCAGCGGCGAGGTCCTGGCCAATCGACTGCTTTCCGTGTCTCAGGTACGGAACGTCCTGGCACACAACCGAGCGATCTCGGACGATACGTTGGTCATCCTGAAAGGTGACCTCACCATCATTCGCGCTGGTGTGAGCCGCTTTAAGGGGAACACGCTTTATGCGGACTCGGACATTGTTTCCTCGTCTTACGTACCGGATGATCTGGCATTGTTGACCACCGAGTTTAATGTCAGAAGCGATGAATTTCCGCACCAGCAACTCTACCTGGCCGCCAACCACAACTTCCTGTTTCTAGTGCGGCTCCCCGTCCCGCCGTTCGGTCGCTGGCCGAACGCTGGTCAGCTTCGAAAAGCACTCGGTATGGCAAGCCACCTTATGCTGTGCGCGATGGCGAACAAGCAGGGCGACGAACTACAGCTAGTCATTCCGCGCGCCTTACGGCTGAAGGACAAGCTTGAGGTCCTCGGCCGTTTCATGACCGAGGCAGTGCTGCGCGATGCGTGGATTGAAAAGCCGTCAGAACTTCAACATCCAGCCGACGTCTGCTGGCCACGACTCTGGTTCTACGAGAACCGATATCCGGCCCTTTCCGAAGTCTGACTGGTTCCGGCACAGCCAATGCACAGGTACAGGTCTTGGCGCACGGCATACCGCGCCGCGGGCCGCTCGTTCGTCAGCAGCCGGCTCAACCCGAGTTCCTCTCAGGCGTACCACATGCCTCCCAGGCACAGCTTGTAGCATACTTGCTGGCATGGCTACCAGTAACAAAGTTCGCGAGAACCGCCTGCGCCGGGTTGCGCTGCGGCGCGGCCTGCGACTTGAGAAGACCCGCCGACGCGACCCGCTGGCGCTCGACTACGGCACCTACATGCTGATCGATGACCGCACCAACGCCGTCGTCGCCCGCGGTCTGGAGTCCGGCTACGGGCTCACCCTCGACGACATAGAGCGGCACCTGGACGGAGGCGCACGATGAGGATAGCGCAGCCCAAGGACGGCGAGCCGATCCGCGTCGTGCTCACCAGGAAAGGCATCCCGCGCTATCGGGTGCGGCTCGACGCCGGGCTCGGCCCTGATGGCCAGCGCCGGCAGATCCGGTCCGTGCACGACACGCTGAGCGCGGCTCGCGCGCACGTCGCCGCGCACCGGGTGGACCTGGAGCGCGGCGTGCTGGTTACCCCCGATCGGCAGTCGTTCGCCGAATACGCGACGGCCTGGGTGGCGACCCGAGCGCGCCGCGTTCGCCCGGTCACGCTGACCGGCTACCGCACCGCGATCGCCCATGCGGTCACGGCGTTCGGCGGCAAGCCGCTCGCGAAGATCACCCGTCCCGATGTCGAGCGGATGGTCGGCCAGCTGGCGGACGCCGGTCGCTCCCAGCGCACCGCGGCGCTCACGCTGTTCGTGCTGCGCTCGATCCTCGCCCAGGCGCTCGACGACGGGCTCGTGGTCCGCAATGTCGCTGCGCGGGTGCAGGCCACCGGCAAGCCGTCGAAGGACCGCGGCGCGCTGTCCGCCGCGGACTACGCCACGCTGCGCGAGTACCTGTCCGGCGTGCGCCTCGGCGCCGTCTGGGCGCTCACTTTGCTCGGTCTGCGCCGGTCCGAGGTGCTCGGGCTCAAGTGGAGCGACGTCGATCTGACCGCGGGCACCATCACGATCGAGCGCGGCGTCGTTGGCGACGCATCCGGTAAGCGCTCCGCCGAGACACCGACCAAGACCCGGCGCGGCGAGCGGACCCTGCCACTGCCCTCCGACGAGCTGGCCGCGCTGAAAGCTCTACGTGAGTGCCACGCCGCCGAGTTCGGTTTCGAGCACGTGCGCACCGGCTGGCTCGCGGTCGACGAGATCGGCCAGCCCTACCGGCCCGAGCGCTGGTCGGACCTCTGGCGTGAGCACTGCCAGGCCGCCAGGGTCGAGCCGGTCACCCTGCACGCGGCCCGGCACACGAGCGTCACTGCGATGCGCGCCGCTGGTGTGCCCGATCACGTCGTGGCGCAGTGGCACGGGCACGACGAGGTGGTCATGCGCCGTACCTACTCGCATGCCAGCCAGGACGCGCTGGCAGCCGCGGGACGGGCACTCTCGGACGTGCTCGGCGGGGCGCAGTGAGCGAGTTCGTTGACCAACTCGACGCCGTAGTGCATCGCACCGAGCGGACGCATGCCGCGGCCGGCATCGACACGTCAACCTGCTACCTCTGCCGCGGGCCGGTGGGCGACGGCGGGAATTATTGCCTCCACCGCGGGCTCAGCGTGCTCACCTGCTCTCCCTGTTGGGAAGCCAGCGACTACCGGGCATTCGAGCGCTGGCTGGAAGGAGGGCTGAGCTAACGGAGCGGCCCGGCGAGGTGCTGTGAACACCTGCACCGGGCCTAACCATCCACCTGCTCTAGTCAGGAGAACGGCTAATGACGGATCTAACACTATGGGGCGTCGTCGCCATCATCGCGCTCGCGGTGCTCGGCGTCGTCGCGGCGTGGCTGCTGCTGCGCGACACCACCCCGAAGCCACCCGGCCGGCATGAACGGCCGCGGCGCACACCACAGGAACCCATCCACTACGACGAAGACTCGCCGGCCCAGGACTGGCTGTCTGGCGACTACCAACCACCCGGCAACGAGAACGGAGACGAGCAGACCAGCTGACCAGGGAAGCCACGAGCGCCCCGTTCACCATCACGGTGACGGGGCGCCTCGCTGTGTGTGCCACTGGGCTGTCTGTGCCACTCTCGTGCCCCTGGAGATCATCTAGCTGGGTGCCGGACCCCTGTAGCCCAGTAAATACGGGCTCCCCCGGCGGGACTCGAACCTGCAACCTGCCGATTAACAGTCGGATGCTCTGCCAATTGAGCTACGGGGGACCGTGCGCGCCTGGGTACCGGTTCAGCGCGGCCGTCCGAGGATATCCCATCCGCGGGGCCGCGCCGATCGCGTTATCGTGGCTGGGAGGACCCACCGCCGAGGAGACCACATGAAGCTCTCGCTGTTCGTCGGCGCGGCCATCGGCTACGTGCTGGGCGCGCGAGCTGGCCACGAGCGGTACGAGGCGATCGTCCGGGTGGCCCGAAAGATCGTCGGGAGCCAAACAGTTCAATCGACTGCCGGCGTCCTGCAGGCCCAGGTCGACGAGCTGAAGAACCGCGCCAAGGATGCCGTCAGCGGCAAGCTGCGCGCCGGCGCGCCGCCGCCACCTGTCAGCGTCAACGGCGGGGACGGGCACCGCACGACCTAGTCGGCGGCATTCCACGCGGCTTCCAACGCGGCGATCCGCGCCGAGACGGCGGCCCGCACGACCGGGCTGTCCGGCGTGCCCGCCTGCAGCCGCGCCCACCAGCTGATGCCGTTGATGCCGGGAACCCGGCGGGCGACGAATCGCGCGGCACCACCCGGGACCGCCGCGATCTCGGAGCGCACAACGCTGTTCTGCACCCGCTCGCGCACGGTCGGCGGCAGGTTACGAGGGACCCCGAGCGCCAGCGACAGCGGCTCCCGCTCGACGAGAAGCAGCTCGTCGACGACCTCGGCCTCCGTCACGCTGAGCACGCCGTCGCGCCAGACCGCCTTGTCGATCAGGTGCCAGCCAAGCCGCCGCGGCCCGGACGGGAAGGGCCACCACAAGCCGCGCGAGGTCGCTACGACGACCGCCCCGTCGGCGGTGTCGGCGAACGAGACCACCCGCTCGTCGCCGTCGAGCAGTTGCGTCACCTCGACCGGCGGACGCTTGCGACGACTCAGCAACGCCATCATGCGGCGCCGATGGCGCGATCACGCAGCATCTGGCGGTGCTTTTCGAGGGCGATCAGCTCCGCGAACAGCCGGGCGTGCTCCTCGGGCTGCTCGATCGGGTTGATGCGCTGCAGCCGGGACTTGACGGTGGCGACCTGACGCGACACGACGATCTCGTGCAGCCGCGCCAGTACGGCCTCGGCGTATCGCTCCTGCGAATCCGAGCCCGCGTGGAGTGGGTCGACCGAGAGGGCATGCGCGAGCCTGCGGGATTCGTCGTCGGGCAGCTGCTGCGACACGGCCTCGGCCCAGCCTGGGCCACTTACCGCGCTCGCCGTCCCGCCCGCCGCCGCGATCCCATCGCGCAGGCGTTGGTAGGCCGGTACCAGAAACGACGCCGTCGGCAGGGCGTCGAACACCGGCCCGGCTACGGCCGGCAGCTGCATCGCGATCTTGAGGACCTCCCGCTCCACCGACGACACCGCATCGTCGACGACGGGCGCCTGGCGCCGGCGGGGTTCGTCTTCGCTGCGGCCGCCCGATCGAGTGAATGCCCGCACGCGGGCCAGGACCCGACTGTCGTCCAGAACGCCGACCAAGCCGGCCAGTCGACGCGCGTAGTCGTCGCGGCGGTCGACGTCCTTGATCCGCGCCACGATCGGCACGCCAGCGTCCAACGCCCCGCTGCGTCCCTCGACGGTGTCCAGGTCGAAGCGCTCGATCGTCGCGCGCAGCACGAACTCGACGAGCGGCACCCGGCTCGCCACCAGGTCGCGCACCGCCAGCTCGCCGGACTTCTGCCGCAGTTCGCAGGGATCCAGGCCGCCACGTTCGACGGCGACGAAGGTATGCGACATGAACTTCTGGTCGTCGGCGAACGCGCGTTCGGCGGCCTTCATCCCGGCCGCATCACCGTCGAACGTGAAGATCACCTCGCCGCGAAAGGCGTCGGAGTCCATCAATAGCCGGCGCAGCACCGCGATGTGCTCGCTGCCGAACGACGTGCCGCAAGTGGCCACCGCGGTTGGCACGCCCGACAGGTGGCAGGCCATGACGTCGGTGTAGCCCTCGACGATAACCGCACGGTGCTGATGGGCGATCTCCCGCCTGGCCAGATCCATGCCGTAGAGCAACTGGCTCTTCTTGTAGATCGGCGTCTCGGGCGTGTTGAGGTACTTGGCCTCGACCTTGTCGTCGTCGAACAGCCGGCGAGCTCCGAAGCCGACCGTGTCACCGGCGAGATCGCGGATCGGCCAGAGCAAGCGCCGATGGAACCGGTCGATCAGCGAGCCGTGTTGGGACTGCCGAGACAGCCCCCCGGTCGTCAGCTCCTCGGGCGTGAAGCCCCGCCCGAGCAGATGCTTGGTGAGCGCGTCCCAGGCGGACGGCGCGAATCCGCATCCGTACGTGGCCGCGGCCGAATCGTCGAAGCCGCGCTCGGCCAGGAATACCCGGGCGGGCGCGCCCTCCGGGCTGCCCAGCTGCTCGGCGTAGAACTGCGCCGCGGCCTTGTGCGCCTCGATCAGCCGGGCTCGCTGCCCCTGTTGCTGGCGCGCCGGCCCGGGCCCGCTGTCGACGTACCGCAGCTGGATCCCGCTCGAGGCGGCGAGCCGTTCGACGGCCTCGGTGAAGCTGAGGTGCTCGATCTGCTCGACGAACCGGATAACGTCTCCGCCCGCGCCGCAACCGAAGCAGTAGAACAGATTGCGCGACGGCGACACCGACAGCGACGGTGACTTCTCCTCATGGAACGGGCAGAGGCCCTTGAGGTTTCCGCCGCCTGCGTTGCGCAGCTGAACGTGCTCGCCGATGACATCGGCGATGGGCGACTTCTCGCGGACGGCGGCCACATCCTCGTCCCGGATGCGTCCCGCCACGCCGGACAGTCTAGGCCGGGCCTGGCCCCGCTCAGCCGCGGACAGCTCACCTCAACAACAACCGGCCGAGCCGGCGCGATGCGATGGACATGCCTACGCAGCCGAGCGCGGCGAGGTACGCCGCCGGCACCAGCAGCCCCCAGCCGACCGTGCCGAGCGTGAGGCTGCGCAGCAGATCGACCCCCTGGTAGAGGGGCGTGAGGCGGACGAGCCACTGGACGGCGCCCGGATAGACGGACAGCGGATAGAAGGTCGCGGAGAACAGGAACATCGGCAAGATCGCGAGCTGGACGAACTCGAAGTCCTGCCACGATCGCATCCACGTCGTCAGCGCCATCCCGGCACCGGCGAACGCGAAGCCGATCAGTACCGCGCTGGGCAGTGCCAGCACGGCCCACCACGAGAGGACCAGTCCCATCGCAGCCATCACGACGACGAACATCGCGGAATAGCACGCGCCGCGCAGCAGCGCCCAGCCGACCTCGCCTGTAGCGACGTCCCGCGGGCGCATCGGGGTGGCGAGGACGGCGTCGTAGAGCCGCATGAACTTCATCTTGAAGAAGATGTTGTAGGTGGAGTCGAAAATGGCACCATTCATCGCCGAGGTGGCCAGCATCGCGGGGGCGACGAACTCGGTGTAGCTGACGACGCTCCCGTTGGCGAGCGTGAAGTGCCCGACCAGCGTGCCGACGCCGATGCCGATCGACAGCAGGTAGAAGACCGGCTCGAAGAACCCCGAGACAAAGACGATCCATCCGTGGCGGTAGGCGAGGAAGTTGCGCTCGACCAGCCGCCACCCTGCCGAGCCAACGAACGGCAGCGGCACCACCCGTGCGGTGAGCGTCGTCATCGGATCAACCGCCTGGTCAGCCCGCGCACCGAGAGCCAGGTGCCGGCTCCCGCCCACAGCAGCAGATACCCGACATGTCCAAGGGCCGGCCCGACGGGGACGGAGCCCAGGCTGAGGTCCCGCGACAGGACGACCCCGTGCCACAGTGGCGTCAGGTAGGCCAGCCACTCGACGGCGTCAGGGAGCTGACTTATCGGAAAGAACGCTCCCGAGAACAGGAACATCGGAACGACACCGAAGCGATAGATCATCGCGAAGCCAGCGTCGCTTTCCAGTCGGGTCGCGATCGCGAACACGGGCGTGCCGAACGCCAAACCGACGAGCAGCGCGACGGCCAGGCACAGCACGCCCAGCGGCGAGTGGATCGCTCCGAACGCCGCGATCAGCGCGAGAAATACCGCGCAGGTGGTCACCACCCGGAAGCCGATGAACGCGATTTGCCCGGCGGCGATGTCGACGGGACGCAGCGGTGTCGCGACCATGGCATGGAATACAAAGTTCCACTTGATCTTGCCCATGACCGGGTAGGTCGCCTCCCCGACGGCGGTCTGCATCGCGGTGGTGATCAGCAGGGCGGGGGCGATGAACGCCAGGTAGGAGACCCCGCCGAGCGCCGCACTGGGGCCGTCGCGGTCGACCAAGGAACCCAGCCCAGCGCCCATCGCGGCGAGGTAGAGAAGCGGCAGCAGGAAGCTGGAGATGACGCTGCCCTTCCAGGTCCGGGCATACGCCGTGGCCCAGTAATCGTATTGGCGGAGGACGTATTCCATGTCAATCGACGAGCGACCGGCCGGTAAGCCGGAGGAAGACGTCCTCGAGGGAAGAGCGGCGCACCAGGACGCTGACCGGCGACAGGCCGCGCTCGTGGGCCCGAACCGCAGCTGCCTCGCCGTCGTCGGTGTAGAGCAGCAAGCGGTCCGGCAGCGCCTCGACCCGGTCGGCTACATCGGCAACCTTGCCTACGACCCAGTCGTGGTCTCCGTCCGGGCTGAAGCGCAGCTCGGTGACTTCTCGTGTCGAGTACCGGCGGATCAGGTCAGCGGGCGATCCTTCGGCGACGATCAGTCCGTCGTTCATGATCACCAGACGACTGCACAGCTGCTCGGCCTCCTCCATGTAGTGCGTGGTCAGCACCAGCGTCACGCCGCTCTGCCGCAGCCGGTACAGCTTGTCCCACAGCAGATGCCGCGCCTGCGGGTCGAGGCCGGTGGTCGGCTCGTCCAGCAGCAGCAGGTCCGGTGTATTGATCAGCGAGCGGGCGATTGTCAACCGCCGTTTCATCCCACCGGACAGGTTTTCGACCTTGTCACCGGCTCGCTCGCTGAGTGCGACGAACTCCAGCAATTCGACGGCCTTCGCCCGGCATTCGGCGCGGCTCATGCCGAAGTAGCGCCCGTAAACCGTGAGGTTCTCCAGTGTCGACAGCTCCTGATCCAGGGCGTCGTCCTGCGGACAGACGCCCAGCCGGCCTCTGATCCGCGGCCCGTCGACGGCCGGATCCAGGCCAAGGATGCGTAGCTCTCCGCCGCTGGGCGGCGACACCGCCCCGACCATGCGCATCGTGGACGACTTGCCGGCGCCGTTGGGCCCGAGGAAACCGAACGCCTCCCCACGTGCCACCTCGAAGTCGATGCCGCGTACCGCCTGCACCTTGCCGTACGACTTGGACAGGCCCCGTGCGTAGATCAGCGGGGCGTCGGGCATGACCACGACGCTAGCTGCCCGATCCGACACGTTCAGCCCGTTCGACGAGGCGGGCGTGCCAGGCGTGCGCGGACGAGTCGGTGAGCTGGGCGATCTGGTCCACCACGACGCGCAGCCGCTCGCCGTCGTCGGCAGCCGTCTCCCAGGCCGGGCGCAGCGCGACGTCGAGCACGCCCGGCGACGCTGCATAGACCGCGTCGGCCAGCTCCGTAAGCACAGCCCGCTGCCTCGCGAGCCGCTCCGCGGCACCCGGGCGGCGCATGACGTAGTGGGCCGCGACGGCCTTGAGCAGCGAGCACTCGACGGCCGTCCGGGCCGGGACGATGAGATCGGCCGCGTACCGGGCGAGCGGGCCGTCCCCGTACCGCGCCCGGGTGGCCGCGACCGCGGCCCCGACGAACCGTCCGGTCAGCTCGCTCGTGGCCCGCTTGGCCGCGGCCTGCGCGACGTAGGAGCGGTCGTAGCGGGCCAGATCGCGCAGTGTCGGCAACGCGAGCAGTTCGTCCAGGATCGGGGCCAGCTCGGACGCACTCAGCGGCGAGTAGAGCTCGGCGGCCACCACGCAGACCGCGCCGCGGTCCGGGTTGCCGAGCTGGATATGGCCGCCATGGATGCCGTCCTCGACGTCGTGCACCGAGTAGGCGACGTCGTCGGCCCAGTCCATGACCTGCGCCTCCAGGCACCGCCGCCCGTCCACGGCCGCGGCCCGCAGCCACTCGAACGCCCCGAGGTCCGCTGCGTACGCCCCGAACTTGCGTTGCCCCGGCCGGCGGGTCCACGGGTACTTGCAGACGGCGTCCAGGGTGGCCCGGGTCAGGTTCAGCCCCGCCGGGGCACCCGACGGCGCGAGCACCTTGGCCTCCAGCCGGGTCAGGATGCGCAGCGTCTGCGCGTTGCCTTCGAACCCGCCGATGTCGGACGCGACGCGATCGAGGGCGTCCTCGCCGTTGTGCCCGAACGGCGGGTGGCCCAGGTCGTGCGCCAATCCCGCGGCGTCGACCGCGTCGGGATCGCAGCCGAGTACGGCCCCGAGCTCGCGGCCGATCTGCGCCACCTCGAGCGAATGGGTCAGCCGAGTACGCGGGAAGTCGTCCTCGCCCGGCACCACGACCTGCGTCTTGTCGGCAAGCCGGCGGAAGGCGTAGGAGTGCAGCACCCGAGCCCGGTCACGAGCGAAATCACTGCGCGCGTCGGCGTCCGGCTGTGCACCCGCACGCTTCGGTGGCTCGGCCACCCGCCGCTCCCGCGCGGAGGCGTCATACAGCTGCACTAGACCTGCTCGTCGACCCACTCGACGAAGCGCAGCAACGTGTCGATCCACATCCCGACGGTGTACTTGACCTGCTCGCGAGTGGCGCCGACTTCGAAATCGAAGCATTGCTCGGCACAGATACCCACCATGCCGTCGTCGGGCAGCACGGTGTAGGTCTTCGGGAACAGCTTCGTGCGGTTCCAGTCATCGAGCATCAGCGCCACGCCTGAACGCATGTCGACTGAGAAGCGCCGGTTGAGGTACAACCGCGCCTGCAGCACCTCGTTCCGCTCGCCGTAGTAGAAGAAGAACAGGCTGCACTTTTCCCAGCGGACGGTCAGATCGCCGTCGTCGTCGATCGAGTGTTTGAGGCCGAACTCGTCCAGGATCTGCTGCAGCACCGGCGTCGTCGGCACGATGAGCGTGCCGCCACCCAGTTCGCGCGGCCTCGACCGCAGAGATGAGATCGGCTCAAGCAGGCCTCGGGTTCGCCGGCGAAACACGCTCCCCACCCTACCGAGCTGGGCCTAAACGGCACGGCCCTCAGCCGCCGGAGTGGGCCAGCTCGGCACCGGCCGGGACGAGCGAGCTGGTGCGGTCGGCCAGCCACCCCACCGGGAGCGAGACCGCTCGGGCACCCGTTGTGCGTCCCCGCGGCCGTCCGAGGACGTCCGTGGGAAACGGCTGATCGAGATCCAGCCGATCGAGCAGATCGTCCAGCTCGGCCAGCGAGGAGAGGTGAGCCAGCGCCAGACGAACGTCGCTGCCGGCCGAGAATCCCTTGAGATACCAGGCGATATGCTTTCGGAAGTCGGTCAGCCCGCGGCTCTCGCCGAGCCAGTCGGCCAACAGCTGGGCGTGCCGGCGCATCGTGCAGGCGACCATGCCGAGGCTCGGACGCATCCGCTGTGGCTGGCCCCGGAACGCGGCGGCGAGGTCGGCGAACAGCCATGGGCGGCCGAGGCATCCGCGCCCGACCACCACGCCCGCACAACCGGTCTCCCGCATCATGCGCACCGCGTCCTCGGCCTCCCAGATGTCGCCGTTGCCGAGCACCGGGATCTCGAGCAGCTCGACCAGCCCGGCGATCGCGGCCCAGTCGGCCTCGCCGCCGTAGAAGTCCGCGGCGGTGCGCCCGTGCAGGGCGACCCAGCCGACGCCTGCATCCTGCGCGCGCAGCGCGGCGTCGCGGTATGTGGGGTGCTCCTCGTCGATGCCGAGGCGCATCTTGACGGTGACCGGGATAGCGCCGTCGGTGGCGCGCACCGCGGCGCGCACGATCGCGTCGAACAGCTCGGTGTGCCACGGCAGGGCCGCTCCCCCGCCCTTGCGCGTGACCTTCGGCACCGGGCAGCCGAAGTTCAGGTCGACATGGTCGGCCAGGTCGTCCGCCACCACCATCCGTACGGCGGCCGCGACGACGCCTGGGTCGACGCCATAGAGCTGCAGGCTGCGCGGCTGCTCGCCTGGTGCGAATCGGATCATCCGTTTGGTCTTCGGATTGTGGTCGACCAGCGCCCGGGAGGTGATCATCTCGCTGACGTACAGCCCTGGGCCGAACGACCGGCACAGCTGCCGAAACGCGGTGTTGGTGATGCCCGCCATCGGCGCCAGCACCACCGGCGGATCGGCGATCACCTTGTCGGACAAGCGAATCATCCGCGCGTCACCTGCAGTTCCGAATACCGCGCTATGACGTCGTAGTCGCGGTCGTTATGCAGCACCGGGACGCCGTTCCTGATCGCGATCGCCGCGACGAGGCAATCGTTCAGAGATCGAATCGTCGCACCCGCCCGACGGCACGTGCGGAAGATGGCCGCCGCCTCCTCCGCGTCAGTCCGCGGGAGCTGGGCGAGCTGCTCGCAGCCGTCGAGTGCGGCGCCGAGCAGGTCGACACGGGTGTCGCCGCAGAGCACCTCCATCCGGACGACGTCCGTGGTCATGGCGGTGCGGCCGAGCACGGCCTCAGTCAGCAGATCAACCTGTGGCGTCTTGGCATCGCGCGCGAAGTCGATCCAGACCGAGCTGTCGACGATCACGAGCCGGCCGAGTCGTCCGCCCCGAACGTGCGACTCGTCTTGATCGCCTCAAGGTCGCCCTCCCACCCGATGCCACGCAGGGCCACGATCTCCTCCGGTGTCAGCGGAGGCCGGCGGCGCACCTTGCGCAGCGCAAAGTTGACCGCCTCGCGCTTGGTGCGCAGGTGATACGTGGCCATGACGTCGGCCACGGCCTCGTCGTCGATGTCAATGTTTGTGCGACTCATACACCGATCATACACCGCGTGGTGTATCAACAGGCCGGCAGCCGTTCGGCCAGGTAGCCCTCGACCTGGTCGAGGCCCACCCGTTCCTGCTGCATCGAATCGCGATCGCGCACCGTCACCGCGTTGTCGTCCAGCGTGTCGAAGTCGACCGTGACGCAGAACGGCGTGCCGATTTCGTCCTGGCGGCGGTAGCGCCGGCCGATCGCCTGGGTGTCGTCGAACTCGACGTTCCAGTTCCTGCGCAGCTCGTCGGCCAGGCTGCGGGCCTTGGGTGACAGGTCCGCGCTGCGGGACAGTGGAAGCACTGCCACCTTGACCGGGGCAAGTCGCTTGTCCAGACGCAGCACGGTGCGTTTCTCCGGTACGCCCTTCGCGTTCGGCGCCTCGTCCTCGGCATACGCGTCGAGCAGGAAGGCCAGCACCGCGCGGGTCAGGCCGGCCGCTGGCTCGATCACGTACGGCGTCCACCGTTCGTTGCGCTCTTGGTCGAAGTACGTCAGATCGGCGCCCGAGTGTTTGGCATGCGTCGACAGGTCGAAGTCGGTCCGGTTGGCGATCCCTTCGAGTTCTGCGAATTCCGTCCCACCGAAGCGGAACCGGTACTCGATATCGACGGTGCGCTTCGAGTAGTGCGAAAGCTTGTCCTTCGGGTGTTCGAAGTAGCGCAGGTTGTCGGGGTCGATGCCGAGGTCGACGTACCAGCCCCAGCGCTGCTCGAGCCAGTACTCGAACGACTTCTCGTCCGTGCCGGGCTCGACGAAGTACTCCATCTCCATCTGCTCGAATTCGCGGGTACGGAAGATGAAGTTCCCAGGCGTGATCTCGTTGCGGAAGCTCTTGCCAGTCTGCGCGATGCCGAACGGCGGCTTCTTCCGGGTGCTCGTCATGACGTTGAGGAAGTTCACGAAGATGCCCTGTGCGGTCTCCGGGCGCAGGTAGTACACGTCATCGTCCGTCTCGACCGGGCCGAGATGCGTCTTAAGCATCATGTTGAACTCACGCGGCTGGGTGAACTGGCCTTTGGTGCCGCAGTGTGGGCAGTTGACATCGTCGAGGCCGTGCTCTGGCGGGTGAGCATGCTTGGCCTCGTACGCCTCTTCGAGGTGGTCGGCCCGGAAACGCTGGTGGCAGGACTTGCACTCCACCAGCGGGTCGTGGAATGCCTCGACGTGGCCGGACGCCTCCCACACCTGTGGCGCAAGGATCACCGCCGAGTCCAGCCCGACGATGTCTTCTCGGCTGGTGACCATGGCCCGCCACCACTGGCGCCGGATGTTCTCCTTCAGCTCGACGCCCAGCGGGCCGTAGTCCCACGCCGAGCGCGATCCGCCGTAGATCTCGCTGGAGGGGAAGACGAATCCCCGTCGCTTCGCGAGGTTGACGACACTGTCGTTGCGGTCGGCGGGCACCCGGCACTCCTGATCGGCTGACGTGAACGTTCAGCGTATCGGGACTGATCTACGTTTCTCCCATGAGCGTGTCCGTGGATCCCACCCGTCCTGTCCGCTGGGGCATCCTCGGCGCCGGCGGCATCGCCGCGACGGTCGGAGCGGATATCGCAGCGTCGCCCGACAGCGAGATCGTCGCGGTCGGTGCCCGCGACGCCGGCCGGGCCGCGGCATTCGCGCAGCTCCTGCACATCCCCGCCTCGTACGGCTCCTACGCCGAGCTCGTCGCCGACCCGCACGTGGACGTTGTGTACGTCGCCACCACACACGGGCAACACCATGAGCACGCCCTGCTGGCGCTTCGGGCAGGTAAGCCGGTGCTGGTCGAGAAGGCCTTCACCCTCAACGCCCGGCAGGCACGCGAGGTCATCGCCGAGGCGCAGGCGCGGGAGCTGTTCTGCATGGAGGCGATGTGGATGCGGTTCAACCCGCTCATCCGTCGCGCGAAGCAGCTGGCAGCCGACGGCGCGATCGGGGATCTCGTGTGCGTGCGCGCCGACCTGCTGGCCTACTTTCCGTTCGACCCCGCGCACCGGCTCTACGATCTTGCGGCCGGCGGCGGAGCGTTGCTGGACCTGGGGATCTACCCGGTTCACTTCGCCTGGCTGTTCCTCGGCCGTCCGGACACCTCGCACGCCGTCGGCTCGCTGTCGCCGACGGGCTCGGACACCTCGACGGCGCTGCAGTGGGGCTATGCGGACGGGCGGTTCGCCCAGCTCGCCTGCAGCGCCCGCGGCGCGAGCCCGACGACCGGCGCGGTCGTGGGCACCGCGGGCTGGCTGACCGTCGCGCCGCGGCTGCACCGCCCGACACAGCTCACCGTGCACACCGCGGACGGTGAGCAGGTGATCGAAGCGACGGTTAGCGGCAACGGCTACGGCCCGCAGATCGCCGAGGTCGAGCGGTGCCTGCGTGCGGGCGAGACCGAGAGCCCGACAGTGCCGCTGGCCACCACGCTCGGCATCCTCGACGTTCTGGACGCCGCTCGTGCGGAGGTCGGGGTGCGTTACGACGCAGACGACGAACCGGGGTGAGCCATGTACTTCACCGATCGCGGAATCGAGGAGCTGGTCGACCGGCGCGGCGAGGAGCAGGTGACGCTGGCCTGGCTCGCAGATCGGCTGCAAACGTTCGTCGACCAGAACCCTGAGTTCGAGACGGCCGTCGACCGGCTGGCCACCTGGCTGGCCCGCGCCGCCGACGAGGACGTGTAGCGCGTTCCATCCCACGCATGCACGAGCCGGACGGGGAGAACGCGGCGCACCTGGGCGCCGTCACGCCGTGAGCGCCGCCTCCGCCGGCTGCGCCCGCGATTGCCCGGGATCGCGACCGCGCCGCGAAAGCGTGCAGGAACAGCTGGCTGAGCGGGCCGATCGTCACGGCGAACGCGATGGTCCCCACCCCCACCGTCCCACCGAGCAGCCAGCCGGCCGCGAGGACGGTGAGTTCGATCCCCGTGCGCGTCAATCGGATCGACACGCCGGTTCGGCGGGCCAGACCGGTCATCAGGCCGTCGCGCGGTCCCGGACCGAAGTCGGCGCCGATGTACATCCCGGTGGCGATCCCGCACAGCACGATCCCGCCGCTCAGGTAGCCGACTCGCAGGGCCATGACGTGCGGCACCGGCAGCAGATGCAGCACGACATCAAGCGCCGCCCCGATCAGCACCACGTTGCTGAGCGTCCCGAAGCCGGGCCGCTGCCGCAGCGGCAGCCACGCCAGCAGCACGAGCGCTCCGACGACGATCACGACGACCCCGATCGAGATGGGCAGCCGCCGGGACACGCCCTGGTGGAACACGTCCCACGGATCGAGGCCGAGGCCGGCCCGGACCTGCAGCGCACTGGAGGTCCCGTACAGAACCAGGCCAAGATAGAGCTGAAGCAACCGCCGGAGCAGGCCAGAACTCGACACATTCCCATCGTCTCGGTGGCAACCAATCAATATCTCTGGCCAATCGGCGGCAGATGGTCTGGGTTAGCCCATACCAATCTGGGGCATGATGGCGTGGTGACCTTCCTCGTGGGAAACCCACGGATCAGCGCACGAGCGCTCGCCGCGCTGCTCCCCAACCTGCGTCAGCTCCCCGGCCCGGTGTACAGCGGCCTGGCCGATGCCGTCGTGGCACTCGTGCTGGATGGGCGGATGGCGCCAGACACCCGGCTGCCGTCCGAACGCGACCTCGCCGGGCAGTTGACCGTTAGCCGGGCAACGGTCACCTCTGCATACGACCTGCTACGCCACGAGGGATACCTGCGTAGCCGCACCGGGGCCGGAAGCTACCTGACGTTGCCCGCTGGTGCGCGGCTGAGCAGCTCCGCATCGCGCTGGCTACCCGCGCGAGCGCACGCCGACGAGATCGACATGTCCTTCGCCGCGCTGCCGGCGCCGGAGGGCGTGCTCCCCGAAGCGCTTGCCGAGGCCGGACGCCGGCTACCAGGCCTCGCCACCGGCACCGGCTACGACCCGTGCGGCCTGCTCGAGCTACGCGCGGCCATCGCGAACCGCTTCCATGACCGCGGTGTGCCGACCGACCCGGACCAGATCCTTGTCACCAACGGGTCGCTGCACGCCTTCGACCTGCTGCTGCGACTGCTCGTCGGGCCCGGCGATCGGGTATTAACCGAGCTACCCACCTACCCGGGTGCGCTGGACGCGCTGCGGGGCAGCGGGGCTCGGGTCGTCGTCGCGCCGATGGCGGCCGAGGGCGGGTGGCAGGTCGACCAGCTCCGGGCGATCCTGCGGCAGACCGCGCCCCGGCTCGCCTACCTGATCCCGGACTTCCACAACCCGACGGGGGCGCTGATCGGCGCGGACGAACGACGGGCCGTGCTGCGCGTCGCCCGGCGAAACGGCACCACAGTGGTCGTCGACGAGTCGTTCGCCGAACTCGGCTACGACGGTGTCGCGCTGGCCACTGCGGGGCTGGACGCGTCCGTCGTCACGATTGGGTCGTTGTCCAAACCGGTGTGGGGTGGCCTGCGGTTGGGCTGGGTGCGGGCATCCACGGACCTGGTACGCCGGCTGGCCGCCCGCCGCGCGTCCAGCGACCTCAGCGGATCGGCGCTCGACCAGCTGATGGGCATAGTGCTGTTCGCCCGTTTGGACGAGATCCTCGCCGCGCGGCGGGCCCAGCTGCGGCCGCAGCGGGACGCGTTGCTGGCCGCGCTTTCTCGCGAGCTACCCGAGTGGCGGGTGCCAGTTCCGAAGGGCGGGTTGTCGCTTTGGGCCGAGCTGGACGCTCCGTTCGCTACCCCGCTGGCCCTAGCCGCGGCCCAACGCGGGGTCCAACTGGTCAGCGGGTCGCGCTTCGGTGTCGACGGCACGCTCGAGCGCTTCCTGCGGCTGCCCTTCTCGCTGCCCGCCGACCGGCTCGACGAGGCCGTCGGACGTATCGCCAACGCCTGGCGCGGCCTGGACCGGGCCAGGCCAACCCTACGTCCCCTGATAGTCGCCTAAGCACCGCGGCGCTCGGGAGATCGCGGCACGTCAGCACGCCTGCTAGACCGAAGCTCTGGCGACCGATTGCGACGTCACGCCGTCAACTCGCGCCTGCTCAGCCACCGCGGCGGCCACGGCCGGCACCACGCGGGGGTCGAACGGACTGGGCACGATGTGGTCCGCGCGCAGGTCATCGGCGACCACAAGAACGATGACGTATTCACCACAAGACTGTTCTCACGAATCTTCGGTGGGCTGGCTCTGTTGCGCTGATTACACGGGGATGATCTTGACCTGGGGTGAGGCCGGCGGACAGTCCCTCCCCTGGCGACGGCCGCTGCTCGCGGCGGCGGGCCGGTCTGCCTGCGAGATATCCGGACGTTTGCAAATAAGAGTGGTGACAGTGTCTGCGGGGGGGATTGTCGGTCAGCAAGCGGTGTATAGCGCGCCGTAATTGGTGGGTTCTAGTCCGAAGAGGTAGGTGCCGTCGCCTTGAGCCTCTAGGAAGAACATGACGGTCCAATGGGTGCACGTTTCGCCGTCGGGACCGTCCTGCGGGTTCTGGGTGCTCGTGAATGTGACGGTGGCGCCCGGACGGCCATCGGAGGCGGTGTCGAGAGCGAGTAGCTGCGCGGAGCTAACTTTGGTTGACCTGTAGCCCCCTGGATCGAGGTGCGTGCGCTTCGCCGGCGTGAACAGGGAGAAGTAGTCGTCGAACGTGCGCTGGTTGATGTCGGTAAAATACCGGGTGAGCATCGCGACAACGGTGTGGGCGAGTGGGTCTTGTTGTGCTGACGGTGCGACCATGACCACAGAGTTGCCGGTGAACGGCTGCGTCGGGATGGTTGTCGGGGCGCGAGACGTCGGCGTTGGTGTGGTCTTCCCGTTGTCGGAGGAGCTGTCGGCCGTAGTCGGCGAGAGGATCGCTGACGACGACGCACTGGTGTCGGCTGCGTGTGTCGATCGATGCTGCGATCTGATCAGGATGACCACCACCGCGGCCGCGACTATCGCGGCAGCACCGACGGCGATGCCGATATACCAGCCTGGACCGTGGCCCGGTGGCCGGATCGGCGGGGAAGGTTGTTCGGGCGGCGCCGTGCCGGCAGTCGGCGGGCTGGTCGGTGGACCGGACACCGGCGGGGGCCGTGGCGGTCTGTCTGGGGGCTCGGGCTCGGATCCCTGCAGCGATTGCGGCGGCGGCAGTTGCAGCGGTGGTGGCGGCGGGGGCGGTGGCGATGGCGGTGGCGTGATCGGGTCTCCCGGTCTGCGTTCGATGCTCTCGAAGATCCGCCCGTCCGGGGCGCGCAGGAACAGGACGGGGGTTGCCCATTCCCGGCCGAAGTCCGACAGCATGGCCTTGCGCGCGCTGGTCACCGCCTGATCCACCGGTTCGCCGTCGGCAAGCGCACCGTACAACTCGTTGGTGAAGACGATCGCCGCGCCGTCGGTGATCGGGAACTGCATCGCCACGACGGCGGACGCTTCCTGCTGGACCAGGCCTTGGGCCATGCCGCTGTAGGCGTCGAGGTTGTCGGTGGTGGCCGTCTGGCAGGCGTTCAACACGACAAGGCGGAGCGGGTCGTGATCGCGCACATGCGCGCCGAGCTGGGTGGACGATACGTTGACGGCGCGTCCGCTCGGGTCGCAGAACGCGAGCACGCCGTCGCGGGTGTGCGGATCGAAGTCGCCGTGGCCGACGAAGTGCAAGACGTGCACGGTGTGCTGTCGCAGCCACCGTTGCAATTCGGCCAGAGACGCGTGCTGCAGCCTGTCGACGACCACGAGACCGGATCGTTCGGGCTCAGCGAGCGCGCGACGGATGCTTGCCCATTCGTGTTCGACGTCGAGCCGCTCAAGATCATGCGGTGAGGAGATGACGACCAGGATGTGCAGGGGTCCGCCCACGACCAGCGGGCGCGGCGGGTTCCGGACATCGAGATACCGCACAATCGGTGTGCGGTCGGATTGTGCGACGAACCGCTTCTCGCGACGGTCGTAGAGGAATTCCCACGGCAGGCCCGCCAGCGCCGGCGCCTCGGCAAGGCGCAGTCGCAGCCGGACTCCGTGGTCCCGCTCTCGCGCCCTATCGACGCTGCGCGACCACGCCTCGCGCACGTCATCACGGAATACCGCGTCGAACAGTCCTGATCCGAGCTCGACGGACGCCTGCGAGTACGGGTCAGATATCCGCCGGGTGCCGGCACGTCCGGGACCCAGCTTCAGCAGGACGTTTTCGAGCTCGACGTCGGAGAACGGTAGCGAGGAGAGCAGGACCGTCGTGTCGCCGACAGCGGAACGGGTCACCCGGACCCGGAAGCGGCCGCCTCCACCCCCTCGATGAGCACATCGAAGTTGTCATAGACGCGCGAGGACATTCGATCAACCCGTCTCGGCCTTGTCCGCCGGCGCCTTCCAGGAAATCGTCACCGAGAAGTTCGCCTTTGCCGCGGTCGAGGCGATGATGGCGCCCGCCTCGGCCGACAGCTCAACCCCAAAGGTCACCGACACCTCGTCGGGGCGCCGCGGGAGGCGGGAGAACGCGTCCACGAACGCCGTGGCGGCGGGCTTCAGCCGCTCGACCGCCGCGTGCATCGTGCCGGTGGACCGTTCAACCACATCGCGGGATCCGCCGCCGCGATAGACCGGCCGATCCGACCCAAAGCTGTCATGGCGTTCGGTGACGACCAGGATCGTGCCACCACCCTCAACGGGGAACTCCACCAAGGTCGACATACTGCCCCCTCCGGCCGGCCCCGTTGGTCAAGTCTGACAAGGCTTCGACCTGAACGTGACCTCTATATTGCTGGGAGTAGTCGCGAGCGCCCCAGATACATCGGCAGCGGACTCCAACACTTTCCGTTGTCGGTGAGCCGCTGGGCCGGCCCCGCTAGGCGCGCAACGCTAGGGCCAGGCCGTCGAGACCGGCCGGGTCCGCTCCCGGGGCATCAACCGGGCGTTGACATGAACCGGGAATGGTCATCGACCCGGTCAACGCCTTGGGGCTGCCGTCGGCGAGCAGGAACCGGCCCACCACGTTCATCTGCCACAACTCCATCGGCGCGGCCCGCTCCCACCGCTTGAACCGCTCCGCCCGCCGTCGCGGCGCATGGGTTCGATCATCCGGGGCCGCGCCAGGCACCGGTAAACCGCTGACTCCGACGGCAGCGTCTCAGCCGGGCACCAGCCGACGCCGCTCGATCTCGTGCCGGATCCGCCGCGGACCCCGGTACCGGTGCTTACGCCGCAACTCCAGCACGGCCGCCTTGCAGTCGCCATGGGTTACGGCGCAGCTCGGTCGAGCCGGGGGGCGCCCGGCGCTACGAGTCTGTCACGGCGTCCGGCGGCGGCGGTACGTTAGCCGATTCACCGAAGTCGGCACGCCGGACGCGTCGTGGCCAGGGTCGCCCGAGCGCGCCGCGGGCGCGGGTCCAGCGCACCAGCACGCGTCCGGCCACGTCGGCTATCCCATGCGCGGCGCTGTCGCCGCCGGCGTGCGGGTTGTCGCTTCGCAACAGCCATCCGCCCTGCGCCGGGACGGAGGCTCGCTTCAGGACGGGCGTGCCGGGCATGCTGCGGAAGTGGGCGAGGACGACGTCCCCAGGGTGGATCGCCGCGCCGATCCAGACCAGCGCCGTGTCTCCGTCGTGGAGGGTGGGAACCATCGACGGCCCGCTCACGTGTACCCGTTGCAGCGGAGTCAGGGCGCGCACCACGCCCTCATGCTGCCTGTCTGCAGGCACGGCCCGCGAGTAGGGTCGAGCGCGGAGTTGGGCACCAGACATCAAGCCGTTGCTGCAGGAGGTCATCACCGCTATGCGACTGTTCCGTCCGAGGATTACCGCCTACGCGCACTGCGATCTGCCCTGCGGGGTGTACGACCCGGCCCAGGCGCGGATCGAGGCCGAGTCGGTGAAGGCGATCATGGAGAAGTACCAGGGCAACGAGGATCCGGTGTTCCGCACCCGGGCGCTGCTGATCAAGGAGCAGCGGGCCGAGCTGGTCAAGCATCACCTGTGGGTGTTGTGGACGGACTATTTCAAGCCGGCGCACTTCGAGAAGTATCCGCAGCTGCATGACTTGTTCAACCGGGCGACGAAGGCGGCGGGTGCCGCGGGCGGCAAGGGATCGGTCGACCCGGCCGAGGGGCAGGCGCTGCTCGACTTGATCGCCGAGATCGACAAGATCTTCTGGGAGACCAAGAACGCGTGAGCGAGCGAGCATCGTAGGCGCGCTAGCGCCGAGCTTGTGCGGGGGTCCCTGCGAAATCGCGAAGCGATTTCGTGGGGTGCAGGTGCGGAACGAGCGGCCGATGAGCGGGGTCCCCGGCGAAACGCGCAGCGTCTCGATGGGTGCATGTGCGCTTGCGCAAAGAGGTTGGATCATTGAGCGAGCGAGCATCGTAGGCGCGCTCGCGCCGAGCTTGTGCGGGGTCCCTGCGAAATCGCGAAGCGATTTCGTGGGGTGCAGGTGCGGAACGAGCGGCCGATGAGCGCTTGCGCGAAGAGGTTGAATCATTAGCGACGACGGTGAGGCCGCCCCCGACTCGGAGCCGGCCTTCGCCGTTGCAGGATCCCTGCCGAAGGACGCGGCGCTGTGGCTGATCCGCCACGGAGAGACGGAGTGGAGCCGCGACGGCCGGCACACCGGACGCACCGATGTGCCGTTGACCGCACACGGCGAGGACCAGGCACGCGCCCTGGCCCCATTGCTAGCCGACCTGCGCCCGGCCCTGGTGCTGACCAGCCCACGGCAGCGCGCGGCACGAACGGCCGAACTGGCGGGTCTGCGCGTTGACGCCGTCGACCCGGATCTTGCCGAGTGGGACTACGGGGACTACGAGGGGCTGACCACACTGCAGATCCGCGAGCACGCGCCCGGCTGGTCAGTCTTCACCCACCCGACGCCGGGCGGCGAGACCGTGGCCCAGGTCGGAGCGCGGGCTGATCGACTGCTCACCCGGGTGATCCCGGCGCTCTGCGCGGGCCCGGTGGTCCTGGTCGCGCATGGCCACATCAGCCGGGTGATCGGCGCGCGCTGGATGGGCCTCGGCGCCCCTGACGGCGCGCGGCTGGCGCTCGGCGTGGCCGCACCGTCGGTGCTGGGAGCCGAGCACGGACGTCCCGTTGTCGACCACTGGAACATGCCCATCTCGGCCGCGCTGGCGACCGTCAGGACGAGTCCGGGCGGTTGAGCACCTCCCGCGCGGGTGGCGTGAACAGCAGGTACACCACGGCGAGTGCCGCGAGCAGGATCGGGCCGCCGTACGCGATCCGCCCCGCCTGGAACGCGAGGCTGAAGCCGACCGGGAGGGCAAGAAGCTGCAGCACGACAACCGGCGTGCGCGCGGCCGGGCGCAGGGCGATCAGCCCACGGGCGCAGCCGCCCAGGACGAGCGCTCCCACTACGGCGAGCGCCGCGCCAAGCAGCGCGCGCGCCACGCTCTCGGGGTGTCCGGTCACCGTCTTGATCACCAGAATCGCCGCCGCGACCACGAGGGCGAGCGCCTCCAGCGCGATGATCGCTGCGGCCGCCCGCACCGGACCAGGCACGCGCTCGCTCATTGCTGGAACCCTAGCCATGGGTACGCTCCCCGGCGTGCGCGTCCTGGTGATCGTCAACCCTCGGGCGACCGCCATTTCGGTACGTGAGCGTGACGTGCTCACGCATGCACTGGCCAGCGAGGCTGACGTGCAGGTGGAGGAGACGGCCAACCGCGGCCATGCGGCGGCGCTCGCCTGCCGGGGGATGCGCAACGGTGCCGATGTCGTAGTGGCACTCGGCGGTGACGGCACGGTAAACGAGGTGATCAACGGCCTGCTCACGGACGGCGTGCACCCGCGTATCCCCTGGCTGGGCGTCGTGCCGACCGGTTCCACAAATGTGTTCGCGCGTGCGCTGGGCCTGCCCAGCGACCCGATCGAGGCCACCGGCGCCCTGCTTGACGCCTTGCGGGAACACCGCCATCAGTCGATCAGCCTCGGTCGCCTCGATGACCGGTGGTTCGCGTTCGCGGCCGGCGTCGGCTTCGACGCGGCGATCGTGGCCGGGGTCGAGCGGGCCCGCCGACGCGGCAGGCGCTCGACCCACGCCCTATATGCGCGCGTCGGCTTGCGCGAATTTTGGGCGATGGACCGCCGGCATCCGACGCTGCATCTGGAACTGCCCGATGGAACGGTCGTGGACGGCCTGTTCTACGCGATCGTCGCTAACACCGATCCGTGGACCTACGTCGGAAACCGGGCACTGCGGCCGACGCCCGGGGCCACCTTCGACACCGGGCTGGACGTATACGCGCGGCGGCGGATGAGCCTGGTGAGCGCGACGATCGGGCTCGCCCGGATGGCCCGGGCCGAGCCGAAGTCGATGGGACGCGGTGCCATCCTGCGCCACGACCTTCCCGGTTTGCTGCTGCGCGCCGATGCCCCGATCCTCGTTCAAGTGGACGGAGACCTGCTCGGGCCGCGTGACACGATGCAGTTCTGGTCGATTCCGCACGCGCTCACAGTGCTTTCCTAGCGGCTTTTATATGGATATAGGGGAAACCTTCCACCAGGGAACGCGATGTTAACCCGCAAGCGTCTTGCCGGATCGGGGAGATTCGACAACGCTTACTTGGTCGGCGGGGGAATGTACTCGGTCTGTCACTCTTCGTGGTCGAGTGTGACCTCCCCCGTACTTGCCAGGGAGAATGCTTGCTGAGCGCAGCAGCTCGTGAAAGAATTCACAAACACGGCGGGACGGTGACGTCCGGCCGTGCGTCATGAGCCGAGTGAGGAGAGGCGCGTAATGGATTGGCGGCACCGCGCGGTCTGCCGTGACGAGGACCCGGAGTTGTTCTTCCCGATCGGGAACACCGGGCCCGCGCTCTTGCAGATCGAGCAAGCCAAGACCGTCTGCCGACGGTGCCCAGTTGTCCAGGAATGCCTGGCGTGGGCCCTCGAGAGCGGACAGGACGCCGGCGTTTGGGGTGGCCTGTCCGAGGATGAACGGCGGGCGCTCAAAAGGCGCAACGCCCGCGCACGCGCCCGCATGGCCTGACGCCGCTTTCACCCGGATCCGCCTGGCAGCGCCTTACCGGGGGCTCGTCACCCCCGACCGCTGCGCCAGCGGGAGATTGACTGCGGCACGCGTCCCGGCAGCGC
This sequence comes from uncultured Actinomycetota bacterium, assembly GCA_963839175.1. Taxonomy (GTDB): domain Bacteria; phylum Actinomycetota; class Actinomycetes; order Mycobacteriales; family Jatrophihabitantaceae; genus CAWIUB01. The sequence goes on from CAWIUB010000010.1 coordinate 135,361, forward strand.
CGTCGGCACGGCTGTGCAGTTCCAGCGACCCGCCAAGTTCCGCCGATACTAGCGTCCGGACGATCTGCAGGCCGAGCCGGTCGGTGGCGTCCGGGTTGAAGCCGGCGGGCAGCCCGGATCCGTCGTCGCTGACGATCACGCTCAGCTGGCCTCGTGCCCGCTTCGCGTCGACCTCGACCGTGCCGGCCTGACCGGCCGCGAAGGCGTGCTCCACGGCGTTCTGGGCCAGCTCGGTGAGGACCAGCACGAGTGAGGTGGCGATCTCGGCCGGCAGGTCGCCGAACGTCCCGGTGCGGCGCAGGACGACGCGGTCGGCCGATCCGGTGACCTCGGTGAGCATGCCGAGCAGGCGGTCGACGACTTCGTCGAAAGCAACAACTTCGTCTACCGAGACCGACAGCGTCTCGTGCACCAAGGCGATCGAAGTGATGCGCCGCATCGACTCCTCGAGGGCAGCGCGAGCCTCCGGCTGCGCGACCCGCCGGGCCTGCAGCCGCAGCAGCGCAGCGACCGTCTGAAGGTTGTTCTTGACGCGGTGGTGGATCTCGCGGATCGTCGCGTCCTTGCTCAGCAGTGCCCGGTCTCGGCGCCGCAGCTCGGTGATGTCCTGCATGAGCACCAGCGCACCGAGCGGCTCGCCGCGGGGACGCAGCGGCAGGGCACGGAAGAGCACCGTCGCTCCCCCGCCGTCGACCTCGAGGCTCAGCGTGCTGCCTCCGGCGATCGCGGTGTCGACGGCGTGGGCGAGATCATGGGCGTCGAACGGGTCGTCGGCGATCGTGCTGGTCAGCGCGGCCACCAGCTCGCCCAGAACATTGCCGGTGACGCCGAGCCGCCGGAACGCCGACAGCGCGTTGGGACTCGCATACAGGATCGTGCCGTCGCGCTCGACGCGCAGCACGCCATCGCCGACCCGTGGACCCTCCGCCTCGTCCCGCTGCGGCGCCTCGCCGGGGAACGTTCCCTCTGCGACCATCGCGGCCAGGTCCGCTGCGCTCTGCAGGTAGACCAGCTCGAGATGACTGGGGCTGCGCACGCTCGCCAGGTTGCTGTCGCGACCGAGCACGGCAACGAACTCCTCGCCTATACGTACCGGGATCACTTCCCGCCGGATCGGCAGGTCACCGTCCCAGTCGGGCTCTCCCTCGCGGAAGATCCGCCCCTCCGACAGCGCGACGCGCAGCGCGGCGGCGCGCGATCCGGAGATCGTCGCTCCCACCTGGTCGTGCAGGTAGGCCGTCGGGCCGGTTGTCGGCCGGCACTGCGCGGCGCAGAGGAACGCCTCCCCCACCGGAACCCATAGCAGCAGGTCGGCGAAGGAAAGGTCTGAGAGCAGCTGCCACTCGGATACCAGTCGCTGCACGCCCGCCACCTGCGCGTCGTCCAGCGACGTGCGCGCCGCGAGCAGGTCGGAAAGGGCAGACACCGTGCTTAGCGTGTCACGGACGCGTTCACCGCCGCACGCGGGGTTCGGTGACGTGCGGCACCTTCACCCCCGAAGGCCAGAGCGCTGGATGATCGGCTCTTCCCCGCGAATGTGTGTGCCAGCACCGTCACAGCGACGATTGAACCCGGGTTAGTCGGGCCGGTATTCCAGGTGGGCGGTCTCGATGGTCACCTGGGTCAGCCGCGCGCGGATGTTCGCGCGCAGGGTCTCTGGCGCCCGGTCGCCGCCGCAGCAGCGGGCCACCAGCGACTTGATGTCCTGCTCGAGGCCGAACTGCCGCAGGCACGGCGCGCATTCGTCCAGGTGCGCTCGGATACGGCTCCGCACGGCGGGGTCGGTTTCGTCATCGAGGTAGAGGAACACGTCCTTGAGAACGTCGTCACAGTCGACGCCGCCGGGCCCGAACCCGCCGAGGTACCCGGACATCAGGACTCGCCCCCTGCGCTGGCGGCGCTGCCGGCGGCGATCAGACCGCGCTCGCGCGCGTAGTCGGCGAGCAGTTCCTGCAGCTGACGGCGTCCGCGGTGCAGGCGCGACATCACCGTGCCGATCGGCGTCCCCATGATCTCAGCGATCTCCTTGTACGCGAAGCCCTCGACGTCGGCGAGGTACACAGCGAGCCGGAAGTCCTCAGGCAGCGCCTGCAGCGCGTCCTTGACGTCGGAGTCCGGCAGATGGTCCAGCGCCTCCATCTCGGCGGACCGCAGCCCGCTCGAGGTGTGCGATTCGGCGCGCGCCAGCTGCCAGTCCTCGACGGTCTCGGAGTTGGATTCCTGCGGCTGGCGCTGCTTCTTGCGGTAGTTGTTGATGAACGTGTTTGTCAGGATTCGGTACAGCCAGGCCTTGAGGTTGGTGCCCTCGGTGAACTGATGGAACGCGGCGAAAGCCTTGACGAAGGTCTCCTGCACAAGATCCTCGGCGTCAGCGGGGTTGCGGGTCATACGCATGGCCGCGGCGTACAGCTGGTCGACGAACGGCAACGCATCCCGCTCAAAGCGGGCCCTGCGGTCCTCGACCGTCTCTTCAGCCACCGTGCTCCCGTCGCCCGCTCCGCCGTGTTGCAGGCAGGATACGTCCGTGCGACCGAGCTCCACCGGGCGGACCGTGACCGCTTCGATCTCGCTGCCCGGTCGCTGATAGCTCGGCGGCGCCGGTACCGCGGTGATCACAACCATCCTTGTCCTTCCAGCCCTGCCGTTCGTGGAACAGGTTGGCTATGCAACTTCATTCCCCGGTAACTTGGCCCGACGTGGCTACCGGGACGCCGGCAACGGTGCTGCTCGCCCGCGAGGGTGTGCCGTTCACCCTGCACCCGTACGCGCACGATCCGCGGGCCGACGCTTTCGGGGACGAGGCCGCCGCGGCCCTGGGCGTGGCGAAGGATCGGATTTTCAAGACGCTGATCGCGTCGGTCGATCAACGACTCGTCTGCGCAGTCGTCCCCGTTGCCGGGCGGCTGGACCTCAAGGCGCTGGCCGCCGCCGTGGGCGGGAAGCGGGCAGAGCTGGCCGCGGCGGCCTCTGCGCAACGGGCCACCGGCTACGTGCTGGGTGGTATCTCACCGCTCGGCCACAAGACTCGGCTGCCCGTCGTCGTCGACGTGTCGGCCCTCACCTTCGAGACCGTGTTCGTCTCGGCCGGCAAGCGTGGCCTGCAGGTCGAGCTGTCGCCTAGGGACCTGGTCCGGCTGACCGGCGCAAGTGTCGCTGCAATTGCCGGGCCGTGACGGACCGCAGCCACCACATGGCACGATGCGAGCTCATGACGACTCGTGATCTCGGCGTGCAGCCGACCGACATCGAGGGACTGCTGGTGATCACCGTGAAGCAGATCACCGACGAGCGGGGCACGGTGCGCGAGTTCTACCGTATGAGCGCGTTCGGTGGGAGAACGCTGCCCGACGTCGGGCCGTGGCAGCAGGTCAACGTCACCGAAAGCCGGCACGGGGCGATTCGCGGCCTGCACGGCGAAGCGATGACGAAGCTGGTCGCCGTCGTGCAGGGCGAGGCAGTGGGCGCGTACGTCGACGCACGGCCGGACTCGACGACCCGCGGCGCGGTCGTCACCGTGGCGTTACGCCCGGGAACCCAGGTGCTGGTCCCGGCCGGGGTGTGCAACGGGTTTCAGTCGGTGAGCCCGGACGGCACGCAGTACCTCTATTGCTTCGACGCCGAGTGGATGCCGGGCATGCCTGGCGTCGCCGTGAATCCGCTGGACCCGGCACTAGGCATCACCTGGCCAGTTCCTGTCGACCCGACGGACCGCGCCCAGATCTCGGCGAAGGACGCCGGGTTACCGGCCCTGGCCGAGGTGCTCGGCTAGGAACTGCCCGGCTAGGAACTGCCCGGCTAGGAACTCCGCGACCGCCGCGGCGACGGCCGGCAGATCCTTCCGCAGCGAGTGGTCGGCGCCCGGGATGATGACCAACCTCCGAGCCGGGTCGGGCGGGGGCATTCCGAACGCGTCCCGGGCGCCCTGCACGACCAGCACCGGGATGCGCGGCAGGGCGAGCTCGTCGAGCCGACTGCGCTCGGGCTTGCCCGGCGGATGGACGGGAAACGCGAGCGCGATCACCGCGACCGCGCCGGTGTCGGCCGCTGTCCGGCAGGCCACCCGCGCACCGGCCGACCGGCCACCCACGATCAGCGGCAGACCGCGCAGCCCGCGGCGCGCAGCGAGCGCGTGAGCCACCGCCAGCCACGCCTCGTCCAAACGCGCCGCCGGAGCAGGCGACCGGCGACCGGCGACGACGTGCGGCTGGCTGATCCGGGCAACGGACACGCCCACCCCGACTGCGGCGTCGCGAGCGGCCCGCAGATCCGGCGCGTCCACTCCCCCGCTCGCACCATGGCCGAGCATAAGCAACCCAATTGGCCGGCTCGGCTGATCCAGGTCGGCCCAGGCCGGCCCGGTCGGCGTCGCGATCTCGATCCGAGACATCGCTAGAACAGCGACTGCGCCCCGACCGGCGCAGTCATGCAGCAGCCTGATTGCCGGCGCCTGCTCATCGGCTTCTCTTCGTTGCGGTCGCGTCGTCGAGAGGGATTGGCAGGACGTCGTCAGGCGCGTCGGGGACGGGTTCGACGAGCTCGGGACCATTGTTCTTCACGTTGCCGACGGCTTTCGACACCCGCCGCAATTCGAGGTGCAGTTCCGGCATGTCGGCGAGCAGTCGCTCCGCGATGCGCGGATCGTCGCCGCTGCAGTCGAGCCAGGCCTCCTGCATCTCGCGTGGGACGAGGACCGGGCATCGGTCGTGCACGTGGCCCAACGCGTCGCTGGCTGGCCGGGTGATGATCGTGCATGTCCAAAGCCAGCGTTTCGGGTCGTCCTCGGGTAGCGAGTCGTCGTGCCAGACCTCGTAAAGGCCTGCCATCGCGAACGTCACATCGTTCGCCGCGTGAAGGAAGTACGGGATCTTCGGACCGGTGTCACGCATCCACTCGAAATAGCCCAGCGCAGGTGCCAAACAGCGCCGTCGAGCGGCGGCCGCCTTGAACGCCGGCTTGGTCGCGACCGTCTCGCTGCGCGCGTTGATCATCTTGGTGCTGCCGGTGCGTGACCTCGACCAGTTCGGCACGAGTCCCCATTGCACGGTGCGCAGCTGCCGGATCGGAGGCGCGTCGCGGTCGTCGCTCGGGTGCCGCTTGACGACGACGCGCACAGGGTCGGTGGGTGCGATGTTCCACGAGGGCGGGAGGTCGTCGCCGATGGTCTCCTCGACGTCGAACTCCTCGGTCAGATCGGACGTCGATGCGACGTTGACGTAGCGTCCGCACATACCGACCAGTGTCCTCGTTGCCGGTTCGTAGCCTCGCGACGCGTCTCGAAATGGGTCCCGCGTCAGTGGCTCGGTGTGAGATCGTCGAGCATCCGGGTCCAGCCGATCATGCTCGCGGAGTGCTTGGCCGAAGTGCAGAATGGGCGCATGAGCGCCGATATCGACGAGCTGCGTCGACTGCGCCGGGCCCGCGACCGGATGGACCGCGAGTACGCGCAGCCGCTCGACGTCCCGGCGCTCGCCCGCACGGCGCTAATGTCGCCGGCGCACTTCAGCCGCCGCTTTCGGGATACGTACTCGGAGACGCCGTACTCCTATCTCATGACCCGGCGCATCGAGCGGGCGAAGGCGCTGCTGCGCCGCGGCGACTTGAACGTGACGGATGTCTGCTTTGCGGTAGGCTGCGCGAGCCTCGGCTCTTTCTCCGCCCGGTTCACTGAGCTCGTCGGCGACACGCCGAGCGCGTACCGCGCCCGCAACCACGACGAGCTGCGTGTCGTGCCCGCCTGCCAGACGATGGTGCTGACCCGGCCGCGCAGGGGCGGGGGCCAGGGGCGCGCGGAAGAGAGCAGTTTCGGAGAAGCATCCGTCGCCGCACCCGCCTAGCGTCGGTGCCATGACCGTTTCACTCAGCGCCGTGCACGTCCTCGTCGACGACCCCGACGCCGCCCTCGGCTTCTACCGCGACACCCTCGGCCTGACGGTGCGCAACGAGGTCGCCCGCGACGGCTTCCGCTGGATCACCCTCGTCACCGACAGCCAACCCGAGATGGTGATCGTGTTGTCGCAGCCGCATGCGGGCCGGTCCCAGCAGGACGGGGACGCCCTCGCGGCCCTGCTCGCCAAGGGTGAGCTGCGCACGATCCATTTCCGCTCTGACGACCTCGAGGCGACCTTCGACAAGATCGCCATCGCGCCCGGAGCCGAGGTGCTGCAGGAGCCCGTCAGCCAGCCCTGGGGAGCCCGCGACGTCGCCGTGCGCGACCCCGCGGGCAACCTGGTCCGCATCGAGCAGGGCTAGTTGAGCTCGGCGCGGCGGAGCCGCGTTTAGCTCAACTAGGCGCCCGGCCGCGCGTCCCGGCGTCTCGAGGTAAGCGGCACGGGCGTCAGGCAGACTGTGCGCCATGAGCGAGCACGCGTGGCCGGCGCCCCGAGCGCACGACGCCGTCCACGCGACCGTCCAGCTGCCCGGGTCGAAGTCCATCACCAACCGCGCGCTCGTACTGGCCGCGCTCGCCAACGGGCCCGCGCGCATCAGCCGGCCGCTGCGCGCCCGAGACACCGGCCTGATGGTGGCGGCGCTGCGTGGCCTCGGCACCACGATCGACGAGCCTGGCCGCGACTGGTTCGTCACGCCGAGGCCGCTCCGCGGCACCGTGGTCGACACCGGGCTGGCCGGCACGGTGATGCGCTTCGTTCCGCCGATGGCCGCGCTTGCCGACACAGCCGTCACCTTCGACGGGACCGAGCGTGCCCGCGAACGGCCGATGCGGGCGCTGCTCGACGCTCTGCGGCAACTGGGGGTGGCGGTCGAGGGCACCGGACGCGGCCGGCTGCCTTTCACTGTCCGAGGGACCGGCAGTGTGCCTGGCGGTGCGGTGCGCATCGACACGTCGGCGTCGTCGCAGTTCGTCTCCGGGTTGCTTCTCGCGGCCGCCCGGTACGACAAGGGCATCGAGCTCACGCATGTCGGCACGGGCGCCGTGCCGTCGACCCCGCACATCGATATGACGCTCGAGATGCTGCGCCAGCACGGCGTCGACGTGCACCAGCCATCCTCGACGACCTGGCTGGTCGGCCCCGGCGCCATCCAACCGCGCGACGTCGTGGTCGAGCCGGACCTGTCCAACGCCGCGCCGTTCCTCGCCGCGGCCGTCGTCACCGGGGGCGAGGTAACGATCCCCGGCTGGCCGGCCGTCACAACACAGCCCGGCGATGCGCTGCGCGATCTGCTGGCTCGGATGGGAGCCAAGGTCACGAGGTCAGCCGACCGGCTGACGGTCGCGGGAACCGGATCGATCGGGCCTTTGGACGCTGATCTACGCGACGTCAGCGAACTGGTCACCGTGCTCGCCGCGCTCGCCGCGCTCGCCGACGGGCCGTCACGGCTCACCGGCATCGGGCACATGCGCGGGCACGAGGCGGACCGCCTCTCGGCACTGTCGGCGGAGATCATCCGCCTCGGCGGGGAGGTCGAGCAGCTGACGGACGGACTGCTGATCACACCGCGGCCGCTGCACGGCGGGGTGTGGCACGCGTACGCCGACCATCGGATGGCCACCGCGGGGGCCGTGCTCGGCCTGGAGGTCGACGACGTGGCAGTCGACGACATCGCTGCCACCGCCAAGACCATGCCGGACTTCCCGGGCATGTGGTCACGGCTGGTCGGCGAGTAGGCCGGACGCATGGCCCGTCCTCCCGATCGACGCCGGGCAAACAGCCGGCTCGACGAGGATGACGTGCGGATCCGCCCCGGCCGCGGCACCCGGCCGCGGTCCAAGCAGCGGCCCAGTCACGACGATGCGAGCGACGGCATGGTGTTCGCCGTGGACCGGGGCCGATACACCATCCTCGTCGGCGACCGCGAGGTCACCGCGATGCGGGCCCGCGAGCTCGGCCGCAAGGGCATCGCCGTCGGCGACCGGGTCAGCGTGGTGGGCGACATGTCGGGGGCGCCCGACTCGCTGGCCCGGGTGGTGCGGGTGGCCGAACGCGAGACGGTCCTGCGCCGTACGGCCGACGACACCGACCCACTCGAACGAGTCATCGTGGCCAACGCCGACCAGCTGGTCATCGTCAGCTCACTCGCCGATCCCGAGCCGCGCTACGGGCTGATCGACCGCTGCCTGGTCGCCGCGCTGACCGCGGGCCTCGAGCCGCTGCTGTGCCTTACCAAGTCGGATCTGGCACCGGCGGACGACGTGTTGGCGCGCTACGTCCAGCTCGACGTGCCCGCCGTCATTACCCGGCGGGGCGGCGACCTGGCCGAACTCCGGGCCGGGCTGGCCGGCCAGATGTCAGTGTTCGTCGGGCATTCGGGAGTCGGCAAGTCGACGCTCATCAACGCCCTCGTCCCGGGCGCTAACCGGGCGATCGGCGAGGTCAGCGCCATCGGCAGGGGGCGGCACATCTCCTCGTCTGCCGTCGCCCTGCGCCTGCCAGACGGGGACGGCTGGGTGATCGACACGCCGGGCGTGCGCTCGTTCGGGCTCGCGCACGTCACCGCCGACGATCTGCTGTGGGCGTTCCCCGATCTCGAGGACGGTGCCAACCAATGCCCACCGGGCTGTGAGCACCTGTCGGCAGAGGCCGGCTGCACGCTCGATTCCTGGGTGGCAGCGGGCAACTCCACGCCCGAGCGGCTGGCCGCGTTCCGCCGGTTGCTGGCCAGTCGCGCCGGAAATCAGGACTGACGCGCCGATAGCCTGTGGTTCGTGTCCGTTGTGCTGACCCAGGTTCGCCGCTACCCGGTGAAGTCGTGCCGCGGCGAGGACCTGCAGATGGCCGAGGTCGAACCCTGGGGCCTGGCTGGCGACCGTCGCTTCATGCTCGTCGACGACGGCGGCGAGGTGGTGACGGCGCGGGAGTTTCCACCCCTCGTCCTCGTCACCCCGCTGCTCGGCGACGGGGTCGTCCAGTTCCAGGCCGACGATCAGGACGATCTGACGATTCCCGTGCCCAATGGCGCCGACCAGGTACCGGTCGAGATCTGGCAGAGCAAGCTCGATGCCGCCTTGGCGGATTCCGCGGCGCACGCCTGGTTCAGCGATCTGCTCGGGGTGTCCGTTCGCCTGGTCTACCTCGACGACCCGACTCGGCGCCGTCCCAATCCCGCCTACAGTGCCCCCGGCGACCGGGTGTCGCTGGCCGACGCCTATCCCTTGCTGCTCACCACCGAGGACTCGCTCGCCGCGCTGAACGAGCTGATGGCGGTGCAGCTGCCGATGACCAGGTTCCGTCCCAACGTGGTAGTTTCCGGCGCCGCGCCGTGGGCCGAGGACGGGTGGCGACAGGTGCGCATCGGTGCGGTCGACTTCCGGGTCGCCAAGGCCTGTGACCGGTGCGTGCTCACCACGATCGATCCGGACACCGCGGCCAAGGGCCAGGAGCCGATCGCCACGCTCGCTCGGCACCGTAGCTGGGACGGCAAGGTGTGGTTCGGAGTCAACCTGATCCCGGACGGCCGGGGCATCATGCGACCCGGCGACCCGGTCGAGATCCTCGAGCGGGTTGACGCCAGCGAACCGCTGCGCTGAGCCGCGTCCGTCTGGTTACTACCGGCGACCGAGCCACTCGCCGAGGACATCCACGGCTCGGCTGATCTCGCTCGTGTTGCCTGCGAAGGACATTCGCACGAACCGTCCTCCGTCGACCGGGTCGAAGTCGACGCCCGGCGCGATGGCCACGCCGGTCTGGTCGAGCAGCTGCGCGCAGAAGGCGAGCGAGTCGGCCGTGTAGTCGGAGGCGTCGGCGTAGATATAGAACGCGCCGTCGGCCGGGGCCAGCCGGACCAGGCCGATCTCCGGCAGCTGGCGCAGGAGCAGATCGCGATTCTGCTTGTACCGCGCCACATTCTCATCCAGCTCGGCATACGCCTCGAACGCGTGGCTGGCCGCGTGCTGGGCCAGCGTCGGCGGGCAGAGCGCGAAGTTCCCGGCCAGCCGATCGACGGCATCCAGTAGGTCGTCCGGCACGAGCAGCCAGCCCAGCCGCCAACCCGTCATCGAGAAGTACTTGGAGAACGAGCTGACAACGATCGGCCGACGGCTGGTCTGGCACGCACTCGCCGCCGCCCGCGTGTAGACGATGCCGTGATAGATCTCGTCGCTGATCAGCCGCACGCCGTTCACGTCGCACCACACGATGATCGCGGCCAGCTCGTCCGCCGGGATCATCGTGCCGGTCGGATTCGCCGGCCCTGCCAGGACGAGCCCGGAAGGCACCCGCGCCAACGCCCGCAGAGCGTCGAGCGTCGGGCGGAACCCAGCGTCGGCGCCGCAGGCGACCTCGATAACCCGGCAGCCGAGGGCGACCAGCATGTTGCGATACGCCGGATAGCCGGGCCGGAACACGACGACCTCGTCCCCCTGCTCGAACGCCGCGAGGAAGGCGAGCAGGAAGCCACCGGACGATCCGGTGGTGGCCGCGACGAGCGACGGGTCGACGTCTATGCCGTACCAACGCCGGTAGTGCCCGGCGATCGCCTCGCGCAGCGACCGGATGCCGAGTGCCGCGGTGTAGCCGAGCCGCTCCTGCCGCAGGGCACGGCGTGCCGCGTCGAGCACCGGCGTGGGCGCCGGGGTCGACGGCTGACCCGCCGAAAGGTCGTAGACAGGCAGCCCCGCAGCGCGGCGGGCGTCCGCAGCCGCTAGCACCCGCATCACGTGGAACGGCGGCACCATGCCCCGGCTGGCGAGCATCACAGGACGTCGACCCAGCCGCCGCTGCGCCAATACCATCCGTCGGCGCGGCTGAGCAGACCCTCGTCCACCAGATACCGCCGCAGCGCCGGGTAATCGTCGTGCCAAGCCCGAAGCGTCGCGTCGACCTCAGCCTCCGGGTAGCGCACGCCCGGTTCGAACGCGGTTACTAGATGTTCCAGCACGATCCGGCGCTTGCGCCCGGCCGCCGGCATCGACCGCAGCCGTCCGTCCACGAGAAACGACCGCAGCACCTTGGCGATTGCGGCATCGGATGACACGACGACGACGGTAGCCTGCATCCGTGGCGCCGGAGAAAGCCGACTACGCCGACGATCTGCGCCTGGCGCTAACGCTGGCCGATGCCGCCGACGCGATCACCGTGACCCGCTTCGGCGCGGTCGATCTCCTTATCGACACCAAGCCCGACCTGACGCCGGTCAGCGACGCCGATCGGGCCGTCGAAGAGTCGCTGCGCGAGCGGTTGACCGCGGCACGTCCGGATGACGCGATCTCCGGCGAGGAGTTCGGGTCGACCGGCGCAGCGTCGCGCCGATGGGTGATCGACCCCATCGACGGCACGAAGAACTTCGTGCGCGGCGTGCCGGTGTGGGCCACGCTGATCGGCTTGCTCGACGGCGACGAAGCCGTTGTCGGAGTGGTATCCGCTCCAGCACTGGGACGGCGCTGGTGGGCGACCCGTGACGACGGCAGCTGGATGTCGTCACTCGGCTCGGCGCCGCGTCGCCTGCAGGTCTCGCAGGTCGAGAGGCTGGCTGACGCGAGCCTGTCCTACGCCTCCCTCGGCGCCTGGGCGCAGCTGGGGCGCCGAGACGCTTTCGTCGCGCTGACCGATGCCGTCTGGCGGACTCGGGCATACGGAGATTTCTGGTCCTACATGCTCGTGGCCGAGGGCGCCGTCGACGTCGCGGCCGAGCCCGAGCTGTCGCTGTGGGACATGGCAGCTCTGGCACCGATCGTGGTGGAGGCAGGCGGCCGGTTCACCGGACTGAACGGCGTCGACGGTCCGCAGCAGGGCGGTGCCGCTGCCAGCAACGGGCTGCTGCACGACGCGTTGCTAGCCGCGATCGGCGACTAGCTGGTCGGCTTCTCGAAGTCTTGCTCGGCCTTGTTTGCTGAGACGCTTGGACCTACGGTCGGCGCGCCACCTCCGGCGGCTCTCGCGACGGATCATGCTCTGGTTGCAGCGGCCGCTTGGGCAAACATTTCCCTGATATTTCAGGTGATCCTTGCTTGCACTGTGTCGCACCGTGTTGCTACAATCAAACACATGTTCGAGACGTCAGCCGCTGCCTTGACCGTCGAGGTGGCGGTCAAGCAGCTGGCCGACGCGGTGGACACGCTGCTCGATCTGGACCTGACCTCGGCGCCGCGGGACGAGCTGCTGGAGCTGGCCCGCGGGCTGGAGACGCAGCGGCGGCGGCTGCCGGTGGCGGATCACGCGCTGCTCGGCGAACTGGACGCCCGGGCGTGTGGCTGGGGAGCTGGCCTGCTCGTCGACCGCGGCGCTGCTGGCGCAGCTGCTGCGCCTGGCCCCGGGTGAGGCGCGGGCCCGGGTGCGGGCGGCCGGGGACCTGGGGGCGCGGCGCACGCTGACCGGCGACCTGCTGCCGCCGGTGCTCCCGGCGGTCGCCGCGGCGCAGGCCGAGGGCGCCATCGGCGACCGGCACGCCGCGGTGATCCGGCACACGGTGCACGCGCTGCCCGCCGCCGCGGCCGGGCAGGCCGAGCAGGTCGAGGCAGGCGCTCACCGGCCACGCCCGCACCCTGGACCCGGACCAGCTGGGGCAGGCGGCCCGCCGGCTGCTGGCCTGCCTGGACCCCGACGGCACCCGGCCCGACGACGCGGACCACGCCCGGCGCCGCGACCTGACGCTGACCCGGCTGGCGGACGGGTCGGCCCGGCTGACCGGCTACCTCACCCCCGGCTGCACCGCGGTCACCGAAGCCTGGCTGGACGCGCTGGCCGCCCCGGTGCCCGCCGCGGACGGCCAGCCGGACCGGCGCAGCGCCGGGCAACGCCGCCACGACGCGCTGCACGACATCGGCCGCCGCGCCCTGCGCGGCGGTGAGCTGCCCGACTGCGGCGGCACCCCGGCCACCGTGCCTGATCACCATGACATTGGCCGACCTGGAGTCCCGGCTCGGGCTCGCCACCACCAGCCACGGCGGGCTGATCAGCGTCCCCGAGGCGCTGCGGCTGGCCGGCGAAGCCGACCTCATCCCCGTCGTCCTCGGCGACACCGGCGGGATCCTCGGCCCATGGCCGCGGCCGCCGGGTCGCCTCATCTGGACAGCGTCTGGCCCTGGCCGCACGCGACCGCGGATGCTCCTTCCCGGCCTGCGACCGACCCGCGGCCTGGTGCCAGACCCACCACGTCATCCCCTGGATCGATGGCGGACCCACCGACCTGGACAACCTGACACTCGTCTGCGGGTTCCACCACCGGGAGTTCGCCAAACGCGGCTGGGCCTGCCGCATCACCGACGGCCTCCCCCACTGGATACCCCCAACCTGGCTCGACCCGCAGCAAACACCCCGACGCAACACCGCCCACGACACCCAGCTGCGCTGACACGCAACGACCCGCAGCTTCACAGCGCGAGGCCAGTCACTCAAACGTGCGGCTCCACCCGGCTCAGCCCGCTCTTGCCCGCCCGCGCTCCGTCAGCAGGCCCAGCACGTCAGCCGGATCGGGCATGGCGGCGATCTGGTCCTGCAGCGCCCGCGCCGCCGCCCGATAGTGCGCCTGCTCGAGCAGCGCCCGCAACCGCGACTCCACCGCGTCGGCGCTGACCTGCTCCGGCCGCAGGCTGATGCCCGCGCCCGTGCGCGCGAGTGCCGCCGCGTTGAACGGCTGATCGGTGCCCTGCGGCAGGCACAGCTGCGGCAGCCCGTGACACAGCGCGCCGAGCATGGTGCCGGCGCCGCCGTGCGAGACGACGGCGACGCACCGCGGCAGCAGCAGGGCCTGCGAAATGTACGGCGCGATCAGCACGTTCGGCTGGGGCACCGCCGGCAGCTGCACTCCTGGCCCGGTGGTGACCACGACGTTCACCCCGACGCGCGCACACCCCTCGATCGCTTCGCGAAATACTCCGGCCTCCTGGTTGGTGATCGTGCCGAGCGTCAGGTAGACGGTGTCGTGTTCCGGCAGCTCGTCGAGCTCTGCCGGCAGTTGCTCGTCCGGCTCTGGTTCGCCGGCCGACGGCCGCAGCAGCAGCAAGGTGGACGACCACGGCGACGGGCCCGGCTGCTGCAGAGCCGGCGGGCAGACATCCAGGTAGGGCGCGGCGAACACCGCGCCGATGGGGTCGGTGAGCCCGGCGTCGCTGATCGCCGAGCCGATCGCCGAAGCGAACATCGCGATGCCCGGCATCGTGGGACCGTAGCCGTGCGCCACATGTGGTACGCCACGGGCGACGGCCACGGATGGGCCGCCGAGCTCGGTTATCTCGTGGACCACCAAGTCCGGCTGCCACTGCGTGACGAACGGGAACAGGTCCCGCGCCCGCTGCACCGCACCAGCGCCGAAGAGCAGCCGGGAGGCGATCCGCTGCTCCTCCTCAGCGGGCAGATCCGACAGCTTGGGCCAGTTGGCCGCGATCGATGCGTAGGACTCGGCGAGCGTCGGGCCCGACCCGTGCGCGACGAACCCGCGCCGCTCGATAACCGGTGCCAGGTCGGCGCCGGAGGAGATCACCACCTCGTGACCGGCCGCCTGCGCCGCGCGCGCCAGCGGCAGCATGGGCAGCACATGGCCGAGCGCCGGCCAGCTGGTAAACAGAGTCTTCATGGTCCGTCCTTGATCGTCGAACGGGCATCCGTGAATGAGGACTGAGCCCTCCACACTCAGATACACGCCTACGAGGGGCTCATGCGGCGTTCACGTGAACCGCTGACGAGCCTAGCCAGCCGCACGTCGGCTTAGCTGGTCACGGGAGCAGCAGACAGCTGTCGCCGAACTCGTGCCACAGGTAGCGCTCGGCGAGCGCCGCGCGGTACGCCATCGCCACGAGCTCGGGGCCAGCCACCGCCTCGAGCAGCGGCAGGTGGGAGGCACCGGGTGCATGCCAGCCGGTGATCAGGCCGCCGATGACGCGAGCGGGACGCTGTGGGCCCAAGACCAGATCGGTCCAGCCCTCTGCGGCCCGCACCGACCCGTCGGGCTCGACCACGGTCTCCAGCGCACGGGTGACCGTAGTGCCCACCGCAACGATCCGCCCTGCCCCATCGCGTGTCGCGTTAACCAGCCGCGCCGTCGCGGCGGGCACGTGGTAGCGCTCGGGCAGCGGTGGTTCGCCCGCCTCCAGCGACGAGACCCCGGCATGCAAGGTGATCGGAGCAATCGCCACACCTCCTGTGACCAGCGACGCCACCAGCTCGGGCGTGAACGGCCGGCCGGCGCTCGGCATCTCGGCGCTGCCGTCATGACGCGCGAATACCGTCTGGTACGCAGACAATGGCCATCGGTCATGGAGATAGGGGTAGCTGATGGGACGGCCGGTGCGAGCCAGGTACCGGCGCACGCCGCCTTCAACCGCGACTTGCACCCGCCACAGCCTGCCGTGCGGCTCGAGCAGTGTCATCGTCACCGCATCGGGCAGGACCACCCGCTCGCCACGCACCACGTCGGCGATCGGTCCAGTTGCGTTGACGGGCGGGCGCAGCTCGGCCAGCCACGTTCCGTCCCCGAGAGCGGTGGAGAAGTGCACGGTCACCGGCCGGCCATCAGGTCGAGTGCCGTCAACGGCAGCGGGCAGGGTGGCCGACGTGTTCACCACCATCAGGTCGCCCGGACGGAACAGGTCGGGCAGCTGCGAGAAGTACGTGTGCCGCACACCCGAAGGCGCGGCGACGAGCAACCGTACGGCGTCGCGCGGCACCCCGTGTGCCTCGGGCGGCTCGGTGGCCGACAACTCGGCCGGAAGCTCGAATGCGATCGTGGTCATCGGGTCCCAGCTGCGGCGGCGAAGTCGCTCGCCCGATAGCGCCCGCTCGCCGGTCGCTGCGCGAGCAGCCGCAGCAGGGCGGGCACCACGGTCTCGGGTTCGGGTCGGTCGGAGATGTCCTCGCCGGGGAACGCGGCCTGGTGCATGTCGGTGCGCATATCGCCGGGATCGAAGGCGTAGCACGCGACGTCCGGCTCCTCGGCGGCGAGTACCGCGGTCAGCTGATCCAAGGCCGCCTTGGCTGATCCGTAGCCGCCCCAGCTCTCGTACGCCTCGACCGCCGCGTCGGACGTGACGTTCACGATCGCGCCGCCCGATCGGCGCAACAGGGGCAGCATGGACTGGACGATGGCAAGGGGTGCCACGACGTCGATCTCGTAAACCCGCGACAGCTGGGCTAGCGGGTATGCCGCCAATCGCGGCATTGGGCTCGGCCCAAGGTAGCTCGCGTTGTTGACGAGCAGATCGAGCCGACCGATGCGCTCGACTGCCTCGGTGAGCGCCGCCCGGTGCCAGGAGTCGGCGATGTCGCCGTCGATCGCCATTGCCGAGGGCAGCTCGTGAGCCGCACTAGCGAGCGCCTCGCGATCCCGCGCGTCGATGACCACCGTCCAGCCGTCGTCGGCGAGTGCCCGGGCGACTGCCCGCCCGAAGCCCTTCGAGGCTCCCGTGATCAATGCGGCCTTCATGTGAGTCTCCTTGTCGATCGCGTGTCTTCCCCCATACTGGTTGTTGAAGTCAGCTTTAAGTCAAGGGAAGAGACAACAGGTGCGAACAACCGATCGCCTCACGGTGGGCGAGGTGGCGAGGCGGAGCGGATTCGCCCCGTCGGCGCTGCGCTTCTACGAACGAGCTGGCCTGCTGCACGCCAGCCGGACGAGCGGGGGTCAGCGGCGTTACGAGCGCAATGTGCTGCGCCGGCTGGCGTTCGTTCGCGCGGCGCGCAACGTCGGGCTCAGCTTGGACGAGGTCGCGGCGGCGCTTGCCACGCTGCCGGGAAACCGCACCCCCACCCGCGCGGACTGGACGCGCTTGTCGCATGGCTGGCGCAAGCGCCTAGACGAGCAGATCGAAGCGATCACCAGGCTGCGGGATGGCCTCGACTCGTGTATCGGCTGTGGCTGCCTGTCCTTGCGCCGGTGCGCGATGTCCAACCCTGAGGACGTCGCGGGTTCGCTCGGTCCGGGAGCCCAGTACCTGCCCGCGCCGCTGCGCCGAGCGAGCTCAGCTGGCTAGCTCGACGACCTGCGCCCCCGGCAGGGTGGCGAGCGTCCCGCCCGGCAGGGCCAGCTTCGATCGCCGCAGCCCGCTGCCGACGACAACCATGTCGTGCTTGTCCACAGCCACGTCGACGAAGATCGGCCAGTCGGCCGGCAGGCCGATTGGCGTGACCCCCCCGTACTGCATCCCGGTCAGCGCCACAGTGTCGTCCATCGGCGCGAACGACGCCTTGCGTGCACCGAGCAGCCTGCGCACGACGCCATTGACGTCAGCGCGCATCGAGGCGAGCACCAGGCAGGCCGCATAGGTCGTCGTCTGCGCCCGGCGCCCGACGACCACCACGCAGTTGGCCGACTCGTCCAAGCGCACACCGTAGTGGGCGCAGAACGCGGCGGTGTCCGCCAATCCCTCATCGATCGCAGCGACCAACACGTCGCCCGCGTGCGGCCACCTGGCGAGTGCGGCGGCGACCGGTGCTGCGACCATGCCGGCATCGGCCGGACGCCAATCGAGTGATCCCGGTCCGGTCATGACCGTAGTGTGTCCGAATGAGCGTTGAGGTGACCAGCCGCACGCTGCCGGGCATCGGAGTGTGCCAGGAACTCCAGCTGCGTGGCTCGGCGTCGTCACCCGCCGCTACGGGCTGCGCGAGCTCGTCCTTTACGACGAAGACGGCGACGGGGCCGCCCAGACGGTCCCGCTGACCGACGACGAGGCCAACGCCTTGGCCGAAGTCCTGGGGGCTCCGCAGCTCACGTTCCGGCTGGCCGTGCTGCAGCGGCAGGCGGAAGGGCTCGTGGTCGAGCAGCCGCCGGTGCCGGCCGGCTCCCCGTATGCCGCCCGTCCGCTCGGCGACACCCAGGCGCGCACCCGCACCGGTGCGTCCATCGTCGCGATTCTGCGACAGGGCGCAGCTGTTCCCTCGCCCACACCCGACTTCATCCTGCAGCCAGGGGATCTCGTCGTCACGGTAGGCACCCAGCAGGCCGTCGACCACGTCGCCCGCATCCTCGACGGCTCGGCGGGCCCGCCGCAAGACTTCGAGTCGCTGATCGCGGCGATGGCTGTGTACCTGCCATTGCTCACTGCACTGCTGGCCAGCGATGGAGCGGCGGGTGCCACTGTCGCCATTGCCGTGGCGGTCGTCGCGGTGTCGGCGGTCCTCTTGCTGGCCACCCGCTTCGGTGCCCACGTCACCGCACTCGTCGGCGCCGAACACAAGGAACCGTTGCTGCTCGGAGTGCTCGGCCTGACCCTGCTCGTGGCCGGCGTCGCGCACCAGCTCAACGTGTCAGCCGCCGTCGGTGCATTCCTGGTCGGCATCGCGTTGTCCGGAACGTCCGCCGAGACCGCGGTCGAGGTGCTCGAACCGCTGCGCGACCTGTTTGCGGCAGTGTTCTTCGTCTTCTTCGGGCTTTCCACGGCTCCGGGCACGCTGCCGGCGGCCCTGCCGTTCGCTCTCATCCTGCTGGTGATCACGTCAGCGACGAAGATGGGGACGGGCTACCTTGCGGCCCGGCGCGTCGCGGTCAAGCGTCGCGGGCGATGGCGCGCGGGGGCCGCCCTGATCCCGCGCGGCGAGTTCTCGGTAGTTATCGCGGCGCTCGCGGTGGGTGCGGGCGCCGAGGCACGACTTGGGCCGCTGACCGCCTGTTGCTGACTATCGTGCTGGCCGCCGCCGTCCAGCGGTTTCCCGATCGGCTCAAACCCGAGTCGCAAACGCTGCCTACCGTTGGGGCATGATCGAGCGACTGCTGCGCACGCACGACACGATTACTGTCATCGGGGCGAGCGCGCATCCGTGGAAGGCGGCGCACGCCATACCGGCTCAGATGCAGTGCTGCGGCTGGCGCATCATCCCCGTCAATCCCCATGCGGATGAGATCTTCGGCGTGCGCGCGTACCGCACGCTCGCTGATGCAGCAGCGGCCGAGGGCCCACTTGGGATGGTCGATGTGTTCCGGCCGGCGCGCGAGGCGGCGGACGTCGCCAGGCAGGCCGTCGATGTCGGCGCGACCGCGCTGTGGCTGCAGCTGGGCATCGTCTCGGCCGAGGCTCGGCAGATCGCCGAGAGCGCGGGGATTGCGTACGTCGAGGACCGCTGCCTTGCCGTCGAGCGGGCGCGGCTGAACGTACGCGGCCCGGATCACCCTCGGGGCTAACCCACCGCACTGCGCCGCCAGTGGGCGAAATCGACGACCTGCGTCGCGACGATGCGCAGGGCACCTGCTACTGGCTCGGTCAGCTCGCCGTCGGGGCCGAACACGGGCTCGGCCGAATTGACCGTCGCCCCGAACGGCGTCGGCCACCCACGCAGCGCGTGGATCGCCGAGCGCAGGGCGACCAGAGTGGTCCCGGCAGCCTGCCAGCCGGCGGCCGTGATCACGACGCCGACTGCCCTGCCGTCCAGATAGGGCCGAGCGTCGTTGCGGAGCAGCTCCAGATGATCGAGTCCGTTCTTCACCAGACCGGACATACCGCCGTGGTACCCCGGGGTGCCGATCAGCAGGCCGTCCGCGCGGGCCACCGCCCGGACCAGCTCGAGAGCAGGATCCTCGCCGCCGCGCTGTTCGTCAGCATCGAACACCGGCAGCCCAGCGAGGAAGGCACCGCCGAACAGCGCCGTGCGCGCACCCAGCGCCGCCGCCTCCGCGAGCGCCGTGCGCAGCAGCTGATCGGTGAGTGAGGCTGGCCGGTTGGACCCGCCGATGCCGACGATAAGCGGCCGGTTGCCGTCCTGGACATCCATCCCTGAAGTCTCAGCAATCCTTGTCACGAACCAATCGAGACAGGGACGTTACGCGCCCGAGCACGCTGGGACCCGAGGCTTACCGCGGTCGGGATGAAGAGATACCGTGCGGCGTCAGATCGGCACCCGTAGTATGCATACGATGCGGAGGTTAGCCGTGAAGTGAGCCAAAGCCACCCGCAACGCGTGACGTTCCCGGACGTGCTGAAGGTTCCCGAGTTTCGTGCCGTCTGGCTCGCCGACGCGCAGTCGCTGATCGGCGACCAGCTCGCGCGCGTCGCACTGTCGATTCTCGTATTCGCGTCCACCGGCTCGACGGTATGGACAGCCTTGGCCTACGCGCTGACCTTCCTGCCGGCCATCGCCGGCGGGGCGTTGCTGTCAGGGATCGCCGACCGCTATCCGCGGCGGGAGGTCATGATCTGGTGCGATCTCATGCGCGCGACATTGGTAGGCCTGATGGCGCTGCCGCAGTTGCCGATCGTCGCCGTGTGCATCCTGCTGGTCCTCGTGGTTTTCGTCGGGCCGGCATTCGCGTCCGCCGAGACGGCCATGCTGCCGCAGATCCTCGACGGCGAACGCTTCGTCGTCGGCCAGGCGCTGCGCACCACCACCGGCCAGCTCGCTCAGCTGGCCGGGTTCGCCGGTGGCGGCATCGTGGTGGCCGCGATCGGCGCACGCGCTGGACTTGCAGTGGACGCCGCCACATTCGCACTCTCAGCATTGATCGTCTGGCGGGGCGTGTGCGCTCGACCTGCCGCGGCCGGCACCAAGCGCCAGGAGCCATACCTGCGCTCGCAGGGCCGTGCCATGCGGTTGATCATGTCGCATCCGGCGCTGCGCCTGCTGCTCGGATTCGGCTGGCTCGCCGGGTTCTACATCGCCCCGGAGGGGTTGGCCGCGCCGTACGCCGCGGGCGTGGGCGGCGGCTCGGTCTCCGTCGGCCTGCTGCTGGCCGCCCTTCCGGCCGGGACGGCAGTGGGCGCGTGGGCGCTGGTGCGGTTCGTCAAGCCCGGCTCACGGCCTCGGCTGATAGGGGCTTTCGCCGTCGCTGCCGGGCTCGCGCTCACCCCGTGTGCGGCGAACCCGGGCATCGCCGTGTCGTTGCTGCTGTGGTTCGCCTGCGGCGTCTGCTGCGGCTATCAGGTACTGGCCGCAGCAGCGTTCGTACAGCGGACGCCGGACGCCCAACGGGGGCAGGTGTTCGGCATGGCGGCCGCGGGGCTCATCGCGGTACAGGGGCTAGGCGTGCTGCTGTTCGGGTTCGTCGCCGAGCAACTCGACCCGCACGCCGCCGTCGCCATCGCCGGCGGCACGGGTGCGGCACTCGCATTCGTGCTCGCCGTCGCCTGGAGAGCTCGCTCGTCGGAAGACTCGTTGGCGACGCAAAACTCCACTAGCGCTGCGCAGGTTGTCGACGCGTAGCGCTATTTCATTGATGGCAGATCGCGTTACGGCCAGACCCAGTTGTTCACTGCACACACCTCCTCCGCTCATCGACCAGGGCACGGCATCGAGCCCTTAGGGCCACACCCAGTTATTCACGCTCGACACCTCCTCCCGCACCGCCTCTGGACGCCGTATCAGTCAACACGTCTTGCAGACCCTGATCGAACATATCGCCGGTAGCAGGCAAAATGCGACGGGGAGTGCTTCGCCCGGGGCCCGCACGTGACACTCCGTATCTCATCGGCTACGGTTTGCGAGAGCGATCCTAAAGGTGGGGAGAGTGATGTCCAACCTGCGCCGTGGCGGACGGGGTAAGGCACCAGCAGATGCCTCCCCCGTACGAGCCACCCGCGGCGTGCGGCACTGGGAGCTGTGGTCCCAGCACACCAGCTTCGTCTTGGCGCTCGGTGCCCTGTGCGTGACCGCGGCTGCCGTCGGGGTCACGACGCTCCTCCACGACGCGGGGCAGACAAGTACCTGGGTTCGTGCCGGCGCAATTCTGCTGCTCTCCGCGGCGTTCGAATTGGTGACCGCGAAGATCGATGGGCAGCGGCGGCAGCTGGCGGCGGGCCCGTTCGTGGACATGTCCTCAGTCTGGACATTCGCTGCCGCGGTCGTACTGCCTCCGGGGCAGGCCAGCCTGCTGATCGTGGCCCTGGGCCTCCAGCAATGGCTGGGCAGGCAACGCAAGAACGGCGCACGGCCGTATCGCCACCTGGTGACCTGGGTCGCGATCCTGATCGCCGTCCAGTGCGCCAGCGGCGCCTTGACCCACGTCCGCCCACGCCTGGAGTCGCTGCCCGCCGGCGTGGCGGCATCGCTGACAGTCGTGACCGCGCTCGTGGTCTACTTCACCGTCGACGGTCTGCTGCTGTTCGGACTGCGGTATCTCGCGGTGCGCCCGGTGCCAGTCAGGTCAATGCGGCCCAGTACCGGCGACGCCGGGCTGGAGCTCGCCACGCTATGTCTCGGCGGCCTGGCTGCGCTGACCCTGATGCACCAACCCTGGCTGATCCTGCTCGTCCTCCCGCCGATGTTCATCCTGCAGCGGGGAGCGCTGGTCACGCAGCTGGAACACGCCGCCACCACGGACGCGAAGACCGGGCTGCTGAACGCCACTACCTGGGAGCAACTAGCCCAACGCGAAATCGCCAGGGCAGAGCGAGAACACAGCCGACTCGCCCTCTTTATCCTCGACCTCGACTTCTTCAAGCACGTCAACGACCAGCACGGGCACCTCGTTGGCGACGCCGCGCTGGTCGACGTCGCGCGGTGCCTCACCCACGAGCTGCGCACCTATGACGTCATCGGGCGGTTCGGCGGCGAGGAGTTCGTCGCGCTGCTGCCGGACATCGACCTGCCCGAGGCCGGCCGCGTCGCGGAGCGCATTCGGCAGCGCATCGCCGCGGTGTCGATCATGCCGATGGGCAGCCCGAAAACCGATCGGAGCGAATCTGCCGACCCCGATTCGACATTGTCCGCATCGATCGGCGTCGCTGGGTATCCGGTGCACGGCACGGATCTTCCAACGCTGCTGCACCGCGCAGACTCCGCGCTCTACGTTGCGAAGCGCACCGGTCGCAACCGGGTGTCTATCGCCGACCAGGACGGGTCGGGACCGCTGCGCGACGACGTTCCGGTTCCAGCCCGCTAGTCAGTCGACCCCGAATCCGGTCCAAGAACGTTCAGGTGCGGACCACGCTTCGGTGACCGCACGCACGATGCCGGGAGCCTTAGGGCCGCGCAGCGCCTCGAGCAGCGCCCGACACCGGGCCTCAGGGCCGACCGCCACGATCTCGACCCGGCCGTCGACCAGGTTGCGCGCGACGCCTCGCAAGCCCAGTTCGACTGCCCGGGCCCGCGTCCACCACCGGAAGCCCACGCCCTGAACGCGGCCGCGGACCAACACGGTGACCTGAACGTCGTGCACCGCGTCACCTCACGGTGATCCGTTGCCAGCCGCGCGCCCGGACAAGCAGCAACGCTGCGCCGAGAACGAGCACGAGCGCGGCCAGCACGTAGTAGTTGCCGTACGTCAACTGCCACCAGCCCCAATGCAGTTCGCGACCGCCGTCGTGTGGAGCCAGGCGGAGCAGCCCGGACGGACCGCCAGCGCTGATCGTGGTCGGCCACCAGCCGAACAATGCGACGACAGCGACCCCCCACGAAATCCGCGCCCGCAGGCTGAAATGCGGGTCGGCTGCCAGCGCCAGGGCGGGCACCACGTAGACCCAGTGATGCGACCAAGACACGGGCGAGACGAGCAGGCCGGTCGCCGAGCAGAGGCAGACCCCGAGCAGCGGGCTGCTCCGGCGGGCTGCGACGACGGCCACGGTAAGCCCGACCACGCCAACGAAAACCGCTGCGGCGAGCCAGAGGGCAGTGCCGCCAGAAGCATGATGGGTCAGGCGCAGGAGCGCACCGTTCAACGACTGGTTGACGAGGCGCTCAGGACCGTCGCCGGGCTCGGCGACCTGATGCCACCAGTAGCGGGCCGCATCGTGCGGCAGGACGGCGAAGCCGGCCAGCACGGTGGCCAGAAACGTCACCAAACCGACGAGTGCGGTGCGCCGTCGTCCGGTCAGCCACAGGTAGGGGATGAAGATCAACGGGGTGAGCTTGATCCCCGCCGCGAGGCCGATACCCACACCGCGAAAGCGTCCCCGGTCGTTTGCCAGGTCCACGAGAACGAGCGCAAGCAGCGGCAGATTCAGTTGACCGAAATGCAGCGTCATGCCTACCGGCTCGAGCCAGTGCGCCACAGCCGCGAGGACGAGAGCTCCCGGGAAACCTGTGCCACCGGCGAGCCGGATCGAGGCATGCGCCGCGATGACCAGCGCCACGATGCTGACCACCGCCAACGCCACCTGCCAGGACCCGAAGGGCAGGCTGCTGAATGGCGCGAACAGCAGCCCGGCGAAAGGCGGGTAGGTGAACGGCAGCCGGAATGGACCGAACAGCACCGGATACAGCGACTGTCCGTGCAGCACCGCTGCACCCGCATCCCGATAGACGACCGCATCGGTCTGGCGCCAGTACCGCTGCGGGTCGCTGGCGACCATCGCGACCCAGCCGAATACCGAGATCACGAACAGCGCGGCGGCTAGCCGCTGCCGGGCAGGTTTCAACGGCACGCGGCGTAACACGCACGTCAACCTAGCCGGTGCTACGGTTCTCGACTGGACGCCGACCGTCTGCCGATCGGAGTATCGCGAACGGCCTCGTCGTGCCAGGCTCTGCAGAGGATCGAGCGCACAGCGCGCCGCGAGCCCGAGAGGGCCGGACAAAGGAGGCAGGCATGCCAGACAGCGTCTACAAGGTGAGCGAGATCATCGGGGCCAGCAGCGAGTCGTGGGAGGCGGCGGCTCGCAATGCCGTGCAGACCACAGGCCACAGTGTCCGGGATCTACGCGTGGCAGAAGTCGTCCGGCAGGATGTGGTCATCGAGAACGGAGCCGTCGCCAGCTTCCGCGTGCGGCTGGCGATCTCCTTCAAGTACGAGGCCGGCGACTAGCCGCGGTCCCGGCGCTACGCCAAGGAACCCGCGCCCGTCACGGTGATCTTGTTGATCTGCCCGACGTTGGTAGGGCTGCGGGGTGCGCATCGGCGTGTCGCCCCGCTGCGCGTCCAACGTCGTTCCTCACCGGGTGGTGAGTTCGGTAGGGCCTCAGCCGGGCTCCGTCTCAACGGCAAAATGGCTCTGGCCGTGAACGCGGTCTCATACGTAACGCCAGAGGGCCATCTTGAACGGTTCACCCCGGTCTGGTTCCGGGGGTGATGAGTCCGGTTTCGTAGGCGTAGATCACTAGTTGGGCTCTGTCGCGGGCGTGCAGTTTCATCATGGTTCGGTTGACGTGGGTCTTGGCTGTGGTGGGGCTGATCACGAGCTTGTCGGCGATGTCGTCGTTTGACAAGCCGAGGGCGACCAGGGTGAGGATCTCTCGCTCGCGGGGCGTCAGCTGTGCCAGCAACGTCGCCTGCACCGTGTGCGTGATGCTGGGTTGGGCGAGCACTCGGCCGATCAGCGCGTGGGTGGCCGCGGGAGAGAGCAGCGAGTCGCCTGCGGCGACCGTGCGGATGGCGTCGAGCAGGGCCGCCGGCTCCACGCCCTTGCCGAGGAAGGCGCTGGCTCCCGCGCGGAGCGCGTCGACGATGAGTTGTTCGGTCTCGAACGTGGTGAGGATGATGATCTTGACGTCGGCGAGACTCTCGTCCGCCGTGATGGCACGCGTGGCTTCGATGCCGTCGAAGTCGGGCATGCGGATGTCCATGAGAACGATCTCGGGGCGTTTGCTGCGCGCCACGGCGAGTGCTTCGCGACCGGTGGCGGCCTCACCCGCGACCTGCATGTCGGGCGCGGAGTCGATGAGCAGCCGGAAGGTGGCGCGCAGCAGTGCCTGGTCGTCGGCGAGCAGGACGTTGATCGTCACGGTGGGCTGCTCGTCGGGGTCTCGTCTCGGTGCGCCGGCTCGTCGCCGACGCGAGGCGGCGCGGTGTGGCTGGGGTGTATCGGCAGCCGGGCGGCTACCCGCTATCCGCCGTCGGCGAGCGGGCCCGCGTCGAGCGTTCCGCCGGCCGCCGCCGCTCGCTCGCGCATGCCGAGCAGCCCGTGTCCGGTTCCCTCGTTGACCAGCTCCTGCATGATGGTCGGCGGGGTGATTGCCGGTCGAGTGTTGGCGGCGGCGAAGGTGACGGCGTCGTCGCACCAGTCGATGTCGAGTCGGACCATATTGCCTGGTCCGTGCTTGCTGGCGTTGGTGAGCGATTCCTGGACGATCCGGTAGAGGGCGAGGTCGGCGGGGCCGCTCAGCTGCTGCGGGGTACCGCGGGTCTGGACGCTGAGCTGCATGCCGGCGGCGCGGAACCGGTCGAGGAGGGTGTCGAGTTGGTCGGCGGTCGGCGTGGGCGCGCGCTCCTCGTCGGCGTCGGTGTCGCCGCGCTCGGCGCGCAGCAGGCCCAGCGTCGCGCGGAGCTCGTCGAGGGCGGCCCGGGTGTTGTCGGCGATGCCGGCGAGGGCCTTGTTGGCGGCGTCCGGGTCGGTGCGGAGCAGGTACTGCGCGACGCCGGCCTGGGCGTTGACGACCGCGATGTGGTGGGCGAGGACGTCGTGCAGCTCGTGCGCGATGCGCATACGTTCGTCGGTCACTTGTCGTCGGGCCTCGGCCTGCTTGCTGCGCTCGGCAGCCTCGGCGCGCTGCTCGGCCGCAGCGATGCGGTCTCGTCGTTCGAGTACCAGGCGTCCGATCGCGGTCGCGATCAGGGCCCAGTTGACGTAGAGCAGGTCGGGGCCCACATGGGGATAGGTGAGCGCGCTCATCGTGAGCAGGACGGCGGCACCGATCGCGGCCGCGGACCAGGCCACGCGGGCCGGGTAGCGGACGCTGACGGTGTAGAGCGCGAGCATGCTCCCCACTGGCACGATCGCCGTTGCCGGGTGCCCGTGTGCGGCAAGCGCGATGTGCGCAGCGTCGAGGCTGACCACCGCTGCGGCGACGGGCAGTGGCCACCGCGTGCGCACGGTCAGCGGCAGCCACGCCAGCCCAACGAGGACCAGCGACCAGCCGGACGGGTGCCGCCATTCGCCGTTCGAGACGCTCGTTATCAGCATCAGTGCCAACGCGGCGCCGGTGAGCAGCGCGTCAGGATGGCGTCGGGACCACCCCACCACTGCGACGCTGCTCATTCGTCCACCTTGTGCTCCGGGTCGTCGTCCTGCCGTTGAACGGTGGGCAGCCGATCGGCTGCCCCACCATTCAACCGTCATGCGTTCGCCGGTGCGGGCACGTGCGGGGTCTCGATCTCGTGCGGCCGGCGGGTCGGGGCCGGTCCCTCGACCGACACGTGCGGCAGGACGCGGTCGAGCGCGGTCGGTAGCGCCCAGTTCCACCGTCCGCACAGGTGCATGACCGCGGGGACGACGGTCATCCGCAGCAGGAACGCGTCGGCGAGTACCGCGACGGCCAGGCCGACGCCGAACTCCGAGACCGTCCGCACACCGGCGAAGCCGAACGCGGCGAAGACGCAGGCCATGATGCCGGCCGCGGTCGCGATGACCCTCCCGGTCTCGCCGATGCCGGTGGTGACGGCGCGCCGGTTGTCCCGGGCGTGGACCCACTCCTCGTGCATCCGGCTGACCAGGAAGACGTGGTAGTCCATGGACAGGCCGAACACGACGCCGACGATGAGGATGGCGACGACGTACTCGAGCGGCGCGGCACCGCCGATGCCGAACAGCGACGGCCCCCATCCCCATTGGAACAGCGCGACGGTGGCGCCGAGCGCGACAGCGATGGTCAGCAGGTTGCCGATCGCGCCGATCGCCGGCACCAGCAGACTGCGGAACGCGATGGTCAAGAGCAGGAACCCGAGGCCGGCGATGATGACGAGGAACAGCGGCAGCTTGCTGGTCAGCGCGCTGGCGAAGTCGATGTTGGTCGCCGTGGTTCCACCGACGTGCACCCGCAACTGCGTGCCGGCCTCGGCGTGCTCGACGTCCGAGCGCAGCGTGTGGACGAGGTCGGTGGTCGCCTTGTCCTGCGCCGTCGTCGCCGGGACGACCTGGATCATGTACAGGCTGTCGCCGCTGACTGCGATGGGACGCCCGACCGCGGCCACCCCCGGCACGTCCGGCAGCTCGGTGACGAGCGCGTTCCAGGCCTGGTGCGCCTGGTCGTCGGGGGTGTCGGCGACGAGCAAAAGGTGCGCCTGGAAACCCTTCCCGAAGGCGGCGGACATCGTGTCGTAGTAGCTGCGCGTGCTCGTGCCGGTCGGGTCGCTGCTGGCATCGGCTGCGCCGAGCCGCAGCGCGAGGGCGGGGGCGGCCAGGGTCACGAGCACGGCGGTCGCGACCGCGCCGGTAGCGATCGGGCGACGCTCGACCGTGCGGCCCCACCGCGCCCAGAACCCGGTCGCGGGCACGACGTGAACCTCGCGCGACAGCTCGGCCTCGGCCGGTGCCGCGAGCGCCAGGGCAGCGTCTGCGCGCTCGGCCCGGCGCAGCACCCGTCGCCCGATCTTGGCCAGCATCGCGGGCAGCAGCGTGACCGCCGCCGCGACGGTGAGCAGCACGGTGAGCGCGGCGCCGACGGCCATGCCGGACAGGAACCCGACGTTCAGGATGAGCATGCCGAGCAGCGCAACCATCACGGTGCCGCCGGCGAACAGCACCGCCCGGCCCGAAGTATCCATCGCGATCGTGATCGCGTCAGTCAGGTCGGCCCCGGACCGCAGCGCCTTCCGTTGCCGGTTGACGACGAACAGCGCGTAGTCGATGCCGACACCAAGTCCGATCAACGCGCCCATGCTCGTGACGACGCTCGGCAAGGTCATGACGTGCGAGAGCAGCGTGACCGCGAGGGTGGACACCGCTACGCCGGCGACGCCGGTGATGATCGGCAGCGCGGCCGCCCACACCGACCGGAACACGAGCAGCAGGACGACCAGCGCTGCGAGAACGCCGATGACCTCGCTGATCTCCGAGGGCCTCGGGTTGGTGAACGCGGTGCCGCCGACCTGAACCGACAGACCGCGCGCGGCTGCCTGCTTCGCGAGGTCCTTGGCCTGGTCAGCGTGCGCGGTCGACGTGAACACGACGGTCGCGTAGGCGGTGTGCTCGTCCATGCTGACCTGGGCCGCGCCGGCCGAGGCGAACGGGCTGGTCACCGTCTCGACGCCATTGACTGCCGATACCTTCTTCAGCATCGGGGTGATCGTCGAGCGCGTCGCCGTCGACACCGCGGAGCCACTATCGGTGTGCCAGACGATAGTGCCCGTCTTCGCTGACGCGACGTCGCTGCCGGCCTTGGCCAGCAGGTCGTACGCGGTGCTCGAGTCGCTGGCCGGCAGGCGCGTCGAGTCGCTGAACGCCGACCCCACGATCCCGACGATGGCTCCGAGGCCCACTAGTAACGCGAGCCATGCAGCGATGACGTGATTGCGGTGGCTCAGGCACCACTGGGCAAGAGACTTCATGACGACTACACCTTTCCGGCTTGACAACAGGTCGGTGCCGCCAACTCTCCCGGCGCCGAGCCGCGCGGGCGTCGTCTCGACGCAGTGACTTCGACGTACCGCGATCGCAGTACGCCAACTCACATGCCGGCCGCGAGCTCTACTACCGCCTCGGCAGCGAATGCGAGGAGGCGTTCGGCCCGGCGCCGGTCGGCTCCCCGGCGCCGAGGTCGCCTGAGCGCGCACCGCGATCACTCGCCGGTATCGAGCAGCATCGCCTGCGACGCCGGCGGGAGCACCGCCGACCAGAGAATTTCGCCGTGATCCGGTTGGATTCCCGCGCCATGGATCGATCTGTGGTCGTGTCAGGGGCGTGTCAGGGGGGTGTCAGGGGGGTGTCAGGCGGGGCGCCGATGGTGGCTGCATGAGAAGTTCAGCGATTACAGCTTCAGGGCTGCGGAAGGCCTTTGGGGACAAGATCGTCCTCGATGGCATCGATCTAGATGTTCGTGCAGGCACGGTCTTTTCCCTGCTCGGTCCGAATGGGGCGGGTAAGACGACGGCGGTGAACGTGCTGACCACCTTGATGAAGCCCGACGGTGGGACCGTACGCGTTGCCGGGCATGATGTTGCCACCGAGACCAGGCAGGTGCGCGCGGTAATCGGGGTCACCGGTCAGTTCGCCGCGGTGGATGAGCTGCTAACGGGCCAGGAGAACCTGCAGTTGATGGCGGATCTAAAGCGCGTGGGCTCCGGCGAGGGCAGGCGGGTTGTCACGGAGCTGCTGGAGCGGTTCGATCTCGTGGAGTCGGCGCAGAAAATGGTGGCGACCTATTCCGGGGGTATGCGCCGGAAGCTGGATCTGGCGATGACGCTGGTCGGTAACCCGCAGATCATCTTCCTGGACGAGCCGACGACAGGACTGGATCCACGCAGCCGTCGCACGATGTGGGAAATCGTCCGCGAGTTGGTGGCAGGTGGTGTCACCATCTTCCTTACCACCCAGTACCTTGATGAAGCCGATCAGCTCACCGACCGGATCGCGGTACTCGACCAGGGCCGCCTGGTTGCCCAGGGCACTCCCGAGGAGCTCAAGCGCCAGGTCCCCGGCACTCATGTCCGACTCCGGTTCACCGACATCTTCGAACTCGACGCGGCGGCGCGGGTCCTGACCGGCTCCACGCGGGACGACCAGGACCTGACCTTGCGGGTTCCCAGCGATGGTGGGGCGAAATCGTTGCGGGCTCTGCTGGATCAACTCGATGAGCATTCGATCAACACCGAAGAGTTCTCCGTGCACACACCGGACCTCGATGACGTCTTCCTCGCCCTGACGGGCCACATCACGGAGGTGGTCGCGAAATGAGCACCGATCCGACGATCATGTTGCGTCGCAACTTCAAACACATCGCCCGGAATCCGACCGCGGTGTTCAACGCGGTCCTGATGCCGGTCGTGATCATGTTGATGTTCGTGTACATGCTCGGAGACGCTTTCAACGTCGGTGTCGACTACGTCGACTACGCGACGCCGGGACTGATGCTGTTGGCCGTCTGTTACGGGCTGGGGGCCACCGCGACGTCGGTGAACTCCGACATGACGAAGGGCATCATCAACCGGTTCAAGGTCATGGACGTCTCCCGTGGTGCGGTGTTGACCGGTCACGTCGTCGCCAGTCTGCTGACCAATCTGGTCGCCATCGGGGCGATCATCGGGGTGGCCTTCCTGCTGGGATTCAGTCCGTCCGCGAGTCTCCTCGACTGGCTCGGTGTGGTCGGTATCGTCGCGCTGCTCGGTTTCGCGGCCGGCTGGCTCACGGTCGCCTTGGGATTGGCTGCGAAAACTGTGGAATCGGCGGGCATGGCCACCGTTCCGCTGATCATGCTGCCGTTCTTCAGCAGCGCGATCGTACCGGCGGAGAAGATGGGGGCCGGCGTCCGGCAGTTCGCGGAGTACCAGCCCTTCACGCCGATCATCGAAACCCTGCGCGGGTTGCTCAACGGTGCACCGGCCACGAGTGACATGATCGCCGCCCTCGCCTGGTGCGTCGGGATCGGCCTCGTCGGATACCTGTGGGCGCTTGCCACATTCAAGAAGCGAGCGTGACCACCCGGACGACGGCACCCCTACCCACAGTCACGTACAAGATCAAGAAGAGAGTTGTCATGCCTACATTCGCCACGCCAGGGCCCATCACCGCCACCGTGCAAGTCGCCGGTGCTCAGGTGCGGGTTACCGCGAGCGACCGGACCGACACCGTGGTGCTGGTCGAACCCATCAACGAGACGAACCAGTCGGACGTCAAGGTGGCCGACAAGACCAAGGTCGACTTCGTCGGCGGTCAGCTATCGGTCAAGACGACCGTCTCCGGGGACAAGGACGGTTCCGTCGCCATCACGATCGACCTGCCCGCCGACTCCAGCCTGGTCGCGTATCTGGCGTACTCGGATGTTCACGCTAACGGCGCCTTTGGCGAGTGCGAGCTGCACATGGCAAAGGGGCGGGTCCAGCTGGATCGCATCGACGCGTTGCAGGCGAACATCTCGGCCGGTGAGGTCGTGATCGGCCACATCGCCGGGCGCGCCAACATCAGCGGTGGGGCGGTCGCGGTACAGATCAGCGAGGTCAAGGGCGCAGTCGAGCTCTCGAGCTCGGGCGGGCAAACCTGGATCGGCCACGCCTCGACCGACCTCGATCTCAGCAGCGGCGCCGGCGGTTTCGACATCGACCGCGCCGACGGCAGCGTCACCGCCAAGACAGGCGACGGCGCCATTCGAATCGGCCGGTTGACACGCGGCCAGGCGGAACTGTCGAACCGCTCAGAAAACATCGAGGTCGGCATCAGCGAGGGCGCCGCTGCCCGGGTGGACGCCGACAGCAAGCGAGGGTCGGTGCGCAACTCCGTTCCGGCGCTGGAAAACCCTGACACGTCCGACAACAAGGTCACGGTCCACGCCCGCACGCGGTACGGCGACATCATCATTCAACGCGCAGCAAACTGACGGCGCTTGCCATATTCACGAGGCGAGCGTGACCGTCACCAACTGGGACCAGCTCGTCTGCGTGCCCTCCCGAGATGCCTCGGCGAACCGTGCGTCGCCGAGGCGGCGCCGCACGGACTGCTCGATCCGGGCCACGTCCGGGTGGGAACGATCTGGCAGGCCGCGCACGCCGGCGCTCGCCGCAAGCAGCCGCGCGGCCTGCTCGTGCTCTTCGTTACGCAGCGCCAGATCCGCGATCCCGACGAGTACCTGGGCGATCAGGGGGGCGTGGCCCGCCTCGGACGCCGCCTGGAAGGCCGCGACGCGGTGTTCGCGTGCCTCATCGAGATCCTCGGCAAGGTAGCCGAGCAGGTCTTGGGTTGCCGCGCGGATGTATACCCGCTCGGCGTCATTGCCCAGCATCCCTGTCGCGACGCCGAGTTGCCGGTGTGCCTGCTCGGCGTCGCCGCTCCAGCGCGCGAGCTCCGCTTTCGCCAGGGCCAGCTCGGCCAGCGCATTCGGCCAGGCGACTCGTTCCGCGTACCGCTGCGCCTCGGCCATGGCAGCCGCGCTCGACTCCGCATCGCCGGATAGCCAGTACAACTGGGCCTGCCGCGACCGCATTGGCACGACATCCTCGATGGCACCGACCTCGGTGACGACCGCGATCGCCTGTTCGTAGTGTTCGCACGCACCGGCGAACTCGCCGCGCATGGCGATTCGATTCGCCAGATCGGTCAGGGCGAACGAAAGCCACCACCGTTCGCCGAGCGCGCGAAGCTCGGTGACCGCCATCTCGAGATGCGCGTCCGCATCCCGGCTGTCGTCGCCCAGCATGATCCGCATCCTGCCGAGGCGCAGCCGGGCAACGGCGCGTACCCAGGCGTCCTCGTCGGTGAGCAGTGGTTCGAACGCGGGCAGCAACGCGTCCGGGGCCGGCGCTTGCAACAGGCCGTCCAGTTGGGCGACGAGCATGACCGCCGGATGACGGCTCTGGACCCGCTGGCTGATCTCGGACACCTTGTGGATCCACCCCGCCGCGTGGTAGTGATCACCGCGCCCGGAGACCAGGAACGTGACGACGAACGCGTACACCGTGGCCCGGATCTCGTCGGCCACCTCGCCGGGCAGGGCAGTGGCCGCCATGATCCGCTCGTTGCCCTCAGCCTTGTGCCCGCCGAGCCACCAGTACCAGCCGGCGGCGGCGGCGAGCCGCATCGCCCCGTCTGCCTCGCCGGCCGCGAGCGCAGCGCGCATCGCGGCACTGATGTTGTCGTGCTCGACCTCGAGCATGGCAAGCCATGCCAATTGCTCGGCGCGGCGCAGATGCGGCTCCGCGGCTTTGGCGAACTCGGTGAAATACGCGAGATGCGCACGGCGCGCCAGATCCGATTCCCCCGCCTCCGCGAGACGCTGCTCGGAGTACTCCTTGATCGTGCCGAGCATCCGGTAGCGCGGCGCCCGGTCGCCCTCGGTGAGCAGTAGTGATTTCTCGGCCAGCGAGGTGAGCACCTCAAGCACCTGCTCCGGCTCGACCCCATCGCCGGCGCAGACCCGCTCGGCCGCCTCCAGGCTCGCCCCGCCCGAGAACACCGAGAGCCTGCGCAGAACCATCCGTTCGGCGTCGGTGAGCAACTCCCAGCTCCAGTCGACCACCGCGCGCAGTGTCTTGTGCCGCGGCAACGCGGTACGGCTACCGCTGGTCAGCAGGCGGAACCGGTCATCGAGTCGATTGGCGAGCTGATCGAGGGATATGGTGCGCAACCTGGCCGCGGCCAATTCGATCGCCAGCGGCATCCCGTCCAACGCCTGGCAAACGCGCACCATCGTCGACAAGGTGTGGGGGTCGACCGCGAGATCCTTGCGCACCGCGCCCGCCCGGTCCCGCAGCAACTGGACTGCCGGCGAGGACTCGATCTCGCCGGGGCTGGCGTCCCTTTCCGGCAAGGCCAGCGGCTCGACCAGCCACAACGCCTCACCGGTGACGCCAAGCGGTTCCCTGCTCGTCGCCAGGATCCGCAGCCGACGACACTCCCCGAGCACTCGATGGGCGAACGCCGCCACCGACTCGATCACGTGCTCACAGTTGTCCAGAATCAGCAGCGCCTCCCGCTCGCGGATAGCGGCAATGAGCCGGTCCGTCAACTCCTCTTTCGGCGTCCCGCCGAGCAGAGCGTCCCGCAGGCCGAGCGCGGCGAGCGTCGACTGCGCCACGTCACCGTCGGGGCCGATGGCTGCAAGCTCCACGAACCAGGCCCCGTGCGGCAGGTCGCCGAGCAGCGAGCGCGCGGTTTCCGTGGCCAGCCTGGTCTTCCCCGAGCCGCCCGGCCCGATCAGGGTGGTCAGCCGATGCTCCGCGATGAGGTCGCGGACCACAGCGACATCAGCGTCCCTGCCGACGAAACTGGTCAGCTCGGCACGCAAGTTGGTATTCCGGTTCTCCTCCCGCTCTCCCAACTCACCCCGCAGCAGCGCGCCGTGCAACGCGGACAGCCCCGGTGAGGGGTCGACGCCCAACGCGTCGGCCAGGGCTTCCCTCGTACGCTGGTACACGAGCAGCGCCTCCGTGTCACGACCGTCCGCAACGAGGGCGCGCATCAGCGCAGCGACAAGCCGTTCTCGCAGCGGATGCGCGGCCACCAAGTCGGTCAGCTCCGCGACCAGCCGGACACCGTGACCGACGCTGACCTCCGCATCGAACCGATCCTCCATGGCAGTCAGGCGCAGCCCTTCAAGCCTGGTGACCGCCGCATCAAACGCTTGACTATCCTGCAAACCGACATCCTGCATGGCCGCACCACGCCACAATGCGACGGCCTCGCGTAGCAGGCGTACCCGCCGAGGACCCTCGTCATTGCGGGCCTGACCGACGAGGCGTTCGAACCGCACGGCGTCGACAACGTCGGGGTTCACCATCAACCGGTAACCGTCCGCCTTCCCCTCGACCAACCCGTCCGGTAGCCCCTTCCGCAGCCGGGAAACCAAGCGTTGCAAGGCATTCGCCGCCTCGGAGGGCGGGTGTTCACCCCAGATCCAGTCGATGAGCGTCGCTTTCGGGACTACGCGACCTGGTTCGAGGGCGAGAGCGATCAACAGCCCACGCAGCCGGGCGCCCGGCACGTCCGCCAAGACGCCGTCGTCCGCGCGAACCTCAAGCGGTCCAAGCATCCCGATCTGCACCTAGCTGATTCTCCCACGGCGGCTCGCACCTGCCAGGTGCACGACGCGGCTCCAGGCCCGACGACTCCGCAGTCCAGCCGGTCGTCGCCGGTCATCCCCGCTACTACGCCGAACAAGGTACCCGGCCTGCGCAGGAGCCGGATGCGGATCAGTGCGCGCTGTTGGTAGTGGCGCACGGTCCGCGGTGTGACCGCAGTGCCTCGATGAACGGCGTGAACGGCTGGTACTCGGCAAACCACCGCAGCCCGTGGGCATCGAGTCGACGGGAACGAAACCGCTGCCCAGGAAGGGCAGGAAGACCAATGACATCGGGATACTGCGCATGGCGCTGGAAGCGTGAGCGGGCGAGTCACCGGCCTCCTGGAGGAGCTCGTCGGCGAGGTAGTCCTCCTTGCCCAGCTCGATGATCTCGTCGACCCCTTCGAGCCAGCCCTTGATGTGGAGCAGCTCCGTGGCAGCCTTGCGGCGAATGTCGTCATCCAGCATGGGCTTGAGCCCGCCGTAGTCGATCAGGTCGATCTCGCGGCCGAGGACCTGTTCGATGAGCCCGTCGACGTCCCGAAGAGGACCAGCCCGATGACGCGCCGGCAGAACGTCAACGTTTCGATGCCCACGACGAAGGCGCCTAAGGTTGCGCCGAATCGTCGGACGCCATTCCTCCAGCGTCGACCGATCCAGGCGCCGCGACAGCTGTCGGTGCAACTGCCAGGATCTGCTCTCTGACCGGGTGAGTTCCGGCCGGATCGGTCGCCTGGTCACCTCCAGGTGATAGCGCATGCACGAGCCCGCACCTGGAGCCAACCACGCTGGCCGCGTACTGATCGAACTTGGACAGCCACTTCCTCCCGCACTTCGGTCGGATGCGGATGAGCCAGATCGTCGCCTCGACGGTGCAGGCCTGAGTTAACGAGGTCTCGGCGGACGCCGAGGACTACGACGACAGGCGCAAGCCGCGGCTGAGCCCGCGATCTGTGCGCAAGTGCCACACGTTCCTGCACGCGATCTTCGAGCGGGCGATCATCGACCAGGTCGTCACGGTCAATCCGTGCGCGCACACGGTGCTGCCGAAGTTCGTGAAGCAGCCGAAGAAGGCGATCACGCCCGAGCAGTTCGAGACCCTGCTCGGCGAGATCCCGCAGCGCTACCGCGTCCTCGTGCTCGTTGCGATCGAGACTGGCGTCCGCTGGGGCGAAGTCGCGGCTCTCCGTCCGGTCGACGTCGATCCGGACAGCGGCGAGATCCACGTCCGCCGAGTCGTGCTCGAGGTCTCCAAGAAGATCACCGGCGCCGACAAGATCTGGAGCATCCGCGACTACCCCAAGGACAACGAACACCGCACCATCCGCATCGGCGACCAGCTCTGCCAAGAGATCCGTGAGTATCTGATTGCCACCGGCAAGCGCGGCGAAGAACTGCTCTTCTCCACCAGCACCGGCTCGCCGGTTTCCCGCAACGTGTTCCGCACCCGGGTCTGGCTGCCCGCCGTCGCGAGCTCCAAGGTCAAGCAGCGGGTGCGCTTCCACGATCTGCGCGGCGCGCACGCCTCCTGGCTGCTGGCCGACGGCGCCGACCTCAAAGCCGTGATGGATCGACTCGGCCACAAGCAGATCACCCAGCAGTACCTCGGCCGACTCCCCGACGCTGACGACCGCGCGCTCGCAGCCTTCGAATCCGTACGCGGCCGGCGACCGTAAGGTTCGGACGTGCTGACCGACACTCCTCGCGGTGCGCTCGAGTGAGCCCGGACCCACGAGACCGCCGGAAGGCGAAACGGCCTACGCCGAAGCAGCCACCCGTTCGCACCGGCCCGTCCCCGGATGATGTCCACGACATCGTGTACTTCAAGCGCCACAAGTCCGACGACCCAAGGCAGGCGACGCCAGGGCGTGAGGCATTGAACTCCTACCCGACGAAGGTGCGAGCGACGATGCGGGCCGCACTCATCGCTGTGGCGACCGGCTCCGCCGAAGCGCTTCACCAGCGGCGGGTATTGGGAGGCAATGAAGGGCGAGATGACCGGCTGGTTCGAGCTGCGCGTTGAGGGCCCGCGCGACACCACTACCGCCTCTTCTGCCTCCTCGACTATGACGCTGATGGCGTCGACAAGCCGCTGCTCGTCGTCATCGACGGCGAGACAAGCCCTTCCGAACGAAGCTGTCAGCAGCCGACTACGCGGCGGTGCGCAAGCTTGGGGACGAGTACCGCAAACGCAACCCGCGCTCGCTCGCCGAGAACTAGGCAGGCGCCTTCGCGGCGCGCAGCTCTTCGAGGTGGTGTGCAAGCTCCAACGCGTCGGCAGCCTTGCCCTGAAGCAGCGGCTCGGTAACGGTCGCGTGCTCGGAACTCGGCAGCGGCTCCAATGTGATGCGCATGCCGAGCGCGGCCGCAACTTCGGCGAGGGTGCCGAGCGTCGGGTTCGGACGCTCCGCGGCGAAGAGCCGGCGAATCGTGGCCGGCTCGACCTGAATCGCCCGGGCCAGGTCCGCCTTCGACAGCCCTGCCGCTTCGCGCGCATCGTCGAGTTCGTTCACGACGGCGTCGACCGTCGCGATGCGCATCGACTCGACGATGTACTCCCGCAGGAACTCGGGGTCCTCCAGGTCACGCGCGAGGTCGTTCCAGAAAGCCTTGTTGGGGCTCATCGCGCCGTCTCCGTTCTCCACAACCAGCACCGTATCATAAATGTTACGGTTGACACTGCGAATGGGTAACGGCTGGCCTTGTTCGATGCCGCCCGGTACCGCCGTCAGTAGGTGGACGGTCCCGTACCCTCGTGATAAGGAGGTTTCCGTGACCACAGTGCCGATCGAGGTCGACGACGACCTGCTGAAGATCGTCGACGCACAGGCTGCCGAGTCAGGCAAGCCGCGCGGCGAAGTGCTCGCCGCTGCCCTGTGTCGTGGTCTCGGTGGGGGCCAGCTCGGTCGGATCCTCGCTGATGCCCGCACGGCCCCGAGCCTGTCCGAGGATGAGGCTTCGGCGCTGGCGAAGTCCGAACTGGAAGCTGCGCGCGCTGACCGTCGCGCCGGATGACTGTCGAGCAGCAACCGCTCCGCGTAGTCCTGGACCCCAACATCCTGGTTTCGGCCGCGTTACCCCGGCTGGTGCTCTCGGCCAGGTCGTCACGCTGATCGACTCCGGCTCTGTCGTGCCAGTCGTGGCGCAGCAGTTGGTCGATGAGCTGGCGGACGTGCTGGGACGGCCGAAACTGCAGCGCTACATCGATCCCGTGGGCGCTGAAGCGTTCGTCGCGGAACTCGGCCGCATTAGGGATTCCCGAGCCTGACAGCGGCGTGTCGGGCAGCGTCGGCAAAGGGCCTGGGGATCAACAGCTGGCCCGGCCCACGAGCACCGGAACTTGGCTCATCCGTACGCGCAGATAGGGCCTGAGTAGGCCTGGGTGGGCGCGAGCCGGACGGGCATTTGACGGTCATTCGGCGCTTTGAGATCTACCTACGTGATCATGGAAAATGACTGAAGGCCCCGGAATCCGGGGCCTTCGTCGTTGTAGCGGGGGCAGGATTTGAACCTGCGACCTCTGGGTTATGAGCCCAGCGAGCTACCGAGCTGCTCCACCCCGCGTCGGCAGATTCAGTTTAGCTGGCCAGCGGCCGGACGGCCAACTGGCTGGCGGCGGCCGCACAGACGTCGGTCAGCTGGAGAACTAATCCTTGGCTTGGTCGGCCGCGTCGCTGACCGAATCCTGCGCACTGCTGGCAGCGTCCTTGGCCTGGTCGGCAGCCTCAGCAGCCTGATCCTGTGCCTCGTCGGCCTGGCCGCCGATCTTGTCTTTCACATCGTCAACGACGTCGCTGACCTTGTCCTTGACGTCCTCGACCGCGTCGCTGATCTTGTCCTTCAGCGAATCGAAGTCCATCGCCTTCTCCTCCACGTGACAGGGTGATCCGCGCTGGCATCCGCCAGACGGTGACATGCAGTAATACTATAGTCACGATCCGCTATCTCAGCGCCTTCGGGTCACCGCGACGGGGTCGGTGACGCACTCGCGCGCAGCTTGAGGTATTGCTCGGTCCATTTCTGCACGTCGGCTTGGGCCTGACCGATGCGTGCCAAGTCACCGGACTTGTAAGCGTCCTGCAGCTCGGTGAATGCGGTGTCCAGTTTCTGCAGTACCCCGTCGAGGCCGGGATTGACGGACGGTCCTGGCGCCGGCGAGGTGGACGGCGGATGCGTCGTCGACGGTGGGGAGGTGGTCGGTGACGTCGACGACCCCGGACTTTGGCCGGAGGTCGTGTCGATGGACTGACCGACGACTGGTTGATCGAGGTTCTTCAAAGCCTCGGACAGACTCGCCGCGTATCCGATCTTGCCGCCGTACTGCACGAGGATCCGCCGGAGAATAGGGAAGCCATTTGTCGAACCCTGCACGTACAGCGGCTCGACGTAGAGGAAGGTCTGGCCGATCGGCAGGGTCAGCAGATTCCCGTGGATCACGGTCGAACCCGTCCCGCTGAGCAGCGTGATGTCCTTGGAGATGGTCGTCGTCGTATTGAAGTTGTTGTAGACCTGTTCGGGACCAGCGACGACAGAACCTGAGGGCACCCGCAGCACGGTCATTTTGCCGTAGTTGGGACCAGGATCGCTGTCGACTGACATGAATGCCGCGAGATTCTGCCGGTTGTTCACCTTCATCGGCGTCGTCAGCTGGAATTGCGATCCGGATGCCTTGCCCGACGGATCGGCGGCCAAGACGTAGTAGGGGGGCTGGTTGGTCGTGTTGTTGGACGGATCGGCCGGCACCGTCCACTTGTCGCGCTGGTTGTAGAACGTGACGGGGTTGTCGACGTGATACTGGGCAAGCAGGCCACGTTGGACCTCGAACAGGTCCTCCGGGTAGCGCACATGCGCCAACACGTCCTGCGGCATTGTCGACTTGTCCGCAACGAGGCCGGGGAAGGCCTTCCGCCACGCCTTGAGCACCGGGTCGGTCGGATCCCAGGCGTAGAGGTGAACCGTACCGTCGTACGCGTCGACCGTGGCCTTGACCGAGTTGCGGATGTAGTTGATCTGACGGTTGGCCTGGGCAGCGGTGCGACTGGTGGCGGTGAGCGTGTCGGATGTCAGGCTTGCCAGCGACTCCTTCTCGGAATACGGGTAGTTCGACATCGTCGTATAGGCATCGACGATCCACTGGATCCGGCCACCGACGACGACCGGATACGGGTCGCCGTCAACGGTCAAGAACGGGGCGACCTTCTGGATGCGTTCGCGCGGGTCGCGAATGATCATGATATTCGCATTCTTCGAGCTCACCGCGTCGTTCAGCAGAAAGTTGGTCTCCTTGTACTTGACCGCAAACGCCAGCTTGGTGAAGAAGCTGTTGAGCGATATTCCGCCTGAGCCGGTGTATGTAGTCGTCTGCTGGTTGCCGTCGTATTCGCGCGAACCCTTGGCGCCGACGATCGCATAGTCGTCGACCAGCTCGCCGTAATAGACCTGCGGCTTATTGATCGTCAGCGGACCGGTCACCGGTATATCGCCTTCGGTGTAGTCATTGGTGGCCGTGACGTCTTGATTTGCCTGAGCTGCAACGAAGCCGTAGCCGTGCGTGTAAACCGTCCGCTTGTTGATCCAGTTGCCTTGATCGCCCTGCAAGTTGTCTGCGTTCAGCTCGCGTACACCGACCACATAGTCGCGGGTTGCTCCGCCGATGGAGTAGCGGTCGACGTCCAACTTGACCGGGAACCCGTAGAAGTTCTGCAGCTGCTGCTGTTGGGTGAAGGTTGGCGACACGACATTCGGGTCGAGGATCCTGACGTTGGACACGGTAGCGTTCGTGGGTGTCAACGCGGCTGTACTCGGGCTTGCTGCGGTCGCGTAGTCCACGTAGGTGACCGTGCCGGCTGGACTCGTCGAGGTATTCGACACGATGCTATATGCCTGGCGCGTCGCTTGGATGTTCCGCGAGATGTAGACGGCCTCCTTGTCGCTCGCGTTCGGCTTCACCGAGAACTGCTGAATGAGCGCCGGATAGATTCCGCTGATCAGGATGGACAACACCAGCAGCACGCCGAACCCGATCGCCGGCAACTGGGCGCTCTTCAGCCATAGGCTGGCGAGCACACCGGCCGCGATGATCACCGCAATCCAGAACAGAATTGTCTTCGCGGGCAGGGACGCGTTGACGTCCGTGTATGAGGCACCGGTGACCTTGCCCCGCCCGGAGTAGACCAACCCGTAGCGGTCCAGCCAGTAGGCGAGTGCCTTGAGCACGATGAACACGAAGACGAGCAGGGTGAGGTGCCGACGGGCGGCCAAGGTGATCTTCGGCCCGGGGGTCTGCAGCCGGATCGCGCCGAACAGGTAGTGCACCGCCACCGACAGGAGCAGCGCGAAGAAGACCGAGGTGAACCCGAAGCCGAGCATCAGCCGATACACCGGGTAGTCCCACGCGAAGAAGGAGATGTCCATGTGGAACTGCGGATCTTTGACGCCGAAGCTGCCGCCGACCCGCCACAACGTCCAGGTCCGCCAGTCGCCTGAGGCTGCGAGTCCGGCGCTGAGCCCGGCCAGTGCCATGATCGCGATGAGGATCAGCCGCTTACGCGGCTCCAGCATCACCCGGTACCGCTCAAGATTCTGTTGCTCCGCCGACATCGGACGAAACGGCGGCCGCAGTAGGTACGCAATGAACATGTTGCCGCCGATGATCAGCGCCATTAGCACGCCGAAGATCAAGAACAGCACGAGCCGGGTGACGACGATCGTCTTGTAGACGTTGTGGAACCCGACCTCGCCGAACCACAGCCAGTTGATGTAGACACCGACGAGCGAGCTCAGCACGATCAGCAACACGATGATCGCGGCGACGACAGCCAGGCTGATCTTGGCGCGGCGGGAAAGGGTCAGGGCCGGAATCGGCGGCCGCATTGCCACGAGCAACTCCTCCGAAGTGAGCGGCACACACCGCCCGCAAGCTCAACGTACCGACCGAATCGCCGGTTCCGGGATGATGGCGCGGCGGATGGCCGGCTCAGCTGCGTTCAACAATGCGGGACAGCCTTGCCGTCCTTCACCGCTTCCAAGTCCTGCACGGCGTCGTGCAGCGAGGTCACCTTGATCACGGTCAGCCCCTTGGGCGTGGCGCCCCGCACGTCGCCGCAGTTGTCCTGCGGGGCCAGGAAGATCGTTGCGCCGGCCCGCCGGGCGGCGATCATCTTGAGCTGGATGCCGCCGATGGGCAGCACCTTGCCGTCGGGGGCGTGGATCTCACCCGTCCCGGCAATGAACCGGCCGGCGGTGAGGTCCGCTGGCCCGACCTTCTCCATGATCCCGAGCGCGAACATCAAGCCGGCCGACGGCCCGCCGATCTGATCGGCGAGGCCTAGGTCGACCTGAAACGGCGCGAAGCACTGCGGCCCGACACTCACCCCTATCCGCGCGCCGGCGGCCCCCTTGGCGGGCTTGGACAGCGTGACCGAGACGGTCTTCGCAACGCCGGCGCGCTTGATCTGTATCTGCACCGTCGTGCCCGGGGTCTGCTTGGCGAGCACTGCAGCGACCTTCGCCTGCGTGTCAATGGATTGGCCGTCCAGGCTGATCAGCTCGTCGAAGGGCTGCAGCACGCCCTTTGCCCCGGTGTTGTCCAGCACGCCGACCACACCGAGTCCGGACGGGTAGTCCAGTTCACAGAAAGCCGCGGCAGTGGCGTCGCTTTGCGACTCGACGAACTGCTCGGTGTCCGCCCTGTTGACCTGCTGCTCGGACTGTCCGGGTGGGTACACCGAAGACCGCGGCACGACGACCCGGTCATGCTGCAGCCAGCCGATCAACGCGCCGAAAGCGGTGACCCGGTCGCTGTCGAGGCCGACCGTGGTGAGGTTCAGGTGCCCGGTCGTCGGGTTCACCGCGCGGCCCTTGATGACGATAATCGCGTTGCCGCGATCGTCGGTGGCAAGCGTGTTCAGCGTCGGACCGGGGCTCTCGATGACGTAGGGCACCGGCAGGAACGCGGCGATGAGAAAGAGCGCCACGAACAGCACGCCCCCGACGAGCAGGGTGCGAACGCGGCGACTCACCGGAGCACCCTACCTTTCGCGCAGAGCCGAACTCGGCTGTTCGCGCGCATCCTCCGGCACGCGCACCTGCGCTCGTTCGTCAGCATTACCGTAGGCAATGTGAACGCGTCGAACACGAAGCTGAGGATTGATGATGAGCAGCGGCAACCTTCCGTTCGGATTCGGCCCGTCCGGGGGCGGTGAGGGGGGCAACCCGGACGACATCAGCGGCAAGATCCCGCTGTTCGCCGAGCTGCAGAAATTGCTGTCCTGGTCCGGCGGCCCGGTCAACTGGGACCTCGCCCGGCAGATCTCGATCTCGGCGCTGGCCGCCGAACATCGCGCTGTGACTGCCGACGAGCGCGAAGCGGTCGAGGAGGCTGTTCGGCTCGCCGACCTGTGGCTGAACGAGGCCACCGACCTGCCATCCGGCGTCGCGGCCGTCCAGGCGTGGACCAGGGTGGAGTGGATCGAGCGTACCCAGGCCGTGTGGTCCGCTCTCTGCGACCCAGTCGCCGAGCGGGTCGTCACCGCAATGAGCTCGGCGCTCCCCGAGCAGGCGCAGCTGACCGGGATGACGGCTGGACCCATGGCGGGCGTCATGAGCCAGTTCGGTGGCCTGATGTTCGGCGCCCAAGTCGGCCAGGGCCTAGCCGAGATGGCGAAAGAAGTCGTGTCGAGCAGCGACATCGGCCTGCCACTCGGCCCCTCCGGAGTGGCCGTCCTGCTGCCGGAGAACGTCGCCGCGTTCGGTGCCGGGCTGGAACGACCCGGAGAGGAGATCCGGCTCTACCTCGCGCTGCGCGAGGCAGCCCACCACCGGCTGTTCGGGCACGTGCCATGGCTGCGTCAGCGGCTGCTGGACACCGTCGAGGGCTACGCCCGCGGCATCGTAGTCGACACCTCGGCCCTCGAGCGGGCCATGGCCGACATCGACCCCACCAACCCGGAGAGCCTGCAGAATGCCCTGGCGGGGGGCATGTTCGAACCACAGGACACCCCAGAGCAGCAAGCCGCGCTGCGCAGGCTCGAGACGCTGCTGGCCCTGGTCGAAGGCTGGGTCGACACCGTAGTCGCCGGCGCGGCCGCCGACCGGATGCCCGGCGCGGCTGCGCTGCGCGAGGCGCTGCGTCGCCGGCGCGCGGCCGGTGGGCCCGCCGAGGAGACGTTCTCGACCCTGGTCGGGCTGGAGCTGCGGCCGCGGCGGCTGCGTGACGCGGCGGCCCTGTGGTGGGCGGTAACCGAGAAGCACGGCATCAGCGGCCGCGACGGTGTGTGGGCACATCCCGACCTGCTGCCCGATGCCGACGACCTGGACGATCCGCTGGGCTTCGCGCAGAAGATCGGCACGGACCCGATACCCGAGCTACCCGGGCCACCGGGCGACGCCGACGGCGAGCCCCCCGCGGATCAGCCGACCTCGTCTTGAGGCTCGTCGGCCAAGTCGGCCGCCAGGTCGTCTTCGATCGGAAGCTGGGCCGCGGCGCTCACCCCGTCGAGGTAGCCGCGGGCGCGTTCGGCGCGCGGCAATCGTCCGACCAGCGCCCAGAACTCCGGGCCGTGGCCCG
This sequence comes from uncultured Actinomycetota bacterium, assembly GCA_963839175.1. Classification (GTDB taxonomy): domain Bacteria; phylum Actinomycetota; class Actinomycetes; order Mycobacteriales; family Jatrophihabitantaceae; genus CAWIUB01. The sequence goes on from CAWIUB010000010.1 coordinate 180,099, forward strand.
CCACCAGCAGGTGGGCCAGCTCGTGCAGCAGGACGTAGTCGAGAACCCAGCTCGGCAGCTCGCGCAGCCGCACAGACACCCGCACTGATCGGTCGACCGGGGTGCATGACGCCCACCGGGTGCGCATCGTCCCGACCCAGCGGACGCTGGCGGGGCGGGCGCGGCCTTCCAGATAGCGGCTGGACAGTTCGGCGCAGCGGCGCAAGAGCCCCGCGTCGCTGCCGCGCGGACCACGAATCCGCTCGACCGACTCGCGCGCAGCCACCTTGGCCACCATCTCGTCGACCCAGCGCCGCTCTTCATGCCGGCTGAACCGGGCAGGAATCAGCACGACGATGCGCGATCCCTCGCGATAGGCGGAAACCGTGCGCCGGCGACGGGTGCTGCGCCTGACCTCGACACAGCTCCCTGCTTCGATCGAGTCCCCAACGGCCACCGGCAAACCGTAGTCGGCGCAGTGTTTGCCGAGGCGCCTGGACCTACGGTCGGCGCGCCACCTCCGGTGGCCCTGTCTGCCGAGGCGCCTGGACCTACGGTCGGCGCGCCACCTCCCGGTGGCCCTGTCTGCCGAGGCGCCTGGACCTACGGTCGGCGCGCCACCTCCGGTGGCCCTGTCTGCCGAGGCGCCTGGACCTACGGTCGGCGCGCCACCTCCGGTGGCCCTGTCTGCCGAGGCGCCTGGACCTACGGTCGGCGCGCCAAATCTGCGGGATGCCGCTGTCCACCGGCGCGGTCCCAGCTTTTCCACAGCGGATGCCCCGTTCTTCGGGCATCGTCCACATGCTCGTCCACAGATGTGGACATCCGGTTGAGGGTAACGCTCCGAAGTTGATCATTTGCGCTGCGCATGCAAGCTGCGATCCGTTGCCTGTGGATAACGGCCGACACCGGGCGCCCGGATCTGTCACCGTATGCCGATGACCGACGTGATCCTCAACCCAGCGGCCCGCGTGCTGTGGCGTGCCCCCGCGACCGTCCAGCTCGAGCTCGGCAACCGGGCCATCGTCCTCGACGGGGTCGACCGGCCTGCCATCGCCTGGCTGCTGGGCCAGCGGGATAGCGGAACTCACAGCGACGAAGCGCCGCGGCGCGAGCTCGAGCAGGCGATCGCGGCACTCGCCTGCGCCGGGTTCCTGATCCATCGCTCGACGAGGCCGTCGCCCGAGGTGCCTCCCGCGCCGCGGCTGGCCAGCGAGCTGACGGCGCTTCGGTCGCGGTACGGCGACGGCGCCGGCCGAGTGCTGTCGCGTCGGCGGCGGGCCACCGTAGCGATACAGGGCACCGGACGTGTCGCGGCACTCGTCGGGGCGGCCCTTGCAGCCGCAGGCGTCGGGCGGGTCTGCTTCACTGCCAGCGGCGACGTTCGGCTGCCCCAGTGCGCACCTGGGGGGCTCACCCATGCCGACGAGGGCGAGCGTTTCTCCGCCGCTGCGCAGGCGGCGGTCCACCGGGTAGCTCCGGACTGCGACACCAGCCCGATGCCGCTGGCCGCTCGGCCCTCGCTCACCGTCCTTGCCGTCGAGTCGCCCGTCGAGAACGAGATCAGGGCAGCGCTGCATGCACGTGGCTGCCCCCACCTGGCCGTGTGGGCGGGCGCCGAGTCCGGATCGGTTGGTCCGCTCGTCCTGCCAGGGGTAACCAGCTGCCTGCGGTGCGCCGACCTGCACCGCCTCGACCGGGATCCGGCCTGGCCGGCGTTGGCCGTTCAGCTCGGCATTCCGGGCCGGCATGGCCGCGGATCCGACGTCACGCTCGCCACGTTGGTGGCCAGCGTGACCGCGTTGCAGGCGCTCGGGTTTCTCGACGACCCGGGTCTGCGGGCCGCGACCGTCGACGGCACCCTCGAACTGCAACTGCCTGACTGGCGCATCCGACGGCGCAGCTGGCCGCCCCATCCGGATTGCGACTGCGGGGCGTATGTCGACGCCGGCTCGCACGTCGCGATGACAGCTGCGCTCCTCCCGGCAGAATGGGCAACGTGATCCACTCCCCCACCGGCTGCGACAGGCAATGACGGACATGCCGCAGCGCGCCCTGGCCCGCACTGCGCGCCTCGCATCGCTGCCGCTCGGCGTCGCCGGGCGGGGCGCCATGGGGCTCGGCAAGCGCATCGTCGGGCGATCTGCGGAGGCGGTCACCGCCGAGCTGCAGGCCCGCACGGCAGAGCAGCTGTTCGCTGTCCTCGGGGAGCTCAAGGGCGGCGCGATGAAGCTCGGTCAGGCCCTGTCGATCTTCGAGGCCGCGCTGCCCGAGGAGTCAGCCGCGCCGTACCGGGAGGCCCTGACCCGGCTGCAGGAGGCAGCGCCCCCGATGGCGGTCGAGGTCATGCACCGGGTGCTAGCCGAGCAGTTCGGGCGGCACTGGCGGGAACGGTTCGCCGAGTTCGACGATCAGCCCGCCGCCGCGGCAAGCATCGGCCAGGTCCACCGGGGAGTCTGGGCCGATGGCCGTGCGGTAGCGATCAAGATCCAGTATCCCGGCGCGGGCCCAGCTATCGTGGGCGACTTCACCCAGCTCTCCCGATTCGCCCGGTTGTTTAGCCGGCTCTCCCCCGGTCTGGACGTCAAGCCCCTGCTGGCCGAACTGCGCGATCGCGTCGCCGAGGAGCTCGACTACACCTTGGAGGCCGACGCGCAGCGCGCGTTCGCGGCGGCGTACGAGGGCGACGCCGAGATCGTTATCCCGCACGTGGTTGCCAGCGCGCCGAAGGTCATCGTCACCGAATGGCTCGGCGGCACACCGCTCTCCCGGGTCATCACGCACGGTTCGAAGGCCGACCGCGACCGCGTCGGCTATCTGCTCGCGCTGCTCCACTACTCGGCGCCCGTCCGTGCCGGGTTGCTGCACGCCGACCCGCACCCGGGCAACTTCCGGCTGCTCGCCGACGGACGGCTCGGGGTGATCGACTTCGGCGCGGTGGCCCGGCTGCCGGACGGCCCACCGCAACCGCTCGGGCAGATGACCCGGCTCGCGCTGCACGGCGACACCGAGGGGCTGATGGCGCAGATGCGTGCGCACGGCTTCATCCGGCCCCGGGTCCACGTCGATCCCGACGCCGTCATGGACTACCTACGCCCGATCCTCGACCCGCTCGCGGTCGCGGAGTTCACCTTTACCCGCGACTGGATGCGCAAGCAGGCGGCGCGGATCGGCGATCCGCGCAACAAGGAGGCGCTGGTGGGGCGGATGCTCAACCTCCCGCCGTCCTACCTACTCGTCCACCGAGTGACCATCGGCTCGATCGCCGTGCTCTGCCAGCTCGGCGCCACCGCCCCTTACCGCGGCCTGGCGCAGCGGTGGCAGCCCGGCTTCGCCGACCCCGACTACTGACCGTCAGCGACCATCGAAGAGACGACAGCGTGGCCGCCGGATTGGGCCCAGCGGCCACGCTGTCATGAGTCGGATCAGACCAGCGTCAGCTGGCCCAGCAGTGCGCTGCCGACTCGGCGGACTCGGCGGCGGCACGCGCGTGGCGTGCGTGCGCCGAGTGCGCCAACTGCTCCAGCCTGCGCCAGCGACGGGCGGAGGCGAGCTGGCGGGAGACGCGGTACTGCTCGGCGACGCGCCGAGCCTCGAGCATTCGCTCCCGAGCGAGTGCTTCATGCATGGCGTACATCTCGATGCTCCTTAGCTGTGGCTCTTGTGATGTGTTCTCGGTGTCCCCGCACGGGCGCTCCTGCCGGGCGCTCATGCGGCGATGTCGTTCTTGCGTGGACGCCCCCGCGGACGTTTACGGGCGACGATCCGACCTCGATCGAAGATCTCCCCGCCCCAGACGCCCCACGGCTCCTGGCGGCTGATCGCCCCGGCCAGGCAGGCGACCCGGGCCGGGCAGCCGGCGCAGAACTGCTTGGCCTGCTCGAGCGCCGCTGGCGTCTCGGCGAACCACAGGTCCGGGTCCTGCACCCGGCACGGCAGATCCGCCGGACTACGTCGCGAAATCGGGTCGAGTGCGGGCCCGATCACCGCAGCAGCGCTCGCGACCGATCTCGGCTCGGTCGGGCAGCTGGTCAACACGTCGGGTCACCTCCTTCGTCGTGTGGTTGAGCTCGATTCGGATGGAAACAAACAGCGAGGCCGCGGTCCCCAGGTTGGGGATCCGCGGCCTCGAGAAGTGCCGGCGCTGATCGGTGATCAGCACAGTACTTCTCGAGGCGGGTGGTCCTGCTCGACGGAGAAACGGGCGGTGCGGATGAACATCTGCGGGCGCGTTGCGGCGAGCGCATTGGGCCCGACCGTGCGCGCACGGGTAGCCGGGTCCCCGGCGCTGAGCAGCATGGTGCGCGGCGCGCCCATCGTCCGAATCGGGCGCGTGGCAGCCACCGTCGAGTTCGTCATGATCTTCACGTGGCCACCTCTCTTTCGCGTCCGGCTCGTGCGCGCATGCGCATACCAACTCTGTGCTGCCTGTAGCAGGCTAATGGAGCCTAGAAGAGCCGCGCAATCGGATTAATTCCCGGGCGCGCTTCTCAGCCCACCTCGACCAGTGCGAGTGTTTGCGGATCGGCGCCCGCCAGTACCGCCAGCACCGGCTGCGCATACCGCTCGAGCTTCGCCGGCCCCACCCCGGACACGTTCGCGAGGGCTGCGCGTGACGAAGGCTGCGCGTCGGCGATCGCCACCAGGGTGGCGTCGGAGAAGACGACGTAGGCCGGGACACTCTGTGCCTCAGCCTGCCGCTTGCGCCAGGCTCGCAGCCGTCCGAACAGCTCGGCGTCCTCGGCTTCGGGCGTGATCGGCTTCCGCTTCGGGCGAGGGGCTGTCACCGCAGCTGCCGGCCGCAGCCCGTCCAGGAACCGGCTCGGCCGGCGCCCGCGCCGCTGGCCCGGGCTGCGGGCGAGTGCCCAGGACAACGCGAGCTGGTCACGGGCGCGGGTGATGCCGACGTACAGCAACCGGCGCTCCTCGGCGATCTGGGCCTGCGTGGTGGCGTGCTGGATCGGGATGGTCGTGTCGGTGAGGCCGACCAGAAAGACCGCATCCCACTCCAGACCTTTGGCGGAATGTAGTGAGGCGAGGGTGACGCCCTGGACGGTCGGTGCGTGCTGCGCCGCGGCGCGCTGGTCCAGCTCAGCCACCAGCTCGGGCAGATGCGCGCCCGGCTGCGCGGCAACCACGTCGTCGGCCAGGCTGACCAGGGCCGCGAGCGACTCCCATCGTTCCCGCGCCGCGCCGCCTGGTGGTGGGCTGTCAGCGTGCCAGCCGACGCTCGCGAGAATGACCCGCACGGCGTCAGGCAGCGTCTCGCCGGCCGGGTCGGACCGTGCCGCCCCGCGCAGCAGCAGCCGGGCTTCCCGGATCTCGGCCCGGTCGAAGAACCGCTCGCCACCACGCAGCACGTACGGCACACCGACACCTGCCAGCGCCTGCTCGTAGACCTCGGACTGGGCATTCACGCGGAACAGCACGGCGGTCTCGGCGGCTGGCACGCCGGCGTCGATCAGCGCCCGGCAGCGCGCGGCAACGGCCGCCGCCTCGGCGGGCTCGTCGTCGAACTCGGCGAACGTCGGCTCGGGACCTTCGGGGCGCTGGCCGGCGAGGGTCAGCCGAGGCCCGTCGTCGCGCCTAGCGGCGACCAGCCGGTTGGCGAGCTGGACGACCTGCGGGGTCGACCGGTAGTCGCGTTCGAGCCGCACCACGAGCGCCTCCGGGAAGCGGCGGGTGAACCCGAGCAGGTACTCCGGGGTGGCCCCGGCGAACGAGTAGATCGTCTGGTTGGCGTCGCCCACGACGCACACGTCCTGACGCTCGCCGAGCCACGCGTCGAGCAGCCGCTGCTGCAAGGGGGACACGTCCTGGTACTCGTCCACGACGAAATGCCGGTAGCGTGCACGAACCTCCTCGGCGACGTCGGCGTGCGCCTCGATCGCCCCGGCCATGATCAGCAGCAGGTCGGCGAAGTCCAACTGGCCGGCCCGCCGCTTCGCCTCCTCGTAGCTCTCGTAGACCTGGGCAACGGTGGCGGGCGAGGTCGGTGGCTGACGACCCGCTGCGACCGCCCGCGCCGGGTAGTCGGTGGGCGTGACGAGGACGGCCTTGGCCCACTCGATCTCGGCGGCCAGATCGCGCAGCTCGGCCCGGTCCGTCCGCAGCCGAGCCCGGGTCGCCGCGCTGCCGACCAGCCGCAACGGGTTGTCGACGACAGCGGGCATGGCGCCGCCGAGCACCCGCGGGGCGAAGTAGTTGAGCTGCCGTAGCGCCGCGGCGTGGAAGGTCCGCGCCTGCACCCCGGCGGCGCCGAGCCGCCGCAGCCGGGTGCGCAGTTCACTGGCCGCCCGCGCGGTGAACGTGACTGCCAGCAGCTGTCCCGCTGGCACGGCGCCGGACCGCACCGCGTAGGCGATGCGGTGGGTGATGGCCCGCGTCTTCCCGGTGCCCGCACCGGCGAGGATGCAGACCGGACCACGGACCGCCTCGGCGGCCTCGCGCTGCTCCGGGTCGAGGCCGGCCAGGACGTGCTCACTCACGTCGTGATCGTGCCAGCGCACACCGACGGTCCCGCACCGCGGGTCCACCGACGCTCTTTGACGAAACGCCCGCCGCCCCGCGACGTGATGTCGGGCATCATCTGGAATCGGCCAGCGGCGTCCCACTGCTAACATGTCAGATCGCCGTGAGGGACTGCGACGCCCATGATGACGATGTACACCACGACGTGGTGCGGCTACTGCGTGAGCCTCAAGCATGGCCTGGACCGGATCGGCATCCGGTACGCGGAGATCAACATCGAGCAGGACGCCGCGGCGGCCGAACGGCTCATGCGCGTCAACGGCGGAAATCAGACCGTCCCGACCGTGGTCTTCCCCGACGGCTCCGCGCTGACCGGCCCCAGCGTCGAGCAGGTCGCAGCACAGCTGGCACCGTGACTGCGCGCCGGTTTCGCGCGGTCGCCGACCCGGCCACAGTGCTGGCGGCCGACCTGGACGCAGTCATCAGCACCCACCCGTTGCGCGTGGCGGTAGACGGGCCTGCGTGCGCAGATCCCCATCGGCTGGCCACCTCCCTGGGCGAGCTGTTGCGGGCTCGGGGACGTCCGACGCGGCACGTCCGTGCCGATATGTTCTGGCGCGATGCCTCGCTCCGACTGGAGCACGGCCGTCGCGACGTACAGGCCCTTCCTGGCTGGCTCGATGCCGAAGCGATGCGCCGCGAGGTGCTGGTCCCGCTCGGGCCGCGCGGAAGCGGGAAATACCTGCCGTCGCTGCGAGACCCGTCAACCAACCGCGTCACGCGGGAGCCGCCCGTACGTGCAGCGGATCGGGCGATCGTGTTGATCAGCGGGTGGCTGCTGCTGGGCCGTGGCCTCCCGTTCGACCGGACGATCCACCTCGCCGTCAGCGCCGCCGCGCGCCGTCGGCGGACGAGCACGGAGTGGCACTGGACGCTGCCCGCGTTCGACGACTACGACCGCGACGTCGATCCCGTCGGCACGGCCGATCTCGTCGTACGCTGCGACGACCCGGTCCGTCCTGCGATCAGCACTGGCAGCTAAGCGAGCAGACGGTGACGCCCTTCTCGTCCGGCTGCACGTATGACGATGTTCAAAGGTCACCGGCCAGCCAGCGATCGATCAGGTAACGGGAGATCGACAGCTTCGGCGAGATCGCTTGCAGGGTCGCTGCCGGGTCCGGCTCCGCACCACTGTCAACCCACGCGGCTGCCCGACCGACCTCGGCGCGGGTGAACCAACCCGCCTCGACCACCTCGATCCCGTCGACGTGCAGGGAAGCGTCGCCGTCGACCCGGGAGGCGAAGCCCAGCATGATCGACGCGGGAAACGGCCACGGCTGGCTGGCCACGTAGCGGATGTCCGTGACCGCGACGCCGACCTCCTCATGGATCTCCCGAGCTACCGCGCCCTCGAGCGACTCGCCGGGCTCGACGAACCCCGCAAGCGTGGAGAATCTGCCGGCGCCCCAGGCAGTACCCCGGCCGAGCAAGCACCGATCACCTCCGTCGTGAACCACGACGATCACGGCCGGATCGGTGCGCGGGAAGTGCTGGCTCCCGTCGTAGGGGCAGGTGCGGGTCCAGCCAGCCTGCGATTCGGCGGTCGGCGTTCCGCAGACCGGGCAGTGCGTATGGCGGCCGTGCCACAGCTGAAGGGCAACAGCGCTCGTGAGCAGGCTGGCCTCCAGATCGTCGCCGGCGACGCCGACCTGGCGCAGGTTGGCCCATCCCCCGCCGGCCGGCACGGTGGCTGAGAAGTAGGTGATGCCATCGACCACGCCGAGCAGCCGGCGAGGCGCGGTCGCGTCCACGTCGGCGGGCTGGGCGTAGGCCAGCCGCACCGCTCCCTCGAGCTGTTCGACGGGCGATGTGCCGTCCGGCCCGACCAGGATGACCCGCGCCGACGACCACGCGTCCGCGAGCCAATCGGGGTCGCCGCGGTGGTGTGCCGCCCGGTCGTAGCGAGCCCGGCCGAGCGGCGGCAGCTCGGTCATCAGGTCGCGGGCTGGACGACCGGTGTGAGCGCGGCAAGCGGCCCAGCCACCTGTGCCGCATCGCCGACTACGACGCTGACCAGCCCAGCCGGCCCGAAGAACTGCGCTGCGGCCGAGTTGACGTCGCCGATCGACACCGTCGCCAGTCGTTGCGGGTGCTCGGCCAGCCAGTCCACCGAGAGCCCCGTCCCGGCCAGCGATGCCAGCGTGGAGGCAAGTCCTGCCTGCGTCGCGGTGGACAGCGCGAGCGAGCCGATCGCGTACTGGCGTACGGATGCGAGCTCGTCCTGGGTCACTGGCAAGGACGAGATCTTGCCGAGTTCGTAGAGGGTTTCCAGGAAGGCCGGCGCCGTGACCTCGGTGGCCACGTCGGCGTCGAGCAAGAGCACCGACCCCAGGGTGTTGTGCTCGATGCGGCTGTGCGGCCCGTAGGTGTAACCCTTGTCCTCGCGGATGTTCTCGTTCCAGCGAGACGAGAAATAGCCGCCGAAGATGAGATTGGCCAGCTGCAAGGCAGGGTAGTCCGGGTGGTCACGAGGCAGCGCGCGACCACCGAGACGCAACGTCGACTGGACGGAGCCTGGACGGTCGACCAGCACGAGCGCGCCCGGCTCGATCGGCGGCAGCTTCGGCGCCCGCGATCGGGTCGGGGCGCCCATCCAGTCCGCGAGCGCCGCTTCCACCACGTCCAGCGTCCGGGCGGGAGAGACGTCTCCGACCACGACGAGCGCCGCGCCGTCGGGGAGCACCCGCTGCGCGTGCAGCGTCCTGACCTGAGCGGCGGTGGCCGCGGCCACATCGCCGGTCTGCGGCAGATCGCGCGCATAGGGATGGTCGCCGTACAGCCGCTGCGCGAGCGCCTCCCCCGCGACGACGCCCGCGCGCGACCGGGCGATGGTCAGTTTCTCGACCAGCCGGTCCCGCTCCGCGTCGGCCTCACCAGCGGGGTAGGACGCGCTGGTGAGCACGTCGGCCAGCAGCGCGAGCAGCGGTCGCAGGTTTGCGGCCAGCACGTTGCCGGAGAACATCAGCCGATCGGCGTCGACGCCGACGCCGAGGTCGCCGCCCAGCGCCTGCACCGCCGCGGCCAGACCCGTACGGTCCAGTTCGCCCGCGCCGGTCAGTGCGGCACTGGACAGCAGCGATGCGCGCGCGGCATGGCCGGCCCGGGCGGACAGGAATGGGATGCGCAACCGCAGTTCGACCAGCGGCACTCCGGGCTTGCGGACCGCAAGTACCCGCATGCCCGAGTCGAGCGTGCGCTCGGCGGTCGTCAGCTTCCTGGGCCGCCGCGGCGCGGTGAGCGCGGGCACGGTGGCCGTCACCGCTGCCCACCCCCCGCCAGCAGCTCGACCACAGCCCGTCGGTCCGGGCGGAGCTCCATGGCCGCAGCCTGCACCTGGGTCGCGGTAACCCGGGCGAGCAGGCCAGGCAGTTCGCTGATCAACTCGGCCCGGCCGTGGATCAATTCGAACTTCGCGAACTCCAGGGTCCGGGAGATAACGGCGTCCAGTTCGCGCAGCAGCACACTGACCAGCCGCACTCGCACCCGGTCGAGCTCGCCGGGTTCCAGTCCCTCCGTGGCGACGCGGTCGAGCTCTTCGTCGACGCCGGTGAGGATGCGCTCCAGCGCCGCCGCATCCGGATAGTGCGCGGTGATCGTGAATGCCGTGGGATCACGTTCGTCGAATGGGTCACCGAATTCGCCGACGTACGCCGCGACGTCCGTGACGAGACGATCGCGTTGCACCAGCCGTCGTTGCAACCGGGACGCGTCGCCGTCGCTGAGCAGCTCAGCCAGCAGCACGTGGGCCAGGTGCTCGTCCAGCTGGCGCACCGGATCGGGGATGCGGTAGCCGACCGCGACAGCGGGGATCGGTGCGTGCGCATCGTGCGTCTGGGCGCGTCGTTCGGCGGTGAGCGGGGGCTCGCCGAAGTCGGGCCGCTTAGGCGCTCGTCGCTTGGGTATCGCCGCGAAATGCTGGTCGATCAGGGAGATCGTGCCGTCGACGTCCAGGTCGCCTGCGACCGCGAGGACCGCGTTGGCGGGCGCGTAGTACGTGGCGAAGAAGTCCGCCGCATCCTCAACGGTCGCGCTCTGCAGATCCTCGAAACCGCCATACCCATTGTGCGAGTTCGCGAACGTGTCAAACAGCACGGGTGGCAGCTCGAGCCACGGGAAACCCCCGTACGGGCGGTTCAGGACGTTGACCCGGATCTCCTCCTTGACGACCGCGATCTGGTTGACCAGGTTCTCCTCGGTGATCCGGGGCGAGAGCATCCGGTCGGCTTCGAGGAACAGCCCGCGTTCGAGGGCATTGGAGGGCAGCGCCTCGAAGTAGTTCGTGTAGTCGAAGTGGGTGCTGCCGTTGAACGTTCCGCCCGAGGATTGGACGTAGCGGAAGTGCGCGAGTTTCTCCAGATTCGCCGACCCCTGGAACATCAGGTGCTCGAACAGGTGGGCGAAGCCGGTGCGTCCCTCGGGCTCGGACCGGATGCCGACATCGTAGAGCACGCCGACGCCGACGACCGGCGCGGATCGGTCGGGTGCGAGCACCACGCGCAGCCCGTTGGAGAGCGTGGCGTGGTGCAGTTCAAAGGTGGGCGTCGCAGTAGGTCTCGGCACGACGATCACCATACGGGGCGCCGGCACGTGTTTCAGGTGACCTTGATGCCCTTGATCAGCGCCGGAACGGACGGCCACAGCTGCCCGACGACGTCGGGCACCGAGATCATGAACGCGGAGCGGTGTGTCGCGTCCAGCTGGGCGACGAGCACCCAGAGCCGCTCTCTCCGCACCTTGAGTCCCGCGGTTGCCGCGTAGGTTGGGTCGAGCGTGATCAGCGTCTGTACCAGGTGAGCGGGTACGCCTGCGCCGATCGTCGTGTCGGTGCTTGATTCGGTCGTCGCGGTGGGGTTGTCGCCGTAGTCGGTCTGGACGAGCAGGTCGGTGAGCAGCGTCGACGCCGCGCTCACATCCCCGCCGGCCGACGGGCTGATGGGTGCCGAGCTCTCGTCCAGCACCCAGTTGGTGTCGACCTGCTTGGTGACCTCGACCGTCCAGATCGACGCGCCGAACGAGGCCGTCATCCCGGAGGTGATGCAGGCGTAGCTGAGACGGGCATCCGGGTCGATGATGCTCGGGCACGTCGGCAGCCCCGGGGAGACGGGAGTCGACGTCGGCGTGGCCGGCGAACTCGGCGGGCGCGACGACGGCGCGGAGCTCGTCGGCGGGGCGAACGTCGACGGCGGCGGCGGACTCGATGCGAACGTGGCCGCGGGCCGCCCCGATCCCGTGACGTCGGCCGTGCACGCGGCGAGGCCAACGACCGCGAAACCGGCGACCAGTAGCCAGCGCCCACGTCGTCTGCCGAGGCGCCTGGACCGACGGTCGGCGCGTGGTTTGCCGAGGCGCCTGGACCGACGGTCGGCGCGCCACGTTCGGTGGCCCTTCATCGGGTGGCAGCGGCCAGCCCGGTTCGGCCGAGCCGGGCGAAGCCGGTCCAGAGCAGCGCCGCGGCCTCGGCGCCCTTGTACAGCATAGGCAGCGTGACCTTCTCGTTCGGCGCGTGGATCTGGTCGTCGGGCAGGCCTACGCCGAGAAATGCCAGCGGAACACCGAGCGCCTGCTGGATCGCGGCCTCCGGGCCGCTGCCGCCCTCACGGGTGGGCAGCACCGGACGGCCGTCGAACGCGGTGCTGATCGCCTCGGTCAGCGCCGCGTAGGCGGGGGTGTCGATGGGGACGAGGCAGGGCGCCACGCCGTCGCCCTCCCATTCGATGCCGGACTCGATGCCGTCCGGCGTCTGGGCCGCGACGAATGCCTCGACGGATTGGCGGATCTTGTCCGGGTGCTGGTCGGCGACCAGGCGGAACGACAGCTTTACGTGCGCATCGCTCGGCACGATCGTCTTCCCGCCCTCGCCCTGGTACCCGCCCCAGATGCCGTTGACCTCCGCGGTCGGACGGGCGCCGATCCGTTCCAGGGTGGAATAGCCCTGCTCGCCGGCGAGCGCCCGCGACTTCGTCACGCCGAGGAATTCGCTGTCGTCGTAGGGGATTTGCCTGAACAGCGCGCGCTCGGTGTCGGTCAGTTCGACGACGTCGTCGTAGAAGCCGGCGATCCGGACGCGCCCGTGATCGTCGTGCAGCGCTCCGGCGAGCCGCGCGATCGCGGTGGCCGGGTTGGGCACCGCGCCGCCAAAGACGCCAGAGTGCAGGTCGAGATCGGGGCCGTGGAAGTCGACGGTGCACGCCACCAGTCCACGCATCCCGGTGACCGTGCTGGGCGTGTTGGTTCCGAGCACGCCAGTATCGGTGATGACGACCACGTCGCAGTCGAGCCGATCACGCTTCTGCACAAGAAGATCCTCGAAGTTCGGCGAGCCTGACTCCTCCTCGCCTTCGATCACGAACTTGAGGTTGACCGCGGGCGCGCTCCGTCCAGTCGCGGCTAGATGGGCACGCAACCCGAGCAGGTGGAACAGCAACTGGCCCTTGTCGTCGGACGCTCCCCGCGCGCGCAGCATGTCGCCGTCGATCGTTGGTGCGAATGGGTCGGTGCGCCAAAGCTCGATCGGGTCGACCGGCTGCACGTCGTGGTGGCCGTAGACCACGACGGTCGGTGCCTGCGGGTCGTCGCTGGGCCATTCGGCGTAGACGGCCGGGTGTCCGGCGGTGGGCCAGATCTCCACGATCGGGAATCTGGTGCGGCGGGCGGCTTCGGCGAACCATTCCGCGCTGCGCTCGACGTCGGCGCGCCGATCAGGTTGGGCGCTGATGCCAGGGATGCGCAGCCACTGGTCGAGATCGGCCAGCAATTCGTCGCGATGCTGGGCGATGAACTCGCGCTCCGTCGTCATGACTGGCGACGATAGCCTGGCCTAGTGAGTGAGCATCGCTTGCGCGCCAAGAGCGCGCAGGTGGCACCGAGCGGAGCGAACGAGCGATGAGCGCTCGCGCGAAGAGCCAGTGACGATGAGGCCTTCCGTCGATGCGGCGATCGTCGGCGCGGGTCTGATGGGGTCTGCCTCTGCATGGTCCGCGGCGCGTCGCGGCCTGTCGGTGGTCGTCCTCGAGCAGTTCGCCGTCGGCCACCTGGATGGCAGCTCGCACGGCAGCGCACGCATCGTGCGACGGGGGTACGCCGACGCGCTCTACGCCCGGCTCACCGGCCGGGCCTTCGAGCTGTGGCGGGAGCTGGAGCTCGAGGCGGACGTCCCGCTGCTGCGCATGCTGGGCGGGATCGACCACGGCCCCCGCCGGACCGAGGCGGTGGCGGCTCGGCTGACGGAGGCGGGCGTCGCGCATGAGGTGATCGACGCCCAGGTGGCCGAACGTCGCTGGCCAGGAATGCGTTTCGCCGGGCCGGTCGTCTTCCACCCGCAGGCTGGCACGCTTGACGCGGCGGCCGCCGTCACCGCGTTTCTCGCCTCGGCCCGCCGGCACGGCGCCCAGGTCCGCGAATCCGCCGCCGTGACAGCGATCTCTCCGTCCACCGGCGGCGCAGTCTTGTCGTTGTCGGACGGGTCGCAGCTCCACGCGCGGCACGTCGTGGTTGCCGCGGGCGGTTGGGTGTCGGGACTGCTCGCGGACCTTGTCGAGCTGCCGCCACTCGCGGTGACGCAGCAGCACACGTTCCACTTCCCGCGGCTGGATCCCGCCCAGCCGCCGTGGCCGAGCGTCATCCACCAGGACATCTCGGACGTGTACCACCTGGCTGGCGGCCGTGATGGCGGGCCGGGCGACGCCCGCAAGATCGGCCAGCATGACGCGGGCCTGCCGACCACGGCCGGCGCGGGTCCGCGGACGCTGAATCCAGGCGCGCGGACCCGGGCGGTCGCGTACGTGCGGCAGTGGCTGCCAGGATTGGCGCCGACGCCGCAGGACGAGTCGACCTGCCTCTACACCACGACGCCCACCGAGGACTTCGTCCTCGATCGGGTTGGCCCGATTGTCGTCTGCTCGCCGTGCTCCGGGCACGGGGCCAAGTTCGCGTCGCTGATCGGCGAGCTAGTCACCGGGCTGATGACCGGCGACGGCACGGTGCCGCACCGGTTCCGGCTGCGCTCGCACACCCATGCGGCCCACCGCAAGGTCTCGCTGTGAAGCGCTAGCGCAGTGTGAGCCGCAGTCGAGCTACAACGTCGGTGGGCGTCTCAGCCAGCGCTGCCGAACGCAGTCGTTGGTCGGCGCTTACCAGCGGTATGGCCAAGCCACGCGCCGCGGCCGCCCAGGCGGCGTCGTAATACGTCAGGCGATGCTCGGCGGCCAGCGATGCAGCGTCGCGCAGCCACTGCGCAGTCAGCGTCAGCGGCGTGCCGCATATCGTCAGCAGGTCCTCGATCTGGTCGGCAACGTCGCACGCCGGCCAACTGAGCGCGCAAACCAGCACGTTACCCACCTCGTAGATCGCCAGATCCAGGACGTGGGCTTCGACGTCCCCGACGAGATGTGCCGCGCGAAGCGTTCGTGCCGCGGCCAGCTCTGTCTCCCCCTCGCTGTGAAACCACTTGATCAGCACCGAAGTGTCGACCAGGAGAGCGGTCACCGGCGCGCGTCGCGACCAACGCGGACGAGATCGGCGGCCTCGAACCGACCGGCGTGCAGGAATCGTTCCTCAGACCTCGCGATCGCATCGCGCACTGCTGCTGAGTCGGGGCGCCGCAGCTCGTTGCGGGCGGCCACCGCAAGCAAAGCACTCCGGCTGGTAGCTCGCCGCGCTGCCTCTGCGTCGATCTGCGCGAGAAGCTCGTCAGGAACAGAGACCATCACTTTGGCCATACCACGAGTGTAGCCTATGATATTGCTGGCTAGCCGGTGATCAGCGTCCGCAGGCGGTCTGCGTCGAGCAGATCGGCCGGCCGGATCGTCTCGTTGCTACGGACATAGTGGAAAGCGGCCCGCACCTCGGCCAACGGTGCGTGCGCGAGGTGTGCCCAGGCAAGCCGATAGGCCGCCAGCTGCACCGCCGCGGCCCGGGCGTCACCACCGCGCGGGCGAGCACCGGTCTTCCAGTCGACGACGGTCCAGGTGCGCCCATACAAGTCGTCGTCCGCGAACACGGCATCCATCCGGCCGCGGACCACCGTGGACCCGACCGCCATCTCGAACGGCACCTCGACCTCGGCAGGCTCGCGGGTGGCCCACTCACTGCGCTCGAAGGCGTCCCGAAGCAGCTCGAAGTCGGCATCGTCGGCACCTGCATCAGCAGCCCCCGGCAGGTCGTCGAGGTCCAGCAGCGTCTGCGCCGACCAACGCCGCTCCAGCCAGGCATGGAAGGCCGTGCCGCGGCGGGCCAGCGGCGCGGGCCGGGCCGGCAGCGGACGACGCAGCCGGCGGGCCAGCTCGTCGGGGTTGCGCTGCAGGGCGACGAGCTGCGACACCGACAGCTGGGCGGGTAGAGCGACCTCGATCGTGGCGGTGCGCGCGAGTCGGGCCCGTTCGGCCAACAGGACGTCGACTGCCCGGCGCCAATCGGCGGCCCGGGCACCCGCTACCGAGGCGCCGTCTGGGTTGGCGATCGCGATGCGCACCAGGGTGGCGCCCGTCTCGACGTCGACTCGACGTCCACCCAGTGGGTCCATCGGCCAAGTGGCGGTTCGGACCTGCTCGAGCTGGGGATTGGCCGTGCCGGGCGGGGGGACGTACCAACCGCCGACCTCGGCGAAGCCACGCAGCTCGTGCAGGAAGGGTGACGGGACGCGGGGCGTCTTGGTGGTGTCCCAGGCGTAGCCGCTGGCCAGCAGCACCGACCGGGCACGGGTGACCGCAACGTACGCCAGTCGCCGCTCCTCCGTCAGGTGACGCTGTTTGACTGCCTCGCCATGCTGCCGGAGCGCGGCGGCCACCGCCTTGCGGTCGGGCGCGAGGGCGAGCGGAAGGGCAGGCAGGTCGGCGCGGTCGCCACGCAGGTCGACCGGCAGCATCTGCCGGGTGCGCGTCCAGTCGATGCGCTGGGCCAGCGACGGGAAGATCCCGTCGACCAGTCCCGGGATCGCGATCAGGTCCCACTCGAGCCCCTTCGCACCGTGCACGGTCAGCACCTGCACGCGCTCGGTCGCTACTTCGATCTCGCCCGCGTCCAGCCCGTTTTCCTCGTCCTCGGCCGCAGCCAGGAAAGCAAGGAAGGCACCCAGCGTCGCCTCGTCCGCATCCGCGGCGAAGCTGGCTGCCTCGTCCAGGAACCGATCGAGGTGCGCCCGCGCAGACGTCCCCCGATCGGGACGCGCCGCCACCTCGATATCCACCCCGATCGTCCGCTCGACGTCGGCCACCAGG
This sequence comes from uncultured Actinomycetota bacterium, assembly GCA_963839175.1. GTDB lineage: Bacteria > Actinomycetota > Actinomycetes > Mycobacteriales > Jatrophihabitantaceae > CAWIUB01. The sequence continues at coordinate 196,823 of CAWIUB010000010.1, forward strand.
TCTGGCAGCGGCGCGGCGAGCCGCCGACGCAGCAGCCGCAGCTCTCCGGCCAGCGCGCGTATCCGGCGGAATCCCAGGGCGGAATAGGCATCCTCGCGACCGGGATCGTCCAACGCCTCGACGAGGCTGCCGCTGTCGACAGGCTCGTCGGCGACGGTCGGCTGACGTGACCGAGCCAGCCAACGGGCCCGCCCGCTCAGCGCCGCAAAGTCGCGCGGCCCGATCCGCCAACGGGCCCCGGTCAGCAGCCGGGCGAGGGCCGGGCCGGCGCCGACGTCGGCAAGCACGCGCAGCGTCGAGACGACATCGACAACCTCGGGCGTGGTCAGCAAGCCGCCCAGGTCGACGACCTCGACTGGCAGCCCGGCATCGAGCAGTGCCTGGTGGACGACCGGGATCTGCGTGCGCCGCCGCACGAGTACCGCTGCGGTGCGCAGGCCGACGGGCTGCCCGTCCCAGTGAGCGCGTAGCCGGGTCGCCAACCAGGACGCTTCGTCGTGGTCGGTCTCCGCGACCGTGACCTCGATCTGGCCAGCCCCCGCGCCGGGTCGCGGCTGCAACTCGACACTGCCGGAATCGATGTGGCGCAACGGGCCGGCAATGGCGTTGGCGGCGCGCAGGATCACCGCGTCGTTGCGCCAACTGGTCGGCAGCGGGTAGCGGACAGTATCGCTGGCGGCGCTCGGAAACGTGTCGGCGAATCGCCCGATGTTGCCGGCACTGGCCCCACGCCAACCGTAGATCGACTGGAACGGATCGCCAACCGCCGTGACCGGATGTCCATCGCCGAACAGGCTGCATAGTAGGACGATCTGCGAGTGGCCGGTGTCCTGGTACTCGTCGAGCAGCACGGCCGCATATCGCTCCCGCTCGATGCGCCGCACCTCCGGCACGCCGGCCAGCTGCGCCGCGATGGCCAGCTGATCGCCGAAATCGACGGCGGACAGCGCGCGTTTGGCCTCGCCGTACGCGCGCACCAGCGGCATCAGTGCCTGGCGCAGGGTCAACGCACTGACGAAATCCTTTGTGCCGGTGGGATATTCCGAGCTGCCGCCGACAGGCAAGGCATCCCAGCGAGCCAGCAGGTCAGCGCTGAATCGCTCGACGTCTTCGGGTGTGACGAGGTGATCGGCGAGCTGCCCGGCGAGCGCGAGCACGTTGCGCACCACCGTGCTGAGGGCGCCGATGCCGGCGGGCAGCGTGCCGGGGTGCCGGCGCACCACCGCATCGGACAGCTGCCAGCAGACCGCCTGCGAGAGCAGCCGCGGACTCGGCTCGGCGCCGACGCGCATCGCGTGCTCGGCCACCAGCCGGGCGGCGTATGCGGAATAGGTGAGGACCGTGGGCTCAGCGGCCGTGAGAGCAGCCAGCTGCTCGCGCTCGTGCGGCTCGTCGCGAGCCATCACGGTCCGCCAGGCCCGCAGCCGCCTTCGGATGCGCTGTCCGAGCTCGTCGGCCGCCTTGCGGGTGAACGTCAAGCCCAGCACGGCGTCCGGTGCGACGAGCCGGTTGGCGATCAACCACACCACGCGGGCCGCCATCGTCTCGGTTTTCCCCGATCCGGCCCCGGCGATCACCACGGCAGGTTGCAGCGGCGACTCGATCGCCGTCACCTGCTGCGGAGTGGGGTCCGGCTGGCCGAGCAACCGGGCCAGCTCCCGTGCACCGATCATTCGAGGGGTAGTCATGTCGTCACCTGCCGGCCCTCGGTCATCAGCGGGCAGCAGCCCTTCAGGTCGCAGCGGCCGCAGTACCGGTTGATTGCCGCGGTGAATTCGCTTCCGCGCATCCGGGCCGCCACGTGGTCGATGTGCTCGGTGATCCAGCGCGGGTCGTCCTGCTCCGACAACGGCGGTTGCCATTGGTCGTCGTAGGACTTGGTCGGGCCGCCGAGCTGGACAAGCCGCGCGCCACCCGACCGGCCCGCGCCCTCGAAGCCGCCCGCCTCGACCGCGACCTGGTACGCGCCCAGCTGCGGGTTGGTCGGCACGTCGTCCTTCGCTGGCTTGCTGGTGCCGGTCTTGAGATCGACGACGACGAGCCGCCCGGCCGCATCGCGCTCGAGCCGGTCGACCCGCCCGCGCAGCCGCGCGTCGCCTACCACGGCGTCGAAGCCCTGCTCCACGGCCTCGAGCGCGAGTTTTCCGCGGGTGTCATGGGTCCACTGGACGAGCTTGGCAAGCATCGTCCGGGCCCGCTCGCGTTGGTTGATGGCAAGCCACGCCGCGCCGAAGTCCAGCCGGTGCCATCGCTCGTCGACCAGGGCTTCCAGCGTGGCGAGGTCCGCCTCGGGCGGCGCGGTCGCCGCGACCTCGTGGATGAGCGTGCCGAGTGATGCACCGATCTCGTCGTCGTCGCGCGCCCCGAACTGTTCGAGCAGGGTCTTGAGCTCGCAACGCAGGAACGAATCGATCCGCGACGGGCTCACTGGGACGGGATGGTCGGGGTCGGCCACCGGCCCGCCATCCGACAGCGGGGCCAGCCCCCACCACTGATCGGGGTCGGCGCCCCCGATCCCCGCGATAGCGAGCCGGGCCAGCTGCGCCGCCGCGGCCCGCCGGTCGGCATCGGCGGCGCACGGATCGCAGACGGCGGCGCGTAGCTCGGCTACCAGCCCGGGCAGGTGAACTCCGCCGGGGACCGAGGCCAGCGGGCGATCACCGTCGACCGGGTCCAGCTCGTCGAGAAATCGGGACGGCTGCTCGTCCGCGCCGCGCACCGCGGTGACGACGAGCAGGTGACGCGCCCGGGTGACCGCAACGTAGAACAGCCGCCGCTCCTCCTGCAGCTGCGGGGTAAGGGTGGCGGCCACGTCGCGTCCAGCGACGACGTCGACCAGCAGCTCGCAGCCGAGCAGCGAGCCGCGCCGGCGCAGGTCCGGCCAGCCGCCCTCCTGCACGGCGGCCACGCAGACGAGATCCCACTCCAGCCCCTTGCTGGCATGCGCGGTCAGGACTTGCACGGCGTCCGGACCCGCCGGGCGCAGAGTGAAGCTGTCGCCGGGAATCTGCTGCGCGGCCAAATGCGCGTAGAACTCCGCGGCAGACGCTGCGGGCAGCCGGTCGACGAACCGGGCCGCGGCCGCGAACAGCTCCAGCACGGCGTCCAGGTCGCGGTCGGCCGCTGCGCCGGCCGGTCCGCCGGCCAGGCTCGCGACGTCCCACACGTGCGCCAGACCGGTCGAGTCCCACACCGCCCACAACACGTCCTCGGCGCTGCCGCCGGCCGCGACCGCGTCGCGGCCCGCCGCCAGCACCCGGGCGACTCGCTCGACCGGTGCCCGCACCCGCCGCGGCAGCATCGCCGCCCCGGGGAGGTCGGCCACCGCCTCGGCCACCCCGGTATCACCGGCCACCCGCAGCTCGCGGCGCAGCCGTCGCAGCTGCAGCGCGTCGCCGCCGCCAATCGGGCCGAGCAGCAGGTGCTCGGCGACCTGCTCGGTGACCGATTCCGGCCGCAGCGCGCCAGCCAGCGCCGTCAGCAGATGGGCCACCGCCGGTTGCTCCGCCAGCGGCACGTCCGTCCCGGTGACCTCGACTGGCACCCCCGCCGTAACCAGCGCACGCCGCAGCACGGCCAGCGTGGTGACCGTCGAGCGGACCAGCACCGCCATCCGCGACCACGGCAGGCCGTCGTGCAGATGTGCCTGGCGCAGCACGGCCGCGATGTAGGCGGCCTCCTCGCTGGCCGAGCGCAGCACCGCGACGTCGACGCGTCCGGATGCAATGCCGTCGGCCGCCGTCAGCTGCCTATGCCAAGGCGGTCCAGGCAGTCCAGCGGCGACCCGGCGGGTGGCGGCGAGCAAGGTCGGGCCGCCGCGCCGGGAGGTCTCCAGCGCCACCTGGGGGAGCTCACCCCGCGCCCCGCCGAAACGCCGCGACAGGTCACGGATCGCGGAGTCGTCCGCTCCGCGGAAGGCGTAGATGGACTGGTCAGGGTCGCCGACGACGATCAGCTCGTCGGCGCCCCCGGCCAGCAGCTCGAGCAGATCCGCCTGGGCCGGATCGGTGTCCTGGTATTCGTCGACGAGCAGGTGGCGGCGCAGCCCGCGCTCCCGGGCGAGCAGGTGCGGATCGGCGTTCAGGGCGTCGATCGCGGCGCGGATCAGCTCGGCCGGGTCCCACGCGCCGGGCCGGGCGAGCGAGGTCACGTCGGCGTACTGCTGCAGGAACTCCCCCGCGGCCACCCAGTCCGGACGCTGCCGAGCCCGGCCCAGGGCGCTCAGGGCCGGCCCGTCCAGGCCGCGTTCGACCGCGCGCAGCAGCAGGTCGCGTAGCTCGCCGGCGAACGCGCGGGTCCGCAACGCAGGGGTCGACTCGGCCGGCCAGCGTGAACTGCCGGAATCCAGGTCACCCTCGATCAGCTCGCGCAGCATGACGTCCTGCTCAGGGCCGGCCAGCAACCGCGGCGAGGGCAGTCCGGCGGCGATCGCCGCCATCCGTAGCACGCCGAATGCGTAGGAATGAAAGGTGCGGGCGATCGGCTCACGGACCGTGCCGCCCAGCCGCGCGGTGACCCGGTCGCGCAGTTCGCCCGCGGCGCGTCGGCCGAACGTCAACATCAAGATCTGCTCGATCGGGACGCCGGAACGGACCCGCGCGACGGCCGTCTCGACCAGGGTCGTGGTCTTGCCCGTGCCTGGTCCGGCGAGCACCAACAACGGGCCGCCGTTATGTTCGACCACCCGCCGCTGCGCATCGTCGAGCACCGGGGCAGGCACCGGCGCCGACGAGGCCGGGCGCACCAGCCGGTAGCGCGGGGCGGTCATCGGGTTATCCCAGCACGTGCTGCCGACGAATTCGCTCTCAGCCGCCATCCCAGCACGGGCTGGCGACGATTTCGCGTCAGCCGCCATCCCAGCGGTATCTGCGGAGGTCGACGCGGTCGTCGGTGAATCGGACGCCTTCCGCGATCAGCCGCTGACGCTGCTCGGGGTAGAGGTGGTCCGTGCATCTGCCGTCAGCAAGTAGCACCCGATGCCACGGGACGGTGCCGCCGTCGATCGCGAGTACCCGGCCGACCATCCGCGGGGCACGCGAGCCGACATACTCGGCGACGTCGCCGTATGTCATCACTCTGCCCGCCGGGATCCGATCGACGCAGGCGAGGATCGCCTCGGCCATGGCGGTGTGGATCACGCCTGCGGGTCGCGACCCGTCAACGCCACCAGACGAGCCTCCGCCGGCGCGTCATCGGGCACCGGGACCGGCGGCTTAAACATGCCCGACCCCGACATGTCGCCGAATGCCTCCATCATCCCCAGTGCCTGTTGCACCAGTTCTGCGGGCAACGGATCACGCATGCCGATGGCTGTGCCGAGGTCCCATGAGTGGACGGTCAAGTCGAAGATCATCTCGTTGAGGTAGTCGGGAACCGGTGTCGGCCCGCGTGAGAGCTGGACCTGCCGGTCGATGGCGCCGGGCTCTGCCACCGCGCTGCGCGAACCGAGCGCCGCGGCCTCCCATGCTTCGGCCGGCTGGGCGGACGAGGAGCGCCGCGTCGCCTCGACGATCTTCTCTGCCTCGGCGAGCTCGTGCCCGGCGATCAGCGGCGGCATCCACAAGTGCTCGTCGACGATGTGCGACACGAGATCCGTGACGGTCCACTCGTCATCTGGAGTGGGCGCCGCCCATTGGTCCGTGCTCACCCTCGTGACGCGCTTGGTGAACTCCTCCTGGGCCTGCCGGAACATCGCGACCAGATCTGTCATGGCTACGGTCTACCGCATCGCGCGCGGTCCTGCACCCCTCAGTAGGACGGCAGGCTTGGGTCGATCTGGTTTACCCAGGCGGTGACCCCGCCCTGGACGTGCACGGCGTCCCGGAATCCGGCCGCCTTGACCGCCGCGAGCGTCTCCGCCGAGCGCACCCCGGTCTTGCAGTACATGACGATCTGCTTGTCCTGCGGCATCTGCGCCAGCGCGTCGCCGCGCAGGATCTCGTCCTTGGGAATCAGTGTGGCTCCCGGGATGCGGACGATCTCCCACTCGGCGGGTTCGCGCACATCGATCAGCGCGATCGGCTTGTCGGAGTCGATCAGGTCCTTCAGCTCGCCGGCCGTGATGGTGCTGCCGATGGCGGCTTGCTGGGCCTCGTCGCTCAGGACGCCGCAGAACTCCTCGTAGTCGATCAGCCCGGTCACCGTGGGGTGCTCGCCGCACACCGCGCAGTTCGGGTCCTTGCGAACGCTGATCTTGCGGTACTCCATTGCCAGCGCGTCGTACACCATCAGCGACCCGACCAACGGCTCGCCGATGCCGGTGATCAGCTTGATCGCCTCGTTGACCTGGACGGATCCGATCGACGCGCACAGCACGCCCAGCACGCCGCCCTCGGCGCAGGACGGCACCATGCCCGGCGGCGGCGGCTCGGGGTAGAGGCACCGGTAGCAGGGGCCGTGGTCGGCCCAGAAGACGCTCGCCTGGCCGTCGAAGCGGTAGATCGAGCCCCAGACGTAGGGCTTGTGCAGCAGCACGCACGCGTCGTTGACCAGGTACCGGGTGGCGAAGTTGTCGGTGCCGTCGACGATCAGGTCGTACCGGGCGAACAGCTCCAGCGCGTTGCTGTTGTCCAACCGCAGCTCATGCAGGTTGACCGTGACGTTCGGATTGATCTGTTCAACCGAGTCGCGGGCCGACGCGGCTTTCGACCGGCCGATGTCGCTCTGCCCGTGAATGATCTGCCGCTGCAGGTTGGACTCGTCCACGACATCGAAGTCAACGATCCCGAGCGTCCCGACCCCGGCTGCGGCCAGGTACATGAGCGCTGGCGACCCCAGTCCGCCGGCCCCGATCACCAGCACCTTGGCGTTCTTGAGCCTTTTCTGCCCCGCCATCGCCACGTCGGGGATGATCAAGTGGCGGCTGTATCGGCGAACCTCGTCGATCGTCAGCGCATCGGCTGGCTCGACAAGTGGTGGCAAAGACACGGCGTTCCTCTCATTCCTGTTGTGCGTCACAACCTGGCCGTCGGGGGCGGCATTCCCCGGCTCCCCTGCCCCTGCCGCCTGCCGCCTGCCGCCTGCCGGCCCGTTCGGTTCGACGTTGGCCGCCCTGCGGGTGTTCTCGCGGCGTGTCGCCCTGCTGGGCGGCCAATGATGCCCATCATCGGGTCGTCGGGTCCGGAACCAGCACGCCGCGTGCCTGCATCACCCGCACAGGCGTCGTGGCCGCGGGGCCGGCTACGGTATTCGCGCCATTCGCTGGGTTTGTGACGTCCTGCCAGACACCTCCGTCGACACTGAACTGGCCGGCCCAGGTCACGGACGCAGTCACGGTGACGGCGCCGGTCGCCGAGAACGTGTGGCCGTAGTACCCGGGGCACTGCGCCGTCGCACACGCGTCGCTCGCGTTGTAAGACTGGCCGAGCTCGCCATGGTCATCTGTCTGGCCATCGCCGAAGTCCCAGGCCACCGACTGCGCGTGGATGCGAAGGCCCACCCGGTGTCCGAGCAGCGTCACCGTGCCGAGCGAGCGGTCCGCCGGAGTGTTCACCCAGAAGATTGTTTGGATGTTGACCAGCGTGGTGCCCTTGCCCGGCGCCGCGCCGATCGCCGGACTCGGCACCAGCTTCGTCACCTGTGCGTACGCATCGAATGGCGTCACCGTGGCCGGCGGTGCGGTCGCCGCAACCGCGTTGCAGTTCATGCCGTCCAACACCCACGGGCCGCCTGGGTCCTGATGCAAGAAAGCCAGGGTCGTCGATGTCGGGTCCGTCGCAATCGTATTCGTCGCCGGCACCGCACAAGCGACCTGCACCTGCTGGCAGAACGGGTCCGACGACCAAGCGGCGTGTGGCCCATACACCTTCGGCCCGCAATTCAACGTCTTCGTCTTCCGAGTGGTGTCTTCACCAGCGGGCTTGGCATCCGCAGGTCCGTCTGTCCCGCACACCCTCGTTTGGCTCTCGCTAAAACCAGTGCCAGACGTCGTTGCTGAGCTCGTATCCGAGCAACTAGGCGCTATTGCACCAGACGCAGGCGGGTGCACAATGCCATAACCAAACACGGCGACAAGCATGGTGATCAGGCAGGCTCTCCCACTACTCGAAGCCATCTCAGCTGGTCTCCTCTGCCATGGCCCAACCGAGTCTTGTCCAAGACATGTAGAACTTGGAGATGTCGGTAACAGCACTCGAAGCGACGGTCGTAGGGGATTGGCTCGGACGTATCTAACACAATCGGAGCCTGAGTGATCTGCGCATCGACGATCACCTGGCCATTTGATGTATGAGCCGAGGCGATCCTCATATTGCTAATCGACAATCGGCCGCCCTGAACATGACCTCCTTCCTTCGCAAGCGCGCCAATGTTGCTGATGTAGGCCTTGCAGGCCTGGCAACTTGGTGCGCTGATCTGTTTGATCAGATAGGGATCCGTTGTCGCGAGGCTCCAGTCGAGCGCCTTGATGAAATAGGTCGCAAACGCCAGAGCACCAGCGCTGTTGTGCTGCTTAGCGAATTTGTCCAAGACGGGCGGCGTCTCACCGGGGCGCACATTCGCGCCGGAGGTGAGGGGGCCAGTCCGTGAAGGCGAGGGTGTGGGGCTCGGAGTCGCTGAATTAGGCGTGGCGGTCGGGGTCGGCGAGGGGCTTGGCTTGTCACCGCTACTGCCGCAGTCGGCCAGAAGCAGCACACCGATAATCGACACCACTAGCGGGCGAAGCCGCATGCTCATCCCCTTTCGCAACGCGAATACCGCGTTCACGTGAACCGATGGACGGCTCATGAGACAGGTGCCCGAGCCGAGGACGACACCCGATGTACGACGCCGTCGCCCTTTCCGAACAGTGAGCCGAATGCGATTGTGGATCGACGCGTGCAGCCCAGTGACACCGTTTCGGCGTCCGCGCTGAGGGTGGCTTCGACCCGGACCGAGTCCCGCGAGCCGTCGCGCAACAAGTAGCCGTCGACCGCGTCTTGGACATTCGCCAGCCGCAGGGCGGCTGTCCCGATGTCGCCGGTTTCGCGGGCCGCACCAAGGTCTGCCGAAGTTGCCGCGGCAGCGGCCGCTCCGTCACAGATGCTCTGCAGGTCTCGCTGCTGCAGGAAGGCGTCACCGGCGGCCACCGAGCCGGCCACGAACGACATCGCCACAACGAAGAAGCCGATGATCAGCGGAATCGTCGAGCCGCGGTCGTCAAACGAATGGGTCATCACGGAGCGACCGTTCGGTAGTCGTCGACGTGCAGCACGTAGCGCCCGATCGTCGTGACCCCCCGGCCGGACAGCAGGGTCGGCACACCGGGCAGAAATGCGTGGCGCACGACGCAGACGACGAACTCGGCGCCTGGGCGCGAGCTCTGGCGGAGTGGTCACGCCTTCGCAGTTGACGCCGACTGGCACGTAACGCAGTCCCGCGTCATCGGGCAGGCCTTGATCCGTGAGCGCCAGCCGCACAGCTGCCCGAGCGCGCTCCACTCCCTCGGCACTGGAGTTGGCCGTCGCGAAGGCCCGGCCGGCCTCGCGGGCAGCCTGCGTCACCGCCAGCGTGCTGCGCTGCACCGACGCCACCGCCACGATGAAGTACACGAGCGGTACGAGCACGAGAATCGCCACGAAGACGAATTCGACGATGGCGCTGCCGCGATCACGATCGTCGTCGCGCACGACCATCTCGAGTCGCGCCACGAGCCACCTCACGGAGCGCCCTCCTTCAACGCTCGCGACGTGACGTCGATCGAGCGCAGCGCGCCGATCGGCAGGAAGATGGAGTGCACCTTGCCCGAGCAGCGCACCGTAGACACGGCCAGCCCCGTCGCGTTATCCACACCGCCGGACCCGATGCACGGGACGTCGCGGGCAACTCCCGCGGTCAGACCCTGCCGGACCAGCAAGGATGCTCGTGAACCGCCATCGCCGTAGTCCACTCCGGCGCTCGCCGCATAGCGCGCACCATCCGAGGCACTCGCTGCGACGATGTTGCGCATGTAGAAGTAGATCGCCACCTGCAACACGGCGAAGAGCAGGAAGACGAGCAGCGCAGCAATCATCGCGAACTCGGCGATGGCCGCCCCGCGATCGTCGTACGCAATCATCCGCCGCGCCCGCGTGACCAGCCGTGCCAGGGACACAGTTAACGGGTATTGCCGGTGACCGAATCGATGGCGTCGCTGATGGCTGTGGTGATCTTGTCGCGGAATACCGCGAAGATCGCGACAACCAGACCCGCGGTCATGATCGTCACCATCACCCAGCCGGGAACGTCGCCGCGCTCGGGGTCACGCCCCCGAGCCCTGGCATGCGCGGCGACGATCCACGCAGCGGTCAGTCGGGCGAAGTCGAGTGGCATCAGCGGTTTCTCCTATCTAGTGCGTCAACGAGACGAGCGTCAGCAGGCCGGGATAGAGCGCGAACAACACGGTGACCGGCAAGATGAGGAAGACGACGGGCGCCATCATCGAGATTTCCTTCCGGCCACCGGCTTCGAGCAACGCGCGTTTGCCGACCTCTCGGACGTCGGCGGCTTGTGCGCGCAAGACGTCGGCAAGCGGCGTGCCTCGCTCGATCGCGACAACCAGCCCGTCGACGAACCGAGCGAACGGCTCCAACGTCGCGCACGCGGCGAGGTCGGAAAGTGCCTTGACCAACGGCATTCCCGCGCGAGCTCGCACGAGCGCCGAGCCCAGATCGCGCGCCAGCTCCCCGCTGGTGAGCCGGCAGACGCGGTGCAGCGCGTCGGCTGGTGCCTCTCCCGCCACGACCGACAACGCGAGCAGATCGGCAACGACGGGAAACTCGGCCAACATCGCCGCCTCACGCTGCTGAAGCTGCCGGGTCAGCCACCAGTCGCGGGCGAGCACACCCGCCCCAAGGCCGACGACTGCAGCCCCGATCGCCAGCACCACGTCGACATGCGAACGAGCGATGCCGAGTAGGGTCACGAGCAGTCCGCCGCCGACCATCCCGATGGCACCCCATACGACCTGCTCGAGCCGGAACTCGTCGAGAGTCATGCGACCACCGAGCCCGCCGAGCCGACGGCGTACCGAGGCGCTGCCACCGACAAACCGGTCCAGCAGCGAGATGATCTCGCCCAGGGCCGGCCCGAACAACCGGCGGATCACGATGAACGGGGCCGATGTGGCCGACGGCCGTTCGAGCAGCTTAGACGGGACGGGAGTGTCGCCGAGGTAGGGGGCCATCCGGTCCATGAGCCGAACAGGGCGCATCGGCGGTGCCGCGCGCACTGCCAGGATTACCCCGGTGGCAAGCATGAGGCCGAGAAATCCGCCCAGCAGCACGGAATTCATCTCAGCACCCGCTGTTCCTCGGGCAGCTGGCCGATGCGCAGCATGATCCGATACGCAGCCACGCACACGGCCGCGCCGACCGCCAGCAGGATCACCCCACCTGCGGAGTTGTAGGCGTGCAGGGTCGTCGACTGGGTGCCCAGGAGCAGCAGGACGATCCACGGTGCGGCAACGGCAAGCCGCGCCGCGTTGATGACCCAGCCCTGGCGCGTCTCCAGCTCCGCCCGCGTGCGGGCGTCGGAGCGCAGCAGCTCGGAGAGCGTGCGCAGCACCGTTCCCAGGTCGCTCCCGCCGACCTCCCGGGCGACCCGCATCGTCTCGCACACCCGATCGCCGACCGGATCTGCCAGGTCGTCCTTGAGCGCGTCGAGGCAATCGCCGAATCGTCCGGACGACCGATAGGCGGCGGCGAACCGAGCGAACGGGGGACGCAGCGGTTCGGGTCCGCGTGTCGCAAGGGCGGAGAGTCCCTCGGGCAAGGACATTCCGGCGCGTACGGCCGAGGCGAGGTTGTCGATCGCCTCCGGCCAGAGTTCGCGCAACGCGACCAGGCGTCTTCGGCGCATCCGCCGCAAGATCATGACCGGTGCGAAGAAGGAGAACGCAGCGAAGCAGACCGCAACCGCGATCGTCGAGGTCACGAGTAGCACGAGCACCCCTGCGAGCAGCGTGCTCAACAGCTGGGCGCCGAGCAGCTGTGTCGGCCCGACGCCGTCGACGCCGGCTTGGCGCAGCAGCTCAGTACGCCTGAGCAGCCAGCCGCTGGCGGTGCTGGATTGCCGTAGCGGCGCGCGCGGTCCGCTGCGCCAGATCAGCAGCAATCCGGTGCCGAGCATGAGACCGAGCAGCGCGCCCACGTCAGCTGTCTCCGTTCAGCAGCGCGACGAGATCCATTCCGGCCTGCTCGTACCGCTCTGGGTGTGGCGGGTATCCGTCGGCCCGGGCCAGGCGTCCGTCACGTGTGGTGAATATGTCGCTCGTCTCGATGACGTCTGCCTCGGCTCGGCCGGGGACGGCGACGATCTCGCGTACGCGGCGGTGGCCGCTCGCATCGCTGCCCAGATGCACGACCAGGTCGACACTGGTCGCCACCGTGGGCACGACGAAGGCGGCGGACACGTTCTCGCCCGCCAGCAGCGGCAACGTGCACATCTTGATCAGCGCCTCGCGTGCCGAGTTCGCGTGCAGGGTGCACATGCCGGGCAAACCGCTGTTGAGAGATATCAGCAGATCCAGGCACTCCTCCTGGCGCACCTCCCCGACGATCAGCCGGCTCGGCCGCATGCGCAGCGCTTCTTTGACCAGCCGGCGCAGTGGAATCTCGCCAGTTCCCTCGAGGTTCGCTTGCCTGGTCTGCATAGCGACCACGTCCGGCTGCGCGACCTGAAGTTCGAACACCTCCTCGACGGTCACGACGCGTTCGCGCGCGGGGATGGCCGCGCACAGCGCGTTAAGCATCGTGGTCTTGCCGGCCTGAGTGCCGCCGGAGACCAGGATGTTGAGGCCCGCCGCGACGGATGCCTCAAGAAAGCGCGCCGCATGCTCGGTAAGGGAGCCGGCCGCGACCAGTTCCTCCAGCGAGTGCAGGCCCAGCACGAACTTGCGGATATTCACCGCCAGTCAAAACCCTTGTAGCAGACCGGCGGCCGCTTGGACCCACACGACGGCACATGGGTACTTATAGAACGAGTGCAGGTGCGGGAACCGTCTGCGCGGCTCGGCTCCTCCGAACACTCGCGCGACGGGGATCGCGGGGCCACGCTCAAGAGAAGGATTGATCTGGTGCCCGCGCTGCGCCCTGCGGATGTTTCCGCACATGCCGAGTTGGGACCGCACGCACCGTTGTATCAGTATGCGGCAGGCTGTATGTCGGTCCAGCAGGCAGCCACCGTCATCGTCGTGCCGCTCGATCGCGGCGGTTCGCTAAGACCCGCAGGGCCGGTGTCTGTATCCGGCGACCTCACCACGACGGGTTGATCTCACGATGGCGTTCGGTCACCCTGTGTCCGTTGTCCGCCGGTCCTGTGGTCGTCGGTCGAACCTGGCAGATGCTTGGCTTCGAGTCGTGCCTACGACTGGCGGAGGGGCAGCCGGAGTGGGAACGGCCGGATCGTGACACGGTCTGCGGCCGCCGCCACCACCGGGCGGCGCGTCCAGGCAGATGCGCGCGCCGCCCTTGCTTCAGTGCAGGCGACAGGCGCAGAGTGTGACCGTGACCACAGGCCGAGGGGTGGCTTGCCAGCCGGTCTCGCCTGGTCCTGGCGTGCGGAGGACACGAAATGCCTAGACGTCTCGCTGGTACGACCGCGGCTGCGCTCGTCGCCGCGGCCACCGTCTTCGGAGCCGGCACAGGGACGGCGGGTGCTGCCACACCACCGGCGCTTGTCTCCCAGAACCCGAGCCCGTATGACACGCCGGGCTGTCTTGCCCTGGAACCGCAGCCGGGGTCGTTGAGCTATCTCAACTCGGAGGTCGAGCCGCAGGTCGCGGTTGATCCGACCGATCCGTTGCACCTGGTCGGCGCGTGGCAGCAGGACCGCTGGTCCGATGGCGGGGCTCATGGCCTGGTTGCTGGGTACTCGAATGACGGGGGCGCCAGCTGGCAGGTCAGCCCGCAGCCGTTCAGCGCCTGCTACCACGAGTCCGGCTTCCCGGGCGCGTATCTGAACTATCAGCGGGCCTCCGATCCCTGGGTCTCGATCGGGCCCGGCGCTCCGGCCGGGTCGCCATCGAGCAGCACGGTCTATTCGGTCTCGCTCTCCTTCGACCAGACGGCGTTCCCGGGTGATCCGAACGCGCTGCACAACGCGGTCGGGGCGGCCACCTCGTATGACGGCGGCGCGAGCTGGACGAACGTCCAGACGATCATCGACGACCCCTGCCTGGTGGGAACTCCGAGCGGGCCTGGCTACCAGTGCAACAACGCCAAGTCCTACCTGTTCAACGACAAGGAATCGGTGACGGCCGACCCGGTGCACCCGGGCGTGGCCTACGCCGTGTGGGACCGGCTGGTGGCACCGCCGGCTAACCCGATCGGTTTCCAGCACGAGCTGGCCTACTTCGGCCCGGCGCTGTTCTCGAAGACCACCGACTTCGGCCAGACGTGGAGCGCGCCGCAGGTCATCGTCGGGCTGCCGTCTCTGGACCAGACGATCGGCAACCAGATCGTCGTCGATCGCCAGACCGGGGCGCTGTATGACTTCTTCAACCTGATCCAGAACTTCTCCAACGCCGGCGGGAACCGCGGATACAACGTCGCCTTCGTCAAGTCCACCGACCGTGGCGCCACGTGGAGCGCGCCTTCGGTGGTGGCGGCCCTGGAGACGGTCGGGCAGAACCGCGTCTCCGACCCCAACAACCTCAACGCCCTCACCAATGCACCGCCGGCACGTTCACGCACCGGCGACATCATCCCCGAGCCTGCGATCAACCCGATCAACGGCCAGCTCTACGTGGTCTGGCAGGACGCGCGCTTCAACGCCTTCAGCAACGACGAGACCGTCATCTCCACCTCCAACAACGGCGGCGCGACCTGGAGCGCACCCGAGCTGGTCAACGCCCACACCGGGCAACCGGCCTTCGACCCCAGCGTCTACGTCAACGCCGCGGGCGTGGTGGGCGTCAGCTACTTCCAGTGGCCGAGCACCGTGTCTGGCAACGAGCCCACCAACCTGCTGATCCGGCACTCCACGTCGCCGGGCAGCAGCGCGGCCGGCCCGGCGTTCGACGGCCCGACCACGCTCGACGGCCCGTTCAACAACCTGGCCGCTCCGGTGTCACGCGCCTACTTCCTGGGTGACTACCAGGGGCTGGTCGCCAACGCGAGCGGGTTCATCCCCTTCTACGTCAAAACCAACTGCTCAGACGGCAACGCCACCACGCAACCTTCGTGCCGAGCCATCCAGTCAGTCCTCAGCCCGACCGACCTGACGCCGACGAAGAACAACTCCACCGACGTGTACGCAGTGACCGGCGCGTAACCGCACAGCAAGCGCCGAGGCGGGGTGAGAGCTCTCTCATCCCGCCGATCCGGCCGTCCGTGACAGTCGGCTCGAGTTGTCGTCGCTGCCGTCCACCCGACCTGTCCGGCCGCCTGTCTCATCGCCATCACGCCGCACCGATCAGACGGGTAGGCGCGTGCGCAAGGCTGACCCGTTGGTATCCGTCAACCGCTGCACGCGGAGAAACTGCCCGGCCGAGACCGGGACGGATTCACCGGACGCCAGCGTGCATGAAGATGCACCGAAGGGTGTCCGCCGAATCGCACGCATCTGCCGCTGTTCGCGCTCATGGCGTAAGTGGATGGCCGGCCTCACTCGCGACTCGGCTGGCCCTGGGCGAGTTAAGGAAGCTTGGGGGTATCCATCTGACCGGACTATGCTGGTCGCAGGCCTGGCTGGCGCCAGGGTCTTCCGGCTGGAGGCCGCTCCAGGCTCGGTGGGTGACCGCGTCCGCCGGGCAGGATAGGTGGCACGTTCTTGGGTGAGGCGTCAACGACGAGTTCGCGGTAGCGCACCGGGTCGTGGGCGACTGCGAGTTCGAGCACCCGGTAGAAGACCAGCCCGCGGCTGCGGGAACGGCGGCGGTTGAAGCGGAACACGAACTCGTCGAGGTAGCTCTGCAGGTGGGCGTCGTCGATCGAGCCCTGGTGCGTGCCGAGCAGCCACCGCTTGGCCAGGGAGGCCACCCGGTGTACGCCGGGCAGCAGCGCGCCCGGGTCTTCCCCGCGGGCGCGAGCGGCCCGTTGACTGCGCCGGTCACGGGTGTAGCCCAGCTTGTCGATGCCGGCGTAGCCCTGCCACGCGTCGGTGATGACCGTGGCGCCCGGCTCGACGTGCTCGATGACAAACGGGTGTAGGGCGGCGGCGGAGGCGTTCGGGAGGATCTTCATGCGGCAGCGACCGTAGCCGCGGGGTTCTTTGACCTCGATCGCCACGCCGACCAAGGACTTCTTGCCTCTGGCCCGCCCACCCCGCAACCCGGGCTCCTCGCCGCCGATGTAGGTCTCATCCACCTCGACCGTGCCGGTCAGCCGGTCCCGGCCCGGCCGCACCAGCACCGACCGCAGCCGGTGCAGCATCGCCCAAGCGGTCTGGTAGGAGCCGATCTCGAGGGCCCGCTGCAGGCTCTGCGCGGAGACGCCGTCCTTGGCGGTGGCGAACATCCAACACGCGGTGAACCACACTGTCAGCGGTGTCCGACGGCGGTCGAACAGCGTCCCCGCCGTCACCGAGGTCCGAGCACCACACGCCCCGCACTTGTAGCGGCCATCCGCAGTCGACCACCCGCCAGGCGACCCGCAGCGTGAGCACACGAACCCGTCCGGCCACCGCAGCCACGCCAGGTAGTCCAGGCAGTTCTCATCCGTGCCAAACCAGGACTGAAACTCCCCGACCGAGCGCGGGTAGTGCACGCCAGCCCGCAGCTGAGGCACAGTCACATCAGCAGGCTAGTCCGGTCAGATGGATACCCCCAACAGGAAGCTAATCCCCCGGCACCACAGTGATGACGACGTTGCCGACCTTCTGCCCGGTCTCGACATACCGGTAGGCCTCGACGATCTGCTCGAGCGGGTAGCGCCGGTCGACCACAGGACGGAACTGTCCTGAAGCGATGCGTTCGCGCAGGTACTCGACGATCTCCTGGTTCTCGATTGGCAGCGGCAGCATGACCCGCCGACCACGAGCCAGCCGCGTCACCACCGGCAGAACGGCATTCTGGGACCACGGTCCGAGGTCGGTCGTCAGGTACAGGCCGCGCCGCTTCAGCACCGGGCGGCACCGTCCGATCGAGCTCTTTCCGACCGCGTCAAAGACGACGTCGTACTGATGGTCGTCCTGCGTGAAGTCCTCGGCGTCGCGGTCGATGACTCGGTCGGCGCCCAACCCGCGCACGAGCTCGACATGCGCTGACCCACACACGGCACTCACCCGCGCACCGAGGTCCGCCAGCAGCTGGACGGCGGCGCTGCCGATCGCGCCCGTCGCACCGTTGACGAGCACATCCTGGCCGGCGCCGATCCCAGCCTTCCTGATGACGGACAGGGCATAGTGCGCACCCTCAGTGCCCGGAGCGACGTCCTCAAAGGACCGATCGGCGGGGACTGCCGCGATCGGCCCGTCCGCCGAGATCGACACGAGCTCGGCGTGGGCGCCGAACCGCGGGCTGTAGCCGAAAACCCGGTCTCCGGCTGAGAAGCGTGTCACCCTCGGGCCCACGGACTCGACGACCCCAGCGAACTCGTTGCCGAGGATCATCGTTCGAGGCCGGACGATCCCGGTGAACGCGCGGATGAAGAACGGCTTCGCGGCGCGGGTGCCGCAGTCGGTACGGTTCACAGTCGTCGCGTGCACCGCGACCCGCACGTCGCCGAGACCGACCTCCGGTGCTGGCACATCGGTGATACGCACGACCTCAGGCGGCCCGTACCCCGTCCGCACGGCCGCCCTCATGGCGCGAATCGTAATCGCCCCTGGAGAAACCAAAGGCCAGTGACTGAACTCAGGTTGCGGACGCCGGGGATCAGCATCACCGCTCCTCCGCGCCGGGTTCGTGGACCACGACGTCCGGACATGGCCGCGATCCGTGCGCTGTCCGGTCGGGGATCCCCCTACGACACGCCTATCGGCGAGTCGACCGCAGCTCAGCGCCCAGAACGACGCGGTATGCATCCGGCCAAGCCGTCGGACACACGCACCCGAATCAGCGTTCGAGCGCGGCATCAAATGCCTGCCCGCACGCGGAATCCCCGTGCGCGACAGGCCTGCCGCAGCCGGCTTTGTTCCCGCTGTCCGCAGCCACTACAACGTTAATGAACATACGGAAGTTCACCGCCAATCAAAAACCTTGTAGCTCAGGAGCTATGACACGGGCGCAGCCGTTGCGATGGCGATCTCGAACACATATGAGCCCGTCTATACGGTGCTCGTGGGGCGGTCAGACGAGTGTCAACGCCTAGGCCGACGAGAAGTCAGTTGATCAAGCGAACGGAGTTAGGTCTTTGGATCGCAAAAGCGCGTCGGTCGGGTAGGAGGCTGGCGCGGTGGCGGTGATCGACGGTAGGTCCCGGCGCTCGCACCCGCCGTTTCCCGCGGGCACCTTTCGCCGCCGACCCTGGCCGACGCCCCGTTTCCAGCCTCCCCCCAAAGAACCGTGCATGACCTACTAAGTCACACGGCTCAGCCGCACCCCTTCACCGGACGGCATGCGCAGGATCGTGCCGGACACTTCCCACCAGGCGGACCAGCCCCAGGCACTCGTGATCGATCAGGACCCGCAGCCCGTAGCGGCGTCCGTGGTGGCCGTGCTTGTTCGAGATGAAGCGGGCCAGCCGCTCCATCGTGAACTGGTCGAGGTCGTGGAACACCGTGGTCGAGTTCCCGTACCGGAAATAGCCACGCCATCCGATCAGGAATCGATTCAGGTTCCGCACGACGTCCTCGACGGGCAGCATCAGCCACCGCCGGTCGGTATGCAACCGGATGCGGTCCTTGGCCCGGCCGACCGAACGGTCGGAGGGCCATCGGCTCAGAAAGTACCCGCCCTTGCGGGTAAAGCTCTCCACCCGGCGATGGTGGAAACCCAGAAACGTGAAACTCGACTTGGCCTCTCGCAGGTTCACCAGCGAGGTCTTGGCCGGAGCCAGGGACAACCCCAGCCCGGTCAGTATGCCGGTGAGCACCGCGAGCGCCTCCTCGGCCCGTTCCCGGGTCGGCGAGAGGATCACCAGATCATCCGCGAAGCGGATGATCTGGCCCAATCGGCGGTGATCCTGCTGCCAGCTGCGATCCAGGCGGTGCAGCACACGTTCGCCATCAACGGATGATCACCCCGCCCTGAGCGGTCCCGGTCTTGGGATGGATCAAGGTCTCCCCGGTCCAGATCCCTGCCCGTAGCCACCCCATCAGCAGCTTCACCATCCGCCGGTCGCTGATCCGCTCCTCGAGAGCGGAACGCAACACCTCCGGCCGGATCGAATCGAAGAAGCTGGCGATGTCGGCGTCCACCACCCAGGTCCTGCCCCCGTTGACCCCTACCCGGATCGCCTCCAGCGCTTGATGCGCCGAACGCTTCGGGCGGAAACCGTAGGAGCAATCGAGGAAGTCGGCTTCGAAGATCGGTTCGCAGACCAGCTTCGCCGCAGCCTGGACCACCCGATCACGCACAGCGGGAACCCCAAGATTTCTGGTCCCACCACTCGCTTTCGGTATGGCCACCCGCCGCACCGGCAACGGCCGGTAGCTGCCCGCTTCAAGCTCGACGCGCAGGACGTCGAGCAACTCCTCGACTCCCTGCTCCTCGACCTGGACGATGGATACGCCATCCACCCCGGGGGCGCCACCATTGGCGGCGACCTCGAACCACGCCCTGCGTAATACGTCCGCACGGTGGACCTTGTCGTAGAGCGCGTGGAAGCGTCTGGACGGCGACTGCTTGGCCGCCCGGTACAGCTTGTGCTGAAGATCTCGGGTCTTATCACGGGTGCCGTTAGCCATCAGGCATTCACCGACCTGTCCCTTCCTCACCAAGCGTGTGATGCGGCAGGGGCCCTTCCCTCACCGGCGGTTATGTTGTCCAACCGGCTCACGCGGTACTACGGCCCCATCCGCCACCCTGCCGACTCGGCGCGACTTCCCGTTCAGACGGTTATACGCACCGGCTGCTCCCGACCACCGCACGATCGGGGTCGACGAGGGCTTCCCCAATTCCCGTGCCCACCTTCTGCCCATCCCACTCCCCCTACCCCGGGGGGTTCCTCAGCGCCTGCAACTCCAGGTCTTCAGCGCCTTCCATGGCCTTCGCCGTGATTTCAGCGGCTCGGCACCCCCTTGTCCCCTGACGGGGTTAGCCTCACGAGGCTGCAGGATTCGCGTCATGCTGCGGGCTGGACAGTCGCTCCCCCCGAAGGGGCTTTCGACACTGCGCTTCGACGCCGGGCGTTTCCCCCCGACGCCGGCAGCCTGCTACCGGGCCTCCTGGCAGCTACCCGGACCGGACTCACACCGGCTGGCGGACACGAGCTTGCGCGTGAATCACCTCAACGCGACCACCTCCAAGGTCATCACGTCGCGCGCCCACGCTGCTGGGCACACGAAAGATTGACTAGGGCGCACGCGCGCTACTTACCGGACATGCCGATGACAGCGCTGATCGGAAGTGCATGCGCATGCGATCGCGCGCATGTTTGTTCAACGAGATTTGCGCCAACGTGCGGGTGCTCGGTCAGCTGGCCGCGGATCGGCAGCTGCTGTTCGTGTGTGTCCAGCCGGCTTGCCTGCACAAACGGATCTGGCCTGGGCGTCCAGGTCCGGTGGTCCGGCGTGGTCGCCGAAGAGAATGACGATGCGTTATTGGGATGACCGCACCGGACGCGGGCGGCGGATCGTGGTTGTTCAAGCGCCGTGCCGTCGTGCCACAACGACGATGTTCTCGCGGCTGGTGTCGCCCTGCTCAAAAGCACAGGTCACCAGGACCAGGCGGTTGGGCACGGTGCTGTCGGAGGCCCACGACGGCAGAGACGTCGCAGCCTTCGGTGACAGTCCGATTCTTGTTATCCGGTAGGTCAGTGTGGCCGACGCCGTCGTGACGGTCACCTGATCGCCGACATGGGCGTCTTTGAGCCTGGTGAACGAGCACAGGTGGTGATGGCACGCGTGCCCGTACACATAGCTCGTGCCGTTACTCGGCGCGGACGGGTAACTGGACTGCTTCACCCAAACCGCGGTGTTCCATTGCTCGGCGGTGTTGTGCGGTACATCCACTGGCTCATTGCTGGCCACGCTGATCGAATCGACGTTTGATGGGATGTCGCCGGACTGTGTCGTGACGACGAGTGAGAAGACACCGTCTGCCGACGGTGGCGCGGCCCCGTGAGGCGGAGCGGCGGGTGCGGTGGCCGCCGACCGGGGCGCGGCGTTGCCCGGCCGTGTCTGAGTCGTGCGTGCCACCGGTGGCGTGGACGACGAGGTACCCGTTGGCGGGGTCGCCGTGTTCTGGTGATCCGCCCCGGCACTGATCTTGGCGACGGTGGCTGCCGCTACCACTACAGCAGCGGCACCCACCGTCACCGCGACGCGGAGCCTACGAGTGGTTACCACGGCGTCGTAGCCGCTGAACAGACATCGCCAATGCCGAGCCCAGCACGGCCAGCGCCACACCAAGCACGATGCTCTTCAGCGGGGATCCACCGCCCGGCTGGGTGTCACCCGACAGCCCAGGCCCCGGCACGAACGGCGAGCTGCTGGATACCGGCGCGGAACTCGATGACCGCGCTGGCGAGGTCGTGGGGGTCGGGGTGGTGCCGCAGTTCGCTGCGGTGAAGGTGTCGTTATCCAAGGTGACCGCACCGTTGCGCGCCAGTGCGCGGCCCTGCACTACCGCGCCTGTTTTCACCGCGATCGACGTCAACGCCATGATCGTGCCCTTGAAGGAGGATGTCGTGCCCAGCGTCGCGGAGCTGCCGACCTGCCAGAAGACGTGGCAGGCCTGGGCGGCGTTGATGACGTTGACGTGGCTGGCCGAGGCGGTGATCAGCGTGGAGGCGATCTGGAAGATGAAGACCGCGTTCGGGTTGCCCTGACCGTTCAACGTCACGGTGCCGGTCAGCCCGAGCGGCCCGGTGGACTTGTAGACGCCGGCAGTCAATGTCTTTCCGACCAGGTCACCGGCAACGTTGGCCGTCGGGGCGCGACCGGCTGCGTCGTTGTAGGCGATCGTCAGGTCGGATTGTGCCTGGGCGGCCTGCGCGTCACCGGCATGCGTCGCGCCGCCCACCTTGCCGGGCGGGAACCCGGTGATCGCGCTGCCGGGGCTCACCCCGAGATCCCCGCTCAGGGTGCTAGGACCAGTGTTGGTGACCGTCGTCCCGCCCAACACCGAGTAGGACCCCGCGGTGCCCAACCCCACCGGTGCCTCCGCGGCGTCTGCCTGCGACGGAACCAACAACACACCCACCAGCAGCAGAGTGCTCGTCACGGCGGCGAGCGCAACGGCCGCGGTCCACCGCCCCGCGCTGTGTCCTTCGACAGGTCTGGTCCGAACAGGATTGGCATCCACCATGCCGCCTTCCCACCTTCCGCCCGCCGTCCCCGACGGGAGTTCGCTACTGCCCAGCTCATCGCACCGCTGTGCGAGAACGCACGCAGGCTAGACCCCTCAAGCAGTAGACGTCCACCGGCCACGCCGGGTAGCTGCCAACGCGCGCAGACCATCCACGCGGAACTCGCCGCCAGCCCGCTCGGCTGGTAGGCGGCCGCGACCAGCAGAGTCCCGAAGAACGATCTCGCGGAACGCGTTATCGCGTTACGCCAGAAGGTGCGAGGCGGCTCGACACCGGCTGCTTCGCGCGCCACAAACAACGCGGGCTCGTCCTCGCGGCCGCATATTCGTGCGGACGTGGCAGCCGAGCGAAGCCTCCGCACATGCCGCGGACCGCGCGCATTTGCCCGATAGGCATGTGGTTCGGTCTGTTCAGCGGACTACCGCATCAAGTCGCGCATGACTTGGTCCAAGTCGACGGACGCCTCGAGCGCATAGAACGCTCCGCCAAGGTCGTCGAAATCGTCCGGCTCGATGCCATCGAGCGACTCTTGTCGCGCCCTCCGGTCTGCCGGGTCAGAAACGTCGATCCTGGCGAGAGCCTCGCGAACTAACGCTTCGAGGTCTCGGGCGCCTACCGCCCCGGCGGCGTCGGCTGCATCAGGCGATAGATCTCCTGCCGCGTTGAAGAGGTACTGGTGAAAGCCACCGTTGTTGACTTCGGCACGAAGCATGCCGATCGAAAGAAGCCGCCGATCGACGAGAGTCAGGCTCGACGGGTCCACGCTCGACAGCCGTTCGTATTCGCTCCACGGATCGACAGGCGTCACGGGCTCAGCTTGCTCCTGCCGTCCTAGCCAGCCGCACGGACATGCAGTGACAATGTGCGCCAACAATATGGCTGGCCCAGACCTGTCGATGTCCGTGCGTGAAGGCGAATCGGCCGGTGACGATGTATGGCACAGCGTAGGCGCGAAGACCACACCAGCGTCGTAAGCCATCGCCGCCGCTGATCAATTGCATGTCAACGCCGGTCGAATTCGGATGCCGCCCCGGGGTCAGGATTCACGTGCCGCCGACACCTGTGTCCGCGGTTAGCCCGCGTTGAGGCGTTCGGGTCTGCCCCCGGCGCCCAAAGGGCGCAAGGAATCAGCAGCTTTGTGGCAGGCGGGCCGTCAATGTGTGCGCTGGCCGAGCTTTTGATCTCGGAATCTGCGGGAGGTGGGCGACGGGAGCTTGACAGCGGGTGGCCGCGCGCCGAGGTACCTAGGATCGATGCCAGCTGGGGCGCGTGGCGCCGGGGTTGGCTGTAGGTTGGTTTCTCAGGCTCGCTTTCCTGTCCCTAGTGGAGGTAGGCGTTGGCTGCCATCGGAGAGCGCCCGGTCCGTTTCCACGTTCCGGAGCTGGAGCGGCGTGCTGAAGAGCGGATCCAGCAAGCGGCGCAGGCGGTGCTTGCAACGTGTTTGGGCGGCGGTTCGGCGTTCACACCGGGCGTGCGGCTGTGGGGGCCGGGGCCAGCCGCCGAACTGCATGAGCATTTTGTCGAGAAGCCGAACACCGGGCCAGGAACGTTCCTGACCAAGCTGAAGTCCCAGATTGCCGGATGCAGCGATACAGCGGTCCAACTCGCGGCGGAGTTGCAGTATCTGACAATCCTGCCGCTGCACGACATGACGCCGGACAAGAAGCGCGACCGGCTTAACCAGATCCTCTCGTGGATGAACGAACCGGTTGCGGTCCCGACTGGTCTGTCCGCCGCGTTGGAGGGCGGCGTCTTCAACGGCGGCATGGGATTCAAGGTCATGGCATGGAAGCAGTTCGCGATCTTCATCGACTTCGTCGCCGCGTGGACCGCGGTGGGCGACATGGCCCAGCAGGAAATGTCGGGCGATCCGTGGAAGTTCCGGGACTTCGTCAACGGCGTCCCTGGCGCGCTACCGGCTGCTCAACGTTACGAACTGATGTACTTGGCCTACCCGGACGTGTTCGACCCGATAGTCAACCATGAGCACCGTAAGAACATCCGCAAAGCTTTCGCTGACGTCATTGGCGGCGCCACCGGCGATCTCGACCGGGATCTGTACGAAATCCGCAACACTCTCGAGGAGCAGCAAGGAGACTCCGTCGAGTTCTACTCTGCACCGCTGGTGGACAAGTGGAAGGTCACGAAACCGCCGCCTTCGCCGGTTCAGCGTGGCTGGTTCGTCAGAGCAGGTCGGACGGCCAACCAGGTGTCAGAGTGGCTGCGTGACGGCGTGGTTCGCTATGCAGTGGACTCTGTCCCCGTCGACGGGCTCGTCGGGTCCACTCAGGCGCAGCTGGCAGCGAAGGTCTCGGCACAAGGCGGAGGGCTGACCTACAACCAGAGGTCGCAGCTGTCCGAGGAGCTGGATGTCTTCCTGAACCGGATGCAGCTCGGAGACCTCGTCGTCGCCCTTGACCATGATGCGGTGTACGGCGGAACCATCCACGGCGCGGCGATCGCGGTGGACGGCATCCTGCAAAGATCGGTCGAGTGGATGTCCAGCGGTTCCGCCGTTGCCATCGATGACTTGCAGGGCGGTCTCGCGGCTCGTCTGCAGACCTCCGGAGACATCGTTGAGCTATCGCCGCTTGAGGTAAGGCTGCTTCGCCACCAGTTTGAGGACGAGGACGACACCGCCACCCAGCCCCTACTTGCGGATGTCACGGACGATCTTTCACGGGATCTGATGGTCGGCAAGGCGTGGCTGCAGGAGTGCGTCGAGCTTCTACGGGATCGGCCGCAGCTGGTCTTCTACGGCCCGCCGGGAACTGGCAAGACTTACGTAGCGCAACGGCTGGCGTGGCATCTGGCGGGCCGGGAAGGCACGACGCTGGTGCAGTTCCATCCGGCGTACACGTACGAGGACTTCTTCGAGGGTTACCGCCCCGTTCCGGGCGGTAGCGGGACCCTCAGCTTCGATCTGCGGCCGGGGCCGTTCCGCAGGGTGGTCGATCAGGCGACGAAGCACCCAGACCTGACGTTCGTATTGATTATCGACGAGGTGAACCGGGGCAACCTGGCCCGGATATTCGGTGAGCTGTACTTCTTGCTTGAGTACCGGGATGCCGCTATCGAGCTGCTGTACAGCGCTACCGACGGCACCGGCCGGCCGCAGACCTTCACGCTGCCGTCGAACGTGGTTGTGCTGGCCACGATGAACAGCTCCGACCGGTCGATCGCTTTGGTCGACGCGGCGATGAGGCGACGGTTCTCGTTTGTGTCCTTGCACCCGGCTGATGAGCCTGTGAAGTCGTTACTCGCGACATGGCTGGCGCGCACGGGCCGTGAGCCGGACAACGCCGTGCTGCTGGACCGGTTGAACGAACAGATCGGTGATCCTGATTTCGCGATCGGCCCGTCGTATTTCATGAGGCCCGCCGTGTACGCAGAAGGCGGGCTGGCGCGGATGTGGCGGACATCGATCCTGCCGCTGCTGGAGGAGCATCACTACGGCGATGGCGTGGATGTCGCGAAGCGCTACGCGTTGAACACCTTGCTGGCGCCAAGCGCGCAAGCTGGCCCCTCCGCTGCCGCCGTCGGCGGAGCTCAGGAAGGTGCGCCCCCCGCCGAGGGCGGCGGGATCGGACCAGTTGCGTCGCAGGAGTGACTGCGTGGATATCTCGCTGCAGGAAGGTGGCGCCCCGGTCGAGGTGAGGTTGGCGGCAGAGATGGTGGCGAGCCTCGTCGCGACCGGTGCGGTGAGTGCAGCACCGACGACATCGCCAGGGGTGTGGTTACTGACGGCAGGCACGAAGGTCGGCGCGTTGTCAGTTACTGATGTCGTGGTGCGGATCGCGCCGAAGATCGACATTCGCCGGGTGGTGTTCCTGCTGGGGTACGCGCTGAACCCGGATGGCTGGCGGGACACGGAGGTTCCGCTGCGTCGCGACGACGACCTGCTCAGCGCAGTAGCCGATGCGTACGTCCGCCAGGCGGAGCGGGCATTGCGGGAGGGACTTCTCCATGGGTACCGGATGCGGGACGACACGCTGACGGTGTTGCGGGGCCGCCTTCGGGACGGGGCGCAGGTGAGGCGCCGTTTCGCTCTGCCGGTGCCCCTGGAGGTGAGCTACGACGACTTCATCGTCGACGTGGTCGAGAACCGGACGCTCAAGGCTGCGGCGCTGCGGCTTTTGAAACTGCCAGGAGTTCGGTCATCGACGCGTAATGCTCTGCGCAGGGTCGCGTTCGCGCAGTTGGCCGACGTCGGTTGGGAAGTGTCCGCGACGGAACGGTGGCGTCCGTCCCGGCTGAACATGCGTTATCAACCGGCACTGCGACTGGCCGAAGTCATCCTGGCCGGGCAGTCGTTCGACCACGCGGCGGGGCCTCTGCCGGTGACAGGGTTCCTGATCGACATGGCCAGGGTCTTCGAGGACTTCGTGACAGTAGCGCTGTCGCACGCGTTGGCAGCCTACGGCGGCGTTGCTCACCGCCAGTACACGACCTACCTCGACGTCGCTCAACGTGTGTCGGTCAGACCTGACCTCGTGTGGCTGAGCGGCAACTCGCCGGTCGGGGTGGTCGACGCGAAGTACAAGTCCGAATCAGGCACCGGATCCAAGCACAGCGACCTCTACCAGATGCTGGCCTACTGTTCGATCTTGCGCCTCGGTGAGGGTCACTTGGTCTACGCAAAGGGCTATGAGCAGCCGGCCCGCCACGAGGTTCGCAACAGCGGAGTCAGAATCACCTGCCACGCCCTCGACCTCCAGGCCATACCGACGGACTTGCTTGCCCAAATCGACGCGATAGCTGCCGTGCTGCGCGTCGACGCTCACCATGGCTAACCACTGCACGTGAGTACATCGACGGCGGGCGGCCGGGGCCGTGTGGGACATCCGAATTTCAACATCCAACGCAAGGATCTCGAACCCGGCTCGCACCCATGCCATCGCGTGATCGGTCCGCCCGGGCTGGCGGAAAGGCACACAGTACCCACGCCCTGGCCAACAGGCGCTAGGTGGCTGGTGTCGAACGGCTGTCTGAGGGGGTGACCGCTGACGGCGGAGTGCCGGTGGGCCGGTGTCGCGGCGCCTGGGTCGAGTTGAGCGCGACCTGCGATCGGTGCTGCTGTGAGCGATTTGCGGTGGCGGTGAGGTGGTGGCGGCCGCTTGTGGCTGCCGGGTACGGCGTTGTGCTGCCTGGACCGGCCTATCCGGCCGCTGTGGCCCATCCTTGGTTCGGCGTGCCGGCCACGGCGAGCGCGGCCAGGCGTGCGAGGTTGACGGCGGCGGCGAGCAGGGCGAAGTCGGCGGCGACCTTGGTCTGTCCGCGGACCCGGGCGCGCCTGCCGCCGTGGTGGCGGCGCATCAGGTGCCCGATCTTGCGTTCCACTTTGGGTCGGGTGGCGCGGTAGTCGGCGACCCAGTCCGGGTCACGCTGCCGGTGCCGTGCGTGGGCGAGTTGCTGCTCATACGGGCCGATGCCGATGCTGCGCCCGCCAGCGGCCTTGGTGCACTGCTCGCGCAGCGGGCAGCCGGTGCAGGCCTGGCCGAAGCTGGCGGTGCCGGCCCCGTCGGCACCGCGGCGGATCGGCGCGGTGTTCCCGGCGGGACAGGTCACGCTGTCCTGTTCGAGGTCGATGTCGAAGCGGTCCTTGGCGAACAACCCGCCCGCGGCGACCGGCTGCTGGGTCTTGCACTTGGACTCGATCCCGGCTTGGTCCAGCCGGTCGTGGAACTGTCCAGTGCCGTAGGCGTTATCGCCGTAGACACTGGCCTGATCCGAGCCGGCGTCGCTACCGGCATCACCGGCCTGCCCAGAGTCGCTGCCCGGCGCGGCCTCGCCGGCGGTATCGGATGCCTCGACGACCTCGTCAGCAACCCCATCGGTGCCGGTGCCGGTGTCGGTGGCCTCGCCGGTGTCGGTGTCGTGGTCGGTGTCGTGCTCGTCGAGCAGGTCTGCGATGAGGTCTTCGGCGACGCTGGCGTCCCCGGCGTTACCGGCGCTCACCGTGGTGGCGGTGATGATCTCGGTGTCGGGGTCGATGCCGACATGCCCCTTGTAGCCGTCGAAACCGCGCGCCGCGGTCTTGTGCCCGTGCCGGGTCTCGGGATCCACGGTGGAGATCACCCGGTCTTTGGCGACCCGCCGGGCGATCCGGAACACCCCGGCCTCGTCGCGGTCGAGGTCTTGGCCGAGCACGGTGGCCAGCAACGCCGCGGCCTGGGCCACCGCGTCGGTGAGTTCTCTGCCGTCCAGCACCGCCAGCAGCGCCATGCCGTCGCGGGCCAGCGCGTCGACCAGCTCGGCCCGCGCGTCCGGGTCGTCGTAGTCACACACCGGCTTGCCCGCAGCGACGTAGTCGTCATCACGCCCCAGCACCGCCCGGAGCTCGCCGGCCAGCTCGCTGTCTGCGGCTTTGAGCAGCCCCCGGATCGCCGAGCGGACCAGGGTGACGGTGTCCATCGTGGCGACCGCGTCATACAACGCTGTGGAGTCCAGCACCCGCCGCCGGCCCACCAGCCCGGCCGCCTTGGCCACCTCGAGCACCATGTCGAAGATCCGGTCCGGCGCGGCCGAGGCGGCCAGCCGGGCGCGCATGTCCACCAGCACTGTGTGCACGAACCCCGGGTAGTCGAAATCCAGCCCGCCCGCCGCGTACTTCCACCGCGCGTCGAAGCAGAACCGGTCGGCCGCCTCCCGGTCGCTGCAGCCCTCGATGCGTTGCAACACCATCACCACCGCCACGATCTGAGGCGGCACGCTGCGTCGGCCCACATCGGTGAACAGGTCGGCGAACATCTCATCGGGGAACAGCCGGTGACACTCCCGGTGCAGCAGCCCGTAGATCGACTCCGGTCCGACCCGGCCGTCACAGAACCCGGCCGTGGACCGGAACAAATCAGCCTGCCTCGGCGCCAGCCCCAACGTCACGACTCACCCCGGCAACCACGTCCCTGCGGCATAGGCACATGCTCCCAGAGATGATCAACAAGACGCGGCACCGCCACGCGACGAAAAACACCAGCCACCTAGATCGCCCTGTCCGGGCGACGGCCAGCTGGGGGCGCGGTCCCAACCAGGGATCGGCTACTGGGACAGGCGTTCCACTCGCCGCTGTTGAACCGGGCGAGTGCTCACGGCGCCCGCTCCATGGGCGGTGTTGGCGTCCGACTCGCGCTCAGCAGTCAAACACTGACCAGCAGATTTCGTTCCGCAACCGCTGGTCGTCAAGTACGAGCTCGCGAATCGCCTTCGGGAGCTGGTCACGCTGCCACCGGCACTCAAGTCGTCCTGCGGCGTCGCCCTCACCCTCAGGCGCGGCAGCACGTGCGGCCTTGATCGCATAGGCAGCAGCACCGAGTTCGTGCCGGTGTGCGACGGCCCCGGCCTGGCCAGCAGCGTACGCGGCATGCCGTGCAGCCCCACGCAGGTCTCTGGCCGCGCCCATTGCATGGCCGCCCGCCGCGCGAGCCTGCATCATCGTGACCTCGCCACGCACCCAAGCGCGGGCATGCTCGATCGCCTGACGCGGTCGTGGGTCCTGAGGCTGAGCCGACTGGAACAGGTCAAGAACGTGCTCTGCGCACGATGCCGCCCAAAGAGCCAGAAGCTGCTGACCCGAATCGGTCAGGGTGCCACCGCAGCGGATCGTCACAAAGCGAGAGTCTCGGACCTCCGGGAGGATCACGCTGGCACTCCTACCACTTGCATCCGCCCAACACCCTAAGCCAGCGCGCGACCAGGCACGCCTCCAAGCGAAGCCTGGGAACTTGGTGGTCGATCGCCAAACGGGACACCGCCTGCGCTGGCCACGCGGGCGGGTCGCCGGTCGGGCGCACCCGGGTGTCGCCGCTGACCGCGCATAACCACGTCACGATGGGCGATGGCCGACAAGCCCGGGTACGCCCTATTCGGCGATCTACGCGCGGACCTGGCCCTACTTGCGGTATTGACGGCCATGTGCTGACGGGTGATCTGCGGAATCACCACGTGCAGCCGCGAGCCATCCGGCAACATCGCGTCTACGAACGGGGTCGACAGATCGATCCGGCGTCCCGACGTCCGCAGCATGCGCTCGACAAGCTCGGCCACCTGGTCGGCGGTCAGGATCAGCGTCGTCAGCTCGGATCGCCCGCGTCGTGCGACGAACACTCGCCCTGGTTCGTTGATCCAGATTTCTTCGACCACCGCATCGTCGAGGAATGGCTGGAGCGGGCCGAATCCAGACACCGAGTCGACGACGGTCCGCGCGACGGCGGTCGTGTCGCCCAGCGGCGGCATCGACGACATCACCGCCCGGTCGAGATAGTCGCCGATCACTTCATCCACGAGCCGGCGCACGGCACCCGCCTCGGCAAGCGGATCGATGCCCCGGCGACGGACGAGTTCACGTACCTCGTCTTCGACGATGGCTGGCCCTGATGCCACGTTCACTCCCCGTCTGGGCGGGTTCCGCCCGGTGCTGACGCGAGAGGTTACTGCCTCGTGGTCACCTAGCGAAATCGCCCCCCTACCGCCTGTGGATTACGGGATCGGAGGGGGACGCGCGGCGATGAGCGAGACCAGCCGCAGCCGGGTGCTACGCGCTGATCAGGGTGCCGAACCCCGCAGCGCAGACGCAACCGCCGTGGCCGCGGGGCGATGCTGAAGCCTCTCGGCCGTCTGTCGTTGATCAGGAGCCACCGACCAGGCAGTGGCGCTGGTTCACGGGCTCCTGATCATGTGGATGGCCGCACACTTCATGGCGCAGCCCGTTCGGATCACGCCCGCGCCCAGTTGCGCTGGCCGTGGTGATCCTGCGAGCCCGGCCGACGCCGGTCGATTACCTGGGACGTCATGGCCGGACTCCGTCGGCGCCGAATAGCGTGAACGGCGTGACCACCATGCAGCTGCCCGGCAAACCCGTCGGCACCCTGCTGCGCAGCTGGCGTGAACGGCGCCGGCTCAGCCAGCTCGACCTCGCGATCCGCGCCGAGATCTCCACCCGGCACCTGAGCTTCGTCGAAACGGGGCGCGCCCAGCCGAGCAGCAGGCTGATCCTGCATCTGAGCGAGCACCTGGACGTGCCGCTGCGTGACCGAAACACTCTGCTGCTCGCGGGTGGCTTCGCGCCGGCGTACCCGCAGCACCGGCTGACCGATACGCCGATGGCGGCGATCAGCGACGCGATCAACCAGATCTTGACGGCGCACGAGCCCTACCCGGCCGTCGTCATCGACCAGAGCTGGGAGCTCGTCGCGGGAAACGACGCAGTCGGCCTGCTCACCGCCGACGCCGCTGCGCACCTGCTCGAGCCGCCGGTGAACGTGCTGCGATTGAGCCTGCACCCGGACGGCATGGCACCGCGCATCGTCAACCTCGGCGAATGGCGCGCCCATCTGCTCAGCCGGCTCGGCCGGCAGATCGCCGCCACCGACGACGACGGGCTGCGCGCGCTGCTCGCCGAGCTGCGCGAATACCCGGCCGGCGACGACGATCCGGCGCGGCGCGACACGAGCGGGTTGATCGTCCGGCTGCGCTATCGCGTGAGCGACGGAACCGAGCTGCACCTGTTCAGCACGACGACGGTCTTCGGCACCCCGCTGGACGTCACCGTGGCGGAGCTGGCCATCGAAGCGTTCTACCCGGCCGACGCGGAGACGGCCGAGGTGCTGCGCCGCGGTTAGCTGTCCATCGCATGTCGACCACGAGCCAGGAGAACGAATCGACCGTGCCAGTCGGGATGGCCCATAGCCGGCAACCTACGCAGCCCCGTGCGGCATTATGGGTGCGGGGCATCTGCCGCAGGCGAGCAGGAGCACGTTGACCATCACGGAACCGGCGACCAGTCTGATCGCCCGCAGACGTGCTCGCGCCGCGGTTACGATCACCTTCGCAGCCAACGGCTTCCTGATGGGCGCATGGGTGCCGCGCATCCCCGAGGTCAAGCAGCACCTGCACCTGTCCGCCGCTGCCCTCGGGCTGGCGCTGCTGGCCCCGGCCGCCGGCTCCCTCATGTCCATGAACCTCTACGGACGGGCCAGCGCCCGCTTCGGCAGCCCGACGGCGACGCGCGTGGGCCTTGTCGCATTCTGCGCGCTGGGCTGGCTGCCGGGCATCGCCGGCAACCTGCCGGTGCTCTGGATCGCCCTGCTGTTGTGGGGCACGGCGATCGGCGGACTGGACGTGGCCATGAATGCCCAGGGCGTCACCGTCGAGCAGGCGTACAACCGCCCGGTGCTGTCGAGCTTTCACGCCGCGTGGTCGCTCGGCTCGTTGACCGGTGCGCTCGTCGGAGGCCTCTGCGCGGGGCGGCACGTGCCGATCGCTGAGCAGCAGGCGGTTCTCGGGGCAGTCCTGCTGGTAGGCGTCCTGCTGATCGGTCGCGCCTATCTGCCGGATCCGCCGCATCACGCCGATCCGCTGCCAAGAACCCGGCGCGGGATCCCCGAGTTGCGGCTGGTGCTGCTCGGCGTCGCGGGCCTGTTCGCGCTGCTCTGCGAGGGAGCGGTCGCGGACTGGAGCGGCGTGTTGCTGCGCGATCACCTCCACGTCAGCGCCGGGCAGGTCGGCCTGGCGTACGCCGCGTTCAGTCTGACCATGACGGGCGGACGGCTGGTCGGCGACCGCGTCGTCCACCGGCTCGGACGCGAACATGCCATCGCGCTGCTGACCGCCATCGGCGCGCTCGGCCTGGCCGGCGGACTGGCCACCAGCGTCCTGGTCGGCACGGTGATCGGGTTCGCGCTACTCGGCGTCGGGCTGTCGGTCATGGTGCCCGTCGTGTTTAGCACGGCCGCTGACGGTGCGGCGCCGGGTCCCGCCATCGCTACCGTGTCGATGCTCGGTTACACCGGCTTCTTGTTCGGGCCCACGCTGATCGGCGTGATCGCCGACGCCACGAGCGTGCCGTTCGCCCTGTGGCTGCTGCCGTTGTTCACCTGCGCGGGTGGCCTGCTCGGCATCGTCGCCGTGCGGATGACGGCCCGCAACCGCGCCGCACCCGCGAAGCAGTGACCGCGCCGTCAGGCGACCAGCGCGTCCAGGTCGACGATGACGTCCAGGCTGCCGATCTCGATCGTGCCGCCGGCGGCCTCGCCGACCTTCTGGTAGCCGACATTCGCCAGCCGGAAGATGTCGATACGCACCGGTCCAGCGATGTCGAGAATCCAGTAGTGCTCGATGCCCGCGTCGGCGTAGTCGGCCAGCTTGGCGATCCGGTCGGTGCGCGCCGAGCCCGGTGAGACGATTTCGATCGCGACAACCACGTCGGTTGCGTCCAGTCGCGTGGGATCCGAGTCGATGAGTGTTGCGGACGTGACAACAATATCTGGAGCCCGCAGTGACGGCGGAAATGTCGCGGTGAGTACGACGTCGACCTCGGGTACCGGCTCCATACCGCGGGGACGCAGCTGCGCATCCAACTGCTGGCTCAACCGGCGGATCACTCGCTGGTGCAGGGCGGTCGGCCGCGGACTCATATGCAGGACACCCTCTACCAACTCGAAGTGCCGCGAGACGTCCTCAGGCAACTGATCCCATTCGTCGAGCGTCAGCAGATGGTCCGGCCAGCGCAATGAACTCATCAGCGCATCCCACCTCCTTCCGGCTAATGCCAGTATGCCGGGCCGAACCTCCGAGGGTGCTGATCAGCCCGTGCTCGCAGCGAGGACGACCAGCGGGATCACGAGTGGCGGTGCATCGGCCACGGCAACCGCGGCAGCCCTCCGCAATGCCGCCCGCCGATCGCCCGGCAGCGACTGGACGAACGGGGCCAGGTGTGCCATGCCGAGCCGCCACGCGGCGACCTGCTCGGGTCGGTCGAGGCCGGCCGGGACGTCGATGACCCGCACGCTGACCGCGTGGTAGCCGGCCGCGGCGGCGAGTTGCGCGAGCGAGTTGGGGTCGCCCACCTGCGGTTCGGTCTGCGCCTTGAACGTCCGATACCACGCCGGCGGCGCGAACCCGAAGCGCTCGGCCACTTCGTCGACGGCCGCTTTGGCCGGGTGCGTCCAGCCGTGCCGGAACGCGCTGGCGACGACGGCGGGCGCCACCCGGCGGGCCTCGCGCAGGCCGTGCAGGGGAACCGGCAGATGTCCCAGGCAGCAGGCGGCCACGGCGAGGTCGAAGGTGTCGGCGCGGAACGGCAAGGCACTCACGTCCGCGGCGACCCGGCGCTCGTCGGCGCCGGCCAGCATCGCCGGCGCGATATCGACCGCGACTACGGACGTGGCCCCGGCCCGACGGGCCGACCGGGCGGCCACCCCGGTTCCGGCACCGAGATCCACCACCCGGGCGCCGGCCAGCGGCACCGGCGAGGCGTCCACTAGCACGTCGGCCAGCCGTTCGTACAGCCGCTCCGGCCCATGTCGCCATGCCATGGACGACGCCGCATACGCCTCCGCCATCCCCGGCAGTGTCACAAGTACCGGGCCCCCTCGACGGCGCGCTCTTCCCACCAGGCGAGCTCGGCGTCGTACCCGCCGAGTGCCTTCTCCCACCCGAACTGGACGAGGCCGCCCAGCAGGCACAATGCCAGCTGCCGATCCCACCAGCCGGGCACCGTGTCGACGCCATGGCGTTCCAGCGCGTCCCGGTAGGCGGCGATGGTGTCCTCCTTCGACTGTGGCAGCCGGCGACAGTTGATCGCCAGGTACCAGGCAAGGTCGCTGCAGGCGGGTGCCCGGCCCGGAAGCTCCCAGTCGAGCAGGACGGTCCGGCCGTCGGCGTCGGTGCCCATGTTGTCGAACTTGAGGCAGCCGTGGACGAACGTCGCAGGCGTTGCAGCGAGAGCACAGACGAGCGGTCCGGGGTCCCAGGCCAGCGGCGTCACGATGTTCGCGGCCACCGGCGCAACCTCGGCCAGACTGTCCCAGCCCTCGCCGACCAGTTGGGGAATGCGCATCGTCGAGCCGATAGAGCGTTCGGCGATCGTCAGCCACGGCGAAAGGTCCAGGTAGCGGTGCATGAGCGGGACAACCTCGATCTCGCCGCCCGCTTCCCAGAACGCGGCGTGCAGCTGTGCCATGTGATCGACGAAGCGCACGTGTTGGGCCAGCGTGATCGGCTCGTCGGTCGAGGGCACCAGCCACTGGCTCACATCGTGCATCAGCACTGACGTTCTGCCCGGCTCGGACGCAACGCCGACGATGGGCTGGTTGAGACAGTTCGGCAGCCGGTCAAGCAGGCCGCTGCGCCACATCGCGACAACCGGGGCGCCGATGATGCCGGAGGCGTGCGCGGTCCAGTCACGCGCCAGGTCAATGTGCTTGACGACTAACTGTTGGCCGCCAATGGTCACCCGTTCGAGGGTCGACTCCGTCGTGCCCGGGACGCCGGACATCGGCTCGCGAGCGCTCACGTCGGCCAGCAACTGCGCGACCGATGGCAGAACCCGCGACACGCTGCCCCCCTTACCCGCCGTCGCATCCTGGCACGTGTCATTGCCATCGCAGAATGCACCACAGCCCCGGCCGTTTCCGACCGGGGCTGTGCGTCGAACCGATGTCTAGACCGGGCGGACGTTCTCCGCCTGCGGGCCCTTCTGGCCGCGGGTCGTGTCGAACTCGACACGCTGGTTGTCGTCGAGGCTCTTGTACCCCTCACCGGTGATGGCCGAGAAGTGGACGAACACGTCGTCTCCCCCGCCGTCGGGCGCGATGAACCCGAAGCCCTTCTCACTGTTGAACCACTTCACTGTGCCTTGCGTCATGCCGTTTTCTCCTTGTAGAGACAGTCGAGGCCCGCACCGTGCGGCGCCTCGGGTCGGTGCGTATTGCCTGTCTCACACAAAGGTCGAGAAAGACGAAGTCCGCGCTGCAAACATCCTGCGCGCGATGACGTGAAGGAAGGTTGCCAACAACCAGCTACAACCGTAACACGCTCGACCCTCTACCGATCCACAGCTGCCGAATTGGCGATATGGGTTATCCATGTGACTGCCACGCGGGCAGATCGGCTGGTTCAGTCGGCGCACGCGGCGCGACACCAGGGAATTCGGCCCCCAAGGGCCAGCCACGCCTCGTCGTCGGGCAGTCACGCTCTCAGCGCCCGCACGACCTCGGACCGCGCAGTATGCGTGGCGACACATGGCGATCCCACTCTAGGTGGGCAGTGAAATGGATAACCCACTTGGCGATTTCGGTTTCGTGGCCGGCGATCTGCTCGTCGGCCTGAGCTTCGGCTGGTGGGTCGACAAGCACAACAGTCACCACTCGCATCCCAACCACCAGGGCCGCGACCCAGACATCGGCGACGGGATGCTGGCGTTCACCAACGACCAGGTGGCGAACCGGGGCGGCGCGCGCGCACTGCGCAACGAGTCGTGCGCGCTTACTGTGACGATCGACGCATCGCCTACACCGAGACCAGCCTGTTCGGCTCGTACGCCGCGGCACTTCGGCACCTGCGCGCGTTAGGCGAGCCTCTGCGGGTGCCCGGCCGAGTGGTACTCGATCGCGCCTAGCCAGCCGAAGAGGGCTAAGGTCGAAGCATGCCCCTAGATCTCGAACAGCAGATTCTCAAGGTCCTTCGGGGAATGCGGGTCGACGATCGCCCGGCGACCATCGGCGACCTGGCGCGACGGTTCGGTGCGAGCGCTCGCCTGGTCGACGCCTGCGCCCGGCAGATGGTCGACAAGGGGCTGGCCGAGCCTGCGATGGTCGATGATCGGGGCACACGCACGCTGCGCGGACTGCTCCCCCAGCCGCCGGCCCGCGAGCAGTAGCGCCGCGGCGCTGGTGCGCCTGCCGCACAACCGACACCATAGGCAGATGAGCGCCGCCGACCCCTCCCTCATGAGCGTGACGCTTCACCTGCTGCAGCAGACGACCGTGGTGTTCGACGCAGCGGAACTGTGGCCCCGGCACGGCGCCTACTCCCGCTTCGGCAACGACTTGCCTTCGTTCGCCGAGGAGGTGACACGGCGACTCCAGACAGATGGCTTCATCGGGTTCTCCCCGGACGAGTCGAGCATCACTGTAATTCCGATCGGAGCAGTGAAACGAGTGGATTTCTCCGTAGCGGTTGGTGATCGTGATGCACGCTGACCTACTGATCAACGAATCTGTGCGGGGCAGCCCGGAGCCCCAGGTTTGGCCGACCCCACCCGGATGAGCTGTTCACGCGGGTCTCCACGGCCGGATCAGATCGCGCGGTAGATCGGGCTAGCTTGCGGATATGCCAACCGATTTCGAGTTCAAGGTCATGAACGCCGTCCATCGCGGCCTGCTCAAGATCAGCGGAGGTCGCGCAGGGTGGGAAGCGCTGCACATGCCGGTGCTCGAGCTCACCACGATAGGGCGTAAGAGCGGACGGCCGCACTCGGTGATGCTGACGTCACCGGTGCAGGAGGGGACGACCCTGGTCGTGGTGGCATCCCGCGGCGGTGCCGACAAGTCTCCGGCGTGGTTTCTGAACCTGCAGGACAACCCCGAGGTTGACGTGGCGTTGAGAGGGACGGCCAAGCGGCGCATGAGAGCACGGATCGCCGATTCCGAGGAGCGGGCCCGCTTGTGGCCGCTGGTCGTCGCCGGTCATCAGAACTATGCCGCCTACCAGCGCAGGACCAGCCGGCAGATTCCGCTCGTTCTGCTAGAACCGGAAACCTGACTGCCGCCGCGACCTGTCCTGACGGAGCCGGCCGACCCCGGCGATCCGCGGCGACGGCTACTCGCAGCGGGCGGCCAGTTCGCGGAGTTGCTGTGCCTGCCGCAGTCGCTGTTGGGCGAAGTCGCACGCCTCGTCGAGGTGCGGGAAGCGTGCGGTGCGCCCGCCGATCGTGACCTCGAAGCCACGCATGGTCATCTTGATCTCAACTTCGTTCGGCACGACGATCGCCTCCCTTCCACTCGATCCCTGGACAGATGAACGGCTTACCCGTTTGCGTACGCGGCGTGCAGCGCGGCAATGTCGAGCTTCTTCATGCCGAGCAGCGCCGCCATGACTCGCTGCGCCTTCGTCGCATCAGGGTCGTTCAACAGCGCCGGCAGGTCGGTGGGGACGATCTGCCAGGACAGGCCGTATCGGTCCTTGAGCCAGCCGCACGGTCCCTCCTGGCCGCCGTCGGCCAGCAGGTTCCAGTACCGGTCGACCTCGCCCTGAGACGCGCAGCCAACCTGGAACGAGATGGCCTCGGTGAAGGTGAAGTCCGGTCCCCCGTTGAGCGCCACGAACGGCTGGCCCTGCAGTTCGAAGTCCACTGTCATGACCATGCCAGCGGGTCGCGGTCCCGCCTCGCCGTAGTGCGCGACGGTCACGATCTTTGAGTTCGGGAAGATCGATGTGTAGAAGATCGCGGCCTGCTCGGCTTGGTCGTCGAACCACAGGCACGGCGTGATGGGCTGCATGGCTGGGCATCCTTTCCTCGAGCGGTCGAGACATAGTTATGACGTCCGGGGCGGCGAGAACTCATCGGTCCAGGTGGCCACCGACGGAGTTTGCGGGCGGAAGGCTCGTCCATCCAGCGGCGTCTGGCAAGGTGTGGCCATGGCGACTGGTTCTGCGCACCGCGCCGTGGCCGTCGAGCGGCTCACGAACGGCAGGTTCACCGTCACGAACGCCCGAGGCGGCACGATCACCCTCGGGACCGGGGACGGGACGGACTTCACACCCACCGAGCTGCTGCTGGCCGCGATCGGGGGCTGCACCGCGATCGACGTCGACATCCTGACGTCGCGCCGGGCTGAGCCCGAGGCGTTCAACGTGATCGTCGACGCGGAGAAGGTTCGCGACGCGGATGGCAACCGGCTCACCGATATCGGACTGACCTTCCGGATCGTATTTCCAAGCAGTGAAGGCGGCGAGCAGGCACGGGAACTGCTACCGGACGCGGTGCGCAAGTCGCATGATCGGCTCTGTACGGTCGGCCGCACGGTTGAGACCGGCACACCTATCGCCACTCGGATCGAGTAGCGCAGTTCGGCCGAGGCAGAACGCTCGTGCACTCGGCAAGGGCTCAGCGCCGCCGACCTGCCGCTGCTCGGCCCAGCGGCGTAAAGTCGAGCTACGCCGCCAGAGCGGCGTAGCGGCCGTTGTCGGCGACCAGGCTGTGGTGTGTACCAGTTTCGACGATGCGGCCCTGGTTGAGGACGACGATCTGGTCCGCGTTGCGCACTGTGGATAGCCGATGCGCGATGGTGATCGTCGTGCGACCGCGGGAGAGGTCGTCGAAAGCCTGCTGAACGGCGCGCTCGGTCTCAGTGTCCAGGGCGCTCGTCGCCTCGTCCAGCACGAGGATCTTCGGATCGCGCAACAGCGTCCGCGCGATCGCGATGCGCTGCTTCTCCCCGCCGGAGAACCGATGCCCACGAGAGCCGACCACGGTGTCGTAACTGTCGGGCAGCCCGGAGATCAGGTCATGCACTTGCGCGGCGCGCGCGGCGTCCTCGATCTCGGCGTCAGTGGCCTCGGGGTTGGCGTAGCGCAGGTTCTCGCGCACCGTGGTGTGCAGCAGGTAGGTCTCCTGGCTGACCACGCCGATGATCGAGGCGAGGTCGGCGAGGCGCATGTCGCGCACGTCGATGCCGTCGATCAGGACCCGCCCGGCGGTCGGGTCGTAGAGCCGCGCTATGAGCGCAGCGAGGGTGCTCTTGCCCGACCCGGTTTCGCCGACCAGCGCAAGGGTCGTCCCGGCGGGAATGTCGAGGTTGATGCCGGCGAGCGTTGCGGTGTCGCTGCCGTCGTACGCGAACGTCACGTCGCGCAGCTGCACGTGGCCCGCAATCTCCTCCCGGTCGACGTCGATCGGCGCTGCTGGGTCGTCGACTTCGACGGGCAGATCCAGATACTCGAAGATCCGCGCGAACAGGGCGAGTGAGCTGGTCACCGAAACGCCGACGTTGAGCAAGCCCATCAAGGGACGGAACAGGGTGTTCTGCAGCGCGGTGAACGCGACCAATGTGCCGATGCTCATGTGCCCACTCGTCGCAGGCAGGCCCGCACTGAGATAGATCACGGCCGGGATCGCGGCAAAGATGATGCTCATCGAGGCCATCCGCCAGCGGCCGGCCAGCTCGGAGCGCAGCTCGAGATCGATCAGCCGCGCGGACGATTCGACGAAGCGCCGGATCAGCGCTGGGCCGGTGCCCATGGTCTTGCTGAGCTGGATGCCGCTGATCGACAGGCCCTCCTCGATCGTGACGTTGAGGTCGGCAAGCTCGCGCTGGCGTTGCGCGGTGATCTCGCGGCGCAGGGCGGCCACCTTGCGGGTCAGGTAGATCGCCGGCGGCATGACGACCAGCGAGATCAGCGACAGCCGCCACGACAGCGCGGCCATCGCCACGGCGGTGGCGACGGCCGTGGTCAGGTTCGACGCGATCGACGTGGCCGTTGACGTGACGACCGACTGCATGCCGCCGATGTCGTTCGTGATGCGCGACTGCACCTCGCCGGTACGCGTGCGGGTGAAGAACCCGACGGACTGACGCTGCAGGTGTGTGAAGACGTCGGACCGCAGCCGGTGCATGACCTGCTGCCCGACCAACGTGGCGATCCAGGTCTGCGCGACGCCGAACGCGGCGGTGATTGCGGCCACCGCAAGCATGCCGGCGACCAGCCAGGCGAGCAGTTGCACGCTGCGCCGCGGCAGCGCGGTGTCGATCACGCAGCGCAGTAGGAACGGCGAGGCCATCGAGACGATGGATGACGCGACGAGTGTCGCCATGACGATCGCCAGCTGCGTGCGGTGTGGCCGGAACAAGGCGCCGACGCGGCGCAGCGAGACGTTCTTGGCCTCGGCCCGCTCGGCGGCCGTGA
Organism: uncultured Actinomycetota bacterium; assembly: GCA_963839175.1. GTDB lineage: Bacteria > Actinomycetota > Actinomycetes > Mycobacteriales > Jatrophihabitantaceae > CAWIUB01. The sequence continues at coordinate 237,814 of CAWIUB010000010.1, forward strand.
CGGTGGATGGGCCGCCCGAGCGGCGGCCCCGGTTCATCGTGGTGGCTTCCAAGGACATCACCAGGTTCTGTATCGGGGACGATTCGGTCTCGTCCGGGGCTACCAGCAGTGCTGAGGTAACCTCATCATGAGGTTGAACAAGAACCTGCGCTAGGCTATTCCGCATGCCGGGTCGGGAACGCGCCGGTCGCGAGGACAGCCTCGCGGACGACTTCTGGGCGGCGACCCGGCGACTGCGGCAACGCTCCCGGGAGACCTTGGCGCCGTGGGACATCTCGCCGTCGCACGCTCGTGCCCTCGCGGTATTGCGGACGGACAGCCCGATGCGGCTGGGTGACCTGTCGGAGCGGCTGCATATTGCGCCGCGGTCGGCAACCGAGGTGGTCGATGTCCTCGAGGGTCATGGCTACGTGGCCCGCCAGCCCGACGTACGGGACCGACGGGCCATGCTGGTCGGCTTGACCGACGAGGGCCAGCGGGTGACCGAAGACATTCAGGCGGCCCGGACCGCCGAGGCTGATCGATTCTTCGGCGCCCTTAGCCCGGCGGACCGGACTCACCTTCGACGGATCCTGCGCATCCTCGCGCAATGACCGCCAGCTTGACCCGCGCATGACGTTGTGCCGTGAGCAGCGCTCAGCCGCGCAGTCCCAGACCACATTCGCCTCATCTGTTTCACGCGGCGTGTTCTCGCGGATTCTGTCGGACGGGTCCGGCACGCTGCCTGCATGGGACAGCGCAACAAGCAGCGTCGAGCCGCAAAACGTCGTGACCGTGCTGCGCGGCAACACCGTTTCGCCACTGGGCAGCGGCATGGTCGTGCGGGCGGGCCGACCGCCGCGACGTGGGACGACGCGGCGTTGGACGACGCGGCGTTGGACGACTACGTGGCGCTCGCGCTGCGGTCCGCCGTGGGGCTGGGCCTGCTCGGTCGACCCGTAGCCGAGTGCGTCGCGAGCGGTCTGGCCGGCCTGTGGCGAGAGTCGCCGCCCGCCGTCGAACGCGCCGTAGACGCGCTGGCGCTCGAACTCGCGGATGCGCTTTTCCACGCCGGCTGGACGCCAGTGGATCTGCGCGAGACTGCACAGCGACATCTCGATGCGGCACCAACCAGCTACCTCGTCGACGTCATCGCCGCCGCCACGACGGCGTACCCGGCGCAGCGCGTCGATCCGCGCTGGCTGGCAGAGCTCGCCGGGGTGGGCGCGCAGGTGTGGTGGGACCAGCGCCGGCCGCTGTTCGGGCAGTGGGCGAGCAGGCACAAGCACGACGGTCTGCCGGCGCTAGCGATTGCCGTTGACACGTTCGTGTTGATGAGCTCGCTGTTCCGGTTGGAACCGTCGCTGCCACCGCCGGGGGCGGCCGTGGCGGTGGGTGCCGAACCGGATGCGGCCGAGGAGCGGATGCTCGCCAAGGTTCGCGGCTTGCTGGCCAAGGCCGAGGCCACCGAGTTCGACGAGGAAGCCGAGGCGCTCAGCGCAAAGGCGCAGCAGCTGATGAGCCGGTACGCGATCGACCATGCCATGCTGGCCCAGCCCCGGCGCAGACCCCACGCCAGCCTGCGGCGGATGTGGCTCGCGGCGCCGTACGTCCGCGCCAAGTCGATGTTGGTCACCGCGGTCGCCGAGGCCAACCGATGCCGCACGGTGCTGGCCGAGCAGGCCGGCTACCTGACCGTCATCGGCGACGGCACCGACCTGCGGCTGGTCAACGTGCTCGCCACGTCGTTGCTGGTGCAGGCAACGCGATCGCTCGCCGCAGCGGGGCCGCAGCTCGCCCGCAACGGGGTCTCGCGGACACGCTCGTTCCGCCAGTCGTTCCTCGTCGCCTACGCCTCGCGCATTCGCGAGCGGCTGCGCGAGGCGGCTCAGACGGTACAGGCCGACGCCGACCAGGCGCGGTTGCTTCCGGTGCTCGCGGCCCGGACACGCGCTGTCGACGATGCGCTGCGCGAGCACTTCCCGCATCTCGTCGCCAAGGACATCACCGTCGGCAACGCAGCCGGCTGGGTCGCCGGGCGCGCTGCTGCCGATCTCGCGCTGTTCGACGTCACGTCCGCGCTTCCCGCAGCGCGCGAGGAGGCGAGCTGACGCACTGCCTCGCACCGGTCGTGCCCGTGAGTCCTCCGCGATGAGTTCGGTGGCCGGCGCTCGTCCATAGAGTGATGGCTGTTGGCGAAGTGTGGTGTCGGGTCACGGTGTTCGGGCCGGACGGCTCAGCGCTGTGCCACTGGACGCTGGGTGGGTGTGGAGCGCCCGACCTAGCCGCGATCGACCACATGGCCCGCCTACGGCTCGAGGTGGGCAGACGCGGAGGCAGCGTCGCCATCTCCGACGTCTCTGTGCAGCTCGCCGCGCTGCTCGAGCTGGTGGGATTGGGCCGGCTACGCGGGCAAACGAGCGGGCAAACCGAAGGTCGGGAACAGCCGCTCGGCGTCCAGGAACGAGTTGATCGCGCTGACTCGCCCGGCTGAGATCTCCAGGACCTGTAGCGCCCAGCCGTAGTAGCCGCCGGCCGGGTCGGGCCGGAACTGCGCGAACGCCGGGCAGCCGTTGACCTGGGAGACCGGCACCATCCGCGAGCCACGGCAGGCGCTCGGCCCGGGCAGCACCATCCACCGCCCGATGTTCTCCGCCCCCTGCAGCCACATCGCGTACGGCGGCATGGATTGGATCGCGTCCTCATGCAGCAGCGCGACGAAGGATTCGATGTCGTAGCGCTCGAAGGCTTCGACGTAGCGGGCGAGCAACTCTGCATCGTCACCGGGGACGTCCAGCGGGCGGGCGTCGACCGGTAGCGCCGACATCGTCGCCCGGGCCCGCTGCAGCGCGCTGTTGACCGCGGCCACGCTGGTGTCCAGCAGTTCGGCGACCTCGGCGGTCTGCCAGCGCAGCACCTCGCACAGGATCAACGCCGCCCGCTGCCGGGCGGGCAGGTGCTGCAGCGCCGTCACGAACGCGAGCCGGATCGACTCGCGGGTGATGGCGATCTCGGCCGGATCGGCGCTATCGGGCATGACTCGGTCGTCCCCGATCGGCGAGACCCACACCGCCTCGGGCAGGAAGGACCCCAGGTGTGACTCGTCCGGCGGGGAGGCCGGCCCGAGCTCCATCGGCCGGGCACGCCGCTGGGCGCCACGCTGCATGTCGGTGCAGACGTTCGTCGCGATCCGGTAGAGCCACGATCGCACAGAGGACCGGCCTTCGAAGCTGTCGCCGAAGCGCCAAGCCTTCAAGAACGTTTCCTGGACCGCATCCTCGGCCTCGAAGCTGGAGCCGAGCATCCGGTAGCAATAGCCGGTCAGCTCACGGCGGTACACCTCCAGGTCCTCTGGAGCGAGCGTGGTGGTCACGCCTTCGGACACTACCCGCGGAGCGTCAAGCACGCTGGTCATATGAGTTGGACGTTCCTTCCCGCGAGAACTCATCGCTGCGACGAACGGCAGGCCCCCGCGAGGCAGCTCGGTTAGCCGCGCCGGGTCCGGCCGCGCAGCGCGGCCAGGCACAGGGACATGCTCACCACGGCCACGACGGCGATGGCCAGCCATGCCTTGCCGAGAGTCGCCCATTGCCACCCGCCGGTGACGAGCGAGCGCAGCCCCTCCAGCACGTACGTGACGGGGTTCCAGCCGGCGACGTCGCCCAGCCACCCGGTCAGCTGATTGCGGGGGACGTACGAGGACGTCATGAACAGGAATGGGAAGAACAACAGGAAGCTGGAGTTCACCGCCGCCGGGTTGCCGGTCTTGAGGGCGATCGCGTAGCCGAACGCGGCGAACGCGAGGCTCCACGCGCAGCCCATCAGCAGGAACAGGGCGGCGCCGAGCAGGCCCGACTCCATCCGCACCCCGAGCGCGAGCGCGAGCCCGAGGATGGGCAGCGTCAGCGCGCACGCGATGGCCACGTCGGCGATCATTAGTCCGAGCAGGATGGCTAGCCGACGCACCGGAGTCAGCAGCAGCCGGTCGAGGTAGCCGTTCTGGATGTCGAGCACCAGCGAGCCCGCGCGCGAGACGCCGGTGACGCCGAGCAGGATCGCCGTCGGCAGCATGAAGGCTTTAATGTCGAAGCCGGTGATGTGGCTTTCGGTCAGCCGCTGCAACGTGCCGATGTTCACGACGAAGAAGAACACCGCGATGAAGATCGGCGGGATGACGGTCTCGAGCTCGCGTGGCACCGCGCGCAGCGCCCGTCCGGCGATCGACGCGACGTCGCGCAGCGGATGCGAGCGACGCGCGTCGACGCGGATCGGCTGCTCGAGCGCAACCGCGGCGTAGCTGACAGCGGTCATCGGTCCACCTCCGTGGAATCGCGGTCGTCCGATTCGTGATCAGTCGAACGGATGTGATTACCAGTCAGTTCGAGGAACACGTCGTCGAGGGTGGTGGTGCGCAGGGTGAGGTCGCGAACGGGTGCGACCCGGCTCAGCGCGACCGCCACCGGCCCGATCGCGGCTGCGCCGTCGGCGGCGGTTATCACCAGCTGCTCGTCGCGCACGTCGACGCCCCGTACTCCCGCGACGCCCTGCACCGCCTCGCGGCATGCCTGCGCCTGGCCGTCGACCTGCGCGACGATTACGTCGTTGCCCACGCTGCGCTTCAGCTGCTCAGGCGCGCCCTCGGCGACGAGCCGGCCGCCGTCGATGATTCCCACCCGGTCGGCCAGCTCGTCGGCCTCCTCCAGGTACTGGGTGGTCAGGAAGATGGTCATGTCCAGCGCACGGTTGAGCCGGCGGACCTCCTCCCACATCCGGGCCCGGCTCACCGGGTCGAGGCCGGTCGTCGGCTCGTCCAGAAACAGCACCTGCGGGCCGTGCACCAGGGCCGCCGCGAGGTCGAGGCGGCGGCGCATCCCGCCGGAGTACGTGCCGATCGGCCGACCGAGTGCATCGCCGATGTCGACTAGCTGCGTGAGCTCGCCGAGCCGACGGTTGATCTCGCCGCGCGTGAGGCCGTACAGCCTGCCCTGCAGGCGCAGCAAGTCGACGCCGGTCTGCTTCGGATCCAGGGCTGCCTCCTGCAACGCGGCGCCGATACGCAGCCGCACCTGGCCCGGCTCGGTGGCCACGTCATGACCGGCCACCATCGCCCGGCCGGAGCTGGGCGTGAGCAGCGTGCACAGGATGCGCACGGTGGTTGACTTCCCCGCGCCGTTCGGCCCCAGGAATCCGTAGATCTCCCCGCGCTGCACGTCGAGGTCGACGTGATCGACAGCCGTGAGGCCGTCGAAGTGCCGGACCAGCCCGTCAACGCTGATCGCAGACGTCATCGTGTCACCTCGTCGAGGTGCTCTGGTCGCGTCCACACGTCCCACACCGTCGCGAGCGGCGCGGAGAAGGTGCGGGTGATCGTGAGCTCGGTGCCGGTCTCGTCGATCGTCTGTCGGGACATCTCGTTCTCCTCGCTGGTGATCCGTGCCGTCAAAGCGGTAGACGGCCCGCAGGCGGCGATCTCATCGGTTCGCGCGCGCGAAGCTGCTGCACCCTGGCCGCTACAGTGGCCCGGGTGTCAACCGATGGTGGCGCTGTGGCTCTTCGTCCCGCGCATGTTGAAGACTCGAAGGCAGTCGCGCAGATCTGGTACGAGGGATGGTGCGACGCCCACCTGGGGCATGTTCCTGACGAACTTGTCGCAGCACGAACCGAGGAATCGTTCGGATTGCGCGCTGCGCAGCGTGTTGGTGAAACCGTTGTCGGGATGGTCGACAACAACATTGTGGGATTCGTGATGGTGGTCGAGGACGAGGTCGAACAGGTCTACGTGTCGAGACAGTACCGCGGGGCCGGCGTGGCAGCCGTCCTGCTCGGCGAAGCGGAGCGGCTCGTCGAGGTGAACGGCCATCAGCGAGCATGGCTCGCAGTCGTTGATGGCAATACCCGAGCCCGGAGATTCTATGAACACAGCGGGTGGACTGATGCAGGTATCTTCGACTACCCCGCAGCGAGCGACACGGGACCTATTCCCGTTCCGTGTCACCGCTACGTCAAGCACATCACCACGTGACGTGACGCATAGTCCGCGCCGGCTCGCTGACGTTGGATGACGTTCCGCGCGCCAACCTGTCAAGTTCCGTTGGCATCAGCGCAAGAGACCCGCGTGATCTGGAAGGTGATGAAGCCAGCTGCGCGTACCGGGATAGCTGCACTTGATCGATGCCACGCGGCATGCGGCGGCGACCCGGCTGACAATGTCGGCGTACCTCGGTTGGGTGGCGAGGTAACAGTAGGCACCATGGAACACGTCGCCGGCGCCGGCCGTGTCGACGACGTGGACCGATGGCGGAGCTACCGAACCGGACTCGCCGGCATGCCACCAGCGAACCGGATCCCCGCCGCGCGTGATGATCACCGTGGTCGCGCCGTGCTCGATCAAAGCGCGTGCTGATGACTCGTAGTCGTCTGTGCCGATGTAGCGGAAATCGGTCGAACAGATCACGACGTCAGCGCGCGATATCACCCGGCTCATGATCGGCTTCCAGCGTCCGGCGTCGATCACGAGCGGTACCGATGCGGCGTGCGCGGCCCGGCTGGCTTCCTCAGCCAGCGCTGGATAATGCCCGTCGACCAAGATTATGTCCGCGGTAGCCATTGTCTCGGTCAAGTCCGGCACCGTGTCTAGGGCGCTGGTGCCGGCGTCCACGGAAACTACGGAGCGCTCACCGGTTCGCTCGAGGACGGTGATCGACGAGATCGCAGCCCGATCCAGCTGATCTGGCGTGACATCGACGATGCGAACGCGGCACGCTTCGAGATCGGACCTGATGATGTGCGCCACCGCACCGACACCGAGTGCCGTGATCAGCACCGCATCGCCGCCGAGGGCAGCGAAGGTCACCGCGGCGTTCGTCGCCGGGCCGCCGGCCGCCACCGATTGCGCGCGAGCAGTCACCTTCTGGTTGACCCCAGGTGCGGCCTGCACATGATGGATGACATCCAGGGTGCTGAGGCCTACAAAGACGCCGACTGGCAAGCAGGTCATCCTTCGCCTGTGCCGTCTAGTTGGAGATGCGTGCCGGCCGAGGAAATCGGTACGGCACACTCGGGTTCGTCACGAGGGCACCGTATGGGTGGCGCCGCGAAGCACGACGATCGACCGGGGGTCAGTGGTCAGCTGGTCTCCCGCACGAAACACCGCCGCGCCGGTGGATCTGGCGGGATCGTAGGTGTCGATCACGGTCTGCCAGGCTTGCGCAGGGCGGGTGGCCGGGACGGTGAAGCCGAGCCGTTCCCACCAGGCGTTGACCAGGACGAGGAAATCGTCGTCGAGCATCGGCGTGCCGTCCGCCGCCCGGTCCGGGTCGTCGGATCCGTCGAGATACAGCGCGACGGCGAGGGCGTTGCGGTCCGACCAGTCCGCCGCGGTCATGGCACTGCCGGCTGGTGTGAACCAGCCAAGCTCGGAGGCCTCGGCCCCGGCCAGGAACCGCTGCCGGCGGAACACCGGGTGGGCGTGCCGGAAGGCCACCAGTTGCCTGCTGAACGCCAACAGCTCGGCGTCCACGGCGGCCCAGTCGAGCCAGGTGATCTCATTGTCTTGGCAGTAGGCATTGTTGTTCCCCCGCTGCGTGCGGCCCATCTCGTCGCCGCCAAGCAGCATCGGGATACCGAACGAAAGCAGCAGCGTGGTGAGCATGGCACGGGATTGACGTGCCCGAAGGCCCAGTACCTCAGGGTCATCGGTCGGGCCCTCCGCGCCGCAGTTCCACGAGCGGTTGTCGCTTGTCCCGTCGCGATTTGATTCCCCATTGGCCATGTTGTGCTTGTCGTTGTAGGAGACCAGGTCGCGCAAGGTGAAACCGTCATGGACGGTGATCAGGTTCACCGAAGCCGTCGGCCTGCGCCGTGCTCGGCCGTACATGTCCGCCGAACCGCAGAACCGGTTCGCGAACTCGCCGAGACCGACCGGGTGGCTGCGCCAGAAGTCTCGCATGGTGTCGCGGTACTTGCCATTCCACTCGCGCCACACCGGCGGGAACCCGCCCAGGTCGTAGCTGTCCATCTGCCCGACGTCCCAGGGCTCCGCCACCAGCTTGACCCTGGACACGACGGGATCCTGTGAGACCAGGTCGAGGAACGCCGATCTCTGGTCGAACGCGCCTTCCTGGCGGGCGAGGGTGGGAGCGAGGTCGAACCGGAAGCCGTCGACATGCATCTGCGTCACCCAGTAGCGCAACGAGTCCATGATCAGCTGAAGAGTGCGCGGGTCGCCGACGTTAAGCGAGTTGCCACAGCCGGTCGTGTCGACGTAATGGCCAGGGTCGTCGGGCTCGAGACGGTAATAGGCGGCATTGTCCAGACCCCGGTAGCAGAGCGTGGGACCGGTATGGTCCGCCTCGGCCGTATGGTTGAAGACGACATCAATCAGGACCTCGAGGCCGGCCCGTGCAAGGCGTCGACCATCGACTTGAACTCGCCGACCTGGCCTCCGGGCCGCCCGGCCCGCACCTCGGCTGAGTAGGCCTGATGCGGCGCGAAGTATCCGATCGTGTTGTAACCCCAGTAGTTCGTCAGCCCGCGCTGCAGCAGAAAGGCTTCCGGCACGCTCTCATGCACCGGCAGCAGTTCGACGGCTGTCACGCCGAGGTCGAGCAGATAGCCGATGGCTGCCTCCTGGCTCAGCCCGGCGTAGGTGCCACGCAGCGGCGGCGGCACCCCGGGGTGACGCATCGTGAAGCCCTTCACGTGCACCTCGTAGATGATGGTGTCCGCGTAACTGCGGTTGGGCCGGGCGTTATCCCGCCAGCTGAATGTGTCGTCCACGACGAGGCTGCGCGGCACGTGCGTCGCCGAATCGAGCGTGCTCGGCACGTCCGGGTCGCCGCCTACCGCGTACCCGAGCACCTCGGGCCCGAATCTCACGGCACCGGCGAACGCCCGAGCGTAGGGGTCGAGCAGCAGCTTCGCCGGGTTGAAGCGCAAACCCGAGCCCGGGTCATAACGGCCAGCGGCGCGGTATCCGTACGCCTGACCTGCGTCGACGCCGGGCACGAAACCGTGCCAGACACCCGCGTCGTAATCCAGCAGCGGAATCTGGTTCTCGGTGCCGTTGTCATCGCACAGGCACAGCAGCACGCTGTCGGCGGCACCGGCCGCTACGGCGAAGTTCGTCCCGCCGCCGCCCACGGTGGCACCGAGCGGGAACGGCCTGCCTGGGTTCGCGGGTGCGCGGCCGCTTGCCGCGGGCTGCACGGTGGGTGGTGTCATGGCGTGGTCTGTGGGGCAATGCTGCGGATCACGTCGCCGACAGACCTGACGGCGCCGTGGCGGCGGCGGATCACGTCCGCGATCAGCCCGGTCCATCCGGTCTGGTGCGAGGCGCCGAGCCCGGCGCCGTTGTCGCCGTGGAAATACTCGTTGAACAGCAGGTTGTCTTTCCACGCCGGGTCGTGCTGGAGGCGGTCGACCCCCCCGAAGCACGGCCGCCGCCCGTCGGGGCCGACGGTGAAGATGGCGATGAGCCGGTCCTGCAGGTCGGCGGCGATCAGGTCGAGGGGCACCTGGTGTCCCGAGCCGGTCGGGTACTCGATGGTGAGCTCGTCACCGAAGAATCGGTAGTAGCGATCCAGCACGCTGACCACCAGGTAGTTGAGCGGGAACCAGAGCGGTCCGCGCCAGTTGGAGTTCCCGCCGAACATGTCAGTGGTGGACTCGGCAGGCTCGTAGTCGACCGTGGCGCTGAAGCCCTCGACGTCGAGCTGATAGGGATGGTCGCGGTGGTAGGCCGACAGGGCCCGCAGCCCGTATGGGGACAGGAACTCGTTCTGGTCGAAGAGCTTGGCGAACAGCGTCTCGAGGCGGTCGATGCCGACGACGCTGAGCAGCAGATGCCGGTTGCCGGGCACACCGCGGACCAGGCCGGCTTCGCCGAGCTTCGCCGAGTCGGCCAGGCCATGGCGGTCGAGGAAGTCGGCGAATTGCTTGCCGACCACCAGCGATTGATTGAGCATCCCTTCGTCGACGACAGCGGCCGACAGCATGGGGATGATGCCCACCATGGAGCGGTACCGGACGGGCACGGCGGTCCCGTCCGGGGTGAGCAGCCGGTCGTAGTAGAGCCCGTCAGCCTCGTCCCACAGGCCCTGGTCGTCCATTGCGTCGGTAATCGCGGCGAAGTGCTCGAGGAACTTCAGGCCAAGATCGATCGCGGGCCGTCGGCCGCTGCGTTGCAGAACGGCGGCGATGCCTGCCATGGCGATGGCGTAGAAGGCCATCCAGCCGGTCGCGTCGGACTGCTCCAGGACGCCGCCGACCGGCAGGTGCGAGCGGTCAATTGGGCCGATGTTGTCCAGGCCGAGGAAACCGCCCTCGAAGAGGTTGTTGCCGCCCGCGTCCTCCAGGTTGACCCACCAGGTGAAGTTGACCAGAAGCTTGTCGAAGACCCGGCTCAGGAAATCGAAGTCGCGTCCGCCGTCAATGGCAAACACCTCCAGCGCGGCCCACGCCTGCACCGGTGGGTTCACGTCACCGAAGTCCCACTCATACGCCGGCAACGCCCCGTTGGGGTGCTGGAACCATTCCCGGCAGAGCAGGATCAGCTGGTACTTGGCGAACGCCGGGTCGACGTGCGCCAGGGTCACGCAATGAAAGGCCAGGTCCCAGGCGGCGAACCACGGGTACTCCCACTTGTCCGGCATGGACATGAGGTCGAAGGAATCAAAGTTGCGCCACCGGGAATTGCGCCCGCCGCGCCTGCCCGGCGGCGGAGGTGGCTGGGTAGGGTCGCCATCGAGCCAGCGCCCGACGTCGTAGCTGTAAAGCTGCTTGCTCCAGAGCATCCCGGCGAAGGCCTGCCGCATCACCATCGCCTCGTCCGGACTGGCCCCCTCAGGGGTGAGCTCGGCGTAGAACTCGTCGGCTTCGGCCCGGCGCTGCCGCACAACGCCATCGAACTCGCTGCCGACAGCGGCCGCCGCGCCCGATTGCGTGCCGCGCGCGGCGCCCGCCGGACGCAGCCGCAGCCGCAGTTCGGCGGTTTCGCCAGGCGCGACCGTCAGCTTGTACCAGAAGGCGCACTTGGTGCCATGTTGATCGGGGTTCACGGTGGCCGCGCCGCTGATCACATGATCGCCGATACCGTCCTTGGGATACGGCGTCGTCGGCGCCACACCGTAGAGCCGCACCATGTTGGTCTCGTTCTCGCAGAACAGCGGAACCGGGTTCGTGCCATCCGGGCCCGGGCCTGCGAGCAGTTCGAGCGAGCCAAGAAACGGGTGCTCGGCCGTGACCGCCGAACCGCCCGTCCCCACGAAGGCTGGTTTGGGCGCATCGGCGTCCCAGGACCAGGTGTTGCGGAACCACGCGGTCGGCAGCACATGCACGGTGTCGGCTTCCGGTCCCGCATTGGTCACCCGCACGGTCATCAACACATCGGTGGGATCGGCCTTGGCGTACCAGACCTCGGTGATCCAGTAGCGATCTCCATCGAACACGCCGGTGTCGAGCAGCTCGTACTCGAGATCGTGCTTGCCGCGCCTGCCGTTCTCAGCTCTGAGGTCCTCATACGGGAACGCCGCCTGCGGGTAGTGGTAGCGCCAGCGGTTCCATGCGTGACTCGGCAGAGCGTCCAGGTACCACCAGTACTCCTTGACGTCCTCACCGTGGTTCGCCTCCGCACCGGTCAGCCCGAACGGCCGCTCCTTCAGGATCGGGTCGCGGCCGTTCCACAGCGCCAGGCCCAGGCACAGCCGCTGCTCCACATCGCAAAAACCCGCCAAGCCATCCTCGCCCCACCGGTACGCACGTGAGCGGGCATGATCGTGCGGCAGGTAATCCCACGCCTCGCCGTCCGCGCTGTAGTCCTCACGGACCGTGCCCCACTGGCGCTCACTCACATAGGGTCCCCACAAATACCAATCGCTCGCCTGCCGCAACCCATCCTCGAGCCGCCCGAACCCGTCTACCCGCTCACGCTCAACACTCATCGTCTTCCCCTTCGCCTTTCCCTCGCCCACGCGACGGCCGCCCGCACGCCAGGTCAACTAACTGACGCTTGATGTGGAGCGGCTACTCGCGGGCGAGCATGGCCACCGCTTCACGTTCTAGGTCGATGTAGGGATCGCCGCCGACGTCGACAGCGACTCGTCGGATCGTGCCGCCGGTGAACACGTGCGGGTGAGCACCCGGATAGTCACCGGTGACTGGCTCGCCACTGTCGCGGCCGACGCACAGGCCCTCGCCGGCGAGCGAGAACATCCCGGGCTGGGTCTTGATGCGGCCTTCGCCGACCTTCTGGTCGCCGTGGTAGAGGGACAAGATCCCGGTGGACACGTGTGGCGGGTCCTCTCCGTCTTTGTCGAAGGATGCGGACAGGATCAGGTTCTCGCCCACGGGCACGTCTTCGGTCCCGTCGATCTTCTGCTCCATCATGCCGACGAAGTTGTAGGCGTAGTGCAGCCGGTTGTCCTTCACGTACAGGGCGTGCCCGCCGAAGCGCGAGCCGTGCGCGAACAGCACACCCTCTGCGCCTGGGGCGGGGATGTCTACCAGCGCCCCGATGGTGTAGGAGCGGTTGCGGACGTTCACCGCCTGCGCCTCGGGAACCTCCGCGGTATCGGGGAAGTAGACGTAGCGGTCGCGGGGCGAGGCCAGTTGCGGCCGCGGCGTTGTGATGATTTCCACCGCGGACCGGTCATCGAGCGGGAAGCCCCTGTTGTCGCCGGCCTCGGCGAACCACAGGTTAACCAGCTCCCGCACCTTCTCGGGACGCTCGGCCGCCAGGTCGTGCAGCTCGGCGCGGTCGATGTCGGTGTGGTACAGCTCCCAGGTGTCGTCGTTGAAATGGCTCCAGCCACTGAGCGTCGGGTGCGTGGTGACAGCCTTCCAGCCGTCGTGCCAGATGCCGCGGGAGCCCAGCATCGAGTAGAACTGCGTCTTGCGGGCCGATGGCGCCGAAGCCATCTCGACGCTGTAGCGCATGCTCACGCCATCGAAGCGACTCTGCACGTGACCCTTGATCGTGGCCGGGGCCGCCACGCCCAGGGTGTCGAGGATGGTCGGCACGATGTCGATCGCGTGGTGATACTGGTGCCGCAGCTCGCCCTTCCCAGCCGTGGCTCCCGGCCAGGAGATGATGCACGGGTCGGCAGTGCCGCCGTTGAACTCGTACCGTTTCCACATTTTGAACGGGGTGTTGAACGCCATCGCCCAGCCGTTGGGGTAGTGGTTGTAGGTCTTGGTCCCGCCGAGCTCGTCGAGCATGGCCAGGTTGGCCTGCATGTCGTCGGGAATGCCGTTCGCGAATTTCATCTCGTTGACCGACCCGTTGGGGCCGCCCTCGCCACTGGCCCCGTTGTCGGACACCAGGACGACCATGGTGTTCTCCCGCTGCCCGCTCTCCTCCAGGTAGTCCAGCAGCCGGCCGATGTGGTCGTCGGCGTGCGCCAGGAACCCGGCGTACACCTCGGCCATCCGGCAGAACAGCCGCTTCTCCTCCGCCGACAGCGTGTCCCATGGCCTGGTGACGTCCAGCGGCGGGAACGGCTTGCCTTCCGGGCCCGTGCGGGTCTCCGGCGTGCCGATCGGGTTGATCGGCGGCAGCTCGGTGTCGGCCGGGACGATGCCCAGCTGCTTTTGCCGGGCCAGGGTCTGCTCGCGCAGCGCTTCGTACCCCACGTCGAACCGGCCCCTGAATTTGTCGGCCCATTCCTTGGGGACATGGTGCGGGGCGTGGGCCGCACCCGGCGCGTAGTACAGGAAGAACGGCTTGTCCGGCGCGAGCACCTTCGCGTCCTTGATGAATTCCAGCGCCTTGTCGGTCAGGTCTTCGGTGAGGTGGTAGCCCTCCTCCGGTGACTTCGGCTGGTCGACGGGATGGTTGTCGTAAACCAGGTCCGGGTACCACTGGTTGGTCTCGGCGCCCAGGAATCCATACCATCGCTCGAACCCGCGGCCAGAGGGCCAGTTCCGCCGCGTCGAGGCGACGTTCATCTCTATGGTCGGGCACAGGTGCCACTTGCCGACCATGTAGGTGTTCCAGCCCAACTCGCCGAGGATCTCGGAGAGCATCCCGTTCTCCGGCGGGATGGTCCCGCTAGCATTCGGGAAACCGACCGCGGCCTCGGTGATGCAGGCCATCGAGTTGCGGGTGTGGTTGCGTCCGGTGAGTAGGCACGAGCGGGTCGGCGAGCACAGCGCCGTGGTATGCCATTGCGTGTAGCGCACGCCCTCGGCGGCTATGCGGTCGATGTTCGGCGTCTCAATCGGCCCGCCGTAACAGTTCATGGCCGAGAAGCCCACGTCGTCGAGCACGATGTAGACCACGTTGGGTGCATGGTCCGGTGCCTTGGGCGGCTCGAAGGGAGCCCAGTCGGGAACCGAGTCCCTGATATCGATGTCAATCGTGCCCTTGAATTGCGTGTTCACTTCACCGCTCCTTCTCGCGAAGACAGGTGGCTGGTTCCGTCGTGGAGGTAACCCCGGCGAAGGAAGGCCGCCTCAGCACAATCCACCCGCCCGCGCGCAGTCAGCACCTCCCTCAGGTCACGTACGTGCTAGGCCCGACCGCGACACGGCGAGTGTGATGGCCGTCTTCGCCCCCGATCATCTGACCCCGCACACAGTCGCCGGGCATCACCCGCCAAGGATGAGCCAGCGCGCTAGTGGGCCGGCCGGCAATCGCGGCGTAGTCACAGCAGGCCACCGAGAGCGGCACGGCCGACCGCGAGGCGGGCAGGCGAACCTCCTAGCCCGCACGGTGCGATCACGCACAAGAACGACCACCGGCCGGCCGCCTCGCACAGCGGGACGAGGTCATCGAACTGCAGGTAGTCCAGCAGATGCAGGCCCATTGCGTTGACGTCCAGGACGTGCACGGGAAACTCAACCCCGCCGACCGCACCGGGTGCGGTGTCGTTATTGCCGTCGCTGCCCAGCACGGCAACCCGTCGCTCGGCCATGAACTGCAGCGCCGTGGGGTGAAGCCCGGCTCGTGCGCTGGCTGCATCCCACGGGCCGAGCGCGGTTCGGCGTCGGCGATGCCCGACGCGGACGAACAGCAGGTCGCCGTCGCCGACGTGCACCTGCTGCGCCTGCTCGGCTCGGACGAGGTCGTCGGCCGTGACGTGCTCGCCGGGCTCGAGCCACGGCCGCCCGGCCAGCCGCGGCACGTCGAGCAGGACGCCTCGACCGACGATGCCGTCACGGGCCACATCGATGGACAGCTCCGACGCCCCGACGCGGAGATGCTGTCCGCGGCAACGCCGTTGTAGAGAACCGCCCGGTAGATGACATGACACAACGCATCGATGTGACTGTCGGCATTGCCGTGCACATTCATCGCGAGCCGATCCATCGCAAACGACAGCCCCGTCCAGTCGGCCTGGTCCCCGGCGGCACTGGTCATCTGATGGACGCAGGGCTCGGGATTGTCGAGTGTCACCTCGCTCTCCACCGCAGCGGCAAGCGTCGTCGAGCGGCCGAGCCGGACCTCGCTGACAGCGGCCAACACGCGCGCCGGCGTGACGTGGTTCAGCGCGCCGCGCCGATCGGCCGGCCCCCAGGCAGACCCACGCCGACCTGCCATCGAACTGCGCCCAGCGGCATCCCGGACAGAGCACGGCCACCGCCGCCGTGAACAGCTTCGCAGACACGCGTCAACCTGCTGCTGACGAATGCACTGTCATGCTTGATGTTCAGGTAATCGGACCTGTGTGCACATGCGATCGCCTGCATGTCTGCCCTCGAGCTTTACGCCCACGAGCTCGGACGCGGCTTCCCGCGGCCCCGCCCGGTGATCGTGTCGGCAGAGGCATGGTCGAGCGTATGGGACGGCGGCTGCGCCAGTTGAGATCAGGTGGTCCTGTCCGACCGGGACGGGGCGCCATCGGGTGGTCGGTGTCTGCGGAGCAGGGGGAGCAGGAGCAGCAGGGCGACGGTTTGGACTGTGAGCACGAACGCGGCGGCGGCTGTAGTGCTGTGTTGGTAGAGGGCGCCGATGGTGGCGGCGCCGGCGAGCCAGGCGAGGCCGTAGAGGGCGGTGAAGGTGCCGTAGCCGGCGCCGCGGCGGTGGGGTGGGACGAGGTCGGCGACGGCGGCGCGCATGGTGGAGTCGTGTACGCCCATCGCGGCGCCCCAGATGACCGCGCCGGCGACAAACGCGGCCGTGGAGGTGGCGAAGGACAGCAAGGGCACAATCGCCGCGAGCACCGGCAGGACGATGAGGCCGCGCAGTCCGATCCGGTCGTAGACGCGGCCGAACCCGACAGCGGTGGCCGCGGCGGCGGCCATCGCGGCGGCGTACAGCACCGGGACGAGGCTGGCCGGCAGCAGGTGGCGGGTGGTGAGGTGGTAGGCCAGCACGGCCCAGGTGGAGAAGCCGAGCATGGTCGCGGCGGAGAACGCCGCGTACTGCCAGAACCGTCGCGGCAGGCGGGTATCCAGGCTCAGCCGCTTCGCTTCAGGTAGCTGGGCGGCCGGGTCGTAGGCGTGCGGGTTGGGTGCTGCGGCGCGAAGCCGCAGCAACACCGCGAGGGCGAGCAGGCCGGGGACGGCGAGTATCGCGAACGCGGTGCGGTAGCCGAGGTCGAGGGCCAGGGCAGCGGCGATCAGTAGCGGGCCGGCCATCGCCCCGGTCTGGTCGAGGGCTTCGTGCAGCCCGAACGCGTAGCCGCGGCCCATCTTGGCCGAGGCTTGGGCGAGCATAGTGTCGCGGGCCGGGGGTGCGCACGGCTTTGCCGACCCGTTCGCCGTTGTAGAGCAGCCCGGCGGCGGTCAAACCGCCGGAGACGGCGAGCAGCGGGACGCACAGCACGGTGAGCCCGTAACCGGCGATGGTCTGCGCCCAGGGCCGCCGGGTGCGGTCGACCAGCCGGCCGGCGGGCAGGCGCAGCACCAGCGCGGCCGCCTCGCCGGCGCCGGTGATCAGTCCGACCAGAGCGGCGGAGGCGCCGAGCTGGCCGAGGAACGGGCCGATGATCGACCGGGCGCCTTCGTAGACCACGTCGGCCAGCGCCGACACGACACCGAAGCCGACGATGAACCGCAGCGGGCTGATCCGATTTACCGCACCGGCCCGCTCTGCCGCCACCGGTTCGGGCGGATGGGTCATCGCTGCCGGTGCGCGAGCAGGTAGGCGTTCTTCGCGACCTCGAACACCCGCTCGGTCTCGTGCGCCGCCGCGAGGGTGCTGACGGCGCAGACGGCCAGCACCGTTACCAGCGCGGCGATGCGCCAGGCGGTGGGCCGCGGCGGGGGCGAGTGGAGTGCCTGCACACGGGCGGCGATCTGCTCCGCTGCCACCGCGAGAACCACGCCTGCACCCGGGCCGGTCCGCGGCTGGCGGCTGGCCGAGCGGGTCAGCGCCCGGGCCACGGTGTCGCGGCGTACCGTGCGGGCGGCGTCTTCGTCAGCCCACCGCTCGGTGGCCAGCCTCAGCGCGGCAGGTATCCGACCCAGCAACGGGTTCGCGGCGGCCGCGAGCTGCCCGGCGGCGTGGTGCAGGTGGTGGCGGTGCCGTAGGTGGGAGCGTTCGTGCGTGAGGACCGCGCGCCGCTCCGCCGCATCCAAGCGGCGCAGCAAGCCGGTGGTGGCGACGATCCGGCCCGGCCGGCCCGGCACCGCGTAGGCCAGTGCGGCCGCGTCGTCGAGAACCGCTAACTCCTCGCCGTGGGCGGGCAACGCGGTGGCCAGCCGGTGGGCCTGGAGCAGCGCTCGGCCGCGGCGCACGGCGACGGCTAGGAGGCGTGCCGAGATGAGCGTGAGCCCGAGCAGCGCCGCCAGTTCCACCGGGCCCGGCACCGGGTCGGCGCGCCGCAGCGCCGCCGTCGACCAATGCCCCTCCGCAGCTAGCAGCGGTGAGCGACCCACCCAGGTGAACGCGAGAAACCCCAGCACGGCGATCGACCCGCTCGCCACCACCAAGCCGCCCGCGCTGAGCAGCCAGGTGCCCAGCGCGGGCGGCAGCCGCCGTGCGATAACCGGGCCGAGGCTGCCGAACACGGCGGCGAGCAGCAGCGGCGCCCACATGAGCAGGCCCATCACGAACTCCGCGTCCGGGGTGGGCGGGTCAGCAACCGGGCCAACGTGCGCTCCTCCTCGAGGCTCAGTGTGCCGACGAACTGGCTCAACACCGCGGCCTGATCACCGCCCCGGTCTAGCAGCGCCCGCATCCGCCGCGCGGCCAGCCCGGCCTCGTCCAGCAGCGGCGTATAGGCGTGCGCCCGGCCGGCCAGCTCCCGGCGCACGGCCCCCTTCTGATACAACCGAGTCAAGATCGTCTGCACCGTGTTGTACGCCAGATCACCGTCCACCGCGTCGACCACCTCGCCCGGGGTCAACGGCGAGTCAGCGGCCCACAACGCAGCGAGCACCTCCGCCTCCAACCCACCGGACTCGCGACGCCGTGTCCTGCTCATCCTGCTCCACTCAGTTCGGTGCCCCGCCCACGACGAATGACGCCGCGGATGGCGACGGTGGGGCGCTAGCCACGGGGGTAGCGGCCACCCAGCCCTCGCCGACCCCTACAGTACCGTAGGTGTACTCTCCTACGAGCAAGTAGGAGCATGGGGTGGTTTGCCGGCGGAGGGAGTCAACAGGTGAGTGTGGTCAGCTCGCTGGTCGACTCGATCCTCCACCTGCACGGGCCACCGGCGTACGCGCTGGTCGGCTGTCTGGCGTTCAGCGAAGCGGCGCTATTCGTCGGCTTCGCGCTGCCCGGCGAGACCGCCGTCATCCTCGGCCGGGCGCTGGCCCAGCGGGGGGTCGGCGTCGCTGGCCGGGATCGCCGCGGTCGCGGTGCTCGGGGCGATCGCCGGGAACAGCGTCGGCTACGAGGTCGGCCGGCACCTCGGCACCCGGCTGCTCGCCACCCGGATCTTCGCCCGACAACGGCAGGCGCTCGAGCGCGCCCAGCAGACGCTGCGCGCCGAGGGCGGCCGGGCGGTGTTCCTGGCCCGGTTCACCGCATTCCTGCGCGCGGTGATGCCCGGCCTGGCCGGCACCGCCCGGATGCCACTACCTGGCCGGGGCCAGCTGCCAGAAGGTCAAGAAGATCGCCGGCGGGCCAGCGCCATCCTGCTCGCCGTCCTCGTGCTCGCCATCCTCGTCCTGCTCGTCCGCCGCCGACACCGCCGCGAACAGGAGGACGCCCCACCCGACGACGCTCAACCCGACGACCGCACGACCCCACGCATCTAGATCGCAGTCAGCTCTCGACAGTCACCTCATGGATAAGGAGCAGTTCCCGCTCATGCTCAGCTACCTGCAGGCCGTGGTCATCGGCCTGCTGCAAGGCGTCACCGAACTGTTCCCGGTCTCCAGCCTCGGCCACTCCGTGCTGGTCCCGGCGTTCATCGGCGGCGACTGGCAGCACCTGGTCACCGAATCGGCCAGCTCGTCCAGTCAGACCAGCCCGTACTTGGCGTTCATCGTCGCGTTGCATGTGGCCACCGCGGTCGCGCTGCTGATCTTCTTCCGCCGCGACTGGGCCCGGATCATCCGCGGCTTCGGCCGCACCCTGCGGCCCAGCCTCGCCGAACGGCGCATCGTGGCCACCCAGCCGGACGAACGCCTGGCCTGGCTGCTAGTCATCGCCACCATCCCGGTCGGGATCACCGGCGTGCTGTTCGAGCACACCTTCCGCACCCTGTTCGCAAGACCGCTGGCCGCGGCGATCTTCCTCACCGTCAACGGGATCATCCTCCTAGTGGGTGAGCACCTCCGGCGCGTCGCGCCAACCGACGAGCCGATCCACGGACACGACGCCGTGCCGGACAGTGCGCGTGCCGCGACCATCGGCACCGGCACCACCGCGATTCGCGCCCCACGCGGCCGCGAGCTGGCCACCCTGCACTACCGGGAGGCCGGCATCATCGGCTCCTTCCAAACCCTCGCGCTGCTCGCCGGCATCAGCCGCTCGGGCATCGCCATGGTCGGCGGGCTGGCCCGCGGCCTGTCGCACCGCGACGCCGCCCGGATCTCCTTCCTGCTCGCCACCCCGGTCATCCTCGCCGCCGGCGTCCTGAAACTGCCGTCCCTGGCAGGCCCGGCCGGCGCGCACATCCACGGCCAAGTCCTCGCCGGCGCCGTCGCGGCCGGCCTGGCCGCTTACCTGTCCGTGCGCTACCTCACCCGCTACTTCGAAACCCGCACCCTCACCCCGTTCGCCGTCTACAGCCTGCTCGCCGGCGGGCTCTGCATCATCCGCTTCGCCTGACTACCCCGACACCCGAGCAAGCCCGCGCACCGAACCCCAACCTCCCGGAACGGAGACACATCGATGTCCAGCTCGTCATCCGCCCGCAACACCTCCCCACTCGTCACCGTCCTACTCATCGCGCTCGGCGTGGTCGTGGCCGTCGTGGGCGTCGTCTACCTGGTCCAGACCGCAGGTCAGCTGCCGACCTTCTTCCCCGGCCATCAAGCCGGCAGCGCCCACCACCACGTCAAACACGCCGTGCTCGCCTTCGGTCTGGCGCTCCTGGCCTTGATCGGCGCCTGGATGAGCGCCGGCAAGAAAACCCGCTAACCGCCCGACGGCTCACCCGCGCCCGCTAACCTATCCGACGCCCATGGGGCGGTGCGTCGGCGATTGACCAGATCGAATGCGATCGGCTACAACGCCGGCGGTGCTGGCCCTCACAGGTCGCTGACGCGATGCCGCGCTGCATAAAATGCAAGGTGGGTTATCCATCTGACTGCCGGCTCCTCCAAGCACCGCCCGTCTGCCGCTACCGCTTGTGCTCCGACGGTGCGACAAGCACAACTTCTGCCTCGGATGGCAGTGAAATGGATAACCCACAATGCAAGATCTCGCAATCGGCCAAGTTCACGAATCTGCCGCTGGTGATTCAGGATGCCGTTTCTGTTCGCCCAGTGGTGGACAGGGTCACGAGGCGGGTGCGTCGTGGCCAGTCATGCGCGGCCAAGACCGGTTCCATGCCGCTGTGTGGTCTCACACGGGTTCGGTTCTGGGTTCGAGGACCACCACGGCCGTTTGTGTTGATCGGCGACGGGCGTAGCCATCGAGATTCTTCTCCAGTGACCGCCACCGGTCCCACAGCTGGGCCCGCTCCTGTCCGGTCGCGGCGTGGGCGACGACCTGGCGGGTCCCGTCGGTGAGCTGGACCCGGGCCTGAGGATGCGCCAGGAGGTTCAGCCACCACGCGGGCTCTCCTTCGCCCCAACCGTTCATCGCCAGGGTCACCAGGTTCGGGCCGTCCTCGATGTAACCGAGGATCACCGACCGCTCCTGACCACTGCGGCGTCCGATTGTGGTCAATCGCATTGCGCCCCAACGCTGGGCCCGAACGGGCCACAGGCCACGACGACCACCGGTGACCCGGAACAGAGCACGGTGCACCTTCCAGGCGAGCAAAATGAACCATCGCGGCGGCAACCACGGGGTCCGCTCGCCCCGTCCCGGCATACGCCCCCTCCCCGCCTGCAGCGCCAACCTCACCTCAGATCAGCGCACGCCCCCGAAAGACGATGCGGTAGGGCCCCAGGTCCCGACCACGCTCCTGGGTACCGCGATCGACCGGCGATCCATGCCGCGTGAGCCGCATCACGGGGTGACTGGTGTGGCCCGACCGAGGATCCAGCCGCTGCCGAGGTATCGGATGTCAGCTGCCAGCCGCGGTCGCCAACGCCATGCTGCTCGTCGGCGCCGCCGTGCTCGGCGTGTTCTTCGTGCTGTCCCTCTACATGCAGCAAGTCCTCCGCTACAGCTCACTCAAGGCCGGCGTCGCCCAACTCCCGCTCGCCGGCACAATCGTGCTGGCCGCCGCCCTGGCCCCAGCGCTGCTCGGCAGGCTCGGACACAAGACCACCCTGCTCGCCCGGCTCACCCTGTTCGCCGTCGGACTGGCCTGGTTCAGCCGCATCGCGACGCACGGCAGTTTCCTCGCCGACGTCCTCGGCCCGTCCCTGCTCCTCGCCGCCGGCCTCGGCCTCGCCGTCGTCGTACTGACCACCACCTCCGTCAGCGGCGTCAGCAGCCAGGAATCCGGGCTGGCCAGCGGCCTGATCAACACCAGCCAGCAGATCGGCGGATCACTCGGCCTCGCGCTCGTCACCACTATCGCCTCCACCCGTACCGCCAGCGTCCTGCACGCAGGCCACGTCGGCCCGGCCGCACTGCCACACGCCCTCACCGCCGGCTTCCAGGCCGCCTTCCTCGTCGCAGCAAGCTTCACCCTCCTCGCGATCACCGTGGCCGGCGTCGCCCGCGGATGGGCCCCGCCCGCCGGCCGCGGTCAGCTGCGACCCCCGACAGCCGGTTGATCAAAGACCCAAGAAGGGATAGGGGCAATGACCGGTCAGTCGGCCGTCGTAACACTTCGAGCCTGCGGGTACGACGCCAGATCGGACGGCCTGGGCAACGTGCGCGCGCGGGTGTGGCAGCCCCGCGCCGACGGGACGGCGACCTGGCACTGGAGTCATGTCTCTCGGCGGACCACGGCAAGCGTTCATCGACAGACCGTCTGCGGTGGACAGTTGCGACAAGATCGCGACAGGTGTGCGCACAGCGACCCAGCCGCGCAGACCGGACTTAGGCATTCGGTGCAGCGACGGCCGGAGTCAAGCCGTCGGATCGATATCATCCTCGACGGACGATGCATTCGGTCGCTGGTTGGGCCAGGGTTAGCGCTCGTCCGTTCACGTCATCGGTGTGGCCCGAGCGCACGGCGCCAGCGGTGCAGGTCACCGGGGGAGGTGAGATCACGATCAGCGGGGGTTTCCCCCGCCGAAGAGACGCCCATCGTCGCGACTGCTCGTGGCCGCTCAAACCCAAGGGATCCTCATGGCAAACAAGATCGTTGTGTTGGCAATTTTCAAGGACGAAGCCGCTGCGGACACCGCGGCGGAAACGGTGAAGGAGTCCGGGCTGGCTCGCCACGACGCGATCGGTGTGCTCGTCCTGAACGAGAAGGGTGAGGTCAAGACCGAGAAGGTGGGCAAGCGCAGCGTCGGCAAGGGCGCGGGGATCGGCCTGGCTCTGGCCCTGCTCACGCCAGTCGGTCTCGGCGTGGGAATCATCGCCGGCGGGGGATTAGGCGCGCTTCACCACAAGGGCCTCGGCCTCGACAAGGCAGACCGTGAACGCCTTGGTGCGGAGCTAGGCGCCGGCAAAGCCGCCGTCGGCGTCTTAGCGCCAGTCAGCGAAGCGGACGCCGTAAAAGCCAAACTCGCCGAACTTGGCGGAGCCGCAGAATCGCACACCGTCACCGATGAAGCTCTCGAGGAAGCCAACGCTGCCGCCGGTTCAGACGAGGCCTAGCCCGGACGGTCGAGGATGCGCCCCATCTGCTGCTGGTTCTCATGAATCACCAGTTCGAACAGCGACGTCTCGCTCGAGACCAACGTCCGACACGAAAACACAACAGCGGCACATCCAACGGGCTTCCTGCATCGCCGGGTAGTTTCCCCCTTTGCGCGTAAGTTCTATCGCCCGAACAGGAAATCCTCGACGAGATTTGGACTCACCGCCGGTAGGCGAGATCTGAGGAAGGGAACGTGTCATGGAAGAAGCGGGTAGTGGCTGGCGGTTCTTCGCAGGGACGGTGCTGGGCATCACCGGCATCATGCGATTCTTCGACGCGATATGGGCATGGCGCTACCACGGGGCCGTGCCAAACGTGCCAAGCAACCTCGAAACGGCAATTTTTGGGCACAGCCTCAAGACCTACGGCTGGGTGTACTTCATCGTCGCCCTCATCCTGCTCGGTAGTTCTTTCGGCGTGATCGTGGGCTCCCAATTCAGCCGTTGGATCGGAATCATCGCCGGCGGCATCCTCGCCATCAGCTCCATCTGGTGGATGCCCTACTACCCGATCTGGTCCCTGGTCTACATCGCGATCGGTATCCTCGTCATCTACGGCCTTGTCGTATATGGCGGACGTGAAGCGGTCGAGGGGACCGGCGCGCTCTAGGGTTCCATGCCCGCCTTCCAGCCCGCTAACTCGCGCTGCTGCGCGACGGCGCGACCGTGTTCTGACGTGCCAGATCGTGACGCGTCGGCTGTGCGCGACGGCGGCTTAAGGCCTCGAGTCAGGTTCTCCATGCGCTGCTTCTCATGGCTGCGGTGGGCCAGCTGGATGGGCCAGCACTCGAAGCGGTGTTCCAGCGTGTAGAACACCGGCCCAACGGCCGCACCGATTTTCGAGTCAAGTCCGGTCTGGCACGACGGCCGGGAACGCCGTCACCAGGCATCCGCTGAACTGGCTTCCAGCGCGGGGTTGATGACGCCACGCGTGTTCGATCGTGCTCGAGCCGAGCCGGGCTTCATCCGGACGGGATGAGTCGCCTGAGCGTGTCGAGCAATACCGTTGATGGTCCGGTACGGCCGGGCACCTGTAGGGAGGAAGACCATGAGCGAGGTCACGGAAGACCAACTCGAAGACATCGAGGCCTTGTTTGTCCAAACGGCTGGAAGCCTGACCAGCGACGGGGAGAAACTGATCACCCTGAACGGGTTGTCGCCATCGACGATCTACTTCGCCGATCGCCCCCAGCGCCAGGTCGGCCACATGTCCACCCGGCGTTTCGTCGACCTCTGGGATGAAGGGGACAACAGCTTCGCCGCCGACCCTCCCAACGCAGTCTTGTCGTTCGCCGAGCCGGAGGACCGCGCGCCGGAAGAGGTTGTGGTGACCATCCGTGACCCACACCTGGACAACGATTCTCTCCGCTACGAGGTGAGCGTCCTTGACGGAACCCTGCCGACGGCGACGGGTCCATGCGCGCTGTTCATTGACCCCTTCGGCCGACCGCTTTCACCTGTATCGGCCGCTGGAATGCACCGCCGTGAACGCCGTCGCATGCGTCGCGTATGAGCGAGCAGCATCACCTCCCTAGCTGAATCGGCGCCGCATTGCGCCGCGTACAACGACGGTGACATCGTCAGTAAGTTCGTCGTCGACCCGGAGGTACCGCTGCTTCACGCGCGAAGATCTTGCCAGTGCGAGGGGACGTGTCGTAGGACCACGCGCGAGAGGGCGAGGTCGCCCGCGGCTCGTCCGCCAAGCGCGTCGTCAGCGGGCACCTCATCGGGCGGGTATATGCGAACACGGCTGCCGGTATCGGTGCAGCTGCAGGTCCGGAATCCCTTGCACGGTAGGGCTCTCGATCAGGTACCGGAACGCGTCGGTCAACTCCCCCAGCGACATGAGGAAGTTGCGTGCCTGCTGGGTCACCCAGTCACCTGTCGGATGCCTGGTGACCCCGAGGATGTGGACGCGGCGCGAGCCGACCTCGAGCACGACGAACACGTAGATTCGGCGCAGCAGCATAGAGTCGACGGTGAAGCAGTCGCATGCCAGCATCGTCAGAGCTTGCGCGCGGCAAACTCCCGCCATGTCGGCCCTGACCGTCGCGGCGCCGGATCCAGCCTGCCTCGAGGATGGTCCACACCGTCGCAGGGGCCACCTGGTAGCCGAGCCCGACCAGCTCGCCGTGGATGCGGCGGTGACTGATCCGGTGCCGCAGCGGCACTCGGTGACTCGCGAGCAGCGCCTCAAGGTGATCTTAGAAGCAGGCGACCCGGCTGGAACCTCCCAGCATCAACAGCACGCCAGATCGTCAGCCGATGTCTTCGTCCTGCCGGACATCGAGTCCCACCACATCGGTCTCCGGACGTCTCGCCGCGCGTCGACCACTCGCCGTTTTCCAATAGGTCTCCTTGCCCAGCAACGACTCGCCAAACTGGTCGAACTCGGCGATTACCTTCTGCGTTGCCGCAGTAATGGCCTCACCGGTTCGTTCCCGTAGCTCGTCCAGCTGCCGCGTCACCTCAACCTGGACCTGGCCGGCAACCTCGTCCTTGGTCAGGTCACGCAGCTCCCTCTTTGCCTCGCGTACCACGGCCCGCAGATCTTTCGTGGCGGCGTGGGCTTCGCGAATCATCTCGCGGCACTCGCCAATCGCCGCCTCCAGTCGGTCGAGTTCGCTCATTGCGTGCTCCTCGCTCGTTGACTGGTGTGGCTCGTCATATTGTCGGTGGGCACGCGTTTAGCAGCAACAGGGCGCCGTTCGTCGAACCTCGCCACAGCGGAGTCCGGGGCCGCGCCATGCCTCGCGCCGATAGCCAGCGACGCCATCGCTGCCCCCGGCACAAGGGCTCTTGAGCCCGACACGGTCGCGGGCTAATCGGGGGCTAACCGACCTTGAGGATTGCGCACCAGTATTGGCCGGAGCCGTCCGCGCCAGGTACGTATGCCCAGCCAACGCGGAATGCCGTCATGTCCGGATCGAGCAGCCAGGCCACGCCGTCGTTCCGGCTGGCGATCATGCTGATTACCTTTGTGCCGTCCCGGGTAGGCACCGGCTGCCATGCGAAGTGCGGCGCACAGCTGGGTCCGTTGCCCTGGCTAAGAGCGCACTGCTGTGCCGGACCGGTCGCAGCACCGGGCACGACCGCACGGACGTGACTGGTCCGGAACGCGTTTAGCGCCGCGACCGCTCCACCGTCGCCCGCGACCACACACGGCGCGGTCGACGGGCAGCGGCCAGCCGTGCTCGTCAGCGTCGGATGCCCGGTCATGGACGCAGATCCCGTCGAGTTCGACGATGTCGTCGGAGGGCGGGCCTGCGAGGCAACCGTGCCGAGCGCAGGCGGGCTCGCCAGTGTGGTCGGAGCAACACCCACCAGGCCCTCACCGCTGCGGCCGGAGCGCGATCGGCCGACGACTACCATCATCAACCCGACGATCACGCCGAGCGCCACTAGGACAACCAGTCCCCACAGGGCACGCCGCCGAGATGCCGTCTCCTCCTCGGCGGAAGGGGAGGTCCACAGGTCACTCACCGCGACTCCCTCGACGGCTCGCCGATGCGTACACGCCTGCAGCACCGACAGTAGTTGACGCCGCCCGCGCCCAACACCGTCCGCCCGGCGCGCTACATCGGCCAAGAGGTCCTCGCCAAAAGCCGGGTCCGCAGCATCGACGGCCAAGCCACCGACACTAAAGTGATGCCCGCAGCGCACCACGACCGTGTCGGGCGTGCCGGCCTCACCGGACCGGACCAGTTCCGCGCCATGTGCGTCGCCGCAGCAACAACGGATCATGCGATGCCGCCTCAGACACCAAGATCAAAGACGTAACCGCGCGCCTCGCTCGGTAAGCGCCGCGAGATGTCGACCGAGCCGCATATGCGCGATCACCCAAGGTTTTCGTCGGGCACGAGGCCGGTGGCGAGGCGCGGCACGCTAACGTGGGTGCGGCGCTCGGGTCGCGGGAGGCACTGACGATGGAGTACCTGGTCACGATGACGACGCACGTTCCGGCGGGGACGAGCGACGAGGCCGTTGCCGAGGTGCGAACGCGGGAGGCGGCGCACTCCAGGGACCTGGCCGAGCGGGGCGCGTTGCTGCGGTTGTGGCGTCCGCCCGTTGAACCTGGCGAGTGGCGCACTCTCGGGCTGTTCGCTGCTGATAATGACGAGGAACTGGAGAAGGTGCTCGCGTCGATGCCGCTGCGCGTCTGGCGCAGTGACGAGGTGACCCCGCTGTCGCCGCACCCGAACGACCCCGCGCCGGTGCAGCGCGGACCCCGGGGGTCGTTGCGGGAGTTCTTCACGATTTTCACCATCCAGATTCCCGCGCAGGCGGCGACCGCGACGGCAGACGACATCACCCGCCGGGAAGCTGCCCGCGCCGGGGAACTTGCCGGTGATGGGGCGCTCGCCCGGCTCTGGCTAGTGCCGGTCGAGGACGGGCACACCCGCGCGCTGGGGTTATGGCGGGCTGCCGGCGAGCAGCAGATGCAAGGGATCCTCGACTCGCTGCCGATGTTGAGCTGGATGACAGTCGAGACGATCCCCTTGTCGGTGCATCCGAGTGACCCAGCCGCCGTCTCCTTCAGCTGATGGCACGTGGGGATGACGCCGGACGCGAGAGCGTGGTGATCGTCAGCCGTGCTTCCCGGGGATCGGCGCCGGCCTCGTCGCCGCGCACAGGGGCGTGGCTGGGCTGTCGTGGCCAACGCCCGCGCTGGGGGATCGTCCTATGCCGCGGTCGGTGGGCATCGCGCTATCGATCTTGTGCACGTGAATGTGGATCGCCCGTTACGAGGTGCACCGTGTTGGGTCGGCAACCCACCTGCACGCGAGCGCTTTCCAGCGCTCCGGTGATGCCAGGGCAGCAGGTATCCGGGTCCATGCGCGCCCGGACCAAGCGATACGTACGCGGCGCAATGTTGATCAGCGGGAGTGAGCCGCTGCCTCGGACGCTACGGTGACGGCACACCGCATGCGTGTCTTGGCGGTAGCTTGCTCGGATTATGCGGCAGCATCGCCGCCCGCGGTTTGGTGTTGGTAGTGGGCTCGAGGTAGGGCATCGCACCGGCACGCGCAGTCGGGCAAAAGCGACGGCGAGTCTGGCGGGGCGCCCGACTCGGATGGCGGCATCTCACTGACCGGCGTGGGATCGACAGCGTCACCTGGCCGGTGGCTCGACACGCGAGCGATCATGCTGTTGTTCAGCCGGCATTTGCGCTTGCGGTGTAGCCAACCGACTAGGTCGGGCGGGGCGTGTTGCTCGACCCGGGTCCGGTACCGGCGAAGCTCGGCTTCGCCGAGCAGCTCGGCTGCTGCGCCGGACCGGCCGCGGCGAAAGAACGCGGCGTTGTCTTTCAGAATGCCTCCGCAGGCGGGAACCAGTTGATCAGCTCTGGCGCGCATGGAGCTGAACTCGGCGGCGGCCACCAGCTCCGGCCAGGCAGGCTCGCAGACGTCGATGTCAAGCCAGGCTGCCAGGGCGTGCATCTGCCCGCCCAGGTCGGTGCACAGATCGTCGTAATGCACCAGCCGCACCGGGTCCGCGGCGCGCCGCCGCCAGGCGTCGGTCAGGTGGTGCAACACCCCGGGTAGCGAGTCCGGCTGCTGCCGTGGATCGGCCTGGCCGTCGATCCAGGCCAGCAACCAGTCCCGCAGCGGCGGCCGTGGCCTCGCCTGCCCCGCCGGTTGGGGATCACCCGTCAGCTGCCGCAGCCGTCGTGGCTTCAGGTTCTCGCTCTGGTGATACATCGAGACGGCGGCATCGAGCGGGTGTCGTGCGACCACGATGTACCGGACCCGCCGGTCAAGTGGCAGCCCATCAAGTGGCGTATGCGTCTTGAGGAACCGCCGATGCCGTTGCCCTCGCAGCCGGCGCAGCTACCTCGTCTTGCGGCAGCACGAGCCAGTCCGGCCACGGCGATAGGTCCGCCAGCGGCGCCGGCAGCTGCGCGCTCTGGAAGATCAGTAGCGCGCAGATCATCTGCATCCACGTGGTGCCGTGTTTGGCACGGGTGCTGATCACGATGTCGCCCGGGCGATGCTCGAACGCCAACCACCGGGCACTGTCCTGCTCCACGGACCAATAACGGACCGGAACATGCGCCACCGCCACGATGCTAACCGCGCCCGCCCGGCGGGCGTGGGCGCGGCGCAGAGCCGGGATCAGGGTGGACCCCTTGCGACGGCGCGTCGGAAAGCGGGACCGTCATCCGTGACACCAAGCCAACCAGGAGGCCGCGATGAGCACGAGCGAGGACAGCAGCAGCGATGCCAGCGGGACGGCGAGCGTCAAGGCCGTCGACTTGAAGCTCGAGGTGGTCGTCATCCCCGTCTCGGATGTTGACCGTGCGAAGGAGTTCTACGGCGGCCTTGGGTGGCGGCTCGACGCCGACTTCTCCTTCGACAACGGCTTCCGAGTCGTCCAGTTCACGCCGCCCGGGTCGGGCGCCTCGATCCAGTTCGGCACCGACATGACCTCGGGCGCGCCAGGCTCGGTCCAGAACCTGTACCTGATCGTCTCCGACATCGAGGCCGCGCGCGACGAGCTGGTCGCCCATGGTGCCGAGGTGAGTGAGGTGTTCCACCCCGCGGCGCCGGGCGCTCAGTTCCATCTCGACACGAGCGGTCACCTGGGCGGGCGCTCGCCGGACAGCTACAGCTCGTTCGCGTCGTTCAGCGACCCGGACGGCAACGGCTGGCTGCTGCAGGAGATCACGACCCGACTTCCCGGCCGCATCGACTCTGCCGCGACGTCGTTCGGGTCCGCGAGCGACCTGGCGAGCGCGATGCGGCGCGCCTCGGCCGCGCACGGCGAGCACGAGAAGCGCACCGGTGAGGCAGACGCGAACTGGCCCGGCTGGTACGCCGAGTACATGGTGGCCGAGCAGGCCGGGACGAAGCTGCCGACGTGAGCGGCTACGACGTGATCGTGCTGGGCGGCGGGGCGCCCGGCGAGCACTGCGCTGCGGCGCTGGCTGCCCGCGGGCTGCGCGTGGCCGTCGTGGAGCGGGAGCTGGTCGGTGGCGAGTGCTCTTACTGGGCGTGCATTCCGTCGAAGTCACTGCTACGCCCGGGCGAGGCGGTGCAGGGTGCGCGCGACGCCGGGGCGAGCGCACAGGTCGACGTTGCGGCCGCGCTGGCCTGGCGGGACTTCATGGTGTCCAACTACTCCGACGCCGGCCAGGAGCGGTGGCTGGCCGACCACGGCATCGACCTGCTGCGTGGCACGGGCCGGCTGGCCGGGACGGGCGTCGTCGACGTCGACGATGTCCGGCACGCCGCGGAACACGTCGTGGTGGCGACCGGCTCGGACCCGATCGTGCCGCCGATCCCTGGACTGAGTGAGCTGGAGGGCGTCTGGGGCAGCCGCGAGGCGACCAGCATGAAGGCTGTCCCGCGCCGCCTGCTCGTGCTGGGTGGCGGGTCCGCAGGCGTCGAGATAGCGCAAATCGTGCGGCGCCTCGGCGGCGAGGCGGCGCTCGTCGAGGGCGCCGACCGGGTGCTTCCCCGCGACCCGGCGCCGTTGGGCGAGGCGCTCGGCGAGGCCCTGCGCCGGGACGGAATCGAGCTGATGCTCGGCATGCACGCCACCGCCGCGCGGCGTGACGGCGACGAGTATGTCCTGCAGTTCGACGGCGGCACGCCGCTGCGCGGCGACCGGCTGCTGGTGGCAACCGGTCGGCGCCCGCGCGTCGAGGGCATTGGTCTGGAAACCGTCGGCGTCGAGGCCGACCGCCACGGCATCCGGGTTGACGAGCAGCTGCGCGCGGGCGAGCGGCTCTGGGCGATCGGCGACGTCACCGGCATCTGGCCGCTGACCCACGTCGGCGAATACCAGGGCGACGTGGTCGCGGCGAACATCTCCGGCGAGTCGCGCCCGGCGAACTACGAGGCCGTTCCGCGAGTCACCTACACCGATCCGCAGGCCGCGGCGGTGGGCGCGGTCGAAGCGCCGTACAGCGCCACCGCGCCCGTGTCAGAGGTGCCGAAGACCGCCACCTACACGCACGCCTACGCCGAATCCAACGGATTCCTGACGCTGCTCAGCGACGGCCAGCGACTGACCGGCGCCTACGCGCTCGGGCCCGAAGCCGGTGAGTGGCTGCAGCAGGCCACGCTCGCCATCCGCGCCCACGTCCCGCTCGAGGTGCTGGGCGACACGATCCAACCCTTCCCCAGCTTCTCGGGCATCTACGACGCGGCGCTGATGGCGCTGCGCATGCAGATCGCCGACCGGCCGCGGCCGGCCGGACCGATGAACCCACAGATGGCCAGCCTGTCGGAGTGATGAGAACACCTCGCGGCGACCTGGTGATCGGCCGCGGCACCCATCGGAGAAACCATGACCACCAAGACCACTCCCGGTTCCACCCAGCGCGAACCGGAATTGCTCGGCCAGACTGTCATCGTGATCGGCGGCAGCGCAGGCATCGGGCTCGAGACCGCCCGCCGCGCTCGGGCCCAGGGTGCCGAGGTCATCCTCACCGCCCGTGATCCCGAGCGGCTTCAGCGGGCAGCGCTCGACGTGGACGCCCGCAGCACCGCCGCCTTCGACGCCACCGATCCGGCCGCGCTGAAGCGATTCTTCGACGGTCTACCGGGCCGGATCGACCACGTGATGGTCACCGGCCCCGGCCCACGTTACGGGCCGCCCATGCTCGAGACGGACTCCGATCAGGTGC
>CAWIUB010000011.1:0-186825 GCA_963839175.1 uncultured Actinomycetota bacterium
GTCGCGGCCGCCTCCGGCGCCGAGGTGGAGGTCCTCGACTCGCGCCGGCTGGGCGGGGCGTGGACGCTGGACCGACTGTGGGAGCGGCTGGGGATCGGGGCGGCGCTGCGCACGGCTGCGACCGGGCGCAGGCTGGACGCCGAGCTGGCCGAGCGGGTGGTGTTCGCGATGGTCGCCCAGCGCGCCCTGGAACCCGGCTCGAAGCTGGCCTGCTGCCGGTGGGTGGCCGAGGATGTGGCCATCCCGGGGCTGCCGGCGTTGGGCGACGATCAGGCCTACCGGGGCATGGACTTCCTGCTCGACGCGCTCGAGGAGATCGCCTCGGAGATCTTCGCCTCGGTCGCGCACCTGCTCAACCTGGACCTGGACATCGTGTTCGTCGACACCACCTCGACCTACTGGGAGATCGACGGCGCGGACGAGCTGGCCGACCTCGGCGAGGATGTCGTCGAGGACGACACCTCCCGCCCGGACGAGTCGGGCACCCGCACCTGGGGCCACAGCAACGTGCTCCGTAGGCACTGCGTCTCCTTCCAGGCGGGCTAGTCGAACAGTCCAGTTTGATCTTTGGTGACGTTGATTCGTAGGCCGTTTCGCTTGCCCTGGCGGACGTGGACGGCGTCGAGCTGGCCGCGTTGGACGCGATGCAACACGGTCTGGCGGGCCACGCCGAGGGCGTGGGCGGCTTGGTCGAGCGGTAGCCACCCTGCCGGGGTGTCCTCGGTGATCTTGGCGCGGAGTTCGTCGTCGATGCGGATGCGCCAGGGCGCGCCGGGGGTGGGTTTGACGCCGGTGATGAACCCGTCGGCGAGCCAGCGGTAGACGGTCTCGACGGATACCTCGAGTTCGGCGGCGGTCTGGCGGACTCCGAGCATGGGCGCATTCTCGCAGTCGGGTGGGACAGTTTCGCTGAAGCAGGCGATGTGGTGGCTGGCGCGGGCGTTGCAGACCCGCTCGCGGGTGAAGCGCAGCCCGGTGGCGGTGCGGCGGCGTTGCCGGGCGAGGATGGCGGCGATGGCGGTGTCGTCGTAGTGCTCGGCGAGACGGCGGATGAGCGCGACGGTGTCCTCGTCGGTGGCCCGGTAGGTGTGTCCTTGCCGGCGCAGCGGCAGCGGGTCGAGTCGGCTGACAGCGCCGCCTTCCCAGCCGATGCTGGCGTCGACGTGTCCGGCGTGGGTGTCGACGGTGACGGTGACGTCGGTGATCAGGGTGCGGAGCAGCAGTTTGCGGTCCCGGGTGGTGGTGCTTGGCGCGTCGAAGACGGCGCGCAGGTCGGCACCGGCGCGGGCCAGTAACGCGGCCTCGTCGGGCGAGAGCGGGGTAGGGCGGCGGGCCTGCTGGTCGGCCAGATCGGCGTCGGCCTGTTCGGCGGCGCGCAGCGCCGCCTCCCAGGCGGCTTCCAGGCTGCGGGCGACCAGCCGGTTCTCCGGTTCGCACGCGTCGTACTGGCGTCGGGCCCGGTCGGCTTCGTAGCGGGCCTTCTCCGCGGCGGTGCGGAAGACTTCCAGCCGTGACCGCTCGGCCGCCTCGGCCTCGGCGAGCGCTTTGACCGTCGCGTTCACCGCGGCGGGTTCGAGCACGCGGAACACTTCGGCGAGCACCGCCTCGTCCAGCCCCCGCCCGCCCAGGCCTTGGCATTCGCCGCGGCCGGTGATCTCGCCTTCGCGTGGGTCGCAGTAGTAGCGGCGGGCCCGGCCGCGCTGCCCGGAGTAGGCGCTGTGCATGCGCCGCCCGCACCGGCCGCAGCGCAGCAGGCCCTGCAGCAGCGCTTGGCCTTCCCGGGCCGGGCCGCCGCCCTGCCCGGGCAGGCACCGGTTGCGGGTGACCTGGGCGAGGATCTGCTCGTGCCGCACCCAGGTCACATACGGCTCGTGGTGGTCGTGGATGAGCACCCGCCACTGCTGGCGCGGCATCGTCACCAGCGAGGTGCGCGCCCGACCGTCCGGTCCGAGCCGGCGAGCGGACTGGCGACGGCCGTAGGCGAACACGCCGGCATAGCTGGGGTTGACCAGCAGATCGTGCACGCCGGTGTAGGTGGGCCGCACCCACTCGCTGCGCCCCTGGCCGCGGCGGCGGGGCAGCCGCAGCCCGTCGTCGAGCAGCGACAGCGCCACCTGCCGGATCGAGCCCAGCTCGAAGAACCGGTCGAACACCGCGGCGATCGCCTCCCGCACCGCCTGGTCCGGACTTTTCACCACCTGCCCGTCCGGTGCGTAGTCGTAGCCGGCCGGCAGGTTGATCCGCAGCTCGCCCTTGGCCGCCTTGTGCCGAAGCCCGGCGATCAGCCGTCCCTTGATCAAATGCAGCTCGGCCTCGGCGATCGTGCCCTTGAGCCCCAACACCAGCCGATCGGAGTAGTCGGCCGGGTCGTAGACGCCGTCCGCGTCGCCGATGAGCGTGTCGGTGAGCGCGCACAGGTCCAGCAACGCGTACCAGTCGCTGTTGCGTCGGGCCAGCCGGGACGCCTCGAGCCCCAAGATCAGCCCGACCTTGCCCAGCGCCACCTCGGCAACCAGCTCCTGGAAGCCTTCCCGGTCGGTGCTCTCGGCGCCGGACAGTCCCAGGTCGGCGTCGATCACCCGGACCTGCTCGCCCGTCCAGCCCAGCTCCCGCGCCCGATCGGCCAGCTCGTACTGGCGGGCCAGGCTCTCGGTGTTCACCCGGGTCTGGTGCAGCGTGGACTGCCGCACGTAGATTCGCACCGCCCTGGCCAGGTGACCCGCCTGCACCTTGCCGAGCGCGGGCCCGCTCACCGCGGCACCTGCCCGGATGGCAGCGACCCGGCGCGGATCAACCGGGCCAGCAACATCAGCGCCTGGGCGCGGGCCTGCTCTGGCAGGCCGTGCCAGATCGCGGCCGGTTCGGCGTGCCGTTCGTCTACCGGCAACACCAACTGCACCGGCGCGGCTATCCTGAGCGCGCGCATGGGCTCCCTCCTGTTCTCGTTGGCGCGAGGTACTGGCGGCGAGCCTATGTGCGTGTTCGGCCCCGAACCGGCAGCCACGCGGCAGCCAGCCGGCGCCAGGCGTCGGCTTCGGCACGCCGCCTGCGGCGGCCCGGGCTCCGCGGCCAACGTCATCGCCGAAGGCGACGGTGTTCGGCCACCCGACAGCGGGTGCTGCAGAACCGACGCGGCCGGCCACGGCCGACCAGAGCGACGTGGACCAGGCTGGGGCACCACAACCGTGCACAGCGCAGCAGCAGGCAGTGCGGATGCTGCGGGCACAGCCGTCCCGCGCCGGTAACGATATTCGCCGCCCGCGTGCTCACCGCGCCGTCTCCCGCGACGTGTCCGAGCGCGCCGCGCGTGCCGACAACGCCGCAAGCAGCCCCAGCAGCCGGCGCGCCCCCTCGATGGATACCGTGCTGCCACCGGCCCGAGCAACCGTCACCGGTGCCGCGGACAGCACATCGGAGTCCTCGACCGGTACCGAGCACACCCCACCATCGGGCAGCACGACGACCAGCCAGATCCGTCCGTAACGGCGATACACGTGCCGAGCCCGCAACGCTTTCCCGGCCAGCGGATGCGACGACGCGGTGATCCGCACCTGCGCCGGCAGGCGGGCGCGGACATGGTGCAGTGTGACGCCAACTCCAAGGACCACCGGGCGGACCTGCCGCAGGTGATCATCGCTATGGCGGTCACCCGCGACGGGATTCCGGTGCGCTGCTGGACCTTCCCCGGCAACACCGGTGACCAGCCGATCATCCGCCGGATCAAGGACGACCTGGGCGGGTGGGGGCTGCGCCGGCTGGTCTGGGTCGCCGACCGCGGCTTCGCCTCCGCCGCCAACCGGGCCTACCTGACCCGCGGCGGCGGGCACTACATCCACGCCGAGAAACTGCGCCACACCAACCACCAGGCCGCCGACGCGCTGGCCCGCCCCGGCCGGTACAAGACCGTCGCCGGCAACCTGCGCGTCAAGGAAGTCACCGTCGGCGGCGACGGGGCACGCGCGCAACGCTTCGTCGTCTGCCACAACCCCGACGCCGCCAAGCGTGACACCGAGGTGCGCGCCCGCCTCGTGAACCACCTGCGCGGGTTGATCGACGGCTCCGACGCGTGGAGCGCGCGCCGCCGTGACGAGCTGGTCGGCTCGCTGAAGACCAAGCCCGGGCTGCGCCGCTACCTGCGCCGCACCCGCTCCGGGCTGCTACGCATCGACCAGGCCGCCGTCCAGCGCGAGGCCCACCTGGACGGCAAATGGCTGCTCCGCACCAGCGACCAGACCCTCACCCCCGACGACCTCGCCGCCGCCTACAAGCAACTCGTCGCCGTCGAAGCCGGCTGGCGCGACATGAAAACCTCGCTGCGGCTGCGGCCAGTGTTCCACTACCGCGAGGACCGCATCCGCGCCCACATCCAACTGTGCTGGCTCGCCCTGCTGCTCATCCGCGCCGTCGAGAACGCGGTCGGCGACACCTGGCGCAACGTGCGTCACGAACTCGACCGCATGCACCAGGTCACCCTCGCCACCGCCCACGGCACCCTCGCACAACGCTCCGTCCTCACCCCCGACCAGCGGGCCACCCTCACCGCCCTCGACCTGCCCGAGCCACCCCGGTTCTTCGACTTCACCGCCCCCACCGGCCACTGACCAGCATCACCGCTGCAAGTACCCGCGGCGTAGTAACACGCCTCGATCACCACCAACCCGCTCCGGCCCAGCAAACACCGGCCCTCCCGCGCCTACGCGTGCCTACCATCTGCGGAAGTCGGGGCTGGGGCCCGAGGCGATTCGGCTGGTCCTGAGGCTGCGCGGTCACGGCTTTGCCGAGCGAACGTGCCGGGACTACGGGCACGCCGTGGTCCATCTCGGCAGGGTCCTGCATGAAGAGTTGGGTAGCGATCAGGTTCGCGATGTCGGTGTGGTGGCGGACTTCCTCGCCGGTCATCTGCCGGTGTGTGACTGTTACCGCCGCCCAGTCGGCCGGGCAGAAGAGCCGGTCCGTAGGGGCTTGGCACATCTGCTGGAGATGCTCTGCGAGGAAGGCGCCATTCCTGCGGTCGTGGTCCACGAACCGGCCTACCACGAGCTGCTCGAGGGGTACTGCCGGTTCCTGCGTGGTGATCGGGGCCTCGCCGAGACGACGGTGGTCAACTACCGACGGTACGTTCGCGACTTCTTGGTCAGCTGCGGCGATGCGGTGAGCCCGGCGGAGTTGGTGGCACTGGGTGCGGACGACCTGCTCGCGTTCAGCCACCGGCGAGGTGCGGCGTTGGGGCGCACGGCGTGGAATCACCTAGCCACGGCGTTGTCCAGCTTCTACCGATGGCTGGATCTGCGTGGACACGGGGGCGCGCACTTGGTGGCTGCGGTGCCGCTGCGGCGGCGCTACCGTCTCGCCGACGTGCCATGCGCCCTGCCGTGGGACCAGGTGAGCGCCTTACTCGCGGTCGTCGATCGGCACGAGCCGAATGGCCGACGCAACTACGCCATGTTGCTGCTGATCGCCACCTACGGCCTGCGCGGGTGCGAGGTTAGAGCGCTGCGATTGGGTGACATCGACTGGGCGCACGACGAGATTGTCATCTTCGCGCCCAAGACCGGCCGCCGCCGATTGCCGCTGACCCGCCCGGCGGGTGAAGCGGTGTTGGACTACCTGCTGGAGGAGCGTCCCCGGTCACCTCATCGGGAGGTCTTTCTCTCCAGCCGCCCGCCCCACGGCCCACTGCGAAGCAAGATCAACCCCTGGTTGGGACGCCGGCTGGAGAAGGCGGGGATCGTGACCCCCCGCCGCGGAGCGCATGTGCTGCGACACTCGCTGGCAGTTCATTTGCTGCGCAGCGGAGAGACGCTCAAGAGCATCGGTGACCTTCTCGGCCACCGCAGCCCGGACACGACCTTCCTCCGCTTCGCAGCACGACACAGCCGCCGCCAGGTGATCCGACTACAGCTGGTCGATCTCCGCGCCGAGGTCGTGCTGGGGTTCCTGAACTACCTGGAGTCCGACCGGAACAACAGCGCGGCCACCCGGAACTGCCGACTGGTCGCCATCCACCGCTTCTTCACCTACATCGCCGACCAAGACCCCCGACACGCCGAGCTATGCCGCCGCGTGCTGGACGTCCCGCTCAAGAAGACCACGTCAAGCGCCATGACCTATCTCGATCAGGACGAGATCAAAGCCCTGCTCGCCGCGCCGTCTTCTTCGCACCGTCTTGGCCTGCGTGACCGGGCGCTGCTGACCCTCCTCTACAACACCGGCGCTCGGGCCTCCGAGGCCGTGCAACTGAACATCAAAGACCTCCGTCTCGATGCACCCACCCAGCTACGCATCCTCGGAAAGGGACGCAAAGAACGAATCTGCCCGCTGTGGCAGGAGACAGTGGACGCCGTTCGCGCGTATCTCGACCAACGCGAAGACGGCACCCAGTCAAACGCACCGCTGTTTCTGAACGCCCATGGCAAGCGCATCAGCCGCTTCGGCGTCGGGACCATCCTCAAACGCAACGTCGCGGCGGCAGCCACACCCCAGCCGTCGCTCGCCGCCAAGAATGTCAGCCCGCACACACTCCGCCACACCACGGCTCTGCACCTGCTCCAGGCCGGCGTCGAACTCAACGTCATCAGGTCCTGGCTCGGACACGTCAGCATCACCACCACGAGCCAGTACATCGAGATCGACATGGCCATGAAACGCAAGGCGATCGAACGCTGCCCGCCTCCCGTTCCCGTTCAAGACGGCGAGAGCCGCTGGCATGCCAGCAAGGACATCGTCCAGTGGCTCGAAGACCTCTGAGCGGCCGAAAAGTTATGTGCACCCCCGACACCCGTCCTGGCTGGCATCCCCAGCTCAACAGCATGACGTCGACGGTTCTCTCAGGCCACTCCACATAATCTTTGGCCTCACATAACTCGGGTTCTCCCGGGCCAGCCGAACCAGCAAGGCCCGGGTCGCCGCCGCACCAGGTGGTCGACCGCCTGGCGGCTGGGTGAATGCTCGGAGACGTCCAACGCCGAGCGACCAGTTCACGATGCCCGCCCAGCAGCGTCGGCGGACTGACCATCCGGCTCCGCCACAGCGGCCCAGGCAGCACACCCGACAGCGCCGCCAACACCATCCGATCCTTCGCCTCCAACCGCGGCCGACTGACCTGCCGCACGCAGCACGGTCAGCTCGTGCCACGACACGAGCAGCTGCATGTCCTTCCCGGCCTCACCACGGCCACGCAGCACCAGCAGCCGGAACACCGCCCGCGCAAGCGCATACCCGATCCACAACAACACCGAAACGATCACGCCGAACACCCGAACCGAGGTTATTGAGCCCCACAAGGTCGGTATGGCGGGGCAGGTGCAGCATCGGCGGACGGCCACCGCGCGGGAGGAAGCCGAGCGTGTGTTCCAGTTCCGCCGCCGATCCGCCGTGGATCTCGGCAGCGAGCCCGAACTGTTCGAAGCGCAGCCTGGCCAGCCGGAGCGGCGCGTCGTCCCCGTCGATGCGCCGCTGAGAGAGGGCATGCAGCGCGGCCGTGTGGTGTCGTGTTCTGTGGCCGCCGTCGCCCCTGTGTACCACGGGGCGACGGTCTGCCCTCGCGGTCCGGCGATCAGGGGGCAGAGCCGGTTGCGCCGGTCGGCGGCAGCGCGACGATGTGGACGGACTGGTCGGTGGCGCGCATCCGATGCGGCTGACCGGGCTTGGCGCGGTCGGAGACGAC
This sequence comes from uncultured Actinomycetota bacterium, assembly GCA_963839175.1. Lineage (GTDB taxonomy): Bacteria > Actinomycetota > Actinomycetes > Mycobacteriales > Jatrophihabitantaceae > CAWIUB01. The sequence continues at coordinate 7,667 of CAWIUB010000011.1, forward strand.
GGCAAGCGTTCGCTCGTCGAGCCAGGACACGCCTTCGACGTTGCCATAGCAGATCTGGCCTCGCCGGGTGCGCGGGAAGACGTAGACGGCGCCGTCACCGACCACCTCCCAACTCGACGGCGAAAGCCGCCCTACCCACAAGGACGAACACTCCTGCGATACGACCGCCACCCGCTCGCCACGCACGCTGAGGCTGCTGTAGTCGGTGAATGGCAGGCTGGGTGGCAGACGAATCGTGTCGCTCCGTCGCCAGCGGTCACCGTCCTCGACGAACACATGCACCCGGCCGCCACCTGGGCGGCGCCCGTCGCGCCCGCCCCGGCAATGATTGCCTTCGCACATGCCAAGCAAATGCACGCGGCCGTCCCGGCGCACGCAGGTTAGCCCCTCCATGCCTTTGTTCGCCGCAGCGAGGGGATAGTCGAGCCACCGGGTGCGCAGTGCGGTGAAGTCGCCGGCGAATTCGTGCACCTGCGCCTTGTACACCTCGCCGCCGGCGCGAACGGCCTCCACCAGCACGTAATACGTTCCGTCGACGGGGTCGTACGCGATGTCCTCGTAGTCGAGGCCGCCGGGTGGGTGCAGCACCTGGTTTCCCGGGCTGCCCGGCTCCAGCGCCGGGTCGATCCGCGCGATCATCGGCGTGTTGTCGAAGATCACCCACAGCAGGTTGTCTATCGCCACGACACCGCTGGCCTCGAACCGCCGCACCGCGGGCAGCAGGTCGGTGAGCAGATCTCGCACCTTGGCCTCGCGAACGATCTGCAGGCTCCGGATCGCGTTGCCGGGCCGGCGAGCCACGGCGCGCAACGGCATCATGACGGCGCGGGTTCGAGCACGGTGAAATTCGCCCCGCTGGAGCCGGCCGGATCGCGGCGGCGCAGCGCGTCGAGTTGCTTGCGGGCGCTGTCGTAGCGCATCCGTACGTAGTGGTGGATGCCGAGCACGAACGTTTCGCCGTGTCGTAACTCGAATTGTTCGAACCCGCTGCGATACACCTCGTCGTTGGTGAACTGACGTCCGGTGAACGGCGCGCCGTACGGCGTGTCGGACTCCAGGTACGCGCCCGGCACCACGCGGCTCGACAGCTCAGTCGCGCCGATCCGTGCGTCGATGACCGGCGGGTTGAACTCGGTGTCCAGCAGGTGCTCGAGGTGGTCAAGGTAATACCGGCGGAAGGCGGTGTTCTGCAACAGGTTGGCGACCAGCGGCAGGTGCGATCGGCCACCGTGACCGTTGCGGCGCCAGTAGTCGCCGGTGTTCGCTGCCCAGTCAAGCAGGTCCGTGTACTGCCAAGCCGTGCCGAAGTAGTCGATGCCGAACGTGTTGTCGTAGTCCCACGGGATGAACGTGAAGTACGGCTCGCTGACCACATCTGCGTGTTCACCGGCGCGGCCAGCGTTGTACAGGTAGTAGTTCGCGGGAGTTGCGAAGTAGTTGTCCCACGCACCAACCAGGATGTTCACACCCGCCCAGCGCAGGAACGACTCGACATCGAACACCTCTCCCACGCCCGCGGCGAAGGCATCAGTGTCGAAACGCTCGTCTCCGTCGGGTAAGCCGCTGCCGTCGATCGCCCGGCACAGCTGCGCCAGATCGTCGTAGGTCTCCGCATCCGGCGCGTCCGAGTAGGACTTGAGCCGGTACGTCGGGTCCTCACCGTTCTTCGAGCGGTACTGGCGGCCACCGTCGTCTCCATCCGCCCCGACTCGGCGTTGCAGGGTTCCCGGGCCGAGGTCGCCGCAGTACACCTTGAACAGGTTGCCCCGCGGTTTGCCACCGAAACGCTGGCGGAGAAAGGCTCTGTCCACCTGCTCGATCAACGCAAAGAGGCCGAGGTAGCGGTCATTGATCCCCAGCCTCGCGTAGGTGTGCCAAGACGCCGGCACCCCGGCCAGCCGGAACAGCCGCCAGGCCAGCGCTTCCCGCATCTGGGACGGGTCGTTATACATCGACTTCAGGTTCAGCGTGGACATATCGGCTACCTCGCCGGGATCCAGGTCGACCTTCCAGGATCTCTTCGGCGCCATGAGCGTGCGGTTACCACTATTGACCAGGCTGAACTGAGCTGTGTCCAGTGCGAGCGGCGCGTTGTCGGGCGGCGGGAGGCGGCGTCCGTCGCGGGGATCGATCGGCCACAGCCGCAGCCGGGCACTCGCCGGTGCAGTCACCGGCTCGGTCAGCGGCGCTCGAGGATAGACCCGGTCCGCCGGCCATCCCTGCACATCGAGGGCATACATCGGCATGCCGAAGAAGCGCTCCTGCGCGCTGCCCGCAGCCGCCCTCTGCTGAGCCGTTGCAGTCATCTCGTCCTCCGACTCTTGAACCACCGGGTGACCGTGGTCGTCAAGAGATAGAGGCACCGCACTGCGACCCAAATACACCGACATGGCGCGCGCCGCGTCCGCGACTGACGGACTGTCGGCGCCATCGCCTCAGAGATGAGGTAGGTCCATCGACCTCGCGCCAGCGCGATAGTCAGCCGCAACCAGCTCGCTGAACAATGTGCCCGGCCAGCACACCTCCGACCACATCCAGCCAACGACCGTCGCCTTCCTCGCAGGCTGCGCCGACACGGGCAGCCCTTCGCGTGTGGACCAGCAGCCGAGCGCGCGCATATCGCCTACCGGTCGACGTCGGCTTCGACCGATGCGGCCGCGCCGATTCGGCGTTGTTCCGAGGTCGTGATTGTTCCGAGGTGGGCGTGGATCGGCCTGCCTGGCATGGCATCGGTGGCGAGGAGCTCGGAACAATCCGACGTCATTCACCTACGGGCAAGCCCGGCCGCGACCGAGAATGCGCGCCGCCGTGGTGTCGAGCTGGCGAGGACGATCCGCGGTCCTCGATTCCCAGATGCCCACCCGCGCAAGGGGATCACGCGCGGTTGCCTCGTTCAGCATGCCGACCCCACTGCGCCTGAATCCGCTCGACTACCTTCGGCTGCGCATCCGCAGCACGCGAGCCAGACGCGCGAATTGTTCCGACCGCACGCGCCCGAAAGCCTTGTGCCGCAAGGCGACGCGCGCCCACCTCGGAACAATCACGACCTCGGAACAATCGGCGATCTCGCGGGGCCGCCGAGCCTGTTGCAGCGAGTCGAGTGGGACGCGACTCGTCACTGGCGTCGGTGGGCGGTGGGTCGTCGTTGGCCTCCGGGGCGCTGGCGACACGGGTTCATGGACCGGTCAGGGGTGCTGGCTGCGAATCGGTTGTGACCCGGTTGCGGGTGCGCAGCAGGTCTGCGAAGCCGACGGCTGCGGCGACGGCAACGAAGCCGAGCGTGACGATGGTTGCCGTGCGGAGTGCGTCACCGTATCGGGTTGCGGTCGTGCCGCGAGCGCCAAGGCTGATGAAGAACACGGCGCCGATCACGGCTTGGCCCACCGCGAGGCCGATTCGCTGGGCGGTCTGGAGCACGCCACCGGCGGTGCTCCCGATCACCGGGTCTACCTCCATCAGGGTGAGGGCCTGATTCGGGGTGATGATCGCCCCGGATCCGACGCCCATGATGAACAGTGCGGGCGTCAGAGCGAGCGCGACGCCAGCCTTCGGCGCATGGCCCACCTGCAGGGCCAGCACGAGGGCACCGACGCCGAATGTCAATGTCGCCGCGACCACGAGAGGACGACCGACACGGGTAACCACCCGGCCGGCGAGCGAAGCCGCGACTGCACTGCCGACTGCGTATGACGTGACGGCCAGGCCAGACTCCAGGGCGGTGTAGCCGAGCCCCTGCTGGTAGTAGAGCGCCAGCACCAGCGGGAGTCCGGCCATCGCCGGGAAGAAGGCAAGCGCGAGTACTACGCCGGCGGTGTACGACGGAACGCGGAACAGGCGCAGGTCGATCAGCGGATCCTGCTGCAACCGGGTGAGCCGGCGTTCCCGCCGGACGAATAGCGCGAGCATGACCAGCGCGGGAACACCCAGCCAGGCCAGACGCCGGTCCCGCACCGCGTCGTACTGCACAAACCCGAACAGCACGCAGAACATCGCCGCGCCGAGCAAGCCAGCCCCCAGGGTGTCCAGACGATGCCGACCAAGCGCCGGATCGGCAGGAAGCAGCCGCCGGGCGAGCAGAATCACCGCCACGCCTACCGGGACATTGATGAAGAACACCAGCCGCCAGCCCTCGTGCGGTCCGCCGAGCGCAATGAGGCCACCGCCGATCAGAGGCCCCAATGCGGTACCGACCCCGACGGTCGTTCCCAAGGCGCCGAAAGCCCGGCCACGTTCGGAGCTGGGAAACAGCTGCTGCACCAAGCCCGATACCTGCGGGTTGATCAGGCCGCCGGCCAGCCCCTGGAGCACCCGGGCCCCGATCAGCACACCCACGCTCGGCGAAAGCCCCGCAAGAATGCTCGTGGCCGTGAAACTCCCCACTCCGACCTGGAACATCAGCCGCCTGCCATGGTCATCACCGAGCCGCCCGGCAAGCACCGGCACCAGGCCGAACGCCAGCGTGTAGCCGCTAACCACCCACTGCAGCTGGGACGGCGCGGCCGAAGTAGCTCGACCGATCGAGGGCAACGCGACGTTGGTGACACTCACGTCCAGCAAGGTCATGAACAGCGCACAGCAGCAAGTCAGCAGAGACAACCACCGGCGCGGATCCGGCTCGGCCTCCGCGACATCCGGCACGCCGACAAGCCTATGCACGCGAAGACACTGCGCACGCTGCCGACCACTCCCTGCCCCGCCGGCCGCATCACCATCTGGCGCACCCGCGCCGGGTCTGCCCCACCTACGGATTCCGTTACAGCAACCGCGGGTGCGACGGTCGAGGAGGAGATGGCGCCACCGGTCACTCCGACTCGTAGTCCGAGGGCGGCGCGCCTGTTCGCCGTCGTCGAGCTGGAGGATATGGACACCGCCAGCACCCGCGGGAGGCCGCATGTTGATCAGCCGTACCACCGGCTCGGCCAGCGTTGTCCCGGAATTGTTCTAGTGGGCTATCCATTTCACTGCCACTCGCCTGAGTTTGCGGGCTATTCGAGGCTGTCAGCGGCTCGCCAGGGCCGATCCTCGGGAGGCCGGGCCAGACTGCTCGGGCGGGAACGTTCTCCCTTCACGCCAGCGGGCTTGATCGTCTTCGGTTGCGGGTTGGCGACCAGTGCCCGGTAGGTTAGCGGTGGCGCGCCGGCGGCGTACTGCATCAGCCGGTAGAACAGCAGGCCCCGGGCGCGGGAGTGGCGCCGGTTGAAGCGGAAGCAGAACTCCTCCAGGTAGGACTGCAGGTGCTCGGACTCGACGCCTCCCTGGTGATTACCCAGCAGCCACCGCTTGCACAACGAGGCGACCCGGTGCACAGCGGGCAGCAGTTCGTTGGCCTGCTTGCCCGACCCGGCAACCGGTCGCGGCTCGTGGACGAACCAGTCCCGGCACGCCTTCGGGTAGGCGACCCAGCCGTCGGTGACCACGGTGACCACGGTGGAGGGAGTGGCGGATCGGCGTGCAGCTGGCACCGAACCACGTTCCTCCTGGCTGGCCGCACGGAGTCCCTCAACAAGTGCATCTCGACCTCCACGTCGATGACCCACGAGCTGCGCACGAAGAGGCAGTCGCCCGCGGCGCCCGACTGCTCCAGACAGCTCCGGATTTGCATAGCGACGAGGGCTATCAGGTGTACGCCGACCCGGCCGGGTACCCGTTTTGCATCGGCTGGGGGCACCCGTCTCGAGAGGCGCTCGCCGTGTTCGTTGCCGACCGCTTGGGACGGAGAAACCTCGACCCAGACAGGTAGCGGTTCGCAAAACCAATCGCACTCATATGCCGCTGGTCGCGCGTCCTGATGAGGGATGAGGTCCCGTGACGATCGAGATCCGAGTGCACCGACCGGACGACGATGTCGCCGTCGGGGCCGATAAGGAGTCCCCGGCCGAGTTCGTCAACGCGCACACGATCTGCGACCGTTACCTGGAGGATTCCGGGCTTGCCTTTGTGGTCGTGCGCCCGAACCTGTTCCTGCAGAACATTCCCGAGTCGACGATCCCCTCCATCGACCAGACGGGGACCTTCTACGTCGCCGGGCAGGCACGGATCAGCATGGTCGACACCCGCGACGTCGCGGCGGTAGCCCGCCGTCGTTCTGACCGAGCCCGGGCACGCCGGCGCGCACTATGACGTCACCGGCCCCGAGGCGCTGTCCTACACGGATGTCGCAGGCAAGCTCACCCAGGCCCTGGGACGGCAGATCAGCTACGTGGATGCGCCCGATGAGGCGGTGCGCGAAGGGCTGCTCGGCGCCGGGCTGAATGCGTGGTTTGCAGACGCGCTGGTCGGCCAGTACCAGGACCACCGGCGCTCGGGCAGCGACGGGTACGCCGCGCAAGTGACCGACACCGTGGCGCGGCTCACCGGACGCCCCGCGCGGTCGCTGGACGACCTGCTCGGCGAGATCGCACCCGACCTCAAAGCTGATCAGGGCGACCCGACCGGAGCCTGAGGGTGGGCACCGACACACTGGCCGCCAACAAGGAGGTGGTGCGCCGCCTGTACCAGGAGTTCTTCACCCACGGACGGCTCGAGCTGGCCGACGAGCTGATGAGCGTGGACTACCTGAACCACGACCCGCCCGCCGGCAGTGACCCCACCCGAGAGGACGTGACCGCGACCGCGGCGCGGTTGCGTGAACAGCTGGGCAATCTCGCCGACGATCGATCGCATCATCGCCGAAGATGACCTGGTCGCCCTGCAGGGCACCATCAGCGGGGTGACCCTGTCCGGCGAGCACACCCGGATCAGGCTTGCGGAGTTCTTCCGTGTGCACAACGGTCGAATCGCCGAGCGGTGGGGGTGAACCGGACACGCAGCCGAAGGCCTGGCACGCAGCGGGTCTCAAGCCAAGGCCTGCGCCGGCGACCGTTCAGCCCGCTGCCTGAGCACATCCGATCCCGTCTCGATCTGCTGGCCGGCTGCCCTGGCACGGCCGGCTGATGGTCGGCATCCGACGCTGGACTCCGGGCACCGGGTCGGGCGCCGAGGGCGGCCGGGAACCGGACCGTCTCGCGGCATTCAGCGACGGGGTGCTGGCGGTGATCATCACCATCATGGCGCTCGAGCTTCAGCCGCCCGCCGCCCCCACGCTGCACGCGCTCGGCGCCGGGCTGCCGGCGCTGCTCGTCTACCTGTTGAGCTTCACCGCCATCGGGATCTACTGGGTCCACCACCACCTGCTGCGCGCCACCCGCCGCATCAACGGCGCGGTGATGTGGGCCAACCTGCACATGCTGTTCTGGCTATCCCTCATCCCAGTGCTCACCGAATGGATGGGCCGCTACTGCCGGGCCCACCTGCCCGCCGCCGCGTGGGGAGTGGCCTCGGTCGGCGCCGCCGTAGCGTACGTGATCCTCGAGCGGGCGATCATCCGGTGCAACGGACGCGACTCAGCGCTGGCCCGGGCGATCGGGTCGCAGCGGAAGGGCGACGCCTCGATCACCCTGTACCTCATCGGGATCGGCCTGGCCTGGGTCAGCCCGTGGATCTCCTACGGGCTGTACGTGGTCACCGCCGTCATCTGGTTCATCCCAGATCGCCGCCTCGACCGGTCCGGATCCGCCGACGGCAGCTAACACGGCACGCGCACTCGTCGCCGCGACAGTCGACGAATGAGCGAGCAGAGCACTTGACAGCAGCTCACCAGAGAAGACGCGTGTTCCGTTCCGGATCTGCCGTTCTCGCCGCCCGCCCGGCGACCGTGACGTCTTACAGGCAGCGCGTCGCGTCGCGCCGATAGCCGGTACAGAACAACCGCAGCGGCACCGTCTACCGCGCGATTCGGCGCGAATGTGAATCGGGCGTTCCCGCGAGGCCTCGACCGTGCCCGCAAGACCTCCCTTGCGGGCAGCCGCGAGAGCGCCCGATGAGGGGCGCACCAGGCCCCAGCAGTGCTGCTTCGCGCCTCGCCGAGCCGACTGCGTCCCCGCGATCAGCCGGCGCCGCGCCTAGACTCGCACGCGTGTTCGACGGTGGGTGGGATGCGGGGTTGGACGAGGCGCAGCTCGCCGCGGCCTGCCATGGCGGCGGCCCGCTGGTCATCGTCGCGGGCGCGGGCACCGGGAAGACCCGCACGGTGACCGCGCGGGTGGCGCGGCTGTTGGCTGATGGTGTTGACCCGGCGCGGATCCTGCTGCTCACGTTCACCCGCCGGGCGGCGGCGGACATGCTGGCCCGGGCGGCGGTGCTGTGCGGGGACCGGCGGGCCGCCACTCGATTGTGGGGCGGCACGTTCCATGCGGTGGCGCACCGGCTGCTCAGCGTGCACGCCGAGACCCTGGGCTTGCCCGCGCGGTTGTCGGTGCTGGATCAGGCGGATGCGCGCGGATTTGATGGACCTGCTGCGGCACGATCACGGCCTGGCCGGCACGACAGAGCGGTTTCCTCGCGCGGACACCCTGGTCGACGTGTACTCCCGGGCGGTGAACACCGGCCGACCGGCCCGGGAGGTGATCGGCGAGCTGTTCCCGTGGTGCGACCCCCACACCGAGGCCATCCTCGGCTTGTTCCGCGGCTACACCGCCCGCAAACGGGCCGCCGGCCTGCTGGACTTCGACGACCTGCTGCTGGCCTGGCGCATCCTGCTCACCGACCCCACCGTCGGACCGACGCTCGCCGGCCGGTGGGATCACGTGCTGGTCGACGAGTACCAGGACGTCAACCAGGTCCAGGTCGACATCGTCCGGCTGCTGCGCCCGGACGGCGCCGGGTCTGACCGTGGTCGGCGACGACGCCCAGGCCATCTACGGCTTCCGCGGCGCCGACGCCGCGCACCTCACCGACCTCACCGCCGCCCTCACCGGGGTGACGGTGGTGCGGCTGGAACGCAACTTCCGGTCCCGGCAACCGCTGCTCGACCTGGCCAACGTCGTGCGACCGGGCAGCCACGACCTGGGCCTGCGGCTGCACGCGGACCGACCGCGACGACGCGCCGGCCGGTCGGCCGCGGCTGGTGCGCTGCTACGACGCCGCCGCCGAAGCCCGCCACGTCGCCGACGCGGTGCTCGACGCCGTCGAGGCCGGCGGCCGGCTGCGCGACCAGGCGGTGCTGATGCGCGCCGCCCACCACAGCGACCTGCTGGAGATCGAGCTGACCGCCCGCCGTGTGCCGTTCGTGAAGTTCGGCGGCCTGAAGTTCCTGGAAGCCGCGCACGTCAAGGACTTCCTCGCCGGGCTGCGGCTGCTCGACAACCCCGCCGATGAGATCGCCTGGTTCCGGCTGCTGCGGCTGCACGACGGCATCGGCCCGGCCCGGGCCCGCGACCTGCTCGCCGTCCTGCAGCCCACCGCCGGCAACATCGACCGACCGGCACGCCGACGCCGTCGCTGCCGCCCCCGCCACCGCCCGCACGAAACTTGCCGCGCACCCTGACCGGCCTGCGCCGCCCGCGACGAACAGGCCACCGTCGACCGCGCCGCCGACATCCTCACGATGCTGCGGCCGCTGCTGATCCGCCGCTACCCCGACCATCCCGCCCGGCTCGCCGACCTCGACCGGCTGCTGGCCGCCGCCCAGGCCGCACCCACCCTGGCCGACTACGTCGCCGGCCTCACCCTCGACCCGCCCGCCTCCAGCAGCGACCTGGCCGGGCCGCCGCACCTCGACGAGGACTACCTGGTGCTCTCCACGGTGCACTCCGCGAAAGGCCTGGAGTGGGATCGCGTCCACCTCATCGGACTGGTCGACGGCGCCTTCCCCGTCCGACATGGCGCTGTCCACCGACGACCGGCCTGATCGAGGAGCACCGCCTGTTCTACGTCGCCGTTACCCGCGCCCGCGACCAGCTCACCCTCTACACCCCGCTGCGCATGCCGCACCACCGGCGCTCCAGCAACGACCGGCACAGCCTCGCCCCCGCCAGCCGGTTCCTCACCCACCCCGCCCTCGCCGTCCTGGACATCACCGAAGCCGACCCGCCCCCGCCGCCACCGCGCCGCACCCTCACCTCCGCGCGGGTGGCAATACCGACCCTCGACGACCTGTGGGCCTAAACCGCCGGCGATCCTCACACCGCGAAGGCGGCGTGATCATCACGGCGGGCAACGCCCGGCGCCGTCGTCGTCAAGGCGTGCAGGCACACCGGGCACCTGTCCTGCCGTAACGCCGGCGGTGAACGCCCGCGTCGCCGACGAAGCGGGCCGGTCCCGTCGGTCTTCGCCGTCGCGTCAGCGGGTGCACTGTTGACGGCTTACTCGAGCAGTCGGGCGACTTGGGGCACACCGCCTCCACCGGGGAGAGCCATCGGTGCGGACAAGTCCAAGCAGGTGGCCCGATCGCCCAGCGGTTCTCCACCACCACCTAGTGACGGGGCACCATCCCCAGGCGCCCGTGACACGACAAGCCTCACTGGGGTCGCGCCTCGGAATTCCGAACTGATCGTGACAAGGACTTACGGCAACCAGTAGACTTGTTTCATTGCTCCCCGCCGTCCTCCGGGATTGGCGGGGCTTTTTGCTGAGGAGCCGACGGGTGGCTGAGAAGTTGGCAGTATTCATCGACTACCAGAATGCCCACCTGACGGCGCGCGGCCTGTTCATGCCGTATGGCGCACCCGTCGAGGCGAGTCTCGTGCATCCGGTTCTGCTCGCTGAGCGCGTCGCGTCCAAGCGCAAGATCGAGAGCACCCTTACGTCGATCCGGGTCTTCCGCGGCCGCCCGAACCCTGCGCACCACCCGACGACCACCGCCGCCAACGACGCGCAAACAGCTGCATGGCAGCGTGATCAACGGGTGCGCATCACCCGCCGTGATCTCAACTATCGAGGCTGGCCAGACCATCCACCGCGCGAGAAGGGCGTCGATGTCGCGCTCGCAATCGATCTCGTCGAGAGCTCCCTGCTCAAGGAGGCGCTTCCGGGTTCTTCGTGGGTCGGGTCTGGGTGTGACGGGCGCTTGGCGGCAGGATCTGTCGCATGCGCGACACCGAGTTGTACCGCCATCTGCTGGGGTTGGTCGCGCCGTGGGAGGTTGATCGCGTCGAGCTGTCGGCCCCCGGCGGGCGGGTGGACGTGTGGGTCGGGCATCCGGGCCGGACGCGGTTCGCGTGCCCGGACTGCGAGCGGGAGCTGGCGGTCTACGACCACGCCGAGGAGCGGGCTTGGCGGCATCTGGACTCGTGTGCGTTCTTGACGTTCCTGCACGCCCGCCCGCCGCGGGTCGAGTGCCCCGAGCACGGGGTGCGGCAGGTGCGGCTGCCGTGGGCTGAGCCGCACGCACGGTTCACCGTGTTGTTCGAGCGGCTGGCCATCGACGTGCTCGCCGCCTGCGACGTGGCCTCCGCGGCCGGGTTGCTGCGGGTCAGCTGGGATGAGGCGTGGCACCTGATGGACCGCGCGGTGGCCCGGGGCCTGACCGCGAAACCACTGACCGCCCCGGCGCATGTCGGGGTCGATGAGAAGGCGGCCGGGCGGGGACAGGACTACATCACCGTGGTCGCCGACCTGGACACCGGCACCGTGGACTACATCGCCGACGAGCGACGCCAGGCCAGCCTGGACGGCTACTTCGAGAAGTTCACGCCCGAGCAGCTGGCCGGCATCCAGGCGGTCGCGATGGACATGTGGGAGCCGTTCGCCAACTCGGTGCGCGCGCACCTGACCGACCCGGACGACAAGATCGTGTTCGACCGGTACCACCTGATGGGCTACCTCACCGGCGCGGTGGACACCGTCCGCAAGCAAGAGAACCGGGCGCTGGTCGCGGCCGGTGACAAGAGCCTGGCCGGTTCGAAGTACCTCTGGCTGTACTCGGCCGAGAACCTGCCCGACCGTCACGCCGACCGGTTCGCCACGCTGCAGGCCGGCGACCTGCGCACCGCGCGGGCGTGGGCGATCAAGGAGAGCCTGCGGCACTTCTGGTCCTATAAGCGCCGCGGCTGGGCGGCCAAGCACTTCAACCGCTGGTACTTCTGGGCCACCCACTGCCGGCTCAAACCGATCATCGACGCGGCTAAGACACTCAAACGTCACCAGGCGGGGCTGCTGTCCTACTTCGCCCACCGGATCACCAACGCCGGCGCCGAAGGCCTCAACTCCCGCATCCAGGCGATCAGAGTCTCAGCGCGTGGCTACCGCAACCGCGAGCACTTCAAGACCGCGATCTACTTCCACCTCGGTGGCCTACAGCTCTACCCGGCCACACCATGACCCACGGACTTCCCGGAAGCGCCATAGGAGGCGCTTCCGGGTTCTTCGTGGGTCGGGTCTGGGTGTGACGGGCGCTTGGCGGCAGGATCTGTCGCATGCGCGACACCGAGTTGTACCGCCATCTGCTGGGGTTGGTCGCGCCGTGGGAGGTTGATCGCGTCGAGCTGTCGGCCCCCGGCGGGCGGGTGGACGTGTGGGTCGGGCATCCGGGCCGGACGCGGTTCGCGTGCCCGGACTGCGAGCGGGAGCTGGCGGTCTACGACCACGCCGAGGAGCGGGCTTGGCGGCATCTGGACTCGTGTGCGTTCTTGACGTTCCTGCACGCCCGCCCGCCGCGGGTCGAGTGCCCCGAGCACGGGGTGCGGCAGGTGCGGCTGCCGTGGGCTGAGCCGCACGCACGGTTCACCGTGTTGTTCGAGCGGCTGGCCATCGACGTGCTCGCCGCCTGCGACGTGGCCTCCGCGGCCGGGTTGCTGCGGGTCAGCGGGATGAGGCGTGGCACCTGATGGACCGCGCGGTGGCCCGGGGCCTGACCGCGAAACCACTGACCGCCCCGGCGCATGTCGGGGTCGATGAGAAGGCGGCCGGGCGGGGACAGGACTACATCACCGTGGTCGCCGACCTGGACACCGGCACCGTGGACTACATCGCCGAGAGCGACGCCAGGCCAGCCTGGACGGCTACTTCGAGAAGTTCACGCCCGAGCAGCTGGCCGGCATCCAGGCGGTCGCGATGGACATGTGGGAGCCGTTCGCCAACTCGGTGCGCGCGCACCTGACCGACCCGGACGACAAGATCGTGTTCGACCGGTACCACCTGATGGGCTACCTCACCGGCGCGGTGGACACCGTCCGCAAGCAAGAGAACCGGGCGCTGGTCGCGGCCGGTGACAAGAGCCTGGCCGGTTCGAAGTACCTCTGGCTGTACTCGGCCGAGAACCTGCCCGACCGTCACGCCGACCGGTTCGCCACGCTGCAGGCCGGCGACCTGCGCACCGCGCGGGCGTGGGCGATCAAGGAGAGCCTGCGGCACTTCTGGTCCTATAAGCGCCGCGGCTGGGCGGCCAAGCACTTCAACCGCTGGTACTTCTGGGCCACCCACTGCCGGCTCAAACCGATCATCGACGCGGCTAAGACACTCAAACGTCACCAGGCGGGGCTGCTGTCCTACTTCGCCCACCGGATCACCAACGCCGGCGCCGAAGGCCTCAACTCCCGCATCCAGGCGATCAGAGTCTCAGCGCGTGGCTACCGCAACCGCGAGCACTTCAAGACCGCGATCTACTTCCACCTCGGTGGCCTACAGCTCTACCCGGCCACACCATGACCCACGGACTTCCCGGAAGCGCCCTCAAGGAGTTCGACGCGGCAGTGGTGTTCAGCTGCGACACCGACATTCTGCCAGCGGTCGAGATGGCCTTCAGACGTACGGAGCCCAGGATCGAGATCGGCTGTTGGGCGGGCGCAAAGCCCCTGTGGTTCCCCGAGGCGCTGGCGAGCGACCCTCGGCGATTCTTGCCCTACTGCCACTTCCTGAACGAGCAGGACTTCAACGACGTGCGCGACTGCACAAACTACGTCGGCAGAAGTTCCTGACAGAAACTGAGCGCCCGGTGGGCGAAGCATTCGCGCACGACCAACCGATGGTGGGCAGTCACTGGCCGCGCTTCCGGGCCCGGTGCGACGGTCCGCCGACAGCCTGACCGGTTGCCAGACAGTTCCCAAAATGACGGCGCTTGCACCGATCTCACTCATCGAATCCAGCAGTGGCATGCGCCGGCCCAGTAATACGCCGACAGGCTGGTCGTCGAGGTCCAGCCGTGCCGGACGCGCCCCCACCTTGGGTTGGAGCGCCACCCGATGAAAGGGCGTAGCGGGGGCCACTACACCAGGAATCCCCTGCAAGATAAGGGGGTCCTGCTGGAGCGGGTGACGGGAATCGAACCCGCACTGTCAGCTTGGGAAGCTGATGTTCTGCCATTGAACTACACCCGCGACCTGGCACATCGTACAGGCACGACCTAACCACCCTGGTCGAGCCGAAGGGCGACGACCCGTTCGTGCTGCACCCGGGCGAGTTCGTCCTCGGTTCGACGCTGGAGATTGTCACGTTGCCGGACGACCTCGCTGGGCGAGTGGGTGGTGTGTCTCGCAGACATGAAGGCCGCGTCCGCGATGCGCATGGTCGTCACGCGTCCGACAGTTCGTTCTCGATCGAGCTCGCTTCGCTCGCTCGGACTCCTCGGCAACAAGCACATCCCGTCCAGCTACCTGACGGCGGAGATCGGTGACCGCACTGCGTTGTTGCAGGGCCTGATGGATTCCGACGGGTATGTGGACGCGTTCGGCCGAGCCTGCGTCCCACACAGCGGAAGAAGCAGGCTGTGCTCAACGGCATCGATCATGGGCCTTGCTACCAGGTCAAGTTCACCCCACGCATTCCGGCGTTTCGTCTCGCCCGCAAGAAGATACGCCTAAAGGCCGAGGACCGAACACCTGCGTTCAGGGCGATCGTCGCGGTCGACGAGATCGCAACGGTGCCGGTCCGGTGCGTCGAAGTCCCGTCGCCATCCGGGCTGTTTCTCGCCGGTTCGCGCTACATCCGCACCACAACTCGAGCCTCGGCCGGCTGGGTCTGCTGACCGACTCGACGGCCGTGTTCATCGACCCGGGCTTCAGCGGGCGCATCATGTTGGAGCTGTCGAACGTCGCCACCCTGCCGATCAACCGGCCAACGGCGGATCAGACCAGGCGGTGCATCCAGCCGTGCGGATCGGGTTCACCGCCGTTTTGCAGGGCCAGCAGCTTCTGCCGCAGCTGCATCGTGACCGGACCCGGTGATCCGTCGCCCACCGTCCACTCGTCGGACACGCTTTTCACCGTGCCCACGGGGGTGATGACGGCAGCCGTGCCGCAGGCGAAGACCTCGGTCAGCGCCCCCGAGGCGTTGCCCGCCTGCCATTCGTCTGTCGAGATCTTGCCTTCCTCGGCCGCGTAGCCGAGGTCGTGCGCGAGGGCGAGCAGCGAGTCCCGGGTGATGCCGGGCAACAACGTCCCGGTGAGGGCAGGTGTGACGATGCGGGCTGATGGCCCCGACCCGTACACGAAGTACAGGTTCATGCCACCCATCTCTTCCACCCACCGGTGCTCGACTGCATCCAGCCAGACGACCTGGTCGCAGCCTTGCGCCGCCGCTTGCGCCTGCGCCACGAGCGAGGCCGCATAGTTGCCGCCGCACTTGGCCTCGCCAGTACCACCGGGAGCGGCGCGGGTGTACTCGGTGCACAGCCACACGGTGACCGGCTCGACGCCTCGGGGGAAGTAGGCGCCCGCCGGTGATGCGATCAGCAGGAAGGCGTACGCATTGGCCGGTCGCACGCCAAGGCCCACCTCCGTGGCGAGCATGAATGGGCGCAGGTACAGCGACGCGTCCGGCCCATCCGGAACCCAGTCACGGTCGACGTCGACGAGTGATCGAATCGACTGGACGAACAGCTCCTCCGGCAGCTCGGCCATCCCCAGGCGACGAGCCGAACGGGCGAACCGGGCTGCATTCGCGGTGGGCCGGAACGTCGCGATAGACCCGTCGGGCTGCAGATATGCCTTCAGCCCCTCGAAGATCTCCTGCCCGTAGTGCAGCACCATGGTGGCCGGGTCCAGGGTCAACGGCCCGTACGGCAACACCCGCCCGTCTGTCCAACCGTCGTCGGCGGTCCAGTCGATCCGGACCATGTGATCGGTGAAGTACTGGCCGAAGCCGGGATCCGCCAGAATGGCGCTCCGCTCCCCGGCAGAGCGCGGATTGGGGTTACGAGACACAAGCCACGTCATACTCGGACATCCTAATAACGGCGCCGTGCGGGCGGCGACGGCATTCGCGTCGGGATGACACACTGACAGCCCACAGAAGACTGCCAGCGGATCAGGAGCGACCCCGTGGCCCGTCGAAACCGCCTGCCGATCATCGCCGCGGTGGTGGTCGGAATCGCGCTGATCGTGGTGATCCGGCTGGTAACGTCCGCAGGCGGCAAGGGTAAGGCGCAGGGCGGCGAGACCGCGCCGCCACGCCGAGGATGCACGACGGTCACGGTTGTCGCGTCGAGCGAGAAGGCGGCGCTTATGGCGGCCATCGCGGGCAGCTACAACCGCTCGGACCGGACCGTGGACGGCGCCTGCTACGCCGTGAACGTGCGTTCCATCGCGTCCGGCATGGCCGAGGCTGAGCTGGCCAGCGGCTGGGACCCGTCCGCGGACGGTCCGCCGCCCGATGCCTGGACGCCCGCCGCCTCGACCTGGCTCGGGCTGCTGCAGACCGACGCCGCGGCACACGATCGTCATGACGTACAGGTGCCCACGTCGCCACCGTCAGTTACCTCGACGCCACTGACGCTCGCGATGCCCCAGCCGATGGCTCAGGCGCTCGGCTGGCCGACCGCGCAGATCGGCTGGTCGGACCTGTTGAAACTGGCCAACAGCCCAACGGGGTGGGCGGCGAACAGACACCCGGAGTGGGGCAAGTTCCTCCTGGGCAAGACGAACCCCAACATCTCGACTTCCGGCCTGGCGGCCACGATCGGCACGTTCGTGGCCGCGACCGGCACGTCCTCCGACCTCACCGCCCGCGACCTGGCCGACCCCAAGGTCCGCGCGTTCGTCGCAGGGGTGGAGCAGGCGGTCGTCCATTACGGCGACACGACGCTCACCTACCTGACGAATCTGCAGCGGGCCGACGACGCAGGGTCTGCGCTCAGCTACGTCAGCGCCGTGGCGGTCGAGGAAAAGTCCGTACTCGACTACGACGCCGGCAACCCCAGCGGCGACCCGGCAACACTCGGAAAGCACCCGCCGCCGCACGTGCCGCTCGTGGCCGTCTACCCCAAGGAGGGGACGCTCTACAGCGACAGCCCGTACGCAATCCTCGATGCGCCCTGGACCACACCGCACAAGAAGGCCGGCGCGCAGGACTTCCTTACGTACGTGCATGCTCCTGACCAGCAGAGACGTTTCACCGACGCGGGATTCCGCACGTTCGACCGAAAGCCGGGCGGCGCGATCACGTCCAGCAAGAACGTCCTGGCCGACGGAGTCAAGATCACTTTGAAGCCGCCAAACCCACAGGTGCTCGCTGGCGTGCGCAGTACGTGGGAGGCGCTGCGCAAGCGCGCGCGCATCCTGCTCGTACTTGACGTATCGGGGTCGATGGGCGATCCCGCCGGCTCATCGGGCAAGACGAAGCTGGAGCTCGCCAAGTCCGCCGCGGTGACCGCATTGGGTCAGCTCGCACCGACCGATCAACTGGGGTTGTGGACCTTCACCACGAATCTGAAGACGCCGAGCGGTATCTACAGCGAGCTCGTGTCGATCGGGCCAGTTGCCAGCCAGAAAACCGAGATCCAGCAGGCGATCGGCGCCCTCAGCCCGCTGAACGGCACCCCGCTCTACGCCGTTACCCGAGCGGCCGCGAGCGCCATGAACACGTCCGACGACCCGAAGCTGATCAACGCAGTCGTCCTGCTCACCGACGGTCAGAACGAATACCCGGCCGACAACGATCTCGACGGCCTGGTCAAGGATCTGAGCGCCCACGCCAGCGAAGGTGGGGTGCGCATCTTCTCGATCGCGTACGGCAAGGACGCCGACCTGGCTACCCTCAGGTCGATCTCGCAGGCGTCGCGGGCCGCGGCCTACGACGCGACGGATCCGCAGACGATCAATACGGTGTTCACGAACGTCCTGTCGAACTTCTGATGCCAATGCACAGCCATGATCCTGGAGTAGGTCCGTGAGCGTGCGGGGGCGTGCCGTGGCCGCGCTTCGCGAGCCGTGGACAGTCGTGCTCGCCGGCATCGGCGGCGGCCTGACCTGGGCCGCCGGAGCTCCGATCGCAGGCGCGGGCGTCGTGGCGGGGGGCATGCTGGTGGCCGCGGCCGGCGTCGGTGCGCTGACGTCGCGATCGCTCGAACAGCGGGACACCCGCGACCTGCGGCCCGGCACCGTACAGGCCGACCTGATGACCGACCTGGACGAGTGTCTGCGCAACTTGCGCTCGCTCAACGCGTCGGAACTACCGGACGCGGTGGAGATCTCGACCGTCAACGCGCTCACCGCCGCGGACGGGGCGCGCAGCTCGGCGCTGCAGGTTGCCCAAGCCGTCGACACCCTCGACGTCGCCATCGAACGGGCGGACGCGCTGGCTCGGCGCAGCTCGACAGCGGCAGTCGGTGAGACGCTGCGCCGGCTGCACGCCCGGCGCGACGGGCTGCTGGCCAAGCTGCGTTCTGCCGTCGACGAGGTGTCCGGCGTCTACGCCCGGCTGCTGGAACTGACCGCGACAGCCAGCACGCTGGACGTCGTCCCGAGCGACGACCAGATCGGCCCCGTCAACGAGTCGATCACTGCATTGCAGGAGACCTTCGCGGAACTGGAAGCGGATGCGGCGAAAGTTCCGCCCGACGAACCTTCCGCAGGACACTCTTGATCATTCGGAGCCGGGCGGCGTGACTGTCAGCCGATGGCGTTGACCGTCCCGGTCAGGTGCGGCTTGCCGGTGCGAGCGTCGCGCAGGTCGACGGCCCAGGCGCTGCGACTGCCCGACGTCGTCAGCAACGCCTTGGCGGGCAGCAGCACCGGTGTCTTGAAGGCAACGTCGTACCTGAACGCGTCGGCCAGCCGCCCTTCCAGCGAAGCGAGGCCCCGGGAGGCCAGCCACATGCCGTGCGCGATGGCTCGCGGGAAACCAAAAGTCTTAGCGGCCGCTGCACTCAGGTGGATGGGGTTTCGATCGCCGGAGACGGCCGCATAGCGGCGGCCGATGTCGCCGGGCACCCGCCAGATCGCAGTCGCCCCGGTCGGCGGCGGCGTTTCAGCGCGCTGCTCGGCGGGACGGTCAGCTGAATGGTCCCGGCGCAGATACGTGCTGCGGCTCGTCCACACCGTGTCCTGGTCAACCGCCGCCTCCGCGACCAGGTCGAACTGCCGGCCGGCCGGATGCGGGCGGAGGTCGGCCGCCTGCACGCGCACCGTGATCGACTCACCGAGATTAAGCGGACGATGCTGGGTGATCGAGTTGGCCACGTGAACCAGACCTGGCAACGGGAAGGGAAGGTCCCGCTGAACCATGAGCTGCATCGCCAGCGGGAACGCCACGATATGCGGGTAGGTGGCAGGCACCGTGTCGCCCACCCGGAAGCCGCAGACCCGCTGGTAGGCCGCAAGCGAGTCCGCCTTAATCGGCTGGGCGGCGAGCGTGTACTGCGTGGTTGGCAGCACGTCACCGCGGTGGGCGCGGGCGCCGAGCGCCGCTCGCACGTACAGCGGGGCCAGCCGAGGTGACTCGGCCAGCGCCACCTGGCCAGCTGGCCTGATCACGGGCGCGCTCACGCGCCGACCACGCTCTGCCCGCAGACCCGGACCACCTGCCCGTTCACCCCGCCGGTCGACGGCCAGGCCAGCCACGCCACCGTCTCGGCCACGTCGACCGGCAGGCCGGCCTGCTGCAAGCTGTTCAGCCGCCGAGCAACCTCCCGGGTGGCGAACGGCATCGCATGCGTCATGTCGGTGTCGATGAATCCGGGGGCGACCGCATTGATCGTGCCGTCGCGTCGAGCGAACGCCGACGCGGACGAGCGCACCATGCCGATCACGCCCGCCTTGCTCGCGGCGTAGTTGGTCTGCCCGCGGTTGCCGGCGATGCCGCTGACGGAGGCCAGACACACGACGTGCGCCCCGGACCGCAGCACGCGGCTGCCGAGCAGCGCGGCGTTGATCCGTAACGCCGCCTCGAGGTTGACGGCGAGCACGCCGTCCCACTGCTCGGGCTTCATGTTCGCCAGCAGCCTGTCCCGGGTGACGCCTGCGTTGTGGATCAGGATGTCGACGCCGCCATGCCGCTCGCCCAGGTACTCGAGCAACCGAGCCGAGGCGTCCGGGGCCGCGATGTCCAGCTGCAGGGACGTGCCGCCGACCCGGTTGGCGACCGCAGCCAGCCCCTCGCCGGCCGCCGGCAGATCCGCCGCAACGACGTGCGCGCCGTCGCGCGCGAGGACGGTGGCGATCGCCGCACCGATCCCCCTCGCCGCACCGGTGACCACGGCGACCTTTCCGTCGAGTGGCATCGACCAGTCGGCCGGTGCCGGTGCCGAGCCCGGGCCGACCCGGATCACCTGCCCGTCGACGTACGCCGACCGTCCGGAGAGCAGGAACCGCAGCGTGGACTCGAGGGAGACGTCACCATCGACCAGGACGAGGTTGGCCGTGCTCCCGGCGCGCAGCTCTCTCGCCAGCGATCGGACGATGCCGTCGAGTGCCTGCCGCGCGGCGTCGGTGTACGGGTCGACCCCGGCCGGCGGACGACCGAGCACGACCACGCGTCCCGACGGGCCCAGCCGCCGCAGGGAGCCGGCGAAGAAGTCCCGCAGACCGCCGAGGTCACCGGGATTGGCCAGCCCAGTGGCGTCGAGCACCAGGGCCGCCCACTGGGTGTCCTCGCGGTCGGCCAGCTGCACGTCGACACCTGCGGCTCGCAGCAGGCCGGCGATGCCGCCGATCCCGTCGCCCGCGGCCGAGCCGAGCAGCACCGGCCCGGGCACCAACGGTGCACCGGGCTCGTAGCGGCGGAGCACGGCAGGACGAGGCAGACCCAGCCGCGGCGCTACGCCGCTACCAAAACGGCTGTTGACGAAACTCAGATACCGATCACTCACCAAATCTCCCAGCTCGCCGAGCGATGATCTCGGTGGAATCTGCCAGATCTCGCAGAGATTCCCGAGATCATGACGAATGAGGCTGGCGTTCCAGCATCGCCACGACGCCCTGGCCGCCGGCCGCGCAGATCGAGATGAGCCCCCGGCCGGAGCCCCTCTCGGCGAGCAGCTTGGCCAGCGTGGCGACGATTCTTCCTCCGGTGGCCGCGAAGGGATGGCCCGCCGCAAGCGACGACCCGGTCACATTCAACCGGGACCTGTCGATGGGGCCCAGCGGCTCGGCGAGGCCGAGCCGGGTCCGGCAGAACTCCGCGTCCTCCCACGCGGCCAGCGTTGCCAGGACGGTCGACGCGAAGGCCTCGTGGATCTCGTAGAAGTCGAAGTCCTGCAGGGTGAGTTTGGTACGCGCGAGCAGCCGGGGCAGTGCGTACACCGGGGCCATCAGCAGCCCGTCCGCGCGGCGGTCGCCATGCACGTAGTCGACGGCGCCGGTCTCCGCGTCGACGACGTGGGCGAGCACTGGAAGACTGCGCGCCGCAGCCCACTCGTCAGTGCCGAGCAGCACGGTCGACGCCCCGTCGGTGAGCGGCGTCGAGTTTCCGGCGGTCATGGTGGCACTTCGCCCGCGGCCGAAGACTGGTCTCAGCGCGGCCAGCTTTTCGATTGACGTGTCCGGCCGCAGGTTCTGGTCGCGGGTGACCCCGAGAAACGGGGTGACCAGGTCGCTGAAAAAGCCCCGCTCGTACGCGGCCGCGAGGTTGCGGTGCGAGGCTACCGCCAGATCGTCCTGTGCCTCGCGACTCACGCCCCACTCGGCGGCGGTGATGGCCGCGTGTTCGCCCATCGACAGGCCGGTGCGCGGTTCCGCGTTGCGCGGGATCTCAGGCTTGAGTTGACCGGGCCGCAGGTGACCAAGCGCCTTGACGCGCCCGCCCAGCGAACGGGCGCGGCTGACGTCCAGCAGTACCTCGCGCAGGTCCTCGTTGACCGCGATGGGCGCATCGGACACCGTGTCGACCCCGCCGGCGATCCCCGCCTCGATCTGGCCTAGCGCGAGCTTGTTGGCCACCAGGATCGTTGCCTCCAAGCCGGTGCCGCAGGCCTGCTGCACGTCGTAAGCGGGTGTCGTGGCCGACAGCGCCGAGCCGAGCACCGACTCGTGGGTCAAGTTGAAGTCCCGGCTGTGCTTGAGGACGGCGCCCGCGGCAACCTCGCCCAGCCGCTGGTCCTGCAGCCCGAAACGCGCCACCAGCCCGTCGAGCGCGGCGGTGAGCATGTCCTGGTTGGACGCGTGAGCGTACGGGCCGTTCGCCTGGGCGAACGGAATCCGGTTGCCGCCGATGATGGCGGCGCGGGTGAGGGCCACGGAGACGGTCCCTTCGTCGAGCCTGTCGACCCACCGTATCCGGTGCGTCAGGGCACGGCCGCAACACTTCGCGAGCCCCGTCGTTGATCAAGAGCCATAGACCAGGCAGTGGCGCTGGTTCACGGGCTCGTGATCATGTGGAGGGCCACGCTTCATGGCTGAGCGCGCTGGCTACGGCTCGCCGTGTGACACCACAGCACACACTTGTACCTGCTCACGGTGGACGCTCTACTGGCGCGCCGTCGCGATAAGCTCGCCCGACGCCACCGCGTGCTGGCCGAGGAAGAATCCCACGACCGCGGCGTGCGTCGTCGCGTCAAGACCCAGGCTCGGCACGTCCAAGGCAACGACCGTGAAGTGGTAATGGTGCGTGCGGTCACCCGATGGCGGGCATGGTCCGGTGTAACCGATAGTCCCGCCGTCGTTCGTGCCGTTGACGGCACCAGGCGGCAGCGTCGCACCGGTGGGCAGTGACGTCACAGTGCTGGGGATGTCCCACGCCACCCAGTGCCAGAAGCCGCTGCCAGTCGGGGCGTCGGGGTCGAACACGGTGATGGCATAGCTACGGGTCGTGCTGGGTGCGGCGTGCCAGGACAGCTGCGGTGAGACGCCGGTGTCCGTGCAGCCCCAGAACTGTTGCGGTATGGGTTTCCTTGCCGTGATGTCCGTGCTCGTCACGGCGAAGCGCGGCAAGCCCGCTGGCAGGCCCTCGCGCACCTTCTTGTAGCCGAACTGTCGGCTCGCGGCACTGGCGACCAGGGCGGTCCCCAGCAACGCGGCGATCACGATTGCGATGAGCAGCACGGTGCGACGGGCACGTTTACGCATGACGGCCTCCTTGCCGAAGTCGGGTCGGGTTCCATCCTGGTAGGACACGAGCGAACGGTGAATCCTGAATTTGACACCAACGTCTCGGCCTGATGTATCGTGATGATACATCGGTTCGAGTTATGGGAGGACAGTCGTGCTAGAGATCGCCGTCCTCGGGCTGCTCAACGAGAGCCCGATGCACGGGTACGAGCTGCGCAAACGGCTCTCCACCCTGCTCGGCGTATTTCGGGCGTTCTCCTACGGTTCGCTCTACCCGACCCTGCGACGCCTCGCCGAGGCCGGGTGGATCACCGAGGAGCGGCCTCTCGAGGATCCACCGACAGGGCTGGGCGGCCGGTCGCGGCGCGGCAAGCGTGTGTACCGGCTCACCGCCGAGGGCAAGGAGCACTTCGCGCAATTGCTCGGCCAGGTAGGGCCGGATGCCTTCGATGACGAAGGCTTCGGGGCTCGGCTGGCGTTCTTTGCCCAGACACGTTCCGACATCCGGCTGCAGATCCTGGAGGGTCGGCGCCGCCGGGTCGAGGAGCAGCGGGAGGGGATGCGCTCGTCGCTGAGCCGCGGCCGCGAGCGGCTAGACCGCTACACCCGCGAACTGCACGAGCACGGGCTCGAGTCCGTCGACCGCGAGGTCCGCTGGCTCAACGAGCTCATCCATCACGAACAGTCCGACAAGCACTAACTTCCAAGGAGGAGCCCAGATGGGCAAGATTCGCGTTGGCATCGTCGGGGTCGGCAACTGTGCCGCCTCGCTCGTGCAGGGCGTCCACTACTACCACGACGCGGACCCCGCGCAGAAGGTGCCCGGGCTCATGCACGTCCAGTTCGGTCCGTACCACGTACGCGACATCGAGTTCGTCGCCGCGTTCGACGTGGACGCCAAGAAGGTCGGCCGCGACCTGTCCGAGGCGGTCGGGGCGAGCCAGAACAACACCATCAAGATCTGCGACGTCCCGCCGCTCGGCGTGACCGTCCAGCGCGGCCACACACTCGACGGGCTCGGCAAGTACTACCGCGAGATGATCGAGGAGTCCGACGAGGAGCCGGTGGACGTCGTCGCCGCGCTCAGCGCCGCCGAGGTCGACGTGCTGATCTGCTACTTGCCAGTCGGCTCCGAGGAGGCTGCAAAGTTCTACGCCCAATGCGCCATCGACGCCGGCGTGGCATTCGTCAACGCGCTGCCAGTGTTCATCGCGAGCACCCCGGAGTGGGCGGCGAAGTTCGAGCAGGCCGGCGTGCCGATCGTCGGCGACGACATCAAGTCGCAGGTCGGGGCCACGATCACCCACCGAGTGCTGGCTAAGCTCTTCGAGGACCGTGGCGTCGAGTTGCAGCGCACCATGCAGCTCAACGTCGGCGGCAACATGGACTTCATGAACATGCTCGAGCGCGACCGTCTCGAGTCCAAGAAGATCAGCAAGACGCAGTCGGTGACCTCGCAGATCCCCGGTCGCGACCTCGGCAAGCGAAACGTGCATATCGGTCCGTCCGACTACGTGCCCTGGCTGGACGACCGCAAGTGGGCGTACGTGCGGCTCGAGGCTAAAGCGTTCGGCGACGTGCCGCTGAGCTTGGAGTACAAGCTCGAGGTCTGGGATTCGCCCAACTCCGCCGGCATCATTATCGATGCGCTGCGCGCGGCGAAGATTGCCAAGGACCGGGGCATTGGCGGCCCGATCCTGTCGGCGTCGAGTTACTTCATGAAATCGCCGCCGGTGCAGTACTTCGACGACGAGGCCCGCGACCTGGTTGAGAAGTTCATCCGCGGCGAGGTCGACCGGTAGCGCAACCGGATCGCGCCGGAAGGCTCGATTCACGCAGGTCTCGCCGGTCAGTTCAGCAGCGGGTCGGGCGGGTAGGTCGAGAGCAGCCGCAGCGGCGGGGGCTGGCGGCGCAGCACTCGCCGCCACATCGGGGCGGGGTCGTCGCTGAACACGTCGTCGGGCGAGCCCGGGACGACATACCACGCACCGGCGGCGAGTTCGGCATCCAGCTGGCCGGGCGCCCAGCCTGCGTGGCCGGCGAACACCCGCATCCGTCCGGTGATCGCGGTGATCAGTGTGACGTCGGCGTCCAGGTCAACGGTGGCCAGCTGCTCGAACACCTGGCGGACCCCAGGCCCCTCGCCGCGCAGCTCACCCAGGCACAACGCGCCGTCGGGCATCACCGGCCCACCGCCGAAGACCACGGACGGCTCGCTCACGGCGTCCTGCCAGTCGGGCAGGATCTGCCCGACCGGGGTGTGGCTGGGCCGGTTGAGAATCACTCCGACCGTGCCGTCGCCGTCGTGTTCGAGCACGTACACAACGCTGCGGGCGAACGGTGCGTCGAGCAGGGCAGGGGCCGAGATCAGCAGCCGCCCGGAGCCCACGGGCAAACCCGTCCAGCCGGGTGACGGTTGCTGCGGGGCGGACACGATGCACATCTTGCCGGGTACTCCCTCACACGTCGCGCCACTAACGTCACGTTCGTGTACAGCCGTGGCCACTTGCGCGCGGTGCTCGGGCGTGCCGATTTCCGGCGGCTGTACGCGACCCGGCTCGCGGCCCAGTTCGGTGATGGGGTCTTCCAGGCGTCGCTAGCCGGTGCCGTGCTGTTCAACCCCGACCGCCAGACGAAGGCGGCCGACGTCGCTGTGGGGTTCGCGGTGATCCTGCTGCCCTATTCGCTGGTCGGGCCGTTCGCCGGGGTGCTGATCGACCGCTGGTGGCGCCAGCGGGTGCTGCGCAACGCGAGCCTGCTCCGGGCGCTCGCCGTGCTCGGGGTGGCCGCCGAGGTCGCGGTCGGTGTCCACGGCGAGCCGTTCTACGTCTCGGCGCTGGTGGTCGTCTCGCTGAACCGGTTCTTCCTCTCCACGCTTGCGGCCTCGCTGCCGCACGTCGTCGACACCCCCGAGCTGGTCACCGCCAACGCCCTATCGACGACTGGCGGGGGCCTCGCCACGTCCATCGGCGGTGGCCTGGCAATCGGCATCCGGGCAGCCATCGGCGACACGAATGGCGCGTACGCCAGCATCGCCGCGCTGGCCGCGCTGCCTTACCTCGCCTCGGCACTCGCCGCCGCAGGCTTCCAGCGCAACACGCTCGGCCCCGACGACGTGACGCGGCAGCAGCGAGAGACGATTCGCATGGTGGCAGCCGGGCTGGTCGCCGGCGCCCGGCACGTCATGGAGCTGCGCCCGGTGACTTACGCGCTGACGGCGGTCGGCGTGTACCGCTTCTGCTACGGCATCACGGCCATCTGCACCTTGTTGCTCTACCGCAACTACTTCCACGACGAGGGGGTGCTGCGGGCCGGGCTTGCCGGGCTCGGCCAGGTGATCGTAGCCATCGCTACCGGGTCGCTGCTGGCCGCCCTGGTGACCCCCGCGGCGTCCCGGCGGCTGGGGTTCGTCAGGTGGCCGGCCATCCTCTTCGTAGGGGCTGCCGTGGTCCAGGTGAGCCTCGGCCTGCCGTACCGCCTCTCGCTGTTGGTGCTCGCAGCGTTCGGCCTCGGGTTCGCCTCCCAGGGGATCAAGATCTGCGTCGACACCCTGGTGCAGCAGTCTGTCGAGGACGAGTACCGCGGCCGGGTCTTCACGCTTTACGACACGCTGTTCAACATCACCTTCGTGGCGGCTGCGACGCTGACCGCGATCGCGCTGCCCAACGACGGATACTCGCCGGTGTCGGTGATCATCATCGGCTGCGTCTACCTGCTGGTCGGCATCGCCTATCTGCACTTTGCCAGCCGATACCGGCGCAGCACCTACCCGCTGCCCGCCCCGGTCGCGTCCGTCTCCTAACCGTCGTGCGACTGCATCGCATACCAGCGGCGCAGCTCCTCGACGGCCCGCTCGTAGCCGAGCGGCCCATGCTCCATCCGCAGCGCCAGCAGGTGCCGGTACGCCCGACCGACCAGCGGGCCGGGTTCGATGCCAAGGATCGCCATGATCTGGTTGCCGTCCAGGTCCGGCCGGATCGCATCCAGTTCCTCCTCCTCGCGCAGGGTCGCGATGCGCGCCTCGAGCGCGTCGTAGGACGCGGCCAGCGCCTCGGCCTTGCGCCGGTTGCGAGTAGTGGTGTCCGACCGGACGAGCTTGTGCAGCCTGGACAGCAGCGGCCCCGCGTCGACGACATAGCGGCGCACCGCCGAGTCGGTCCACTCGCCGCGGCCGTACCCGTAGAAACGCAGGTGCAGGAACACCAGCCGTGACACGTCGTCGACGATCTCCTTCGAGTACTTCAGCGCCCGCAGCCGAGCGCGTGCCAGCCGCGCGCCGACGACTTCGTGGTGGTGGAACGTGACGCGCCCCGCACCCTCGAACCGCCGGGTCGCGGGCTTGCCGATGTCGTGCAGCAGGGCGGCCAGCCGCAGCACCAGATCCGGGCCGTCGTCCTCCAGGGCGATCGCCTGGTCCAGTACCTGCAGGGTGTGGGCATAAACGTCCTTGTGCTGGCCGTGCTCGTCGGCGGCCATCCGCAGCGCGGGCAGTTCGGGGAGGACGACGTCGGCGAGCCCGCCGGCCACCATGAGCTCCAGGCCGTCGCGGGGCGCGACGCCGAGCAGCAGCTTGGAGAACTCGGCCTGGACCCGCTCGGCGGTGATCCGGCTCAGTTCGCCGGCCATTCGCCTGATCGCGGCCGGTACTTCGGGCGCGACCGAGACACGCAGCGTTGCCACGAACCGCGCCGCCCGCAGCATCCGCAGCGGATCATCGGCGAACGACTCCTCTGGGGCTGCTGGGGTGCGCAGCACGCCGCGTGCCAGGTCCGCCAGCCCGCCGAACGGGTCGCTGAACGTCCGGTCAGCCACCGAGAGCGCCATGGCGTTCATCGTGAAGTCGCGCCGGCCGAGATCCTCGGTGAGCGATTTGCCGTACGCCACCTCGGGATTGCGCGAGATCCGGTCGTACCGGTCGGCGCGGAACGTCGTGATCTCGCAGCGCACTGCGCCGACCTGCGCGCCGACCGTGCCGAAGTCGATGCCGGTCGTCCAGGTGGCCGAGGCAAGGGGTTCGGCGATGCGCAGGACCTCGTCGGGATGGGCGTCGGTGGCGAAGTCGAGGTCGTCCGACGGCCGGCCCATCAGCGCGTCGCGGACCGTCCCGCCCACCAGGTGCAACTCGTGCCCGGCGGCAGCGAACCCCGCGTCCAGCAGCTGCGCCTCGGGGGGCACGGGGATAAGGTCGGCGGGCGATGTCACGAACGGGCAGCCTAATGACCGGCGGTTACCATCGCAGGCATGTCCCGGGACCCCTCGGGCGCGCCACGACGCGCCCGGCGTAAGGCCGGGTCGGCGCAGGCCCCCCGGCGGGGCAGCTCATCGCCGGGGTCACGCCCCCGTTTGCAGCGGGTCGACGAGACGAGCGCGGGCGGGTTGGTGGTCGATCTGGCAGGCGAGACCCCACTGGGCGTGCTCATCGGCCGCACCGACCGGCGCGGGCGGTTGCTCTGGTCGCTGCCGAAGGGGCACGTGGAGCCGGGCGAGACCGCCGAGCAGGCGGCCGTCCGCGAGATCGCCGAGGAGACGGGCATCAGCGGTGAGGTCCTGGGCAGCCTCGGCACGATCGATTTCTGGTTCATCGCCGACGGGCGCCGCATCCACAAGACCGTCCACCACTTCCTGCTCAGGGCGGTCGGCGGCGAGCTGTCCGACGCCGACATCGAGGTGACCGAGGTCGAGTGGGTGCCGTTACCGGCCATCGCCGACCGGCTCGCGTATCCGGACGAACGCGGCCTCATCGACGCCGCCGGACGGCTGCTGGCGGAGTCTGCGTGACGCTTCGTCGTCTGCTGTGCGGGGCAGCGGCGCTCACGCTGCTCGGACTCGGCGCCGTCGTCGGCGTTCCGGCGGCCGCGGGGGTCACCCCACCGCAGAACGCCGTGCAGGTCACGGTGCTGGACATGACCCCGACCACGCCGGCCTATACGCCTACCGCCAAGCCCCTGACGATCACCCTGTCGCTGACGAACACGACGGACCTCACCCTGCAACAGGTCGGCCTCAACGTCGAACGGGACGTCCCGATTACCGACCCCAACCAGCTCGAGCAGCTGTTCGGGAACCCCGCCGTCGTCGACGAGTCCAGCGCGACCTCGATGAGCAGGATGCAGGTCGGCCAACCCCTCGCGCCACATGAGACACGGACGGTCGTCTACCGGACGACGACGAGCAGCCAGAGCGACCCGGCGGTGTCCGACATCTGCCTGTGCTACACCGGTGTCTACCCGATCAACTTCACCGTCCAGGCCGCGGAGAATGCCGGCGACTACCCGACCGACGTGGGATTCGGGCAGACCTATCTGCCGTCGTTCCAGGACAAGCCGACGGCCGCCCAGGTCGGCTGGCTGTGGCCGCTCATCGACCGGCCGCACCGGCTCACCAGCGACACCCAGTTCCTGGACGACGATCTGGCCACCTCCGTGGCTCCCGGTGGCCGGTTGTATCGAGCCCTGCAGGTGGCCGCGCAGGTCGCTGCCAAGAAGGTTCGGATGACCCTGGTGATCGACCCCGATCTGATCGATGAGCTGGTCGTCATGTCGACGGGGTACACCGTCGCGGATGGCACGGGTCGCCAGGTACCCGGCACCGGTGGCGCGGTGGCCAAGGCATGGCTCGCGCAGCTCAAGGCGGTGCTGCCGAGTCACGACGTGGATCTGACCCCCTATGCCGATCCGGATACCGAGACCCTGGCGGAGGCGGGCACCTCGTGGACCGTCGGCGCGTTCACGCCCACCCAGCAGGTACGGGTCGAGAGCGTGGTGGGCACCGCCGTCGCAGACGTCGCCTGGCCGCCCACCGGCACGGTCAGCGAACGTGGGGTCGAACAGCTGCTCCGTCGCGGCGTGTCCACAATCGTGACCTCGGATGCCAGCTTTACCGCGGGGGCGGGGAACGATCCGCGGCTGCCGGCGGTCGCGCCGCTGCCGGTGTCATTGGGCGCGGCGGGCTCGTTGGCCGTGGTCACCGACTCGACGCTGCAGCGGCTTGCCGGGTCGCTGACGGGCGCGCACCGGACCGGCTTGACCGACCTGCCGGAGCTGGTCAGCGATCTCGCCGTCCGGGTGGCGCAGAACGCGACCACGGGCACCTTCGTGGCGATCACGCCGGATCGGCACGTCGACGCCGACCCCGTGGCGGCTACCCGCACGATCCTCGAGACCGCGGCGACCTCCTTCTCCGTACCGACGACGATGCGGCAGGCGACCCAGTCGATCACCCCCGCCGACCGGGGTGACTTCACCAACCCGGCTATCCCCGCGCAGCTGCCCGGCTACCTGCAGGACGCCGCCTCCCGCGCTGCGCAGTTCCATACTGACCTCACCCCGTCGCTGAGTACAGCCGCGTCGGAGGTGCTCTTCGGTGGCCTACCCGCCGCAATCCAACGCGCCCAGTCGGCCGGCTGGGCCACCAGCCCCGCCGCTGCAGAGCGCGCCGCCACGCAGCTGAACGGCCTGGTTGACGGCTGGCAGTCGGCGGTGTACGTCGCAAGGCCCGCCAACGGCAGCTACACGCTTGCCTCGGCGAGCTCACCGCTGTTCGTCACGGTGGTCAACATGCTGAGCGTCCCGGTCAAGGTCAAGGTCGCCATGACCACGGCCGACGGGGTGATCGGCTTTCACGCGGACGACATCGGCGCGCAGGAGATCCCCGCCGACGGCCAGCATGCCGTGCTACGGGTGCCGGTACACGTGCAGCGATCCGGCCGCTTCACCATTGCCGTCGCGGTCACGACCGCCGCCGGCGTGCAGCTCGGCGCGCCGGTCACGCTCAACATCCGCAGCACGGCTCTCGGGGCGATCGGGGTGATCATCACCACGGTGGCCGGCGCGGTGCTGATGGTCGCATTGCTGGTCCGGGTGATCCGCCGACGACGGCACCGGCAGGTTAGCCAATGACCGACGACTGGAGCCCGGCGTCGCTGTACGGCAAGGGCCTCGTCACGATCGAGCCACGGCTATTCACCGAAGCCGACCCGGTCCCCGCGGTAAGCCTGCCAGCTTGGCAGCAGCTGGCCGACGACGAGTGGTCCGCCCACTCGCCCGGTGGCACCGCCACCGCGGAGCCGCAATGGAGCACGACAACCTACGTCGGGTCCCGCCGGCATCATCCGCCCGGACGGGCAACTAGTACGACCGCGACAGGGCAGCCGGAACCGCAAGCCGAGGACGACAGCAACCGGCGGCTACTTGCGTCCAGCCGGGTCATGGCGATCGCCGCCTTCACCGGCCGGATCACCGGATTCCTGCGCAACGTCCTGCTCGTCGCCGCACTCGGCACTGGGCTGGTCGGCGACGCATATAACGGGGCCAACAGCTTCCCGAACATGGTGTACGAGCTGCTGCTCGGCGGCGTGATGACCAGCATCATGGTGCCGCTGCTGGTCAGGGCCCAGGAGCGAGACGCGGACCACGGCGTCGGCTACGCGCAGCGGCTGCTCTCCATCGCCACCGCGGCGCTTGGCGCTGCGACGATCCTCGCAGTCGCTGCGTCGCCGCTCATCGCCGCGGCGTTCGTCTCCAACTACGACCAGCGCGGCCTGACCGCGACGTTCGCGGCGCTGCTGCTGCCGCAGATCTTCTTCTATGCGCTCACCGGGATGTTCATCGCGGTACTGAACGTGCGGCACGTCTTCGCGCCGGGCGCCTGGGCTCCGGTCGTCAACAACGTCGTCGTGATCTGTACTATCGCGATCTTCTTCACGTTGCCCGGACCGAAAACGCTGACCCCGTCGTCGATGACAACGGCACAGGTTCTCGTTCTCGGCATCGGCACCACGCTCGGCATCGTGGCGCAGGCGTTCGTGCTGGTGCCGTTCCTCCGTAAGTCCGGGTTCCACTGGAAGTGGCGCTTCCGAGCCCGGCCGAACGAGGTCGGCCGGATCAGGGAGGACGGGGCGCTCACGGTATGGGTGCTCGGTTACGTTCTGGCAAGCCAGGTCGGCGTGATCGTGATCACCAAGGTCGCCTACGGGATCCCGCACGGCGGGGTCACCTACTTCACCAATACCGACCTGCTGTTCTCGGTGCCGCAGGGCGTTCTCGTCGCCTCACTGCTCACCGCGCTGATGCCCCGCATGTCGCGTTCGGCGGCGCGCGGCGAGACCCCGGCCGTGATCGCTGACCTGTCGCTCGGTGCCCGGCTGTCGGCGGTCGCGCTGGTGCCGCTGACCGCAGCCTTCATCGTGCTCGGCCCGGTGTTCACCACGACCGTGTTCGCCTACGGCCAGACGACCATCGAGAGCGCTCGGCTGATCGGCGTGTCGCTCGCCTTCTGTGCCTATGGCCTGCTGCCCTTCGCCCTGGTGATGCTGCAACTGCGGGTCTTTTACGCAATGCGGGATGCGCGCACGCCCACCCTGATCAACGTCGTGATGGTGGCGGTCAAGATCACCCTGGTGCTGATCGCGCAAGCCACCTTGCACGATCCACGGCTGCTGGTAATTGCGCTGAACTTTTCCACCTCTGCGTCGTTCGTCGTCGGTTCGGTACTCGGGCACGTCATGCTGACACGGCGTTTCGGCCCGCTTGGCTTCCGCCGGGTGGCCCATACCGTCGGCCAGCTGGCCGTCCCGTCGGCCGCAAGCGGCGCGATCGCGGCGGTCGCCGTGTACCTCATCCGTCAGGAGATGGGCACCGGGCGAAGCGCGGCAGCCGTCGCGCTCGTCGTCGGCGCGCTGCTCGGCATCGCCGTCTTCGCCGCTGTGGCGTCCCGGATGGACATCCCGGAGCTGCGCCAGCTGGGCGCCGGCGTGCGACGACGCCGGGAATCTGCGAGCCCCTAGGATCGTTGCGCCGGACGGAGAGTGAGATACACCCTATGAGCAAGCGCAATGTCATCATTGTTGGTTCCGGCCCGGCCGGGTACACGGCCGCGCTCTACACCGCACGCGCGGACCTCGACCCGCTGCTGTTCGAGGGCTCGCAGTTCGGCGGCGCCCTGATGACCACCACTGACGTCGAGAACTACCCGGGCTTCCCAGACGGGATCATGGGGCCCGAGCTGATGATGCTGATGCGCTCGCAGGCCGAACGGTTCGGCGCCGAAATCGTCAGCGACGACGTCGTCTCGCTGGACCTGACTGGTGACGTCAAGACCGTCCGGACGCACGACGGCGAGTACCAGGCCGACACGGTGATCCTCGCCATGGGATCGGCCTACCGCAAGCTTGGCCTCGCCCGGGAGGACGAGCTGTCTGGGCATGGGGTGTCCTGGTGCGCCACCTGCGACGGATTCTTCTTCCGCGACAAGGACATCGCCGTAGTCGGAGGTGGCGACACCGCGATGGAGGAGGCCACCTTCCTGACCCGCTTCGCGAACTCGGTCACCGTCGTGCACCGGCGCGATGGGCTGCGGGCCACCAAGATCATGGCCGATCGCGCCGAGGCGAACGACAAGATCCGGTGGGCTTGGAACAGCGCAGTGACAGCGATCCATGGCGACGGCACGGTCGACGCAGTGACGTTGCGTGACACCCGCACCGGCGAGCAGCGTGACCTCGCGGTGCAGGGCCTGTTCATCGCAATCGGCCACGAGCCACGCAGCGAGCTGGTCAAGGGCCAGGTGGACCTGGACGGCGAGGGCTACGTGCTGACCCAGAGCGGCACCACCCGCACCAACCTGCCCGGCGTCTTCGCCGCCGGTGACCTGGTCGACCACGTCTACCGGCAGGCCGTCACGGCGGCCGGCACCGGCTGTCAGGCGGCCCTGGACGCCGAGCGCTACCTGGCCGCCCGCGCCGACAGCCCGGCCGCGGGAATTCCGGCGACCGCCTAGCGCGTTGAGGCCGTAACACCTTCAACGATCAGGAGACAACTTTCATGGGGCAGAACACCAAGACGGTCACCGACGCGAGCTTCGACGACGATGTGCTACGGGCTGACGGACCGGTGCTCGTCGACTTCTGGGCGGAGTGGTGCGGGCCGTGCCGCATGGTTTCCCCGGTGCTGGACGAGATCGCCGGCGAACACCCGGACAAGATCACGGTCGTCAAGGTGAACATTGACGAGAACCCGCGCATCGCGCGCGACTACCAGATCATGTCGATCCCGACGATGTCGGTGTTTCAGAAAGGTCAGGTCGTCAAGTCGATCGTCGGCGCCAAGCCCAAGGCGGCGTTGCTGAGGGACCTGGCCGACTTCATCGCCTGAGCGCAGAACACGTTGCCCGGCCGCGGCGGACACCCGCTGTGGCTGGGCATTTTGCTCCCTTTTGCGGTGAGCCGCGCCAGGGCATAGGGTGCGGTCGGGCCAGGACTCGTGCCTCGTGCACAATGGCTCACGACTCCAGTCGGCCGGTACCGCTTCCGGTCGACGCACATCGACCCGACCTACATCGACAACGTGAGGCCCGTCAGCTGATGCAGCTACTTCGCCGCGGCACTGCTGGGGACGCCGTCGTCGAGATCCGGCGCATCCTGGCCGGGCTGGGGTTGCTGTCGAATACCGACCCGCTCACCCAGGCCACTTTCGATTACCCCACGGAGCTTGCTGTGCGGCACTTCCAGCAGCGCCGCGGCATCTCGGTCGACGGGATCGTCGGCCCGGAAACGTTCAGCGCGCTGCAGGCCGCCCGCTGGCGGCTCGGTGATCGGGTACTCGGTTTCACCCCGGCGGCGCTGCTCGTGGGCGACGACGTCACCGCGTTGCAGGTGCAGCTGCAGGAGATCGGCTACGAGCTGACCCGGGCCGACGGCATCTTCGGCGTTGCTACCGAACGGGCGCTGCGCTCGTTCCAGCGCGACTACGGCCTCGTCCCGGACGGTGTCTGCGGGCTGATCACCCTTCGCGCGTTACGGCAACTGAGCCGTCGGGTGGTGGGCGGGCGACCACAGCTGCTGCGCGAGCAAGCCGCCGTCTCGGCGGCCGGGCCGAACCTGCTCGACAAGCGGATCGTGCTCGACCCCGGGCACGGCGGAGCCGACCCGGGCGCGCAGGACGACGAAGTCTGCGAGGCCGAGCTTGCCTGGGACCTGGCCGCCCGGCTGGAAGGGCGACTGACCGCGCTCGGGGTGACGCCCTGGGTCACCCGTGGGCCGGCCACCGGCTGCACAGACGAGCAGCGCGCACAGTTCGCCAACGAGGTCGGCGCCGATCTGGTCCTGTCGCTGCACGTCGATGCGGCCGCCTCACCCCACCCCAACGGCATCGCGACGTATCACTACGCAGGCGCCGAATCGAGCTCGACGATCGGCGAGCGGCTTGCCGACCTGGTACAGCGTGAGCTGGTGGCCCGTACGGGCCTGCTCGACGCCCGGGTCCACGGCAAGACGTGGACGATCCTGCGGCTGACCCGGATGCCCGCCGTCCGCGTCGAGATCGGCTATCTGACCTCGCCGCGCGACCGGGCCCGGCTCGTCGACCCTTCCTTCCGCGACACCGTGGCCGAGGGCCTGCTCGTCGCGGTCCAGCGGCTGTACCTGCCGAAGGCGGACGATCCGCCCACCGGCGCCATGCGGATTCCGGCCGTCGTCGGCTGACGCGGGGCCCTGCGAAGTCGTGTCAGCGACTTCGTGGATGCATCGTCAGCCGCGGGACAGCGCAGGCGGTGACACAGAGGACAGCAGCCGCTCGACCGCGTACTCCACGTCCTCCCGCCAGGATGCGATCGACCGAACGTCCAGGCGCAGCCGCGGAAACCGCGGATGTGGGCGTACTGTCTTGAAGCCGACCGCACGCAGGTAGTCGGCCGGCAGCACGCAATCCCGCTCGTTGCTCAAGCCCTCGTGGCCGAACGCCTCGACGGCCTTGACGCCGCGCCGGGCCGCGTCGCGTGCGACGCCCTGCAGCAGCACGCGGCCCAGGCCCGCTCCGCGAAACTGGGGCTGCAAGCGTCCCACCATCAGCAAGATGGCATCCGCGCCGACCGGCGAGGTAGGGAACGCGGCGGCCCGCGGTACATACCCGGGAGGCGCGAACAGCACGTACCCGGCAGGTGCCGAGTCGACGTAGAGCAGCTTCCCGCAGCTGCCCCACTGCAGCAGCGTGTCGGAGACCCAGGCCTCCTTCTCCAGTTCGCCGGCGCCCGATTCCGTCGCTTGCTCGCCAGCGGCCGGGTCCAGCTCCCAGTACACGCACGAACGGCACCGCTCGGGGAGGTCGGCGAGGTTGTCCAGTGTGATGTCGACCAGTCGTCGTGACACCAGCCGCCTCCCGACCCGCGTTGGCACGACCGATCCGATGCTAGATCGCCTGAGGAGCCCGGCGATAGTCGTCGAGGAATGCCCCGACACGGCCGATTGCCTCCGTCAGGTCGTCGGCGCGCGGCAGGGTGACGATCCGCAGATGATCGGGATTCGGCCAGTTGAACCCGGTGCCCTGCACGACCAGCACGTGCTGCTGGCGCAACAGGTGCAGCACGAACAGCTGGTCGTCCTTGATCGGATAGAGCTCCGGATCCAGACGGGGGAACACGTACATCGCCCCACGTGGTTGCACGCAGGTGACGCCGGGAATCTGTTTGAGCGCGGCCATCGCGGCGTCCCGTTGCTCGTGCAGCCGCCCACCCGGCAGCACCAGGTCGTTGATGCTCTGCCGGCCGCCCAGGGCGGTTTGGATGGCGTGCTGTGCCGGGACGTTCGCGCACAGCCGCATGTTGGCGAGCACCGCAATACCCTCCAGGTAGCTCGCGGCGCGCAGCTTCGGACCCGTGATCATCAGCCAGGCCGCCCGGAACCCGGCCAGCCGGTAGGCCTTCGACAGCCCGTTGTACGTCAGCGTGAACACGTCCGGGGCAACGGCCGCGAACGGGGTATGCGTGGCGTCGTCGTACAGCACCTTGTCGTAGATCTCGTCCGCCATGACGACCAGGTCGTGACGGCGGGCCAGTTCGGCGATCTTCTCTAGTATTTCTGTCGGATAGACGGCGCCGGTCGGATTATTCGGGTTTATGACGACAATCGCCCTTGTTCTTGGCGATATCTTGCTGGTGAGGTCTTCGATGTCTGGCAGCCAGCCGTTCGCTTCGTCACACAGATAGTGCACCGGGCGGCCACTGGCAAGCGAGGTCGACGCCGTCCAGAGCGGGTAGTCAGGCGCGGGGATCAGCACCTCGTCGCCGTCGTTCAGCATGCCTTGCAGGGACATCGTGATCAACTCGCTGACCCCGTTGCCGAGCCAGACGTCATCCACGTGGACGGTGTCGATGCCACGTTGCTGGTAGTGCTGCACGATCGCGGTCCGGGCCGACAGCAGCCCCTGGGAGTCCGAGTAACCCTGCGAGGCGGGCAGGTTGCGGACGACGTCGACGAGGACCTCTTCGGGCGCGTCGAAGCCGAATGGGCCGGGGTTGCCGATGTTCAGCTTGATGATCCGCCGGCCTTCGTCCTCGAGCCGTTTGGCCTCCTCGAGCACAGGTCCGCGGATGTCGTAGCACACGTTGGCCAGCTTGTCCGACTGCAGCAACTCCCGAGCGATCATCCGTCAACCATGGCATACCGCGCTGGTCCATGGGCTCGGTCTCCGAGGAGACCGAGCCTGCGGCGCCTGGACTTACAGTCGGCGCCGTGTCCATGGGCTCGGTCTCCGAGGATGCAGCCGACGCCTGGACTTACAGTCGGCGCCGTGTCCATGGGCTCGGTCTCCGAGGATGCGGCGCCTGGACTTACAGTCGGCGCCGTGTCCATCGGTTGTGCCAGGGTGACCCCGTGGAGTTTCGCGAAGTCGTGCGGCGGCGGCGGATGGTCCGGGCCTACGATCCGCACCGCCCGGTTGCCCGGGCCGCGATCGACGAGCTGCTGAGCCTCGCCATCCGCGCCCCGTCGGCGGGGTTCACCCAGGGCTGGCGGTTCCTGGTCCTCGACACCAGCAAGACACTCGATCGATTCTGGGCAGCGACCACCTCTCCCGATGAACCACCCGATCCGTGGCTGTCCGGCATGAGATCAGCGCCCGTCGTTATTATCCCGTTCTCGGACAAAGACGCCTATCTCGACCGCTATGCCGAGCCGGACAAGGGCTGGACCGACCGAGACGAGGCGCGCTGGCCTGTGCCGTATTGGCACCTCGACACCGGCATGGCGTCGTTGCTGATCCTGCTCGGCGCGGTCGACGTGGATCTGGCCGCATGCTTTTTCGGCATTCCGGCCGAGCATTGGGGGAGGCTGCGCTCGGCGTTCGCCGTGCCGGCGTCGCTCACACCGATCGGGGCGATCACCCTCGGCCATCGAGCGCCGGACCGCCGTTCACCGTCGCTGCGCCGCGGGCGGCGCGACGTGGCCGAGGTCGCGCGCTACGGCTCGTTCGCGTGATCCGCCTCGTGCGCAGTGCTAGCTAGCTAGATCGTGATCTCGTCCGCGGCACGTTCTGCCGGGTCGACAGCGCGATCCGGCCCGCTTGCTGGATCGGCTCGCTGCAGCTGTGGCGCGATCACTGCGACCAGCCGCTCCAAGTCGTCCACGGAGGCGAACTCGATCGTAATCTTGCCCTTGCGCCGGCCCAGGTCGACGCGCACGCGGGTGTCGAGCGTGTCCGACAACGTGATAGCCAGCTCGTCGATGCCGGGCGCCGTGATCCGCTGGCCTGGACGCTGCCTGCTTGGCTTACGTGTCCGCTCACGTCCGGCAAGCGCCACCTGCTCCTCGGTCGCACGGACGGACCAGCCCTCAGCCACGATGCGGGCAGCGAGCTCCTCCTGCTCGTCCTGGTCGTCGAGCCCGAGCAGGGCCCGGGCGTGTCCGGCCGACAGCACGCCAGCGGCCACCCGGCGCTGCACCGGCAGCGGCAGGTTCATCAGCCGGATGGTGTTGGTCACCTGCGAGCGGCTGCGGCCGATGCGGTGCGCCAACTCCTCATGAGTGGTGCCGAATTCGGCGAGCAGCTGCTGATAGGCGGCCGCCTCTTCGAGCGGGTTCAGGGCGGTACGGTGGATGTTCTCGAGTAGCGCATCGCGCAGCATCGCGTCGTCGGCCGTATCGCGGACGATCGCCGGGACGGTCTGCAGCCCCGCTGTGGCCGCGGCCCGCAGCCGCCGCTCGCCCATGACCAGCTCGTAGCCCTCCGCGGACTCGCGGACCACGATGGGCTGCAGCACGCCGAACTCCCGGATCGAGTGGGCCAGCTCAGCCAGGCTGTCCTCGTCGAACACCTGCCGGGGCTGCCGGGCATTGGCCTTGATCGCGGCCACGTCCAGCTCGGCGAACCGGACGCCCGGCACCGGAACCGGAATGGTTGCGTCGGGGTAGGTTGCCGGTCCGTCCTGCGTGGGCCCACCGTCGACGGCCGTGAGCGGAGGTTCCTGCGGCGGATGGTGAGCCGTCGGGATGAGGGCGCCCAGCCCGCGACCCAGGCCGCCTCGTCGCGTCTTGGTGGTGATACTCATGGAGCCACCTGCCCTTCCTGCTCGTCCGCTGGCGTATGCACCGGGGGCCGACCGGTCAAGCCGCGGTCGGCGAGTTCCCGGGCGGCCTGCAAATAGCCGGCCGCCCCGCGTGAGCCCGGGTCGTACGTCATGACCGTCTGCCCGAATCCCGGCGCCTCGGACACCCGCACGCTGCGTGGGATCACCGCGTCGATGACCAGGCGCCCGAAATGGCTGCGCACCTCGTCGGCCACCTGGTCGGCAAGCCTGGTGCGGCCGTCGTACATGGTCAGCAGCACGGTGCTCACGACGAGCGCCTTGTTCAGGTAGGACTGCACCATCTCGACGGTGTTCAGTAACTGGGCGAGGCCTTCCAGTGCGTAGTACTCGCATTGGATCGGGATCAGCAGTTCTCGCGCGGCGACCAGAGCGTTGAGTGTGAGGAGGCCGAGTGACGGTGGGCAGTCCAGGAAGATGTAGTCGAACGCGTCGGACGCTGCCTGCGGCGTGGCGAGATAGGCGGCCAGTGCGCGTTGCACCCGGTACTCGCGGGCGACCTGGGAGCTGAGCTCGAGGTCCGCGCCGGCCAAGTCTATGGTGGCCGGAGCGCAGCGCAACCCCGGTGCCGCCGTTACCGGGACGATCACATCGGCCAGACCCCGTCCGGCCAACAGCACGTCGTAGACGGACGGGGTGCCGATTGCGTGGTCAACGCCGAGGGCGGTGGAAGCATTGCCCTGCGGGTCGAGGTCGATGACGAGCACGCGGAGCCCGTGTAACGCGAGCGCCGCGCCGAGGTTCACGGTGGTCGTCGTCTTCCCGACGCCGCCCTTCTGGTTGGCCACGGTAATGATCCGCGTCGCGACCGGTCGCGGCCATCGTTCCTGGCGGGCGTCGAGCACATGTACGGCCTGCAGCGCCTCGTGAGCGATCGGGGTATCGAATGCCGTTTCACGTGAAACATGGTCGACGCGACCGTCTTCTGTTTCACGTGAAACCGCCAGCTGCTCAGCCGGTTGACTCATTCCTGACCCCTCTGACCCGACCCGGACTGCTTGCTCGGCGAACACCGACGACCCGAACGGCGGGCATCACGACGTTCTCGCCACATGTGACGATATGCGCCTCGACCCCGCCAGCCCGGCGAATCGCCGTACGATGCATCGCCAGTTCGTCATCGGCCTGGACACCTTTGACGGCAAGCAGCGTCCCTCCTGGTTGCAGCAGGGGCAGGCACCATCTCACCAGCCGGTCCAGGGGCGCCACCGCGCGGGCGGTCACCCACGCCGCATCGCCGACTGCCTCGATCGTGCCGGTGTCCTCGGCACGCCCGCGCACGACCCGCACCGCGTCCGCCAGGCCAAGCCGGGCAACCGTTTCGTCCAGGAACACGACCCGCCGCTGAAGGGATTCCACCAGGTCGACGCGCAGGTCCGGCCGGCGTACCGCCAGCACCAGGCCGGGCAAGCCGGCGCCGCTGCCTACGTCGACCACCCGTGCCCCGATAGGAAGCAACTCGGTGAGCACGGCGCAGTTGAGCAGGTGCCGATCCCACAGCCGGGGCAGTTCGCGCGGTCCGAGCAGGCCCCGGTCCAGGCCTATCGTGCCCAGCAGATCGGCTAGTCGGATCGCGATCGGCAAGCGCTCGCCGAACACCTCCTCGGCGATGGCCGGCGGGGTAGGTACCTGGGCCCGCACCGCGGCGGACACCTCAGCGCCGGATCACTTGTTGGTCAGCACGACCACGCGACGCTCCGGTTCCTCGCCTTCGGATTCGCTGCGTACCCCGTCGACCGTTGAGATGACATCGTGCACCACTTTGCGTTCGAACGGGTTCATCGGCGCCATGCGGACCGGCTCGCCAGTGTCGAGAACATGCCGGGCGGTCTCGGCGGCGAGGGCGCCCAGCTCGGTGCGCCGGGCCTGCCGGTGGCCGCTGACGTCCAGCATCAGCCGGCTGCGCTGGCCGGTCTTCTGCGCGACTGCGAGCCGGGTGAGTTCCTGCAGCGCGTCCAGCGTTTCGCCGTGGGGGCCGATCAGCGACTGCAGGCCGGTGCCGACGATGGCCACCATTGCCCGGTCGTTCTCGACGTCCAGGTCGATGTCGCCGTCGTAGTCAACGATGTCCAGCAGCCGCTCGAGGTAGTCGGCGGCGATGTCGCCCTCCTGCACCAGCCGGGCCGGTGTAGCGGAATCCTCGACGAGATCGACGATTTCCGGCTGGTCGTTCGGGTGCAGATCGGTGTCACTCACGAGAACGGGGATTCCTTCCAATCGACTGCCGACACTGACCGGCCCTGGCTCAGCGCCGTTTCTTGGCTTGGTTGGGACGTTTGCCGCCCGGACGCCCCGCACCCGGACGGTTTGGTCGCTGGCCAGGTCGTGGGGTTACCTGGCGCGCGCCGGTTGGGCCCGTTCCGCCGCCGGCTGTGCCTGTATCGCCGCCCGAGCCGTCCGGCGAGGTGGCCGTGCCGTCCGCACCGGCAGTCGACCCAGCCGCCGGTGCAGGGCCCCGGCGCGGCTTCTGCCCGGGTTTAGGGGCAAGTGTCTTGCCCACTTCGCCGACCGGCGACACCTCCTTGGGCACATGGGGGTGGAACTTGTTGATGTAGAGCTGCTGGGCCATCGTCCATGTGTTGCTGGTGAACCAGTAGATGAGCACACCGAGCGGGAAGAACAGCCCGGAGATCAGCACCGAGATGGGGATGCCGACGAACATCAGCCTCTGCACGGTGGCCGCGGTGCCCTCGGGCTGGGTGGGATTGCCGGCCTTGACCAGCCGCTGGGTCACGAACGTGGCGACTGCGCTCACCACCACCAGCACGATGGTGACGATGCGCATCGTGGTGATGGTGCCGCCCAGCTGGTGAATCACCTGGCTGGAGTCGCGCAGCGAACCGGCCAGTGGGGCGCCGCCGAACAGCTTCGCATCCGCGGCACTGCACGTCTGCGACGCGGTGAAGCTATAGAGAGACAACTTCGGACTCGGCGGTGAACCGGGTGGACACAGCGAGGCCGAGTTCGACACGTGCCG
Organism: uncultured Actinomycetota bacterium; assembly: GCA_963839175.1. Lineage (GTDB taxonomy): Bacteria > Actinomycetota > Actinomycetes > Mycobacteriales > Jatrophihabitantaceae > CAWIUB01. Next base: position 50,012 of record CAWIUB010000011.1, read on the forward strand.
GAGCACGTGGAACAACGAAATGAAGATCGGGATCTGCAGCAGCATCGGCAGGCAGCCGGCGATCGGGTTGAAACCCTCCTCCTGCTGCAGCTTCATGATCTCGCGCTGCTGCGCCTGCCGGTCGTCCTTGTACTTCTTGCGGATCTCCTGCAGCCGGGGCTGCATCGCCTGCATATTGCGCTGGTAGTGCACCTGCTTGACGAAGAACCGGAACAGCAGCAGCCGGGCGGTGATCACCAGGAAGATGATCGACAGCGACCAGTTAAGCCCCGAGCTCTCGCTCAACCCGAAGAATGTGAATAGCTGATGCCAGCGCAGCAGCACCCAGGAGACCGCGGTGTAGAGGAAGTCGAGCGACATGTAGCGGGTCTCCTAGGCGGCCGGTCGCGCTGAGCGGAGGTCGGTCGCGGCCGATCGGGCCGACCGGCCCGCTGCGGCAACGAGCGGTGGAACCGGGTCGTGCCCGCCGCGGTGCCACGGGTGGCAGCGCAGCAGCCGCCGAATCGCGAGATACCCGCCGTCCGCCAGTCCGAATCGGCCGATCGCCTCGGCGGCGTACACGCTGCACGACGGGGTGAACCGGCAGTTCCGTGGACGCCACGAGCTGACGAACACCTGCCAACCGCGGATCAGCTGCAGCGCGATCCGGGCGGCCAGGGTAGGGGGCTTCATCGGGCGAGCATGTGCGCGAAGGCCGCGTCCAGGTCGGCGCCAAGCCCGGCCGACGTTGCCGCCGCGGCGTTCGGCAGCGCCCGCACGACGGTGCCGCTGCCGGCGGGCAATACCTCCAGGCGAGTCGCGAGCTGCCCGCGCAGCCGCCGGCTCACCTGATGCCGCGTCACGCTCGAGCCAAGCTGCCTGGCCACCACTAGGCCGACATGCGGCGCGTCTGTGGGCGCGGCGAGGCTGGTGAGGTGATGTACTACGACCGTCCGGCTTTGCACACGCCGACCATCGCGCACGACCGAGCGGAACTCGGACGAGCGGTGCATACGGTTGCGCGAAGGCAGCACCGTTGTTGGCCGGACTGCCGCTCAGGCCGACAGCTCGCGGCGGCCCTTGCGACGACGGGTCGCCAGGATCGCGCGACCGGCGCGGGTACGCATACGCAACCGGAAGCCGTGCGTCTTGGCACGCCGGCGGTTGTTCGGCTGGAAGGTCCGCTTGCTCACGGTCGGGCTCCATCACGTCGAGGTCGGATTGGTGCTGACTCGGGGTCGGTGCCACGACGGCGCGGCACAGTGCGCGAGGCGTGCCGAGTGAACCGAACCAGGTGGTTGGTCCTGGGCGCGCCAGACCGCCGTCGTCGGGACACATCGAACCCGGGACGGTTACACGGTACGTAGTGGCACCCGGCCGGGTCAAACCGCAGCGAGCCCGAAACAGGGCATCGTAGGGCTGGCGCGCGTGAAGTCTTCTCGACACGCCGACACCCATTGTGAGGGTCCTGGAACGCTGTTACGTTCCGGGCCGTGCCCGCCGTCGTCGGCTGGCATGCCGCTCACCGCGACTGTTATTCACGGCTGCGTACACAACCTGTGGATAACGTTGTGGACATGGGGGACCGACGGTTGTCACCGTTCCCTCCGCACGGGGGAGGGATACGGACCCGGGGAGCGCGTGACAGGGTTAGCGGGCTGACGAAGTAACCGGGAGTGGACGCGGCACCGTGTTTCACAATGACGACAACACCGACCTTGCCGATGTCTGGAGCCGAGCGGTCAGCCACTTGGATGACAGTGCGACCCGGCCGCATCACAAGGCCTGGATCGGCCTGACCCGGCCACTCGGCCTGGTCGAGGACACCGCGCTGCTGGCTGCACCGAACGAGTTCGCCAAGGACTATCTGGAGAACCGGCTGCGCCCGATCATCGCCTCCGCGCTGTCGGAAGAGCTTGGCCGCGAGATCCGGGTCGCTGTGACCGTGCAGAGCGTGGAGGAGACGCCCGACCAGGACGTGCTGGACAGCTCCGACGAGGAGGACTTGTTCGTCGGCGAACCACGCTTCGACGACTGGACGCCGGCGCTGCGTCCGATCGGGTCCCAGCCATCCACGTACGCGGTCGAACGTTCTGCCGCCCCGCTGACCGACCGCGCGGCCGGGCTCAGTGCGAAGTACACATTCGGCACGTTCGTCATCGGATCAAGCAACCGGTTTACCCATGCGGCGGCCGTGGCCGTGGCCGAGGCACCAGCGAGGGCCTACAACCCGCTGTTCATCTACGGCGACTCGGGGCTGGGTAAGACGCACCTGCTGCATGCCATCGGGCACTATGTTCAGCGGCTATTGCCTGGGGTAAAAGTTCGTTATGTGAGCAGTGAGGAGTTCACCAACGACTTCATCAACTCGCTGCGGGACGACAAGATGCAGGCGTTCCAGAGCCGATACCGCTCGGTGGACGTACTACTGATCGACGACATCCAGTTCTTGGAGCGGGCGGAGCGGACGCAAGAGGAGTTCTTCCACACGTTCAACACCCTGCACAACGCGAACAAGCAGATTGTGATCAGTTCTGATCGGCCGCCACGGCAACTGTCGACGCTCGAGGACCGGCTGCGTACCAGGTTCGAGTGGGGCCTGATCACCGACGTGCAGGCGCCGGACCTGGAGACCCGCATCGCGATCTTGCGTATGAAGGCCGCACAGGAGGGCATGGACCTGCCGCCCGAGGTGCTCGAGTTCATCGCCAGCAAGATCCAGAGCAACATCCGCGAGCTCGAAGGTGCGCTGATCCGGGTCACCGCGTTCGCCAGCCTGAACAAGCAGGACGTCGAACTGCAGCTTGCCGAGATCGTCCTCAAGGATCTGATCAGCGAGTCGGACACCCCGGAGATCACTTCGGCGGTGATCATGGCCGTCATCGCCGAGTACTTTTCCGTGTCGCTGGACGACCTGACCGGTAGCTCTCGCAGCCGAATGCTGGTCCAGGCCCGGCAGATCGCCATGTACCTGTGCCGCGAGCTGACCGAGTTGTCACTACCGAAGATCGGCCAGACTTTCGGAGGCCGCGACCACACCACGGTCATGCACGCCGACCGCAAGATCCGTTCCCTGATGGCCGAGCGGATGAGCGTCTTCACCCAGATCACCGAACTGACCAGCCGGATCAAAGCCCGAGCGCGCGCGTGAGCGAACAGTGGGAATCTGTCGGCCGCGCTGTGGACGACGGTCCACAGGATGTGCAGGTCGCGGTAGCAGGCGATCGCATCCACCGGCCGACCCTGGCGACACCCGGATAATGCCCAGGTGTTATGCACCGTCAGAGGTGCCGTGTTTACTAATCCGCACGTGGTTATCCCCAGCATCCACAGCGGTGATGACGATGGACGATAAGTAGTTCTCCTAGTAGGGAGAACAAGAACAACAACCGGCCTCACCCGGGGACGGCACGGCGAAGCTGGAGGCAGCATGAAGACCACCCCACGAAATCGCTTCGCTTCGCTGCACGATTTCGCAGGGGCCCCGGCATGAAGTTCCGGGTCGAACGCGATGCGTTGGCCGACGCCGTAGCGTGGGCCGCCCGGAGCCTTGCGGCCCGCCCGTCGATCCCCGTGCTCGCCGGCCTGCTGCTGACCGTCTCCGAGCAGGACGTCCTCTCGTTGTCCGGCTTCGACCTGGAGGCCTCGACCCAGGTAGACCTCGAAGTCGCGGCCGGGTCGCCCGGTAGTGCCCTGGTATCGGGCCGGTTGCTCGCCGACATCAGCCGAGCGCTGCCGCCGCATCCGGTCGAGGTGGCGGTCGACGGTGCCCGGCTGACGATCTCGTGCGGGTCGGCCCGCTTCACGCTGCCAACCATGCCGGTCGAGGACTACCCGAAGCTGCCGTCGATGCCGACGACCGCCGGCTCCGTCGACAGTGCCGTATTCGCCATGGCCGTGGCCCAGGTCGCGGTGGCGGCCGGCCGCGACGACACTTTGCCGATGCTCACCGGGGTCCGCCTCGAGATCAACGGCGCGCGACTGACGCTGGCTGCCACCGACAGGTACCGCTTGGCAGTGCGCGAGCTGGACTGGACGCCGCGCGCGCCCGACGCCGACGCGCAGGTGCTCATCCCGTCGCGGACGCTTGCCGACGCGGCCAAGAGCCTGGCCCATGGCGACGCTATGACGATTGCGCTCTCCGCGGGTGGCAGGGGCGAGGGCATCCTCGGCTTCTCCGGAACAAGCGGTGGCCGGGCCGCTCGCGCCACCACCCGGCTGCTCGACGCCCAGTTCCCGCCGTACCGCACGCTGCTGCCGGCGGAATGGTCGTCCACGGCCGAGGTCTCGGTCGGCGCGCTCGTCGAGGCCGTCAAGCGGGTCGCACTGGTGGCCGACCGCGGTACCCCGATCCGGCTGGAGTTCGCCGAGGGCGGGGTCGGCCTGTCCGCCGGCGGCGAGGACGAGGGACGCGCCGAGGAGCAGCTCGAGGTGCGGTACGAGGGCGAACCGATGACGGCGGCCTTCAACCCGTCGTTCTTGCTGGACGGACTCGGCGCGTTGGAGTCAGTCGACGCGCGGCTGCTGTTCACCTCGGCCAACAAGCCGGTGGTACTCCGCCCGGCCGACGGCCCCGGGCGCGGACTACACCTACCTGATCATGCCCGTCCGGTTGCCGGACTGAGCCCGCGCCCGCTCGATGTACCTGCGCCACCTGTCGGTCAGCGACTTCCGCAGCTGGCCGAGCGCCGAGGTCAGCTTCGAACCGGGTCCGAACGTCCTGGTCGGTGGCAACGGGCAGGGCAAGACGAACCTGGTCGAGGCGCTGTACTACCTGGCCACCTTAAGCAGCCACCGCACGCCCGCCACTGCGCCGCTGGTGCGTTCCGGTGCCGAGCGCGCCGTGGTCCGCGCTGCCGTCGTGTCAGATGGCCGCGAGCTGCGCGTCGAGGTTGAGATCACCCCCGGCAAGGCCAATCGGGCCCGGCTCAACGGCATACCCGTGGCGCGGGCCCGCGACATCCTGGGTGGTTTGCGCGCCGTCTTGTTCGCCCCCGAGGACCTGGCGGTTGTGCGCGGCGACCCGAGTGAGCGACGCCGCTTCCTGGACGACCTGCTGGTGGCTCGCACCCCCCGGCTGGCCGCAGTGCGGGCCGACTACGAGCGGGTGCTCAAACAGCGAGCCGCATTACTCAAGTCGAGTGGTTCGTCCCGGCGCTCCGGCGAGCTGCGCACCCTCGACGTGTGGGACGGCCACCTCGCCACCTTCGGCGCGCAGCTGCTGGCCGCGCGACTGGCCGCACTGGCCGCACTGCAACCGCACGCGGTCGCCGCCTACGCCCAGGTGGCCCCCACCGCGCCGCCGCTCATGTTGGGCTACGTGAGCTCCCTGGCCGATGGCCTGCCGCCCGACCCCGCCGAGCCGGTGCTCCAGGCGGCGCTGCTGGCCGAACTGACCCGGCTGCGTCCACAGGAGCTGGACCGTGGCGTCAACCTGGTAGGCCCGCAGCGCGACGACGTGGCGCTGTCCCTGGGTGACCTACCGGCACGCGGCTACGCCAGCCACGGTGAGGCCTGGTCCACCGCGCTGGCCCTGCGACTGGGCAGCTACGAGCTGTTGCGTGACGAGGCAGCCGAGCCCGTCCTGGTTCTCGACGACGTCTTCGCCGAACTCGACGTCAGCCGCCGCGACCAGCTCGCCCTGGTCGCGAGCAAAGCCGAACAGGCAATCGTCACTGTCGCCGTAAACTCTGACATTCCCGAGCAATTGCCGGGTGGGCGGTTCGAGGTCGACGACGGGACGGTGCGACGTGTGCGGTGAGCTCGATGCCGACGCCGCAGAGATGCCCGTCACAACCGAGTCCACAACCATCGGTGGACAACCGCCGCAAGTTGTGGACAACAATGCGGCAGAGCATGGCATTTCGGGCGCAGATCTGGCTCGCGATGCGCTACGTGCCGCTCGGGGCATGCCGCGCAGCGCGCCGCCGGACGGTAACCGGCGCGCTCGGCGTGGCGAGCAGAGTCGGCGCTTGCGCGGCTACTCCGGCGCGGGGCCGGACGACCGGGACCCGGTGCCGGCCCGTGACGTGCTGGCCGGGCTGTTCCACGCGCGTGGGTGGGACCGCCCGGTGGCAGAGGCACGGATCTTCGCCGATTGGTCGGGTCTCGTCGGCCGGGAAATCGCGGCGCACTGCCAGCCGGTGAGTCTCACCAACGGCGAACTTGGCGTCGCCGCCGTGTCGACGGCCTGGGCCACCCAGCTGCGCCTACTTGGTGCGTCGATGCTGGCCCGGCTGGCCGAGCAACTCGGCCCCACCCTGGTCACCCGGCTGCACATCACCGGCCCAGTAGCGCCCAGTTGGAGTCATGGGCCGCGGTCCGTCCGAGGTGCCCGGGGTCCTCGCGACACCTATGGTTGACAGGGCCTCGCGGCACGCGGACCGGACCTCGTGCGCCTGCATCGATCCGTGGGTCCCGCCGCCGTTTCGGTGATCATGAGCCCGGGAGCCTGCGGTTGCGCCCGGCGGCTGGCTCTTGATCACGGCTGGCGAGCCGTCGCGTTGCGCGTCACCGGCTGACTCGGCCGCTGAGGCCGTCGCATCCGCCGCATGTACCCGCCCGCACGCGCGGGGGGTCGAGGCGTCTGTGACCAATTCAGGCCGCGTCGCAGCCACAAGACTGTCTGCGGATGGACTAGACTGGACGCTTGAAGGGGCCGGTATCACTTGCCGCAACTCGGCCGGTGGTCCGCCCCGCGTTCGTGTCCGGAACCAGGAGCGGCCGGCATCACCGCGCAGCGAGAAGGAGATTGCCACAAGTGGCGGCACAGCGATCACACAGTGGATCCCTCAATGGCCAGTCCAGCTACGACGGGAGCTCGATCACCGTCCTGGAAGGCCTGACCGCGGTCCGCAAGCGGCCGAGCATGTACATCGGCTCCACCTCCGAGCGTGGTCTGCACCATCTGGTCTGGGAGGTCGTCGACAACTCCGTCGACGAGGCGCTGGCCGGCTTCTGCGATCACATCGACGTCACCCTGCTGGCCGACGGCGGCGTGCGGGTGACCGACAACGGCCGCGGCATGCCGGTCGACATGCACCCGACGCAGCGCAAGCCCACCGTCGAGGTGATCCTCACCGTCCTGCACGCCGGCGGAAAGTTCGACGGCAAGGCGTACGCGGTCTCCGGTGGCCTGCACGGGGTGGGCGTCTCGGTCGTCAACGCGCTCAGCCACCGGCTCGAGGTCGAGATCGACCGAGACGGCTACCACTGGTCCCAGCCGTACGTGAACCAGAAGCCGGCCGGCCCGCTGCAGCGCGGCGAGAAGACCCGGCGAACCGGCACGACGGTCACCTTCTGGGCGGATCCGGCGATCTTCGAGACCACCGTGTACACCTTCGAGACGATCAGCCGGCGGCTGCAGGAGATGGCATTCCTGAATAAGGGGCTGACCATCGTGCTGCGCGACGAGCGTCCGGACAAGGCCGCGGTCGACGACGATAGCGACGCCGTGACGTCGCGGCCGAACGGCGTGCACGAGGTCACCTACCACTACGCCGGCGGGATCGCCGACTTCGTCCGGCACCTCAACGCCACGAAGAACCCGATCCACAAGTCGGTCGTCTACTTCGCCGACGAGGACCGACCCAACAGGCTGTCCGTCGAGGTGGCCATGCAGTGGAACGAGACATACGCGGAGAGCGTCTACACGTTCGCCAACACGATCAACACCCATGAAGGCGGCACCCACGAGGAGGGGTTCCGCACCGCGCTCACCAACGTGGTGAACAAGTGGGGCATCGACAAGAAGATCGTCAAGGACACCAAGGACGACCGTCTCACCGGTGACGACATCCGTGAGGGCCTCGCCGCGATCGTGTCGATCAAGCTTGGCGATCCGCAGTTCGAGGGGCAGACCAAGACGAAGCTGGGCAACTCCGAGGCGAAGTCGTTCATCCAGAAGGTCTGCAACGAGTGGTTGACGGACTGGTTCGAACGCAACCCGAGCGAGGCGAAGACGGTCGTTACCAAAGCAACCCAGGCGGCGCGGGCTCGCAAGGCCGCGCGGCAGGCTCGCAACCTGGCTCGCAAGAACGCCCTGGACACGATGGGGATGCCGGGCAAGCTGTCCGACTGCCGCTCCACCGACCCCTCGGTCAGCGAGCTGTACATCGTCGAGGGCAATTCAGCTGGTGGGTCGGCGAAATCCTGCCGGGACTCGATGTTCCAGGCGATTCTGCCGATCCGCGGCAAGATCATCAACGTCGAGAAGGCCCGCATCGACCGGGTGCTGAAGAACAACGAGGTGCAGTCGCTGATCACCGCGCTCGGCACCGGCATCCACGACGACTTCGACATCGCAAAGCTGCGCTACCACAAGATCGTGCTGATGGCCGACGCCGACGTCGACGGCCAACACATCGCCACGCTGTTGCTGACCCTGCTGTTCCGGTTTATGCGCCCGCTCATCGAGCACGGCCACGTCTACCTCGCCCAGCCGCCGCTGTACAAGATCCGGTGGGCCAAGGGCGACCCTGACTACGTCTACTCCGACCGCGAACGTGACGCGCTGATCGAGGCGGGCCAGCAGGCCAACCGACGGCTGTCGCGGGAGGACCCGATCCAGCGCTACAAGGGCCTCGGCGAGATGAACGCCACCGAGCTGTGGGAGACCACGATGGATCCCGCCCGGCGCATCCTGCGCCAGGTCACGCTGGATGACGCGGCCACTGCCGACGAGTTGTTCAGCGTGCTGATGGGCGAGGACGTCGAGGCCCGCCGGTCGTTCATCGTCCGCAACGCGAAGGACGTGCGGTTCCTTGATATCTGAAAGGCTGGGATGGCGGGGTCCGGTTCGCTCGCAACCAGCCTCGCTCCTTCGTCGCTCGGCGGCCAGGCCCATCCACGCCCCCGAACCGGACCCCGCCATCCCAGCCTCGGCCGCGTCGCACGCCACGGCGTTACCGATGAGCGACGACCGGCACGACTCCGGGGGAGAGCTAGCGAATGACTGATACCACGGATACCGGCGCTTTTGACCGTATAGAACCGGTTGACATCCAGACGGAGATGCAGCGCAGCTACATCGACTACGCGATGTCGGTGATCGTCGGGCGGGCGCTGCCCGACGTGCGCGACGGCCTCAAGCCGGTACACCGCAAGATCCTCTACGGGATGTACGACTCCGGCTTCCGGCCGGACCGCAACTACGTGAAGTGCGGCCGCGTCGTCGGCGACGTGATGGGCAACTACCATCCGCACGGCGACCAGCCGCTCTACGACGCGCTGGTGCGCATGGCGCAGAGCTGGTCACTGCGCTACCCGATGATCGACCCGCAGGGCAACTTCGGCTCGCCCGGCAACGACCCGGCCGCGGCGTACCGCTACACCGAATGCCGGCTGCATCCGCTAGCCATGGAGATGCTGCGCGACATCGACGAGGAGACCGTCGAATTCGTCCCCAACTACGCCGGCAACACCGTCGAGCCGGTCATCCTGCCGGCCCGCATCCCGAATCTGCTGGTCAACGGCTCGGAGGGGATCGCGGTCGGCATGGCCACTCGCATCCCGCCGCACAACCTGCGCGAGATCGCGGCGGGAGTCACCTGGGCGCTTGACCACCCGGACGCCATCGACACTGAGCTGCTGGAGCAGTTGATCAAGCTGGTTCCGGGCCCGGACTTCCCGACCAAGGCGCTGATCGTCGGCCGCGACGGCATCGAGGACGCCTACCGCACCGGCCGCGGCTCGATCCGGATGCGGGCGGTGGTCAATATCGAGGAGGACGTCAAGGGACGTGCCATCCTGGTGATCACCGAGCTGCCCTACCAGGTGAACCCCGACAACCTGGTCGAGTCGATCGCGCTGCTGGCTCGCGAGGGCAAGGTAGCCGGCATCGCGGACATCAACGATGAGTCGTCCGACCGGATCGGCATGCGCATCGTCGTCACGCTCAAGCGCGACGCGGTGGCCAAGGTGGTGCTGAACAACCTGTTCAAGCACACCGCGCTGCAGACCACGTTCGGCGCGAACATGCTGGCGATCGTCGACGGGGTGCCGCGCACCCTGCGGCTGGACCAGTTCGTAAACCACTACGTCGACCACCAGATCGAGGTGATCGTCCGGCGCACTCGCTACCAGCTGCGCAAGGCGGAGGAACGCGCCCACATCTTGCGTGCCTATCTCAAGGCACTCGACGCACTCGACGCCGTCATCGCCTTGATCCGCAACTCGCCGTCTGCGGATGAAGCGCGCGGCGGGTTGATGCAGTTGCTGGACATTGACGAGATTCAGGCGACCGCGATTCTCGACCTGCAACTGCGGCGGCTGGCCGCCCTCGAGCGGCAGCGGATCATCGACGAGGCCGCCGAGATCGAGCTGCGGATCGCCGACCTGACCGACATCCTGGCCAAGCCGGGTCGCCAGCGGCAGATCATCCGCGACGAGCTGAACGAGATCGTCGACAAGCACGGCGACGAACGGCGCACTCGGCTGGTGCCCTACGACGGCGACGTCAGCGCCGAGGACCTCATTGCGCAGGAGGACGTCGTCGTCACGATCACCCGCACCGGCTACGCCAAGCGCACCAAGACCGACCTGTACCGGGCACAGCGCCGCGGCGGCAAGGGCGTGCAAGGCGCGGGGCTGAAGACGGATGACATCGTGGCGCACTTCTTTGTGACGTCCACCCATGACTGGATCCTGTTCTTCACGAACAAGGGCCGCGTCTACCGGGCCAAGGCGTACGAACTGCCCGAGGCGAACCGCAACGCCCGCGGGCAGCACGTGGCGAACCTGCTGGCGTTCCAGCCGGACGAGACGATCGCCGACGTCATCACGATCCGCGACTACACCGTCGCGCCGTACTTGGTCCTCGCCACCAAGGCCGGATTGGTGAAGAAGACCAAGCTGACCGACTTCGACTCGAACCGGACAGGTGGCATCGTCGCCATCAACCTGCGCGACGACGACGAGCTGATCGACGCGGCGCTGATCTCGCCGGACAACGACCTGCTGCTGGTCAGCCGCAACGCCATGTCGATCCGGTTCAAGGCCGACGACGAGACGTTGCGCCCGATGGGCCGGGCAACGTCCGGGGTGATCGGCATGCGGTTTTCGGGCGACGACGAGCTGCTGGCGATGGAGGTCGTCGACGACGACATGGAGATCCTGGTCGCCACCGACGGCGGATTCGCCAAGCGAACCAAGGTGGCGGAGTATCCGCCGCAGGGGCGCGGGGGTAAGGGCGTGCTGACAGCGCGTATCGTGTCCACCCGAGGTGGGCTGGTCGGCGCCGTCGCCGTCCGGCCGGAGGACGAGGTCTACGCGATCACGTCCGATGGCGTGGTCATCCGCACCAAGGCCGCGGAGGTCCGCCGAGCACAGCGCCAAACCATGGGCGTAAGACTGATGAACCTGCCCGATGGGGTGAACCTGGTCGCGATCGCCCGCAACGCCGACGAGCCCGACGAGTAAATGGAGCAGAGCCCAATGCCGGAATCGCCGTACCCGTCCGCTGGAGGCCGCCCGGCCCCCACCGTCGACGCGCCGGACGACGTCCGCGCCCACCAGCGCTCGGCCGACGACCCGATCACCCCGGGAGACCCCGCTGTGCGGCCCACCCCGGACGCGGCGGCGCCCGAGTGGTCGCCACCGCCCCCCGATTGGGTCCCTCCCGCCGACGACTGGTCGGCTCCATCGGTCGTCACCGCCAATGGGGCGCGCGCGCACCTGGAGCTCGATCCAGCGGTCGACCTGACCGGCGCTGAAGCGTTCGGCGCCCCGACCATCGCCGGACCCGACCCGGTGACCGCTCCACCGGGCGGTGCGCACCCTGCCCCGCCTGGATGGCCCGCCAGTCCGCCGATCCCCTCTGGTGCGTCGGCGCCAGGCGGTCCGCAACAGCGCGCCACCCGCAGCCGCGGCCCCCGGCGAGCCCGGCTGCAACTGCGGCACATCGACCCGTGGACGGTGCTGAAGTTCGCCTGCGTGCTGTCCGTGGCACTGTTCTTCGTCTGGCTGATCACGGTCGGCGTGCTGTACGGCATCCTGGACGTCGCCGGCGTCGTCAACAAGGTCAACGACACGGTGACGACAATCAATGGCACCGGGTCCAATGCGCCGATCACCCCGGGCGTCGTCTTTGGCGGAGCGGCGATCATCGGCGTCGTCAACATCATCCTGTTCATAGCCCTGTCGACCGTCGGGTCGGTGGTCTACAACCTGTGCGCCGATTTGGTCGGTGGCATCGAGGTCACCCTGTCCGAACGAGAGGCGTGACCTTGGGCGCGTCTTCCCGCGACGGGTAGGCTTACTGTTCGTGTTTCGGGCCTGTAGCTCAGACGGTTAGAGCGCATCCCTGATAAGGATGAGGCCGGAGGTTCAAGTCCTCCCAGGCCCACGTCGAAGGTTCCCCGTAGCAGAAGAAGGTGCTCGCAGGTGAAGGTCTTGCTGCCCATCGCGGCGCTCGCCGCTGGGGTGTTCGCGCTGGTGCGCCACCGCAAGAACGTCCAGGCTGACGCCGACCTCTGGCGCGAGGCGACCAGTGGAGTCAAGCAACCGTAAACTTGCCGGCACGCCCGGGGACGTAGCTCAACTGGTAGAGCACCGCCTTTGCAAGGCGGGGGTTGAGGGTTCGAGTCCCTTCGTCTCCACTCGGCGCTCGGACGGGTGCCCGCACCCGCGGTCCGGGTTTCGGGCGGCTACGAGCGTCCTCCGCGAGGCAACGACGCCCGGGTACGCGGGGCGAGACGCGGGGCATCGCTCTTGAGTCCAGGCAAGCCGGTTCACGCCGGCCCAGCTGCAGTGTGAATCTCGGCCTGGATCTCCCCATCGAGACCCGGACGTCAGCCGCCCATGGCTGCGGCCGCGCGCTTCGCCATCTCCTCGGGCGGGACATCCTCGATGTGGGTCGCGACAAACCACTTGTGTCCGAATGGGTCGACGAATTGCCCGGCCCGGTCACCGTAGAACTGGTTCTCGACCTTGCGGTCCTCGGTCGCACCCGCCTTGATCGCCCGGTCGAACACGGTGTCGACGTCCTCGACATACACCATCACGGTGACCGGCGTGCCACCCAGGCTCTGCGGCGTCTGGCCCCCCATGTCCGGGAACGTGTCGGCCAGCATGAGCAACGAATCGCCGATCTCCAGCTCCGCGTGACCGATCTTGCCCTCCGGCCCCGGCATCCGCACTCGCTCCTTCGCTCCGAACACCGTCGTGTAGAAGTCGATCGCGGCGCTCGCGCCGTCGACCGACAGGTATGGGATGACCTGTGGGTACTCATCGGGGATGGGCTTGACAGGCGACATGGCTACCTCCTTCGCCGCACCCCCAAACTAGCCATCCGCAACTCCCCCTGGAAGAGGCAGCGGGGCATCCTTTGACAGTCGCCCGGGTTGCCTGTCGAATCGGGGACGTGACGGCGCCGGTGTTGCGGATCGGGAACGCCTCCGGCTTCTACGGCGACCGGTTCGCGGCGGTCGCCGAGATGCTCGACGGCGGCGAGCTGGACGTGCTGACCGGCGATTATCTCGCCGAGCTGACCATGCTCATCCTGGGCCGGGACCGGCGCCGTGATCCGGCGCTCGGCTACGCGAAGACGTTCCTGCGGCAGATGGAACACAGCCTGGGCACGGCACTGGAGCGCGGCGTGCGGATCGTCACCAACGCCGGCGGCCTCAATCCGGCAGGGCTCAGCGCTGCGCTGCGCGAGCTGGCCGAAACGCTGGGCCTCAGCCCCCGGATCGCGCACGTAGAAGGCGACGACCTGTGGGAGCGGGCCGCCGAACTCGGCCTCGGTGAGCCGCTGACCGCCAATGCGTACCTGGGCGCGTGGGGCATCGCGGCGTGCCTGGACGCCGGGGCCGACATCGTCGTCACCGGACGGGTCACCGACGCGTCGCTGGTCGTGGGCCCTGCCGCGGCGCATTTCGGCTGGGCACCCACGGATTACGACGCGCTGGCCGGCGCGGTCGTCGCTGGCCACGTGCTGGAATGCGGCGCGCAGGCGACCGGCGGCAACTACCCGTTCTTCACCGAGCTTCCCGACGTGACGCGTCCAGGCTTCCCGATCGCCGAGATCCAGGCTGACGGCTCGAGTGTGATCACCAAGCACGACGGCACCGGCGGGGCGGTCACCGTCGAGACGGTCACCGCGCAGCTGCTGTACGAGATCGCCGGCGCCCGCTACCCCGGCCCGGATGTCACGACCCGGTTCGACACGATCCAGCTGAACGACGACGGACGCGACCGGGTTGCGATCACCGGCGTGCGGGGCGAGCCACCGCCGCCCACCCTCAAGGTAGGACGCAACCACATCGGCGGCTACCGCAACGAGGTCGAATTCGTGCTCACCGGCCTGGATATCGAGGCCAAGGCCGCGCTGACCGAGCGGCAACTGCGCGCCGCGTTGGCCGGCAAGCCGCCGGCGCAGCTGGAGTTCGTCCTCGCCGGGACGCAACACGCGGACGCCGACAGCGAGGAGCGGGCCAGCACCCTGCTGCACGCCACGGCCCGCGACAGCGACCCGGATGTCGTGGGCCGGGCGTTCTCCGGCGCGGCCGTCGAGCTGGCGCTGGCTAGCTATCCCGGCTTCCACCTGCTCGCGCCGCCGGGTGATGCCCAGCCCTATGGCGTCTACTCCGCGGCGTATGTGAACGCCGCGCTCGTGCCGCACCGGGCCGTGCTGCCCGACGGCAGCGTTCACGACGTCCCACCGCCCGCCGGCACCCAGGAGCTTGCGGATGTGCCCGAAGCGGCGCTGCCACCGGCGTTCGATGGGACGCTGGCCCGGCGCGCGCTGGGCCGGGCCGTCGGCGCGCGTAGCGGCGACAAGGGCGGCAGGGCCAACCTCGGGGTGTGGGTTCGCGATCCCGCGCACTGGCCCTGGCTGGTCCGCGCCCTCACCGTCGAGCGCCTCCAGCAGCTGCTGCCGGAAACCGCGCCGCTGTCGGTGACCCGACACCTGCTGCCCAATCTGCACGCGGTCAACTTCCTGATCGACGGGCTACTCGGCGCGGGCGTCGCCTACCAGGCCCGATTCGACCCGCAAGCGAAGGCACTCGGCGAATGGCTGCGGTCCCGCCACTTGGACGTGCCGGCGTGACGATCCTGCATTCCGCCCTCGACGTGACCTCGGCCGAGTACCGCGCCAACCGTGCGGCGCTCCTCGGGCAGGTCGCCGAGTTGCGGGCCGAGCACGCCAAGGCACTGGCTGGCGGCGGGTCCAGGTACGTAGAGCGGCACCAGGCGCGGGGCAAGCTGTTGGTCAGGGAACGGATCGAGCTGCTGCTGGACGAAGACTCGCCGTTCTTGGAGCTGTCCACCCTGGCCGGCTTGGGCAGCGAGTTCGCCGTCGGCGGCAGCGTCGTCAGCGGTATCGGGCGGGTAAGCGGCGTCGAGAGCGTGATCATCGGCAGCGACCCGACGGTCCGCGGCGGGGCCGTGAACCCGTACGGGCTGAAGAAGAGCCTGCGGGCGCTGGAGATCGCCGAGCGCAATCGGCTGCCGGTGGTCAACCTGGTCGAGTCGGCGGGCGCGGACCTGCCCACCCAGAGCCAGATCTTCATCCCAGGCGGTGAGATCTTCCGCAACCTCACCCGGCTGTCGGCACGGGGGCTTCCCACCGTGGCAATCGTGTTCGGTAACTCGACCGCGGGCGGCGCGTACCTGCCGGGCATGTCCGACCACGTGGTGATGATCAAGGAACGGTCGGCGGTGTTCCTGGCCGGCCCGCCACTGGTGAGGATGGCCACCGGAGAGGACGCGGACGAGGAGTCGCTCGGCGGGGCCGAGATGCACGCGCGCACCTCCGGGTTGGCCGATTACTTCGCCCTGGACGAGCCCGATGCCCTGCGCATCGGCCGACGGATCATGGCCCGGCTGAACTGGCACAAGGCCGGTCCATCGCCCGGCCAGACCGTCGAGCCGCGGTTCGACCAGGACGAGCTGGCGGGCATCGTCCCGACCGATCTGCGCGTCCCGTTCGAGCCGCGGGAGGTGATCGCTCGCGTCGTCGACGACTCCGACTTCGACGAGTTCAAGCCGCTGTACGGGACGAGCCTGGTCACCGGCTGGGCGCAGCTGCACGGCTACCCGATCGGCCTCCTGGCCAACGCACGCGGCATCCTGTTCAGCGAGGAGTCGCAGAAGGCGGCCCAGTTCATCCAGCTCGCCAACAGATGCGACACCCCGCTGCTGTTCCTGCACAACACCACCGGGTACATGGTCGGGCGCGAGTACGAGCAGCGCGGCATCATCCGGCACGGCGCGCAGATGATCAACGCGGTGTCCAACTCGGCCGTCCCGCATTTGTCGGTGATCATGGGCGCGTCTTACGGTGCCGGCGCGTACGGCATGTCCGGGCGGGCGTACGACCCGCGGTTCCTGTTCAGCTGGCCCACCGCGCGGTCGGCCGTGATGGGCGCCGCGCAGCTGGCCGGCGTCATGGCGATGGTCGGCAGTGGCGACGACGCGACCAGGGCTGCCATCGAGGCGCAGATCGAACGCGAGTCGCTGCCGTTCTTCCTGTCCGGCCTGCTGTACGACGACGGCGTGATCGACCCGCGGGACACCCGGTCGGTGCTGGGCATCTGCCTGTCGGCCATCCACAACGCGCCGGTGCGCGGCACCGCAGCCTACGGGGTGTTCCGGTGAATCGGCTGCTCATCGCCAACCGCGGCGAGATCGCCCGGCGCATCGTCCGCACCTGCCGAACGCTGGGGATCTCGACGGTCGTCGTCTTCTCCGACGCCGACGCCGACGCCCCGTTCGTGGCCGACGCGGAACTGGCCGTACGGCTGCCCGGACGGGCCGCTCGCGACACCTACCTGCACGCGGATCTGCTGATGGCCGCGGCTGGGGCCACTCAGGCGGACGCGGTGCACCCCGGTTACGGCTTTCTCTCGGAGGACGCCACGTTCGCGCAGGCCGTCGTCGATGCCGGGCTGATCTGGGTCGGGCCGGCCCCGAAGGTCATCGCTGCGATGGGGTCGAAGCTGGCCGCGAAGGCGACGATGGCCGCGGCCGGGGTGCCGGTGCTGCCTACACTGCTCCCGGCGGAGGTTCGTGACTTTCCGGTGCTGGTGAAGGCCTTGGCCGGCGGCGGCGGCCGCGGCATGCGGGTGGTGAACGGCGGGTCGGAGCTGGCCGAAGCCGTCGCGTCCGCGCAACGGGATGCCGAGTCGGCGTTCGGGGATGCGACGGTGTTCTGCGAGCCGCTGCTGATCGGTGCCCGGCACGTCGAGGTGCAGGTCCTGGCCGATACGCACGGCACCGTCTGGACGTTCGGCGAGCGGGACTGCTCGACCCAGCGCCGGCATCAGAAGATCATCGAGGAGACCCCATCGCCCGCGGTCGATGCCGAGCTGCGAGTGGCCCTCACCGCAGTCGCGGCTGATGCCGCCCGCGCGATCGGGTACCTGGGCGCCGGCACCGTCGAGTTCCTGCTGGGCGCCGATGGGCGGTTCTATTTCCTCGAGACGAACACCCGGCTACAGGTCGAGCATCCGATCACCGAGGGCGCGTACGGCATCGACCTGGTGGCGCTGCAGCTGGCCATCGCGGACGGCGACGCGCTGCCGCAGCGGCCGCCCGAGCCGAGCGGGCACGCGATCGAGGCCCGGCTCTACGCCGAGGATCCGGCGCGGGGCGGGCAGCCGCAAAGCGGCAGGTTCACGCGGTTCGCCGTCCCGCACGACGTGGAGTTCGCCGCAGGCGCGGGCGCGTCCGGTGTCCGCCTGGACACCGGCGTCGAGGACGGGTCCGTCGTTGGGGTCGACTACGACGCGCTGCTGGCCAAGGTGATCGCCTGGGCGCCCACCCGTCCCGCCGCCATCCGCCGGCTGGCGACCGTGCTGCGGGCGGCCCGGCTGCACGGGCCGATCACCAACCGCGAGCTGCTGATCCAGGTGCTCGAACACCCAGACTTCGCGGCTGGGCGTACCGACACGAGCTTCCTTGACCGGCACGACCTCACGGCACCGCTCGCCGATGACACGACGGTGCGGCTGTCGGCCGTTGCGGCAGCCCTGGCCCGGGCGGCGGATCTGCACCGGCGCAGCGGAATCCTGCCGGGCATCGCTCCCGGCTGGCGCAACGTTCCGGCCGTGCCGCGGCGGACCGGGTTCGCCGAGGCCGACGTGGCCTACCAGGTCGCCGGGAACCTGATCAGCAGCCACAAGGGCGGCCAGATCAGCCGAGAGGTGGCCGGCCTGGTCAGCGGCGAGATCGGTCCGCACCGCGTGGTGTTGGTCCGCGATAGCCTGCGTCTGGTCTTCGACATCGGCCACAGCGAGGGCCACGTGCACGTCGATTCGCCACTCGGCCCGGTGCGGCTCACCCCGCTCGATCGGCTGCCCGAGCCCGCGCAGCTGTATCGGCCGGGCTGCCTGCTGGCCCCGATGCCCGGGACGATCACCCGCCTGGAGGTGGCGGCCGGAGACGCGGTGCACGCCGGCCAGCCACTGATGTGGCTGGAGGCCATGAAGATGGAGCACCGCGTCGACGCCCCTGCAACCGGCGTGGTCAGCCAGCTGCTGGCGGTGCCGGGCGCCCGGGTGCGGGCGGGCGACGTGCTGGCCGTCCTCACCCCACGTCAGGGGGATTTGGCTCACCCCCAGGATCAAATACTCCCGAAGTCGGGAGACGACGGTGCCTGACGAGCTGGCCCACCTGCAGGTCGCCAACGCGGTCGCCACGATCACGCTCGACTCCCCGGCCAATCGCAACGCGCTCTCGGCGGCCCTAGTGGACCAGCTCCTCGAGCACCTCGAGGCTGCCCGCGACGATGGGACGATCCGCGCGGTCGTGCTGACCCACACCGGGTCGACATTCTGCGCCGGGGCCGACCTGGCCGAGATGACCAGCGGCGCCTCGACACAGGACAACACCGCCCGGATGCTCGAGCTGCTGCGGGCGATCGTCGAACTGCCCAAGCCTGTTATCGCCCGGCTCACCGGCCACGCTCGGGCCGGTGGGGTCGGCATCGTCGGCGCCTGCGACATTGCATTGGCCGTCCCGACCGCCACGTTCGCGTTCTCCGAGACGCGCCTCGGCCTCGCACCCGCGGTCATATCGCTTACCACGCTCACTCGCCTGGACGAACGGTCGGCGGCCCGGTACTGCCTGACCGGGGACGTTTTCGGCTCGGCCGAGGCCGCCCGGATCGGCCTGCTCACCCGGGCGGTCGACGACGTGGGCGCGGCCCTGACGGAGATCCTCAACTCTTTGCGCGCGTGCTCCCCGCAAGGCCTCGCGCAGACGAAGACGCTGCTCGCGGCCCCGCTCCGAACGGCAATCGCCGAGCGTGGAGCCGAGATGGCGCAGCTGTCCGGCCGGCTGTTCGCGTCCGAGGAGGCGGCAGAGGGCATGACGGCATTCCTGCAGCGGCGCCCGCCCCGCTGGGCACCTTAAGGGCTGGCCGGAACCTGCCGGTCGGAACTCACACCGGGCTGGCGCAGGCCGACTGGCCGACGAGCGACCCGTACTCACCTCGGTCTGCGTCAGGCGACAAGTAGCCTGATCCGGTCATGAAGCGTGTCGTCGCCGGGGCGGTCGCCCTGCTGCTGGCCGGCTGCTCGCGCGGCACTCGGCCGCCGGTCAGGCCGCCGGTCATAACGACAACGGTGGTGACGACCGTGGTCTCGTCACCCGCCAAGCCGACGCCCACCCCGACGTTCCATCCGGCTCCGGCCAGCTACGTTCCGGTGCTGCCAGGCGACGGTTCGCTGCCCGCCGGACAGGTCGCCGGAGACTGCCCGTACCTCGATCGGCTGACCGCTATGGATCTCGAGGGCAACCGCATCGGCCAGACCGCGATCAGTGCGGCCAAGCCGACCGCGTGCACGTTCTACTACGCGTATGCGCCGGTGCGTGCGACGCTGCAGATCACTCCGATGAGGTTTGCCACCGACACTGACGCCTACAACGCCATGATTCTGACTGGAGAAGCCGGGCGTGACGTCGACAGTCGTCGCGGCATCGTGCCCGGCGTCGACGCCGTGCTGTACCGGACCAAGTTCTACCAGCCCGACGGCGGCCGCAACTGGGCCTGCTCCTTCGCCAAGGGCACGACCATGGTCACCGTGCGGACCGATCGCACCGACACGTCCTACAACGCGCTGCAGATCGCCAAGGCAATCGCGGGGAAGTTCTGACCGGCCGTCATCCGTCGGCAGTCGGCTGGCTGCCTTCGGACTGAGGGCTCGCTGCCCGCTTCGTCGCCTTGGTGGCGCGAGTCGACTTGGTCGACGTGCGCGGGGTCGTGGTCTTGCTGACCGCCTTGGGCGGCGCGACGGCGGGACGGTGGTCGCCCCGGGCCGTTTCCGACGGGGCGTCCGGCTCGTCGTTGACCGGTTCGGACGAGGCCGGTGGCTGTGGCGGCTCGGCCATGGCCGACGGGTAGGTCTCCAGCGGCTTCTTCCAACGCGATCGGACCACGACGACGGCAGTGCCTGCCACCCCGGCGACCCCGACGAGACCGAACACGCGGTGTCGGCGGCGGTTCGTCTTCGCGGCGCGGGCCGCCTGCTTCCGCGCTCGCCGATCATGCTTGGTCACCGAGCCGATCACGGACGACACGGTACCGCCGATCGACTCGCCGATCACGCCCGCCGACTCTGCCACGGCGCTGCCCGCGGAGTGCAGCGCGTCGACGACTTCGGCACGGTCTACCTTGGAACTGGCCACGACTCACCCCTCTGGGTTGGGTGTGCATCAGAGGGTCACGATAGTGTCTCGAGCCTCCTGTGCAGTCTGCCAACGGTTTGCTGGCGAGGTAACGCTTCATCGCACCGCGTGGCAGGATCGAAGGCTCGCTGTAGCCCGTCCACGAGGAGATGTTCGTTGTCCACCACCACTCAGGTCGCGGTCCTGCGTACCTCGGCCGGCGACATCCGGGTCCACCTGTTCGGCGATCAGGCGCCCAAGACCGTCCGAAATTTCGTCGAGCTCGCGACGGGTGCGCGCGAGTGGACGCATCCCGGCACAAAAGCCAAGACGACGGCCCCGCTCTACGACGGGACGATCTTCCACCGGGTCATCGGCGGGTTCATGATCCAGGGCGGCGACCCGTTGGGGCAGGGGTTTGGCGGCCCGGGCTACCAGTTCGGCGACGAGTTCCACCCCGATCTCGCTTTCGACCGTCCCTATTTGTTGGCGATGGCCAACGCCGGCCCGAACACCAACGGCTCGCAGTTCTTCATCACCGTCGGCCGCACGCCGCATCTCAACCGCAAGCACACGATCTTCGGCGAGGTGGCCGACGCCGACAGCCGCGCTGTGGTCGACGCTATCGCCACCACCCGGACCGGCCGCAACGACAAACCGGTCGAGGACGTCACGATCAACTCGATCACCGTCGAGCCAGCCACCTGACCCGAGCCCTGGTGTCCGAGCCGTCCAGCACCGCGCCGCCGACCGGAGGCAGCCCGGTCACGACCTGTTACCGCCATCCGATGCGCGAGACGGCGGTGCGCTGCGTGCGCTGCAATCGGCCGATCTGCCCGGAGTGCATGCGGCCAGCGTCAGTCGGGTTCCAGTGCCCTGACGACGTCCGGATGGGCCGGCGCACGCAGCGGGCGCCACGCACGTTGGTCGGCGCGCGGCTGCCCGCGTCGGAGCGGCCGCTGCTGACCTGGTCGATCATCGCGGTGAACGTCGTGGCGTACGTTGCGACGGCGATCGGGTCGGTACGCGGGGTGAACGAGAACCACACCACGCGCTTGTTCACAGACCTGTTGTTGCAGCCGATCGCCGTCGCCCAGCAGAGCGAGTTCTACCGGCTGCTGACCTCCGCGTTTCTGCACTACGGGCTGCTACACATCGTCCTCAACATGCTGGTGCTGGCGATGATCGGCCCGTATCTCGAGCGGCTGCTCGGCCGCTGGCGCTTCGCCGCCGTCTACCTGCTGGCCGCACTCGGCGGGTCCGTCGCGGTCTACGTGCTGGGTTCGAAGTACACCGCGGTAGTAGGAGCGTCCGGCGCAATCTTCGGTCTGTTCGCGGCGTGCCTGCTGCTCGTCCGCGAACTCGGCCTCGATCCGCGCACCTTGATCGCGACCATCGTGCTGAACTTCGTGCTGACGTTCAGCGTCCCGGACATCTCCAAGCTGGGCCACATCGGCGGGTTCATCTTCGGCGCGCTCGCCACCGTGGCCATCGCCGGTCTCCCTCAGCGGCGCACGATGCTGCCGGTCCGCACGCAGCTACTCGGGCTGGCCAGTCTCGTCGTGGTGCTGGTGATCGCCGTTGTCTGGCGCACGGCGGCTCTGGGGTAGCAACGCGTCGATCAAGTCCTTCGCCTCCTGCGGATCGACGCCTAGGGCACGCCGGCTGAACACGACAAGGTGCGGTCCGGCGTCGATCTCGAGCATCCGGCTGCTGAGCCCATGCCGGGAGCGCTCATCGATGCGGACTGCGTTGACCTGGGACCAATCGAGATGTGCGCGCAGCGCGGGCGTGCGCACCTGCAGTCCGTGGGACGACACGGCTAGCCGCGGCCAGTAGAGCACGTCGGTAACGGCATACCCGGCCATGATGAGTGCGCCACCGGCGAACAGCAGCCGCCCCTCGGCATCGGCGGCCACTGCGGCGGCGCCCGCGATCACCGCAATGACGGCAAAGGCGGCGTCCAGGCGGCGGTCGGGGCCGAATCGGTAGCTCACGGGGCGTTCGTCCACAGGGATATCCCCAGCTGGGGATAGAACTACAGAGATGTAATCAGCGCCAGCGCACGGCCATGATCAGGCCGACGATGAGGACGCCGAATCCGACTGCGAAGTTCCAGGCCCCGAGGTCCTTCATGCCAGGGATCGTGTCGCCCGCGAGATAGTAGGCCACCAGATAGGCCAGGGCGATGACAAACACCGCCGCCATGACGATCGGATACCACGTGGGGCTGGGCCGATGGGCGCGACTGCTGGTCGCAGTCGTCGTCGGGAGCCGAACCGGTGCGTCGCTCTTCTTGCGGACCTTGGACTTGGGCACGACGACTCCTGACTGGGTTCCTACTTGCGGCAGCTAGCGTAAACGCCTGACTCACCATGATGCACGACGGGAAGGCGGGCCGGTGCGGGTCACCAAGGCGCTGCGCGGGCTCGCCCGACCCGCCGGACGGTCGCCCTGGCAATGGCTGGTGCCCGCGGTGTGCTTGATCGCCGGCCTGATGTTCGCCACGAGTCACACGGTGTCGGGCACGGACCAGCGCAGCGCCGAGGCCGGCAACCTGGCCGACCTGGTGCGCCACGCCGAGGCGCAAGTGAGCGCCGAAGAACTCGAGTTGCACCGGCTGCAGGCCCAGGTCGACGCCGGGACGAACCAGGCCGCGGCCGGCAACTCAGCCGTCGCCGCGGCGCAGGCGGCTGGCAAGCCGCTGCTGCAGCCCGGCGGGCTCACCGCAGTGACCGGACCGGGAATCGAGGTAGTCCTGGACGATGCGCACTCGACGCCGGCGGACGCCACCGTCGACCAGAACCAGCTCGTGGTGCACCAGTCCGACCTGCAGGCCGTGGTGAACGCCCTCTGGGCAGGCGGGGCCGAGGCGATGACGATCGCCGATCAGCGCGTCATCGCCACGAGTGCGGTGCGCTGCGTCGGCAACACGCTGCTGCTCAACGGCCGGGTGTTCTCCCCGCCGTTTCGAGTTGTGGCCATCGGCCCGGCAGGCACAATGGCCAGTGCACTGGATCGATCGCCGGGAGTCGCGTTGTTCAAGCAGGCTGCAAGCTACTACGGCCTCGGCTATACGGTCTCCCCGGAGGACTCGGTGGCCCTGCCTCGCTATGACGGTTCGGTCGCTCTCAGCAAAGCGGTGGCCGGCCGCTGATGACCGTGCTGGCTACCCCTCCACACCCTAGTTCGTCGACCGGCGACAAGGTGCGGTTCGTCCTGCGGGGCGTCGGCCAGACGCTGATCACGCTGGGCCTGATCGTGCTGCTGTTCGTGGTGTACGAGCTGTGGGTCACCAACATCTTCGCGGCGCGGGCCCAGCACCAAGTGCACACCGAGTTACAGAAGGTCTGGGCCAACGGGGACGATCCGCTGGTCGGCAAGTTGTCGCTGCCCGGCGGATCGCAGGCGACGATCCCGGTCGGCACCGGGCTTGCCAACCTCTACCTCCCGCGGCTCGGCAAGGACTACGCGTTCACCATCGTCGAAGGTACGACCGACTCGGCCCTGGAGAAGGGCCCCGGCCATTACGTCGGCACCGCGCTGCCCGGCCAGATCGGCAACTTCTCGATGGCCGGGCACCGGGTGGGCAAGGGCGAGCCGTTCCTCAACCTCGACCAACTCGAGCCGGGCGACGCGGTCGTGGTCGAGACCAAGAGCAACTGGTTCATCTACACGGTGCTCGGCGACGTGGCCACGGCGAACCTGTCGGCTACCGGGCCGGACGGCGTGCCCGGCCGTCAGATCGTCGACCCCAGCGACGTCGGGGTGATCGCGCCGGTGCCCGATCATCCGGGAGCCACCCCCACCGAGGCGCTGCTGACGATGACCACCTGCCATCCCAAGTTCGACGCCAGCCACCGGATGATCATCCATGCGAAGCTGGCGCGGACGGTTCCGCACGTCGGGACGGCGCTGCCCAAGGAACTGGCCGGAGGGACGGTCTAGCCATGTATACGTGGATCTGGCGACACCTGCCCGGCCCGCTGGCCCTGCGGATGCTGCAGGTGCTGCTGCTGGTCGCCGCGGTTTGCGCACTGCTGTTGTTCGTGGTGTTCCCGTGGGTGGAACCGCACCTGCCGATCAACCAGGTCACGGTGAATCACGGATGAAGATCCTCGTCATCGACAACTACGACAGCTTCGTCTACAACCTGGTGCAGTACCTGGCGCAATTGGGCGCGTCCGTGGAAGTGCGGCGCAACGACGTCGTCGACGCGGCGGACCTCGACGAACTACGACCGGACGGCGTGTTGATCTCCCCTGGGCCGGGCACCCCGGAAGATGCCGGCAACAGCATGGCCGTCGTCGCCGCGTGCGCCGATCGCGCGGTGCCCTTGTTCGGCGTGTGCCTCGGCCATCAGGCGATCGGCGCGGTGTTCGGCGCGACCGTGTCGCGTGCGCCGGAGCTGTTGCACGGCAAGACCAGCGAGGTGCTGCACGATGGGACGGGTCTGCTCGCCGGGCTGCCATCGCCGTTCACCGCCACCCGGTACCACTCGCTGGCCGTCGAGGACGCGCTGCTGCCGGACTCGATCGTGGTGAACGGGCGTACCGCGTCTGGGGTGGTGATGGCGCTACGGCACCGCGACCTGCCGATCGACGGGGTGCAGTTCCATCCCGAGTCGGTGCTCACCCAGGGCGGCCACCGGATCGTGGCCAATTGGCTGACTCGGTGCGGCGCGAACGTCGACGAATCACGAGTGGCTGCGTTGGGCGCCGGCGTGGACGCGCTGCGCGCGACCGCGTTCGTCGGCGTCTAGGACCCCGGTCGGCCCGCAGCGAGGCCCGATGCAACTTCGGGTTAGAGTTGAAATCTGCCCGCTATCGGGCAGGAATGTTGTCAAGTCGTCCGTACGCCTGGCATGCTCGGGCGCTGTGCGCGACGAACCGGTGCCGTCTGACCTGGTACGTCACGTTGTGTCGACCACCGGCCTGCCCGCAGCCACGGCGACTCGGCTAATCACGGACGTCATCGCGTACTTCGATGAGACGGCAGAGAGCTACGTGCGCCGCCGGCACACCCAACTGCAGGGCCGGCAACTGAAGAACGCCGAGATCTGGTCGCTGATCGAGTCGGAACTCGCGACGCGCCCATTCGCGGCACCGCGGCTGTCCGAGCGGCAGCTGCGCCGAATCGTCTACGGATAGAGCAGGAGCACGTCGATGTGCGGAATCGTGGGCTACATCGGGCGCAACGACGCCCTGCCCATACTGGTGGAGGGCCTGCACCGGCTCGAATACCGCGGGTACGACTCGGCGGGGCTGGCCGTCGTCCACCGGGGTCGACTGCAGGTGACCAAGGTCGCGGGACGCGTGCAAGACCTGCGGGAGAGGATCAAGCCGACGACCCGGGCGCAGGTGGGCATCGCCCACACCCGGTGGGCAACCCACGGCGCACCTTCGGAGGTCAACGCGCATCCGCACCTGGACGCGGCCGGGCGGATTGCCGTCGTGCACAACGGCATCATCGAGAACTACGAGGAGCTGCGCGCGCAGCTGGAAGCCGACGGGGTCGTTTTCGTGTCGGAGACCGACACCGAGACGATCGCGCATCTCATCGCGGCGGAGATCGAGGGCGGAGCCCCGACGCTGGAGGATGCGGTGCGTGCCGCGTTGCGACGGGTGCGTGGCACGTACGGCCTGCTGGTACTCGACCTCGCCCGGCCCGACGAGCTCGTGGTCGCGCGCAACGGCAGCCCCATCGTCATCGGTATCGGACACGGCGAGATGCTCGTTGCCTCGGATATCGCTGCCCTGGTGCAGCACACGCAGCAGGTGGTCTACCTCGACGACGCCGAGCTGGCGACGGTGACCGCTCGCGGATACGTGACGTCGACAATTGACGCCGAGCGTACGGAGAAGTCGCCGAATACCGTCGATGCCCTGCCCGAGGACTACGAGCTGGGTGACTACCCCGACTTCATGCTCAAGGAGATGCACGATCAGCCCAAGTCGGTGCGGCAGGTCCTGGCTGGGCGCCTAGACGACCGGTTCGCGACCGCGCACTTCGGCGGGCTGGGGCTCGATCCGCGCGAGCTTCGGTCCATCAGCCGCGTTCGCTTCCTCGGCTGCGGATCCGCCTATTACGCCGGCCAGATCGGAGCCAGCCTGGTCGAGGAGCTCGCCCGCATCCCCGCCGACGCCGAGCCCGCGTCGGAGTTCCGCTACCGCAACCCGGTCGTCGATCCCGACGCGCTCTACGTCGCCATCAGCCAGTCCGGGGAGACGCTGGACACGCTAATGGCCGTGCAGGAACTCAAGCGGAAGGGCGGGCACGTTGTCGGCGTGGTCAACGTCGTCGGCAGCGCGGTCGCCCGCGAGTGCGGCAGCGGCATCTTCCTGCATGCCGGGCCGGAGGTCGCGGTTGCCTCGACGAAGGCGTTGACGAACATGACGGTCTCGTTCGCGATGCTCGGACTGCTGCTTGGACGTGTACGAGACCTGGCGCCGGCGCACGGCTGGCGCCTCCTTGCCGGCCTGCGAGCCCTTCCCGACCAGATCGCTGATCTGCTCGAGGACGAGCAGGCGATTGCGGCCGTGGCGCACCGCTATGCCGAGTCGCAGCACATGTTCTTCATCGGGCGGGTGCGCGGCTGGCCGGTGGCCCGCGAGGGTGCCCAGAAGCTGAAGGAGATCTCGTACGTCCATGCGGAGGCCTACCAGGCCGCCGAGCTCAAGCACGGCCCGCTCGCCCTGATCGACGAGACCATGCCGAGCGTCGTGCTCGTACCCGATGACGAGCTGGTGTCGAAGAACATCAGCACGATCGAGCAGATCAAGGCGCGCGGCGGCGCGGTTATCGCGGTGACCAACGCCGATCTACCGGTGGGCCTGGCCGACGACATCATCCGCGTGCCACGCAGCGAGCCGGAACTCGACCCGGTGCTGCTCACCGTTGCGCTCCAACTGTTCGCGTATCACCTGGCCGCGAAGCTAGGCCGCGACATCGACAAGCCGCGCAACCTCGCCAAGAGCGTCACGGTGGAATGAGGGCGCGGGATCGTGGACGAATCACGAATGGCTGCGTTGGGTGCCGCCGTGAACGCGCTGCGCGCGACGGCGTTCGTCGGCGTCCAGCGCGGCGTCGTCGGCCTGCAGCGAACGGCGCAGCACGTCGACGATCGCGAAGCCCAGCAACGCCATGATCAGCACGGCAATGACGAGGTTGACCAGACCCACACACCCAGCACACCACGCCGGCGGCTGGTCCGAAAGGCAGCCGGGCCGATCCTCACGAGTCCCTCGCGCGTGCGAACGGCCCGGCGCTACGGAACCAGGGCCAGCTTTCCCGGGGAGTGGCCCGTCCGCAGGGCACGGTGAGCGTCGCCGGCGCGGTCGAGCGGATACGTCTCGGCGACCCTCACCCGCAGCCGACCCGCCTCGGCGAGCCGGACGATATCCAACCGGGCGGCGGCGCGGAACTCGGTGCCCGGATCGCCGCCCGGCCCGGCGCCGAGTACCTTGATGCCGGCCTGCGTGCCGCCGACGAAATTCGCCAGGGTGACGATGCGGCCCCGATCGGGGACCAGCGCCAGTGACGCGTCGAGTGCCTCGTCGCTGCCGATCGCGTCGACCGCCACGTCGACCCCGTCCGGAGCGAAGGCGCGCACCCGCTCGACGAGCCCCGTCCCGTACTCGATGGGTTCGGCGCCGAGGTCGCGCAGGTAGTCGTGCTGCTCCTTGCTCGCGGTGCCGATCACCCGAGCGCCGCGCGCCCGGGCCTGCTGTACCGCTGCCGAACCCACGCCGCCGGCTGCGGCGTGCACGAGCACTGTGTCGCCATCGCCCACCCCGGTCACCGAGAGGGCATGGGCGGCCGTGACGCCGGTGAGCAGCAGCCCGGCCGCCTGCGCCCAGCTCAGGTTCTCGGGTTTGGGCAGGACCGCGGACGCCGGAACGAGCAGGGTCTCGGCGTATCCGCCGTCGATGGGGTAGGCGATCACCTCGTCACCGACCGCGATCGGCCCCGCAGGCCCGGTGGCGTCGGCGCCGGTCGCGCGCACCACGCCCGCGGCCTCCATCCCGAGGCGCAGCGGCAGCCGGCTGCGATCGGTGCCGTACATCCCGCTGTAGGACTTGTAGTCGTAGGGATTCAGCCCGGCGGCGCGCACGTCGATCACGACTTGGCCGGGGCCCGGCTCGGGGACGTCGACGTCGATGACGGACAGCACCTCAGGGCCACCGAAGTCGGTGGCGGCAACGGCTCGCGACATGCCGGCCCAACGGACCGGGATCAGCCGCTATTCCGCCGTTTGATCAGCGGCACTCGCTGGCCACGCTCGCCGCGGGTTCCGGCATCTCGACCGCGGTGACCTGGCGCCGCCGGCGGGCAGCGAGGATCGAGCCGACCAGGATGAGCGGGAATCCCACCGCCATGCCCACGGTGAACGTCTCGCCGAGGGTGGTGACCCCGAGCAGCACCGCGACCGCGGGGTTGACATACGTGATCACGGTGGCCCGCGCCGGACCGATGCCGGCGATCAGCGCGAAGAACAGCACGAACGCGAGCGCCGTGCACACGGTGGCCAGCACCAGGACGGACGCGACCGCCCCACCGGGCACGTGCCGCGGCGGATCGATCACCGCGATGGGCAGATAGACCACTGCCGTGATTGCCAGCGATGCCGTCACCACGCCGATGGCCGGCTGATCGCCGAGGCTGCGGTTGAGGATGATCGGGCCGAGGGCGTAGCCGACAACGACGACGGCGACCTCGGCCAGGCCCACTGCGTTGACGTCACCCAGGTCCAGTCCGACGAGGGCGGCGACGCCGACGATGCCGAGAAGCAGGCCTGCGAGGCGGCTGGGGTCCATCGGTTCGTGGTCGCCCATCAGCCGGACGATCAGCACCCCCGCCAGCGGCACGGCGGCCACGAGCAGACCGGTCAGCGAGCTGGAGAGCCGGGTCTCGGCATCGGACAGCAACAGCCAGGGAATCGCCAGCTCGACCGCGGTATAGCTGAGCAACGGCCGCCAGCGGCGGAACACCGGCCACAGCTCGCGGCGGGACAGGGCGATGGGCAACAGCACGAGCGTCGCCAGGCCGGTGCGGGCGAACACCAGCCCGGCCGGTGGGATGTCGCGCACCGCCACCCGGATCAGCAGATACGGAATGCCCCAGATGACGCACATGGCGGCGAACAGCAGCCAGTGACGGCGGGACATGCGGCATCCTCTCGCTCTGCGTCGGCGACCCGAACCTATGCGACGCGACCGACCTCGCGACAGCGGTTATCGGACCTGGTGGCCAGCCGGTGTCACCGGACGGCGGCGAAGACGTCCGAGGGGAAGGCACCGTTGGCGACGGCGACCCGGCACAGCCCTTTGCCCAGCGCGGTCAGCCGGGCGGTGCGCTCGGCGCCGAGCCGAAGCCACGGGGCGGCCGCCATCCGGTCGGTGTCGGCCTCGATCCGCTCGCGCAGCGCGCGGCCGTCGGCGGTGAGCCCGTCCGCGTCGAGCAGACCGGCGCTGCGCAGGTCTTCGACCGTGGCAGCCCACTGATCGTCTGACCAGCCACGCAGCGCCTTCGCCGCCGGGACGGTGAAGCCGCGCCCGGTGAAGGTGTGCGTGACGATCGCCTCGATACCGCTCAGGCCCGAGTTCAGTAGCGCGGCCACATGTCCGTCGCCGCGGTACTCGCGCAGCAGTGTCGCGGCATGCCACAGCACCAGGTGCGGTTCGTCCGGCCAGGCCAGGTCCGCGTGCGCCGCGTACAGCGGCCGTCCCGCCGGATCCAGGTCGACGGTCGCCGCGCGCGCCAGCTCGGCTAGCGCGGCGACCTCGGGGGAGGACACGACGTCCGCACCGAGCAGCCGGCGCATCGCGCGGTCCGCGGCGCTGAGCCGGGCGGTGATGATCTCGGCCGGGGTCGCCAGCGTCCAGGCGCGCGGGATGTGCCGGGCGACCAGCCCGGGGTTGAAGTTGTAGAAAGTGCCCGCCGTGACGCCCGAAGCGACAGCGCCCATCGGCGCCGATCGCCCCGCGAAGTAGCACATCCGGCCGGGCCGCAGGCCAACTGCGGTGAGCTGCCGGTCCCATTCGGGAGCGAAGTAGACGAGGACACGGCGCGGTGACCGTGACGCGGCGCGTGCGGCTGCTTGACTTGCGCCGTGCCGGACGTGGCGATGCGCTCCTGGCAGACGAGGACGTCGCGGCCTCGGCTGATCACCATGCTCACGGTCGGGCTGGTCGCCGCGGTGATCACCGGCCTGGTCGGCAGCTGGAGCTACGCACCGGTCATCGGCTGGGCTGCCGCCGCGATGACCTACTCGAGCTGGGTGTGGACGGTCATAGCCCGGATGGACGGCGAGCAGACCGCCGCCCACGCCACCCGCGAGGATCCGTCCCGGACGATGCTGGACGGGCTGGTGCTCGTGGCGAGCGTGGCGAGCCTGGCTGCTGTCGCGTCCGTGATCGTCGAGGCGCACGCGGCTTCAGGCGCGACCCGCACGCTGTTGGCCGGGCTGGCGGTCCTGAGCGTCGCGCTGTCCTGGCTGCTGATCCACACGCTATACACGCTGCGCTACGCGTGGCTCTACTACGCGGACTCGCGCGGAATCGATTTCAATCAGCCGGAAGCGCCGCGTTACACCGACTTCGCCTATCTGGCATTCACGCTGGGCATGACCTTCCAGGTCTCGGACACCGACCTCAAGTCGCACGAGATCCGCGCCACCGCGCTGCGGCACGGTCTGCTCTCCTACCTGTTCGGGTCCGTTATCCTGGCCACCCTGATCAATCTCGTGGTGGGCCTGTCCAGCGCCTAGCCGCGCTGTCGGCGGCCACTGGTAGATGTGTGCCATGGCCAACCGCATCACTGCTGTCGCTATCGATTGCGCCGACGCCGAACTGCTCGCGAGCTTCTGGACGCAGCTGCTGGGCTGGCAGGTTACCGAGCGCGACGAAGGCATCGTCTCCATCGGGCTGCCCGGCGGCGGCCCATTCGGCATCGACTTCCTCGTGGTGCCCGAGCCGAAGGCGGTGAAGAATCGCCTGCACTTCGACCTCAACGCCACCGACCGCGACCAGGACGCCGAGTTGCAGCGCGTGCTGGACCTCGGCGCTACCCAGGTGGACATCGGGCAGGGCGAAGTGAGCTGGCACGTCCTCGCCGACCCGGAGGGTAACGAGTTCTGCCTGCTCCGCAGCCGGGTCGGTCCCTAGCCCCGGCCGACCACGAGCTCACCGGCTCGCCACACGCTACTGACCAGCGGGACGCCGGGACGGTAGGCCAGGTGCACGTACGAGGGTGCGTCGAGGGCTACCAGGTCGGCGCGCCGGCCCGGGGCGATCACCCCGATGTCGTCGCGGCGCAGCGCCGCCGCGCCGCCGGCGGTTGCTGCGTAGACGGCCTCGGCCGGAGTCAGGCCCATCTCGCGCACGGCCAGCGCGATCGCCACTGGCATCGACGTCGAGTAGGCCGAACCCGGGTTGCAGTCGGTGGCCAGGGCAATGGTCACCCCGGCTTCCACCAGGCGCCGGGCGTCCGGATACGGCGACCGGGTGGAGAACTCGGCCAGCGGCAGCAGGGTGGCCACCGTGTTCGACCCGGCGAGTGCCGCCACGTCCGCGTCGGTCAGGTGTGTGCAGTGGTCGGCGCTCGCGGCGCCCAGGTCGACCGCGAGTTGCACGCCGGGCCCGGCGGTGAGCTGGTTGGCGTGTACCCGCGCTCCCAGACCGTGCCCGATCCCGGCCCGCAACACCGCTCGCGTCTCGTCGCCGTCGAACGCCCCCCGTTCGCAGAACGCGTCGATCCAGCGGGCATTCGGGGCGCAGGCGTCGAGCATCTCGCCACAGACCAGTGCGACGTAGTCGTCCCGGTCGACTCCGTTGGGCACCACATGCGCACCCAGGAACGTCGTCTCGTGGGTGACCTCTGCGGCGAGTCGCACCGACCGTGCCTCGGTCGGCACGTCCAGCCCGTAGCCGGACTTACACTCGAACGTGGTGACGCCGGCCCGCAACAGTTCGGCGGCAAGCCTGGCGAGATTCGCCCGCAGCTTGTCGTCGGACGCGATTCGGGTCGCGGCCACCGTGGCACGGATTCCCCCTGCCGCGTAAGGGGTTCCAGCCATCCGGGCGGCGAACTCCGCGGTCCGGTCACCGGCAAAGACCAGGTGCGCGTGGGAATCGACGAAGCCGGGAATCACCGCCCGGCCGCCCAGGTCGACTCGCTCGTCGGCGTTCGGCGCGTCGGTCGCCCGGCCTACCCACAGGATCTCGGGACCATCGAGCACCAGCGCCGCATCGGCGATCTCGCCCAAGGCGGCATCCTGGCTGGCCAGCAGCCCAATGCCGGTCAGCAGCGTCGTCACGCCGCCATCTTCGTCCACCCGGCTGGCCCGCACAGCTGATGCCCAGCGAATCTTGGGGTGGCCTTGACCGGCCGGTGGCGGCAAGACCTACACGCTCGCCGGCGGCGGCCAGCTCGTCCCGCGGTGAACGACAGTCACGTTGACGGCGCGAGCTCAGCCGCCGCCTGCAGGAACCGGTCGTTCTCCTCCGCCGTGCCGATCGTCACCCGGGCACCCTCGCCGACGAACGGACGCACGATCAGCTTGCGTTGCGCGCAGCCTTCCGCCCAGGACGCGGTCCGTTCCCCGAGCGGCAGCCACACGAAGTTGGTTTCGGTCGGCGGCACCTGGTAGCCGAAGTCCAGCAGGGTCTCGCGGACCCGGACGCGTTCGGCGACGATCTCGTCGAGCCGCTCGAACAGCTGCTTCTCGGCAGTGGGCTCGAGGCAGGCCAGCGCCGCCTCCTGCGCCACCTGGGTGACCGCGAAGGGCACCTGCACCTGTTTGAGCGCCGTCGTCACCGCAGGGTCGGCGGCGATGCCGTAGCCCACCCGCAGTCCCGCCATACCGTATGCCTTGGAGAACGTGCGCAGCACGATGACGTTCGGGTGGTCGTTCAGCAGCGTCAGGCCATCGGGCACGCCCGGGTCGGTGACGAACTCGCGATACGCCTCGTCGAGCGCGACCAGCACATCGGGCGGCACGGCGTCCAGGAAGGCGAGCAGCTCGCCGCGGCGCACCGTCGTCCCGGTGGGGTTGTTCGGGTTGCAGACGAAGACCAGCCGCGTGCGAGCAGTGAGGCGGGCGGCCATCGCCGGTAGGTCGTGGACGTAGTCGCGCAGCGACACCCGAGCGTGGCCCACGCCCGCCACCGACACGACGATCGGGTACGCCTCGAACGAGCGCCACGCGTAGAGCACCTCGTCCGACGGATCAGCCGCGATCTGCACCAACTGCTGGCACAGCGACACCGAACCGCAACCGACCGCAACCTGCGCCACGTCTACGGCGTACTTCGCGGCCAGCGCGCCGGTGAGCTCGGTCGAGAAGTTGTCCGGGTAACGGTTGGAGTTAACGGCCACCTCGGCCAGTCGTTCGACGACGTGGGGCAGCATCGGGTAGGGGGTCTCGTTGCTGGCCAGCTTGATCGCGCCCGGAACGTTGCGCCCGGGCACGTAGCTGGGCAGCGTCTGGAGCGTTGAACGCAGTCGCACGGTCATGCAGCAACTCTCTCACTGCACCCCCGACGTGTCGCAGCGGTCTGGGGCGGTCCCCGACCTAGCCTCGTAGGCGATGACCATGTACGTCGCTGTGTCCGCACTCGTCCTGGGCTACCTGGCCCTGGTCGGGTCGTGGCTCGCGCTGCGCACGCTCGCCAAGCTGCGCCGCTCGACGGCCGTGCTCAGCACCGGCGCCGACTCGCGTGAGTCGGTGCTCGAGGCCATCGAACGGCACATCGAGGCCGTCGCGATCGTCAGCGGCAAGGTGGACCGCTTGCGAACCGAGGTCGCCGACGCGCGGACCGAGGCGGCCGAGGCCCGCGAGGAGGCGGCGCAGGCCCGGGCCGAGCAGCTCGAGCTCGGCGAGGACGTCGACGGCATGCTCGCGGACACCGCGCGCGGGCTGCGCAACGTGGCCCTGGTGCGGTTCGACGCATCCGATGACGTGACCGGGCGACTCTCCTTCGCGCTTGCCATGCTCGACGACGACGGCGACGGGGTGACAGTCACGTCGGTGAGCTGCCCCACCGAGACCCGGCTCTACGCCAAGGGAGTCTCGGACGGCCTGGGCGAGCCCGAGCTCACGGCCGAGGAGCAGCGTGCCGTCGACGCCGCGCTGTCTCGGCGCAATGCCCGGCCGGTCGAGATCATTCCGACGCGCAAGGCGTCCTGACCGGCAAGGCGTTCTGACCGAATACGCTTGGCCGTCGTGAGCACCAACCTGTTCGACCCCGGGCGCGCTGACGCCGACGTTGGGTCGAACAACTCGGGTGGAGCGGGGGCTGACACTGACACCCACCCGGGGCCGAACAACTCGGACGGGGCGCGGCAGGCGGCGCTCCGCATCGCCTTCCTTGGCCCGGCCGGGACATTCGCCCACGCGGCGCTGCGCACCCTTCCGGTCGCAGCCGACGCCACCTTGCTGCCGCTCGCCACCGTCACCCAGGCCATCGACGCGGTGCGCTCGGGCGAAGCCGATGGGGCGCTCGTCCCGCTGGAGAACTCTGTCGAGGGCGCCGTCCCGGCCACCCTGGACGAGTTGGCAGGCGGTATGCCGCTGGTGATCGCCGAGGAGACCTACCTGCCGGTCCTGTTCGACCTGCTGGCCCGGTCCGGAACGCAGTTGTCCCGTGTGCGCACCGTGGCCACCCACCCGCACGCCGAGGCGCAGACCCGGCGCTGGCTGCTGGCCAACCTACCTGCAGCGCAGCTCGCCCTCGTCGGCTCGACCGCCGCCGGCGCGCAGGAGGTGGCCCGCGGCGAGTACGACGCTGCGGTGGCCCCGCCAGTGGCGGGCGAGCTCTACCAATTGGTGAGCCTCGCGCACGACATTGCCGACAATCGCTCGGCCGTGACGCGGTTCGTGCTGCTCACCCGGCCGTCCCAGCCGCCGCCGCCGACCGGCAACGACCGGACCACCCTCGTCGCCTACCTGCGCGCCGACCACGCCGGGGCGCTGCTCGAGATCTTGACCGAATTCGCCACCCGCGGCGTCAACCTCACCCGCATCGAGTCACGTCCCACCAAGGAACGCATCGGCCAGTACTGCTTCTCCATCGACTGCGAGGGCCACGTCGCCGACGAGCGGGTGGGCGACGCGCTCGCCGCGCTGAAGCGCACGTGCGCGGACGTGCGCTATCTCGGCTCGTACCCGCGCCGGGACGGAGCGATCGACGCGATCGTGCAGGGTCGGGCCGACGCGGATTTCACCGGTGCCCGCGAATGGCTGGCCCGGCTGCGCGACACCGGGGCCAGCTAAAGGTACAAGCCGGTGTTCGACTCGACCCGGTGCGCGGCCACGGCGTGGATGTCGCGCTCGCGCAGCAACAGGTAGTCCTCGCCGGAGATCTCGACCTCCTGCCGGTCGTCCGGGCTGAACAGCACCCGGTCGCCGACCTCGACGACCCGCACATGGTTGCCGACCGCGAGCACCTCGGCCCAGATCAGCCGCTTGGACACCTGCGCGGTCGCCGGGATCACGATGCCGCCGGACGAGCGGCGCTCACCCTCCTCGCGAGACAACCGCACCAGGACGCGGTCGTGCAGCATCTTGATCGGCAGCCGGTCGCTCACGGCTCCAGCCTACGGAACGGCGTTGGCGCGCCCGTCGCGCGCTGGCATGAGGTCAGCCCCAGCCGAGCTCGTGCAGGCGATGTTCGTCGATGCCGAAGTGGTGGCCGATCTCGTGCACCACGGTGACCGCGACCTCGTGGGCAATCTCGTCCTCGTCCGCGCAGATCTCCAGGATCGGCAGCCGGTAGACCGTGATCGTGTCGGGCAGGGCGAACGTGTAGTCACTGGTGCGCTCGGTGAGCGCCGTGCCGTGGTAGACGCCGAGAAGGGACGGGTCGTCCGGATCGCGGTCGGCGACCTGGATCACCACGTTGTCAAGCAGCCCCAGCAACTCGGGCGGAATCGAGTCGATCGCGTCGTCGACCAGCACCTCGAAGCGTGAGCGCGACATCTGCAGCACCGGCACAGTCTCTCAACGCTGGTCAGTAGCCTGAGCATGTGATCGACCTGCGAATTGTCCGTGACGACCCCGACCTGGTACGCGCCTCGCAACGCGCGCGGGGTGAGGACGAGTCCGCAGTCGACGCCCTGCTCGCGGCCGACGACGCGCGGCGGGCAGCCGTGTCGCGTGCAGACACCTTGCGGGCGGAGCAGAAGGTGCTGGGCCGCGCGATCGGCGCCGCTGCGCCCGATGCCAGACACCAGCTGCTGGTGCGTGCCAAGCAACTTGCCGACGAGGTCAAGGCGGCCGAGGTCGACGAAGCTGCCGCCGACGAGGCGCTGCACAAGGCACATCTGGCCGTCCCGAATCTGGTCGAGCCCGGCGTCCCCCCAGGCGGAGAGCAGGACTTCCTGACGCTCGCCACCGTCGGGGCGCCGCCACAGCTCGACGCGCCACGCGATCACACCGAGATAGGTGCCGCATTGCGGGCAATCGACACCGAGCGCGGCGCCAAGGTCAGCGGAGCGCGCTTCTACTTCCTGACCGGCATCGGTGCGCAACTGGAGCTGGCGCTGGTGAACCTCGCGATGGCGCAGGCCGAGGCCACCGGATTCATGCCGGTGATCGCTCCCGCGCTGGTCAAGCCGGACGCGATGGAAGGGACCGGATTCCTCGGGGTACACGCGGCCGAGGTGTATCGGCTGGCCGACGACGACCTGTATCTGGTCGGTACCAGCGAGGTTGCCCTCGCCGGCTATCATGCTGGCGAGATCCTGCCGGAATTGCCCTTGCGCTACGCGGGATTCTCGTCCTGCTTCCGGCGCGAGGCGGGCTCGTACGGCAAGGACACCAGGGGCATCATCCGGGTCCACTGGTTCGACAAGGTGGAGATGTTCTGCTACGTCCCGGTCGACGACGCGCGCGACGAGCTGCAGCGATTGGTCGCCTGGGAAAGGGAATTCTTCGACAAGCTCGAGCTGGCGTACCGCGTCGTCGACGTGGCCGCCGGCGAGTTGGGATCCTCTGCGGCGCGCAAGATCGACATCGAGGCCTGGTTCCCGTCCCAGGGCACCTACCGCGAGCTGTCGTCCGCGTCGAACTGCACGACGTTCCAGGCTCGACGGCTGCACATTCGCACCCGCAGCACATCCGGCGCCACGCCGGTCGCCACGCTCAACGGCACGCTGTGCGCGGTGGCGCGGACCATTGCGTGCCTGCTGGACCATCATCAGCAGCCGGACGGGACGGTCTATGTGCCCGTCGCCTTGCGTCCCTGGCTCGGTGGCCGCGAGGTTCTCACCCCGCCGTGATTCGCCTGCTCGCCAGCGATCTCGACGGAACGCTCGTGCGCTCGGACGGAACGGTGAGTTCGCGCACGCGACAAGCCCTGCAACGGGCGGCCAAGGCGGGCTTCGTCGTCGCGTTCGTCACCGGCCGCCCACCACGCTGGCTGCACGAGATCGCCGACGCCACCGGCCACACCGGTACCGCGGTCGCCGCGAACGGCGCCGTGATCTACGACCTGGTGACCGAGACCGCGGTTCGCTCGCACCCGCTGTCACCGCAACTGCTGGGGACGCTCACGGCCGAGCTGCGCGCTGCGTTCCCGTCGGTGTACTTCGGCGTCGAGTACGGCCTGAATTTCGCGTTCGAGCAGGGCTATCAGCACGACTGGGCGATCAATCCAGCGCAGGATCGGCATGGCAACCCGATCCCGGCTGCGGTCGAGGCGTCATTGCGCCAGATCGTCAGCCGTCCGGCCGTCAAGCTGCTCGCCAAGGACCGCGACGCGGACCCGGACACGTTCATGCACGACGCGGCAGCACTCCTGGCGGGCCGCGCGACGGTGACGCATTCGTCGACGCACGGCCTGCTGGAGATCGCGGCACCGGGCGTCACGAAGGCGAGCGGGCTGGCCGAGGTAGCCGCGCTGCACGGCATCCCTCCGGAGGAGGTGGCCGCCGTGGGCGACATGCCCAACGACGTCCCGATGCTCGAATGGGCCGGGCGCGCGTACGCCGTGGCGAACGCACACCCCGCCGCGCTCGCAGCCGCCGACGAAGTGCTCGCCAGCAATGACGACGACGCGGTCGCGCAGCTGATCGAGTCCCTGCTGGGCTGAATGCGTTGCGTGACCACCCTGCGGTGAACCAGCTGGCGATGCACCTGCGGGTAGAGGTCACCCGTCGTCGGGTGGGTATCGCGGGGGCGTGACTTGGTAGGTGTGGCCGGTGGGGGCGGTCCAGTGGTAGCTGCCGTCGGGTTGTCGTCGGCGTCGCCAGCCGGCGTGGTGTTTGGCGAGGTGGTGCCGGCGGCACAGTGGGGCGAGGTTGTCTGGGCTGGTCGGCCCGCCGGATTGCCAGGGTTGTTCGTGGTCCAGGTCGCAGCGGCGGGCGCGGCGGGTGCATCCCGGGAAAGCGCACCGCTGGTCGCGGGCGATGACGAACTCGGCGAGATCCGCCGGGGGGCGGTAGGTGCTGCGGCCGCAGTCGAGCAGCGCGCCAGTGGCCGGGTCGGTGACCAGCCGCCGCCAGGTGCCGCTGGGGTCAGCGGCGATCCGCCGGGCGGTCGCCGCGGTGATCGGGCCGTAGCCTGCCAGCTCGGCCGGCTGCTCGTCGCAGCCGAGCACGGTGGACAGCGCGACGGTGACCTGGATGGCCGGGCGGGTGCCGTGCTGCTCAGGCAGGCTCGGGTCGGCCAGCACCCGGGCGAACACGTCGACCAGCGCGTCGGCGCGGCGCTGGTCGCAGCTGCGGTCCTCATCAGGGCCCTTCACCGACGCCAGGCTGTCCAGCACGCAGCCGATCAGGGTGGCACCCTCGGCGGGCAGCAATGCCCACAGGGTAGCCATGCCGTCCTGGGCCGGGCTGATCACTACCCGGCGTTGCTGCACCGCGTCCTCATGCCGCCGCGCCGACCCGCGCGGATCCACCGCGAGCACGGCCCGCTGCACACTGGTCGCGAACTGGCCGACCGTCTGACTGCCAGCGCGCCGCAACACCCGGGCCTCGACCTGCGCGGCGACATCGGCGTCGAGGTCCCGCACCGCCTCGGCCAGCCTGGCCGCGTGCAGATAGCTGATCTCACCGGCTGCCAACGCCCGCGCAGTGGAGGGCAGCCGGTCACGCAACTGCCGGGCCACGGTCAGCCGGCGATCCGCGGTGCTGGGTGCCAGCCGCAGCGCCGCCCCGACCTGCTCCCGCGTCCAGTCATCATCCGGGTCGCACCCCAGCCGCAGCGGGTCCGCCTCCAGCGACGCGAGCACCCGCTGCTGCATCGCGTGCAACCACGCCGCCTGGCGTTCGAGCGCGACCAGCAGGTCGACCCGCTCATCGGCGCCGACGACGGCCGGATCCAGCATCGACACCAGTTCCACCACGTCCGGGCCGGGCCTGGCGGCCGCCGCCCACACCGCCACCTCACCTGGCGTGTCCAGCACATCAGACAGCGACGGAGGAGCTGGCATGCGGTCTGCGCCGTCATCAAACACGTGTTCGATCCTACCAAGCCGCTGCGCCCAGGTCAATGGAGAATCAGCATATTTCTAAGGGGAATTGTGCATGAACGCTAACGTCGCCCTGGCCGGCCGTTGCGACTCGAGTGGCAGTCCGCTGGGCGCCCTCGGCGCGCACTGCCACGATCACGCGGCGGTCAGCGGCGCGTGTTCGCCGCGGCCCTTGGTTCCTTCTTGAGCGCATGGAACTTGCGCAGCGAAGCGTCGTCGACCACTCCGGCCACCGAGCGGAACGACCCGTCCACGCCGTCGTATCCGGTCGCCTCCCGCCAGCCGATGGTCCGCACGCCGAACTGCTTCCCCAGCAGCGCCGCGAAGATCCGCGTCCGGGTCCGCAGCGTCCACTCACTCGATACCGACGACACCCGTCAACGCACCACGTGCAAAGCCCGCATCAGCCATCACCAGATCATCGACCCGACGCCGGATACCGCGCGACCTACCCACCGCGGGGACCGCAAACAAACCGGCGGCGACTCCACCAGTTCAGGCTTGAAGCGGATGCGGCGGCCACGCTAGAGACGCAGTTCCATCCAACGGCCGTTTGCGGCGAAGCCTGACTGGTCATACAGAGCGGCCGCGCGGCGTCGGTGGCGTGAAGATTGAGTCGGCGAAGACCGCTCGACAGAGCGTCGGCGAGACACTCGTCGAGCAGTGCTTTGCCGATGCCCTGCCTGCGGTGTTCCGGCTTGACGTACATGTTGACCAGGTAACCCTCCAAGGTGCGGGCGTCTTCCGGCAGGGGCCGCATGTCGTGCAAGAGCATGGAGACGATGCCAGCTGGTTGATCTTGGTCGACCGCCAGCCAGGACCGGAGCCTGCCTTGGCGGAAGCTCGTCTCGACGAACGACCGCATCTGCTCGACGAACGTCGGGGCGAACTCGGCGGCGATCATCGATCGGAGGTCAGCAAGAAACGCAGCTCGCAGTGCCGTCACGATGCCAAGATCCTCGGTCTCAGCCATGCGCATGTGCACGCGAGGAACTTATCCGGGCAGTTCGGCGATGATGACTTCCGTGGACAACGCGGTCGTACTTCGTGGTGCTCGCGTCGTATTGGTGCCGGTGACGGTTGATCATGTGCCGACGCTTCGGCGGATCCTGCACACGCCGGCAGTGCGATCGTGGTGGGGAGACGATGACGCGTCCGAGCAGTGGCCGTTCGACGACGCGAGCGTTGTTCCATTCGCGGTGCTGCTCGACGGACTCGTGGTGGGAATGGTGCAGTACGGCGAGGAAAACGAGCCGAGGTACCGGCACGCGTCGATCGACATCTTCCTCGACGCGGCCGTGCATGGGCAGGGTGTCGGCCGCGACGCGGTGCGGGTGCTCGCCCGCCACCTGACTCGTGATCGGGGGCACCACCGGCTGGTCATCGACCCGGCCGCGGACAACGAGGTTGCTATCCGGTGCTACGCCGCGGTCGGTTTCCGTCCCGTCGGCGTCATGCGTCACTACGAACATGACGTCGACGGCGACGCTTGGCACGACGGTCTGCTGATGGATCTGCTCGCCGAGGAACTCCAGAGCGGCGACCGAGTCGGCGGGTGAGGCGAGCATGAAAGAAGGCGAGGCCGATTCTCGGTGGCACGCACCGGGCGGCGTCGGGCACACTGCGTCGCATGTCGTTCGAACTCGCCCAAGTGAACATCGCTCGGCTCGCTGCACCGCTGGACGACCCGAGGTTGGCCGAGTTCGTGGCAGCACTCGATCCGGTGAACGCCGTTGCCGACGCCGCGCCGGGGTTCGTGTGGCGGTTGCAAACCGAGGACGGCAACGCGACGTCGGTGCAGGCCTTCACCTGGGATGCCGCCGATAGCGCGGGCGTGATCGTGAATCTGTCCGTGTGGGTCGGCGTGGAGCAGCTCGCAGCATTCGTGTTCGGCGAGTTCCACCGTCAGGTACTGCGCCGGCGCCGCGAGTGGTTCCTGCACATGACTGAGGCGTACACCGCATGCTGGTGGGTTCACGCCGCGCATCGACCCAGTACCGACGAGGCGGAACAGCGCATCCGCCACCTACGCGCGCACGGCCCAACCCCTTACGCCTTCACGTTGCGCGAGAGTTACCCGCCGCCGGACGCCGCCGCCCGCGATCAGCTGGTACGCGGCGCCGACGACTGGCTCTGTCCCGCCTGACCATCCCCGTGGCTGAACAGGCGCCTCATGAGCGCAGCGCGGCCCGCCGGGTCTTGCCGGTGGACGTCTTAGGCAGCGCGTCGACGAAGCGAACCTGCCGTGGGTACTTGTACGGCGCGGTCTCGGCCTTGGCGTGTTCCTGCAGGTCCGCGGCGAGGGAATCGCTCGCCAGGTGGCCGGGGCGCAGCACCACGACCGCCCGCACCAGCTGCCCCCGCACCGGGTCAGGCACACCGACCACAGCGACATCGGCTACCGCGGGGTGCGTGCGCAGGACGTCCTCGACCTCGGCTGGTCCGATGCGATAGCCGGAGCTGATGATGACGTCGTCGGCACGGCTCTCGAAGTACAGATAGCCGTCATCGTCGGCGCGCACCTGGTCGCCGGTGCGCCACGGGCCGGGCGCGACCGGGAAGCCGTCGTAGCCGAGGAAGAAGGTGGGGATGGTCGCCGGGTCAAGCACCAGTTCGCCGTCGTCGATCCATGCCTTGATGCCGGGCAGCGGCCGTCCCATCGACCCGGGCGGGGCGACCTCACCGGGACGGACGGCTGTCACGTGCCCGGTCTCGGTCTGGCCGTAGCCGTCGGCGATCGTCAGCCCGGTCGCCGTCCGCCAGGGAGCGAGGACGGCGACGCCGAGGGCCTCACCGGCGGTGATCAGCCGGCGCAGTGACGGCAGGTCGGCGAGGGCGACCCCGGCCGCGATCAGCCGATACTCCGTGGGCGCCATGCACAGCACGTTCACCTGTTCGGCGCGAATCGTCGCGAGCCGCTCGGCCGGGTCGAACCGGCGGTCCTGCAGGAGTGCGGCGGCGCCGCCGAGCCACGGCGCGATGAAGCTGTTGCGCGCGGACTTGGACCAGCCGCTGGCGGCCGTCGACCAGACCAGCTCGCCCTCGTGCGGCGCGACCCAGTGCTGTGCCTGCAGCCGTTGCCCCCACAGGTAGCGCTGACCGTGAATCGCCGGTTTCGGCTGCCCGGTTGTCCCGGACGTGAAGAGCACGAACGCCGGATCGAGCGGGCCGAGCTCGACGAACGGGGGCGGGTCGGCCGTGGCGAACAGCGCCGGATCGGGGACGGTGAGCACGGGACAGTCGGCGGCCGCGAGCGCCGCACGATTGCGTTCGTCGGCGATAGCCAGCACCGGACGAGCCCGGGCCAGCCGCAACGCGAGATCCTTCGGGCGCAGCTGCTCGCTGCAGGGCAGGGTGGCGGCACCGATGTGCAGGCAGGCGAGCACAGTCAGTGCCCACTCGGCGCGGTTGCCCATCAGCGTCAGCACGACGTCGCCGCGCCGCACACCGTGCGTTACGAACGTCGCAGCCAGCCGCGCCGACGCGGTCGCGAGCTGGCCGAACGTCCACTCCCGCCGCTGTCCACTTGACGACAGCGTGACGAGAGCGCGGCGATCCGCTGGCGCCGCGACCACAACGTCCCGGGCGAAGTTCACGGCACAGGTCTACAGGTATTGCCCGGTGCCGTGTGCCTGCTCCTCGGCGTCGCGGCTGCCGGGCACACCAAACCGCGGACCTCCTGGACCGCCGACGATCTGCCCACCCGGCCCGACGATCACGTGTCCGCTCGACGCGCCGGGCGGAAGCGCCCGCCTGCGCATCTCTTCCAGTTGCGCCTGTGCGGCCATCTGCTGCGCGAACAGCGCCGTCTGGATGCCGTGGAACAAGCCCTCCAGCCAACCCACCAGCTGGGCCTGCGCGACCCGCAATTCGGCCTCGGTCGGCACCCCTGTCCCGAACGGCAAGGTGAACCTTTCAAGCTCCTCGCGCAGCTCCGGGGCGAGGCCGTCCTCCAGCTCGTGAATAGACGTTTCGTGGATATCCCGAAGCCGCTGACGGCCGGCCTCGTCGAGCGGCGCGGCCCGCACTTCTTCCAGCAATTGCTTGATCATCGTGCCGATGCGCATCACCTTGGCAGGCTGCTCGACCATGGCCGTAATCTGTTCCCCGTCGTCACCGGGCGCAGCGGTCTGCGCAGTCGCCTGCGCAGGTTTCGCAGTGGAGGGCTCGGGCGGCTGCGGGGATTGATCGGTGGTCTGAATCGCGTCGGTCATGACCTCAGTCTGGCCCAAGGCAACGGGCGGCTACGACTGGGTTCGCCGGGCACCTATGCCCTGACCGACAAGCGAGGTAGTGCCGCATGAGTTTCGATGTGGCGCGGGTACGCGGGCTGTATCCGACGCTCGGCGCGGGTGTGGTCCACCTGGACGGCACGTACAGCGCGCTGCAGCCCGAAACGGTCATCCGAGCCATCATCACCGCGCTGCGCTCCTCGCCGGCGCAGCCGGGCTCCACCTCGGTGCGATCACAGCGCGGGGCTGCGTCCGTGGCCAACGCTCGCCGGGCGATCGCCGACCTGGTCGGCTCGACGGCGGACT
Source organism: uncultured Actinomycetota bacterium (assembly GCA_963839175.1). Classification (GTDB taxonomy): domain Bacteria; phylum Actinomycetota; class Actinomycetes; order Mycobacteriales; family Jatrophihabitantaceae; genus CAWIUB01. Next base: position 94,614 of record CAWIUB010000011.1, read on the forward strand.
GCGTCGTGCTGGGCAGCAACGTCTCGACGCTGTTGCAGCGCTTTGCCTGGTTGGTGGCCCGCGAATGGCAGCTCGGCGACGAGATCGTGGTCAGCCGGCTCGACCACGATGCGAACATCCGGCCCTGGGTCACCGCGGCCCGAACCGTGGGGGCAGTAGTCCACTGGGCCGAGGTCGACGTCGAGACCGGCGCCTTGCCCGACTGGCAATACGAGAAGCTGATCAACACGCACACCCGCGTGGTGACGCTGCCGCTGGCGAACCCGGTCACCGGCGTCGTGCCCGAGGTGCGCCGGATCGCCGACCTGGCCCACGCGATGGGCGCCGTCGTCGTCGTCGACGCGGGCGCGGCCCTGCCGCACATGCCCATCGACATATGGGAACTCGGCGCCGATCTCCTGGGCGTCTCCGTCGCGACGTTCGGCGGGCCAACCGTCGGCGCGGTCGTCGCCCGTCCCGGCCTGCTGCACGAGATCGACGAGGACTCCAGGTCCCCCGTGCCGGGACGTTACGAGCTGGGCTCCCTGCCGGTCGAGCTGCTCGACGGAGTGACCGCCGCCGTCGACCACCTGGCGTCGCTGGACGAGAACGCGACGGGATCGCGCCGTGAGCGGATAGTGACGTCGCTTATCGCGGCCGAGGATTACCAGCGGCGGCTGTTCGCCGGCCTCGATGCCCGGCTGCGCCGGCTGCGCGGGGTCACCGTGCTCGGCTCCGGCAACCAGCGAGTGCCGGTGCTGGCGTTCACCGTGGCCGGTCGCCGTCCGTCGGACGTCGGTGAGTTCTTGCGCGCGCGCGGGATTTCGGTGTGGACGGGCCCGAACGGGATGTCCGAGCTGATGCTGTCGCTCGGCGCCGATGAGCTGGGCGGCGCCGTACACGTCGGCGTTATGCCACACACCACCGCCACCGAGCTGGACGACCTGGTCCGCGCCCTGGCCGAGCTCACCAGCGGTTAGCGCCGATTTTCACGCAGCGAATCGACCCTCATTCTGGGGGTGGTCATGCGAGTTCGTAGCGCAGGGTGCGTCCGCCGAGCCAGGGGACGGTGATCTCGGGTAGGTCGGCTTGGCGTAGGACGGGTGAGTAGGTGCGCCGGTCGAGTCGCACGACGATCTGGTTGCCGTGGTTGAGGATGTGTCCGCCGGTGGACAGGACGCGGCGTTGCAGGGTGTCGGGGGTGGCGGTGGCGTAGCCGGGGATGCGGCGGCGTAGCGCATCGCAAAGGGTGTGGGCGAGCACGGTGAGGACGACGTCGAGGTCGATGTTGAGGGCGACGGCGCCGGTGAGTGAGTCGAGGTGGAAGGAGCGGATCGCTTCGGCGAGGCGTTGTTCGATGTTCATTCTGCGGGAGTAGGTCTCGGTGAGCTGTTTGGCGGGCATCGAATGCTGGTTGGTGATCAGGATGGTGGGTTGCGTCGTGGCCCAGGCCGGCGACGGCGAGTTGTCGTAGCGTGCCGGGATAGGACGACAGGCGGGCGGCGGGGTCGTCGATCACCCGGACGCGGCGGGTTGTGCCGCCGGCGCGGGCCACGGTCAGGTTGGTCCAGGCGCTGGTGGGCAGCGCGTGCAGGTGGGCGGTGAGTTTGGGGGTGCGGGCGCGCAGGGTGATGAACCCGATGCCGCGCTCGTCCAGTTCGCCGAGTTGGGTTTGGGTGGTGACCTTGGAGTCCATCACCAGCAGGGCGGGGTCTTTTCCGGTGACGGTGTGCCAGTGCTCGGTGAAGGCGAGGACCTCCTTGCTCTGACGGGCTTTAGCGAGGTCGGCGTTGGCGTAGAGCAGGGCGTGGGAGTCGGCGTCCTCGGCGAAGAACGTCAGCACGCTGCGGGTGCGTTGCGAGCGGGTGGGCACGTAGTGCTTCTTGAGGGCGGGATCCTCGCCCCAGTGCATGACGGCGTGGAAGTCGAGGTTCAGCACGTCGCCGGTGGCCAGGCCCGCGGCGAGGGCAGCCTTGTCCAACGCGGTCAGGAACTTCTTCTGCTTGGCATGTTGCAGCCGGTAGGAGTAGGTGGTCAGCGCGGTGGTCTTGGGCAGGGCGGTGAGTCCGGCGAACAGCGCGGCGGCGGGGTCGGCGGCCAGGTCGTGCACGTGGGAGACGCGGCGGGTTGCGGTCAGTTTCACCGCCAGCAGGCTGAGCAGGTAGCTGACCGCGGGGATGTCGCGGGTGCCGGGGTAGCCGGCGGCGGCGGCGAGTGCTGGCAGGTCCAGGGTGAGCAGGTCGGGCAGCACCAGCAGCAGCCCGGCCATCCGGGTGGGCGCGGCGGCGGGCAGAGCGGCGTAGTCATCAGTGCTCAGTGCTCGGGCCCTGGGCAGTTCCGCCCGGCGCGGACCGCCGCGCAGAGCCTCCGGACGTCGCCAGATCCGGGGCAGCCCGGCCTCGGTGATGACCTCGCTGATCCCGGTGCGGTTCAGCCCGACACCGTCGGCGGCCAGCGCGCCGGCGATCTCGTCGATGGAGTACCCCTGCGCGCGCAGGGCGATGATTCGGGTGCGGGCGGCGTCTTTGCCGGGCGCGGTTTTCGGGCCGGGGCGGGCGTCGAGGAAGAAGTTCTTCGCCCCGGCGCGGAAGTCGGCCACCGCCGAGTTCAGCCCGGCGGGGGTGTAGCCGAACCGGGCGGCCACGGTCGCGGCTGGTTCACCGCCGAACAGGTAGGCACGCAACGCCTCGTAGCGGGTCTGCGGGCCGGGTGCGGGGACGGCGAAGAATTCGCCACCCGCCCGGCCTGGTTGCGGGGTATTCGCTGACTGGTTAATACCCTGAAGTCAATCGTGTCCGGTCGCTGAGATCAACGACCGCCGCCCAGCGTGTCGCCCAGTTCGGCGGTCGACGCACGAGAACCACTGAAACAACAGCAATGTAGTTCAGCTGGTGCCTGGCTCACGGTCCACACCCTGCCACGATCCCCGGAAACGCAAGCAGGAAACCCTTCTACCAGTCAGCGAGATGCCTTCACTGACACCCGCCGCGTCACCTCACCGAGTAAGACGAATCGCCTCCCCAGGCAGGGCATTCCTACCCTCGCACCGCCCCGAGCACGCCGCGCGAACCCCGAAGATCAGAAAAAACCCTCGCCGCGAAAATCGGCGTTAGCGCACCTGCAGCAGCACCTTGCCGATGTGCTCGCTCGATTCGACGACCCGATGGGCCTCGGACACCTCGTCGAGCGGCAGCACCCGATGGATGACCGGCCGCACCTCGCCACTGTCGATCTTGGGCCAGACGAACGCACCGGTGGCCGCGACGATCGCGGCCTTCTGGTCGAGCGGACGCGCCCGCAGCAATGCCCCGGTGACGCTGGCTCGCTTGGCCATGAGCAGGCTCAGGTCCAGTTCGCCGCGCCGTCCGCCCTGCAGCCCCAGCACGACCAGCCGGCCTCCGACCGCGAGCGATTGGACGTTCGGCGCCAGGTAGGCGGCCCCCATGTTGTCGAGGATGACATCGACTCCGCGTCCGTCGGTCTCGGCCTGCACGACGGCGGCGAAGTCCTGCTCGCGGTAGTTGATGGCGATGTCGGCACCGAGTTTGCGCACCGCGTCCAGCTTGTCTTGCGAGCGCGCGGTCGTGAAGACGCGCGCACCCTGCGCATGGGCGAGCTGGATGGCCAGCGTGCCGATGCCGCTACTGCCACCATGCACCAGGAACGTCTCGCCAGGGTGCAGGGAGCCGATGTCGAAGACCATCGACCAGACGGTGCAGGCTGCCTCGGGCAGTGCCGCCGCCTCGACCAGCGAGAGCCCGCGGGGTATCGGCAGCAGTTGGCCGGCCGGCACGGCGACCCGCTCGGCATATCCGCCGCCGGCCAGCAATGCGCACACCTCGTCCCCGACCCGCCAGCCCGTTACCCCGTCGCCGAGGGCGGCAATGATGCCCGAGCATTCCATCCCGAGGTACGGTGACGCTCCGGGCGGTGCGTCGTAATGTCCGGCGCGCTGCAGCAGGTCGGCGCGGTTGACCGCCGTGGCGGTGACGTCGACGAGCACCTCGCCAGGGCCAGGTGAGAGGTCCGGCACGTCCCGGATCTCGAGCACGTCCGGTGGACCGGGACGGGTGATCACTGCGGCGCGCACGTACCCGACCGTAGCCTGACGGTCATGGAGCGCATCACCGTCGGGCGGGGCCCGCTGTCCGAGGACGAAGTGGTCGCCGTCGCGCGACACGGTGCCGGCGTGACGCTGGCCGAGGACGCACTGGCCGCGCTGGCGGACTCCCGGCGCATTGTCGAGAAGCTGGCGCACGACGTCGAGCCGCACTACGGCATCTCGACCGGCTTCGGCGCGCTCGCCACCAAGCACATTCCGGTCGAGCAGCGCGCCGCGCTGCAGCGCTCGTTGATCCGGTCGCACGCGGCCGGCTCCGGGCCGGAGGTGGAGCGCGAGGTCGTCCGCGCGCTGATGCTGCTGCGCCTGTCGACGCTGGCCACCGGACGCACTGGCATCCGGCCATCAACCGCGGCGACGCTCGCCGCGCTGCTCGACGCCGGCATCACCCCGGTCGTGCCGGAATACGGGTCGCTCGGCTGTTCCGGCGACCTGGCCCCGCTGGCCCACGTGGCGCTGACGTTGCTCGGCGAAGGCGAGGTGCGCGATCCGAACGGGACGCTGCGCCCGGCAGCGGAGGTGCTGGCCGAGAACGGCATCGAACCGGTCGAGCTGGCCGAGAAGGAAGGCCTGGCCCTGATCAACGGCACCGACGGCATGCTGGGCCAGCTGCTGCTCGCCGCGCACGACCTGGACCTGCTCCTGCGCACCTCCGACGTGGCTGCCGCGATGAGCGTCGAGGCGATGCTGGGTACGGCCGCGGTGTTCGCCGAGGACCTGCAAGCACTTCGCCCGCAACCCGGCCAGGCGGTGGCGGCGGCGAACATGCGGGCGCTGCTCGCCGGCTCGCCGATCATCGCATCGCACGCCGGACCGGACTGCGTCTACGTGCAGGACGCCTACTCGATGCGCTGCGCCCCGCAGGTGGCGGGGGCGGCGCGTGACACGTTGGCCCATGCCCGACGTGTGGCGGGGTACGAACTCGCGTCGGCGATCGACAATCCGGTCGTCACGATCGATGGACGGGTGGAGTCAAACGGCAACTTCCACGGCGCCCCGATCGCCTATGTGCTTGATTTCCTGGCGATTCCGGTGGCCGACGTCGCGTCGATGAGCGAGCGACGCACTGACCGGATGCTCGACGTCGCGCGGTCGCGCGGCCTGCCGCCTTTCCTGGCCGCAGATCCGGGCGTCGACTCCGGGCACATGATCGCCCAGTACACCCAGGCGGCCCTCGTCTCGGAGCTCAAGCGGCTGGCCGTGCCGGCCTCGGTCGACTCGGTCCCGTCGTCGGCCATGCAGGAGGACCACGTCTCGATGGGCTGGTCCGCCGCCCGCAAGCTGCGCCGCGGTCTCGACGCGCTGACCCGGGTGCTCGCTATCGAGCTGCTGACGGCCGCCCGCGCCCTGGACCTGCGCGCGCCGCTGCGACCCGGGTCGGCGACCGGCGCGTTGGTGGCGGCATTGCGGGAACGGGTGGCCGGTCCGGGGCCTGACCGGTATCTGTCGCCGGAGATCGCGGCGAGCGTCGAGCTGGTCCGTTCTGGCGAAGCGGTAGCCGTCGCGGAGCGAGCGCTCGGTCACCCAGTGCGCTGAGTTCAGCCGGCGGGCTTGCGCCGCTGAGTGTTACGTGTGTTACTTGTGATGACCGTTGAGGCGGGGAGGGCCAGCGAATCCCCAGCGCGGCGCGGGCAGCCATCACCGACGTCACCACCAACACCGTTGGCCAATACCGGTTCCCGACCGGCACGTACTTGGGTTCGGCAGTGGGTTGCTAATGGCAGGTGCGCCCTGATGCTCGCGTTCAGCGCGCGTCGCCGTCGCGGACGACATGAAGCCTGACGCCTGAGTCTGCGTACGCGGGGTGGGCGGCAGCGTTCGCTGGCGATCTCGGTGATCCGGGGCCGTGGCCTCGGCGAGAGTGACACGCACGTTTCGCGCCCGAATGTTGACAGAACGACCAATTAAGGCCACGGTAGGCTCCCGAATCGGTCTCGCGGGCGCCGCCGTAAATGACGACTCGTTCCGGGGTTCGGCGACGTCTGCGGGGGTACGCCTGATGCATCGCACCGGCCTCAGCTGGGGGCGTTCGGGAACAAAGCATCGTCCACGGCACGCCCGATCGGCCGGCCCAAGCCTGACGCATAAGGCCAGCAGTCGGTATATCCGGGCGCTGCTGGGGGCGATCGTCCTCGCGGCGAGCTTCGTCGCGATCGTCACCCCATCCGGGCCGGCCGCCGCCGTCACGCCTACCTGCACGTCTCCTGCGGGCGTGATCGGCGGGTTCGAGATCGACGGCAACATGACCCCAGGTGACTGCAACGCCAACCTCGACTGGGGCAACGCACCAGGTGTCGTGAGCAGCGCCGACATCGGCACCTACAACACGAACAACAAGGACGACAGCAATCCCAGCACGTGGACGTCCGGCGGCGGAACTCCTGATAAGGGTGACTTCTCGCGGGCCTATTCCTTCGCGCAGACCGTGGGAACGGACTACTTCGTCTACGCGGCCTGGGAACGAACACAACACGGGCACCGCCGGATACATCATCGAGGTCGACAACGCGGGCGTGAACAACGTGGTCATCGGCGGCGTAACCGTGCCTCAACCGGTCCGCTCGCAGGGCGGTTTCGTCTTCTACATCACGACCCAGGGCGCCGCGGCACCGGTCGTCGGACAGGTCTGCCACTTCACATCTCAAGCCACCTACCCCGGCACGTACACCACTAACATGGGGGGCAACTACGCCACGGCGATCAATGACGCGCCAATATTCGATCCGCTCAACGGCGGCGCGTCCGTGCCGCCGGCGAGTTCATGGAGATCGGCATCAATGTCACCGCGATCACTGGAGTCCATCCGGGCTGCCCCGCGTCGACCGCTGCGAGTATGTACCTGCGGTCCTACACCGGCAGCTTCAACACCTTCCCAGCGCTCAACCTGAAGGGCTATGTGACCGGCGTGCCGATCGCGCCGCCGTCGACCTGCTCGACCATCACGATTCACAAGGTCACCCAGAACGGTGACGCGACCTTCGACTACACGACGACGGGTGGGCTGAGCCCGGCCACGTTCCAGCTGTCCAACGGCGGCACTCGGACATACGACCAAGTCCCGCCCGGCAGCTATACCGTGACCGAGGGAGCTTTGCCGGCGGGCTGGACCTTCGTCAGCCTCGTCTGCACCACCACCGGCGCCGACACCGCCACGGTCACCGGCACCACGGTGACGATCACCGCTGTCAACGCGGAGACCACCGACTGCACGTACACCAACCACACGAAGCTGTCGCCGTCGATCGCGACGTTGTTGGTGCCGGCGGGGCCGGTGGCGTTGGGGGATTCGGTGCATGACAGTGCGACGTTGTCGGGGGCGACGGCGGGTGCGGGTGGCTCGGTGACGTATGCGGTGTTCAGTGATGACACCTGCAGCACGGCGGTGACTTCAGGCCGGCACCTACTACTGGCTGGCCTCCTATAGCGGTGACGCGAACAACAACCCGGCGACCAGTGTGTGCACGTCCGAGGCGATCGTGGTGAACAAGAACGCGCCGAGGGTGCGCGACACGGATGTAGGTGATCGTTGCAGTTCCCGGTGATCCGGTCAGTCCGTTCCTAGTCTGAGAGTGTTTATACTCCCAGGTTAGGAGATGAGCGTGACTCGATCCATGGACTTGGCTGAACTCGAGTGGCGTCGCGACCGGCTACGCGACGAACTGGCGTTGGTGGACGATTTCCGCCCGGGCAGCCTGTCGGCGGTGATGCGCCGCTGCGGCAAGCCGAACTGCGCCTGCGCGAGCCCGGGACATCCCGGTCACGGCCCGCAGCACGTGTTGACCCGCAAGGTCGCCGGTAAGACCGTGACGGTGCACCTGAGGCCGGGCCCGGAGCTGGAGAAGGCACGCGTGCAGGTCGGCAACTACAAGCGGTTCCGACAGCTCGTGGACGAGCTGGTGCAGGTGAATGAATCGATCTGCGCGGCCAGGCCAGTCTCGCCGCTGGCCGAGGGCGGCAGCGGTGGCTACCACGCGGATGCAACGGCCGGCAGCGACGGCGAAAAAGGGGGCTCTTCGAAGCGCTTGCCGAGGCGTTCGCGGCCGAACTCGCGCGGCTGAGCGAGCTGGCCGCCCACGCCCTGGGCCCCGGGCCGGGCACCGGGCGACAGCGGGGTTTGGCGGCGGTGGAGACGGCGATCCGTGCCGCGATGACCGCCCTCGGCGGGTCGTTGCTGGAAAGGCTGCTGGCTGCCGAGGCCGGGCACCGCGGGCCGCGGATCGACTGCGGCGCCGGGCATGTGGCCAGCTTCGTCGCCTACCGCACCAAGCGCCTGGACACGGTCCTCGGCCCGATCATGCTGCGCCGCGCCTGGTACCACTGCCCCGACTGCCAGCACGGCCTGGCACCGGTCGACGAACAGTTGGACGTGGCCGGCGCGTCACTGTCACCGGGACTGCGGGCGATGAGCGCCCGCGCCGGCGCTGCCGCGCCCTTCGCCCAAGCCGCCGCCCTGCTCACCGACCTCGCCGGGATCACCCTTACGACCAAACGCGTGGAGCGGTCCGCCGAGGCCGACGGGATCGCGGCCGCCGCCGTGCTCGCCGAGCAGACGCAGGCGATCCTGACCCGCCGCGTCATTCCCCTGCCGCCGCTCGGCCCGATCCCGGACATGCTCTACCTCGCCGTCGACGGCACCGGCGTCCCCATGACACCGGCCCAGACCGCCGGCCGAACCGGCAAACACCCCGACGGGCGGGCCCGTACCCGAGAGGCGAAACTCGCCTGCCTGTTCACCCAAAGCAGCCTCGACGAGCACGACCGGCCGGTGCGCGATGTCGACTCGACCAGCTACCTAGCCACCCTGGACCCGGTCGAGACCTTCGCCGAGCTCGTCGAGGCCGAAGCCCACCGCCGCGGCGCCGAACACATCCGCCAACTCATCGTCCTCGGCGACGGCGCCCGCTGGATCTGGAACCTCGCCGACCAGCGCTTCCCGGCCGCCACCCAGATCGTCGACCTGTTCCATGCCCGCGAACACCTGCACGCCCTCGCCGAGCAGCTCGCGTTCATCGTGCCCGACCCCGCCGCCTGGCTGGACGAGCGACTGGCCGACCTCGACAACGGCGACATCGAGGCCCTCTCCCGCGCCGCCCGCCTCTACCCCCTCCTCGGCACCAAGGCCACCGACGTAGACAAAGCCGTGACCTACTTCGAATCCAACGCCCACCGGATGCGCTACGCCCACTACCGCAAACTCGGCATGTTCGTCGGCTCCGGAGTCGTCGAAGCCGGCTGCAAATCCGTCATCGGCGCCAGGCTCAAACAATCCGGCATGCACTGGACAGCCCCCGGCGCAACCGGCATCGCCAGCCTGCGCTGCCTCCACGCCAGCGGCCGCTGGAACCAGATCTGCCCGCCACCAGACTCCCAGACCGCCGTCGCCTAACCACCGATCATGGAATTCCACGCCAGCTACCTACAAATCTGTCGCGCACCCAACGCGCCGACGATTACCACCCAGGCGTCGCCGACCACTGGCACGGTGGGGGTGGCGATCGCGGCGGTGGGGGACACGGCGACGTTCGCGCCGACTGACTTGGTGGCGCCGCCGACCGGCAGCGTGACGTTCACCCTGTATTCGGACGCCTCCTGCACCACCGCGGTGGCCGGGGTGTCCGGCACGGGTGTGATCGCGACCAGCGGTGGGGCCTCCACCGCGGAATTCCACACATCGTGGACACCGCCTACGGCGGGCACCCACTACTGGATCGCCTCCTACCCGGGTGATGCGAACAACACCGGGTTCACCACCGGCTGCGGCGACGCCAACGAGCAGCTCACCATCGCGAAGGCGTCGCCGTCGATCGCGACGTTGTTGGTGCCGGCGGGGCCGGTGGCGTTGGGGGATTCGGTGCATGACAGTGCGACGTTGTCGGGGGCGACGGCGGGTGCGGGTGGCTCGGTGACGTATGCGGTGTTCAGTGATGACACCTGCAGCACGGCGGTGACTTCGGCTCAGATGTCGGGGACGCCGGGCGCGGTGACCGTGGCCGGTGGGGTGGTGCCGGTGTCGGGGACGGTGCAGTTCTTGCAGGCCGGCACCTACTACTGGCTGGCCTCCTATAGCGGTGACGCTGACAACAACCCGGCGACCAGTGTGTGCACGTCCGAGGCGATCGTGGTGAACAAGAACGCGCCGACGATCACCACCCAGGCGTCGCCGACCACTGGCACGGTGGGGGTGGCGATCGCGGCGGTGGGGGACACGGCGACGTTCGCGCCGACTGACTTGGTGGCGCCGCCGACCGGCAGCGTGACGTTCACCCTGTATTCGGACGCCTCCTGCACCACCGCGGTGGCCGGGGTGTCCGGCACGGGTGTGATCGCGACCAGCGGTGGGGTGTCCTCGGCGTCGTTCACCACGTCGTGGACGCCGCCTACGGCGGGCACCCACTACTGGATCGCCTCCTACCCGGGTGATGCGAACAACGACGGGTTCACCACCGGCTGCGGCGACGCCAACGAGCAGCTCACCATCGCCAAGGCGCCGGTACCCCCGACGAGCCCACCGCCATCGCCAACGCCGCCGCCGACACCGTTGGCGTTGACCGGCGTCCCGACCGGCACGTATCTGGCGTGGGCAATTGGGTTGATGTTGGCCGGTGCATTGGTCCTCACGTTCGCCACTCGTCGCCGTCGCGGACACTGAGCCCACGAGCCGACACCGGGTGGGTCAGCTTCGTTCCGGCGAGGCTGGCCTCAACCACCACCAGAGTGAACTCGGTCGTGAGGAGTTCGGGTGCCGCGCCGCGATGACCTGTGCAGGCGCCGCCGGAGCGGTGCTGCAGATCGTCAGTAACGGCAGGCGCCGCAAGCGGGCAGACTGAAGGTGTGCAGACGATTCGCGCCCCACGCGGTGCCGCGATCACCGCCCGCGGCTGGCAGACCGAGGCCCCGCTGCGGATGCTGCAGAACAACCTGGACCCGGAGGTGGCTGAGCATCCCGAGCAACTGGTCGTTTACGGTGGCACCGGCAAGGCCGCCCGGGACTGGGCCTCGTACGACGCAATCGTTCGCACGCTCACCGACCTGAAGCTGGACGAGACGCTGCTGGTGCAAAGCGGTCGACCGGTCGGGGTGTTGCGGACTCACGAGTGGGCGCCCCGGGTGCTGATCGCCAACTCCAACCTGGTGGGCGACTGGGCCAACTGGGAGGAGTTCCGCCGGCTCGAAGCGCTCGGCCTGATCATGTACGGGCAGATGACGGCCGGGTCGTGGATCTACATCGGCACCCAGGGCATCCTGCAGGGCACCTACGAAACGTTCGCGGCCGTCGCCGCCAAGAGGTTCAACGGGACGCTGGCCGGGACGATCACGCTCACTGCCGGCTTGGGCGGCATGGGCGGGGCGCAGCCGCTGGCTGTCACCATGAACGACGGCGTGGCGATCTGCGTCGAGTGCGACCAGTCCCGGATCGCCCGGCGCATAGAGCACCGGTATCTGGACGTGCAGGCCGCCGACGTCGAAGACGCGTTGCGGCTCGCGGTCGAGGCCCGCGACGCGCGCAGGCCGCTGTCCGTGGGGCTGCTCGGGAACGCCGCAACGCTCGTGCCGCAGCTGCTCGCGAACGACGCGCCGATCGACATCGTCACCGACCAGACCTCCGCGCACGATCCGCTGTCGTACCTGCCGATCGGCGTCGAGTTCGCCGACTGGCACGAGTACGCGGCCCGCAAGCCCGAGGAGTTCACCGGGCGCGCGCGAGCGTCGATGGCGCGGCATGTCGAGGCCATGGTCGGCTTCCTGGACCGTGGCGCCGAGGTGTTCGACTACGGCAACTCGATCCGCGGCGAGGCGCGGATCGCTGGGTATACCAGGGCATTCGCCTTCCCCGGATTCGTCCCGGCGTACATCCGGCCGCTGTTCTGCGAGGGCAAGGGCCCGTTCCGGTGGGTGGCGTTGTCCGGCGACCCGGCCGACATCAGGCGCACCGATCGGGCGGTGCTGGAGCTGTTCCCCGAGAACGCCTCGCTGGCTCGCTGGATCCGCCTGGCGCAGGAGCGGGTGCAGTTCCAGGGCCTGCCGGCGCGCATCTGCTGGCTGGGCTACGGCGAACGTGATCGGGCCGGGTTGGCGTTCAATTCCCTTGTCGCATCAGGCGAAATCAAGGCGCCGGTCGTCATCGGCCGCGACCATCTGGACGCCGGCTCAGTAGCGTCCCCCTATCGCGAGACCGAGGCGATGCTGGACGGGTCGGATGCGATCGCCGACTGGCCGCTGCTGAACGCGATGGTGAACGTGGCCAGCGGCGCGAGCTGGGTCTCGATTCACCACGGCGGCGGGGTGGGCATGGGCCGGTCGATCCACGCGGGGCAGGTCACCGTGGCCGATGGGACACCGTTAGCGGCGCAGAAGCTGGAGCGGGTGCTGACCAACGACCCGGGCATGGGTGTGATCAGGCACGTCGACGCCGGCTACGACCGGGCGGTGGAGGTCGCCTCCGAGCGGCGCGTTCGGATCCCGATGCGCTGACCCCCCACGGTTACCCAATGACCAATACCGGACGGGCTCAGTGGATGCGGGCCAGTAGCGAGCCGATGGCCGGGAGGAACAGGCGGTCCACGTCTAGCCAGGCGACGCCGTCCAGCTCGGACGCGCCGAGCCATCGCAGTTCGTCGTGGTCCTGGCGTGGCTCCGGCTCGCCTGGCGCCGGCTGGCCCACATAGACGGCCAGCTCGACCCCGTCTGCGATCGGTGCCCGGCCGAGCAGGTCGCCGACCTGCACGTCGATGCCCAGCTCCTCGCGGCACTCGCGGCGCAGCGCGTCCGGCTCGGACTCGCCGGGCTTGACCTTTCCGCCGGGGAACTCCCAGCCGCCGGCCAGCGCCGCCGGGGCACTGCGCCGGGCCGCGAGCACCCGCCGGTCGCGGACGATCGCTGCACCTACGACGACCTGCACAAGACCAGATTGTCAGTCCCTGGCGATACGTTCTGGGCATGGATTGTCGTCTCGAACTAGTCATCGTGCCCGTCTCGGACGTCGACCGGGCCAAGGCGTTCTACACCGAGCAGTGCGGCTTCAACGCCGACCACGACCAGCGGGTCAGCGACACGTTGCGGTGTCTCGGGCATCCAGTCCGGCAACTTCTCCGGGCCGGTCGGCAGCCACACCGCACCGGGCCGACGGTCCGTGAGGCGCAGGAGACTCGTCGTCGACTACCTTCGCGGCTACGAGTGACTGCCTGACCCGCCAACCGCGGTGGGAGGATCTGGGCATGCATCTTGCGTACACCCCCGAGGCCAACGAGTATCTGGCCGACGAGCCGCTGGCGCTGCTGATCGGCATGCTGCTCGACCAGCAGATCCCGATGGAGAAAGCGTTCACCTCGCCATACGAGCTGCGCGAACGGCTCGGCCACGACCTGGACGCTCGCGAGATCGCCGGCTATGACCCGGAGGCGTTCGAGCAGCTGTTCCGGACACCGCCGGCGCTGCACCGATTCCCAGCTGCGATGGCCAAGCGGGTGCAGGAACTGGCCCGGGTTCTGGTGGACCAGTTCGACGGTGACGCGGCTGCGGTGTGGACGGGCGCGGCCGACGGCGGCGATCTGGTGGTGCGGATCGGGACGTTGCCCGGGTTCGGCGCGCAGAAGGCGAAGATCTTCGCGGCGCTGCTGGCGAAGCAGTTCGGCGTGCGGCCCGTCGGCTGGCGCGAGGCGACCGGCGACTATGGGGTTGACGGGTCGTTCCGCTCGGCGGCCGACGTGGTCGACGACGCTTCATTGCGCAAGGTCCGTGCGTTCAAGAAGGAGCAAAAGGCCGCGGCGAGGACGCGCCGCTGAGCCGGGTCGTCGCGCGCGAACGACGGCCGGTGGGTGCTTCCGCGGGCACCGACCGCCGTCACGAACCGGCCCACTGGCCGCCGCATGATCGTGGCAGTGTGCGCGGAGGACCCCCGGCGGACTGCCTCTCTCGAGCCGCAACGGCTGGCCGTGGCGAGATCAGCGGCCGTGCACATTCCCTTTGGAAATATGGGGATTCTCTGTTGACCGGAGCGGGGCGGCTTGCTAGGATCGAACACGTGTTTGACGATCCGGATCGGGTGGCGCCTCCTCCGCGCTGTCTGATGTGCTGGACGCGCCGGGTGAGGTGGCGGTGTGGGCGGCGGCGGCGCGGCCCGGCCCGGACGTGGTGGAGCTGATGTCGATGCTGGATCCGGCCGGCGGTCGGCGCGGACGAGCGGGTCGATCTGCTGGTCGCGGTGGAGCGGCAGCTGGCGTGGCTGGCCGCGTTGCAGCAGCGGGTGCTGGCCTCGCTCGAGGCGGATCCGCTGCGGCTGGGCTGCGACCCGGATGATGACTGGACGCGGGAGCAGGTCGGGGCGGCGTTGCGGCTGGCGGCCGGCACGGCGGATCGCCGGTTGACCACCGCCCGGCAGTTGGCCGACCGGCTGCCCGGCACCGCGGCGGCGTTGGCGGGCGGGCAGATCACCTATCTGCACGCGGTCAAGCTGGTCGAGGCGGTCAAAGACCTCGACGATGCCACGGCGGCGGCGGTGGAGGCCCGGGTGCTGCCGCGGGCGGCGTCGCAGACGGTCGGGCAGTTCGCCGCGGCGGTGCAGCGCGCGGTGCTGGCGCTCGACCCGCGCACCGGTGAGCGCAAGCACGCCGACGCGCTCGAGCGGCGCCGGGTGCAGATCACCCCGGCCGAGGATGGCATGTGCTGGCTGTCCGCGTTCTTGCCGGCCGAAGGCGCGGCGTTGGTCGAGCATGTGCTCGATTCCCTCGCCTCGGTGACGGGTGCCGGAGAGCAGCGCAGCTGTGATCAGCGGCGCGCCGACGCGCTGGTGGACGTGTTCGCCCGGGTGCTGGGCGACCCGAGCCTGCCGGAGCAGCACGGCGCCCGGCCGGGCGTGCAGGTGACCGTCGCCTTATCCACGCTGCTCGGGTTGGATGATCAGCCCGGGGAGCTGGCCGGGTACGGGCCGGTCACCGCGCAGGTGGCGCGGCGGATGGCCGCCGACCCGACTGGCACCTGGCGGCGGCTGGTCACCGACCCGGTCACCGCAGGCCTGCTCGACTACGGGCGCGCCACCTACCGGCCCCCGCAGAATCTCGCCGACTTTGTCATCGCCCGCGACCAGCACTGTGTCTTCCCGGGGTGCCGGCGCCGCGCCCGTCGCTGCGACCTGGACCACGAACAGCCCTGGCAAGCCGGCGGACCCACCAACCCCGCCAACCTCGCCGCGTTATGCCGGCGGCATCACCGGGCCAAACACCACGCCGGCTGGCGCCGCCGCCGGCAACCCGACGGCAGCTACCACTGGACCGCCCCCACCGGGCACACCTACCCGTCACCCCACCCAAACACCCGCCCGACGACTGACCTGCGGATTCAGTTCGGCGCGAGTACCTAGCCGTCGCGTTCAGTAGGGTCCGATCGCGGACCGCGCCCCTGTCGCAGGTCGCGTGCGTAGAGGACCTTGTCGTACCGCGCTGAGCCGACCGCGACGAAGCGCGGCAGCCGGCCGTACTCGGCGAAGCCAAGGGAGGCGTACAGCCTCGCCGCACACTCGTTGTCACCGCGAAAGTCGAGCGTGAGCACCTCGATCTGCGAGCCGACGGCTGCCGAGATCAGCTCCGTCATCAGGCAGCGGCCGACGCTGCGGCCTTGATAGGCGGGTGCGACTGCGACCTTCTCCACGTCGGCGTGCGGGCGGTGGGTCGGTCGGGCGTAACGGCGCCAGTAGCCGAGTCCGGCCAGATCCGACACGACCCAGGCTGCGACTAAACAGGCATCGTCACGGCTCGCCGCCGCAGCGACGTCGCGAAGCAGATCGGCGACCTCGGCGTGTCCAGGCGGAGCCACCCCACCGAGGCACCCGCCCGACGAGTGACCTGCAGCAACGTCGCAACCTGCGCGACGAACTTCGTCTGGCGCGCGTAGTCAACGTCAATGCGCCGTACCCGCAGTGACGGGAACGGGCTATTCAACACCCTTGCAGCCTGCCCCATGTGCCGCCATTCCGGATCCGCGGGCGAAAACCACGACGGCTGGCCACCGGATCGCCCGCCTGGGAGACTGGACGCAGACCGGACGGTGAGCGCTACCGTCACAACGAGGTGACCACGCAATGACCGAAACCCGGACGTCCGATACGTCCGATGCCCACGCCCAGGGCGCCACGGGCGTCGACACCGAGATCTTCCAGCGCAGGTATCTCGCCCACGCCGCCAGCCAACTGTCCGGACGTGCAGCCGGGACGCTGATCACCATCGCGCGCACTGCGCTGGAGTTCGGCACCATGCGGCCCGATGGCCGGACGCTCACCCGGTTCACCGTGGTCGACAGCGAGACCGCGGCACTCGAGATCGTCACCGATGACGCCCCGTACCTTGTCGACTCGGTCCGCGCGGAACTGGAGCGCAGCGGCCACCCGGTGGAGCGGCTGCTGCACCCGCAGCTTGTGGTGACTCGCGACCGGACCGGGCGGCTGACCGCCGTCTACGACATCGACGACAACGCCGACGTTCCGGAGGGGGCGAGCCCCGAGTCGTGGATGTATGTGGAGCTGGACGCGCAGGCGGCCGAGCATGCCGATGCGATCCGAGCCGATCTCGAACGGGTGCTGGCCGATGTGCACCACGCGGTGGCCGACGCGCCGAAGACCTACGCGCGAATTCGCAGCCTGGCCGACGAGCTGGAAGCCGACCCCGGCCAGTTCGACGCGGAGAGCAGCACAGAGGCGGGCAGCCTGCTGCGTTGGCTCGCCGACGGCAACTACATGATCCTCGGCCACGCCGCCTACTCAGCCAACCAGCTGGCCAGCCCCGGCCGGGTGGCGTCGCCCACCGAGATGCAGGGCGTGCTGCGTGGCCCGACCAGCATCTCGCCGCTCGAGCTACTCCCGGCGTTCCGTAGTGGTGCGCCGCTGGTGATCTTCAAGTCGCCGCTGGTGTCAACAGTGCGCCGTTCCGCCCGCTACGACTGCGTAACGGTCGTTACGCCTGGCTCATCGGGCGAGGGCCAGACAGTCCACGTCTTCCTCGGGCTGATCACCAACGCCGAGGACGGCAACGTCGCGCGCGTTCCCTTGGTACGCAAGCGATTCAGCGAGATCCTGCTGCGTTCCGGCGTACGCGCCAACAGCCATACCGGACGGCAGCTGCTCGCGGCGCTGCGCACGCTGCCGCGCGACGAGCTGCTTGAGGCGCCTGCTCCGGACCTGCTGCGTCTCGCGCAACTGCTTGTCGACCGGGCCGAAGGCGGCCAGGTGGGCGTGTTCGCGCGCATCCATCTCAACCGCGACTTCATCAGCATCCTGGTCTACTTCCACGCCGATCGTTTCGGCCCCGAGACGCGCCGCAAGGTCCGCGAGGTCGTACTCGAACACTGGCCGGGCGAACTGGTTGCGCGCGACGACCGCATCGTCGAAATGGGCCCGATGAACCTGGCCCGAATGCATTTTCTGATCGCGCTTCCGACAGGGGTTGCACCGCCGTCGCCGAACCGGCACGCGGTCGAGGCCGAGGTGGCCCGCGTTACCCGGCGGTGGAGCGATGACTTCGCTGACCTGCTGACCATCGCCCGCGACGAGGAGACCCGCGACCGACTGTTACGGCGCTACGCCGGTGCGTTCCCCGAGGCATACAAAGAGGACTTCTCCGCGGTCACCGCCGTTCGTGACCTGGCCCGGCTCGAGCAGCTGGACGAACTGGGTGACCGGTCCAGCGACGGCGGGGTAGAGACGTTCGACGTCTACACCCCGTCGGACGAGGACGCGGCTGACCGACGGTTGAAGGTGTATCGCTCTGGTACGCCCCTGTCGCTGGCTCGGGTCCTGCCGATCTACTCACAGATGGGCATCGAGGTGCTCGACGAGCGCCCGTACGAGCTCAACCGGCGCGACGGCAGCACGGTGTGGATCTACGACTTCGGCTTGAAACTGCAGCCGGGCGTCAATCTCGACGACGCCACCACCGCCAAGGTGCTGGACGCGCTGCCCCTGCTGTGGCACGGGGAGGTCGAGCAGGACGGTTTCAACGCGCTCGTCCCGCTCGCGGGCCTGACCTGGTGGCAAGCGAACGTGCTGCGGGCGTACGCGAAGTACCTGCGCCAGGCCGGGACGACGTTCAGCCAGGGCTACATCGAGCAGGCACTCACGGACAACGCCCAGATTGCGAAGCGGCTGATCGAACTGTTCGAATCGCGCTTCGATCCTGCCCTGGCGGGCAGCCCACAGGTCGTCGGCCACGACGGCCCGGATGGCGCCGACGCTCCGCCGGTCGAGCGGCGCCCGGCGCTCGTTGACGCGATCGAGGAGGACCTGGCGTCCGTGGCCAGCCTCGACCAGGACCGCATCATCCGCGCGATCCTGGAACTTATCCGGGCGACCGTGCGCACCAACGCTTACCGGCGGGACGAGTCGATCGGCGGCGGTAGTTCGAGACCGCGCATGGCGCTCGCGTTCAAGCTCGACCCGCGCCGTATCCGGGTGCTTCCGCAGCCACGGCCCTGGTACGAGATCTGGGTGTATTCGCCGCGGGTCGAGGGCGTGCACCTGCGCTTCGGCCCGATCGCCCGTGGCGGATTGCGCTGGTCGGACCGGCGGGAAGATTTCCGCACCGAGATCCTCGGCCTGGTCAAGGCGCAGATGGTCAAGAACGCCGTCATCGTGCCGGTCGGCGCCAAGGGCGGCTTCGTGGCCAAGCGGTTGCCCGATCCGCAGGTCGACCGCGAGGCGTGGCACGCCGAGGGAGTCGCCTGCTACCGCACGTTCATCAGCTGCCTGCTCGACATCACGGACAACTACGTGACGGTCGGTGGCAAGCGCCGGATCGAGTCGCCGCCGGGCGTCCGCCGCTACGACCGCGACGACCCGTATCTGGTCGTGGCAGCCGACAAGGGCACCGCGCAGTTCAGTGACATAGCGAACGAAATCGCCGCCGAGTACGGCTTCTGGCTCGGTGACGCCTTCGCGTCGGGAGGTTCGGTCGGCTACGACCACAAGGCGATGGGCATCACGGCTCGCGGCGCCTGGGAGTCGGTCAAGTACCACTTCCGGGAGCTCGGCGTCGACACCCAGACGCAGGACTTCACCGTCGTCGGCATCGGTGACATGTCCGGGGACGTATTCGGCAACGGCATGCTGCTGTCAGAACACATCCGGCTGGTGGCGGCGTTCGACCACCGGCACGTCTTCCTCGACCCCGACCCGGATGCGGCGGTGTCATTCCGCGAGCGCGGCCGGCTCTTCGGGCTGCCGCGGTCGAGCTGGGCGGACTACGACGCCAGGCTGATCTCAGACGGTGGCGGCGTGTTCGCCCGGTCGTGCAAGGCGATCGAGATCACCGCACCGGTGCGCAAGGCGCTGGGGATCGAGGACGATGTCGAGACGCTCACCCCGGCGGAGTTGATCCACACGATCCTGCTCGCGCCCGTGGACCTGCTCTGGAACGGTGGCGTTGGCACCTATATCAAGGCGTCCACCGAACCGCAGTCCGCAGCCGGGGACAAGGCCAACGACGGGGTGCGTGCCGACGCGTCCCAGCTGCGCGTCAGGGTGGTCGGGGAGGGCGGAAACCTCGGCTGCACCCAGCTGGGCCGGATCGAGTACGCGCGAGCGGGTGGGCACATCAACACCGACGCAATCGACAACTCGGCCGGCGTCGACACGTCCGACCACGAAGTGAACCTGAAGATCCTGCTCGACCGTGCGGTCACCGCGGGCTCCTTGTCACGCGTGGAACGCAACCAGCAGTTGTCCGCGGTCACGGACGACGTCGCGGCCCATGTGTTGCGCGACAACTACCAGCAGAACGTGATGCTCGCCTTGGCCAGGCGGATCGCCCCGGCGATGATCACCGTGCACGGCCGGCTGATCAAGGCGATGGACGAGTCCGGCGAGTGCGACCGGGTGCTGGAGTTTCTTCCGTCCGCTAAGGAGATCTCGCAGCGCGCGGCGGCGGGACAGGGCCTCACGTCGCCCGAACTCGCCGTTGTCGCCGCGTACGCGAAGATCACGCTTACCGAGCGGATCGAGGACTCCACGCTGCCCGACGAGCCATGGTTCCGCAGCGTGCTGGCGAGCTACTTCCCGTCGTCGATCGCAGCACGCTTCGACGACTCGCTCGACGCGCACCCGCTGCACCGCGAGATCATCACCACGGTGCTCGTCAACGACATGGTCAACCGAGGTGGCATGACCTTCGCGCATCGCGCTGCGGAGGAGACCTCGGCTGATGCCGCGCAGATCGCCCGCGCGTACACGATCGCCAAGGAAGTGTTCGCCCTGGAAGCGCTGTGGTCCGACCTCGAGGCGCTGGACAACCAAGTCCCGGTCGAGGCGCAGCACGCCGCGTACCGGGAGCTGCGTCGGCTGATCGACCGCACCACGCGGTGGCTGATCGACGTCCGATTCCCGATCGGTGATGTCGCCGCCGAGATCCGGCGCTTCGCTCCCGCGGTGCAGGCGCTGCTCAGCCGCGTCCCGGCGATGCTGCGTGGCGTCGAAGTGGAGAACCTGCGCCGGGAGACCGACCGGCTCGTGGGTCTCGGCCTGCCCCGTGAGTTGGCCGGTCGCATCGCCGAGATGCTCAACGCGTTCCTGCTGCTGGACGTCGTCGAGATCGCCGCGGCGAGCGGTCTGCCGACCGATGACGTCGAGGGCATTGCCCGGGTCGCCGATCTGCACTTCCAGCTGTCCGAACGTTTCAGCGTGGACGAGATGCTCACCTGTATCACCAATCTGCCGCGTGACGACCGCTGGGCGGCGCTGGCCCGGGCCGCGATGCGCCATGACGTATATGCGGCACTGTCGGCGATCACGGCCTCGGTGCTGGACAGCACCGACGGCCAGCTGCCGGCTGCTGCCCGGATGGCGGAGTGGGAGCATGAGAACGCCGAACGGGTCGCCCGCGCTCGGTCGACGGTGCAGGAGGCCCTGGGACGCGACCACGTCGATCTGGCCCCCCTGTCAGTCGCTTTACGGGTGATGCGCGGGCTGCCCAGCTGACCCGCGGTGGTTACGCTGATCGACCGACCCGGCGCAGCACCTCGGCGGGACGGTTCGTGATCACCGCGTCCACCCCGAGGTCGAGCACGTAGTCGACGTCGCGCGGCTCGTCGACCGTCCACACGTAGACCAGGTTGCCGCGGGCGTGGACCCGCTCGATGTATCGGGAATCGCTCTGCAGCACCGGCAGCCCGGGCCCCGCTATGTGCACCCCGGGGGGCAGCCTGCCGTCGCGCCGCCGGGGCAGCAGCCGCTCGATGAGCAGCACCGTGCGAACGTCCGGGGCCAGCAACCGGATGCGGCGCAACGCCGTCGGGGCGAAGCTCATCACGCCAACGCGGCCGCGACCGGAGTCCGCCGACCGGGCATCATCGGGTCGGCCTAGCCCCGGCCGCCCGGCCCAGCCGAAATGCGCCAGCTGCCGCACCAACTCCTTCTCGACCAGTCCGCTGTACCGGGTTGGGTGCTTGGTCTCGATCAGCAGCCGCACCGGACGGCCGGAGTCATGCACGAGGCCCAGCAACGTCTCGAGCGTCAGCACGCCACCGTCCGGCTCACGGTCTGGGACGACGCCCTTCAGATACGGGTCGTCGGCCAGCAACTCGTCCGCGCTGCCCGGCCATTCCTCGCGCCACGACGCGAAGTCGAGCTCGGCGAGCCGGGACAGATCCAGTTCGCTCACCGGACCGCGCCCGTCGGACGTGCGATTGACGGTTCGGTCGTGCACGCAGACCAGATGCCCGTCGCGGGTGAGGCGCACATCGCATTCCAAGCCGTCGGCGCCGGTCTCGATCGCCGCGATGTACGCGGCCAGCGTGTGCTCGGCCACGTCGGACGATGCGCCCCGGTGGGCGACGACCATCGGACGCTGCGCGGGTCCGCGGGGCGTGACACGCGGACCGCGGCCGAGACGCATCCGGCTCTCCAGATGTCGGGAGTATTTGATCCAGGGGATGGACCAGATACTCCCGAAGTGTTGCGCTACTTCAGCAGTTTGGACATCCGCCGGTCGGCAAGCTCACGGCCCTCGGTTTGGCAGGTCGGGCAGTACTGGAAGGACTTATCCGCGAACGAGACGGTACGCACCGTGTCTGCGCACACCGGGCACGGCAGACCAGACCGGGCGTGCACCTGCAGGCCACTGCGTTTCTCGCCCTTCAACGTGGCGGCCCGCTGGCCCACAGACCGCTTGACCGCGTCGGTCAGGACCGAGCCGATCGCCGCGTGCAGCGTGGCCACCTCGTCCTCGGTCAACTTCGCGGCAATCTTGAACGGGGACAGCCGAGCAGTGTGCAGGATCTCATCGGAGTAGGCGTTGCCGATGCCGGCGAGCACCGTCTGATCGGTGAGCGCGCCCTTGAGCTGCGCGTGCTGGGCGCGCAGCAGATCGCCGAGCGCCGCGTCATCGACCGATAGCGCATCCGGGCCGAGCCGGGCAATGCCCGGCACGTCGAGCGGATCGTGGACCAGGTAGACAGCCAGCCGCTTCTGGGTGCCGGCCTCGGTCAGGTCGAAGCCGCTGACCGGCTCGTCGTCGGATTGCGGGGCGAGATGCAGCCGGAACGCCAGCGGTCCCTTGCCGGGCCGGGGTGGGGCGGCCGGCAGCGACTCGCGCCACTGCAGCCAGCCCCCGCGGGCCAGGTGCATGACCAGGTGCAGCCCGTCCACGTCCAGGTCGAGGAACTTGCCGTGCCGGCCGGCACCGGTGACCAGCGAGCCGTTCAGCGCCGACAGCGGCGGGTCGAACGTCTTGACCGCGCTGACTGCGGCCACGTCGGCGCGTACCACGGCGCGGCCCACCGCCCGCTCGCGCAGGAACGCGGCGAGCGCCTCGACCTCCGGGAGCTCGGGCATGTCCGCGAGCCTACGACGCGCTGCGGTCCGTAGGCTTGCCGCACGTGACCCGCTGGCTGCCGCGACGCCGCCGGACGCGGGTGCTGCTCGGCATCATTGCGGTGCTGCTGGCGGGCTGGCTGGTGGGCTGTTACCTCGTCATCGCCGACCCGTCCGTCGATCGTCCGGCCAAGGCCGACGCGATCGTCGTGCTGGGCTCGCCCACGACCGAGGACCGACTAGGCGTCGCGCTACGCCTCGTCGATGCCCACATCTCCACGAACCTGGTCATCTCCTTGTTCGCCGAGGGTCAGCCGCTCACTCAGCGGCGCTATTGCGAGGCACCGCACGCCGGGCTCACCATCACCTGCTTCCGCCCCGACCCGGCCACCACTCGCGGAGAGGCGGAGCACGTGCGCGCGCTTGCCGCCGACCACGGCTGGACGAGCATCGTGGTCGTGACGTCGACGTACCACGTGTCGCGGGCCCGGATGCTGTTCCAACGCTGCTTCGCTGGCCGGCTGCTGATGGTGGGCACCAGCCACGGAATGTCGGTCGGCAAGTGGGCCTACGAGTACCTCTATCAGACCGGCGCGTACGTGAAGGCGGCCCTCGAGTCGGGCTGTTGAGCTAGCCCCAGCCGCCCATCGGGGTTGGTGTCGACCGACTCCATCGGCCTTGGCGTTCTCGGTGACGAGCACCCGGTTCTCTCCAGCGGCGACTGCGGCCACCTCGGTGTCTGGGCGGGCGTCCACCCCGCGATCTCGCACGTGGACCGCATCGTGGCCGCGCTCAGCCAACCGCTGGCAGGTCGCCGGTGGGAACATCTCATCGATCAGGAAGCGCACCAGTCACGACGCCATGAGCCGCGCACGTCCCTCGGCGAGTCGGCGGGCCTCCTCGGCGGCCGCGTCGTTCGCGGCAACCTGCGCTTCGATCTCCTCTCGGTGGGTGGCCGCGAAGTCGATCGCGGTCCGGATGTGGCGCGGGTGCAGCGCGAACTGCTCGGCCAGCGTCGCGACACGCCGCTCCTGGGCTCCCTTTGTGTGCCGCAACGCCGACACGATTTCCCACACATCCGGCCCCATTGCCAGTGCGGCGCGCCGGCCCGTCGGCCCGTCGCGGTACACGATTCCCGGATGATGCAACGTATCCAGGCCTTCGGCCACGAGCCGCTCCAGTAGGGACCGCTCGCTGATCCCCTCGGCGGCCGCCTGCTGCTGCAGCCGCTGCTTGATCTCAGAACGCAGCCGGTAGGACGTTGCGCGGATCGCAGCCATGATCAACCCTAATGTATGACGATGTATCGCTAGTGTAGCCGCCTCAGCGCTGCGTGGGTCGAAAGGTCCAACTACTTCACGGGGTCGGCCTGCTCGATGCCCAGGCCCAGGCGGTGGCTTCTCAGCCTCGAAACGCCCGTCTAGCTCCAATGCCGTTCAATTAGGGAATCGGCGCTGAATTCGAAATTGAGGCGGTTGTGATTTGATGGGGTGCCTCATTTTCGTTTGTCTCCGTGCATTTGACACGCACGCTCTCTTGCGGTGTTCCGGTGGGAGGTGACGCTAGTTTCCGAGCATGTCTGAAGGGCAGGCGAATAGGTCGCGGCCGGGCCCTGGACTACTGACATGGTGGGATTGATCATGACGGGTCGGGGTGGTGTTTGACGCTGTAGGCGATGGTCAGATCGGTGCCGGGGTAGATCGTCTCGGTGGCGGTGAGTTCCTGGCAGAGCGCGGCCAGTGCTCGGCTGCGCCGGGGGGCGGTGGCCGGATCGAGTCGCACGTGCAGTTGGCCGTCGCGGACGTCGATGTCGCCGGAGAGGGTGAACGCCTCGCGGACCAGCGCGCGGGCTTCGTCGTCGGCGCGGGCGTAGTGGCCGTGCAGCATGCGGGCGAGGATCGATTCGGCGTTGTAGGCGCTCATCCGGATCGCGTGGGTGATCAGCTTGCGCTCCTCGTTGAGTAACCGCGCGTCGGGGCGCACCTGGCCCAGGGGTAGGTGAGTCGGTGTCGCCCGCGATTGTGCGTTGGCCCGGTCGAGTCGCTCTAGTGCGGTGGCCAGCCCGGTGGCGGCGGCCGGGTCGACGACGGCGCGTCCGCCTGCCTCGGGTCGTCCGGCCCGGACGGTGGCGTCGTCCACGGCGCTGGCCAGGTCTGCGTTCGCGGCCGCGAGGCCGGTGCGGGCACGTTCGACCGAGTCTCGGGTCTTCTTCTTCGCCGGGTTCGGCACCAGCCGCCGCGGGTCGTCGGGCGTGTCGGCGTAGGAGTCCAGGCCGTCGAGGGCGAAGTGCGCCCGCGCGTATTTGAAGTAGTTCTCTTGGCGCCAGCGTCGGGTCATTCGCCAGCACACCGCCGACGCGGCCAGGCGGGTGTTGGAGGTCAGGATCGGGACCTGAGCCCCGTCCTCGGCCAGCCGAGTCACCTGGCGCAGCGGCAACGTGTCGCCGCCGGGCAGTGGTAGCTCGACACTGGACTCGGCGAGCCGGTAGCGGTGGGCGACACCGTCGGGGGCCGTCCAGCCGATCGTGCGGAACGCCTGCTCGTCGACCGGGTCGAACGGGGCCTTGCGGTAGGTGAGGATGTGCAGCCCGGCGTCGATCATCGCTTTGAACACTGTTGGTGACCAGCCGCCCCGGTCGAAGATGACCGTGGGTTTGCGCCTGGGTCCGAGCACCGCGCGAAGCTGGGGTATCAGCCGGGTCAGTTCGCCGGCCAGCGACGCGCCGGGCAGGGCGGTGATGACGAACAGCGGGTCGGCCTCGGCGTCACCGATCCAGGTCTCCGCGCTGGCGTGGGCGGCCATGTGCAGGCGGGCGATGTGGGCCTTGGGCAGGTTACGGGTGCCGTAGTAGACGCGGGTGTGCCCGTCGACGTGCAAGAACCCCAGCGCTTCCGGTACGGCGGCGGCATGCGCCCTCGCCAGGCCGGCCTGCAGCTGCGCACCCCGGCGGCGGGCAGTCAGTTCGGCGAGTTTACGGCGGATCGTTTTCACCTCCGGCGCCCGATCCAGGCCGAGCAGCCGACCCAGATCGGCCGGTCGGATGCGGGTCGCGCCCTCGGCTCTCGGCTCGCGCAGCAACGCCAGGAACACCAGCATCAACACCGTCGCGCGTAGCCCGTAGAAGCCGTGACGCAGCCGGCCGTAGACGCCAGCGAACACCTCCACCAGGCGCAGGTGGGCCAGCGCCGGCAGCACCAGCAGCAGCCCGGCCAGCGGCAGGTGCGCGCCCGGCGTGAACACCACCGGCGCTTCCTCGAGCAGCCCGTACCGGGCCAACTCCCGTTCCGCGGTGCGCGGTTCCGGTGCCGGCAACACCGGCAGGTCATCGTCTCCATCGACGTTCTCGTCATCGTCCTCGCCGGGGACGGTGTTGTCGTTCTCCTCACCGGCCGTGTCGTCGTCGATAGTGGTGGTGCCGTGTCGGGCCTGCCAGCCCGCGCTGCCGGCCCGTCGCCCGAGCGCAACCCGCACCGTCGCGGTGTCCACCCCGACCTGCGCGCCGATCGCGGCCAGGCTGGCGCCGTCGGCGTGCAGCCGGCGGATGCGGGCCACCACCTGCTCGGTCAGTTTGCTCGGACCCTTCGGACCCGGCCGGTCCGGCACCAGGCCGGTCACCCCGTCGACGGCGACCGCCTGACGCCACCGTAACAATGTCCGCGTCGTCACCGCGAACGCTTCGGACACCTCGACCGCCGACGCTATGCCGGTCTCGACCAGCTGCACCGCGGCCAGGCGACGGCCCACCAGGTCACCGGAGTCGAAGGCGAACGCGGCCAGCCCGGCCACGAACACCACGCCGCCCTCCTCTGTCTCCACCAGCCCGGCGACCGGGCCGATCGGTGCCGCTTCGGCCGGGAGAAGCGGAAGAACCTGCTGCCTCACGCGCCCTACCCTGACAGCCCACACACCCCGATCAACCACGACAATGATTATCCCATAGTTTACGGTGCGTTCAGCGCATGACACGCCACGAATCACCCGCTACAACAAGGGAATCCGGCTCACGACCACCGCACTATGTCAGTAGTCCAGGGGCCTGGCGGGTGCCCACCCCGTCGGCGCTGTGCCAGGCCCGGCAACGCCTCGGCGAGGCGCCGCTGCGTCGGCTGTTCGAGCAGGCCGCGGTGCCGTTGGCTACCCCGGCGACGATCGGCGCGTGGCTGGGGCGCTGGCGGCTGATGGCGATCGACGGGGTCACCCTCGACGTGCCGGACACCCCCGACAACGAGGCGGCGTTCGGCCGTCCGGGGTCCCGCACCGGGCAGGGCGGCGCGTTCCCGCAAGTCCGGGTTGTCGGCCTGGGCGAGTGCGGCACGCACGCCGTGGTCGCCGCCGAACTCGGCCCGATCCGCACCGGGGAACGGGACCTGGCGACCGGCGTGCTGGCCGACCTGGAGCAGGGCATGCTGGTCATGTTCGACCGCGGCTTCTTCAGCTACCACTTCTTCGCCCAGGCCAAGCAGACCGGGGCGGACCTGCTGTTCCGAGTGAGCTCGACCCTGAAGTTGCCAGTCCTGCAGCAGCTGCCCGACGACTCCTACCTGTCGGCGATCACCGGCAAAGGCATCAGCACACCAGCCACGCTGAACGAAGCACGGTGGCGGGCTGCGACAAACCAGGCGATCCTCGTCCGCGTCATCGAGTACCAGATCACCGACCGTGACAGCGGCGATCCCTACCGGCTGATCACGACGATCACCGACTGGGAAGATGCGCTGGCACCCGACCTGGCCGCCGCGTACCACCAACGCTGGGAATTCGAGATCGCGCTGGATGAGATCGAGACACACCAGATCGCACATTCCCGAGTGCTGCGGTCGAAGTCGCCGCAGATGGTGCGCCAAGAAATCTGGGGAATACTCCTCGCCCACTACGCCATCCGAACCCTCATGACCGAAGCCGCGCACGACGCCGACATTGACCCCGACCGGTTATCGTTCATCCGATCTCTGCGGGTCATCCGCCGCGAAGCCGATGGCTCCGCGGACTTTCCCCCCTCACCAGACCAATGACCGGCACCGCCGTGTCATCGAGGAGATCCTCCGATTCCCGCTCCGGCTCCAGCGCTCCTCGGCAGCCTACTCCGGAGCAAACAATCCCACCGGGCAGCTGACGCCCGTGCCGCCCAGACCGCAGTAACCATCGGGGTTCTTGGCCAGGTACTGCTGGTGGTAGTCCTCGGCATAGTAGAACGCGCCGGCTCGGGCGATCTGCGTGGTGGTCGGACCGTAGCCGCGCCGGTGCAGCTCGGTGGTGTACGCGGCCTTCGCGGCTTGCGCCGCAGCGAGCGCGGCGTCGTCCGCGACGTAGATCGCCGACCGGTACTGGGTGCCGATGTCGTTGCCCTGCCGCATGCCCTGGGTGGGGTCGTGCGCCTCGAAGAACACTTTGAGCAACCGCTCGAAGGGCAGCACCGACGGATCGAAGACCGCCAGGACCACCTCCGCGTGCCCGGTCAGCCCGGAGCAAACCTCTTCGTATGTCGGGTACGGCGTGAAGCCGCCTGCGTAGCCGACCGCTGTCGTCCACACGCCCTGGGTTTGCCAGAACTCCCGCTCCGCCCCCCAGAAGCACCCCAACCCCAGCACTGCGGTCTGCAAGCCGGCCGGGAACGGCGGCTTGATCAGCCGCCCAGTGACGAAGTTCGTGTCCGGCACCGGAAATGCGTAGCCATCGCGGCCAGGCAAGGCGCGATCCGGCGTGATGAGTTCGGTCTTGGTTCGCGAGAACAGCATGCCATCGAGGCTACGGACCGCCCGTCAGGCCTGCCACCGCTACCCCCACGGCGTTCGCAGGACGTAACCTCGTGGGGTGACGCAGTGGGGCATCGACACACTCTTCAATCCGGCCAAGAGGCACATGGATGAAGAGAAGCGCCGCCTGCAGTCGACCCGCCAGCAGATCGGCGACTCGTCGGGGGGGAAGCGCATAGACCTGGAGTCCGGGAAGGTGACGATCCAGCGTGCCGAGGACGCCAACGACGTACCAGACGAGGCCGCACTTGACCAGGCCGTACCTGACCAGGCGGTACCTGAGCAGCCCACCACGCTTGCCAAGCCGGTCAACGGTGCGCCGGCCAAGCCGGTCAGTGCCGCCCGCAAACGCGCCGCCGCCCGCCGCGCCAGCCGGCGCTGATTCCGTCATCCGGCGAGGATGGTGGCCGTGCCGGGACCGGGACGCGATCCGAACGCCGCGGGCGGCCCGTCCACAGCCGTCGCCAGATAACGTTCGGCCACCGCGGGCGGTCCACTGCGCACCAGCAGGGACGCCGCCAGCGTTCGAGACAGCAGGCCCGCGAGCTCCCGGGCAACCCGCTGGTCGGCCACCGGGTCCAGGCCGAGCCCCGCGATGAGGCCCCCCAGCCGAGCGACCGCCGCGTCGAGCCGCGCATCCGCACCTGACGTAGTCGCGAGCTCGTCGACCACGGCGCCGACGCTGGCCGGGTCGCGCTGTACCGCGCGCAGGACGTCGAGCGCGATGACGTTGCCCGAGCCCTCCCAGATCCCATTGAGCGGCGACTCACGAAACAGCCGCGGCAGCCCGCTCTCCTCGACATACCCGCTACCGCCCAAGCACTCGAGCGCTTCGCCCACGACGGCTGGCGTCCGCTTGCAGACCCAGAACTTGACGGCCGCCACCGCGAGCCGGACGAACGCCGAACCCTCGTCCACCGCAACTGCGAGGCGAAGAAACAGCGTCGTGGCCGCGGCTGACTCGACGGCCAGGTCGGCCAGCACCTCCCGCATCAGCGGCTGGTCCACCAGCAACGCCCCGAACGCCGACCGGTGTTGCGCATGGTGCATCGCCTGCACGAGCGCCGCCCGTTGCCCGGCAGCGCTGCCGATCACGCAGTCCAGCCGGGTCATTGCGACCATGTCGATGATCGTCCGGACGCCGGCACCTTCGTCGCCGACCAGCCAGCCGAGCGTCGCGTCGAACTCGACCTCCGCCGAGGCGTTGGAACGGTTGCCGAGCTTGTCCTTCAGCCGCTGCAGCGCGAACGGGTTGCGGGTGCCGTCGGGCAGAACGCGGGGCACCAGGAAGCACGACAACCCGCCGGGCGCCTGGGCCAGCACCAGGAACAGGTCGCACATCGGCGCCGAGCAGAACCACTTATGCCCGGTGAGCAGGTAGTGCTCCGCGGCCGGCACCGCCCGGGTGGTGTTGGCGCGCACGTCCGAGCCGCCCTGCTTCTCGGTCATCGCCATGCCAGCAAGCAGGCCGGACTTGGTCAGCGGCGTGCGCAGCCCCGGGTCATAGGACGGCGCGGTCAGCAGCGGCTCGTACGCGCTCGCCAGGGTGGGCTCGTGGCGCAGCGCGGGCACGATCGCGTACGTCATCGAGATCGGGCAGCCGTGGCCGGCTTCCACCTGTGCCCACAGGTAGAACCGCGTCGCCCTCCCGAGGTGTGACCCCTCCCGCCACGGGGTGGCGTGCAGGCCGTTGCTGACCGCGATGTTCATCAGCTCGTGCCACGCTGGATGGAACTCGACCTCGTCGATGCGGTGGCCGAACCGATCGTGCGTGCGCAGCACCGGGGGATAGGTATTGGCCAGCCGCCCCCACTCCTGGGCTTGCTCGCTGCCAGCCAGCTCACCCAGCTGGTGCAGCAGCTTGGCCTCGGCGTCGGAGTAGGACGCGGTCTGCAGCTGCAGGTCGCTGGCGAACGTGTCCGCGTCGCGCCACGGTGGCGGCACGTTGTGGACGTGGTGCGTGGGCATGCCCCCAGTCTCCACCTGCCGGCAGTCGGCGGCCGGGACCGTGCCTCACGACGAAGGGCAGTCCCGGCCTGGGCTGCGGTCAGCTGGTGGCGGATCCGAGCGTGACCTGCGCAGTCGCCGACTTGCCGTTGCGGAGGTAGCTGAGCGAGACCTTGTCGCCGGGCGCGTGGGACCGTACGGCGGCGACCAATGCCGTCGCGTCGTCCAGTCGCTGCCCGCCGAACTCGGTAACGATGTCGCCGGCCTTGAGCCCGGCCGCTGCGGCTGGGCTGTTCGCGTCGACGGAGGCTATCGTCGCGCCTGTTTGGCTGGACTGGTTCTGCGTGGACGAGCCGACGCGGACCCCGAGCACGGCGTGGGTGGCCTTGCCGGTGGTGATCAACTGGTTGGCGATGCGGCTCGCCTCGTCGGACGGGATGGCAAAGCCGATGCCGATGCTGCCCGACTGCTGCTGTTGCTGACCGGGGATGTTCAGGCCGCCGTTGTTGGCCGTGGCGATCGCGGCGTTGATGCCTACGACGTTGCCGTTCAGGTCGACCAGCGGCCCGCCGGAGTTGCCCGGGTTGATCGCGGCATCGGTCTGTACCGCGTTGAACACGGCCTCGGTGTTGCTGCTGTCACCCGTCGTCACGGGACGTGCCGTGTTGCTGACGATGCCCGAAGTGACGGTGTCGGAGAGCCCGAGCGGTGCCCCGACAGCGACGACGGTCTGCCCGACGACCAGGCTGCCGGACTTGCCGAACGTGGCGGGCGTGAGGTTCTTCAGGCCGTCGACCTTGATCACCGCAAGGTCGTCCGACGAATCCGTGCCGACGATCTTGGCCGCGGCCTGCTGGCCGTCGTTGGTTACGACGGTGATCGAGCCGCCTGTCCCGGCGACCGACACCACATGGTTGTTCGTCAGGATGTAGCCGTCGCTGCGGATGATCACGCCCGACCCGGTGCCGGACTCCTGGCTGCCGCTGACGTTGATGGTGACCACGCTGGGCTGGATCCTGTTCGCGGCTGCGGCGATCGAGCCGTCGAGCTTGACCGACGGTGCGGTCTGCGTGGTGACGTTCAGGCCCACAGAGGAGGAGGTGGAGTTGTCGTTGTTGTCGGTCAGCGCGACCGTGCCGGCGCCCACGGCGCCGCCGACGAGCGCTGCCGTCACGGCGGCGATGAGGACAGTCCGCCCGGATCGCGACTTGGCGGGCTGCGCCGTCGGTGCGGCAGGACCGCCCGCAAACGGCGGCTGCCCGGCTGGCGGGTATCCGGTGACCGGCGGCAGCGGGTGGGTGTACTGGGGCGGCGGGTAACCGCCGGGATAAGCACCGTAAGGGGAGGAGCCCTGCGGCGAGGGCGGTTCGGGAGTCTGTGGGGTATCGGGGTCGGGCTGGGCAGGGTGCTGCTCGGTCATGGGTTCACTCTCGGTACCGAACCTGTGATGCGACTGAGGAAATGCTGTGGGTCAATCGTAGGGATTGGCCGGCTCGGGGACCGGGGTGACCGTGCTGGCCTTCAAGACCGGCAGGTAGGTGTAGCCGGGGTAGCCACCCGCGTATGTGCCGGTCACAGTGACCCAGCTGTCCACCGGTGGCGTCGGCGCAGCCGTCTGGATGCCGATCTCGATCGGCCGGGCGTCGGCCGCGCAACAGGTGATCACAAGCCGGGCCAGGAGGAGGCCGTGCTGCTCGTCGTGCAGCACGAATCCGGTCAGCGAGACCTGCCGCGACGTCAGGGTGCGCCCGTCGTCCCACACCGAACGGGTGAAGAAGTCGCCCATCGAGAGGCGGATGGGGTCGCCCGCGGGCAGCGCGGGAAGGTGCACGTCGGAAGGCTTGGCGACCTGGACCGGGATGCGGGACGCCGAGTACGAGCCGAGGGCCGGCGGGGCGACGATCAGAATCGCCACCACCGGTGCGAGCACAAGCCATGCGGCATGCGAGGGCGCCGCGTGACCATGCGCGTCGGTCGAGGCCGCCTCGATTGGCCCCATGCTGGGAGAGCAGCGTCCAGCCGGCCGACAGCACCATGGCCACCCCGGCAAGCAGGACCCACGGCCGGGAGGCCGGCCGCACATAGCGAAGTCATGCTTATTCCGGTTAGCTCAGGTACGGAGATGATGCCTGCACGCAAGAGCGGCGTCTCCCTGATCGACAAGGCGCGGCAGGCGCGTTCGTACCCGAGTCGGGCATTGAGCTGGCCGGGTCGCTGAGGGTGCACGTGCTGAGCGCTTGCGAGGCTCGCTACCTGATCTAACCGGATAAGCATGAACGAAGTAATGCGTCGGACGTGGCCAGACGCAGCAACGCGCCACCGAAGAGCAGCAGGACGAATGCCTGGGTGCGGGCCGTCACAAACAACACCGCTCCGTCACAACAACACCGCTCCCACGACTAACGCCGACGCGGCGGCCACCAGAAGGGTGATGGGTGCGAATCGCATCGCAAAGCGGCGGCCGAGCGTCCCGGCCTGCATGGCGATCAGCTTCACGTCGACGGCCGGCCCGACGACCATGAACGCCATCCGGGCCGTCAGCGGAAACTGCGTGAGCGATGCGGCGATGAACGCATCCGCTTCGGAACAGACCGCCAGCAGCACGGCCAGCAGGCTCAGGACGACGACCCCCAGCAGCGGCGAGCCGCCGAGGTGGTCCAGCCAGGTCTGCGGGACGGCCGATTTCAGGGTGGCTGCGGCCGCCGCACCGACCACGAGCAGCCCAAGGGCCTGGGCGAGGTCGTGTGCGGCTGTCATCCGGACGCGGGTGGCCCGGCCGGCATCGTCCGGGGCGCTGAATCGGCGGGGTATCGGGACCTCTCGGCCCAGCCGCTGCCAGACCCAGCCGACGATCAGGGCCGTAACGAGCGACCCGGCGAACCGCGCCAGCACCATCGCCGGCTCGCCCGGAAAGGCTACCGCCGTCGCGACCAGCACCACCGGGTTGATCGCCGGCGCTGCGAGCAGGAACGCCACTGCCGGTCCGCGCGCGACCCCGCGCCGCATCAGCGACGCGGCAACCGGCACGGATCCGCACTCGCACCCCGGCAAGGCGCAGCCGGCGAGGCCCGCCACGGGGACTGCGAAGGCGGTCCGCGCGGGCAACGCTCGGCGGAAGAACGACGGCGGTACGAAGACTGCTGTGGCGGTCGAGATGACGATGCCCAGCACGAGGAACGGAGATGCCTGGATGCAGATCGCAGCGAACACCGTCGTCCACGCGCCGGCGACACCGCTGGAGAACACATCGCTGAACGAGAAGCGGGCGACGAGCGCGGCGAGCAGCACGAGGCAGAACACGTCGGTGGACGTCGGACGCCGGCGCAATCGCAGCTGCCAAGCGAGGCGCTGCTCGGTGGCCGACATCACCGCGTGATCGTCGCAGGACATGACTGTCGGGGCGGGCCCTGCGCTGAGCCTGTGGACGGACCGCTGAGCCTGTGGACAAGGTATGGGTGCGCTATGCGCGGTATCGGCACCATGCGCAGTTCGGGCTACCCCAGATCCGGCGATATCTCTCGCGGTTCGCTCGTCGAGATGACAGGGTGGTCGCGATGAACGTGCTACTGATCGGCCCACCAGGCTCCGGCAAGGGCACCCAGGGCGAGCGGCTCGCCGAGTTGCTGGGATTGCAGCACATCGCGGCAGGGGACCTGCTGCGAGCGGAAGTCGAGTCCGGGTCCGACCTCGGCGCCCGGGTGCGGCACTACCTCGACAGCGGGGACCTGGTGCCCGACGATCTGATCATCGAGCTGATGGTGCCGCACGTCCTGGATGCCGCGAAGTCTGGCGGCTACATCCTCGACGGCTTCCCGCGCACAGTGGCCCAAGCGCGTACCGCCCGCGAGATCGCGGATGCGGCAGGAGCGACGGCCGACGTCGCGATCCTGCTCGACACCCCGCGCGCTGAGCTCGTCCGGCGAATCATGAGCCGTGCGATCGCCGAGGGCCGCAGCGACGACACCCCCGAGGTGATCGAGAACCGCCTTCAGGTGTACGACGACGCCACCCGTCCGCTGATCGACTTCTACCGAGACCGCGGTCTGCTGCAGAAAGTCGATGGCACGCGAAGCGCGGACGAGGTAACCGCCGAGATTCTGGCCGCCCTGCGCGATCAGGACGTGACGCTCGCCCGCCACCGTCTCCCAAGACCGATCAGCGACGGTCAGCCGCGAATGAGGAAGCCGGCTGGGAACGGGTCGTCCGGGTCGAGCAGGTAGGTGGCCAGTCCGGTCAGCCAGGCCCGTCCGGTGACGGTCGGGACGAAGGCCCGATACGGCCCGACGGTCGCCTCCTCGACCAGCCGGCCGGTGAACCGCGAGCCGATCAGCGATGCCTGCACGAAGTCGGTGTGCAGGCCCAGCTCGCCGCGAGTGGCCAGCGCGGCCATCCGCGCCGACGTCCCCGTGCCGCACGGCGAGCGGTCCACCCAGCCGGGATGGATCACCACCGCGCAGCGCGAGTCGGCGCCCTGCGAACCGGGCCCGGTGAGCAGGACGTGGCGGCATTCGGCGATCTCGGGCTGCTCCGGATGGGCGAACTCGAGCTGGTCGTTGACGGCGGCCATGATCCGCAGTCCCGCGGCGACCAGCCGATGGTGCCGTGCGGGCTCGACGGTTAGGCCGAGGGACGCCGCCGGCAGGATCGCATAGAAGTTGCCGCCCCAGGCCAGGTCGAGGGTCAGGTCGCCCAGCCCGTCGACCTGAACGACCGCGGCGCGCAGGTGCAGGTATGCCGGGACGTTGCGGATGGTCACCGACTTGGCGCTGCCATCATCAACGTGAATCTGGGCCGCCACCAGACCGGCCGGCGTCTCGATACGCAGCTCGGTCACCGGCTCCTTGACCGCCACCATGCCCGTCTCGACCAGCACGGTCGCGGTGCCGATGGTGCCGTGGCCGCACATCGGCAGGCAGCCGGACACCTCGATGAATACCACGCCGACGTCCGCATCCGGACGCGTCGGGGGCTGCAGGATCGCACCGGACATCGCGGCGTGCCCGCGAGGCTCGGTCATCAGCAGGGTGCGCAGGTCGTCGCGTTCGGTCATCAGGTACCGGCGCCGGTCGGCCATCGTCGCACCGGGCAGCACGCCCACGCCAGAGGTGATGACCCGGGTCGGCATGCCCTCGGTGTGGCTGTCGACGGCGGTGAACATCTGCCGGGCGCGCATCGCGGGTTCGCCTCACCCGGCGGCGATTGCGGCCCGCACGTCCTTGCGAGCGGCCGCCTCGTCGGCCTCGGGCAACGGCAGCCGCGGCAGGCGCACCGGGCCGCCGTACCGTCCAGCCTCCTGCTGGCCGATCTTGATCGCCTGGACGAACGAGGGCTGGGCGTCCCAGCGCAGCGCCGGCAGCATCGCCCGATACAGCGGCAGCGCCTCGTCCCAGACGCCGCGCGCAGCAAGGTCGAACAGCCGCACCGACAATGCGGGCAACGGGTTGGCGTAGCCGGCGATCCAGCCAGTCGCACCCATCAGCACGCCCTCGGCGACCAGGTCGTCGCAACCGACGAGCAGCTCGAGCGAGGGGGCCAGCTCGCGGATGTGCGCGAATCGCCGCACGTCCTGCGCGAACTCCTTCACCGCGGCGACGCCGTCGATGTGCGCAAGCCGGGCGAGCAGCGGCGGAGTGAGGTCGACCCTGGTGGAGTACGGGTTGTTGTACGTGATGACGGGCAGCCCCACCTCCGCCACGGCGGTGAAGTGGGCGACGACCTCGTCGTCGGTGGGCGCGTGCGACGTCGGCGGCAGGCACATGACCGCCCGGCACCCCGCGTCCTTGGCCTGTTGGGCCCACCGCATGGCCTCGGCCGCACTCTTGCCTGAGACGCCGGGTATCACGAGTCCCCGGCTGCCCACCGTTTCTACTGCAGCGACGACCAGCGCTGACCGCTCGTCGTCGGTGAGGGTCTCGTACTCGCCGAGCGATCCATTCGGCACGATCCCGCGGACGCCCTGATCGAGCTGCCAGACGCAGTGGTCCGCGAAACGGGGAAGGTCCACCGCGCCGTCGGCGGTGAACGGCGTGGTCGTGGCTGTCAGCACCCCGCCGAACCGCAGCTCAGGCATGACGTCACTCTAGGTTCCGCAGGCGCAATGGTGGGCAAGGGGGAGTTGAACCCCCTGACAACCCCCGTAAACACTGGCCTACAGGCCGTTGACCCGCTGGTACGGCCCATTCAAGGGGTACCTCGCGGTACGTCGAGGTATCTCGACGGCATTGGGTGGGACATGTCCCACCCAATGCCCGAACAGCGTCTGCCGGACCACCCGCTCCGCGAGCTCGTCCGGGATCAGCCGCCGGGCGGGCTCGCCAGTTCCCGGAAACGTTCAGCGTCCCGATGCACCCAAGCACGATAGGCAAGTGCCCAGTTGCAGGAACCTGCAACGGTGTCGCACGTGTCCACGCCGAGTGACCACTCTGCACCGGCTTCGGCGCGCAGCGCATCTCACGAAGCCGAGGCACGACCAGAACGCGGGTACGCCGAATACTGGTGTTGACGCCTGGAGCCGGCTGTTGCTCGCTGTCGTTATGGGCGCTCGATCGTGCAGCCGGCAGCGCGTTCGGCCCCTGGCGTGGGTGAGCCTTCGCGTCGAGCAGGCACAGCCCGCAGTTTCGTAGTACGATTCTTCGGTGGAGGTGCTCCTGTCGGCGCTGCGGCACGGCATCGACCCGGAGGACATCCAGCACGCACGGGTGTACGCGTTGGCCGTCGATGAGATCCGTCGATGAGATCGGCGAGGATCCGCTCCGCTATTTGGTGCTCGGCCCGGACCGGGCCGCGAATCTGCTGGAACTGGTGGTACTCGATCGCCCGACCGGGCCGGCTGTCATCCATGCGATGCCGATGCGGGACAAGGACCGACGACTGCTGCCGGGAGGCAGGTGAGCGAGATGGCGGGCAAGCGGAAGGTGAACGCGGACGCGGTTGAGGATGCGCAGGTCGAGGCGCTGGTGGCCGAGGCCGAGCACGGCTACGACGTCGAGGAGATCCTGCGACGTCGCCGCGGTGGGCGGCCCGCGCTGGGTTCAGCCGCGGCCAGTGTCGAATCGGTGCGCCTGGACCCCGAGCTGAAGCGTGAACTGCTCCTGCGCGCCGCGCGCGATCACACCAGCGTGTCCGAGGTGATCCGCCGCGCTCTCGGCCAGTACCTCCACGCCAGCTGAGCAGACTCACCTACAGCGCCGCTCGCGTGTGGTCACAGACGGCGATCGCGCGGGCGAGGGCTGTCCTGAATCGCCGCGCCGTCACGAGCATCTCGGCGGAACCGGGGGACGCGGCATCATGCGCGCCTGGCGACTCAGTCCAGGCGTCCCGTAAGACGATCGTCCGCCGGACACAGGCCCGCATGGGTGAGCGGCAAGTGCGAAACCACAGCCGACGGTCACGACGAGGGTCAACGCCAACCCTTCGGCGCCCTCGACCCAGAACTTGTCCTGCTTGGCGTAGCAGCAGGTGGTGTCGCGCTCGTCGACCGAGGCCAGGCCGGCTTCCGCCAGCCGGGTCTGCTCGGCATCGACCACGTCCACGTCGGGTACCTCGACGCCGAGGTGGTTGAGGCTGCCGCCCTGGCCCGGGTTTTCCAGTAGCACCAGCTTCAGCGGCGGGTCGGCGATGGCGAAGTTCGCGTAGCCGGGGCGCCGCCTGGCCGGCTCGCTGCCGAACAGCTTGCTGTAGAACGCCACCGCCTGCTCGACGTCGTCGACATTGAGCGCCAGTTGAACGCGAGACACCGCGACCTCCAGATACTTAGATGAACGTCTATGTCTCCTTCACCTTGCCATTCATATCGATGAGTGTCAATATTGATGTGTGTCGAAGTCTCTGTGTGCTGACGCCGGTGCAGGCGGTGGCGTGCTGTGCGCCGCTGGCCAGCGAACCGCTGACGCGAAGCCAGGCCGAGCAGGTGGCGCCGTTGCTCAAGGCGTTGGCCGACCCGGTGCGGTTGAGGTTGATGTCGCTGATCGCCTCGCACGACGGCGGTGAGGCGTGCGCCTGCGACCTGAACGAGGAGTTCGACCTGTCCCAGCCGACGATCAGCCACCACCTGAAGGTGCTGCACGAGGCCGGGTTGCTCGATCGCTCCAAGCGCGGCGTCTGGGTCTACTACCGCGCCCGCGCCGAAGCCCTGCGCGACCTCGGCGTGCTCATCGGTACGCCGCCGGCCAGCACAGTCGCGGTGGCCGGCCTGCCCGCCTGAGGCCGGTACGGTCCGCACCGGTCGACACCGCAGGCGTGTCATCCGGCCACGTCATCCGGCCACCAGGTCCCAGACGATCTTGGCCGCGACGACCCACAGCAGCACGCCGATCAGGTGCTTGAGCTGGCTGCTGGACACCCGCGAGGTCATGATCCGTGCCCCGGCCAGCGATCCGGCCGCGGCGGCGACGACGCTCACCGCGATCAGCACCAGGTTGAGGTGGCCGAGCGAAACGCGGCCGGCGAATCCGGACAGCGAGGAGAACACCACCGCGAGCCCGGTGGTGCCGGCGGCCTGTTTGGCGTCGAGTCCGAAGCCGTTGAGGGCCGGCAGGATGACATTGCCGCCGCCCACGCCGAGCAGCCCGCCGAGAAAGCCGGCGAGCGTGCCGACCCCGGCGCCGGTGCCGATCTCGGTGCGCCGACTGGCGGCGCGGGTGATGGTGGGGCGCCGGTAGAACAGCATCATCGCCCCGGCGAAGGCGAGGAAGCCGGCGAACAGGGCGAGCAGCACCGTGGTGTGCACGTGCGGGGCCAGTCGCGCGCCGAACGGCGCGGCGGCGACGGCGGCGATG
Source organism: uncultured Actinomycetota bacterium (assembly GCA_963839175.1). Classification (GTDB taxonomy): domain Bacteria; phylum Actinomycetota; class Actinomycetes; order Mycobacteriales; family Jatrophihabitantaceae; genus CAWIUB01. The sequence goes on from CAWIUB010000011.1 coordinate 133,977, forward strand.
GTGATCGGCACGCCGAGTCGCAGGTTGACCAGCCCGGCGCGCCAGTAGGTGGCGCTGGCGAAGGACAGGCTGACCGCGTTCAGCAGCAGCGCGGTCGACGCCGCCACCGGCAGCGGCACGCCGAGCCAGTAGAACAGCGGCACGAACAGGAACGCGGCGCCGAGGCCGGCCATCGCCAGCACGCCCGACAGGACGAGCACGATGACCGCGACCGCGACGTACAGCATCGAGACCTCAGCTGGAGTAGCCGGCGCAGTCGAGGCACAACGCGTCGCCGTTGACCACCCGCAGGTACGGTTCGGCGACCAGTTCGCCGCAGTTGGGGCAGACCGCGAAGCGGACCACTTCCTCCACGGGGCGCCAGCCGGCCGGCTCGACGGGTGCCGACGGTGAGCACGTCGGTCTTGGGAGCGTTCCAGATGAGGTGGACGAGCTCCCACTGCTCGGCCTCGGGGATCTCGGTCGCCGGCACGCCGGCGGCGCGTTTCTGCATGAACGCCGAGGCGCGGATCTGCGGTTGCAGCGTCGGTTTGTAGGCGACGCGGACCTTGCGGTCGGTGGCGGTGTCGATGAGGGTGACGGCGAGTTTGCCCTTGCCCGACTTGGTGATGTTGCCCTTGCCGAGGGTGCAGCCGGTGGTGAGCTGGATGCCGTCGGCGAAGCACATCGCGCCGTGGTGCTCGCCGATGTCGACGATCGCGTGCTAGTGCCTTGCCGCCGCTGGCCTCGACGCCGAGGGCCGCCAGGGCGGCGAGCCCGGCGCGGACGCCGACGGTGCTGGCCCAGCAGCGGTGCCCGTGGAAGGCGAACAGTGCCTCGAGGCGATCAGTGGATTCCATGGTGGTTCCTCTCAGCCGGACTCGGTGGGTTCGGCGCCGATCTCGCCGGTGACGTCGCAGACGGCGGCGAGGGTGTTGTAGATGGTTCCGAAGCGGGCGATGTTGCGGTGCAGCGGCGCGGCCCGCGGCGCCGGTTCGTCGGTGACCACGCGCAGCCGGTAGCGGTAGCGGATCGCGATGATCCGCGGCGGGCGTCCTGCCGATCAGCTTCGACATGGATCGAGGCGCGCTGGTAGGCGAAGGGCAAGATGTGGGAGAACCGTTCGACGTTCTTGAGCACGCACGCGGCGAACGCGGCGGCGAGCAGATCTGCCGGCCCGGGCAACGTCTCGCTCTGCCCGGCCGAGGCGTCGAAGCCGATCGTGTGCTGCTTGCCGGTGGCGTACGCCGCGCCGCCGGCCTGCGAGCGTGCCGCGACCTGGTAGGTGCGCGTCGCCACGGTGGTCACGGCGCGCCGGCCCGGACGGTGCGCGGACGTCTCGGTCGGCTGGATGTCGCCGCGGGCGGTGTGCGCGGCGTGGCAGGTGCCGCAGTGGATGAGCCGGGCCGGCGGGTCGACGCGTTGCCGGCGGGAGTATCGCCATCTCGCGGGTCAGCCAGTGGCGCGTGTTGACGGCGTGCTCGACGCAGACGCCGGCGCCGCAGTCGACTACAGATCGCGACGGCGTCGCGGTAGGCGCCGGTGGCGGCGCAGTCGTAGCAGTTCATGCCGGGCCTCCTGCTGTTCGTGCGGGTAGTAGCGGCGGCGTGCCCACAGCGCGACGTAGACCAGCGCCGACGTAGCACCGGGACCTCGATGAGGGGACCGACGACGCCGGCGAGGGCCTGGCCGCTGGTGACGCCGAAGACGCCGATCGCGACCGCGATGGCCAGTTCGAAGTCGTTGCTGGCCGCGGAGAAGGCCAGCGCGGCGGTGCGCCGGTAGGTCAGGTGCAGGCGGCGGCCGATGGCGAACCCGCCGAACCACATGATGACGAAGTAGCCCAGCAGCGGCAGCGCGATCCGGGCCACGTCCAGCGGCTCGGAGGTGATCTTCTTGCCCTGCAGCGCGAACAGGATCGACCACGGTGAACAGCAGCCCGTACAGCGCGATCGGGCCGATGCGAGGTAGGACGTGCTGCTCGTACCAGCGCCTGGCCGTGCGCGCGTTCGCCGAGGGTGCGGGTCAGGTAGCCGGCCACCAGCGGGATGCCGAGGAAGATCGCGACGGTCGAGGCGATGGTGCCCATCGACACCGACAGGCTCTCGGTGGCCAGCCCCAGCCAGCGGGGCAGCACGTTGAGGTAGAACACGCCGAGCGCGGCGTAGGCGAGGACCTGGAAGATCGCGTTGAGGGCGACCAGGACGGCGGCCATCTCCCGGTCGCCGTCGGGCGAGGTCGGTCCAGATCAGCACCATGGCGATGCAGCGGGCCAGCCCGACGAGGATGACCCCGGTGCGGTAGGCGGGTTGGTCGGGCAGCAGCACCAGGCGAGGGCGAACATCACCGCCGGGCCGACGACCCAGTTCAGGATCAGCGAGGCGGTCATCATCCGCCGGTCCGCGGCGATCGGGCCGATCTCGCGGTAGCGGACCTTGGCCAGCACCGGGTACATCATCAGCAGCAGCCCGAGCGCGATCGGCAGGCTGGTGCCGTGGATTGCGACCTTGTTCAGCCACGTAGTTCAGGTCGCGGCAGCAGCCGCCCCAGCAGCAGACCGAGTCGCCATCGCCGCCACGATCCACACCGGCAGCAGCCGATCCAGTCGGGACAGCCGGGCGGCCACCGCGGGCGCCCGGCCGGGCACGGGTACCTGCTCGGATCGGGACGTCGTCATCGCTGCCACACCTGCCCGGTGAGCACGCCACGCAGAGTGCGGGTGGCGACGACGAGCCAGGCCACCGCGAGTAGGACGAACAGCCTGGCGCCGACGGCTTCCATCGCGCCGGTGTGCCAGGCACGGGCCAGGGTGATCGTGGCGACGGTGTAGGCGCCGAGCGGAAACGTGAACGCCCACCAGCCCAGCCCGAACGGCAGCGGCCCGGTACGGAGGTAGCGGGCCAGCAGCAGCGCTGCGGCGGCCAGCCACCACAGCCCGAATCCCCACAGCCCGGTGGCCGCCAGCTGGCTGATCGTCACGACCGCGTCTGCCGACGTGCCGAACACCTGGGCACCGGCGTGCGCGAGGGTGAGCAGCCCGAGCGCGCCGACGCCGAGCGGGCCTAGCCCGATCCACAGCGACGGAGCCAGCGCCGCGGCCGGCAGCGGGTGCAGTACCAGCCGGTCGTGCAGCAGCCCGAGCACCAGCAGGAACAGCAGCAGCCCCATCCCGTAGCAGGCGTAGCCGAGCGCGAGCAGCAGCCGCGCGGTCCCCGCGCTGGTGTGCGGCATCAGCGGGGTCAGCGCCATCGGGATGATGATCGTGACCACTGGCGGGATGAACCAGCCGCCGTTGACCGAGGTGTGGCTGAGGTCGCCGACGAACAGCAGGTAGCCGAACGCGACGCTGATCGCCAGCGCCAGCACACCGCCGGCAATGGCCAGCGTGGCCACGGTCGGCGTGATGGCGCGGTCGGGTAACAGGGAGGGCCCGACGACCGAGGTCATCACCGCCAGCACCAGCAGCCCGCCCGGGAACGTGCCGTACAGCGCGCCGAGCACCGGATGCCGCAGATCGGCCAGCGCCGCATCGCGATGCCGCAGCCAGCGGGCCAGATACGCGACCAGCAGGATCGCGGCGAGAAGGTAGGCCAGCAGCGCGAACACGTCACCGACCGCGCGCATCCCCTGCCGTAGGCTGCGCACGTCGCCGGGGTTGTCGAACGCGGCCACCGCCAGGATCGCGGTGCCCATCACCGCCCCGAACCAACCAGGGTGCAACCCGCGCAGCCGAGACAGCGACGCGGCCGGTTCGGCCAGTGCTCCGCGATCGACGGCCAGCGCGGTCACGACAGCTCCTTCCAGTCCTTCCAAGTCCGTTCGCCGCGGCCGCCTGGCACATGTCGGCCGCGGCGGTTCGCGAGGCTCGCCAGGAGGTCAGCGGTCGTGCGGTCCGACGCCGCCGCGCCAGGGCTCGCTGCGTCGTCGACGCGGCCCATCACGGCCCCCAGCACACGACGGGCAGGCCGTTGCGCTGCGGAGCGGCTCATCAGGAAGCGGGACTCCGGCCGCATGGACGCCCGCCCACAGCCGAGTGAATCCGTCGGGCTCGAGGCGATAGTCGATCCACCGGCCGCGCCGCGTCCCGGCGATCAGCCCGGCCTCACGCAACACCCGCAGGTGATACGACAGCAGGTTCGGCGCGATCGGCACTCGTTCCTGCAGGTCGCACACGCAGCGTTGCCCGTCGCGCAGCGCGGCCACAATAGACAGTCGCACCGGGTCGGCGAGCGCAGCGATCCCACCCGCCAGTTCAGCTGTCGTTGATTCAATAACGCTTGAATCGGCCATGTCCTCATCGTGCGCGCGTATCCGCCGCCCGCGGCAGGGCCGTTAGTCACCGATGGTCCCGTCGTCGCCGACCCGCCACTGTCGACAAGAGCCGATCAGAGTGCGTGCTCAGCGTCAGCCCTACCCCACCCGGCACGGCGCGGGGTAGGAGGCGCGCACTGGTCGCAAACTCGCCCGCTGGGAGGCGAGTTGGTGCTCGTGTACCCAGGCTTGGGCGGCAGATCTGCACGGCGTCCCACGGGGAGCCGAGCGGCGGGGTGTAGGACAGATCAAGCTCGCCGACGCCGGCGACGGTCATGTCGTGGAACAGCGCCGTGGCATAGGTGTCGACCCGCTTGGCGGTGTCGGTGCCGGTCTGGCCGATCAGCTGTGCGCCCAGCAGGCGACCGGTAGCAGCGTCGCCGGTGACCCGGATCGTGATCGGCCGGGCGCCCGGGTAGTACCTTTTGTGATCATCCGGCGTTGCGGTGCTGCTGAGTGGCGTGAAGCCGGCGGCGGCGGCTTCGTGTTCGCGCAGGCCGGTGCGGGCCGCGATCAGGTCGAAGACCTTCACGACCTGGGTGCCGAGGCTTCCGGCGAACCGGGTGTGTCCACCCACGGCGTTCTCGCCGCTACGGTAGGTGTATGTGCCCTTCAGCGGCACATGCGCCGTGCTGTGAGTGTCATGTTCGCGATGCGGGCGGTCCGCCGACGCCGCTCAGCAGCCGGTCCTTGAGTGCATGCCACTCGACGGCTCAGAGAGTGCCGGCGTGATGCCTCAGATGGTGCGGGGTCGCCATGGCTTGTGCTCGTGCGCGAGCCAGATCAGCTCGGGGTGGAGCGCACGCACCCGCAGCTGGCCTTCGGTGTGCGGCTCGTCGAGCTCGCCGAACCAAACCGCCACGTCGCCGCCGATGACGACCGGACGCTCGCCAGTCTCGACCACGACCACCTGCATCCCGCGTGTGTTGCCCGGGGCCGGGACGAGTCGGAGCCCGGAAAGCAGCTCGAGCTCGCCGTCGACCGGCACGTACCGCACGCCGGGCGCCTCGACCCACTCGCGAATGGTGTAGTCGTCCTCGCTGCGTGCGTCGTCGAGCTCCCGACGCTGGACGTAGACCGGCCTGCCGGCGAAGAGGTGGTTGCCGCCGCAATGGTCGAAGTGCAGGTGTGTGTTGACGACGATGTCGATGCCGGCGAGATCGAAGTCCTGCTCGCTCTAGTGGTCGGAGGCGGGGATCGAGGTCGGCCGCCGCCGGGTGCAGCTCCGTTATGCCGGTGTCGACCAGCACGCGCGCATCGGGATGGTCGATGACGTGCGCGTAGACCGGCATCCGCTCGCCCTCGGCGAGCAGGTCGGCAACGAGGACTGGCGTGACGGTGATCGAGGCGGGGGCGTTCATCTCGTACCGTCCGCCGCGCTGAGCATGGCCGGCAGGTAGAAGTGCTCGAACACCGCGCGGCCGAAGGTGACGATCTCGGCGACGACCCCGTCCTGCACCCGCAGGACGTCGATTGCCAGCGGTTCGTACGCGGCATCGCCCGGCTTGCGCACGTAGCCCGCGACCGCGGGCTGACCGTTGGCGCGGGTGACCACGCACCGCATGCTGCCGAACGCTTCCGATCCGAACCCGCCGTCGATCCAGCCCCGCACGACCGTGCTTCGGCCGGTCCAGACGCCGGGCGTCGGCGGCATCGAGAAGCGGACGTCCTCGTGCATGAGCGCGGCCAGGCCCTCGGTGTCGACGCGCTCGCTGCACTCGACGTAGCGGGCAAGCAGCTCCCGCTCGGCGGCGGTCGCCTCGGCGGCGTGCTGCCACGCCTCGCGGTCCTCGGGCAGGCCCTCCCTCAACCCATCCCGCGCGCGCTGCAGCGCGGAGTTCACCGACGCCACTGTCGTCTCAAGCAGCCGCGCGGTTTCCTTCGCCGAGCAGCCCAGCACGTCGCGCAGCACGAGCACGGCCCGCGGCAGCGGCGCGAGGTGCTGGATCGCGGCGATGAACGCCAGCTCGATGGTCTCCTTGGCGAGCGCCGCGTCCTCAGGGCCCTCGCGCCGGTCGGGCAGCTGCTCGAGGAGCTCGTCGGGATAGGGCTGCAGCCACGCGACCTCACCGCTCGTGCTCGGCCGCCGCGGGCGCTTGTCGAGCGCGTCGAGGCAGGCGTTCGTCGCGATCCGGTACAGCCACGCGCGAACCGACGCGCGGCCCTCGTACGTGTCGCGCCGGCGCCACGCGCGCAGGAACGCCTCCTGGACGAGGTCCTCGGCCTCCTCAAACGACCCGAGCAGGCGGTAGCAGTGGAGGTGCAATTCGCGGCGGTGCGGCTCGACGCGGGCGCCGAAGGCCTGCTCGTCGAGCGACCGGAGGCCGTCGGTATTGGAGGTCATAGTGTGTGTGACGGTTGGCGACCCGAACACTCATCACCCGGCGCCATGTAGCGTCTCCACAAGCGTTGCTGCAGTCGAGGGTTCTTCGTTGTGTAGAGCTCCACAGCACGGCCCTCGGTGCGTCGGGGCAGCGACACCATCATGGGCCGAGCATTGCAGGCCAAGCCGTCCGTCCGACAGCCGCTGCCATGCGAGGCGGCAGACGGGAGCAGTCCGGCCTGCGTCGTCTCGCAAGCCGGAACGCCGAACGGGCCACCTCGCTCGGCTGGCTGCGCCTCGCGGCCGACCGCGTCATGCATGAAGCGGTCACCGTCGGGGCCGACCCGCTACAAGCCAGCAATCACCGGTACCTGGTCTCGGGCGAGCGGGCTGTGTCCCACCCGTGTCCCACCCTCGCGGGTGGCGACGCGCTGGCCCCGAGATCGCATCCCCACGCGGGCAGAAAGCCGCAGGCGAGCAAATCAACGGATCGCGTGTCACCGAGATCGGAATGTCCCACCCGTGTCCCACCCGACAGTCATGATCAACGGCCCGACGTAGAGGGTCTGGACAGGTATTTCGAGGGATCGAGAGGTACCAAGGGGTATTGAGAGGTAGTGGGCAAGGGGGGAGTTGAACCCCCACGTCCTTACGGACACACGGACCTGAACCGTGCGCGTCTGCCATTCCGCCACTTGCCCGTAGCGAGAGCGCCGCGCGGCAGCCGCGGCAGTGGGCAAGGTTAGCACGCGGCCCTACGGTCTGGTCATCGACTGCGGATACGCAAGTACCATCATCCGAGCGCATCGTGACCGCGCGGTACCACCATGCCGTCATGTCGCCATGCGAACGCCAGGACAGCGGGCCACCGGGGCCCGTCACATTACCGCAGGAAGGAGGTCGCCGTGAGTCTGGCGCAGCGCTTCGAGCGCAGGCTGGAGAGCCTCGTCGGCTCGGCCTTCGCCCGCGTCTTCAAAGGGCAGGTCGAGCCGGTCGAGATCGGGTCGGCCCTGCAGCGCGAAGCGACCGACAAGCGCAACGTCATGGGCAACGGCGAGGTCCTCGCCCCGAACCGTTACCGAGTCACGCTCGCCCCGTCCGATTACGAGCGACTGGTGCCGTGGGAGATGCAGTTGACGAACTCCCTGGCCGAGCTGATTCAGGAGCACCTGGACGAGAATGGCTGGCGCACGATCGGCGATATCGAGGTCTACCTGGCGCGTGACGAGGCTTTGCACACCGGTGTCTTCGGCGTGGCCTCTCGCATGGACTCTGCCGCCCCGCCACGGCGGCGCCCGTACGACTCGCTGTCCCTGCCCGTGGTCCCGGGTCAAGGCCCCGGTGAGTATTCGCACCCGTACGGTTCCATCCCGAGCCCCGGTCCGATCCCTTACGCGCCCTCCGCTGGAGCGGCTGCGGCCGCCGGAGCGGTCGGAGCCGCCGGAGCTGCCCTGCGGCCACCCCCCGGGCCGCCGTACTTGTCCCACCAACCTCAACCGGAATATCCGCTGCCGGACCCGCAGTACCCGGTCGGCGCACCACCGCCCTACCCGCAGCAAGTGCCGCCGCCGGCAGGGCCTCCATACCCACCGGCCGCGCCCCGGCATGCTCGCGCCGGGCTGCTGATAGACGGCACCAATCGCCATCACGAGCTGCGCATCGGCAGCAACGTGGTCGGACGAGGCACCGAGTCCGACCTGCAGCTGCTCGACCAGGGCGTCTCCCGTCGGCACATGGACATCCAGTTCGACGGCAACTTCGCCACCGTCTACGACCTGGGATCGACCAACGGCACCAACGTCAACGGACGCGATGTCGGCAGCCAGCTACTACGGCACGGCGACGTCATCCGGATTGGCCACACCCGGCTGGTCTACCAGCAGGAGCAGGTGTGAGACACCCCACGAAAACGCTGCGCGTTTCCGCGGGGACCCCGGGCGGTGCAGCCTCGTGAATTCACCGCTGGCCCTGCAGCTGATGCGGTTCGGATTTCTCGCGCTGCTCTGGCTGTTCGTGCTGGCGACCGTGCGAGTCGTGCGCTCGGACCTGCGTTCGAGCGGGCAGTCGCGCCTGTCGCTGCCCCCACCCGCCCGCAGGCGTAGCCGCAAGACGGTCGCTGCTGCGCCCACCCGCCGCGGCCCATCGCAGCTGGTCGTCACCGAGGGCGGGTTGAAGGGCACCCGGTTCGGGCTGACGGGTGCTCCCGTCTTGATTGGCCGGGCCAACGACTCGACGCTGGTGCTGACAGACGACTACGCGAGCACCCGGCACGCCCGAATAAGCCTGCAGGACGGGCATTGGTACGTCGAGGACCTCGGTTCGACGAACGGGACATACGTCGGCCAGCGCAAGCTAGAGGGCGCGCAGCCGATCGAGATCGGAGTGCCGATCCGGATCGGCAAGACGGTGCTCGAACTGCGGTGAACGTTCGGTGAGTCTGGCTCTGCGGTACGCGGTCCGCTCCGACCGCGGACTGGTGCGCAGCAACAACGAGGATTCGGTGTACGCCGGTCCACGGTTGCTGGCGATCGCCGACGGCATGGGCGGCCACGCGGCCGGGGAGGTGGCCAGCAAGCTGGTCATCGGCTCGTTGGAGTACCTGGACGAGGACCATCCCATCGACGACCTGATCACCACGCTGCGTGAGGCCGTGCTGGACGCCAACCAGGGCATCGCCGAGGCCGTGTCCACAGACGGGAAGCTAGACGGGATGGGCACCACGCTCACCGCGCTGCGCTTCACCGGCGTCCAGGTCGGGCTGGTCCACGTCGGCGACTCACGGGCGTACCTGCTGCGCGGCGGCACGCTGGCCCAGATCACCCACGACGACACCTACGTCCAGTCGCTCGTCGACTCCGGCCGGCTGACGCTCGAGGAGGCCGCCCACCACCCCCGCAAGTCGGTGATCCTTCGGGCCCTGACCGGCACCGGCGTCGACCCCGACATCTCGATCCGGGAGGCCCGCGCGGGAGACCGCTACCTGCTGTGTACCGACGGGCTCAGCGACGTCGTCACGGCCGACACCATCGCTGCGACCCTTGCCGACGGCGATGCGCAGGACGCGGCTGACCGGCTCGTCGAGCTGACGCTGCGTGGCGGCGCCCCCGACAACGTCACCGTCATCGTCGCCGACGTCATCGAGGCCGGCTACGGCGACGATCTGCCGGTCATCGCCGGAGCGTTCGTCGATGCGCCGACCCCGCCCGACGCGGAGGCCGACAGCCCTGCCGAGCGAGCCGCCCGGATGACCGCGGCAGGCGCGGGCGACCCGGCGCCCCAGCCCCGGCGGCGCCGCTGGATCGGCCGGATCGTCATTCCGATCCTGGTGCTGGCGGTGCTCTTCGGCGGCGGCGCGATCTTCTACCACTGGACGCAGACCCAGTACTTCGTCGGTCGCGACGGCACCGAGGTGGCGATCTTCCGCGGTGTCAACACCCAATTCGGCCCCATCAAGTTCTTCAGCGTGGCCGAGAACACCGACATCAAGGTTACCGACCTGACCCAGTCGGCCCGAAACCAACTCGAGTCGGGCATCACCGCACACAGCCTGGCCGACGCGCGCAACACCAGGGCCAACCTGGAGAACGAGCTGCTGCCGGTGTGTCCGGTCGACAGCCCGTCGACGACGACGCCCGCTCCGACGACGACACGGCCGCCCTCGGCGCACCCGACGGTCAGAGCAACCGGCAAGACGACCACGCATCCAGCGACGCCGACCGCCTCACCTTCACCCACGCACGTCCCGATCCCCTACGTCGATTGCCGGCCCACGTGACCGCGACAGCCGCGGTTCCCACCCGCGTCCCCACCCGGCGCGGTTCGGAGCTTGCCCTGCTCGTCTTCGCGGTGCTGATCGTGGTGCTGGCGGAGGCCGTGGTCGAAGGGACCCGCGACGGGCGGGTGGGCGCCCACCTGGTGGCGTACGGCGCAGTCCCTCTGGTCGCCGGGGTAATCGCGCATCTGGTCATCCGCCGGGTGGCCCCGTACGCCGACCCGATCCTGTTGCCGTGCGCGGTGCTGCTCAACGGCCTTGGCCTGGTCATGATCAACCGCCTGGATCTCGGACTGCAGCAGCAGGCCCGGCAGAACGGGGTGCATTTCGGCGGCGCGGCGGCGCCGACGCAGGTGGTCTGGACGGCGCTCGGCCTCTCGTTGTTCCTGGCAATCCTCTACTTGGTGCGCGACCACCGGGCGCTGCAGCGTTATGCCTACACCCTGGCGCTGATCGGACTGTTCTTCTTGATCCTGCCTACCGTGCTGCCCGCCCGGTTCAGCGAGGTGAACGGTGCCCGCATCTGGATTAGAGTCGCTGGCTTTTCGATCCAGCCGGGCGAATTCGCCAAGATCCTGCTGACGATCTTCGCGGCCTCGTACCTGGTCGCCAAGCGGGACGTGCTGTCATTGGCCGGCCGCCGGTTCCTCGGCCTTGTGCTGCCACGCGGTCGCGACTTCGGCCCGCTGCTCGTGGCCTGGCTGATCTGCATCGGCGTCCTGGTCCGCGGCCACGACCTCGGCACGTCGCTGATGTTCTTCGGGTTGTTCCTCGTGCTTCTCTACGTCGCCACCGAGCGGGTCAGCTGGGTGATCATCGGCCTGCTGCTGTTCGCCGGCGGCGCCTACCTTGCCTACCACCTGTTCACAACCGTGCAGCAACGGGTCTCGGTCTGGCTGCACGTATTCGACGATCCGACCACCATCGGGTATCAGGTCAGCCAGTCGCTGTTCGGCCTGGGCACCGGGGGCCTGTTCGGGACTGGCCTGGGCGCTGGTCATCCGGAGCTGGTGCCGTTGGCGTCGACGGACTTCATCATCACGTCATTCGGCGAGGAGATCGGTCTGTTCGGGCTCGTTGCCCTGCTGGTGGTGTACGCGTTGTTCATCTCCCGTGGCTTCGCGATTGCGCTGGCCTCCCGCGACTCGTTCACCAAGCTGCTTGCCACGGGCCTGGCGTTCTCGATTGGGCTGCAGCTGTTCGTGGTGGCAGCCGGGGTGAGCCGGCTGCTCCCGCAGACCGGCTTGACCACGCCGTTCCTCTCCTACGGCGGCTCGTCGCTGCTGGCGAACTACGCGCTGCTCGCGCTGCTGCTGCGCATGTCGGACGCGGCCCGCCGACCCACACCCACCACGCCACGCCCGTCCGGCACCGACACCGCCCTCATCCAGGTGGTACCCGCATGAAGTACACCCCACAAGACCGCTCGCTGCGCTCACACTTGCACCCCACGAAATCGCTTCACGATTTCGCGGGGACCCCGCATCGGGGTGGCCGAAATGAATAGCCCGATCCGCCGGGTGGCCGTCGCTGTGGGTGTGTTGCTGCTGGCCGTCCTGGTCAACCTCAACTACGTGCAGGTCGTCAAGGCCGACGACTACCGCAACAACCAGGCCAACCGGCGCACCGTCCTGGACGAGTACGCCAACCCCCGCGGGCAGATCGTCGTCGGTGGCAATCCGATCGCCGAGTCGGTAGCCACGAACGACGAGCTCAAGTACCTGCGCAAGTATCCGGGCGGCGGTTTGTATGCGCCGCTGACCGGCTATTACTCGCTCGTCTACGGGAAGGACGGACTGGAAAGCACAGAGGACTCGGTGCTGTCCGGCAACGATTCGCGGTTGTTCGCCTCGCGGCTCGCCGACATCCTGACCGGACGAAACCCCAAGGGCGGCAGCGTCACCCTTACGGTGAACGCCGCAGCGCAGACCGCGGCGTTCAAGGGGCTGGGCAACCGCCGCGGCGCCGTCGTGGCCCTCGATCCGAGCACCGGCGCGATCCTGGCCGCCGCGTCCAGTCCGTCCTACGATCCGAACGCGCTCAGCTCGCACAACGTCAACGACGTCCAGTCGGCCTGGGGGGACTTCACCAGCGACAAGGCCCAGCCGATGCTCAACCGGGCGTTCGTGCAGAGCTACCCGCCCGGGTCGATCTTCAAGGTCGTGGCGGCGGCAGCGGCCCTGAAGAGTGGCCGTAAGCCGAGCGATCAGATCGCTGCCCCGGACCTGCTCAAGCTTCCCGACGGCGGCACGATGCAGAACTTCAACGGCGAACGGTGCGGCAACGGCAAGACCACCTCGCTGCTGGACGCCCTGACGATCTCCTGCAACACCGCGTTCGCCCAGCTGTGCATCGACATGGGCCAGGGCACGGTCGAGGACGAAGCGACGCTGTTCGGCATGGACAATCTGCCGCGGCGCGTCCCCCTCGGCGTGGCGCGCTCGACGATCGGCGACATTCCTGACCGCTCCGCGCTGGGTCAGGCGTGCATCGGCCAGCGCAACGTCCAGATGACCCCGTTGCAGGCCGCGATGCTGTCGGCCGCTGTGGCCAACGGCGGCCAGCTGATGAAGCCGTACCTGGTCGCCCAGGAGCGCGCCCCGAACCTGTCGGTGCTGTCGAACACCACCCCGACGAAGCTCGACACGGTGCTGGACGAGGACCAGGACAAGCTGCTACAGCAGATGATGATCAACGTCGTGGCCAAGGGAACGGGCACGGCGGCCCAGATCGCCGGCGTCCAGGTCGGCGGCAAGACGGGCACCGCCGACAACGCGGACGCCAATGGAAAGCCACTCGCACCGCACGCGTGGTTCACCAGCTTCGCCCTCGACCCGACGCATCCGATCGCGGTGGCGGTGGTGCTGGAGAACGCCGGGGTGACCGGCAGCGAGAGTGCCGGCGGCACTGCGGCGGCGCCGCTGGCGCGCGACGTCATGAAGGCTTACCTCGACAGCGTGCGAGGCCATTAGTGGTGCAATTACCAGCGGGACGGATCAGGGAGGCTCACCGATGACGGCCCCAACGCGGCTGATAGGCAACCGGTACGAGCTCGGTGAGCTCCTCGGCTACGGCGGCATGGCCGAGGTGAATCGTGGGCGCGACGTGCGGCTCGGCCGCGATGTCGCTATCAAGGTGCTGCGCGCCGATCTCGCGCGTGACCAGTCGTTCCTGAACCGTTTCCGCCGCGAGGCGCAGGCCGCGGCCGGGCTCAACCACCCGGCGATTGTCGCCGTCTACGACACCGGCGAGGACCACGGCCCGGACGGGGCCGTCCCCTACATCGTCATGGAGTACGTCGAGGGACGGACGCTGCGCGACATCCTGCGCTCAGAGGGACGGCTGCCGGCCCGCCGCGCGATGGAGATCACGTCCGAGGTCTGCGGCGCCCTGGACTTCAGCCACCGCAACGGAATCGTGCACCGCGACATCAAGCCGGCGAACGTCATGATCACGCGCGACGGCTCGGTCAAGGTCATGGACTTCGGGATCGCGCGGGCGCTGTCCGACAACGCCGCCACGGTGACCCAGACGGCTGCGGTCATCGGAACGGCGCAGTACCTCTCACCCGAGCAGGCGCGCGGCGAGTCGGTCGATGCCCGCTCGGACGTCTACTCGACCGGCTGCCTGCTGTACGAGCTGGTCACCGGGGCCCCGCCGTTCACCGGCGACTCCCCGGTGGCCGTCGCCTACCAGCACGTGCGCGAGAACGCCCCGGCGCCCTCCTCGGTCAACCCCGAGGTGCCCCGTGCGCTCGATTCGATCGTCATGAAGGCGCTCGCCAAGAACCCGCTCAATCGCTACCAGTCGACCGCCGAGATGCGCGCCGACCTGCAGCGGGCGCTGGCCGACCGTCCGGTCGAGGCGGAAGCGATCATGACGGACGCCGAGAAGACGCAGTTCATCGCCCGCGCGCCCGGCGGGCCGCCGCCCCCCGTCGTCCCGCTCAGCGAGGCGGAAGGAGAGGGCGAGGAGGAGGCCCCGCGCAGCAAGTGGATCTGGGTGGCCCTTGTGGCGGCCCTGCTGCTCGTGATCGGCGGCGCCGCGTACGCGATCGTCGCGCTCGGCAAATCCGGCACGCCGAAGTCCTACCCGGTGCCGAACGTCATCGGCCAAACGGTGCCCGCGGCGACGCTGGCCCTGCAGAAGGCAGGTTTCCTGACGATAGCGACGCCGACGACCTACGGTGGTCCGTGCGGAGCGAATCCGGCCGAAGCACCACAGACGGTCACCGAGGGCAATGTCTGCACCCAGAACCCGGCCGCGGACTCCAAGCAGACCAAGGACACCCGGATCACCTTCACCACCTACAAGAAGCCCACGATCGGGCTGCAGGACTACCGCAATCAGCCCTATGCCCAGGCGGCGGCGGCGATCTCTGCGCTCGGCTTGAAGCCGGTTCGCAAGGACGTCGACAATGCAGCCGCGGCCGGCACGGTCGTCGACCAGAGCCCAGCGCCGTACTCGCAGGTCGCATCCGGCTCGACGGTGGCGCTGTCGGTGTCGACCGGCAAGGTCGGCGTGCCGAGCGTCGTGGGGAAGAAGATCGCCGATGCCCAGGCCACGCTGAACAGCGCCGGCTGGGGCAACGTGCAGATCGGTGACGCCGAGCAGACGACGGACAAGGCCAAGGACGGAACCGTGGCAGCGCAGAATCCCGTTGCGGGCTCCGTCTTCCCGCAGACCCAGCAGATCACCCTGGTGCCGTACCAGTTCGTGCAACCCACGCCGACCACGACGTCACCGACGCCGACCACCGCGTCGAGTTCACCCTCCGCCTCGACCTCACCGACCAAGGCGACGTCTAGCCACGGAGGGTGACCACGAGCCAGAGCGGCGCGTCAGCAGGTGGGCAGGGTGACGATAGCGCGTAGGCCGTGCGGGTCGTTGCCGGCTAGCCGGATCGTGCCGCCGTGCGCCCGCACCAGGTCACGCACAATCGGCAGGCCGAGCCCGGTGCCGCCGGACTCGCGGGAGCGCGAGACGTTCAGCCGGTAGAACCGGTCGAACACCCGCTCCCGTTCGCCCGGCTGGATGCCCGGACCGTCGTCGCTGACGATCAGCTCGGCCGCGGGCTGGCCACCGGTATTCGTCGCGGCAGCCAGCGAGACCTGCACCGAGGAAGTCGCGTAACGCACGGCATTGTCGATCAGGTTCACGGCCACCCGGCGCAGCGCGTCCGGATCACCATCGACGGTGGCCGGGGTCGACGAAAGGGTCACCGGGACGCGGGCGTCGGGATAGCTCGCCACCACGTCCGCGAGCAGCGCGTCCAGGTGGACGGGTTCGCGCCAGCGCAACCGGCCGCCCGCCTCGTCGGAGCGGGCGAGGGCCAGCAGATCGTCGACCAGGCGGTCCAGCCGTTCGACGTCGAGCAGCACGTCGTCGACGACGGACTTCCAGTCGGGGTCGGGTCCGACCCGCTGGGCCACCTCGAGCTGGAGACGCACTGCAGCCAGCGGCGAGCGCAGCTCGTGCGCCGCGTCGCCGACGAACGTCCGCTGCCGCTTGGTCGAACTGTCGATCCGGTCGAGCATCGCGTTGAGCGTGGTGGCCAGCCGATGCACCTCGTCCTGTGCATCGGGAACCGGCAGCC
Organism: uncultured Actinomycetota bacterium; assembly: GCA_963839175.1. Lineage (GTDB taxonomy): Bacteria > Actinomycetota > Actinomycetes > Mycobacteriales > Jatrophihabitantaceae > CAWIUB01. The sequence continues at coordinate 149,958 of CAWIUB010000011.1, forward strand.
GCTGGTCGGCGAGCCCCGCTGCGGTGATGGCCTCGGCGCCCCGGCGCAGCCCGGCGACTGGACGCAACGTCCGGCCGACGATGAAATAGGTGGCCAGGCCCATGATCAGTACCGCGATCGGGCAGCCGATCAGCGCCGCCGTGCGCAGGATGCGGCTGCTGTTCTCGACGCCACCGAGCCCGGACGCGACCAGCACAGTGTCGTCACCAGCCTTCACCGCGACGATCCGTAACTGGTCGTTGGTGATCGTCGGATCGCCTGGGACGGTGATCTTGTGTCCGGCCCGCGCTCGCGTTAGCTGGTCGGCGCTCAGCAGCGAGATGGTGCGGTCGGCGTTCGGAGACGCGCCGAGAACCTCGTTCTTCGCGTTGACGACCTGGGCCTCGTCGCCTGCCCCGGCCAGCACGGTCGCCGGCCGCTGGCCGGTAACCCACACCGTGGCGAGGTCGGTGCCGGCCTTGGACGCCGCCGAGTCCAGGGCGCGGACCAGTGAGGTGCGTTGCAGCGTGAGGAGCAGGATGGCGCCGGTCAGCACCGCGACCGCGAACAGCGTGGTGCTCGCGATCGTGATGCGAGCGCGCAGCGACTGCTCACGCCACAGCGCCGAGAGCCAGCGCACAGCTGGCCTCAGCCGGCGTCGGCAGTGAGATCGGGCATCAGCCGGTAGCCGGCCCCCCGGATGGTCTGTACGCTCTGCCGGCCGAACGGTGTGTCGATCTTCCGTCGCAGATAGCCGACGTAGACCTCCACGACGTTGGCGTCGCCGTCGTAGTGCGCGTCCCAGACGTGGTGCAAGATGTCGGCTTTCGACACAGCCTGCCCGGCCCGGCGCATGAGGAACTCCAGCAGGGCGAACTCCCGCGGCGTCAGGTCGACCGGCTCGGCGCCGCGGGTCACGGTGTGCGCTGCGGGGTCCAGTACCAGATCGCCGACGGACAGCGCCGCGGGCCGCGGAGTCACGCCCCGGCGCAGCAGTGCCCGTAACCGGGCCAGCAACACGACGAACGAGAACGGCTTGACCAGGTAGTCGTCGGCCCCCAGGTCGAGTGCGTCCGCCTCGTCGTATTCACCGTCCTTAGCCGTGAGCATCAGGATCGGCACCCAGTTCTCGGCCGCCCGCAGGTGCTCGATGATCCGATAGCCGGACAAGCCGGGCAGCATGATGTCGAGGATCACCGCGTCGTAGGCGGTCTCCCTGGCCGCATGCAGCCCGTCCGGGCCGGTGTTGGCGACGTCGACGGTGAAGCCCTCGGCCGACAGCCCGCGCTGCAGCGCGGTCGCGAGCCGCAGCTCGTCCTCGACGATGAGCAGCCGCACGGCGCCTCCAATTCTCCCGATCATTCTGGTGGCAAGCGTGCCACCAGATGCTGAAATCGGCCTCAGCACTGCTCAGCCCGGTCACAGTGCCTGCCGTTCATCCTCTTCACTATGGGTGTTCGTGCAACCTTCCTTCGGCATCCGGCGTTGCGCTGGGTCGTCCCGGTCGCCGTCGTCGGCGGCATGAGCCTGGCCGCCGCGGGGGTGTTCTCCGCCCAGGCGTCGACGAACCTGCCGCCGCGGACGGCCGCCCAGCTGCTTGCCGACATCGAGAACGCGAAGGTCAATGGGCTGTCCGGGACGATCGTGGCCAATGCTGACCTGGGCCTGCCAAGCTTGCCCGAGATCGGCGGGTCGGGGTCCGGCAACAACCTGATGGACTTGCTCAGCGGATCGCACACTGCCCGGGTGTGGTACGCCGGGCCGACCAAGCAGCGCATCGCCTTGCTCGACGCGGTCGGTGAAACGGACGTGTTCCACAATGGAACGGATGTCTGGCAGTGGTCCAGCGCGGACAAGCTGGCCAGCCACAGCACCTTGCCCAACGGCGGCGAGAACCTCTTCCAGCACCCGTCCAGCGCGCTGACCCCGCAGCAGCTCGCCAACCAGGCACTTGCCGCGATCGACCCCAGCACGGTCGTCACCACGGACGAGAACCGCCGAGTGGCCGACCGCGCGGCGTACGAGCTGGTGCTCACCCCGCGTGACACGACCTCCCGGGTCGGCTCCGTTCACATCGCGGTCGACGGGCAGTACAAGATCCCGGTGAGCGTGCAAGTCTTCGCCCGCGGCGTCACGTCCTCACCTGCGTTGGACGTTTCGTTCACCCGACTGAGCTTCACCGTGCCGAGCGACTCGCAGTTCTCGTTCACCCCGCCTTCCGGCGCACACGTCCAGCAGTCCACCGCCCCCAACGAGAAGACGCACAGGGACAAGACCCTGCCGAGCGCCACGTCGCATTCCGGCACAACGACGATCGGCAAGGGCTGGACGACGGTCGTCGAGACGAAGCTGGGCTCTGATGGGACGGCGGCGCAGCAGGCACAGCAGACATTGGGCGGGCTGACCAGGGTCAGCGGAACGTGGGGCAGCGGCTACTTGTTCAACTCCAAGCTGGTCACCGGGTTGCTCACCGACGACGGGCGCCTGTTCGCCGGTACCGTCGACCCGCAGGTGCTCTACGCCGCGGCCAGGAAGTGACTCTGGTAGAGGCCAGCCCGGAGGCGGCGTCCGATCTTGTCACCGCGTCCGGGCTGGCCGTCGAGTCGACGGGGCTGACCAAACGATTCCGCGGCGGACAGCTGGCGGTTGACTCGCTGGACCTGCGCGTCCCGACCGGTTCGGTCTACGGCTTCCTGGGGCCGAACGGGTCGGGCAAGACGACGACGATCCGCCTGCTGCTCGGGCTTGTGTTCCCCACGGCTGGCACGCATTCCCTGCTGGGTAAGGCATTTCCTGACGGTGCCACCTCCGTGCTGCCGCACGTCGGGTCGCTGGTCGAGGGTCCGGCGTTCCACCCGTACCTGTCCGGACGGGCGAACCTCGCGCGGCTCGAGGCCGCCGATCGAACGGCGAACCCGCGCACGTCCAGGTCTCGGATCGCCGAGGCGCTGGACCGGGTGGGCCTGACCGCAGCGGCCGGCAAGCGGTACCGCAACTATTCGCTCGGCATGCGCCAGCGGCTGGGCATCGCCGCCGCCCTGATGCAGCCGCGGTCGTTGCTGGTCCTTGACGAGCCGACGAACGGCCTCGACCCGCAGGGCACCCGCGAGGTGCGCCACCTGATCGCCACGCTGGGCGCCGAAGGCGTCACCGTGCTGGTGTCGTCCCACCTGCTGAGCGAGGTCGAGCAGGTGTGCACGCACGTCGGGGTGATGAGCGTGGGGCGCATGGTGTGGCAAGGCTCGCTGGCCGAGCTCGGCGCGCAGCAGCGGGTGCGCGTGCAGGTCAGCACCGCATCACCGCACGACGCCGCCGAGGTGCTGCGCGGACTGGGCCTCGCCGAGGCCACCAGTGTCGACGGCGCCGCGAGTGCGGTGCTCGGCGACGCCCAGCCGGAGCGGGTCGTCGCGGCTCTGGTCGCGGCCGGCGTCGGTGTGCGCGGGTTCGTAGTCGAACGTCCCCGCCTCGAGGACGTCTTCGTCCAGCTCACCGGGGAGGGCTTCGATGTCTCTGGCTGAGTCGGTCTTGGCCCCCCAGCAGGGTGACACGCCGAGGAAATCCCTGCTACGGGGCCAACTATCCGGACGGTTCCTGCGCTCGGAGCTCGCCATGATCTTCCGGCGCCGGCGCAACATCGCGATCCTGACGGTGCTCGGGCTGATCCCGGTGGTGATAGCGATCGCGGTCAAGCTGACGTCTCACACCGGCCGGGGCGACGGGGCCGGCGACGGCGGGGCGCTGTTCAACAACATCACCGACAACGGTGTGTTCGTGGCGCTGGCGACCATGCTTGTCGTGCTGCCGCTGTTCTTGCCGATGGCCGTGTCGGTGGTGTCCGGCGAGACGATCGCAGGCGAGGCCAACACCGGCACGTTGCGCTACCTGCTGACCGTTCCGGTCGGCCGCACCAGACTGCTGGCCGTCAAGTACGTCGCGCTGGTGGTCTGGTCGCTCGCCTGCACCCTCGTCGTGGCGCTCAGTGGGACGATCATCGGGCTGATCCTGTTCGGCGGTGGCGACATCATCACCTTGTCGGGCACCACCGCGTCGTTCGGTGATGGGCTGTACCGGCTGTTCCTCGTTGTTTGCTACGTCACGCTCATGGTGGCCGCGGTGGCCGCGATCGGCATATTCGTGTCGACGCTCACCGAGGTGCCCATCGCGGCGATGGCGACCACGTTGGCGCTGACGATCACCAGCCAGGTGCTCGACGCCGTCCCGCAGCTGGACGTGATCCACGGCTGGCTGCCCAGCCACTACTGGCTGCGGTTTTCCGATCTGCTTCGCGACCCGATCCAGTTCGACCGCGTGCAGCAGGGCGTCCTCGTCTCGCTCGCCTACATCGCCGCCTGCCTGCTGCTCGCTTGGGCCCGCTTCAGCAACAAGGACGTCACCAGCTGAACGCGTTGACCTGGGCGGCCACCTGGTGACCGGAAGCGTCCCGTAGCCGCGCCGGCGAGGCCGGAGTCGATCGCTCCTTCCGGCGCGATCGACTTGCTCTACTGCAGGTAGCCCTCGACCTCACTCGTGGACCGGGCTCGTGCCGTATCCGGGTCCTCGCCGAACTCCTCGTGGGCCCGACGCTGCCGTAGCAGGTCCCAGCATTGGTCGAGCTGGCGCTCCAGGGCGTCCAAGCGCGTGCGGTCATCGCCGTCAAGTCCGCGGCCGGAGTGCGTTGCGCGCAGCTGCTTCTCCTCGGCGACGAGTGCGTGGATCTGGTCCAGGATGTTCTTGTCGTCCATGCCCTCATCCTGCCTGGTGCGCGGGATTGCGCACGCTCACGGCCACCACGAGGGCCGCCAGCACGAGCAGCACGACGCAATACACAGTGACGAGTCGGAAGCCGTGCACCATCACCGGGACGGATCGGTACGCCTCGCCGTGCAGCCCAGCCAACGGGGGCAGTACGGCGATGGTCAGTAGCCCGGCGGCTCGCGCCACCGCGTTGTTCACCCCCGAGCCGATGCCTACCTGTGCGGCCGGCACCGCGGACATGACCGTCGCGGTGAGCGGCGCGACCAGCGTGGCCAGGCCGATCGCGAAGACGACCACGCCGGGCAATACGTCGACTAGGTAGTCGCGATGGTGGGCGTCCACACGCAGGGTCAGCAGCAGGCCGGCGGCGGCCAGGAGCGGACCCGCGATCAGTTGCAGGCGCGGGCCGATGCGTGCGGCCAGCGCGCCCGACCGTCGAGAGAGCAATAGCAGTGCGGCGGTAATCGGTAACGTCGTGAGCCCCGCCGCGAACGCCCCATAGCCCGCGGCCACCTGCAGGTGCAGCACGAAGACGAAGAGCACTGCGCTCAAGGCGCCGTATGTCAAGAACGTCATGACGTTGGTGCCGCTGAACGTCCGATTGGCGAAGAGCGAGAGCGGCACGAGCGGATGGGTGCTCGACCGCTCGACGAGGATAAACGCGACCAGTAGCACGGCGCCCGCCACGGTGGTGAGCGCCGCCGTCGCGGTCCAGCCAGCGGAACCCGCTCTTGTGGTTCCGTAGGTCAGCGCGCCGAGCCCAGCAGCGACGAGAAGCGTGCCCGGCACGTCCAGCCGCTCCGGCTCCGAAGCGCGCGTCTCGGGCAGGTAGCGCAGGCCGAGCACCATGACGGCCACGGCCAACGGCAGGTTCAGCGCGAAGGCCCACCGCCACGAGACGTCCTGGACGAGCCACCCACCGAGGATCGGGCCGATCGCTGTACTGACGCCGCTGAATCCCGACCAGGTCCCCACGGCGGCGCCGCGGTCCTCGGGCGCAAAACTGGCCGAGATGATCGCCAGGCTGCCCGGTGTGAGCAGCGCGCCGCCGACCCCTTGCAAGGCGCGCGCGGCGATGAGCAACTGGACGCTCGGCGCCACCGCGCACAGGAGTGACGCGGCGGCGAACCAGGTGACCCCGATGAGGTAGATCCGCCGCCGGCCCAGCTGGTCGCCGAGCGAGCCGCCCAGCAGGATCAGGCTGGCAAGCGGCAGCGTATAGCCGTTGAGCACCCACTGCAGGGCGCCGAAGTCCGCGTGGAACTCGTGCCCTATCCGTTCGGTCGCGACGTTCACGATGGTGCCGTCGAGGAAGACCATGCCGCTGCCGAGGATCGTCGCGATCAGCGCGCCCCGCCCGGCGCGTGACCGGAGGCGTAGCGACGCCGTGACCTCAGCAGTCTCCGCGGTGGACACGGCTGCTAGGCGTGCCCACGCCTGGATGTCATGGTGCTCCAAACGTCGCCGTGGCCGCCCGGTGTTCCCGGCGGCGCCGAGCTACGGTGGGGCTACCTCGCTTGATAGCTTCATGCCGGGACGCTCACCGCATAGGTTCGCTTCCACGCCTCGTAATCCCATGTCGTGAGGAAGCTGGTGGCGGCTGCCGCTCCCTTGTCGAAGAGGTCCTGCTTGTCGGCGGTGGTCAGGTGGAAGTTCGTCGAGTTGACGCCGGTGGTGTCGACAAAGACGGTGCGGGCGCAAACCGACTCCTGGTCGACGTAGAGCTGGTCATGTGCTGATGTCATGGTGCTGATCAGCGCCTTGCCCAGCGACAGCGGGTCGTCCGTCGCGTTCCAGCCCTGCTGCTGCAACGTCAGGTGGGCCGAGAGCTTGACCCCGAACGTCGGGTTGTTGTCGTCGTCGAAGAGCTCGACCGGGAAGTTCGACAGCATGCCCCCATCAGTAAGCACGAGCTGGTCGTGTCCGTTGGCGATCTTCGACTCGACGGGCAGGTGCCACGGCCGGAAGAAGAACGGGATCGACGCGCTCGCCCGGACGGCGTCGGCAACGAGCTGGGTGTCGGGATCCTTGCCAAGTAGGGTCGGGTAGTCCCACGGCAAGCGCAGCATGCGGCCGCGAGAGATGTCCGAGACGACCACCACGAGCCGATAGCGCTGTTCGATCGGGGTCGCTGCATCCGTCCCGGGGATTCGTAGGTCGCCCCAGGTGCGCACCGGGTTGGGCGCCGTCGCGAGCGTCTGCGCGATCCAATCGTGCAGCTTCTGGCCCTGGTAGATCCCATCGTGGACCAGCACCTCGATGCCCTCGCCGACCTTGCCCAGATGCCCGAGCAGGCCGCCTTCGTCGAGGAAGTCGGCGAAGTTGGTCTCGACCATGATCTGCTCCAGCCGGTCGGTCAGGCCGGCTGCGATGAACGATGCGACGATCGCGCCGGCGGACGTTCCGGCCACCCGGCCGAACGTGTAACTGCGGCCGAGCACCCCGACCGCCCCCGCTAGTCCGGCACCCTTAACCCCGCCACCTTCGAGTACCAGGTCTGTAGTCTGCATGACATCCCCATCCTCTTGCTCTGCCAGGAGCGGGACCGACCGACCCTGATACGTCGGGCGTCAGCCGCGCTCGCGCGGCGTCGCCGCAATTCCACGCCATCCCTACAGTAGGTTTCGTGCACCTGGAGGGCTCGCCTAGTGGCCGATGGCGGCGGTCTTGAAAACCGCTAGGAGTTCACGCTCCTCGTGGGTTCGAATCCCACGCCCTCCGCGCTAGAACCCTTGTATTCCCGGGCCTGTCGCGTCACCCGAGCGCCGTGCCCCGATGCTGGGCCATCGCCCAAACGATCTCCGCGTGCCATCCGCGTGCCATTCGCGCCGGAACCTGCCAACGCAGTCTGCCGCTCGGCCACCTCGGCATCGCGGCGATCGGCGGCGTGCTGATAGATCATCGCGGCCTTGCTGGATACATGCCCTGCCCGCCGCATGACCTCAGCGAGGGTCGCCCCGGACTGCGCCGCGAGCGTCAGGCCTGCATGGCGCGTAGCCGCGGCCCATCTTGGCCGAGGCTTGGGCGAGCATAGTGTCGCGGGCCGGGGTGCGCACGGCTTTGCCGACCCGTTCGCCGTTGTAGAGCAGCCCGGCGGCGGTCAAACCGCCGGAGACGGCGAGCAGCGGGACGCACAGCACAGTGAGCCCGTAACCAGCGATGGTCTGCGCCCAGGGCCGCCGGGTGCGGTCGACCAGCCGGCCGGCGGGCAGGCGCAGCACCAGCGCGGCCGCCTCGCCGGCGCCGGTGATCAGCCCGACCAGAGCCGCGGAGGCGCCGAGCTGGCCGAGGAACGGGCCGATGATCGACCGGGCGCCTTCGTAGACCACGTCAGCCAGCGCCGACACGACACCGAAGCCGACGATGAACCGCAGCGGGCTGATCCGATTCACCACACCGGCCCGCTCTGCCGCCACCCGTTCGGGCAGATGGATCATCGCTACCGGTGCGCGAGCAGGTAGGCGTTCTTCGCGACCTCGAACACCCGCTCGGTCTCCTGCGCCGCCGCGAGGGTGCTGACGGCGCAGACGGCCAGCACCGTTACCAGCGCGGCGATGCGCCAGGCGGCGGGCCGCGGCGGGGGCGAGTGGAGTGCCTGCACACGGGCGGCGATCTGCTCCGCTGCCACCGCGAGAACCACGCCTGCACCCGGGCCGGTCCGCGGCTGGCGGCTGGCCGAGCGGGTCAGCGCCCGGGCCACGGTGTCGCGGCGTACCGTGCGGGCGGCGTCCTCGTCGGCCCACCGTTCGGTGGCCAGCATCAGCGCGGCAGGTATTCGCCTCAGCAGCGGGTTGGGGTGGCCGCGAGCTGCCCGGCGGCGTGGTGCAGGTGGTGGCGATGCCGTAGGTGGGAGCGTTCGTGGGCGAGGACCGCGCGCCGTTCCCCGGCATCCAAGGCCCGCAGCAACCCGGTGGACGCCATGATCCGGCCGGGCCGGCCGGGCACCGCGTAGGCCACCGGCGCCGGGTCGTCCAGCACGGCTAACTCCTCGCCGTGGGCGGACAGGGTCGCGGCCAGCCGGTATGCCGTGAGGAGGGCTCGGCCGCGGCGCACGGCGACGGCTAGGAGGCGCACCGAGATGACCGCGAGCCCGAGCAGCGCCGCCAGTTCCACCGGGCCCGGCACCGGGTCGGCGTGCCGCAGCGCCGCCGTCGACCAGTGTCCCTGGGCGGCCAGCAGCGGTCACCTGACCGACCCAAGCGAAGGCGAGGAAACCGAGCACCGCGATCGACCCGGCTGGCGGCTACCAGCCCGCCTACGCTCAGCAGCCAGGTGCCCAGCGCGGTGGCAGCCGCCGGGCGATGATCGGGGCGACAGTCCCGAAGAGGCCGGTCAGCAGCAGCGGCGCGTACAGCAGCACGCCCATCACGAATCCGCCGTCCGGGGGGGACCGTTCAGCAGTCGGGACAGCGTCTTCTCCTCATCCGGACTCAGCGTGCCGACGAACTGGCTCAACACCGCGGCCTGATCACCGCCCCGGTCCAGCACCGCCCGCATCCGCCGGGCGGCCAGCCCGGCCTCGTCCAGCAGCGGCGTGTAGGCGTGCGCGCGGCCGGCCAGCTCTCGGCGCACTGCGCCCTTCTGATACAGCCGGGTCAGGATGGTCTGCACCGTGTTATAGGCCAGATCGCCGCCCACCGCGTCGACCACCTCGCCCGGCGTCAGCGGCGTGTCCGCGGCCCACAACGCGGCCAACACCTCCGCCTCCAGCCCGCCGGGCTCGCGTCGCTGTGTCCTGCTCATCCTGCTCCACTCAGTTCGGTGCTGTGCCCACGACGAACGCCGCCGCGGATGGCGACGGTGGGCGCTAGCCACGGGGGGTAGCGGCCACCCAGCCTCGCCGGCCCTACAGTACCGTAGGTGTACTCTCCTACGCGTCCGTAGGAGTTGTGGGGCTGGGGCATCACGGAGGGGGCCGGGTCGATGAATATGGTCAGCTCGCTGGTCGACTCGATCCTCAACCTGCACGGTGCTCCGGCGTACGCGCTGGTCGGTGGGCTGGCGTTCAGCGAAGCGGCCCTGTTCGTCGGCTTCGTGCTCCCCGGGGAGACCGCGGTGCTGCTCTGCGGGGTGCTGGCCCACCGGCAGATCAGGTGATCTTACCGGTTATGGCGGCGGTCGCAGTGGCGGTCGCGATCATCGGGGACAGCGTCGGCCACGAGGTCGGCCGGCACTTCGGCACCCGGCTGCTCGCCACCCGCATCTTCGCCCACCGTCAGCAGGCGCTCGAGCGCGCCAAGCGCGGCCGGGCTGTATTCCTGGCCCGGTTCACCGTCATTCCTGCGCGCGGTGATGCCCGGCCTGGCCGGCACCGCCCGGATGCCCTATCGCAAGTTCCTGGCCTTCAACGCCGCCGGCGGGCTGATCTGGCGGTCGGCTTCACCCTCTCGGCTACGCCGGGGCCAGCTACCAGAAGGTCGAGAAGATCGCCGGGCGGGCCAGCGCCATCCTGCTCGCCGTCCTCGTGCTCGCCATCCTCGTCCTGCTCGTCCGCCGGCGGGCGCCGTGAACGGGACGACACCCAGCCCGACAACGCTGAACCCGACGACCGACCACCCCACGCGGCTAAATCGCCGTCACCTCTCGACGGTCACCTCTGGATAAGGAGCAGTTCCCGCTCATGCTCAGCTACCTGCAGGCCGTGGTCATCGGCCTGCTGCAAGGCGTCACCGAACTGTTCCCGGTCTCCAGCCTCGGCCACTCGGTGCTGGTCCCGGCGTTCATCGGCGGCGACTGGCAGCACCTGGTCACCGAATCGGCCAGCTCGTCCAGTCAGACCAGCCCGTACTTGGCGTTCATCGTCGCGTTGCATGTGGCCACCGCGGTCGCGCTGCTGATCTTCTTCCGCCGCGACTGGGCCCGGATCATCCGCGGCTTCGGCCGCACCCTGCGGCCCAGCCTCGCCGAACGGCGCATCGTGGCCACCCAGCCGGACGAACGCCTGGCCTGGCTGCTAGTCATCGCCACCATCCCGGTCGGGATCACCGGCGTGCTGTTCGAGCACACCTTCCGCACCCTGTTCGCAAGACCGCTGGCCGCAGCGATCTTCCTCACCGTCAACGGGATCATCCTCCTGGTGGGTGAGCACCTCCGGCGCGTCGCACCAACCGACGAGCCGGTCCACGGACACGACGCCGTGCCGGACAGTGCGCGTGCCGCGACCATCGGCACGGCGGGCACCACCGCGATTCGCGCCCCACGCGGCCGCGAGCTGGCCACCCTGCACTACCGGGAGGCCGGCATCATCGGCTCCTTCCAAACCCTCGCGCTGCTCGCCGGCATCAGCCGCTCGGGCATCGCCATGGTCGGCGGGCTGGCCCGCGGCCTGTCGCACCGCGACGCCGCCCGGTTCTCTTTCCTGCTGGCCACCCCGGTCATCCTCGCCGCCGGCGTCCTGAAACTGCCGTCTCTCGCCGGACCGGCCGGCGCGCACATCCACGGCCAAGTCCTCGCCGGCGCCGTCGTGGCCGGCCTGGCCGCTTACCTGTCCGTGCGCTACCTCACCCGCTACTTCGAAACCCGCACCCTCACCCCGTTCGCCGTCTACAGCCTGCTCGCCGGCGGGCTCTGCATCATCCGCTTCGCCTGACTACCCCGACACCCGAGCAAGCCCGCGCACCGAACCCCAACCTCCCGGAACGGAGACACATCGATGTCCAGCTCGTCATCCGCCCGCAACACCTCCCCACTCGTCACCGTCCTACTCATCGCGCTCGGCGTCGTCGTGGCCGTCGTCGGCGTCCTCTACCTGGTTCAGACCGCCGACCAGCTGCCGTCCTTCTTCCCCGGCCACCAAGCCGGCAGCGCCCACCACCACACCAAACACGCCCTCCTCGCCTTCGGTCTCGCGCTCCTGGCCTTCATCGGCGCCTGGATGAGCGCGGCAAGAAGACGTCCCGCTAGCCAGCGGCCGCCCCGCGGCGGTTCGGACTTGCTGTTGGTCGCCTGCGCAACCGCCGTCTCGAAAGTGTCCGTAGTGTCCGTCCGCAGGACCAGAGGACTGCATATCCCGAGCCGAGGCATGCCGAGCGTCCGCCACGACTTCGGACCTGCCGTTCCAAATCCAAGGATTTGGCACGACGCTGACCTTCGCTGGCTGCCAGCCAACTGCGGCGGCTCGAGTCGGGCGCGAGCGGTCAGGATGCCTACCCGTCCATGCGTAGGTTCGCTGCCATACCCATGCAATTCTGGCTCCCCTGACGTACCCGTGGAGGGTGAGGGCGCCTGCAAGGTGTGAGGCTGGGCGGCACGCCGTTCGAGTGCGAGAACCTGCAAACCCGGTGTGCGCGCTGCCGCAACAGCAAGACCCAGGCGGGAGCGCTCCGCGGGGTAGGGGGAGTCGAAATCGCTCGGCGCGGCGGGCCAAGGACCGTCGGGCAATCGCGCGCGTGCGATGACACGTTTCCCGGAACACTTTGGCTACTCGGGTGGGGATCTCCGAAACGCGTCGGCGTGATCGCAGACCCACTGACGAAGCGTCCGCGCTGGCGCTCCGACGACGTCGGCCACGGTTGAAGTCACGAACGCCGGGCGTCCGATCGTCGCACCCCACGCGGCGAGCAGCATCTCCACGACCGGACCCGGCCAGGTACCCGCCGTCTCACGCCGGAACTGTTCGGGCGACAGCTCCTCGAACCGGATCTGGCGACCGAGGACGCCCCCGATCACGCTCACTTGCTCCGCCTGGCTCAGCGACTCGGGGCCGGTGAGGACGTAATCGCCGCCCGCGTGCCCGTCCTCATACAGGGCGCGCGCCGCCACGGCCGCGACGTCGCGCTCGTCGATCGGTGCGGTCTCGGCTGCACCGTAAGGCCACCGGACGACGTCGCCCGCACGGATCGCGGGCCCCCACCAGAACTGCGCGTTCGACGCGAACATCCCCGGCCGGATGAACGTCAACTCGAGTCCGGCGGCCGCGATCAGCCGCTCAATCTCGGCGTGCAAGCCAGCCATGGGGTTCGGCTGCTGGAAGAACGGGTGCGGTGTCCGGTGTGGCGAGGAAAGAGCCGGGCTTTGGCGGCGCGGTAGGTCGGGCCTTCCCGCCAATCAGCGGGAAGCACCCCGATGGCCAGCCGCAGCGCCCGCAATGAGAGAAAGACCACCCGCCGCGTGTCCGACGCGAGACGCTCGACAACGGCCGCAGCGGCGGCGAGCGGCGCGGTCCAGAGGAGGAACACCGCACGCACGCCCCGCAGCGCCGGGTCGAGCGAGTCGGGCTCGGTGAAGTCGCCCGCCACGACCTCGGCAATCGCCGGCAGCGCGGCCGTCGCAGGTTTGCGCGTGAGCGCGCGCACCGGCACGCCCGCGCCCAAGAGCTCGGCGATCACCGCGCGCCCGACTCGGCCAGTGGCTCCCGTCACCAGGACGGGTTGCATGTCGACCCGCTCGTCGTGCTTCTGTTGCGCGTTCCCGGTCACCAGGACCTCCCGAACCTCCTTCTAACCCCGCCGTGGCGTAGAAAGCGCATCACACCTGCGCGACACGGACATAGTTCTGCCCACCATGCCGGGCGTCCTGCACGGTGGTGGTGTTGAACCGTCTGGAAACTGCAGGACAACTCGCCTTCATCATCCCCGACCCCGCCGCCTGGCTCACCGACCGGCTGGCCGACCCACCGCGCACGGCTCACAGCCCTGGACAGGACACGCGAGGAGCGGGGACTTCCAGCTGGCCACCAGCGGGAACCTACACCTGGCCACCAGTTGGGACGGCAATCGGGTGGTCCCATCAAGCTGGCAAGCGACACCAGCTCCGCCCGCCACGTCATCGGACAAAGGTGTCGGCGCCGCGGCGCGCGAACCACGCGCACCGTCAGACCTGCGCGGCGAAAGCATCGGCCCTATTCGGCAGGGAGCGGAACTTGCATGAGGTTTCGCTGGCGGCCGCTGACAGCGCGTGACCGGCGAGGATCGCGCGCTGCCGTTTGAGATGTGCTGGCCCTGGGTCGCCGGCCAGGGTTCAGAGCCACTTCTTGGTCTTGAAGATTGCGAACAGCACGACTGCGGCGCAGATCATGATGACGGCCGACGCGATGAACCCGGACCGCTCGCCGAATCCCGGATAGGGCAGGTTCTGCCCGAAGAATCCGGTGACCGCGGTGGGGACGGCGATGATCGCGACCCAGGCGGTGATGCGGCGCATGTCGTTGTTCTGCTGCACGGAGGTCTGGGCCAGACTCTCGGCGGCGATCGTCATATGGGTGCCGGTGCGGGTTTGGTAGAACTCGATGACGCCATGCACGAACTCCTTCTGCCCGTCGGCCATGCTGCGGACCATCTCGAACCGGTCCGCGAGATCAGCCACCAGCGGCTTGTCCTGCTCCGGCACGGATCGGATCCGCCTGGCCAGGCCGCGGTAGGTCTCGGCCTGTGCGTGGCGATGGTGCGGATGGCCAGCAGCTGGTGCCCGACCTCGAATAGGTCCTCGAGCAGCGCCTCAGGGTCGTCGTCGTGGCCCTGGTCGGTGACCTGCTGCTCCAGCCGTCCGGACTCGCGGGCCAGTGCCGCGACCATGTCGATCTCGCGGCGCACCAGCGCCGACCCGATCGCGTAGGACAGCTCCAGCGGTGAACTCGGGCGAAGGTCGCCCCGCTCGATGCGGTGCAGCACCTGCCTGGCGTCGGCAAAGGCGACGTCGGGGTTGACGACCGGGTTGAGCGGGCCGTGCACCGTGACCAGGTAGTTGGTGCCAACGAACTGATCCAACTCGATGTAGTGCACGTGACCGCCGCTACCGAGTTCCGGAGCGTGCAGCACGACAAACAGGTGATCGTCATACACGTGCATCTTCGAGACGTGGTTGCGCTCGAGGCAGTCGCGGATCGCCAGATCGTGGAAGCCGAACAGGCCGGAGAGCACGGCCGCCTCGTCGGCCTGGCAGATCGGCAGATCCACCCAGATCAGAGCGTCCGGCCGGTCAAGCAGCAGCTTCAACTCATCGGCAGGCCGCCGCTCAACACCCGCACTGGTGATCGAATACACATCCATCGCGCCAACCCTCCGTCGGCTCCGATGGTGCCACGACAGGACCTCGAGCATGCACACAACAACGCGGCGCGCAGCCGACAAGCGGTCGAATCGGCGCGCCGTATTCGTCGCATAGGTCGGATTGATTAGGACGGCGTGAAACGCGCCGCTCCGAGGTTCACCTTGTGTGGCCGCTATTCGACTGCGTTCGAGGCGTCGCTCGTCTGCGGACGGCAGTCGACCGCCTGCCGAAGCAGCGGCTGTGCGCAGGCTTGGCGGCCACGCTTGGCGTTGCGTTCACGTGCGGGTACTTCCGTCCGGCGTGTCGCGTGGTCGATGCTGGCGCCCACGGCGATCGAGGGTGCAGTGCGGATGGGACGGCAGGTGCCATGGCGAAGAGCAGGCCGAGCATGACTACGAAGCCGGCGGCCGCCTATACGGCCGCGGCGCCGCTGGCTGGGCATCGGGTGATCGTGTTCATCCAGGCTACGTGAAAAACGGGCACGACCTGATCTGGCAGCGGGTGCAGGCCGTCATCGACGGCGGCGGCTGGCCGAACACCACCTTCCTCCTCACCTAGGACGACTGGGGCGGCTACACCGACAGTGTTCGCACGCCACATCCCGAAGACGATCATCGACCTGCTCGGGCTACCCGCCCTCGGCGTGCCCCCGCGTCGACCAGGCGCCGTCACTGGCCGATCGGGTCGACGCCACCACCGCCCGGCCCGTTCCGCCGGCTCATGGCGCCGCGATCACCCAGCCCGCACCGCCCGTCCCGCCGCCAGCGCCGGTCGACCCCGGACCGTGGCCCGGCCCGACCGGACAGCCCATGCCGAACCTGGTTACCCTCGACGGCAGCCCGCTCCCGGCACCCGCCGACGCCGTCGTCCACGCGACGCCGCCGAAACCACCCGCCGCGCCGACGCCCGCACCGACCCCGACACCGGCGCCTGGACCGGCACCCGCCCCTGCGCTGAGCGACCTGGTGGACAAGGCGTATGCCGGCAAGACCGCCAGCGAACTGGCCGCCGCGCCGTTGACGGCGCTCAAGGGGATCAGCCCGACCAGGGCGGCCGCCCTCACCCAGGCCCTCGGCGTGCACACCATCGCCGAACTCGCCGACAGCAAATACGTCACCGCCGCACAAACGATCGCGGCGGCAGCAAACAACAGCTGACCGACCCCATCTCACGATCACCAGTCCTCGCCACGAGCCCCTCCGCGCAGAGCGCCACCCAGCCCAAGCCATCAAGTGAACTGGTGTGTCCCATCACATCAAAGCGCGAAATGCGGCTAGCCGTCGACCTCATCGGTGTGGACCCGGACAACGCCGGGCACGGTGCGGGCCAGCACGGTGACGATCCGCTGCTGGGCGTCGTCGAACCGGCCGCTGAGGGTGACCACGCCGCCGTCGGACGTGACGGTCCACCGGCCGGGGTCGGCGGCGGCGTCGTCCAGCCGGTGCTGCACGTCGGCGATGATCGCGCCGTCGTCTCGGATCAGGGTGCGCAGCAGATCGCGGCGGCTGACGATCCGACCAGCTGGAAACCGTCCACGGCCGGCACCGCGAACGTTCTTGGCGAGCATCAGCTCGGCGAGATCGGCGGTGTCGGCGGAGTGGTTCACGCACTCCACGTTCTCGGTCATCACCTGCCCGACCAGGGGCGCTGGGTCGGGTTGGTCCGGCGGCGCCGGCAGCATATGGCTGCGCGGGTCGTGCGGCATCCGGTCGCGGATCAGGTCGGCTTCGCTGACGATGCCCACGACCTGGTGGTCCTCGTCGAGCACGGGCAGCGAGATGATGCCGTGGTCGGTCAGCAGCTCGGCCGCCTGGTGGATGGGTGTGTCGGTGTGCACCGTGACCACCGGCTGGGTCATGATGTCGCTTGCCCGCATGCCTGCCTCCTTCGCCGACTGATGGACACGGTAGGTGAGCGCGCCGTCCGGCCGCTGTCCAGAGCCAGCACGTGCCGGCGGCGACGGGCAAGTGCCGCCAGCGCCGATCGTTGCCGCCAGTTGTCGGCGCCGAGCTTGGGCGCGGTCTTCCTCGCCGGGCAGCAGCCGATTGTCCTTGCTGGTGGATTGCGTCGCGGTCGGTGACGTCGAACGTGACGGCGGTGACCTCCGGCGTGGATGCCACCGCGGAGCGGGATGCGGCGAATGTCTGCAACTCGGCGTGGCCCAGCCGGCTGGCCACGGCGGTGCCGGTGCCCCGGGACGCGCCGGTGACCAGAGCGGTGGGGTGTTCGTGCCGCGGCAGCCCACTCAACGTCACCGGCAGCACCTGGGCCTCGCTGCCCGCGAACTGGGCTGGAGGGCGACCTCGTCGGCTGACCAGTAGCGGCACCCGGGCCGCGTGCAGTTGCGCGGCCCGAGTGCGTCATGGTGGCGGTGCGGTGCGCGCGACAGCCGGGGGCGGTAGGCCGATCTGATGTGCCGTCGGCAGCGACGCGGCAACCTGGGCCATGTGCCGGTAGCGGGCGTCGCGGGTCATCCCCATGAAATGCACCGCCTGCGGCTCGGGGACGATGGGGCGTCCCCGGTAGGAGGCGGCGCTGCTATTGAACAGGTTCTCCGGTACCCGCCCGCCGAGGTAGGGCTGGTTCCAGCCCGGCGGCAGCCAGCTCGTGCCGGCCAGGTACCGGCTGCCGGGGCCCGGTCGCGCCCACCAGTATTCAGTATCGCCGCGGTTCCACCCCAACGCTGCGAGCACCGCTCCCTGGTCGGCCCACGGACCGGGCTGCTGCCCGGCCGCCTGCACGGCGTCGAGGAACTGGAACGCCGCCGGACACGAGCGCATCACCCACACCCCGGTGTTCGGGTTGACCCGATGCTCGTGCGGCACCTGCTCGATCGCCAGCGCCTGGAAGTGGTCCGGATGCAGGTGCGCGGCGATGTCTTCATCGTCGCGGACGATCAGCACGTCGGCGTCCAGCCACACCGCCAGCCGGTAACGGCTCAGCGCGCCCCGCAGCAGGCCGATCTTGGCCCACTTGGCCCGCTGCGCGGCGTCGGCGCCGTCGCCGTCGTCCGGCACATCCACCGCCTGGACGTCGTACCCCCACCGGCCAGCAAACCGGCCGAAGGTGGGCAGCGCCAGATCGTGCAGCACCGCGCGCATCCGCGGACCGGCAGCAGTCACCAGCAACCCCACCGGCTCCACCGGGACCGGCGACTCCCACACCGTCACCGGCACACCCACGGTGCATGCGCATCCAGCACACGAGCAGCACACCGCCGGCAGATGAATCCACCGCGCCTACTAGCCAACACGCAGGACAATTGCCGGCAACCACACGGTGCCCGGAGGTCAACGCCCCGCAGCGTTCGATCCCCAGCACAACCGACGGGCGTGTCATCATTGTCGGGTGAAGGTCCGGCGAGGGCTTGGCCGAGACAGGTTGGCGGTGCTGGCGGGACTGGCGGCGCCGCTGGCGCTGACAGCGATCCTCGTGCCGTTTCGGACCAGTTTCCCCAACACCGACGCCGCTTTGGCGCTGCTGCTGGTAGTCGTGGCCGTCGCGGCGAACGGGTACCGGCTGGCCGGTGTACTGGCGGCGTTATCGACGGCGGTGTGGTTCGACTTCTTCTTAACCCGGCCCTACGAACGGTTCAGCATTTCCCGCCGCGCGGATATCGAGACGACCATCTTGCTGCTCGTGATTGGCGTGGCGGTGACCGAACTGGCGGTCTGGGGGCGCCGCGAGCACGCGGCCGCCAGCAGGCGGGCGGGTTACCTCGACGGCATCTCCGCCACCGCGCAGGCGGTGGCGGCAGGGGGCTCCGCGTCAGAACTGATCGAGCAGGTATCCAGGCAGCTGACTGAGTTGCTGTCATTGCGTACCTGCCGCTTCCAATACGGTGTCGCGGGGCTGGGTGAACCGGCCCGGTTGCAGCACAACGGTCAGGTCACGGAAGGGCACAGGACATGGGACGTCGAGGTTGAGGGGCTGCCCCAAAACACCGAAACCGAACTACTCGTGGAGAGCGGAGGCCTGTTCCAGGGCCGGTTCTTGATGAGCGCGAACCCAGGTGCGCATCCCACTCTTGAGCAGCGGCTCGTAGCCATAGCATTCGCCGACCAGGTTGGTGGCGCATTGGCCCGAACGCAGCCGGCTAGGCGATGAAGCGACTCGCGGCCGTCAAGCCTAGCCTTGCCGGCTCGCGCACGATCCCTGCTGCCCCGTCACTTGGCCATGTGGGCACGACATTCCTCCTCCGCGGTGCCTGCCGTTTGTTTGGCGGCGGCGCGCGGTCGGGTTTGGGCGGGGGTTCGGTCAGGGTTGGTAGCGGTAGCCCATGCCGGGTTCGGTGAGCAGGTAGCGGGGGCGGCTGGGTTGGGGTTCGAGTTTGCGGCGAAGTTGGGCCAGGTAGATGCGAAGGTAGCTGGGGTCGCTGTGGTCGGCGTCGCCGTGCAGCGCGGTGAGGAGTTCGCGGGCGGTGATGAGGGTGCTGGGGTGGCGGAGCAGGATTTCGAGGATGCGCCATTCGGTCGGAGTGAGGTGGATGGTACTGGGTGGCGAGCTGTCAGTTTGGTGGATGAGACGGGCGGTGAGGTCGACCCGGATGGCGCCGAGGGTGACCGTTGTGGTGGGCGGGGCGAGGCTGGCTCGGCGGACGGCGGCGCGGAGTCGGGCGAGGAGTTCGTTCATGTCGAAGGGTTTGCCGACGTAGTCGACGGCGCCGAGGTCGAGGGCGGCGATTTTGTCGTGGCTGCCGGTGCGGGCGGAGAGCACGAGGATGGGGAGGGCGGGGTTTTGCGGGTGGAGGCGTCGGATCACGTCGAGGCCGTCCAGGTCGGGTAGCCCGAGGTCGAGGATGATGAGGTCGGGTGTGTGTTGGTTGGCTTGGGCGAGGGCGGCCGCGCCGGTGGCGGCGGTGGTGACCTGGTAGCCGCGGTGTGTCAGGTTCAGTTGCAGGGCGCGCAGCAGTTGGGGTTCGTCCTCGACGACGAGCACGTGGGTCATGGGCTGGCCAGGTCGAGCGCCTGGCTGATGGCCGGCGTAGCCGTGCTGTCGGGGGCTTTGGGTAGGGCGATGACTGCGGTGAGTCCGCCGCCGGGCGTGTCGTCGAGGGTGAGGGTGCCGTGCATGGCGTGGACGAAGCCGCGAGCGATGGCTAGGCCGAGGCCAACGCCCGCCCCGGTGCCGGTGCTGTGGTCGTCGCGGCGTTGGAAGGGTGCGAACACCGCCTCGCGGTCCGCCGGTGGGATGCCGGGTCCGCGGTCGATGACCCGGACTTCGACGCTGTCGCCGTGCGCGCTGGCGGCCAGGTGCACCTGCTGGTCGGCTGGTGTGTAGCGGAAGGCGTTTTCGATCAGGTTGGCGATGACACGTTCGAGCAGGCCTGGGTCGGCAAGGGCCTCGGGCAGGGTAGTGGGGACGTCGAGGTCGACCTGGCGGCCGTCCGCGGTGTGGTCGAGGGCGCGGCTGACGACGTCGTCGACGCCGACCGGCCGCGGGGACACGGAGAGCACGCCGGCTTGCAGCCGGGACAGGTCGAGCAGGTTGGTGACCAGGGCGGTGAGCCGGTCCAGGGCGGCGTCGGCGCTGGCGAGCAGCTCCCGGCGGTCGGCTTCGCTCCATTCGACGTCGGGGCTGCGCAGGCTTGAGACGGCCGCTTTGGCCGAGGCGATCGGGGTGCGCAGGTCGTGGCTGACGGCGTTGAGCAACGCGGTCCGCAGTCGGTCGACCTCGGCCACGGTGGCGGCGGCGTCGGCGGCTTCGGCGAGGCGCCGCTGCTGGTAGGCGACGGCGACTTGCGCGGCGAACGCGGTCAGCACGCGTTGGTCTTCGGCGGCCAGGGTTCGGCCGCGCAGCACCAGGGTGAGGTCTTCGCCGGCGGGGGCCTCGGTGTCGCCGTCTTCGGGGCGTAGGCACGGGTCGTCGCCGACGCTGGCGATGCAGGACCAGGTGCCGCGCAGCCCGCCGGTGGTCCGGGTGTGGGGAGCGGCGCCGACGCTGGCCGGTGCGCCGGTGTCGCGGCGCAGCAGGGTGACGCTGTGCACGGCGAAGGTCTCCTTTACGCGTTGCAGCAGGGCGGGCAGTGCCTGCTCGCCGCGCAGCACGCTGCCGGCCAGCGTGGACAGGGTTTCGGCTTCGGCGTTGGACCGGGCGGCTTCGACGGTGCGGCGGGCGGCAAGGTCGACGACCCGCGAGACCAGCACCGCGATGAGCACGAAGACGATCAGCGCGAGGACGTTCTCGGTCGCGGAGATGGTGAAGGTGTGGATGGGTGGGACGAAGTAGTAGTTGAGGAGCAGACTGCCTACGATGGCGGCGGCGAAGGCTGGGTAGAAGCCGCCGATGAGGCTGACGATGACCACGGCGAGCAGGAACAGCGCCAGGTCGCTGCCGAGGCTCAGGTCGCTGCGCCACAGCGCGCACAGCGGTACGAGCAGTGCGAACAGCGCGGCGCCGGTAACCAGTCCGGCGATGCGCCGGCGGATGGTCAGCCCGCCGGTCAGCCGGGGCAGCACGCGTCCCTTGCCGACGTAGTCGTGGGTGACGACGTGCACGTCGATCGACCCGGACCGGCGGGCGATCGTCATCCCGGTGCCCGGGCCGGTGAGTGCGGCGACCACCGCATTGCGGCGGCTGGCGCCGATGACGATCTGGGTGGCGTTGTTGGCGCGGGCGAACTCGAGCACCGATTCGGCGACGTCGTCGCCGATCACCGAGTGGTAGCTGCCGCCCAGCGACTCGACGAGCAGCCGCTGCTGGTCCAGCGCCGCGATGCTGGAGCCGGCCAGCCCGTCGCTGCGCGCGATGTGCACGGCCAGCAGCTCCCCGCCGGTGGCTCGGGCGGCGATCCGGGCGGCCCGCCGGACCAGGACGTCACCCTCCGGGCCGCCGGTGAGCGCGACGACGACGCGTTCGCGGGTCTCCCAGGTGGCCGCGATGCCGTGCTGCTCGCGGTAGCGCTGCAGCCCCTCCTCGACGCTGTCGGCCAGCCACAGCAGGGCCAGCTCACGCAGCGCGGTCAGGTTGCCCGGGCGGAAGTAGTTGGACAGTGCCGCGTCGACCTTTTCGGGTGCGTAGATGTTGCCGTGTGCCATCCGTCGCCGCAGCGCCTCGGGGGTCATGTCGACCAGCTCGACCTGCTCGGCCGCACGCACCACGGAGTCAGGAACGGTCTCCCGCTGCGGGACACCGGTGATGGCCTGGACCACGTCGTTGAGCGACTCGAGGTGCTGGATGTTCACGGTGCTGATCACGGTGATCCCCGCCTCGAGCAGCCGCTCGATGTCCTGCCACCGCTTCGGGTGCTGCGAACCGGGCACGTTCGTGTGCGCCAGCTCGTCGACCAGCGCCACCTGGGGATGCCGGTCCAGTACGGCCTGCAGATCCATCTCACCGAACCTTGCGCCGCGGTAGGTGATCTCACGGCGTGGGACGACCTCGAGCCCGCTGATCAGCTCGGCGGTATGCACCCGATCGTGGGTCTCGATGAACGCGGCGACGACGTCGGCGCCGCGGCCGGCGCGCCGATGACCTTCCTCGAGCATGGCGTACGTCTTGCCCACCCCGGGCGCCGCGCCGAGATACACGCGTAGCGTGCCGCGATCCGCCATGGCCGCCTCCCGTCCCGACGCTACTTCGTGTAGGGGTAGCGCGCGTCCAGCGCCAAGTTAAGCTGCAGGACGTTCACCCGCGGCTCACCGAGGAAGCCGAGATCACGGTCAGCCTGGTACTTGCTGACCAGCGCCGCGACCTGTCCGACGGTGACACCGCGGGCTTTCGCCACCCGAGGCTCCTGCAGCCGCGCGTACGCCGGGCTGATCTCCGGATCCAGGCCCGAGCCGGACGCGGTGACCGCATCGGCGGGAACCAGCGGGTGGGTGGGCGCGTCGCCGCGGATGGGCACGATCTGACCTTTGCTGTAGTCCTCGCCGAACTTGGCGAGCTCGACGGGGACGCCGTGGTAGCTGGTGAGGAACGGCTTGGCGGGCGCGGTCTGGTTGATGCTGATCACCCGGGTGATGGTGCCGTGGTAACCGGGACCGGACCGGAACACCGCGAGGACCGCACCCACTCCGTCGGGGGTGCAGAACGGGCGGGCGCCGTCGACGCCTTCCAGCTGTCCGATGGCGAGGCTGCGCGAGCACACCTGGGTGAGCAGGCTCTGTTTCCCGGTGTCGCTCTTGTCGGCCGGGTTGGGCAGCGTGTCGACGATCGACTCGGGACCGAGGTTGCTGGCGCTTGACGCGGTCGGGTCATACCCGTCGCCGGCCGCGGACGGCCGGGACTGGAAGTACTGCACGAGCGCGTTGCCCTTGTCGTCGGTGAACGACTGGCCGATGATCTTCGAGCCGACGACCTTGCCCGCCTGGCTGATCTGCGACCCGTCGGCGCGGCTGTTCAGGCCGGGGATCTGGGCGATGCCGGTGATCAGCAGCGGGTAGCCCACGCCGACGATCACGGTCAGGACGAGCAGCATGCGCAGCGACGCGCTGAGCTGGCGCAGCAGATTGGCAAAAGCACGCATGCGGGTCACCGGATCCCGGGGAGGAATTGGATGATCACGTCGATGAGCTTGATACCGAGGAACGGCAACACGATGCCGCCCAGGCCGTAGATCCAGATGTTGCGGCGCAGCATGGCGGTGGCGCTCGACGGCCGGTAACGCACGCCGCGCAACGCCAACGGGATCAGCGCGACGATGATCAGCGCGTTGAAGATCACCGCCGACAGGATCGCCGACTCGGGCGAGTGCAGCCGCATGATGTTCAGCTTGTCCAGGCCCGGGTACACGGCGGCGAACATCGCCGGGATGATCGCGAAGTACTTCGCTACGTCGTTGGCGATGGAGAACGTGGTAAGCGCGCCACGGGTGATCAGCAGCTGCTTGCCAATCTCGACGATCTCGATCAGCTTGGTCGGGTCGGAGTCGAGGTCGACCATGTTGCCGGCCTCCTTCGCCGCCGACGTGCCGGTGTTCATCGCCACGCCGACGTCCGCCTGAGCAAGCGCCGGCGCGTCGTTGGTGCCGTCGCCGGTCATCGCGACCAGCTTGCCGCCCTGCTGCTCACGCTCGATCAGCGCCATCTTGTCCTCGGGCTTCGCCTCGGCGAGGAAGTCGTCTACCCCGGCCTCGTTCGCGATCGCCCGTGCGGTGAGGGGATTGTCGCCGGTGATCATCACGGTGCGGATGCCCATCCGACGCAGCTCGTCGAACCGCTGGGACATGCCCTCCTTCACGATGTCCTTGAGGTGGATGACACCGAGCACGGTCGGTGGGCCGCCGTCGACCCGCTCGGCGACCACCAGGGGCGTCCCACCGCCGGCGCTGATCCCGTCGACCAGTTCTGCAGTGCGCGCGGGGACGGTCCCACCGTTCTCGCGTACCCAGGCGGTCACCGCGCCGGCGGCACCCTTGCGGACCTGCCGGGCGGGGAGGCCGTCGACCGCGGAAAGGTCCACGCCGCTCATCCGGGTCTGCGCGGTAAACGCCACGAACGTGGCGTGCGTCAACTCCCCGGTGGCCCGCTCGCGCAGCCCATAACGGGTCTTGGCCAGCACCACCACCGAGCGCCCCTCCGGCGTCTCGTCAGCCAGCGACGACAACTGCGCCGCACTCGCGAGATCATCGATGAGCGTGTCGCCGACCGGCATGAGGTCGGTCGCCTCCCGGTTGCCCAGGGTGATTGTGCCGGTCTTGTCCAGCAGCAGCGTGTCGACGTCGCCCGCCGCCTCGACCGCCCGGCCACTCATGGCGAGCACGTTGCGCTGCACCAGCCGATCCATGCCCGCGATGCCGATCGCCGACAGCAACGCGCCGATCGTCGTCGGGATCAGGCAGACCAGCAGCGACACCATCACGATGCCGGTGATGCCGTTGGCGTCCAAAGCCGCGGTGTTGGGGATACCCGACTGGTTGGCCTTGGAGAAGATGGCCAGCGGCTGCAGGGTCACCGTGGCGAGCAGAAAGATGATCGTCAACGAGGCCAACAGGATGTTCAACGCGATCTCGTTCGGGGTCTTCTGCCGACGGGCGCCCTCGACCAGCGCGATCATCCTGTCGATGAAGCTCTCCCCCGGCCGCTGGGTGATCTGGACGACGATCCGGTCCGACAGCACCCGGGTACCGCCGGTCACCGAACTGCGGTCCCCGCCGCTCTCCCGGATCACCGGCGCGCTCTCCCCGGTGATCGCACTCTCGTCCACGCTCGCAATGCCGTCGATCACGTCGCCATCGCCCGGGATGACGTCGCCGGCCTCGCACACCACCCGGTCACCCTGCCGCAGCACCGGGGCCGGCACCGACTCCACCGCACCGGTGAACTCGTCCGGATGGACCAGGCGACGGGCGATCGTGTCGGTCTTCGCCCGCCGCAGCGCGTCTGCCTGCGCCTTGCCGCGCCCTTCCGCCACCGCCTCGGCCAGGTTGGCGAACAGCACGGTCAGCCACAGCCACACGACGATCAGCCAGGCGAACACGCTCGGTTGGGCCGCGGCGATCACCGTGGTGAATACCGCGCCGACCTCCACGATGAACATCACCGGGTTCTTGTAAAGAGTCGCTCGGGTCCAGCTTGCGCAGCGCGTCCGGCAGTGAGGTCCACAGCATCCGCGGGTCCAGCAGCCCGGCCTGGACCCGGTGCGTGCTCACCGGCCGATACGGCTGCCCGGTCGGCGTCTTGAGCATGGTTGTCATCAGTGCAGACCCTCCGCAAGGGGACCGAGTGCCAGTGCCGGGAAGTAGGTCAGCGCGACCACGATCAACGTGACGCCGGTCAACATGCCGACGAACAGCAGCCGATGCGTCGGCAACGTGCCCTCCGACGCCGGCGTGGGCTTCTGCCGGGCCAACGAACCGGCCAGGCCCAGAACGAACACCATCGGCAGGAACCGGCCGAACAACATCGCCAGGCCCAGCGCGGTGTTGTACCAGACCGTGTTCACCGAGATCCCGGCGAACGCGCTGCCGTTGTTGTTCGCCGCCGAGGTGAACGCGTACAGCACCTCGGAGAACCCGTGCGGGCCGGTATTGAGCATCCCGGCGCGTTGACCGGGTAACGCCATGGCGACCGCCGTGCCGACCAGCACCACCAGCGGCGTGGTCAGCAGGTACAGCGAGGCGAACTTCACCTCCCGGCCGCCCAGTTTCTTGCCCAGGTACTCGGGTGTTCGACCGACCATCAACCCGGCCACGAACACCGTGATCACCGCCAGCACCAACATCCCGTACAGGCCCGAGCCCGTCCCGCCCGGCGCCACCTCGCCGAGCATCATGTTCAGCAGCAGCGTCGCGCCGCCCAGGCTGGTGTACGAATCGTGGAAGCTGTCCACCGATCCGGTCGACGTCAACGTGGTCCCAGTCGCGAAGGTCGCCGAATTCGGAACACCGAAGCGGGTTTCCGTCCCTTCCGTGCTCGCGCCGACGGCCGTCGGCACCGTGCCGTGGTGCGCGGTCTGGAAGCCGATGTTGAAACCCACGCTCAGGATCGCCAGCAGCGCCATCACGGCTACGATCGCGTAGCCCTGCCGCCTGTCACCGATCATCGTGCCGAACGTGCGCGGCAGCGAGAACGAGATGCACAACAGCAGGAAGATCTCCAGCCAATTCGTCCACACCGTCGGGTTCTCCCACGGGTGCGACGAGTTGGCGTTGAAGAAGCCGCCGCCGTTGGTGCCCAGGTCCTTGATCGCCTCTTGGCTGGCCACCGGGCCGCCGGTGAGCGTCTGCGAACCACCGCTGATCGTGGCGACCGTGTGGTAGTGGTGGAAGTTCTCGATCATCCCCGCGCCGACGAACACGATCGCGAACACGACGCAGATCGGCAGCAGGATACGCAGGCAGATCCGGGTCAGATCCACCCAGAAGTTGCCCAGCCGATCCGTGCGGTGGCGGGCGAACCCGCGCACCAGCGCGATCGCCACCGCGATGCCCACCGCCGCCGACACGAAGTTTTGCACCGCAAGGCCCGCCATCTGCACCACATAGCCCAGCGCGTTCTCCCCCGAATACGACTGCCAGTTGGTGTTGGTGACGAAACTCGCCGCCGTATTGAACGACTGGTCACTGGACATCTGCGGCACCGCGTACGGGTGGCCGAAGTTGTGCTGCAAGCGCAGGAACCCGTAGAGAAAGACCACCGACACGGCGCTGAACGCCAACATCGACCGCAGGTAACGCCCCCACGTCTGATCCGCGTCCGGGTCGATGCCGCCGACGCGGTACACCGCGCGCTCCACGGCCAGATGCCGTTTGCCCGTGAGCACCCGCGCCATGTAATCGCCCAACGGCCTGTGCACCAAGGCGAGCGCAACAACCAGCGTACCGAGGAAGATTATCCCGGCCCAGGTATCGCTCATCAGAAGCGCTCCGGGAAGACCAGCGCCACCACCAGGAACACCACCACCAACACCGACAAGATCAATCCGACGATATTCGCGATGCTCACAGCTTCTCCGCCCCCTTAGCGATCAAGGCCAACACCGCGAAGACCACGATCGTCAACAGCACGAACACCACGTCACGCACAGAGGACTCCAACAAGAAGAAGGGAACGGCGACCCTTGCCTGGTCCGGCAGCACTCCGGCCGAACATGCGAAGTCAACCCCGCACGGTCGACACTTGTCGCGCCAGAACGCCCGTCCTCACACGATCCTCACGAGGCCCTCGCGCCATCCACACACTCCGGCTGACAACCCAGCGGGCACGGCCTCGCCGCCGCACATAGTCACCGCGTCCAGTCGGACGGCAGATACCGACGAGATGCTGCAGAATCGGCAGGGCGCTACTCGATGTAACGCAACGTCGCTCTTCGACATGCATGGTGATTCGGCCGACCGGATCGTCATGCGGATGCGCAACGCAACCACTTTCGGCAGCGTCGGATGGATGACCGTGCTCGCGGGCAGGCCCCGATCCTGCCGACCGGGGCTTCCGGGAGACTGCTCGGGCGCGACCGCGTCGGCCGCACCAACTGAACGCAGGAGCGATGATCTCCCACCGAGTCCGCGGTGAACACGCGGCCGTCGTCAAACGGGTCCCGCCTTGCGCTCGTGGACCGATCCGGGCACCAACGGGAGGCCGGGCAGCCGGCTGAAGCTCGCTCGTTGAGCTGAGGCGGGAGAGATCCAGCCCGAGCACTCTCGGCGAGTCGCCGTCAGTGGCACCAACTGCGCGCCTGCGGAGGGTCGCACAGCTGCCTAGCCAGCTCGCTCGCTGGGGGTGACTCGTGCCGTCCGCGTGCCACTAACGGGAGGCACGCGCGGTCCTTGTGCGGTCCCTCACGGTGAATGCGTAAGTACCAGCAAATCCCTTTGATAGTGGGGCATCGCCGAATTTTGGGGGTTCACGATCGGCCCTGCCTAGCTGTCGTGAAAACCGCTAGAAGTTCACGCTCCTCGTGGGTTCGAATCCCACGCCCTCCGCGGACAGCCACCGTCCGAGTCGCTACTCGAACTCGGCGAGGGGCATGTACGTATCTCCGGAGGGCCGGACGGCGGCAGACAGCTGCGCGCTTGCCCGTCGATCCGCATCTAAGGCACATCGTCAGGAGGCTCGTTCGGCGGGACGATGGCCCAGGTGACGACGTCGCGACGCGGGTCGTAAGGCACTCATACCAGATGTCCACCATCTCGTCGTGGTAGAGCTTGCCGACATCGGCTGCGCGTCGGCAGCCATCCGCGGAGGCGCCCGAGACCCACGACGGAGTCGCCAGTCTCGGCGTCTACTGGTACAGGTCGAGTTGTTCGACCCGCGGGCCATCGCGACCATCGACGCTTGACGAAGCTTCGGGGTCACGCTCAGGATGCCGGAAGTGCTTCCCAAGCGTCTCGGTCTGCTGCTGGTAGTTCGACCCGATGCCCTGCCCGTACAGGAGCGCTGGCGGCTCAAGCATGCGTTCAAACGTGAGCTTGCAGACCTTCTGGCCATGTTCGATCATGAACGGCACGTCGTGAGCGCGGACCTCTAGGGCTGCGGTTGAGCCCCTGAACTGACTGGCCGGGTCATATCCGAAGCCGGGATCGAAGAATCCCGCATAGTGCGTCCGAAGCTCACCGCTCGTGGGGTCGTACGCGGTCATCTCGGCCGCCAATTGCGGCGGGATGGATACCGCTTCGTGCGACATCAAGAGGTAGAAGCTCTTCGGGTCCAGGACAACGCGATCTCCATCCTCCCTGCGCACGGCCTCCCAGAACGCTTCGGGTTCAGCGGCACCGACCTTGGACATATCAAGCAGGGGCGCGCTGCCGCGGGATCGGTATCCCACCCGGCCCTCCTTGTCACCGCGAAGATCGAGGCTTAGGAAGAGCCCGCCTGACAGCGCCAGACGTTCGTCAGGAACCGGGAACCCGCCAGAGAACAGGATCGGTTGCTCGCGGTGGATATCGAGGATCTCATCGTCTCTGAGCACGGTTGACCCGACTGAGAGCCGGAGCTGATTCAGTGAGAGGTCCTCGCGGACCCTTATGGGAAATGAGAGCGGCACAACCTCCAGGTACAAGCCGCCGCTGTAACCAGCCGCAACTTCATCAAAGCGCGAACTCTCATCAGTGATGATGCGCGTGAAGACGTCAGCGCGGCCTGTCGAGCTCTTCGGGTTTGCCTTGGCGCGGAGCTCGCGCGGAAGCGCGAGCCGCTCCTTCAGCGGGATCAGATAGGGCAGCTTCGTCTCGAGAACTGCACCCTCACGATGGAGATCGAGCTCATCGATGATGTAATCCTTGACCCGTCGCTCGACCGTGTTCTTGCCTGGCAGGAAGCTGCAGCGGATCCGGTACGCGACCTCGCCCAGCCTGAGGTCGAGACTGGCCGGCTGCACATTGTGTTGCGGGATCGTGTACCCGCCTGCATGGATTGCCCCCGCAGCGATCGCCGCGTCGATGTGCTGGCTCGGAAGCACCCCACTGCGTCCGGTTGGCAGATCCAACATCACATCCCCCGTTCGGCAGCCACGCCGCAGTGTAAACCGCGCGGACGACAGTTCCATGGCGAAGTGCGAGGCTCACCGCGCCCGGTTCTTGCGCTGCCGCACTCCAGCCCGATCCAGCAGGCGTGCAACCGAGTCCCAGGCTCTGCCGACCTCCTGGAGACTGAGGTGAGCGACCGGCCGGACGTGTAGAGCCGGACGACCTTGGCCTGGTGCGGCCGCGTCGAGCGCCAAACGGTCTGAGCCGGCTCAGCGTCGGCTGCCGGCATAGCGCGAGTCACCTCCGCGCTAGAGGCCTTATGTTGCGGGCTCTGCAGGCCTTTGGTGTGCTGGCCTGCAAGAGCGGCGGGTCTTCGGGGGGCCGTATGTAGCCCGCCGTTGTGGTACTGCAGCGTTTGGTGGATCCGCAACACTTGCCCGTCCAAGGCAACGTCGACCCAACGCAGGCCCAGTACTTCACCGCGACGCAGACCAAGGGCCAGGCAGAGCGCGAAGGCGGCGTTCTGCTGTGTTCTTGCTGCGGCGTTCAGCAGTCGCCGGGCCTCGTCCCGCGTGAGTCGTTCCGGCTCAGACACCGACGACGTCGCCGGCGGCGGCAGCGTCACCGGCCCCACCATCATCGAGATCCAGCCGAGCGGCGAGGCAGGCAAGCTGATCGGCACCTGCCGCCGATCCAGGATCGGGGGCATAACCACGAGGCCGACTATCGGATGGTGGCCGTGTTCGTGATCGTCGTACTGCTCGTCGTCGCGGCCGGCGTGCTCGCCGTGGCACTGGACGCCCCGGCCATCCGGTGCGCCGCAGGGCAGCGTCGAGCAGACCCGCGACGTGCGGATAACGCGATCGCGGTAGCTGAGGATGGGCCGTTCGGTTGACGACGGGTCGGGTAGGTGTGGCCTACGGTGCGGGAGGTGACGAGCGAAGCGCCGCGGCTGCGATGGGATTGGCGCGCCGAGGCGGTGCTGCTGGCCGTCGTCGGCACGGTCCAGCTACTCGGCACATCGCTTGCGGCCCGGCACCAGTCCGGGGTGCGAAGCCTGGACGTGCTGGGTTACCTGCTGCTTATCGCGGCACTGGCCGCCCTGCCGCTGCGCCGGCGCTGGCCGGTCCCGGCGCTCGCGGCCGCGTTCGTCCTCACGCTCGGATACGCGCTGCTGAACTACCCCGGCGGACCGGTCTGGGCGCCGTTGATCATCACCTTCGGTACGGTCCTAGTGGCCGGCCGGCGGGTGGTGGCGTATCTGTGTCTTGCCGCGGGATACGGCGCGTTCCTGTGGCTGGTGAAAGCGGTGACTGGCCGGTCCTACCCGAGTGCGGGGGAGGCGATCGGGCTCGCTGCGTGGCTGCTGTTGCTGGCAGCGCTCGCCGAGTTGATCCGCAACCGCCGCGCCTATCAGCAGGCGAGCCGGCAGCGGCACCTCGAAGCGCAGCGCTCGCGTGAGGAGCAGGTCCGCCGGCAGGCCAGCGAGGTGCGGCTCGGCGTCGCCCGCGAGTTGCACGACGTCCTGGCGCACAGCATCTCGCTGATCAATGTGCAGGCCGGCGTCGCGCTGGAGCTGATGGAGCAGCGCCCGGAGCAAGCGCGCAGCGCGCTGGCCGCGATCAAACAGGCCAGCAAGGATGCCCTGGTGGAGGTGCAGGCGATGCTCGGCACGCTGCGCGCAGATGGTGAGCACGTCCCGCGCTCGCCCGCTCCAAGGCTGGCCGATCTCGCCGGCCTGGTGCGCCGCGCCGATGCCGCCGGCTTGACCGTGCAGGTGCACGTCACCGGCGAGCCGGTGCCGCTGCCGGCCGGCGTCGACCTCGCGGCGTATCGGATCGTGCAGGAGGCACTGACGAACGTGGTCCGGCACGCCGGGGCCCACATCGCCACGGTGCGCCTGGACTACCGGCCGGGTGAGCTGTGCGTCCAGGTCGATGACGACGGTCACAGGAGCCCCGACGGACTCGGCAAGCCAACCGAGATGGCAGGCGGCAGCGGCATCGCGGGCATGCGCGAGCGAGCCAGCGCGTTGGGCGGCGATCTGACAACGAGTCCGAGACCGGGCGGCGGGTTCCGGGTACGCGCCCGGTTGCCGATGGACGGCACCGCGTGATCCGGGTGCTCCTGGCCGACGACCAGGCGCTGGTCCGGGCCGGATTCGCCGCGCTGCTCGACGCGCAGGACGACATCACGGTGGTCGGCCAGGCAAGCGACGGCACCGAAGCCATGCGGCTGGCTCGCGCGCAGACGCCGGACGTGGTGCTGATGGATATCCGGATGCCCGAGCTGGACGGCCTCGAGGCCACCCGGCAGATCGCCGCCGACCCGCGACTAGCCGGTGTGCGCGTCGTCATCCTCACTACGTTCGAGCTGGACGAGTACGTGTTCGAAGCGTTGCGTGGCGGCGCGTCCGGATTCCTCGTCAAGCACACCGAGCCGGTCGAGCTGATCCGGGCAGTGCGCGTGGTCGCCGGCGGGGAAGCGCTGCTCTCGCCTGGTGTCACCCGGCGGCTGATCGCGGAGTTTGCGGATCGCACCAAACCGGCCGTGCCGCCGAGCGTCCTCAACGCACTCACCGACCGGGAACGGGAGCTCACGGCGCTTGCCGCGACGGAACTGTCCAACGACGAGATCGCGGCGCAGCTGTTCCTGTCCTCGGCGACGGTGAAGACGCACGTCAACCGGGCGATGGCCAAGCTCGGGGCGCGTGACCGCGCCCAGCTGGTCGTGTTCGCCTACGAGGCGGGGCTGGTGCGTCCCGGCTGGACTAGCTGATACCGCGGACGTGGTAGCCGCATAGCCTGCGGACGGCTGACGACGGCGGGCGCGCTGCTCACGACGATCGATGCATGACCACTGCACTGACTGCGACCACCACTGCGGCCGCGCGAGCGGAACGCGTCACCAAGATCTACGGCAGCGACGAAACCGCCGTCACCGCGCTGGACGACGTGAGCCTCGACATCCCGGACAGGCAATTCATCGCGATCATGGGCCCGTCCGGGTCCGGTAAGTCGACGCTGATGCATTGCCTGGCCGGGCTGGACAGGCTCAGTTCCGGGCGGGTGTTCCTCGGCGACGTCGAGCTCGGCACGCTCACCGACCGTCAGCTCACCCAACTTCGGCGCGATCGGATCGGGTTCGTGTTCCAGGCGTTCAACCTGGTACCCACCCTGTCCGCGGCCGAGAACATCACCCTGCCGCTGTCGCTGGCCGGCACGACGCCGGACCGGCGGTGGGTCGAGGCGATCGTCGAGACCGTCGGGCTGACCGACCGGCTGGCACACCGGCCGTCCGAGCTGTCCGGAGGCCAGCAGCAGCGCGTCGCGGTGGCTCGCGCGCTGGCCAGCCGGCCGCAGATCGTCTTCGCCGACGAGCCGACCGGCAACCTCGACTCGCGCAGCGGCGCCGACGTCCTCGGGCTGCTCCGCCACGCCCGGCAGGAGTTCGGGCAGACGATCGTGCTGGTCACCCACGACCCGTTCGCGGCCAGCTACGCCGACACGGCGGTATTCCTCGCTGATGGCCGACTGGTGAGCACCCTGGCGCAGCCCACCCCAGCGACGGTGCTCGACCAGCTGAAGAACCTGGAGGGCTGATCCGCCATGCTCACCATCGCTGCAAAGGGCGTCTGGGTCTACAAGCGCCGGCTGGTCGCCACGACGCTTGCGGTACTGCTCGGCGTGGCCTTCCTGTCCGGGACGCTGCTGCTCGGTGACACGTTGCGCGCCAACTTCGACACACTGTTCACCCAGGCCGACGGGCAGACCGATGTCGTCGTCCGCAGCGCCACCGCGATCGGCGCCGGACCCGGGACGAGCACCCGTCCCGGAATCGACGCCAGCCTGCTGGCCCGCGTCGAGCAGGTGCCCGGCGTGGCCGATGCCGCCGGCTACCTCGAGGGCTTCGGTCAGTTGCTCGGCCGCGACGGCAAGGGCATAGGCGGCAATGGGCCGCCGACTCGCGCCGCGAACTGGATCGCCGACCCGGCACTGAACGCGTACCGGCTCGTGCAGGGTCACGCCCCGCGGGCCGACGACCAGGTGGTGATCAACCGCGGTGCCGCCAAGACCGGCCACCTCACCCTCGGCGCCACCACGACGCTGCTCACCCCGCGTCCGATCCGGGTGCAAGTGGTCGGCATCGCGACCTTCGGCAGCGCCGACGGGTTCGGCCCGAGCACGTTCACCGGCCTGACGATGCACGCCGCGCAGACCTACCTGACCGGCAAACCGGCGCAGGTCACCCAGATCATGGTGAGCGCCACGCCCGGGGTCAGCGCAGATGCATTGGCCGGGCGGGTGCAGGCCGTGCTGCCGGGTAGCGCGCAGGCGATCACCGGCGCGCAGCTGGCCGCGGAGAACTTCACCGACATCAACAACGGCTTTCTGGGCTTCGTGCGCACCGCGCTCACCGTGTTCGCGGTCATCGCTCTGCTCGTCGCCGCGTTCAGCATCTACAACACCTTCTCGATCCTCGCCGCGCAGCGCAGCCGCGATTCCGCGCTGCTGCGTGCGCTCGGTGCCAGCCGGCGCCAGGTGATCGCCACCAGTGCGATCGAGACCGTCCTGGTCGGGCTGGTCGGCTCGGTGGCCGGCTGGGCCGGTGGCATCGGCATCGCCGCACTGCTGAAGGGTGTCTTCGACGGTTTCGGCTTCGCCCTGCCCGCCGGCGGGCTGGTGTACCGCCCGGCGAGCGCCGCGTTAGCGATCGGTGCAGGGCTGCTCGCCACGGTGCTCGCCGGTGTGCTGCCCGCTGTGCGGGCCAGCAAGGTGGCGCCGGTCGCCGCGCTGCGCGACTCCGCGGCGGAGCCACCGACCGTGCCACGCCGCCGGGTCGCTGCCGGCGTCGTGCTGACCGCCGCCGGTGTCGCAACCGTCCTCGCCGCGGTGGGTGGTGAGCAGACCGCTCTCACTGGACTGGGCGCGATGCTGATCATCGCCGGCATGGTCGTGCTCGGACCGTTCGCCGCCCGCGGCGCGGCATCCGTGCTCGGCGCTCCCATCGCGGCGCTGCGTGGAATCACGGGATCGCTGGCCCGGCAGAACGCCCGGCGCAATCCCCGACGCACGGCCGCGACCGCGTCTGCCTTGATGGTCGGCGTCACCGTGGTCGCGCTTTTCACCGTGGTCGGCGCGTCGCTGAAGGCCTCCGCCGCGCACGGCGTCAACCGGACGCTGCGCGCCGACCTGGTGGTCGACCTCGGCGGCTACGGCGGCCAATCCGGCGCCAGCGGGCTCAGCCCGCAACTGGCCGATCGGCTCGCTCAGCTGCCAGGCGTGCAGACGTCCGCGCCGATCGCCAAGGGCACCGTCCTGCTGGACGGGCACGCCCGCTCGATCAGCGTCGCGGACCCGAACGCGCTGGGCCGGGTCGCCGATCTGGGCGGATCGGTTGCCGGCCTGAACGGTGGAACCCTGGCCATCTCGAAGACCGCGGCGAAGGACCGGCACTGGGGGATCGGTACTATCGTTCCCGTCACCTATCCCGACGGAGCGACTGCCCGCCTGCGCGTCACCACGATCTACGACTACGCGGATCTCATCGGCGACTACCTGCTCGCCCCGGCGGCCTGGACGCCGCACGCCGGCCAGCTCATGTACGGCCAGATCCTGCTCGGCTTGCGGCCCGGCAGCGACCTGCGCACCGTCCAGGCCGCGGTCACCGAGGCGGCCGCGCCGTACGGCGCACCGCGGGTGCAGGATCGCGCCGAGTACCGCGGCAGCGTCACCAGCGGCGTGAACACCATCCTCGGCCTGATCTACGTGATGCTCGCGCTGGCGATCCTGATCGCCTTGATGGGCATCACCAACACCCTGACCCTGTCCATCCACGAACGCACCCGCGAGCTCGGGCTGCTGCGCGCCGTAGGCCAGAGCCGGCGCCAGGCCCGGTCGATGATCCGCTGGGAATCGCTGATCATCGCGGTCTTCGGCACCGTCGGCGGCGTGCTGCTCGGCGTATTCCTGGGCTGGGCCCTGGTCAGCGCGTCGCCCACCTCGGCGCTTGCGGTCTTCTCCGCTCCGCCGCTGCAGCTGGTGATCTTCCTCGTCGTCGGGGCGATCGCCGGCGTGCTCGCTGGCATCCGGCCTGCACGGCGGGCAGCGCGCCACAGCGTCCTGGCCGCGCTCGCCGCCGACTGAGGGTTCGCGCTGATGCCATCATCTGCACCGTGACGAGAGGAGACCGACCATGACTGGCAATGCGTATCTTCGCCCGCGATGGCCGGCTCGGGTCATCGGCGAGCGCATGGCACGGCTATTCCGCCCGTCCGTCGTTTGCCTGCTGTCGGTGCGCGGACGAAACACCGGCCAGTGGCGCTCTCACTCCCTCGTCGTCCTCGAACACGAGGGTCAGCGATATCTGCTCGCGGCCTACGGCCACACCGAGTGGTCACGCAACCTGCGGGCCGCCGGCACTGGCCGGCTCACCCGCCGCGGCCAGGTCGAGGAGTTCACCGCGGTCGAGGTGCCGGTCCAGCAGCGGCCACCGCTGATCGAGGCCTACCTACGCCAGTTCGGCACGTTGCCGACCGTCGGTCGGACCTTCCGCGAGCTGCCCGACGCGGCCGATCACCCCACGTTCCGGATCTCCAGCACGACGGCGACCGAGCCGCAGCGTTAGGCGTGCGTGTACGGCGGATATCGGACGGTCAGCAGCAGCAGGTGGGCCACCGCCGGTCGGGGCTGGAGTTCAGTGCTCCGTTGCGAGAAGCGGGAATCCGGCGAGGATCTGCTGCAGATGGATGACCTGCCGCTGGATGAACTCTGCGACAGAGAACGCGACGACATCCGCCGCCTGATCCTTGTCAGCCACGATGCGGCGGGCCTGGGCGCTCGTGAGGCCGTCCAGTTCCGCGCCCGCCGATCTGGCCGGCTCGCCTGCGGACCTTCGGCCCTCCGGCGGCCGGCCCGGCTGGGCACGGACATAGGTGACGGGCCGCTAGTAGCCGGCGAAACTCTTACCAGCACCAGCGGCCCGCATCATCGGCCAGCTCGACGCTCACGGCGGAACAAGCCACGAGGCGCTAGTCGTCGTTGCGTTCACCCTGTGATGACGCGTCGCGGGTTATTCCAGCTCCACGGAGTGGAAATCCAACCGATACTGGTCGATCCCGCGCACCGTGACGTTTCCGCCTTTGACGGCCTCCAAACGGCGGGCGGCCGCCGGACCGCGTGCGGCGACGAGCGCCTCGCCGTCACGCCACATGGTCTCCACAACTGCCCGGCCACTCTGAGGGTCCACAAGCAGAACAGCGGTGCAGAACCCGTCGCTACCGGCGAGCGACTCGATCGCGAG